>NZ_CP168496.1:0-1293750 GCF_042944905.1 Psychrobacillus sp. L4
TTGGAACATTTAGAAGAACTATGGGCTAAAGTTCTCTCTGAGGTAGAAAAAAAGACTTCTAAACCTAGTTTTGAAACTTGGTTAAAGTCAACCAAGCTACTTTCATATAAAGGAGAAACTGTAACGATAGCTGCTCCTAATTCCTTTGCAAGAGATTGGCTTGAAAATCATTATGTTCACCTAATTGCCGGAATACTAACTGAGTTAACAGGCAATGAACTACTTATTTCGTTTGTTGTACCTAAAAATCAAGGTTTGGATGATTTTGAAGTACCAAGTCCTAAAATTTCTTCAAATAATGGAGATCAACCTGATTTTTCACCAGGAATGTTAAATTCCAAGTATACGTTCGATACATTTGTAATTGGCTCTGGAAACCGCTTTGCTCATGCTGCATCTTTAGCTGTGGCAGAAGCTCCTGCAAAAGCCTATAACCCTCTATTTGTATATGGAGGAGTTGGATTAGGTAAAACCCACTTAATGCATGCGATTGGTCATTATGTTCAAGAACACAATCCAAATGCAAAAGTGGTTTATTTATCTTCAGAAAAATTTACAAATGAGTTTATTAACTCCATACGTGATAATAAAACAATTGAATTTCGCAATAAATATCGTAATATTGATGTCCTATTAATTGATGATATTCAATTCCTTGCAGGAAAAGAATCAACTCAGGAAGAATTTTTTCATACTTTTAATGCTTTACATGAAGAATCTAAGCAAATTGTCATTTCAAGTGATCGACCACCAAAAGAAATTCCTACACTCGAGGATCGTCTTCGTTCAAGATTTGAATGGGGTTTGATAACAGATATTGCACCACCTGATTTAGAAACTAGAACTGCAATTTTACGTAAAAAGGCAAGAGCGGATGGCTTAGATATATCGGACGAAGTAATGGCTTATATTGCAAATCAAATAGATTCGAATATTCGCGAATTAGAAGGTGCACTAATACGAGTAGTTGCCTATTCTTCTCTCGTAAATAAAGATATTAACCCTGACTTAGCCGCCGAAGCACTTAAAGACATTTTGCCAAACGCTCGTCCACGAATTATTACAATTCTAGATATTCAAAAGGTTGTAGGAGAGCATTTTCATATAAGACTAGAGGATTTTACTGCTAAAAAACGGACTAAATCTATTGCATTTCCTCGACAAGTAGCAATGTATCTTTCTCGCGAGTTAACTGATTTCTCTTTACCTAAAATTGGAGAAGAATTTGGAGGACGTGATCACACGACTGTGATTCATGCGCATGAGAAAATTTCGAGAATGCTTAAAGATGATCTAAACTTACAAGATGATGTAAAACAAATAAAGTCTATTTTAGGACGATAAAAGAAGTTGTGGATAAGTTGTATTGTTATCATTTAGTTTAACCACAACTTATCCACATGTGGATACTTTAGCGCGAGTAAGGGAAAATGATGTTATCAACAAATCCACAGCCCCTATTACTATATCTATTAATCTTTTAATAAATAATAATTATATAAGTGAGGTAGGAAAATGAAATTCAATATAACAAGAGATAGTTTGTTAGAGGGATTGAATGATGTAATGAAAGCGGTAAGTTCTAAAACAACTGTTCCGATATTAACTGGATTAAAATTAGAGGTTATAAATTCAGGTCTTTATATTACTGGTAGTGATTCTGATATCACAATTCAAACATTTATCCCTACAGAAAAAAATGGAGAACAAATTATTAAAATTACGGAAACAGGTTCTATAGTTTTACAAGCAAAAGTATTTAGTGAGATTGTACGTAAGTTGCCTACAAATGATATAGAGATTGAAGTTACTAACCAGTTTCAAACACATATTCGCTCAGGAAAATCTGAATTTAGTCTAATAGGATTAGATGCCACCGAATATCCGTTACTTCCGCAAATTGAAGAAAATCGTCAATTTTTTATGCCTTCAGACTTATTAAAATCAATTATTAAAGAAACTGTATTTGCTGTATCTACCTCAGAAAGTCGCCCTGTCCTCACTGGAGTAAACTGGCAGATTAAAAATGGTGAACTTCATTGTGTAGCAACAGATAGTCATCGATTAGCCAGTAGAAAAACTAGCGTAAAAGAATTACCGGAAGAAGAATATACTGTTGTAATTCCAGGGAAGAGCTTAAACGAATTAAATAAAATCTTAGAAGAAACGTCTTCTGAAGTTGCTATTGTAATGACCCAACAACAAATTTTATTTAAAACAGAAGATGTATTATTTTATTCCAGATTATTAGAAGGTAACTATCCGGATACATCTCGATTAATCCCAAGTGAATATAAAACAACAATTTTAGTTAACGGAAAGTCGTTACTACAAGCAATAGATCGTGCATCATTACTAGCAAGAGAAGAAAGAAATAATGTCGTTCGTTTTTCAACGATTGGACAAGGATTTGTTGAGGTATCCTCGAATTCTCCAGAAATAGGTAATGTAGAAGAGCAAATTTTGGCAGAGTCTATCGACGGAGAAGAGTTAAAAATCTCCTTTAGTGCAAAGTATATGATGGATGCACTAAAAGCTATTGATGGACAAGATATAAAAATATTATTTTCCGGAACTATGAGACCCTTTGTTTTGAAGTCAGTACATGATGATTCCATTTTGCAACTAATTTTGCCAGTAAGAACATATTAATTTTAAGATAGTCACTTCGGTGACTATCTTTTTTTACTTATTTGATTATTTAGAGTAAAATGAAGGGATAATGAAAATGAGAAGAGGTTGAATTATTTTTGGAAAATATTCGATTTGACACGGAATTTATCACACTTGGTCAGTTATTAAAAATGACAGATGTAATAAGTTCTGGTGGAATGGCTAAATGGTTTTTAAGTGAAAATAGTGTTTATGTGAATGGTGAAATAGATCAGCGAAGAGGCCGAAAACTTCGAAATAAGGATATAGTGAATATTCCTGGTGTAGGAAAATTCCAATTGATTGGACCAGAGAACGGGGATTGACATGTATATCGAACGATTAGAACTAAAAGATTACCGTAATTATGATTCTATTCAATTGGATTTTTCCTCTAAAATTAATGTCTTGATCGGAGAAAATGCGCAAGGAAAAACAAATTTAATGGAATCACTATATGTTTTATCTATGGCGAAGTCACACAGAACAGCTAATGATAAAGAATTGATACGCTGGGATGCAGACTATGGTAAAATAAAAGGTGATATTCAAAAGAGATATGGTCGTTTGCCTTTAGAATTAATATTGTCAAAAAAAGGTAAAAAAGCAAAAGTTAATCACCTCGAGCAAACAAAGCTTAGTTATTATATTGGACAGTTGAATGTAGTTATGTTTGCACCAGAAGATTTATATTTAGTAAAAGGAAGTCCACAAGTTAGAAGACGGTTTCTTGATATGGAGATCGGTCAAATTTCCCCTGTTTATTTACATGATTTACTTCATTTCCAAAAAGTATTAAAACAACGAAATCATATTCTAAAACAGCATCAAGGGAAATCATTATTAAACGACGTCATGTTTGATGTATATACAGAACAATATATAGATGCTGCTGTAAAGGTTATTCAAAAAAGATTTCAATTCATGGACTTATTACAAAAGTGGGCAGAGCCAATTCATTTTGGTATTTCTAGAGGTCTAGAAAAGTTGACAGTATCCTATCATACAGCTTCTGGCATAAAAGCAGATTGGTCGGAAAATGAAATGAAAGACCATCTAGAAAAAAGATTATTTGAAAGTCAAAAAAGAGAACTTGATAGAGGTGTAACCTTAACAGGTCCTCACAGAGATGATCTCCAATTTTTTGTGAATAATTATGATGTTCAAACATACGGATCCCAAGGACAACAGCGTACAACGGCATTATCTTTAAAACTTGCTGAGATAGAGCTTATAAAACAGGAGGTAGGTGAAGCTCCTGTTTTATTACTGGATGACGTTTTGTCAGAACTTGATGATTATAGACAGTCTCATTTGTTAAATACCATTCAAGGGGATGTACAAACCTTTGTCACTACTACAAGTGTAGATGGTCTTGCACATGAAACTATTCAACAGGCTCAAATGTTTCATGTGGAACAAGGGGCAGTTGTGATAAAACAATAAATTTCTAATATATTAAAATAGATTAGTTTCACCATTATTGAAGTGATGAAAGAGTGGGTGAGCAAGTTGGCAATGGAAGAAAAAGAATTAGAATCATCTTATGATGCTGAACAGATACAAGTTTTAGAGGGATTAGAAGCTGTAAGAAAACGTCCAGGGATGTATATTGGTACTACCAGTTCAAAAGGACTCCACCATTTGGTGTGGGAAATAGTCGATAATAGTATTGATGAAGCACTTGCAGGCTATTGCGATCATATTATCGTCACAATTGAAAAAGACAATTGGATCCGAGTAGAAGATAATGGACGTGGAATCCCTGTAAGTAATCAAGAAAAAATGGGAAAACCAGCAGTTGAAGTAATCATGACTGTTCTCCATGCTGGAGGTAAATTTGGCGGTGGAGGCTATAAAGTCTCCGGTGGACTTCACGGAGTTGGTGCATCTGTTGTAAATGCCCTTTCTGAGTTTACAGAAGTATATGTTAAACGTGATGGAAAAATTCATAGTATTAAATTTGAACGAGGAGATGTTAGTTCTCCATTAGCTGTTGTTGGTGATTCAGATGAAACTGGAACATTAACAAGATTTAAAGCAGACTTTGAAATTTTCACTGAAACTACTGTATATGAATTTGATCTTTTATCCCATCGTGTACGTGAACTGGCTTATCTAAATCGTGGATTGTCTATTACAATTGCGGATGAACGAGAAGGACAAGAAAAATCTATTAAATATTACTATGAAGGCGGAATAAAATCTTACGTGGAGGATCTTAATAAATCTAAAGAGCCAATTACGGAAGAAGCAATATTTGTAGAAGGCGAAAAAGATGGTATTTCCATTGAAATTGCTATGCAATATAATGCCGGATATTCGTCTAATATATTATCTTTTGCGAATAATATTAATACGTATGAGGGTGGAACACATGAGTCAGGTTTCAAAATGGCACTCACTCGTGTTATTAATGACTACGCTAGAAAAAATGGTCTCTTAAAAGATGCTGATACTAATTTATCGGGGGACGATGTAAGGGAAGGTTTAACAGCAATCGTCTCCGTTAAACACCCTAATCCCCAATTTGAAGGACAAACGAAGACAAAACTAGGTAATTCAGAAGTGAGTACTATTACAAATAGTTTATTTGCAGAAGGCTTTGATCGTTTTTTATTAGAAAATCCCCAAGTTGCCCGAAAAGTTGTAGACAAAGGCCTAATGGCTGCAAGAGCTCGTCTCGCTGCTAAAAAAGCTCGTGAATTTACTCGTAGAAAGTCAGCTTTAGAAGTTTCAAGTCTTCCTGGGAAACTGGCAGATTGTTCTTCGCGTGTACCTGCAGAAAGCGAATTGTATATCGTAGAAGGTGACTCTGCTGGTGGTTCGGCAAAATCAGGACGAGATCGTCACTTCCAAGCAATATTACCTTTGCGTGGGAAAATTTTAAACGTGGAAAAAGCACGTTTAGATAGAATTCTTGGAAACGCTGAAATACGTGCCATGATTACAGCTCTTGGTACCGGTATTGGAGAAGAATTTACTTTAGAAAAAGCTCGTTACCATAAAATAATCATAATGACTGATGCTGATGTTGACGGTGCACATATTAGAACTTTATTACTTACATTCTTCTTTCGATTCATGAGACCATTAATCGAAGCTGGCTATGTGTATGCTGCACAACCACCGTTATATCAAGTGAAACAAGGGAAACATGTAGAATATTGCTATAATGACGAACAACTAAAAGAAATTATAGATCGTTTACCGAAAACTTCAAAACCTAATATTCAACGATACAAAGGGCTCGGTGAAATGGATGCAACGCAACTATGGGATACAACAATGGACCCCGACGTTCGCACATTACTTCAAATAAACTTAGACAATGCCATGGAGGCAGATGCTGTATTTGAACAGTTAATGGGTGAAGATGTAGAGCCTAGACGTCTATTTATCGAAGAAAATGCAGTATACGTTAAAAATTTAGATATTTAAGTAAGTGTGTGACTGGAGGTATTGAGAATGTCGGAAATTCCAAATAAAGGCGTTAGAGGGATTAATATTAGTCAAGAAATGAAAACATCTTTCCTTGACTATGCAATGAGCGTAATTGTATCCCGCGCATTACCAGATGTTCGTGATGGTTTAAAACCCGTTCATCGTCGAATCTTATATGGTATGCAAGAATTGGGGAATACACCGGATAAACCTCATAAAAAATCTGCTCGTATTGTTGGAGACGTTATGGGGAAGTATCATCCACATGGTGACTCTTCCATTTATGAAGCAATGGTTCGTATGGCACAAGATTTTAGTTATCGTTATATGTTGGTGGATGGTCATGGTAACTTTGGTTCTGTAGATGGTGACGGAGCAGCTGCTATGCGTTATACAGAATCTCGTATGTCTAAAATTGCTTTAGAATTATTACGGGACATCAATAAAAATACCATTGATTATAAAGATAACTACGATGGACAAGAAAAAGAACCTGTTGTTTTGCCTAGTAGATATCCAAACTTACTGGTAAATGGTGCTTCGGGTATTGCTGTCGGGATGGCAACAAATATTCCTTCTCATAATTTAGGTGAAGTAATTGATGGAGTATTAGCTTTATCTGAAAATCCTGCAATTACAATTGAAGAGTTAATGACCATAATCCCTGGTCCTGACTTTCCTACAGCGGGTATTATCTTAGGTAGAAGCGGTATTCGTCGTGCATATGAAACAGGTAGAGGTTCTGTATTAATTCGAGCAAAAGTTGAAATAGAGCTTAAAGCTAGTGGTAAAGAAGTAATTATTGTTACTGAATTACCTTATCAAGTAAACAAAGCCCGTTTAATTGAGAAAATTGCAGAATTAGTTCGTGATAAAAAAATTGATGGTATTACCCATTTAGCAGATGAATCTGACCGAAATGGTATGCGAATTGTAATTGAAGTTAGAAAAGATGCTAATTCACATGTTTTACTTAACAATTTATATAAACAGACTGCATTACAATCTAGCTTTGGAGTCAATATGCTCGCACTTGTTGATAATCAACCTAAAGTATTGAACATAAAAGAAATGCTTTACCATTATCTAGAGCATCAAAAAGTAATTATTCGTCGTCGTACTCAATTTGAACTAAATAAAGCAGAAGATCGTGCTCATATTTTAGAGGGCTTCCGAATTGCTTTAGATCATATAGATGAAATTATTACATTAATCAGAGCTTCTCAAACCGGCGAAGAAGCAAAAAATGGTTTAATGGAGAAATTCAATTTATCTGAACGTCAAGCCCAAGCAATTTTAGATATGCGTTTGCAACGTTTAACAGGGTTAGAACGTGACAAGATTGAAGACGAGTATAGTGCACTTGTAAAGCTGATAGATGAATTGAAATTTATTTTAGCAAATGACTATAGAATACTTGAGATAATAAGAGAAGAGATTACAGAAATTAAAGATCGTTATAGTGATAAGCGGAGAACAGAAATTGTTGCTGGTGGAGCAGAAGTGTTAGAAGATGAAGACTTAATTCCAGTGGAAAACTCTGTCCTTACTTTAACCAATAAAGGTTACATTAAACGTTTACCTGCAAATACGTATAAGAGCCAAAAACGTGGCGGTCGTGGTGTCCAAGGAATGGGAACGAACGAAAATGACTTTGTAGAACATTTATTGAATACATCAACACATGACACTATATTGTTTTTTACAAACAAAGGAAAAGTGTATCGTGCAAGAGGATTCGAAGTTCCAGAATATGGCCGTACAGCGAAAGGCTTGCCACTTGTTAACTTGCTAGGCATTGAAAAAGATGAACAAGTTACTGCAATGATACCAATGGCTTCTTTCGAAGAAGATAACTATTTCATTTTCACAACAAAACAAGGCGTAACGAAGCGCTCTCCTGTATCTGGTTTTGCTCATATTCGAGCAAATGGATTAATCGCCATCTCTTTACGTGAAGACGATGAACTTATTGCAGTACGTTTAACAGATGGAAGTAAACAAATCATTATTGGGACACGTCAAGGAAAATTAGTCCGATTTGAAGAAACAGATATCCGCTCTATGGGTAGAACAGCCGGTGGGGTTAGAGGTATTCGTTTAAAAGATGACGATTATGTAGTTGGTATGGAAATTATCGAACCTGAACAAGAAATTTTAGTTGTAACAGAAAATGGTTACGGCAAACGAACACCAGAATTAGAATACCGCTTACAGAGTCGTGGTGGAATGGGTGTAAAAACTTGCCAAATTACCGATAAAAACGGTCCTTTATCTGCAGTTAAGGCAGTTGATGGAACAGAGGATCTAATGTTAATTACGATAAACGGTATGCTTATTCGAATGGATGTAAATGACATATCATTAACTGGTAGAAGCACACAAGGTGTCCGATTAATGAGATTAGCGGATGATGAGTTAATTGCTACTGTTGCAAAAGTAGAAAAAGAAGAAGAAGACGGAGAAGAAGTAGTAGATGAAATTTCTTCTAATGAAATAAATGGGTCTATAATAGAAAATACAGAAGAATAAATGAAAAAACTCTTAGGCAATATTTTTGTCTTAGAGTTTTTTTGCATATTTAAATAATGAATATTTGGTATAATTAAGAAAAATTAGAGAGAAGGAGGAAATATATTGGAATATATATTAGAGAATTTGGACGAGTTAAGATTAGGAAGTATTATTGCGGAAGATATTTTGGTTAATACGCAATCTCCTATTATACGAAAAGACACAAAAGTATCAAGAGAGCATATTCAAGTATTACGTGCTTTTAATATAAACAAAGTACCAATAGTAATTGATAACCAATTTAATAGAGCTGACGAAGAAATAATGAGCAAATTAAACAACAAAAAAGTAAATAAAATTAAAAAAGAAACTCTACCAGAAATGAAAGTGGAATTTATTAATTTATATAATGATGGAGTGAATAACTATCACAAGGAATTTAGTACCTGGGAATCGGGGATGAAAGTTGATGTAGCAAAGTTACGAAATATATTAATACCTCTAATAGAAAGTGCATCGGCAGAAAGACAAATCTTTTTCCATTTGAATGACTACTCTTCTATTGACAAGTATATTGCTCATCATTCCATAGCGGTTGGAATACTTTCAGGTGCCATCGCTAAAAAAATGGGATACTCAGGTGGACAAACTATTCAAATAGCAACTGCAGGCTTAATGGCTGATATTGGGATGGCAAAAGTAGATAAAAAAATTAGAGAGAAAAAGTCGTATTTAACAGAAGCAGACTTTTCCGAGATTAAGAAACATACGATTCACAGTTTTCAAATGGTTAAAGACAGTCCATTACTAAAGCCTGAGATGAAAATTGCTATTTTCCAACATCACGAAAGATTAGATGGTAGTGGTTATCCAAAAGGTGAAAAGTTGGATAGCATTTCAACACTTTCTCAAATAATTGCTGTAGCGGATGTTTATCATGCTATGACATCAGAACGAATATATCGCGCAAAAAGTTCATCTTTTAAAGTATTGGAAATGATTAAAGAAGAAGAGTTCGGTAAATATAACATTGAGGTCGTAGATGCTTTGATTTCATTAGTAGGTGCTCTACCTATTTCTACACCAGTTCTTTTATCTACAGGGGAAAAAGGAGAAGTAGTATTCATTCATAGAGATTCGCCATTTCGACCTATGATTAGATTAACTGAGTCTGGCCAAATAATTGATTTGGCAGCAAATAGAACTGTTTATATAGAGACAATTATGTAACTAATTTATCTTGCTCTTTCCTAACTTTATTCAGAAGGGAAAGGGCTTTTTATTTTATTTCAACAAAGTGTTGACATAGATGTTTATTCTTGATATTATATAGAAGTCGCCAAAACAAGTCGATAACATGAACATTGAAAACTGAACATGCAAAACGTTAAGAAATATAGCTTGAAAGGCTGACTTCGGTTAGTCCGACAGCAAAACAATTTGGACATCATATAATGATGATGCCAGCAAAACAAAATGAGCTTTTTAAGTTCTCTATTATGGAGAGTTTGATCCTGGCTCAGGACGAACGCTGGCGGCATGCCTAATACATGCAAGTCGAGCGAATGACGAAGAAGCTTGCTTCTTTTGATTTAGCGGCGGACGGGTGAGTAACACGTGGGCAACCTGCCCTGTAGATTGGGATAACTCCGGGAAACCGGGGCTAATACCGAATAATCCATTTCCTCACATGGGGAAATGTTAAAAGACGGCATCTCGCTGTCACTACAGGATGGGCCCGCGGCGCATTAGCTAGTTGGTGAGGTAACGGCTCACCAAGGCGACGATGCGTAGCCGACCTGAGAGGGTGATCGGCCACACTGGGACTGAGACACGGCCCAGACTCCTACGGGAGGCAGCAGTAGGGAATCTTCCACAATGGACGAAAGTCTGATGGAGCAATGCCGCGTGAGTGAAGAAGGTTTTCGGATCGTAAAACTCTGTTGTGAGGGAAGAACAAGTACGAGAGTAACTGCTCGTACCTTGACGGTACCTCATTAGAAAGCCACGGCTAACTACGTGCCAGCAGCCGCGGTAATACGTAGGTGGCAAGCGTTGTCCGGAATTATTGGGCGTAAAGCGCGCGCAGGCGGTCCTTTAAGTCTGATGTGAAATCCCACGGCTCAACCGTGGAAGGTCATTGGAAACTGGGGGACTTGAGTACAGAAGAGGAAAGCGGAATTCCAAGTGTAGCGGTGAAATGCGTAGAGATTTGGAGGAACACCAGTGGCGAAGGCGGCTTTCTGGTCTGTAACTGACGCTGAGGCGCGAAAGCGTGGGGAGCAAACAGGATTAGATACCCTGGTAGTCCACGCCGTAAACGATGAGTGCTAAGTGTTAGGGGGTTTCCGCCCCTTAGTGCTGCAGCTAACGCATTAAGCACTCCGCCTGGGGAGTACGGTCGCAAGACTGAAACTCAAAGGAATTGACGGGGGCCCGCACAAGCGGTGGAGCATGTGGTTTAATTCGAAGCAACGCGAAGAACCTTACCAGGTCTTGACATCCCGCTGACCGTTCTAGAGATAGATCTTTCCCTTCGGGGACAGCGGTGACAGGTGGTGCATGGTTGTCGTCAGCTCGTGTCGTGAGATGTTGGGTTAAGTCCCGCAACGAGCGCAACCCTTGATCTTAGTTGCCAGCATTTAGTTGGGCACTCTAAGGTGACTGCCGGTGATAAACCGGAGGAAGGTGGGGATGACGTCAAATCATCATGCCCCTTATGACCTGGGCTACACACGTGCTACAATGGACGGTACAGAGGGTCGCAACCCCGCGAGGGTGAGCTAATCCCATAAAACCGTTCTCAGTTCGGATTGTAGGCTGCAACTCGCCTACATGAAGCCGGAATCGCTAGTAATCGTGGATCAGCATGCCACGGTGAATACGTTCCCGGGCCTTGTACACACCGCCCGTCACACCACGAGAGTTTGTAACACCCGAAGTCGGTGGGGTAACCCTTACGGGAGCCAGCCGCCGAAGGTGGGACAGATGATTGGGGTGAAGTCGTAACAAGGTAGCCGTATCGGAAGGTGCGGCTGGATCACCTCCTTTCTAAGGATAATATCGGAATACAGATTTTTATCTGTATCTTAACGTTTTGCAGTTCAGTTTTGAATGTTCATTTTTATGAGCATTTGAAAACTTGTTCTTTGAAAACTGGATAAAATGACATTGAAAGAAACAAATTCAAGAAATTCAATTTGTAATCACTTTTGTGATTATATTTTGCGTAGTATTTTTAACTACTATTTTTCAGGGTTTCAATTTTAATTGGAAGCCGAATTAGGTTAAGTTAATAAGGGCGCGCGGTGAATGCCTTGGCACTAGGAGCCGAAGAAGGACGGCACTAACACCGATATGCTTCGGGGAGCTGTAAGTGAGCTTTGATCCGGAGATTTCCGAATGGGGAAACCCACTGTTCGTAATGGAGCAGTACATTTACGTGAATACATAGCGTATCTGTGGCACACCCAGGGAACTGAAACATCTAAGTACCTGGAGGAAGAGAAAGAAAAATCGATTCCCTGAGTAGCGGCGAGCGAAACGGGAATAGCCCAAACCAAGAGGCTTGCCTCTTGGGGTTGTAGGACACTCTACATAGAGTTACAAAGGAATGAGCTAGACGAAGCGATCTGGAAAGGTCCGCAGGATAGGGTAAAAGCCCCGTAGTCAAAAGTTCATTCTCTCTTGAGTGTATCCTGAGTACGGCGGAACACGTGAAATTCCGTCGGAATCTGGGAGGACCATCTCCCAAGGCTAAATACTACCTAGTGACCGATAGTGAACCAGTACCGTGAGGGAAAGGTGAAAAGCACCCCGGAAGGGGAGTGAAATAGATCCTGAAACCGCGTGCCTACAAGTAGTCAGAGCCCGTTAATGGGTGATGGCGTGCCTTTTGTAGAATGAACCGGCGAGTTACGATTACATGCAAGGTTAAGTTGAGAAGACGGAGCCGCAGCGAAAGCGAGTCTGAATAGGGCGAATGAGTATGTGGTCGTAGACCCGAAACCAGGTGATCTACCCATGTCCAGGATGAAGGTAAGGTAACACTTACTGGAGGTCCGAACCCACGCACGTTGAAAAGTGCGGGGATGAGGTGTGGGTAGCGGAGAAATTCCAATCGAACCTGGAGATAGCTGGTTCTCTCCGAAATAGCTTTAGGGCTAGCCTCAAACGTTAGAATCTTGGAGGTAGAGCACTGTTTGGACTAGGGGCCCATCCCGGGTTACCGAATTCAGACAAACTCCGAATGCCAATGATTTATGTTTGGGAGTCAGACTGCGAGTGATAAGATCCGTAGTCAAGAGGGAAACAGCCCAGACCACCAGCTAAGGTCCCAAAGTATTTGTTAAGTGGAAAAGGATGTGGCGTTGCTTAGACAACCAGGATGTTGGCTTAGAAGCAGCCATCATTTAAAGAGTGCGTAATAGCTCACTGGTCGAGTGACGCTGCGCCGAAAATGTATCGGGGCTAAACAAATCACCGAAGCTGTGGATTGATACCTATGGTATCAGTGGTAGGAGAGCGTTCTAAGGGCGTTGAAGTCAGACCGGAAGGACTGGTGGAGCGCTTAGAAGTGAGAATGCCGGTATGAGTAGCGAAAGATGGGTGAGAATCCCATCCACCGTATGACTAAGGTTTCCTGAGGAAGGCTCGTCCGCTCAGGGTTAGTCGGGACCTAAGTCGAGGCCGATAGGCGTAGACGATGGACAACAGGTTGATATTCCTGTACCACCAAACCACCGTTTGAGCAATGGGGGGACGCAGAAGGATAGGGTAAGCATGCTGTTGGTTATGCATGTCCAAGCAGTGAGGTGTGAGTGTAGGCAAATCCGCACTCTGTAACATTGAGCTGTGATGGCGAGGACTTAGTCCGAAGTTCCTGATTTCACACTGCCAAGAAAAGCCTCTAGCGAGGTGATAGGTGCCCGTACCGCAAACCGACACAGGTAGTCGAGGAGAGAATCCTAAGGTGAGCGAGAGAACTCTCGTTAAGGAACTCGGCAAAATGACCCCGTAACTTCGGGAGAAGGGGTGCTCTTTTGGGTGTATAGCCTAGAAGAGCCGCAGTGAATAGGCCCAGGCGACTGTTTAGCAAAAACACAGGTCTCTGCAAAACCGTAAGGTGAAGTATAGGGGCTGACGCCTGCCCGGTGCTGGAAGGTTAAGAGGAGTGCTTAGCGCAAGCGAAGGTGCGAATTGAAGCCCCAGTAAACGGCGGCCGTAACTATAACGGTCCTAAGGTAGCGAAATTCCTTGTCGGGTAAGTTCCGACCCGCACGAAAGGCGTAACGATCTGGGCACTGTCTCAACGAGAGACTCGGTGAAATTATAGTACCTGTGAAGATGCAGGTTACCCGCGACAGGACGGAAAGACCCCGTGGAGCTTTACTATAGCTTGATATTGAATTTTGGTGCAACTTGTACAGGATAGGCAGGAGCCTTAGAGCCCGGAGCGCCAGCTTCGGAGGAGGCGTCGGTGGGATACTGCCCTGGTTGTATTGAAATTCTAACCCATACCCGTAACCCGGGTAGGAGACAGTGTCAGGCGGGTAGTTTGACTGGGGCGGTCGCCTCCTAAAGTGTAACGGAGGCGCCCAAAGGTTCCCTCAGAATGGTTGGAAATCATTCGAAGAGTGTAAAGGCAGAAGGGAGCTTGACTGCGAGACCTACAAGTCGAGCAGGGTCGAAAGACGGGCTTAGTGATCCGGTGGTTCCGCATGGAAGGGCCATCGCTCAACGGATAAAAGCTACCCCGGGGATAACAGGCTTATCTCCCCCAAGAGTCCACATCGACGGGGAGGTTTGGCACCTCGATGTCGGCTCATCGCATCCTGGGGCTGTAGTCGGTCCCAAGGGTTGGGCTGTTCGCCCATTAAAGCGGTACGCGAGCTGGGTTCAGAACGTCGTGAGACAGTTCGGTCCCTATCCGTCGTGGGCGTAGGAAATTTGAGAGGAGCTGTCCTTAGTACGAGAGGACCGGGATGGACACACCGCTGGTGTACCAGTTGTTCTGCCAAGAGCATCGCTGGGTAGCTATGTGTGGACGGGATAAGTGCTGAAAGCATCTAAGCACGAAGCCCCCCTCAAGATGAGATTTCCCATTACGCAAGTAAGTAAGATCCCTCAAAGACGATGAGGTAGATAGGTTCGGGGTGGAAGCGTGGCGACATGTGCAGCTGACGAATACTAATCGATCGAGGACTTAACCAAATAGAATTTGAATATTTCAATGTCTTTTATCCAGTTTTGAGTGAACAAGCACTCATTGTCTAGTGATGATGGCGAAGAGGTCACACCCGTTCCCATACCGAACACGGAAGTTAAGCTCTTCAGCGCCGATGGTAGTTGGGGGTTTCCCCCTGCAAGAGTAGGACGTCGCTGGGCACTATGAAAAGTCGTTACCGAGTAATCGGTAACGACTTTTTTGATTTGTAAATTTAAAGGATACTTATTTTTAGCTCCAGTCAATATAATATAGCAACTAACTTTGGACTTTTTTCTATATTCGAGTTGTTTTATAGATTGAATGAACTATCTCACATAGAGCCAACTCTTTATTATGAGATTTGGTCTCGGCTAAGTGTGAATTGGTCTCGTCCGGAGGGAAACTGGTCTCGGGTTTGTCCGAATTAGTCTCGGCTAGAGCACAATTGGTCTCAAAGTGCCATTTTCTAACTAATTATGGATAATAATTCAAGGATTTTTGACTCTGGATTGCATTATGGATTAATAAATCTAGCTTATATTATAACAATTCTTCACTACCAAATTTGGTAACAGGTAAAGTACAATTAGTCTCTAAGAATTATTTTCCAATAAAGATAGCTGTATTGAGCAAGTTATCTCGCCTAAATAAACTGCATATTGAGAGACTCAATCCGTCTTCTATTCTAGTAGATGGAAATATTTATTTCGTTTTTAGGAAGAATGAGTTATTATGTAAATTTTTACTCCATAAACAGGTTGATTTCCTCTGAAGCGGACGCTTGCAAGTCGGGCAAACATCAAGCCGCTTCCTTTGCTCCTGCGGTTACTCGTAGCAAAAAAGATTTGCTCCTGCGGTTACTCGTCGCAGAAAAGATTTGCTCCTGCGGTTACTCGTCGCAAAAATTAATTTCATTACGCTCCGTCCAGGGTATTGATTTTCTTGCTAATCCCCTAGGAATCGCCGCCTTCCGCTTCAATCAATAGTTCAAATAATAAAGACAATATGCTTCGTAGAAATAATGAACTAGTACTCTCCATTGTTTATCAATAGGGCAAATGGAACCTAAAAAAATAGATAGCATTTATAGATAAAGAAGCGCTTAGCGGACGAAATTGTATCTTCGTCCGCTTTTAAAAGACTAGGAAAGGATTTATTCTCTCATTATCCAAACCTTATGTACCTTGTCTATACCTATTTCAAGAGGGCGACGGACAAACAACCGCCACAAGATTACCGAAAAATGGATCGTGAAGTGACGCAGTCACTTCACGATCCACAAAAATTCCAATGGTAATAGTGTAGCCAATGTTTCGTCCAAAGTACTCTAGAAAAAGTAAAGATAAGATGCACTTAAAGGTCGCTTGCGTTTTTTCTTAAGCCACTCATGCGGAGACTTGTCCCTCAAAATACAAACTAAATTCTTGAGATTATTTAAAGAAAGAAATAAGGTAGAGATAAGCTAAAAAAAGGAGAGTAAAAATGACTACAATTTACGACTTTACGGTGCAGAATACAAAAGGTGAAGATGTATCCTTAAATATATACAAAGATAAACCAATGATTATTGTAAATACTGCAAGTCATTGTGGTTTTACACCACAGTTTGCAGAACTACAGAAATTATATGAAAATTATAAAGAAGAAGGGTTAGTAATACTAGGATTTCCTTGCGATCAATTTAATAACCAAGAATTTGAAGAAATTGAAAGTACGATTGAATTTTGTCAATTGAATTATGGCGTATCATTCCCTATATTTTCAAAAGTAAATGTGAAAGGAAAAGATGCTGAACCGTTATTTCAATATTTAGTATCCGAAAAAAAAGGATTTTTATCTGAAGCAATTAAATGGAATTTTACAAAATTCCTAATAAATAAAGAAGGGAAAGTAATAGAACGATATGCACCACAGACTTCTCCGTCTAAAATGATTCAAGATATAGAAAAACAATTTAGATAGAAAAATCGGAATAATTGTATTACTATTTGATTCTTGACAGTGAGTCTAGGCGCTGATAACCTTACAATAATATTCAATTATAGAGGAGGAAATTAGGAAAATGTGGGAGTCTAAATTTCAAAAAGAAGGTTTAACGTTTGATGATGTTTTACTAGTTCCAGCACAGTCGGATGTATTACCAAAAGATGTGAATTTGTCTGTTCAATTAACTTCAAAAATTAAGTTAAACATTCCAATTATTAGTGCTGGTATGGACACTGTTACAGAAGCGAAGATGGCAATTGCTATGGCTCGTCAAGGCGGTCTTGGTATTATTCACAAAAATATGAGTATTGAAGAACAGGCCGAGCAAGTGGAAACGGTTAAACGTTCCGAGAATGGAGTTATTACGGATCCTTTTTTCTTAACTCCAACTCATCAAGTATATGATGCCGAACATTTAATGGGCAAATACAGAATTTCTGGTGTTCCAATAGTAAATAATAAAGAGGAACAAAAGTTAGTTGGAATCATTACGAATCGTGATCTACGTTTCATTCAAGATTATTCTTTAATAATTGATGAAGTAATGACGAAAGAAAAATTAGTAACTGCTTCAGTTGGTACTACTTTAGAGGATGCAGAGAAAATTTTACAACAGTATAAAATAGAAAAACTCCCTATTGTGGATGAAAATGGAATACTCAAAGGTCTCATTACAATAAAAGATATTGAGAAAGTTATTGAATTTCCAAATGCAGCAAAAGATCAACATGGACGCCTATTGGTTGGAGCAGCAGTTGGAGTAACCAAAGATACAATGCACCGTATTGAAAAGCTTGTTCAAGCACAAGTAGATGTTATTGTGATTGACACAGCTCATGGACACTCACAAGGTGTTATGGATACTGTAAAGAGTATTCGTGAAGCATATCCTAACTTAGACATTATTGCTGGTAATGTAGCAACTGGTGAAGCTACTCGCGCGCTATTTGAAGCAGGTGCTGACGTTGTAAAAGTTGGTATTGGGCCAGGATCAATATGCACAACCCGTGTTGTAGCAGGTGTTGGTGTTCCACAGATTACAGCGGTATATGATTGTGCAACGGAAGCTCGTAAAGCTGGAAAAACAATTATTGCAGATGGTGGTATTAAGTACTCCGGTGATATTATCAAGGCACTTGCTGCAGGTGGACATGTTGTCATGCTAGGAAGTTTACTTGCAGGTACAACAGAAAGTCCAGGAGAGACAGAAATATTCCAAGGTAGACGCTTTAAAACCTACCGTGGTATGGGTTCAATTGCTGCTATGGAAAAAGGTTCTAAAGATCGTTATTTCCAAGAAGAAGCTAAAAAATTAGTACCAGAAGGAATTGAAGGTCGTCTACCATATAAAGGACCACTTTCAGATACAGTTCATCAATTACTTGGTGGTGTTCGAGCTGGTATGGGCTATTGTGGAACAGGAAATTTACAAGATTTACGTGACAATGCACAGTTCATACGCATGACTGGTGCAGGTTTACGAGAAAGCCATCCACATGATGTTCAAATAACGAAAGAAGCACCTAACTATTCCATATCCTAAGTAACATAGAAAGAACCTTTTGCATCCATTTAACGTCTTTATCTAGGCAAAATGGGTGCTTTTTTTGCGGAAAGTGCTATGAACTAACAAAGTGTGTTAAAATGGGCATTGAAAAAACTTATAGTGGGGGTACAGTAGTGAAGAAAGTTTGGATGACATCAATGATTAAATGGCTAGTACTTCCTATGTTTCTTGTTTCAGTTGTATGTGGAATGCCGACTGCTACAAAAGCTGAGGAAAGTTTGAATTTAAATGTCGATGCAGCAATATTAGTTGATGCAGATACAGGTAAAATTCTATACGAGAAAAATGCAGATGCACCATTAGGAATTGCCAGTATGACTAAAATGATGACAGAGTATTTATTATTTGAAGCGATTAAAGAGGGTAAAATTTCTTGGGATCAACAGTATTCTGTTACAGATTATACATACAAAATTTCTCAAAACCGCGCATTAAGTAATGTACCACTTCGCCAAGATGGTAGCTATTCCATTCACGAACTTTATGAGGCAATGGCAATATACTCTGCAAATGCAGCAACAATAGCAATAGGAGAGACTATTGCAGGGACGGAAGAAAACTTTGTAAAGTTAATGAATGATAAAGCAGCAGAAATGGGTCTAAAAGGTTATAAATTTGTCAATTCAACAGGTTTGAATAATGCAGATTTACAAGGTATGTATCCAGCTAATTCAGGTGCCACTGATGAAAACGTGATGGCAGCTAAATCGGTAGCAACACTTGCATATAATTTAATGAAAGATTATCCAGAAGTATTAGAAACAACGAAAATAGCGAAAAAGACGTTCCGTGCAGGGACAACAGATGCAATTGAAATGAGCAACTGGAATTGGATGCTACCAGGACTAGTATACAAATATGAAGGTGTAGATGGATTAAAGACAGGTACAACGGAATTTGCAGGACATTGTTTTACAGGAACAGCCACAAGAAATGGAATGCGTGTTATTGCTGTTGTGATGAAGGCTGTAGATGCAAATGGAGTTGGTTCTTATAAAGCTCGATTTGATGCAGCAAGAGCATTATTTGATTATGGGTTTGCACAGTTTTCTAAAACAGAAATAGTCCCATCGGGATATAAAATTCCTGAAAATGAAACAATACCAGTTGAAAAAGGAAAAGAAAATTCTGTTTCAATTGCTGTAAAAGATCCAATATCAATGGTTATTAAAACAAGTGAAAAAGATCAGTACAAGCCAATTTTCACTCCGAAAGAAAAAGCTTTAGAGGCGGATGTTAAAAAGGGTACTGTAGTAGGCACAGTTCATCTCGAAAAGACGGAGGGAACTGATTATGGCTATGTAACCAATAAAGCAACAGAAGTAGATGTGGTGACAACTGAAGATGTAGACCGCGCAAGTTGGATTAGTTTAATGTTCAAAGGTATCGGGAAATTCTTTGGTAATTTATGGCACAGTACAACTGACTTTATAGGCGGACTATTTTAAAAAAAAACACCGTGAGCTCTTTAAAGAGTTTACGGTGTTTTTCTAATTTCCCATACTTTTATTAATGTGTTTATAGAAGCTGAGATATCATTCGTATCAATTCCTCCAAATCCTAGCACAATTTTAGGTGTCGAAGCATGCTCAAAATCTCCAGTTATATATTCTCGAAGAGCATATATTCGAATTCCTGCTTGTTTTGAGAGTAGTACCAACTCTTCTTCTGTTTTACACGTATGAATCGTCAACAAAATATGCATGCCTGCTTGTTCACCAGAAATAGTAACAATAGGATTAAACTCAGCAATAGTTTTCGTAACAATTTCTAGTTTTCGTTTATAAATTTTTCTCATTTTATTTAGATGTTTAGCAAAATGACCGGATTCCATAAACTTCGTTAATACATGCTGGTCCATGCGAGGTACTGTAGCAGCGTAATAGGAATACTTTTGCATGTATTGCATAATAAGTGTTTTTGGTAATACGGCATAAGCAATACGAAGGGAAGGCATTAATGATTTTGAAAATGTACTTAAATAAATAACCCGTTGATTTTGATCGATTCCTTGTAAGGAAGGAATTGGTCTGCCTGTGTATCTAAATTCACTATCGTAATCGTCTTCGATAATATATCTATTCTCTTGTTGGTAAGCCCAGGATAACAGCTGACTACGACGTGTGGCAGATAGAACAGCCCCAGTAGGGAACTGATGGGAAGGAGTTACATACATAACGGTTGCATTTGTTTGTTCTAATTGCGAAACGATTACGCCTTCAATATCGACTGGAATAGGAATCGATTTTTGCTTATCCTCTAAAAATAAATGGTGTGTAAGTGGATACCCAGGATTTTCAATTCCGTAAATAGCTTCTTTGCCAAGTAAGCGGATGATTAAGGGCATTAGTTGCTCTGTTCCAGACCCAAGTATAATTTGTTCAGGTGTACACTTAACACCTCGCGATTGATATAAATAAGAAGAAATTTGCTGTCTTAATTCAAAATCTCCTTGAGGATGTCCCAGTTGTAGGAAATCCTTATTTGCCTCACTGATTATTTCTTTCATATATTTTCGCCATATAGCAAAAGGAAAAGATTCTGTATCAATTTTACCTGGTGAAAAATCAATAAAAATTTCTTCCGTATCGTTTTCTTCTCTAGTCATATGGGGGGCTTCTTGTTCTATAAGAGCTAAGTCTTCCAAATTTTGAACAAAAAATCCTTTTCTTGCTTCCGAAGAAATAAAACCTTCTGCTACAAGTTGACTATAGGCAAATTCAATAGTTGTTTGGCTAACAGATAAGAACTCAGCTAATTTTCTTTTGGATGGAAGTTTTGCTCCTTCTTCAATAGTTCCATCTATTATAGCTTCTTTAATTTCGTTGTAAAGTTGCTCGTATAAAGGAGTTTTAGCGTCTTTTTCAAGCTGAAACATTAGATAGTCCATTCTTCACTCCAATCTGACCCCTTCATGTTCTTAGTTTCTGATACTTTTAAAATGGTCATCTTTTATTATACTAAATTCATAAAGATAATGGAGGGAATAATAATGACTATTAATTTTACGGGAACGGATCGAGTTAAAAGAGGAATGGCTGAAATGCAAAAAGGTGGCGTTATTATGGACGTTATTAATGCAGAACAAGCTCGAATTGCTGAAGCAGCAGGTGCAGTAGCCGTAATGGCGTTAGAACGTGTACCATCAGATATTCGCGCAGCTGGTGGCGTTGCGCGTATGGCAGATCCAAGTATTGTGGAAGAGGTCATGGGAGCAGTGACAATTCCAGTAATGGCAAAAGCACGCATTGGACATATCACAGAAGCTCGCATCTTAGAAGCAATGGGCGTGGACTATATTGATGAATCAGAAGTATTAACTCCTGCAGATGAAGAATACCACTTACGTAAAAGCGAATTTACAGTACCATTCGTATGTGGATGTAAAGATTTAGGAGAAGCAGCTCGTCGTATTGGAGAAGGAGCTTCTATGCTTCGTACAAAAGGCGAACCTGGAACAGGGAATATTGTAGAAGCCGTTCGTCATTTTCGGAAAGTAAGTGCACATGTACGCAAAATTGTTCATATGAACGAAGATGAATTAATGACTGAAGCAAAAATTTTAGGAGCACCGTATGATGTTTTATTACAAATTAAACATCATGGTAAATTACCGGTTGTAAACTTTGCAGCAGGTGGCGTAGCAACCCCAGCGGATGCTGCTTTAATGATGGAGCTCGGGGCGGATGGTGTATTTGTAGGATCTGGTATTTTTAAATCAGAAAACCCTGAGAAATTTGCAAGAGCAATCGTAGAAGCAACAACACATTATAAGGATTACAAATTACTTGTAGAAATATCAAAAGACCTAGGGATTCCGATGAAGGGAATTGAAATTTCTCGTTTAGCTGCACAAGATCGTATGCAAGATAGAGGGTGGTAAGATGGTAAAGATCGGCGTATTAGCTCTTCAAGGAGCGGTGAGTGAGCATGTTCGTTCTATAGAAGCGTGCGGGGCAGAAGCAATTGCAATAAAAAATACAAGTGACTTAACATTAGTTGATGGATTAATCCTTCCCGGTGGAGAAAGTACAGCAATGCGTAAACTAATTGACCGATTTAAAATGCTTGCACCATTACAACAATTTGCTGCAGCGGGTAAGCCGATGTTCGGAACTTGTGCGGGACTAATATTACTAGCTAAGGATCTTGTTGGGGATGACTTTGCACATATTGGCGTCTTGGATGTGAAAGTAGAGCGCAACTCTTTCGGGAGACAAGTGGATAGCTTTGAAACAGAATTAAAGATAAAGGATGTTGCGGCACATTTTCCTGCTGTATTTATACGTGCACCACATATTGTGGACGTTGGTGAGACTGTTGATATACTTGCTACTTTTGAAGGAAGAATCGTGATGGCAAGACAGGGACATTTGTTAGGATGCTCCTTTCATCCAGAACTGACGGATGATCACCGAATTACTGCGTATTTTATCGAAATGGTGAGGGAAACGCTTGCAAAACAAGTAAACCTATAGTAAGGTATGAGTAATTTCATGAATTCTAAAAACGATGATAGGAAGTAGTAACAAGCACGTTTTTTATAGAGAGTCAGCGGTTGGTGTAAGCTGATATTAACACTTGTGAATCCATCCTTTGAGTTGCGCGGCTGAATGTTTAGTAAGTCGTGGCCGGTTGAAAAACCGTTATGAGACAAGTGGATTTGGTATGATACTAAATCAATCAGGGTGGCAACGCGGGTATGCTCTCGTCCCTTCTATTTGGGATGAGGGCTTTTTTGCGTTTTTTATTAATTAAAAGGAGGAATTTCGTATGTTAGATGTAAAATTTGTACGAGACCATTATGAAGATGTAAAAGCAAAACTTGCTAAACGTGGAGAAGATATTTCTGAGTTTGATCAATTTCAACCTTTAGATCAAAAGCGTAGAGAACTAATTGCAAAAACAGAAGTGTTAAAAGCAGAAAGAAATGAGTTTTCTCAAAAGATATCAGAAATGAAACGAAATAAAGAAAATGCGGATGATTTGATCGCTCGTATGCGTGAAGTGGGCGATGAAATCAAAGTATTAGATGATGAGTTAAGAGATGTGGAAGAGAAATTTGACTATATGATGATGCGTATTCCTAATATTCCACATGATAGTGTTCCAATTGGTGATTCTGAAGATGACAATGTGGAAATCCGTAAATGGGGAGAAGTTCCCTCTTTCGATTTTGAAACAAAAGCGCATTGGGATATTGCAACAGATTTAAAAATAGTAGATTTTGAGCGTGCAGCAAAAGTTACAGGAAGTCGTTTTGCTTTTTATCTTGGTTTAGGGGCGAGACTCGAACGTGCTTTAATAAATTTCATGATGGACTTACATTCTGAAGAGCATGGATATGAAGAGATGCTTCCACCTTATTTAGCAAATCGTGCAAGTTTAACTGGTACAGGGCAACTACCAAAGTTTGAAGAAGATGCATTTTTAGTAAATGAAGAGGATTATTTCTTAATTCCAACGTCAGAAGTACCTGTGACTAATTATTATCGTGATGAAATTTTAGGTGGAGAACAACTTCCACAAGCATTTGCTGCATTTAGTGCTTGTTTCCGTTCAGAGGCAGGTTCTGCAGGTCGTGATACACGTGGTTTAATCCGTCAGCATCAATTCAACAAAGTGGAACTTGTTCGTTTTGTGAAACCGGAAGATTCATATGAACAGTTGGAGCTTTTGACTGGTCATGCGGAAAAAGTATTACAATTATTAGGTCTTCCATATCGTGTACTTCATATGTGTACTGCTGATTTAGGTTTTACCGCAGCCAAAAAATATGATCTAGAAGTTTGGTTACCAAGCTACGGCGAGTATAAAGAAATTTCTTCTTGTAGTAATTTTGAAGATTTCCAAGCTCGTCGCGCAGGCATTCGTTTTAGAAGAGAAACTGGGGCTAAACCGGAATATGTTCACACTTTAAATGGAAGTGGACTTGCACTTGGACGTACAGTTGCGGCTATATTAGAAAACTATCAACAAGCAGATGGGACAGTAGTGGTTCCAGAAGTTTTAGTTCCATACATGGGTGGAAAAACGGTAATTAAATAATAAAAAAAGAATCAGAAACGGTATTATCCGCGTTTCTGATTCTTTTTTTGTTCACGAAGATTGCGAAAAAATTGTGTAAGAAGGTTACCGCATTCCTCTGCTAAAACACCTTCTATCACTTCACACATATGATTAAATCTATTGTCGTTTAAAAGATTATAGAGGGAATCCACGCAACCTGCTTTAGCATCTCTTGCACCGTACACAACGCGGGGGATCCGTGATTGTAGAATAGCACCAGCACACATAGGGCATGGTTCTAATGTGACATATAAAGTGGTTTCTTCTAATCTCCAACTGCCGATCTTACTACAAGCTTCTTGAATGGCTAATAACTCTGCGTGTGTAGTTGCATTTTGTGTAGTTTCTCTTAAGTTAAAGGCCTTCGCAATGATTTCATTTTTATATACAATGATTGCACCAATCGGTACCTCTCCACGACAAGCCGCTTTTTTAGCTTCTTCTATTGCTATATTCATATAGTGTTCATCCAATTTGAATCAGCTCCTTTTACCTAAGTGTAGCATGTTTTATTTATCTATTGCATATTGTATTTTGAAGGAGTGATCGATTGATTTATGTAGTGAAAAGTGGAGATAGTTTATACTCCATAGCAAAGCATTTTGGTACAAATACGGCAACACTTACCTCTATCAATGAACTACCGGACCCTGATGTGTTAGTGGTAGGGCAAGCGTTAGTTTTACCATCTACTCCAAGCCCAGATAGACCAATAATTGATACAAATTTATACGTAGAATGGTATACAAAAAGTCCATCTCAGCATGTCATAGACCAAGTAGAAAAGGATGCACCAGGGTTGACTTACATGATGCCTTTTGCGTATGAAGTTCTTCGTGATGGATCATTGACTTCGATGAACTGGGGTAAATTGGGCGAAGTAGCAAAGAATCATCAAGTAGAATCCGTTATTGTGCTTGCAAATATTGAAAATGGAGCATTCAATGATACACTAGCGCATACTATCTTTACGGATGATCAAGTGAAACAAAGCGTGTTTGAGAATGCAGTTGCTGAGGCTACTGTTAAAGGAGCAACTCATATTCATACAGACTTTGAGTACATTGCAAAAGAAGATCGGAAAAACTATGTAACTTTTTTAAAGGAATTAAAAGAGTTTGCTAAAGGATTTACGATTTCCTCTAGTCTTGCACCAAAATCAAGTGATAATTTAAAAGGAAAATGGTATGAAGGGATCGATTATAAAGCAATTGGCGAGGTAGTTGATTTTGTTGTAATAATGACTTATGAGTGGGGTTATAGTGGAGGTCCACCAATGGCAGTATCCCCAATTGGACCAGTTCGCAAGGTACTCGAGTATGCTAAAACAGAAATAGAGTCGAAGAAAATAATGATGGGACAAAATTTATACGGATATGATTGGACGCTTCCTTATAAACAAGGAAATCCATTTGCTAAAGCATTAAGTCCACAGCGAGCTATTCAATTGGCAAGGGAACGCAATGCAACAATTGAGTATGATTCAATTGCTCAAGCGCCTTTCTTTCATTATTGGAAAGATGGGATAGAGCATGAAGTATGGTTTGAGGATGCGAGATCTATTCAAGCAAAGTTTAAGTTATTGAAAGAATTAAACCTTTTAGGAATTTCCTATTGGCATAGCGGATTCGATTTCCCTCAAAATTGGTACTTGTTAAATGAAATGTTTCGTGTGAAGAAAAAGTAGAGCAAATTTGCCTTTCTTATAGAAAGGTGGATTTGCTCTGTTTTTCATTTTCTCGCTATGATAAAATAAAAGGCACGACTTGAAATATTGGAGCGAGGTTAAAAATATGTCCATTCCATTTATAACGGTAGAAGGTCCGATAGGGGTTGGAAAAACTTCCTTAGCAAAAGCGATTGCCACTACCTATCAATTTGAATTATTGAAAGAGATTGTGGATGAAAATCCTTTCTTAGATAAATTTTATGACGATATTGCTGAGTGGAGTTTCCAAACAGAAATGTTTTTTCTTTGCAATCGATTTAAACAATTAAGCGATATCCAAAAGAATTACTTATCAAAAGCAAAAGCAGTAACAGCAGATTATCATATTTTTAAAAATTTAATTTTTGCTAAACGATCGTTAAATAAAGCAGAATTTGAAAAGTATGAAGCAATTTATAAGATATTAACGAATGATATGCCTGTTCCAAATATGGTTATCTATTTAGATGCTAGCTTAGACGTTCTTATTAATCGTATCGATATACGGGGAAGAGATTTTGAAAAGAAGATAAGTCCTGATTATTTGCAGCAACTTGCAGCAGATTATCGTACATTTATTGACGACTTTGAAAAGAGACACCCGGAAGTCCCAGTTCTAAGATTCAATGGGGATGAAATAGATTTCGTTCAAAATGGACAAGACCTACAATTAATTTTAAATAAGGTAGATCAAACATTACATAAGAGGAGTTTTTAACCATGAATTTGAGAGAAAAGTATAGCATCCCTCCTGATGCAGTTATTACAATTGCTGGAACAGTAGGCGTAGGTAAATCAACTATGACAAAGGCGATTGCTGATGCACTACACTTTAAAACATCTTTTGAAAAAGTAGATTCAAATCCTTATTTAGATCGTTTTTATGAAGATTTCTCGAAATGGAGCTTTCATTTGCAAATTTACTTTTTAGCAGAACGGTTTAAAGAGCAAAAAAGAATGTTTGAATATGGTGGCGGATTTATTCAAGATCGATCGATTTATGAAGACACTGGTATATTTGCTCAAATGCATAAAGAAAAGGGAACGATGGATCCCGTAGACCACGAAACCTACACTAGTTTGTTTGAAGCAATGGTGATGACACCCTATTTCCCACATCCAAACTTATTAATTTATCTAGAAGGATCATTAGACGATATTATTGATCGAATCCACGATAGAGGGCGTCCGATGGAACAGCAAACGCCAATATCCTATTGGGAAGAAATGCATGGTCGGTATGAGAAATGGATTAATTCGTTTAATGGTTGTCCGGTACTACGTTTAAATATTAATGATTATGATATTGTTCAAAATCCAGAAAGTGTGGAAGCAATCATTGGGCGAATTGGACACTTTATGGAACAAACAGAAGCATTGCGGAAATAAATAAAACCCTCTTGCAAACTATATGCAAGAGGGTTTTATTCCATAAAAAAAGAACGTAACAATTAAAGTTACCTTCATAATATTCTGAACAAGCTAGTTTAAGAAAAATTCGTTACCAATGCAACGAATTCAATCTCAAATTTATGCGTGTGTGTATTTAAAATGGAGGAGGAAGAGGGATTCGAACCCCCGCGCGGTATGACCCGCCTGTCGGTTTTCAAGACCGATCCCTTCAGCCAGACTTGGGTATTCCTCCGAAGTACATGAACTAATTTATCACGGATAAAATTCAAAGTCAATACATTTGAGTAACTTTTAATAAAAAATATTCATATGTACTGGCAGAATAAAATGAGCTATATCAATACTTAGAGTTGAATATAGTAGATGTGATAAACTTAAATTCTCGTATTCATTGATTTTTTTTAAAAAAGTGCGTATACTAAGTTATGCCGTGCTAGGTGGGAAGGTAGCGGTGTCTTGTAACTCGCAATCCGCTCTAGCGAGACTGAACCCCTTCTCTGAGGTTGAATATATGTAGGGTCTGGTATTTGCACGTGATGTTGACGTTTGGGTCCTGCGCAATGAGTGCCCATGAACCATGTCAGGTCCGGAAGGAAGCAGCATTAAGTGGTGCTTTCTCATGTGCCGCGGGGTAGCCTAAGCCGAGTTAACGACAAGGGTGCCGCTTATGTGTTTCAAGCGAAGGAAGGTGCACGGCAATAATTTAAAATATCAACTCATTTATCCAATGGATGAATGGGTTTTTTTTTATTAAAAAACGCATGTATTTATAGACGAAGTCACT
This sequence comes from Psychrobacillus sp. L4, assembly GCF_042944905.1. Taxonomy (GTDB): domain Bacteria; phylum Bacillota; class Bacilli; order Bacillales_A; family Planococcaceae; genus Psychrobacillus. The sequence continues at coordinate 28,346 of NZ_CP168496.1, forward strand.
GTTTCTTTATGGTATAATAAAATTACTATTTAACTTAAAATGAGAAGGGGGCAGGTTTGTTGTCGTATCAAGCTTTTTACCGCGCTTATAGGCCACAGTCGTTTGCGGAAATGTCTGGGCAATCACATATTAAACAAACACTTCAAAATGCCCTCCTTTATAATAAAACTACACATGCGTATTTATTTTCAGGTCCACGCGGAACGGGGAAAACAAGTGCAGCGAAAATATTCGCTAAAGCTTTAAACTGCGAAAATGGTCCAACTAAAGAGCCATGTAATACTTGTGGAACTTGTAGAAGTATTACAGATGGTTCGAATACAGATGTGATTGAATTTGATGCAGCTTCTAATTCTCGTGTAGAAGAAATGCGAGATATTATTGAAAAAGTTCGTTTTGCACCTTCAAATGCTCGTTATAAAGTGTATATTATTGATGAAGTGCATATGCTTTCTACAAGTGCTTTTAATGCATTATTAAAAACATTAGAAGAACCACCAGCACATGTTGTCTTTATCTTGGCGACAACCGAACCACATAAAATTCCTTTAACCATTATTTCTAGATGTCAGCGTTTTGATTTCAAACGAATTACTTCCACAGACATCGTTGCAAGAATGAAAGAAGTATTAATTGATGCTAAGATTGAATATGATGAACATGTCTTAAAGATCATAGCCCAAGCCGCCGCAGGGGGTATGCGTGATGCCCTAAGTATGCTCGATCAAGTAGTATCGTTTAGTGGGGAGAAAATGACACTAGAGGATGCATTACTTGTGACAGGTTCTATTGGTCAAGACGTCTTCTTTCAGTTAGCAAATGCATTAATTGAAAAGGATGTAGCGAAAGCTTTAAGTTGCGTGGAACAATTAGTAGATGATGGGAAAGATCCTGTTCGTTTAACAGAAGACTTTATAACATTTTACCGAGATTTACTTGTGTTAATTGTTGCACCTGAACAAACAGAGCTTTTAGAAATAGCAACAGGAGACATTACTTTTCGTGATTTAGCTTCTAAATTTCCGATAGATACATTGTATAAAAGCATTTCTATTTTGACGAATACGCAACAAGAAATGCGTTTTTCTAATCATGCCAAGGTTTATTTAGAAACAGCTATTATTCGATTAGCACAAGTTCCAAGAGAAGCAACCTTGTCTAGTGAAAGTAGCGCAGAGCTTGAACAGAAAGTAAAATCACTTGAAAGTCAGTTGCAGCAATTACAGCAACAAATTAGTCAAGGAATGATACCTCAAGCAAATGCTACGGTGCAGGAACAACCAAAAAAACAAAGGCAGAGATCAACTGCCGGTGTCAAAGTGTCAAGTGGTCGTATTCATGAGATATTAAAGACTGCAACAAAGACAGATATTCAAGCTATTAAATCTCAGTGGGCTAGTATTTTACAACAGCTTCAAAAATCACATGCTGCACTTTTAAATGACGCGGAACCAGTTGCAGCATCATCAAGTGCATTTGTGTTAAAATTTAAGTATGATATTCATTGCCAAATGGCTGTGGAGAATAAAACCTTTTCTACCTCTTTCCCCCAGCTTATCGCTAACTTAACTGGTACGATGTACGAAGTAGTATATGTGCCAGAGGAAAATTGGTTGAAAATAAGAGAAGAATTTATTCAACAAAACGGCTTAAAACAAAGTAATGCAGAAACTGAAGAAGATGCTGGATCTAATTCTAGTGTGGCGATGGATATTTTACATGATATGGAAGAAATATCGGAAGATCCTTTAATTGTAGAAGCAGAGAAGTTATTTGGAAAAGAATTTGTAGAAGTACATGACGACTAAGGAGGAAAATAATTATGCGTGGAATGGGAAATATGCAAGGCATGATGAAGCAAATGCAAAAAATGCAAAAGAAAATGGCTGAGGCACAAGAAGAACTGGGAACACAACGCTTTGAAGCGGTAGCTGGCGGAGGAATGGTGAAGGTTGTTGTATCGGGACATAAGGAAGTATTAGAGGTAGTTCTGGATTCGACAGTAGTAGATCCAGAAGATGTAGAAATGCTTCAAGATTTAATCGTCATTGCTACAAATGAAGCAATGAAAAATGCAGAAGAAACAGCGAACTCCACGATGGGTCAATTCACGAAGGGATTGAACCTCCCTGGCATGTTCTAGGAGGAAAAAACATGCATTATCCTGAACCAATATCAAAATTAATAGATAGTTTCATGAAACTGCCAGGGATTGGGCCAAAAACTGCGGCCCGTCTGGCATTTTTTGTATTAACGATGAAAGAAGATACCGTTTTAGATTTTGCAAAAGCATTAGTAGATGCCAAAAGAAATTTAAGTTATTGCACAGTTTGTGGTCATATTACTGATATTGATCCATGTCATATATGCCAAGATCAACAACGTGATTTATCCATGATTTGTGTAGTCCAAGATACAAAAGATGTAATAGCTATGGAGAAAATGAGAGATTATAACGGTTTGTATCATGTACTTCATGGGGCAATCTCCCCGATGGATGGAATTGGCCCCGAAGATATCAATGTTCCTTCTCTTTTAAAAAGATTACAGGACATACAAGTGGAAGAGCTAATACTTGCAACTAACCCTACAATAGAAGGAGAAGCAACTGCGATGTATATTTCTCGACTCGTGAAGCCTTCGGGTATTAAGACAACAAGAATTGCACATGGTTTACCAGTGGGTGGAGATTTAGAGTATGCGGACGAAGTAACCTTGTCCAAGGCATTAGAAGGACGCCGAGAGTTGTAAGGGAGTTGTAGTAAGATGTTTTTCCAAAAAGGTAAGTTAAAAAAAGAATTTGATTATCAGTTTGTGGGTTTAATAAAAACTACAAAAGAAGATTGGCAACAAGCGCAGTTAATAGAAGATTTTTTGAATGACTATGATTTAGATGTAGTAGCAAAAAGAAAAATCGCTGAGAGTATACATTTCTATTTATATAAAGAGGCGAAAATTCGAAATGTCATTTTGAAATAAGAATGATAGTAGTACTAGCTTCATATACTAGGAGATAGTTAGTTTATGAAGGAGAGATGTTTCATGAAGTTAGTTATCATCGTATGTTCGCTAATGCTACTATTGTTTCTTTTGTTTAGAACGTCATTTTCAAAAGTAATGGAAAGTCTACCGTTTTTTTTATTTCGTTTAGGTTTTTCGTTTTTTTTATTGTTTGGAGTGCATTTACTTTTAGGGTTATTTGGTTATGTAATCCCTATTAATTTGTTTACAGGTGCAGTGGTAGCGATGTTAGGAGTACCTGGTGTAGCCTCGGTAGTAGCTATTTCTATATTAATATAAAAAGTTTTTAAAAAGTGTTGACTTATGAAGATTAAGAGAGTAATATTGTAGAAGTCGCCAAGAGGTAAGCAAAACGGCAGACAACATGAACATTGAAAACTGAACATGCAAAACGTTAAGAAATATAACTTGAAAGACTGACTTCGGTTAGTCCGACAGTAAAACAATTTGGACATCATTTAATGATGATGCCAGCAAAACAAAATGAGCTTTTTAAGTTCTCTATTATGGAGAGTTTGATCCTGGCTCAGGACGAACGCTGGCGGCATGCCTAATACATGCAAGTCGAGCGAATGACGAAGAAGCTTGCTTCTTCTGATTTAGCGGCGGACGGGTGAGTAACACGTGGGCAACCTGCCCTGTAGATTGGGATAACTCCGGGAAACCGGGGCTAATACCGAATAATCCATTTCCTCACATGGGGAAATGTTAAAAGACGGTTTCGGCTGTCACTACAGGATGGGCCCGCGGCGCATTAGCTAGTTGGTGAGGTAACGGCTCACCAAGGCGACGATGCGTAGCCGACCTGAGAGGGTGATCGGCCACACTGGGACTGAGACACGGCCCAGACTCCTACGGGAGGCAGCAGTAGGGAATCTTCCACAATGGACGAAAGTCTGATGGAGCAATGCCGCGTGAGTGAAGAAGGTTTTCGGATCGTAAAACTCTGTTGTGAGGGAAGAACAAGTACGAGAGTAACTGCTCGTACCTTGACGGTACCTCATTAGAAAGCCACGGCTAACTACGTGCCAGCAGCCGCGGTAATACGTAGGTGGCAAGCGTTGTCCGGAATTATTGGGCGTAAAGCGCGCGCAGGCGGTCCTTTAAGTCTGATGTGAAATCCCACGGCTCAACCGTGGAAGGTCATTGGAAACTGGGGGACTTGAGTACAGAAGAGGAAAGCGGAATTCCAAGTGTAGCGGTGAAATGCGTAGAGATTTGGAGGAACACCAGTGGCGAAGGCGGCTTTCTGGTCTGTAACTGACGCTGAGGCGCGAAAGCGTGGGGAGCAAACAGGATTAGATACCCTGGTAGTCCACGCCGTAAACGATGAGTGCTAAGTGTTAGGGGGTTTCCGCCCCTTAGTGCTGCAGCTAACGCATTAAGCACTCCGCCTGGGGAGTACGGTCGCAAGACTGAAACTCAAAGGAATTGACGGGGGCCCGCACAAGCGGTGGAGCATGTGGTTTAATTCGAAGCAACGCGAAGAACCTTACCAGGTCTTGACATCCCGCTGACCGTTCTAGAGATAGATCTTTCCCTTCGGGGACAGCGGTGACAGGTGGTGCATGGTTGTCGTCAGCTCGTGTCGTGAGATGTTGGGTTAAGTCCCGCAACGAGCGCAACCCTTGATCTTAGTTGCCAGCATTTAGTTGGGCACTCTAAGGTGACTGCCGGTGATAAACCGGAGGAAGGTGGGGATGACGTCAAATCATCATGCCCCTTATGACCTGGGCTACACACGTGCTACAATGGACGGTACAGAGGGTCGCAACCCCGCGAGGGTGAGCTAATCCCATAAAACCGTTCTCAGTTCGGATTGTAGGCTGCAACTCGCCTACATGAAGCCGGAATCGCTAGTAATCGTGGATCAGCATGCCACGGTGAATACGTTCCCGGGCCTTGTACACACCGCCCGTCACACCACGAGAGTTTGTAACACCCGAAGTCGGTGGGGTAACCCTTACGGGAGCCAGCCGCCGAAGGTGGGACAGATGATTGGGGTGAAGTCGTAACAAGGTAGCCGTATCGGAAGGTGCGGCTGGATCACCTCCTTTCTAAGGATAATATCGGAATACAGATTTTTATCTGTATCTTAACGTTTTGCAGTTCAGTTTTGAATGTTCATTTTTATGAGCATTTGAAAACTTGTTCTTTGAAAACTGGATAAAATGACATTGAAAGAAACAAATTCAAGAAATTCAATTTGTAATCACTTTTGTGATTATATTTTGCGTAGTATTTTTAACTACTATTTTTCAGGGTTTCAATTTTAATTGGAAGCCGAATTAGGTTAAGTTAATAAGGGCGCGCGGTGAATGCCTTGGCACTAGGAGCCGAAGAAGGACGGCACTAACACCGATATGCTTCGGGGAGCTGTAAGTGAGCTTTGATCCGGAGATTTCCGAATGGGGAAACCCACTGTTCGTAATGGAGCAGTACATTTACGTGAATACATAGCGTATCTGTGGCACACCCAGGGAACTGAAACATCTAAGTACCTGGAGGAAGAGAAAGAAAAATCGATTCCCTGAGTAGCGGCGAGCGAAACGGGAATAGCCCAAACCAAGAGGCTTGCCTCTTGGGGTTGTAGGACACTCTACATAGAGTTACAAAGGAATGAGCTAGACGAAGCGATCTGGAAAGGTCCGCAGGATAGGGTAAAAGCCCCGTAGTCAAAAGTTCATTCTCTCTTGAGTGTATCCTGAGTACGGCGGAACACGTGAAATTCCGTCGGAATCTGGGAGGACCATCTCCCAAGGCTAAATACTACCTAGTGACCGATAGTGAACCAGTACCGTGAGGGAAAGGTGAAAAGCACCCCGGAAGGGGAGTGAAATAGATCCTGAAACCGCGTGCCTACAAGTAGTCAGAGCCCGTTAATGGGTGATGGCGTGCCTTTTGTAGAATGAACCGGCGAGTTACGATTACATGCAAGGTTAAGTTGAGAAGACGGAGCCGCAGCGAAAGCGAGTCTGAATAGGGCGAATGAGTATGTGGTCGTAGACCCGAAACCAGGTGATCTACCCATGTCCAGGATGAAGGTAAGGTAACACTTACTGGAGGTCCGAACCCACGCACGTTGAAAAGTGCGGGGATGAGGTGTGGGTAGCGGAGAAATTCCAATCGAACCTGGAGATAGCTGGTTCTCTCCGAAATAGCTTTAGGGCTAGCCTCAAACGTTAGAATCTTGGAGGTAGAGCACTGTTTGGACTAGGGGCCCATCCCGGGTTACCGAATTCAGACAAACTCCGAATGCCAATGATTTATGTTTGGGAGTCAGACTGCGAGTGATAAGATCCGTAGTCAAGAGGGAAACAGCCCAGACCACCAGCTAAGGTCCCAAAGTATTTGTTAAGTGGAAAAGGATGTGGCGTTGCTTAGACAACCAGGATGTTGGCTTAGAAGCAGCCATCATTTAAAGAGTGCGTAATAGCTCACTGGTCGAGTGACGCTGCGCCGAAAATGTATCGGGGCTAAACAAATCACCGAAGCTGTGGATTGATACCTATGGTATCAGTGGTAGGAGAGCGTTCTAAGGGCGTTGAAGTCAGACCGGAAGGACTGGTGGAGCGCTTAGAAGTGAGAATGCCGGTATGAGTAGCGAAAGATGGGTGAGAATCCCATCCACCGTATGACTAAGGTTTCCTGAGGAAGGCTCGTCCGCTCAGGGTTAGTCGGGACCTAAGTCGAGGCCGATAGGCGTAGACGATGGACAACAGGTTGATATTCCTGTACCACCAAACCACCGTTTGAGCAATGGGGGGACGCAGAAGGATAGGGTAAGCATGCTGTTGGTTATGCATGTCCAAGCAGTGAGGTGTGAGTGTAGGCAAATCCGCACTCTGTAACATTGAGCTGTGATGGCGAGGACTTAGTCCGAAGTTCCTGATTTCACACTGCCAAGAAAAGCCTCTAGCGAGGTGATAGGTGCCCGTACCGCAAACCGACACAGGTAGTCGAGGAGAGAATCCTAAGGTGAGCGAGAGAACTCTCGTTAAGGAACTCGGCAAAATGACCCCGTAACTTCGGGAGAAGGGGTGCTCTTTTGGGTGTATAGCCTAGAAGAGCCGCAGTGAATAGGCCCAGGCGACTGTTTAGCAAAAACACAGGTCTCTGCAAAACCGTAAGGTGAAGTATAGGGGCTGACGCCTGCCCGGTGCTGGAAGGTTAAGAGGAGTGCTTAGCGCAAGCGAAGGTGCGAATTGAAGCCCCAGTAAACGGCGGCCGTAACTATAACGGTCCTAAGGTAGCGAAATTCCTTGTCGGGTAAGTTCCGACCCGCACGAAAGGCGTAACGATCTGGGCACTGTCTCAACGAGAGACTCGGTGAAATTATAGTACCTGTGAAGATGCAGGTTACCCGCGACAGGACGGAAAGACCCCGTGGAGCTTTACTATAGCTTGATATTGAATTTTGGTGCAACTTGTACAGGATAGGCAGGAGCCTTAGAGCCCGGAGCGCCAGCTTCGGAGGAGGCGTCGGTGGGATACTGCCCTGGTTGTATTGAAATTCTAACCCATACCCGTAACCCGGGTAGGAGACAGTGTCAGGCGGGTAGTTTGACTGGGGCGGTCGCCTCCTAAAGTGTAACGGAGGCGCCCAAAGGTTCCCTCAGAATGGTTGGAAATCATTCGAAGAGTGTAAAGGCAGAAGGGAGCTTGACTGCGAGACCTACAAGTCGAGCAGGGTCGAAAGACGGGCTTAGTGATCCGGTGGTTCCGCATGGAAGGGCCATCGCTCAACGGATAAAAGCTACCCCGGGGATAACAGGCTTATCTCCCCCAAGAGTCCACATCGACGGGGAGGTTTGGCACCTCGATGTCGGCTCATCGCATCCTGGGGCTGTAGTCGGTCCCAAGGGTTGGGCTGTTCGCCCATTAAAGCGGTACGCGAGCTGGGTTCAGAACGTCGTGAGACAGTTCGGTCCCTATCCGTCGTGGGCGTAGGAAATTTGAGAGGAGCTGTCCTTAGTACGAGAGGACCGGGATGGACACACCGCTGGTGTACCAGTTGTTCTGCCAAGAGCATCGCTGGGTAGCTATGTGTGGACGGGATAAGTGCTGAAAGCATCTAAGCACGAAGCCCCCCTCAAGATGAGATTTCCCATTACGCAAGTAAGTAAGATCCCTCAAAGACGATGAGGTAGATAGGTTCGGGGTGGAAGCGTGGCGACATGTGCAGCTGACGAATACTAATCGATCGAGGACTTAACCAAATAGAATTTGAATATTTCAATGTCTTTTATCCAGTTTTGAGTGAACAAGCACTCATTGTCTAGTGATGATGGCGAAGAGGTCACACCCGTTCCCATACCGAACACGGAAGTTAAGCTCTTCAGCGCCGATGGTAGTTGGGGGTTTCCCCCTGCAAGAGTAGGACGTCGCTAGGCACTATGAAAAGTCGTTACCGAGTAATTGGTAACGACTTTTTTGATGTGTAAATTTAAAGGATACTTATTTTTAGCTCCATTCAATATAATATAGCAACTAACTTTGGACTTTTTTCTATATTCGAGTTGTTTTATAGATTGAATGAACTATCTCACATAGAACCAACTCTTTATTATGAGATTTAGTCTCGGCTAGAGCACAATTGGTCTCAAAGCGCCATTTTCTAACTGATTATGGATAATAATTCAAGGCTTTTTGACTTTGGATTGCATTATTACTAAATTGACTTAGCTTGCTTGGTAATAATTCTTTAATGAGAAATTTGGTCTCGGGTAAGTGTGAATTGGTCTCGTCCACAGGGAAACTGGTCTCGGGTTTGTCCGAATTAGTATCGGCTAGAGCAAAATCGGTCTCGAAGCGCCATTTTCTAACTTATTATGAATAATAATTCAAGAGACCATTATCTAATTCTGGATTGCCTTATTATTAAAATAACCTAGTTTGCTAGGTAACAATTTTTTATTGTGAAATTTAGTCATGAACTGATTGCTCTCTTTGCAGCATATTAACTTTTGGACAGACTTATCTTATGATTTTTAGAGTGATTTGAAGACTGAGCGTTCCTAGTTCATGTATAATAGAAAAAGGAAACCAGAACAAAATAGTGGGGTAATAAAAAATGCAAGAGAAACGCCCGTTAGTCGAAGCAATAGAAAAATTTCATAAACAAAAAAACATTTCTTTTCATGTGCCTGGACATAAAAATGGACTGTTATCAAATTTGCCAAAAGCAATAAAAAAGACAATGGAATATGACTTTACGGAATTAGAAGGATTAGATGATTTTCATCATCCTGAAGGAGCTATAAAAGAGGCAGAGCAATTACTTTCAATGGCATACGGAGCTCGTAAAAGTTTCTTTTTGGTAAATGGAACGACGGTGGGAAATCTAGCTATGATTTATGCTACATGTCAGTTCGGTGAGCAGATTATTGTTCAGAGAAATGCACATAAATCAATTTTCCATGCAATTGAATTAGTCGGAGCTGAGCCTATCTTTGTAACTCCAGAGTGGGATGAGAAAACCAAAACAGCTACGTTTGTATCTTTTGAAATTATTCAAAAAGCATTAGCAACATTTCCCCAAGTCAAAGCTATTGTATTAACCTATCCTAATTACTACGGCGTAGCATCTTTACAATTAGAAAGCATCATTAAATTGTGTCATGCACACAACATTCCAGTTCTAGTAGATGAGGCACATGGTGCACATTTCCAAGCCAATAGAGACTTTCCGAAATCTTCTCTTGTATATGGAGCAGACCTTGTTGTTCAATCTGCTCATAAAACATTACCTGCATTAACGATGGGTTCCTTTTTGCATGTCAACTCGGATTTAATCGATACAAGACGAGTAAATAATTATTTAAGAATGCTGCAATCAAGTAGCCCATCTTATCTATTATTAGCATCTTTGGATGATGCGAGAAGCTATGTAGAAAGGTACAATCAGATTGATTTTAAGCATTTTTTATATAGAAGAAAATTATTTATAGAGGCATTAGAGACAGTTCCTCTACTAGAAATCGTTCAAGTAGATGATCCACTTAAATTATTAATTCGTATTGAAAAGTATTCTGGCTTTCAATTTCAAAAAGTGTTGGAACAACAGAATATTTATGTGGAGTTAGCGGACACTTATCAAGTATTAATGATTTTACCATTATTAAAAGTTGAGCATGAATATCCTTTTGCAGAAATTCGAAAGCGAGTAAAGCATGCGGTGGATATTTTACGTAAAGAAGTTCCTAACAGCCCAAGTCATAATCTCATAATAAAACAAAAGTCAATTTCAACATTACATATGAATATTAGTTTGTTAAATGAAAAACAGGGCGAATGGATACCATACGCTCGATCCTTAGGTAAAATTGCAAAAGGGATGATTATTCCCTACCCACCAGGTATTCCTCTAATATTGGCAGGAGAAAAAATAACGATAGCTATGTTAACGGAACTAGAAGAGTGGATGGAAAAAGGTTCAGTATTTCAAGGAGAGCATCGATTGAACGAAAAGTTAATATATGTGGTGGAGGAGTAATTGTGCAGAATAAAGGGTATTTTATATCAAGTGAAGGTCCTGAAGGTGCTGGAAAGACGACTGTGATGAATCTACTTGGAGTTAAATTAAAGAATGAGGGCTTCGATGTAGTTATGACTAGAGAGCCTGGTGGTATTATGATTTCAGAAAAGATTAGAAACATAATATTAGATAATGAGCATATAATGATGGATAGCCATACAGAAGCATTATTATATGCAGCAGCTAGAAGGCAACATTTAGTAGAAAAAGTACAACCTGCTTTAGATGCTGGAAAAGTAGTAATATGTGATCGATTTATAGATAGTTCACTTGCTTATCAAGGTTATGCAAGAGGCGTTGGTGTTGATGAAATTTTAGCGATTAACCAATTTGCAATTGGGAAAACAATGCCAGATAAAACTATCCTCTTTGATATAGAACCAAAAGTGGGACTTGCCAGAATAGAAGCACATGATAATAGAGAAAAAAACCGTTTAGATGTAGAAAGTTTGGCTTTTCATCAAAAAGTAAGAGAAGGTTATTTATCACTAGTAGAACGATATTCAAACCGCATTCAAGTTATTGATGCTTCCCGATCATTAGAGATAGTATTAGATGAAGTTTATAATGTTATAAAAAGGGAATTAGAAATTATTAGATAATTCATGTTATAATAGTAAGAAGAATAAATAATAGGAGTGAGTATCGATGAAATTGATAGTAGCGGTAGTGCAGGATCAGGATAGTAATCGATTGTCTAATGCTTTAACAAAAGCAAAGTTCAGAGCAACCAAACTGGCAAGTACAGGCGGGTTTTTACGCTCTGGGAACACTACGTTTTTAATAGGCACAGACGACTCATTAATATCATCAGCGTTAGAGTTAATAAGAGATAATTGTAGAGCGCGAGAGCAAATGGTTGCACCTGTTTCTCCAATGGGTGGAAATGCTGATTCATATATTCCTTATCCAGTTGAAGTAGAAGTCGGAGGAGCCACGGTATTTGTTTTACCAATTGAACAATTCCATCATTTCTAATAATGAAGGAAAGGATAGAAAAAATTGAAAATAAATCAAGATGTACGAGTTGGGATAGATAAAACTTGGAAAGATTCTATTCAAAATAATGCACAATCTGCAAAGTTTGGACAATTGATCACCAAGCATGATGAAAAAATGCAAACAGAAATATTGACCAGATTATTAGGAGATATTTCAACAGCTGGTGATCGTATTGCGCGTTCCAGAAATTTACGTGATATGGCAAAGTTTAAAATGCTAATACGAAAGTTTTTACAAGAAGCCGTGGATTTTGGAATGGGTTTAAAGCAATCACATACTTGGAATCGCTTTGGTGAAGGTAGAAAACTGAAACTAGTTGAGACTATTGATGAAAAACTAGTCGAGTTAGCGGAAGAAATATTAGATAAAGAGAAAAGCTCCATTGATTTGTTAGACAAAATTGGAGAAATAAAGGGTTTACTAATAAATCTATACACGTAAATTCCCGTGTTTTCGCTTTAAGCGAGGCACGGGATTTTTTCAAAATTATTGTTCAGTAGTAAATACGTTTAGGAGAACTTGATAAGAGAAGGTGATTCACATGGAAGATTGGTCTATTGAAGGGATAGAAAAAGTACAACCTGTTGCGGTTAAACAAATACAGTCCATTGTATCGAAAAAACGAGTAGGACATGCATATGTAATTGATGGTGCTAAAGGGACAGGAAAAACGAAGGTAATGCAATTTTTTGTTCAACTAATTTTTTGCGAAAATCCGACAAAAAATGTTCCATGTGAAACATGTCGATCATGCAAAAGATTAAAATCAACTAATCATTTGAACTTTACAGAAATAGAGCCAGACGGTCAATTTATTAAAAGAGGTCAAATCGATGATCTAATACAAGAAATGAGTAAGACAGCTATCGAGACAGGGCGTAAAATATATGTGATTCACCATGCAGACCAGTTAAATGCTAGTGCTGCAAATGCATTGCTTAAATTTTTGGAGGAGCCACAAAGTGAAATAACTGCAATTCTTTTAACAGATAAAGTTCATGCACTCATTCCAACCATACGCTCCAGATGTCTGTTGCTTAGCTTAGCTGCTATGCCTCAATCTATTTTAAAACAGAAATTAATAGAAGTAGGAATTACCGATTCAATGGCTTCTACGGTATGTAAAATGACGAATCAAGTCGAAGAAGCTAAACTTTTAGCGAAAGACGAGCTTTTTGGACTTGCAAGGAAATCAGTGTTAAAATTGGTTGAAGCAAGTGGTAAAAGTATTCAAGATGCGCTAATGTGTATTCAAGCGGATTTTGGCCCACTTTTAAAAGAGAAAGAACAAGCAGAACAAGCATTAGATTTACTACTATTCGCCTATCGTGATATAGTAGCAATAAAAGCTAGTCCCATCGCAGTTTGTACTTATCCGGACATGATCCATTATTGGAAGCAGGTTGCTTTACATACAACGTATGAGCAACTATCCAAACAATTAGAAATGATATTACATGCTAAACAAAATTTGCATAAAAACATGAACCGAACACTGATGATGGAGCAATTAATGTTAAATCTGCAGGAGGGATTTACTTTTGTATAATGTTGTAGGAGTCCGCTTCAAAAAAGCGGGTAAAATATATTATTTTGATCCAGTGGATTTTATTTTAGAAAAAGATGACTATGTCATCGTAGAAACTGCTAGAGGTGTAGAGTACGGAAAAGTTGTTGTACCAATTAAGCAGGTGGGTGAGCATGATGTAGTGCTTCCATTAAAGCAAGTAGTTAGGCCTTCAACAGAGAAAGATCGAATTCAAGTGGATGAAAATCGATTAGAATCTGCACAAGCTTTAGCTTTAGGAACAGAAAAGATTATAGAAAGAGAACTAGAAATGAAGCTGGTAGATGTTGAATATACATTTGACAGAAACAAGATTATTTTTTACTTTACTGCAGAAGGTCGCGTAGATTTTCGTGATTTAGTAAAAGATTTAGCTTCTGTATTTAGAACTCGAATAGAGCTTAGACAAATAGGGGTTCGTGACGAAGCAAAAATGTTAGGCGGCATTGGTCCATGTGGTCGTATGCTCTGCTGTTCAACCTTTTTAGGTGATTTTGAGCCTGTATCTATTAAAATGGCAAAAGATCAAAATTTGTCATTAAATCCTTCTAAAATTTCTGGATTATGTGGTCGATTGATGTGTTGTTTGAAATATGAAAATGATGAATATGAAATGGCACGTGAACAAATGCCAGATATTGGAGACAGAGTAGAAACTCCAGATGGATTAGGAAAAGTCATCAGTATGAATATTTTAGAAAGAGTACTACGTATAGAGTTGAATGATCCACACCGAGTGTTAGATTACACGTTAGAAGAAATTATAAACCATACGGAAAATCCGGTACAATGGTCAGGGCAATGAGGTGAATGTGTGATGGACCGAAATTTTTTTGATACAATTACAGAATTTGAAAAACAATTAGAGTCCACGCAGCTGCAATTTCGCGCTTTAAAAGAATTTGTAGCGATAATGGTAGAGGAACGTCAAGCGCTGCAGCAAGAGAATAATCATTTAAGACAAAGACTTGATGAAATGCACGAAAAAGAATTACTGTTAGAAAAAGCGCAAGAAGAAAAAGTGCAGTTAAGCAAAACAGATATTGGAGAAGGCTATGATAATCTTGCACGACTATATCAGGAAGGCTATCATGTATGTCATGTTCACTTCGGAAGTTCTAGGAAAGAAGAAGATTGTCTATTTTGCTTGTCATTTTTGAGTAAACAAAACATATAATCAATTGACTGATGCCACTCCAAAAGTGGGTGTCAGTCTTTTGTTTTGCTGGGGGAATCAACTATGGAACAATGGTTAAGGGATGATGAACGACTTGATTACTTATTGGCAGAAGAATTGAGAATTATTCAAAGTCCTTCTGTTTTTTCATTTTCATTAGATGCAGTGCTTCTTTCAAGATTTACTTATGTCCCAATCAGTAGAGGGAAAATTGTCGATCTATGCACTGGTAATGGAGCCATACCATTATTTTTGAGCGCAAGAACAAAAGCAGAAATTATTGGAATCGAATTGCAGGAACGACTAGCAGATATGGCGAAAAGAAGTGTGCAATACAATAAGTTAGATTCACAAGTCATGATTAAACAGGGGGATGTCAAGGGAATTGCAGCGCAAATTGGATTTGAAAAATACGACGTAGTGACATGTAATCCACCTTATTTCCCTGCACACGAAGCAAGTGATAAAAATCTAAAGGAACATTTAGCAATAGCTAGACATGAAATCCACCTCACTTTGGAGGAGGCGGTCCGTTCAGCTAGCGAATTGTTAAAACAAGGTGGGAAAGCTGCTTTTGTTCATCGTCCAGGAAGACTACTCGATATAGTAACCGCAATGAGGGTTAATCGTTTAGAACCGAAGCGGATTCGATTTGTTTATCCAAAGGAAGGTAAAGAAGCGAATACTTTATTAATAGAAGGAATAAAAGATGGCAAGCCAGATTTGAAAATCCTACCTCCTCTATATGTCTATGGAGAAAATGGAGAATATACAGAAGAAGTGAAAGAGCTACTTTATGGGAAAGAATGAAAAAAAGCATACTTTTTATGTGTTAAAATGTAGCGACGGGTCTTACTACGCTGGATACACGAATGATTTAGAAAAAAGAATTAGCGTACATAATGAAGGTAAAGGTGCAAAATATACGCGAGCAAAACTACCTGTTGTTTGCATATTCCATAAAGTGTATGAATCTAAGCAAGAAGCTATGCAAGCAGAATATGCATTTAAACAACTAACTAGACCACAAAAAATTCAGTATATGGGAGGGCAAATAAAAGATGAAATCTCAAAAGTCGACCGAACACGAACAGACTAGCTGCTTATACTTAGTTGCGACACCCATTGGTAATTTAGAAGATATGACAATGCGAGCAATTAGAATTCTAAAGGAAGTTGATATGATTGCTGCCGAAGATACGCGAAATACGAAAAAGCTATGTAATTACTTCGAAATCTTAACACCGCTCATGAGTTATCACGATCATAATCAACAAGTAGGTGGGGAGAAGATATTAGATTTATTAAGACAAGGAAAACGTATTGCATTAGTAAGTGACGCTGGTTTACCTTGTATCTCAGATCCGGGAGCAGATATTGCTGCAAAAGCAGTTAGTGAGGGGTTTGCAGTCGTTCCAATTCCTGGAGCAAATGCAGCGCTTAGTGCATTAATTGCCTCGGGATTGACAACGCAACCATTTTTCTTTTACGGATTTCTAAGTAGAAATAAAAAAGAACGAAAAGAAGAGATAACAAAAATCCAAAAAAGACAAGAATCTATTATCTTATATGAATCACCACATCGTCTAAAGGACTCATTAAAAGATATGCAAGTGATAATGGATAGTAGTAGAAAGATTGTATTAGCAAGAGAGCTAACGAAAAAATTTGAAGAGTTTTTAAGAGGTACGATTGATGAAGCTGTGGCATGGGCAGAACAAGCGGAAATTCGTGGGGAATTTTGTATTGTGTTAGAGGGAACAAGTGATGAACAAGTTGAAGAAACAGAATCTCTTTGGTGGGAACAGTTAAGTATTGAGGAGCATGTAAACCATATTATAGAAGAAAAGCAATGTACATCGAAAGAAGCTATCAAAGAAGTTGCTATTCAAAGGAGTTTATCCAAGAGAGAGATTTATCAAGAGTATCATGTAAAAGAATAAGTAGACATTATTATTCTATGAAATAAAAAAACGTATTCCATAATAATGGAATACGTTTTTTTTTATTTTAAATTGTTTTGAATTTCTTTAATAAGTAATTCTGCACCTTCAGGGCTTAGAATTAGTTTTCCACCAACTAGACGTAGGTTGTCATCAGATACTTCCCCTGTTACAGCACAAGTCATGTTTGGCATGTATTTTTTTAATATAATTTTGTCATCATCAACGTAGATTTCAAGAGCATCCTTTTCTGCGATACCCAGTGTGCGACGAAGTTCAATTGGAATAACTACGCGTCCTAACTCATCAACTTTACGAACAATACCTGTAGATTTCATAATAAATTTTTCTCCTCTCAAGAGTGCGTTTTTTTCGTCAAGATTCGACATAAATCTCTTTGATGTTATTTATCATACCAAGTAATACCATTTCCGTCAATAATTAAAGAGAAGACTAATTAAGGTTTATAATAAAAAAATATCAAAAAACAAATTTTTATGATAAAAAAATGATGTGTATTTTATGATAATAGGAATTTTTTTGATATATTAACTATTTTAATGAAATATTAATTTTCCTAATGAATATTCGACAAATCTTGCATTAATTAATTAATTGAAACAAGTTCATCGTTTCGATAGAATAAAGAATAAAGTAGATTCAACATTGGAGGCAGTTTTACATTGAAAGATCAACAGAGAACATTTTATATAACAACGCCAATTTACTATCCGAGCGGGAAATTTCATATCGGCACTGCTTATACGACCGTAGCATCTGATGCAATGGCCCGCTACAAAAGATTAAGAGGCTTTGATGTACGATTCCTTACAGGGATGGATGAACATGGCCAAAAGATACAAGAAAAAGCACAAGAAGCTGGTATGGAGCCTCAAGTGTATGTAAATGAGATTGCAGCTGCTGCAAAAAAAGTGTGGGAGCTTATGGACATATCATATGATGATTTTATTCAAACTACAGAGGAGCGTCATAAAAAAGTAGTTGAAAAGATTTTTCAAAAGTTTTTAGATAATGGAGATATTTATAAAGGTGAATATGAAGGATGGTATTGTACACCTTGTGAATCATTTTTTACAGAAACACAATTAGTAGATGGCAATTGTCCAGATTGCGGTCGTTCCGTTCATAAAGTAAAAGAGGAATCTTACTTCTTTAATATGAAGAAATACGCAGATCGATTACTAGCCTATTATGAAGATAATTTAGGATTTATTGAACCAGAATCTAGAAAAAATGAAATGATTAATAATTTTATAAAACCAGGTTTAGAGGATCTATCTGTATCCAGAACATCCTTTGACTGGGGAATTCACGTACCAGGAGATCCCAAGCATGTCATATATGTATGGGTGGATGCGTTAACGAACTATATTACGTCGCTTGGTTATTTATCTGATGACGATTCGTTGTTTCAAAAGTTTTGGCCTGCAGACGTACATGTTGTAGGAAAGGATATTGTTCGGTTCCATACAATTTATTGGCCAATCTTCTTAATGGCTTTAGACTTACCACTTCCTAAAAAAGTATTTGCTCATGGATTTATTATGATGAAAGATGGTAAAATGTCGAAGTCAAAAGGGAATGTGGTATATCCAGAAATGTTGGTAGAACGCTACGGTTTAGATGCAACTCGCTACTTCCTATTGCGTGAGCTTCCTTTTGGACAAGATGGCGTATTTTCTCCTGAATCATTTGTGGAACGAACAAATTTCGATTTAGCAAATGACTTAGGCAACTTGTTAAATAGAACTGTTTCCATGATTAATAAATACTTTGATGGAAAAATTCCAGTTAATCAAAGCGAACCTACTGAATTTGATGCAGCGCTTCATCAATTTGCAAAAGAAGTAGTGGAAAAGTATGAAGCGAATATGGAAAAAATGCAATTCAGCGTAGTATTAGGAGATTTATGGTCACTAGTGTCTCGTACAAATAAATATATTGATGAAACACAACCATGGGTACTTGCAAAAGACGATGCGTTGAAAGGTCAATTAGCAGCAGTAATGACTAATTTAGCAGAAAGTTTGCGTCAAATTGCTATATTGACTCAACCATTTATGACGAATAGTCCAAAAGAGATTATTGGTCAGCTTGGTTTAACAGAAGCGTATTTGAGATGGGATCTACTAGGATCATTTAATGTGATTGAAGATGGAATGCAAGTAATTACAACGGGGGTTCCAATTTTTCCACGACTAGACGTAGAAGTAGAGGTAGCCTATATTCGAGAGCAAATGCGAGGGTCGGTACAAACTCTCCAAGAAGAAGTGGTAGAAGAGCCTCAAACGGAGGAAATTTCTATTGATGATTTCTTCAAAGTAGATTTACGTGTAGCGACAGTTATCGAATGCGAACCAATTCCAAAAGCAGACAAATTGTTAAAGCTACAACTAGATATGGGTTATGAAAAGCGTCAAGTTGTTTCAGGAATTGCCCAACACTATAAACCAGAAGATCTTGTCGGTAAAAAAGTAATCGTGGTAGCAAATTTGAAGCCGGTAAAACTTAGAGGAGAACTGTCCCAAGGGATGATTCTTGCTGGTGAAAAAGATGGTTATTTAACACTTGCAACAGTGGATGAAAAGCTTGAAAATGGCGCACAAGTAAAGTAATTACCTATTACCTGTCACGAGATTTGTGGCAGGTTTTTTTAACAGTTTTTATGCTATGAACAGGTTGATTTCCGCTGCATGCGGACGCTTCCGCGGGCGGTCCGTGAGCCTCCTCGCTTCGCTGTGGGGTCTCACCTTGACACGCTTTCCCCGCAGGAGTCGCCGCCTTTCCGCTTCAATCAACAGTACTAATAAGGAAAGAATATACTTCGTGCAATTAATGAATTGGTGTACTTTCTTTTACTTATCAAGGTATGCGGAGACTAAGAAAGAATAGGTAGTATTCATTGATAAAGAAGTGCTGAGCGCACGAAATTGCATCTTCGTCCGCTTTTAAAAGAATAGGACAGTATCTTATCTCTCATTATCCAAACGAAATGCATAATGTCTTTGAATATTCCAAGAGGGCGACGGACAAACATCTGCCACAAGATTAATGAAAAAAGTGTATATGGAAGTGACGCAGTCACTTCCATATACAAAATTCCAACGTTAATAGTGTAGCCAAATTTTTTTTGCGACGAGTAACCGCAGGAGTAAATGTTTCGTCCAAAGCACTCAGGAATTAGTGAAGACTAGACGCACTTAAAGGACGCTTGCATTTTTCTTATAAGAATAATATCTCAGTATATTATTTTTGACACAACAATGAAGGGGAATTCTGGAAACAAAGAGAATTAATATTGCCACCGTAAACTAAAAAGGTGACTTTATTAAAGTAATTGTAATAGTATTGTGAAGTAGATAAAGACATTCCACCAAATTAACCAAAGCGAGGAGAAAAAATATGTATATAGACACACATGTTCATCTAAATGCAGATCAGTACGACGAGGATCTCCAAGAAGTGATAGATAGAGCGATAGCTGCAAATGTTCAGAAAATGGTTGTCGTTGGATTTGACCATAAAACAATAAAAAGAGCAATGAAGCTCTCGGAAGATTATCCGTTTATTTATGCAGTAATCGGTTGGCATCCAGTGGATGCAATTGATTGCACAGAAGAAGATTTACAATGGATTGAAGAACTTTCTGCGAATAAAAAAGTGGTTGGCATTGGGGAAACTGGACTTGATTATTACTGGGATAAGTCACCTAAAGATGTTCAACAAGTATTATTTCGTAAGCAAATACGTCTAGCGCAAAAAGTAAATTTACCGGTTATTATACATAATCGAGAGGCAACGGAAGATGTTTTACGTATTTTAAAAGAAGAAGAAGCGCATTTAACTGGTGGCATCATGCATTGCTTTGGTGGAAGCGTAGAAACGGCTCGGCAATGTATTGATATGAACTTTATGATCTCACTTGGCGGTCCAGTTACATTTAAAAATGCAAAAAAAACAAAAGAAGTAGCAACAGAAATTCCGTTAGAACATTTATTGATTGAAACAGATGCACCATATTTAGCCCCGCATCCTCATCGTGGAAAAAGAAATGAACCTTCACTTGTACCTCTTGTAGCCGAAGAAATTGCACGTTTAAAAGGTCTTTCTATAGAAGAAGTGGCAGTTGCAACTACGAAAAATGCAGAAGATTTTTTTGGACTTATTGATTAAAAAACGTAGAACTTTCTATACTGTTAACAGAGGAATTTTTTGGTTAGTTAGAACTATAAAAAAATTCGTAAGTGTTGACAAGCTGAAAAGTACTCTATATAATCACACGAGTGAACAAGGAGGTGTTTTTCATGTCAAATAATTCCATGGAAAACCTGTTCTTTCATTCATTGAGGAGCAAGCAAACACTAGTAGTAGTTGGAACTATACTATTGTTTCTTGCAGTGGTTTCTTTCGTTTTATTCGAAGGAACAAAGAAAACTGTTGCTTTAACAGTTAATGGTGAACAACAAGAGATTTTAACGCATGCAAATACAGTTGGTGAACTATTAGAACAAAACAATATAGTAGTTGCCAACGAAGATTATTTAAAACCCTCAGTGAACACATCAATCAAAAATAACTTAGCGATTGAATGGGAACAGGCAAGACAAATAGAAATCACGGTGGATGGAAAAATTAAAACAATCACAACTACTGCTGATTTAGTTTCAGAAATACTCGCAAAGGCTAATGTTCAACTAGACGAACATGATGCAATAACGCCTTCTGTGAATGCAGAGGTTGGACCCGATTGCAAAGTTGCTATTAAAAAAGCGTTTGACGTAACCCTTTTAGATGGCAAGCAAGAGCAAAAGGTACGGTCCACTTCGACTACGGTCGCTGACTTTTTAAAACAACATAACATTCAAATGAATGAATTCGACCGAGTGGGACGGGAAATGGATGAATTAGTACTTCCGAATTCTGTAATACAAATAGTGCGAGTAGAAAAGGTCACCGATGTAGTTGAGGAAGAAACAAACTTTGCAGTAGAAACGAAAAAAGATGACTCGCTATTAAAAGGGAAAGAAAAAGTGGTGCAAGTGGGAGAAAAAGGATCCGTTTCACGAAGTTATGAAGTTATAAAAGAAAATGGCGAAGAAGTATCTCGTAATGTAGTTAGTGAAAAGATTATAAAAGAGCCAACTAAAAAAGTTGTAGCAGTGGGTACAAAGATTGTTACTGCTAGTGTTTCTCGTGGAGAAAATTCGTCCTCTACAACATCAGGGGGAAGCGAGTTTTACGTAACAGCAACAGCTTATACAGCTTATTGTAACGGTTGTACTGGTGTTACTACATCTGGTTTAAACTTGAAATCCAATCCAGACTTAAAAGTAATTGCAGTAGATCCAAGTGTTATTCCACTTGGATCAAAAGTTTGGGTGGAAGGCTATGGTTATGCTGTAGCTGGTGATACTGGTGGGGCAATAAAAGGAAAAAAAATTGATTTATTTATGCCATCTAAATCTCAAGCATATGACTTTGGGCGCAAAAAGGTGCGTATAAAAGTATTAAATTAACTTAATTTACCTGGATGCAAACTCTGCACAGGTTTATTAGCTAAAAAGTGCCTTTTTAAAGAATAAAGAAGTATATAAGTTTTGATGTCATGAACAGGTTGATTTCCGCAGGGTGAGCGATGGTCCATCACCGCCGCCTTCCGCTCCAATCAATAGAGCGAATAAGAAAGACAATATGCTTCGGTGAAATAATGAACTAGTGCTTATAACGAGCATTTAGACGAAGATGCATACAGTAGGTGCTGATAATTGATACCTTTCAACTCACTAGGGCTTGATCTTTATTTGGTTTTCTTTTTATTTCCAACGTTTAAAGTACACATAAATCAGTGAGTAAATGATTAGAGTTGGCCGAACCTGAAAAAAATAGATGGCATCTATTGATAAAGTAGTGCTAAGCGGACAAAATTGACTCTTCGTCCGCTTTAAAAAGAGTAGAGTAGTATCTTATCTCTCATTATCCTAACCAAAGGCATCATGTCTTTACATATTCCAAGATGGCGACGGACAAACATCCGCCACAAGATTACCGAAAAAAGTGTAGCCAATGTTTCGTCCAAAGCACTTGGGAAATGGTAAAGACAAGATGCGCTTCAAGTGTGTTTGCGTTTTTCTTATCGCAAAGCTTCCCTTTCGTTGGTTGGGGAAGCTTTTTTGCGTTATGATAGAAAACAGGAGAAAGAAAGAAAAGAGGAAATTTGCTTGCGAATAAAAGAAGTAATAGTCGTAGAAGGAAAAGATGATACAACCGCTATTAAACGATCCGTTGAAGCAGATACTATAGAAACGAATGGATCCGCCATTTCTAAAGAAACACTTATTAAAATCCAACATGCACAAGATAAAAGAGGGGTTATTGTTTTTACTGATCCAGATTATCCAGGGAGACGTATACGTGCAATTATTGAAGAGCATGTTCCGGGTGTGAAACATGCCTTTTTATCGAAAGAAAAAACGATTGCTAAAAACGGTAAAGGGCTTGGGATTGAGCATGCAAAAGATGAGGATATTCGACAGGCACTTGCGGGTGTTTACACTCCAAAGTCTGATGGGGATGCAGCACCAAATATTCCTTTAGATGTCCTAATTGAAGGGAAATTCATTGGTCACCCAAACTCCAAAGAGCGAAGAACGATACTTGGAGAATTGTTGAAAATAGGTTATACAAATGGAAAGCAATTACAAAAAAGACTTTCCATTTTTCAAATTAGCAAACAGCAGCTAGAGGAAGCAATCATGCAGCTCGATATGGAGGATAAATAATTTATGCAAAAAGATATAGCAACACCAATCCGAACTCAGGAAATACTGAAGAAATACGGCTTCTCATTCAAAAAAAGCCTAGGACAAAACTTTTTAATTGATCCGAACATCTTACGTAATATTGTGTCACATGCAGATTTAACAAAAGATTCTGCGGCTATTGAAATTGGACCAGGAATTGGCGCGTTAACCGAGCACTTAGCAAGAGCGTCAGGAAAAGTAGTCGCGTTTGAAATTGATCAAAGATTGCTGCCGGTCTTAGAAGATACCCTATCCCCATATGAAAATGTAGAAATTATTCACTCGGATATTTTAGAAGTTGATGTAAAGCAAATTTTTCAGGATAAATTAGCCGATTATAAAGATGTAATGGTAGTTGCAAATTTACCTTATTACGTGACAACGCCTATTTTATTAAAGTTGTTAATGGATCGTTTGCCTATTCGTGGAATGGTCGTTATGATGCAAAAAGAAGTGGCAGATCGAATTACAGCTTCACCCGGTACAAAAGCCTATGGGTCACTTTCCATTGCAATACAATATTATATGAAGGCAGAAGTAGCAATGGTAGTACCAAAAGCTGTTTTCATGCCGCAACCAAATGTAGATTCTGCAGTTATAAAACTCACTCGCCACCTGATTCCGCCAGTGAATGTGATAGATGAAGACTTTTTGTTTAAAGTTTCTAGAGGTTCGTTTGTTCAAAGAAGAAAAACAATTATTAATAATTTACTGTCTTCTTTACCAAATGGCAAGGAAAAGAAAGAGATAATTATACACTCGTTAGAAAAAGTAAATATTAATCCAACTAGAAGAGGCGAGACTTTGTCCATTGAAGAATTTGGACGTTTGGCAGATGAATTATATCCACATTTCCATTAACTCTACTTGTTACAATATTAGTAATATTTATAAACAAAAGTAGTGATTATAAGGAATAAATGTATTGACAACTATGTGCTTTGATTGTTAAAATGTTTTGTTTGACAAAAAAATATATGAATGGTATTATAGTATTCAGTGAGGTGTAAGCAGAATGCCAAAAACTTTAGCTGATATTAAAAAGTCATTAGATCATCATTTAGGCAAACGTTTGCAATTAAAAGCAAACGGAGGACGTAAAAAAACAATTGAGCGAGCTGGCGTATTGAGAGAGACTTATCATGCCGTTTTCGTTATCGACTTGGATCAAGATGAAAATTCTTTTGAACGTGTATCTTATAGTTATGCAGACATTTTGACAGAAGCAGTAGAAATCACTATTTTTGATGAAGCAAATAATTTAATAGTTGTAAAATGATTATTTAGAACTTTTATCTTTTCTATATTTCGAAACAAACTGCTTTTGCATTCCTTGAATGTAAAGGGAGTTTTTTTTTATTTATAGGACATACTATAAACGCTAGTTGTTTAAAAGGAGGATACACCACATATGGCTAAAAGAGGTATTATGTCTGATCAATTGAAAGAAGAGATTGCAAAAGATCTTGGATTTTATGATGTAGTCAAGACCGAGGGCTGGGGTGGGATAAAATCGCGTGATGCTGGTAATATGGTAAAAAGAGCAATTGAAATGGCTGAACAACAAATGAAGTCGCCAAAGTAAATTTTTCGTATGACCAATCTGGTTTTAAACTGGCAAGCAAACGAGATCCAAAATAATGAACAACTAGCGTTTAGGAAAGGTAGAGAAATCTGCCTTTCCTTTTTGAGTAGATAATAAAAATTTCCTCAAAAACTTTACAGAGTCCTGCTAGGAGTTCGTCTTAGATCCGAATTGTAGTTGAATCGACACGATGTCTCGAATTTAGACTATATACCTCTTGCATAGTCGCTTCCTCATTTCTTATGCGGTGTGTTAAAATAGGGAACAACCTATGTTTGAAAAGGAGCAGATGGAATGTACTATGTAAAAGCACCTGCTAAAATAAATTTAACACTCGATGTATTACATAAACGTCCAGATGGTTATCATGAAGTCGAAATGATTATGACGACAGTTGATTTGTCGGACCGTATTGGATTAGAGCGAAGAGAAGATGGGAAAATACATATTCTGTCTGTGGATCGTTTTGTTCCTACTGATTTTAGAAATTTAGCATATCAAGCAGCAAAGATATTAAAAGAAATGTATCATGTAAAGTCTGGAGTTACGATTAAGATTGAAAAAAACATTCCAGTTGCCGCTGGATTAGCTGGCGGTAGTAGTGATGCTGCCGCAACTCTAAGAGGATTAAATACACTTTGGAGTTTAGGGTTATCTTTAGATGAACTTGCGCAAATCGGCACAAAAATAGGTTCTGATGTTGCATTTTGTGTGTATGGCGGAACAGCACTTGCCACGGGGCGAGGAGAAAAGATTCAAGAATTGCCGTCTCCAGCAAATTGTTGGGTAATTCTCGCAAAACCGACTCTAGGAGTTTCTACAGCAGATATTTACGGAAGTTTAAAAATAAACCAGATAGAACATCCAAAAACAAAACAAATGGTAGAAGCGATTGAAAAAAAAGATTTTGTGCAAATGTGTGCCTCCGTGGGGAATGTGTTAGAAAATGTCACATTAAAATTGTATCCTGAAGTTGCTAATTTAAAGGATCAAATGCAAAAATTTGGAGCGGATGCAGTATTGATGAGCGGTAGCGGTCCCACGGTGTTTGGGATAGTTCAACATGAATCAAGGGTACAAAGAATTTATAATGGGCTTCGTGGTTTTTGCGATGAAGTATACGCTGTTAGATTAATAGGAGAACGGGACTCACTTGCTTAAATGCGGATGATTGTGATACGTTTTCTTTAAAATATTCGTGTTTGGAGGTGATTGTATGAAATGGAAAAGAAGTGAACGACTCGTAGATATGACGCAATACATGATAGAACATCCCCATAAGTTAATTCCTTTAACGTACTTTGCATCTTTATACCAATCGGCTAAATCTTCCATTAGTGAAGATCTAACGATAATAAAAGAAACGTTCGAAGAAAGAGGCAGAGGCTTACTAATAACCGTACCAGGAGCAGCTGGGGGGGTTAAATTCATTCCTACTATGACAAGCGAAGATGTTAATGAAATAACACAGAGCCTAATAGAGCAACTTTCAAAAGCTGATCGATTACTACCAGGTGGTTATTTATATATGACAGATATATTAGGAAATCCGTCTCTTATGAATAAGGTAGGTAAAATATTTGCATCTGCTTTTGCACATGAAAAAATAGATGCCATAATGACAGTTGCAACAAAAGGTATTTCAATTGCACATGCAATTGCAAGACATTTAAATGTACCAGTTGTGGTAGTTCGTAGAGATAGCAAAGTGACGGAAGGCCCGACGGTAAGTATTAATTACGTATCTGGATCCGCAAGACGTATCCAAACCATGGTTCTTTCGAAAAGAAGTATGGAAAAAGGACAACGTGTATTAATCACTGACGACTTTATGAAAGTGGGCGGGACAATTAATGGAATGAAAAACCTGCTTGAGGAGTTTAATTGTGAACTTGCAGGAATAGCTGTATTAGTTGAGGCGGATCATGAAGGCGAACAACTAGTGGATGAATATTTATCACTTATAAAATTACGTGAAGTCAATGAAAAAGATGGTACAATTGTTTTAACGGAAGGCAACTATTTTGAGAAGGGTGGAAACAATGATGAAAACAGTAACAACAACTAATGCACCAGCGGCTATCGGTCCATACGTACAAGGAGTGGTTGTGAACGGAATGTTTTACAGTTCAGGGCAGATTCCATTAACTCCCCAGGGAGAAGTTGTAGAAGGTTCTATTACAGAACAAACAGCACAAGTATTTGCTAATTTAAATGCGGTGCTTACAGAAGCTGGAACTTCATTGTCAAAAGTAGTTAAAACACTTGTTTTCTTAAAAGATATGAATGATTTTGCAGAATTTAACGAAGCATATGAAAAACATTTTGAGGGTCATAAACCAGCGCGCTCTGCAGTAGAAGTAGCAAGGCTCCCGAAAGATGTAAAAGTAGAAATAGAAATAATAGCAGTTGTCTAATAAAAAGAGTATGCCTTCTTCGGAAAGCATACTTTTTTATTTGTAATAAAACATGGTCAACAGATAAAAAAACAGTGATATTATAATATTTAAAATATTTACACGAAAAAGAAGGATACTGGAAAGTTTTGTAGAATTACTATAATAGGATTTTTTCAACTAAGAAGAGAGGTGGTGTAAAAATGGAAGTAACGGACGTAAGATTACGTAAGGTACTATCAGATGGTCGTATGAGGGCTATCGCTTCCATTACACTGGACAACGAGTTTGTTGTACATGATATTAGAGTAATTGATGGAAATGCGGGGTTATTTGTTGCCATGCCAAGTAAAAGAACCCCAGAAGGTGAATTCAGAGATATAGCTCATCCGATAAATTCTGGAACACGTACAAAAATTCAAGAAGCGGTGTTATATGCTTATCATTTGAGTGGTGAACCAGAGGAAGCGGAACAAACAGTAGAAGCTAGTTATTAGTAATTAGATATGCTAATCGTACACAGTAAAATAATAATTTCTGAATTAAGCCATTTCTAAGGAGATGGTTTTTTTTGTGCTAAAATTATCCATAGTACTTGTTTTGTCATGTATTTGTCAAGAGATATTTCCTTGAAAAATCACGCTAATTCCGCTATAGTCAAAAGAGGAAATTAGCCCACTGGAGGGAAAACGGAAAATGACAAATACTTATGCGGTCGTGTTAGCTGCTGGTAAGGGAACTCGTATGAAGTCTAGTCTTTATAAAGTGCTACATCCTGTTTGTGGGAAACCTATGGTAGAACATGTTGTAGCAAACATGGAGAAGCTCGGCGTTAATAAGATTGTAACAATTGTTGGGCATGGGGCAGAAACTGTTCAAAGCAAGTTAGGTACTAGAAGTGAATACGCTCTACAGGCAGAGCAATTAGGTACAGCTCATGCTGTTTTACAAGCAGAGGCGTCGCTTTTAAATCTTTCAGGTACAACTATTGTTATATGTGGAGACACGCCTCTAATTACTGCTGAAACAATGAGAGATCTATTAGATCTTCATAAAGAAACAGGCGCAAAAGCAACTATCTTAACAGCTATTGCGACTAATCCAACTGGTTATGGAAGGGTTATTCGAGCGGAAGATGGTAGTGTAAAAAGTATTGTAGAACAAAAAGATGCATCTACAGAAGAGCAACTTGTAAATGAGATTAACTCAGGAACTTATTGTTTTGATAATGAGGCATTATTCAAAGCGTTGAAATTAGTAAAAAACGAGAATGCTCAAGGTGAATATTATTTGCCGGATGTAATTGAGATTTTGCAAAAAAATGGAGAGGTAATCTCTGCATATGCAGCAAAAGACTTAGATGAAATTTTGGGCATAAATGATCGAATTGCACTTTCTCAAGCAGAACAAACTATGAGATCTCGTATTGCACATCACCATATGCGTGAAGGCGTGACAATTATTGATCCTCAAAATACATACATTAGTAGCGATGCCGTAATTGGTGCGGATACAGTTATCCAACCAGGAGTTACTATTGAAGGAAATACTACTATTGGAAAAAACTGTACGATCGGTCCAAACAGCCATATTGTTTCAAGTATAATTGGAAATGGAACTACTATACATTCTTCCGTTATATTATCGAGCGAAGTGGGTAATCACACGGCTATTGGTCCATTTGCACATATTCGACCACAGACAGAGGTTGGAAATGATGTGAAAATTGGTAACTTTGTCGAAGTAAAAAAATCCACAGTAGGAAACGGAAGCAAAATTTCTCATTTGAGTTATATGGGAGACGCATCTATTGGTTCAAATGTAAATATTGGATGTGGCACAATTACTGTAAACTATGATGGAAAAAATAAATTTGTAACGAAGATTGAAGATGATGCTTTTGTTGGCTGTAACTCCAATTTAGTAGCACCAGTTACAATTGGCAATAAAGCATATGTTGCTGCGGGCTCTACCATTACAAAAGATGTACCTGGGGAAGCACTTGCGATCGGACGTGCTCGACAAGAAAATAAATTAGGCTACGTAGAAAAACTAAAACTAAAATAACCCACTATCCAGGAGGATTATCATGCCAGAACAATACGCAAACTCAAAATTGAAAATATTCACATTAAATTCTAATAGAGAATTAGCTGAAGAAATTGCGAAAGAAGTAGGACTTCCATTAGGTAAATCTACAGTAACTAGATTTAGCGATGGAGAGGTCCAAATCAATATTGATGAAAGTATTCGAGGGTGTGACGTATTCATCGTTCAATCAACTTCAGGTCCTGTAAACGAACATCTGATGGAATTGTTAATTATGCTTGATGCTGTTAAACGCGCATCGGCTCGAACAGTAAGCGTAGTATTACCTTATTACGGATATGCGCGCCAAGATAGAAAAGCGCGTGCTCGTGAACCAATCACGGCTAAACTTGTCGCAGATCTTTTAACAACAGCAGGGGCAACTCGTGCAATCGTACTTGATCTACATGCTCCTCAAATTCAAGGATTCTTTAATATTCCAATTGATCACTTAGTTGCTGTTCCTATTTTATCTGATTACTTCTTAGGGAAAGACCTTGATCCATCCGAATTAGTTATCGTATCACCTGATCACGGTGGTGTAACTCGTGCTCGTAAAATGGCGGATCGTTTAAAAGCCCCGATTGCTATTATAGATAAACGTCGTCCACGTCCAAATGTAGCGGAAGTAATGAATATTGTAGGTAATGTAGAAGGAAAAACGGCTATCTTGATCGATGATATTATTGACACTGCGGGTACCATTTCGATTGCAGCACAAGCTTTAATAGAAAGTGGAGCAAAAGAAGTATATGCTTGCTGTACGCATGCAGTACTTTCTGGTCCGGCAATTGAGCGAATAGATAACTCTGTGATTAAAGAATTGGTTATTACGAATTCAATTCAATTATCTGAAGATAAAACTTCTCCAAAAATCAAAGAACTATCTGTAGCAAAATTACTAGGCGATGCAATTGTGCGTGTTTTCGAAGAGAAATCTGTCAGCACATTATTTGATTGATTCTAAAAACGTTTGAAACATCCTCCAAATGGGTATGAATATAGGTAGGAACCTATGGGAGGATGAAAAACAATGAGTACATTAATCAATGCCCAAAAGCGTAAACATAAAGAAAATGCAAGTTTGAGAAAAAGTGGGTTTATTCCAGCCATCGTTTACGGTTTCCAAGTGGAATCCCAACCAATTGCCGTAAATGAAAGAGATTTAGCCAAAACACTTCGAGAAGTTGGTCGCAATGGTGTCATAAAACTAGCAGTAGACGGTAAAACTGTCCATGTCGTAATGAGTGATTACCAAATGAATATTCTAAAAGGTCAAATGATTCATGCGGACTTTCTAGCGATTAACATGAAAGAAGAATTAGAAGTAAATGTATTCGTAAATCTAATTGGTAATTCCGTTGATGTTTCAGAAGGCGGTATCCTTCAACAGCCAAATCGTGAAGTGACAATTACAGTTAAACCATCGGATATTCCTGAGAGTATTGAGTTGGATGTATCGAAAATGGCTATTGGTGATACATTAACAGTAGCGGAAATTCGAGGAACAGTAGATTACTTAATTGTAAATGAAGATGATTATACGCTTGCTATTGTATCAGCGCCTCGCATAGAAGAGGAAGAAACTGAGGCAACTGGAACAGAAGAAGCCGAAACACCAAATAAAGATGAATAAAAGAGAAGAGATTGTCTAAAGGCAATCTCTTTTTTCTAATGGATATGATAAAATGGATGAAATACGTATTAAAGGAATGGAAATGAATGAAAATGATTGTTGGACTTGGGAATCCCGGTAAACAATATGAAGCAACCAGACATAATATCGGATTTCATGTAATAGATGAACTTGCAAATCGATTAAACATACCCCTTACTCAATCTAAATTTAATGGGATGTATGGTATTTCGCACATTGGAGCGGAGAAAGTAATGCTTCTAAAACCACTGACGTATATGAACTTATCTGGCGAATGTATTGTGCCTATGATGGATTATTTTGATGTAGAGGATGACCAAATGATTGTAATTTATGATGATTTAGACTTACAGGTTGGTAGATTACGTCTTCGTCAAAAAGGAAGTGCTGGAGGGCATAATGGGATTAAATCGCTTATTCAACATTTAGGTACACAGGAGTTTAACCGGGTTAGGATTGGGATCGATCGTCCGACAAATGGAATGAAGGTTCCTGATTATGTTTTGTCGAGGTTTACTGAAGAAGAGAAAGCAAATGTAGTAGATGCGGTGAAAAAGAGTGCAAATGCATGTGAAGCATGGCTATCGAAAAGTTTTTTAGAAGTGATGAATATATATAATGGTGCATAAACTTTAGCGTACATACCTATACTTCCTAAAAAGGAGGTATTAGGAATGCCAATTCATTATAAATGCCGGCATTGTGAAACAGAGATAGGCCAATTGCCGTTGGATTCTATAGATGAACAGTTTTTACAGAAAAACAATATTACACCAGAAGAACAAGATTTATATATAGTGCATGGAGTTGAAGGGGATTATACAGTGCAGTGTATTTGTGAAGAGTGTCAAAGTTCGCTACAAAAATTTCCAAACTATTATGCGTTAAAAAAGTGGATACAGTAAAATTGCTTTGGCACGTTTTCGTGCGCAAAGCCTTTTTCTGTTTTGATAGAATGTCTAGCTAAAACGCCATGCCCTTCAAGGTATACATTTATTGTTGCGGCTAAGTAAGCGTTTTATGTTTTTCTTAAAAGAACGGGGGTTTGAAATGGAACTTTTAAGCAATTTATTAATGGATGATACACATATGCAAAAACTAGTGAAAGAGTTGGAGCGCGGTCAAGATCAACAACTAATAACAGGTCTTTCTGGAAGCGCAAGAGCAGTATTTATTAAAATGTTATACAGTGCACGCAGAAAAGCTGTTCTTATTATTACTCCTAATTTACTTCACGCTCAAAAGCTAACAGAGGATTTGGTAAAGCTTGTCGGGGATGACTTAGTGCATTTGTATCCTGCAGATGAGCTAATAGCCGCGGACATTTCGGTAACAAGTCCGGAGCTACGTGCACAGCGAATTGAAACGTTGGATCATATGTTAACAAAAAGAAATGGCGTTTATATTGTGCCTGTCGCAGGTCTGAAAAAACATATGCCTACTGTGACAGACTGGAAACAAAGTACTGTTTCTATTGCAGAAGGTGAAGAAGTAGAGCTAGAAGTACTTCTGCAAAACTTAGTAAATATGGGATACGTGCGACAACCTATGGTTACTGCTCCAGGCGAGTTCGCTCTAAGAGGTGGCATTGTGGACATTTATCCACTCTATTTAGAGCATCCTATCCGTATTGAATTATTTGATACGGAGATAGACTCCATTCGTACATTTTCAGCGGAAGACCAACGTTCTTTAGATAAATTAAAGGAAATCCGTATTTTACCAGCAACAGAATACGTCCTAACTGAAACGAAGAAGAAGCTACTTGCGCATAAATTGGAACAGTCGTTAGCAGAAAGTTTAAAAAAAGTAAAAATACCCGAAATAAAAGATCAATTTTATCAAAATATTCAACATGATATTGAACTTTTAAATCAAGGCGAGCAGCCAAAACAATTTATGAAGTACGTTTCACTATTAGAAGATGGTAATAGCTTCTTAGGCCACTATTTCAATCGAGATGGGATGGTTTTATTTGATGAACTTGGTAGAATTCAAGAAGTTACAGAAACGTTAGAACGAGAAGAAAAAGATTGGTTTTTAGCTTTGTTAGAAGAAGGAAAAACAGTACATGATGTAAAACCATCTTTGAACTTGAAAGAAATTATTCGAATGCTTCCGAACGAAAAATTGTATTTCTCGTTATTTTCACGCACATTTTCAGGGATAACCATCAAAAAGAATACTACTTTCTCCTGTAAGCCAATGCAAAATTTTCATGGGCAAATGCATTTATTGAAAAATGAACTTGAGAGGCTTACTAATGGAAAGTTTCGTGTCGTTATTCTTGCTGACGGGAAAGATCGCGCACAAAAGATTCATACGGTTCTAGAAGATTATGAAATAGTTTCGAAGATTGGTGCTTCAGGAGAGGACTTGCAGAAGTCGGGTATTTTTATAGTAGATGGAGATTTAGAAGCTGGTTTCGAATTGCCTCTCCAGCGTATTGCGGTCATTACAGATGCAGAATTATTTAAACAAAAACATAAGAAAAAAGCGAGGGCTCAAAAAGTATCCAATGCAGAGCGTATTAAAAGTTATTCTGAAATAAAACCTGGCGATAATATCGTACATATTCATCATGGGATAGGGAAATATATAGGGATAGAAACGCTCTTAGTAAACGGAATTCATAAAGATTATTTGCATATACGCTATCGCGGTGAGGATAAATTATTTGTTCCTGTCGATCAAATTGACCTAATTCAAAAATATGTCGCTTCCGGCGAAAGAGATCCAAAGCTACATAAATTAGGTGGAGCAGATTGGAAAAAAACAAAAACGAAGGTATCGGCGGCTATTCAAGATATAGCAGATGAGTTGTTGAAACTCTACGCGAAACGGGAGTCCGAAGTTGGATATGCTTTCGAGCCAGATGGTGAAATGCAACAATCATTTGAAGCGGCTTTCCCATATGAGGAAACAGAAGATCAGCTTCGTTCGATTGAAGAAGTGAAGCGGGATATGGAAAAGTCACGTCCAATGGATCGTCTCATTTGTGGAGATGTAGGATATGGAAAGACAGAGGTCGCGATAAGAGCGGCATTCAAAGCGGTAATGGAAGGAAAACAAGTAGCATTCCTTTGTCCGACAACCATTCTTGCTCAACAGCATTACGAAACTATGCTAGAACGATTTCAAGACTTTCCAATTGAAGTTGGTTTGCTTAGTCGTTTCCGTTCCAAAAAACAGCAAACAGAGACGATTAGTGGCTTAAAAAAGGGAATAGTAGATGTAGTAGTAGGTACACATCGCATATTATCAAAGGATGTTGTCTACCACGATTTAGGACTTTTGGTTGTCGATGAAGAACAGCGTTTTGGGGTAAAGCATAAAGAAAAAATTAAACAACTGAAAACAAACGTAGATGTCCTTACGCTAACTGCTACGCCTATTCCTCGGACATTGCATATGTCGATGATAGGTGTAAGAGATTTATCGGTCATTGAGACACCACCCAAAAACCGTTTTCCAGTTCAAACATATGTCATGGAATTTAACGGATCACTTGTCCGAGAGTCGATTGAACGAGAACTAGCAAGGGGAGGACAGGCATTTTATCTATATAATCGGGTAGAAGACATTACTCGAAAAGTAGATGAAATTCAAATGTTGGTCCCTGGAGCAAGAGTAGGTTTTGCTCATGGTCAGATGCCCGAAACGGAACTTGAATCGGTCATTATTAGCTTTTTAGAAGGCGAGTATGATGTCCTCGTAACAACGACCATTATTGAAACTGGTATTGATATACCAAACGTAAATACACTTATCATTCATGATGCAGATAAAATGGGACTATCTCAGCTTTATCAATTACGGGGTCGTGTAGGACGATCAAATCGAGTTGCATATGCCTATTTAATGCATCAAAGAGATAAGGTTTTAACAGATGTTGCAGAAAAAAGATTACAAGCAATTAAAGAATTTACGGAGCTTGGATCTGGATTTAAAATCGCAATGCGCGATCTATCCATTCGAGGAGCAGGAAATCTATTAGGTTCACAGCAACACGGATTCATTGATTCGGTTGGTTTTGATTTATATACACAAATGTTAGAAGATGCTATTGAAGAGAAACGAACGGGCATCAAAAAAGAAGACATGCAAGACTTAGAAATTGTTTTATCAACGGATGCCTATATTTCAGACGATTATATACCAGATGGATATCAAAAAATTCAAATGTATAAACGTGTGAAAGCCATGGAGAAAGAAGAAGAATATTTAGATATCTTAGATGAACTACAAGATCGTTTTGGAGATATCCCTCTGGAAGCAGACAAATTATTACGAATTGCTCGCCTGAAAATTTGGGGTAAAGATGTAGGGGTAGAATCTATTAAGGAAATAAACAAGCTTGTATCTATTCGTTTTAGTGAAGAGGGCACAAAAAATATAAATGGTGCTTTGATTGTGGAAAAGTCCATGAAGTATGGACGTGCAGTGGGATTCAGTATGGATAACGCGAATTTAGTCATTACAATAGATGAAAGAAAAACAGGGAAGTTTAATCCATTTGATATCTTGGAAGAAATAATGAGATTATTGCCTGAAGCAAAAAAAGAAACGGTAGAAGTGAAATAACATTTTGCATATTTTTTGGTAATGTGATGCATACTATGGCAGAAATGAAATTTAATACCCAATCAGTCGAAAGTGAGGCACATTACATGAAAGCAACAGGCATCGTACGACGTATTGATGATTTAGGTAGAGTAGTTATTCCAAAAGAAATACGCAGAACGCTTCGAATCCGTGAGGGAGACCCACTGGAGATTTTTACGGATAGAGAAGGGGAAGTCATATTAAAAAAATATTCTCCTATAAGTCAACTAGGAGATTTTGCAAAAGAATATGCCGAAACTTTATACGAAACGCTTGGAACGCCAGTATTAATAAGTGATCGTGATGAAATGATTGCAGCGGCCGGATTATCTAAAAAGGATTATTTGAATAGAAGACTTAGTCCAGATGTGGAAGAGGTTGTTGGAAAACGAACAATTGTTACGGAAAAACATGAAAATTCAGTGGAATGGGTGCCGGGAGTTTTTGAAACGGTAAAGTCATATTGCATTGCTCCTATTATCTCATCGGGTGATTCAATTGGAGCGGTATTTATCATTTCGAAAGTCCACTTTATAGGGGAAGCAGAGATGAAAGCAATCGAAACTGCGGCAAATTTTTTAGCAAAACAAATGGAAAGTTAACCCATATTATTACAAAGCCTTTCTCACATAGGGGAAGGCTTTTTTGGATGATAAGAAACTTTATAAAACAGTATTCATAGGGTTTTGTCTTTAGTTACCCAAAACCCTAAGAAATTCAGCAAATAGTTTCTATAAAAATTTAAAGTTTTACAGCTGTTTTATAATTAATCTCGGGTCAGCAAAAAATTGTCTCGCTTTCGGATGAATTGGTCGCGGGTTTAGTGCAATTGATCTCGCTTTAGGGTAAATTGGTCTCCAAGTCCCATAAAGTGTAAAAAAATGCACCTGCTTAAGCTGCTCTTAACTTCTTAAAAGCATTTTGTAATTAGTCTGGAGGACTGAAAGAGTGTCATTCTAATAAAGACGTGCTCCTGCGCAAGCTCGTCGCAGAAAAGATGTGCTCCTGCGATTACTTGTCTCAGAAAAAATGTCATGTCGTGGCAGACATAGGCGATTACGCTTTTATTGATGTATAATGGATGCATTGAACTGAATGGAAGAAGGATTTGCGAATGAGTAATGAATGGAATATGAAAACTTATATGAAAGGTGCTGCAATGTTGACAGTTTCCGCTATTATTGTAAAGCTGCTCAGCGCTATTTACCGTGTGCCTTTTCAAAACTTAGTTGGAGATGAAGGTTTTTATATTTACCAACAAGTTTATCCATTCATTGGAATAATCACGACATGGACATCTTTTGGTTTTGCAGTTGCTTTATCTAAAATCTTATCTGAATATAAATCGTCCGGTAAAGCGCATGCGCTACCTAGAATTTTGCAAATAGCTTTTGTTTATATTGGAATGATATCTATTGCATTTTTTTTATTATTATATTTGGGTTCAGATTTCTTAGCAAAAACGATGGGAGATGAACAGTTAGCTAGTCTATTAAAAGCAGGCTCCTATGTTATTTTGTTAATGCCGTTGCTAGCTGTTTTAAAAGGAGAATTTCAAGCAGGTGGTCGCATGGGACCAGTAGCCTATGCGCAAGTTGTAGAGCAAGTCGTTCGAGTATCCGTCATATTGTTAGGTACATGGATGGTCGTATCTAATGGTTTAGATTTATATAAGGCTGGAAGTATGGCGATGTATGGTGCAGTAGCTGGGGAATCGGTTGGGGTAATCTTTCTTTCTTTTATTTATTGGAGAGGGTTTGAACGCCCTCCAGTAAACCAGATAAACCAATTCGTTCCGATATGGCCTATTTTAAAAGATTTGACGATAATCAGTATAAGTGCAAGTATAAGTGCGCTTTTATTTTTACTCTTTCAGTTGGTTGATTCATTTACGGTTTTTCAACTATTAGTTGAAAATGGTATGGGAAAACTACAAGCGATGGAGAAAAAAGGTATTTATGATAGAGGGCAACCACTAGTTCAATTAGGAATTGTGATTGCTTCCACATTGTCTTTAGCTATTGTACCGTTAGTTGCACATCGAATGAATAAAGAAAAAGGAAGAACGGCTATTCCGTTCATGCAACTTACATTTAGAATTGCTTTCACGTTTGGAATAGCGGCAGCATTGGGGCTCATTGTAGTACTACCATACGTAAATGAAATGTTATTTCAAACAAAAGAAGAATCAATTACGTTAATGGTATTTTCTTTTCAGATTGTATGGATGTCTTTAATCCTCACGTTGATGGCGATGCTTCAAGGAATTGGAAAAGTAAAAATACCTACATTGTTTTTACTTATTGGCGTATGCAGTAAATGGCTACTAAATGGTATGCTTATACCATCTTATGGTGTATTGGGAGCAGCAACATCCGGTAATATTAGTTTAGCTATTGTATTTTTATGTATGCTTTTCTATTTTAAAAAGAACTGGAATATTCCATTTGCATCTTTTGCGTTTTATAAAGGGATTGTGATTGCTTCGCTCACGATGATTGTTTGCGTAACGGCGTATGAATGGTTAGCGGATAACGTCTTATTTGAAAGTTTAACAAGCCGAATCCGGTCCCTATTCATCTCTTTCAGTGCTGTAACACTAGGAGGGTTTGTTTTCCTCATAATAATTGCAAAAAGACGCGTTATTGGAGAGAAAGAGTGGTTTTTATTGCCGTTTGGAAAAAGAATGGCTATTTTTCAATTGTGGTTGAATAAAGAAAAATAAGGTTGTGAGCAGATGAATGAAATTACAATAATTGGACTTGGAGCGAGTGATTTAGATCAGTTACCTCTAGGGATATATAAAAAACTAAAAGCAGCTGAGCATCTGTATGTTCGGACGGAGCAGCATTCAGTTTTACAGGAATTAAAAAAAGAAGGTCTAACTTGGACAAGTTTTGATGCAATATATGAGAAAAATGAACAATTTGAAGGGGTTTATGAGGAAATTGTCGAAACACTTCTTCAGCTAGCAAATGAATATTCCATTATGTATGCAGTGCCTGGACATCCGTTAGTAGCAGAACAAACCGTGCAGTTATTAATCGAAGCGGAACAACAAGGGAAAGTGAAGATTCATATCGAGGGTGGGCAAAGCTTTTTGGATCCCATTTTTGGAGCACTGCGAATAGACCCTATTGAAGGGTTCCAATTGCTAGATGGAACAAGCTTGAAACGGGACACTATTCAAATGAATTCGCATGTACTAATAGGGCAAGTGTATGATGCGTTTAGTGCCTCTGAAGTAAAACTAACGCTCATGGAAAAGTATCCAGATGAATATGAAGTAACGATTGTAACTGCGGCTGGTTCTACAAAGGAAAAGTTAACGAAGGTGCCACTATTCGAGCTAGATCGAGTAATGGAATTAGATAATTTAACTACTTTATATGTTCCACCGATACGTGAACAAGAAGATCGGTTGAAGGAGTGGCAAACACTACGTCAGATTGTGGCTGATTTAAGGGGTCCTAATGGTTGTCCGTGGGATCAAGAACAAACACATTCAACTCTGAAGAAATTCGCGGTAGAAGAAGTGTATGAACTATTACAGGCGATTGATGAAGAAGATGATCATCATATTGTCGAAGAGCTCGGTGACGTACTTTTACAAGTATTTTTACATGCGCAAATAGGGGAAGATAACGGCTACTTTAGTCTAGAGGATATACTTCAATCAGTTTCAGATAAGATGATTCGTAGGCATCCTCATGTCTTTGGAGATGTTATTGCGAATGATTCAGAAGAAGTGCTTCGTAATTGGCAACAAATCAAATCAGAAGAGAAGAAAGAAGCCATAGGGTCACTATTGGACGGAGAAATGCGATCGGATTCTTCCTTGCTTACATCTTTTAATTATCAAAAAAAAGTCGCTAAAGTCGGTTTTGATTGGCCTGATGTGACTGGTGCTTGGGAGAAATTTGAGGAAGAGCTGGATGAATGGAAAATAGAGTTGAAAGATGGCACGAGTGACGCGCAAGTGGACGAACTAGGAGATGTGTTATTTACAATTGTCAATTTGGCGCGTTTTTATGGTTTATCTCCAGAACAAGCGATAATTCAAGCAAATGAAAAGTTTAAAAGAAGATTTCAATTCATTGAGTCAAGTGTGAAAAAAGGTAAAGGCGACTTTTCACTTTATCATTTAGATGAGCTTGACGATTTTTGGAAAGAAGCAAAGAAATTAGAGAGGTAGGGATATTATGAGATTAGATAAATATTTAAAAGTATCACGGCTGATAAAACGTAGAACGCTTGCCAAAGAAGTGGCAGATCAGGGGAGAATAACGATTAACGGAAAAGTGGCAAAAGCTAGTTCTGATGTGAAGGCTTTAGACGAACTATCCATTCGTTTCGGACAAAAAGTGGTTACAGCTACCGTTGATACTATTAAGGACTCTGCGAAAAAAGAAGATGCTGCATCCATGTACACAATTATCAAAGAAGAAAGACTAGAAAAAATAGATCCAGCATTTATGGATGATGAAGATTAAGAAAAAGCATGGCATTTGTCATGCTTTTTTTTTATGTGCATACAATACAAAGATAGGACAAGGAGAGGAGAGAGTATATGCAATTTCAAGCAGAAAATCAAACAATTACCATTCCATCGGGGGATCACTTGATTTCACTAAGAAATCGAAAAAGAATGGATTTAACTTCGGTAAAGTCCATTGAACGATTTGATCAAACAGAATTTTATGTAAGAACATCCCAAGGAATCCTTCACATTAAAGGAGAAGAATTAAAGATTGTTCATTTAGACGTAGATAAAGGCCTCCTTACATTAGAAGGAATCGTTCGAGTAATGCAATACGACGAGGAGCAGCAGGCTGACGGAGCAAGAGGATTACTTCATAAACTGTTCGGATGACACTCTCTCTCCAATTTGTTAGCTTATTATTGTTGATGGTGAGTGGAATTCTAATTGGGGCAATCATTGAAGGGACGCGCTTTCTAACAGGAAGTTTTTCAAAGCGTTCCTTTATTTTTAAATATCGAATAGGTATTGAAGTAATTATCTGGATATCACTTGGTTTAGGAACCTTTTTCTTGCTGTATGAAGTACGGGACGGGATATGGAGAGTTTATGATCCTTTGGCGCAATTATTAGGTATTCTTTTATACGAAAAGTTATTTCAGCCCGCATTTCAATTGACGGGAAGGATCTTTTTGCGTTTAATCGTTAAGCCTATATGGTTTATACTACACGCATTTATAACAGTTATAGGTAAAATTATTAGTTTAATCTTCCTGTTAATATTAGCCATTATTAAACCATTTCGTTATATATATATAAAAACACTGCATTTGGCCCTTCAGAAAAAACCAAACTTCCGTTATAATAAAAAGTACACGAAAAATTGAAACAGTTTGACGGGAGAGGGCGAAGTGGGAGAAAATCAAAGGAAAGCACCTTTTGAGAAACAACTTGCATCAATTAATACTGATTACGTTCGCTCGATTGAACGTCAAGAAAACCGTAAACAGGCCAAAAGAATTCGTTTATTCAGACGCTTATCTATATTTGGGGTTGTGTCCGTTGTAATTATTGGTATTTTAATTTCCACATTGATAAATAGCAATAATGCTTTAGAAGAAAAAAGAAAGAAAAAAGAACAAGTTACAGAAGACCTTGCAAAAGTACAAGAAGAGCAAGAATTGTTGAAACTTCAAATTTCCAAATTAAATGATGATGAGTACATTGGCAAATTATTGAGAAGAGATTACTTTCTGTCAGAAGAAGGAGAAATTATTTTTGCTTTGCCTGATAGCAATGAAAAATAAGATAAAATAACGTTTCAAAAGAGTAGTCTTATTGACACTCTTTTTTTGTTGGCTATAATAAAGGTAGGGTCTGTATGAAAAAATCGTATATACTCGTTATAGAGTCGCTTAAATTTTAAGGAGGAGCATTTTTTTTATGTCAATTGAAGTAGGCAGCAAGGTAGAAGGTAAAGTAACAGGAATCACAAACTTCGGAGCATTCGTCGAGCTACCAGGAGGCTCAACAGGTCTGGTTCACATTAGCGAAGTTGCGGATAATTATGTGAAAGATATTAATGAGCATTTGAAGGTTGGAGATGTTGTTGAAGTTAAGGTGATGAATGTTGAAGCGGATGGCAAAATCGGATTATCTATTCGTAAAGCAAAGCCTCAAGCGGAAAGACCAGAGAGACCAGAACGTCCTCAGCGTCCACGTAACAACAATCGTTCAAATGATCGCGATCGTCCGATGAAAGAGAATTTTGAGCAAAAAATGACACGATTCTTAAAGGATAGTGAAGATCGTTTGTCTACGTTAAAGCGTGCAACAGAATCTAAGCGCGGTGGCAGAGGCGCTAAAAGAGGATAAATTGCTGTCTGTTTTATCGGTAGAAAAAATGTTTAATAGATGGAATTATTAAAAGCCCAACGTTTGTTGGGTTTTTTTTTATTGTCTGAAGAAGGATGGAATATTCAATGACAAGTGAATAGGATAGGGAAACAAGTAACTAAATAAGTTGGTCAATATACTTTGACGTTTGCTTTCTTTTAATATAGTATAATACCTAGTAATTCTATAAGAATAAAGGGGGATAAAAATGAAAAAAATTTATACTTTATTATTTGCTATTGTTGCTTCGGTTTTCATGCTTGCGGCATGCGGAAACTCAGATGAAAAAACATCTGATAAAAACAATGCAAGCGCGGACAAAGCTAATGGGGATCTATTAGCAAAAATTCAAGGAAAAGGTGAGTTATTAATTGGTACAGAAGGGACATATCCACCATTCTCATTCCATGACGATTCAGGGAAGTTAACAGGTTTTGACGTAGAACTAGCAGAAGAAGTGGCTTCACGTTTAGGCGTAAAACCAAAATTTATGGAAACACAATGGGATGCTATTTTTGGAGGTCTTGATTCAAAGCGGTTCGATCTAATAGCGAACCAAGTAGGGATTCGTGAAGATCGATTAGAAAAATATAATTTCTCGAAGCCATATATTTCATCGGCAGCTGTATTAGTAACAAATATGGATAACAACGACGTGAAAAGTTTTGAAGATATTAAAGGTTTACAAGCTGCTCAGACACTAACAAGTAACTTCGGAGATTTAGCAAAATCATATGGAGCAACGTTAGTAGGGGTAGAAGGTTTTAACCAAGCAATAGAGTTGATAAATTCAAAACGTGTAGATGTTACGATTAATGATAAATTATCAGTGTTAGATTTTAAAAAAAATAAGCCTGATGCAGCGGTAAAAATTGTTGCAGAAGCAGATGATGCTTCTCAAAGTGGTTTTATGTTCCGGAAAGGGAACGAAACTTTAGTCGAAGCAGTAAATAATGCGTTGAATGAAATAATTGAAGATGGTACGTACGAAAAAATTTCTCACAAATGGTTTGGCGAAAATGTTTTGGAATAGTTTTGACATAGACCCTGACAAATTAGATCGTTATATAACAATAGCGAGATCCTCCCTTCATCCTTTGCTGGAGGGAGCTGTTGTCTATACGCTTCCGTTATCGCTTATTACCTTTGTACTCGGGTTAGCGATAGGTGTGTTGACAGCCCTTTCCCGAATTTCGAACGCAAAAACGCTTCAATGGATTGCTAGAGCTTATGTTTCTGCAATTCGTGGCACACCTTTACTCGTACAATTGTTTATTTTGTTTTATGGTCTGCCATCCATTGGAATTGTAATTGATCCGTTCCCTGCTGCTGTTTTAGGATTTTCGTTAAACGTTGGTGCGTATGCTTCTGAAGTGATTCGTGCTGCTATTTTGTCGATTCCAAAAGGTCAATGGGAAGCTGCACAAATGATAGGTATGAATTATGTACAAATGATGCGACGTGTTATTTTACCGCAGGCAACACGTGTATCCATTCCGCCATTATCAAACACTTTTATTAGCCTAGTTAAAGATACATCGCTTGCCTCTCTGATTTTAGTAACTGAAATGTTCAGACGAGCACAAGAAATTGCTGCGACAAACTATGAATTCCTTTTGCTATATGCTGAAGTTGCCATTCTGTATTGGATCATCTGCTTCCTCCTGTCTATTGTTCAAAGCAACTTAGAAAATCGATTTGATCGGTATGTATCGAAATGATGGAATGGAAGGGGAGTTTATGATGATTCATATACAAGGATTGGTAAAACGTTTTAATCAGGTCGAAGTACTAAGAGGAATTGATTTATCCATTGAGAAAGGACAGGTAATCGTTGTCATCGGACCATCAGGATCTGGAAAGACAACATTATTACGCTGTTTAAATGTGTTGGAGGTACCATCTGAAGGGATTATTAGAATTGGTGATCAAGTGCTAGATTTTTCAAAACGAATGGCGAAAAAAGAAGTAGAAAGCTTCCGAAAAAAGTCTGCGATGGTCTTTCAGCACTATAATCTTTTCCCACATATGACAGTGCTACAAAATGTGATGGAAGGTCTAGTTACGGTAAAAAAGGAAGATAAGGGAAAAGCCAGAGAAAAAGCTGCTATTCTTTTACAAAAGGTAGGACTCGCAGATAAGCTCGATTATTATCCAAACCAATTATCAGGCGGACAACAACAACGTGTGGGTATTGCGCGAGCACTTGCACTTGAACCAGAGGTAATGCTGTTTGATGAGCCGACATCAGCGTTAGATCCTGAACTAGTAGGGGAAGTTCTTCAAGTAATGAAAGACTTAGCTGGAGAAGGCATTACCATGGTTGTAGTGACACATGAAATGCGTTTTGCGAATGATGTAGCCAATGAAGTGCTCTTTATGGATCAAGGGCGAATTATTGAACGCAGCACACCGAGTGACATGTTCATGCATCCAAAAGAAGAACGTACTCGCCAGTTTTTAAACTTAATAAAATAAATCGAAGCGTCCACAGAAAATTTGTGGGTGTTTTTTTGCCGGAATAAATTGGTGAAAATGACTCGAAAAAGAAGGTAGATTGAAATCTCACCTCGAATTAAGTAAGAAATGAAAAAGGAGGAGTGATTCAATTGAAAAAGGAAGAGATACTTGAACACCAACGGAACTACATAGCGTGGATAGAAACCTTGCAAGAGCTTTCGGAAGAACTAGCGACATCTCCGTACGCAGAAGGGAAATGGTCCCCAAATGAAATAGTTATGCACTTAGCAGAATGGGATAGGTTTACATTAGAAGAACGTCTCCCGCAAATGAAAGAAGGGGAAAAACTTGAAAGGTTTCCCGATTTCGAAGGCTTTAATGCAAAAGCAGCAGGCCGTGCTCAGGGGCTGGCATTTAAAGAAACCCTTAGGTACGCTAAGCAACAACGTCAAGCTATTATAGAGCAACTTCAGGAAATTGAT
This sequence comes from Psychrobacillus sp. L4, assembly GCF_042944905.1. Taxonomy (GTDB): domain Bacteria; phylum Bacillota; class Bacilli; order Bacillales_A; family Planococcaceae; genus Psychrobacillus. The sequence continues at coordinate 73,063 of NZ_CP168496.1, forward strand.
GAAGTTGAATGGGACAAAGTATTCTTTATCGGTGAGCACCAGTTATCGATTCGCAATTATTTCACCGATTTTATTGAACATGACAATCATCACAAAATGCAAATTTCAAATATCTAAAAGTTTGGTATGTTAGAAATCCAGTATCTCCGGTGTTTAAAGTTGACTCTCGTATTTAGGATATCCTATATAGGTAACTTCTTGGATTAAATTCAGCAGACTATTGGTTATTAGCTAGTCGGACTAAGCGCTCTAGCATTCGCTTTTAGCGGGTCTAAATCCTATTATTTATATGAAGCAAAAGATCTCCTATTTTAATCGGAGGCACTAAATTAAAAATAAGTAGTATCTATTGATAAAAATGCGCTGAGCGGACGAAATTGTAACTTCGTCCGCTTTTAAAAGAGTAGGAAGGAATTTATTCTCTCATTAACCAAACCTTACGCACCTTGTCTCTACCTATTTCAAGAGGGCGACGGACAAACATTCGCCACAAGATTACCGAAAAAAGAGTATCTGGAAGTGACGTGTCACTTCCAGATACTCCATAAAAGTCTTCGTTAAGAGTGTAGTCAATGTTTCGTCCAAAGCACTCCGGAAATAGTAAAGACAGGTGCACTTAAAGGACGCTAGCGCTTTTCTTATTGCACAGGATTGTCTAACGCTGTTTTGTGCCATCTCATATAAAGTTAACTATTTACATAGAGAAATGGTTGCTTTCAGTGTAGAATCTGTAGCTTTCACCTTACAGTTAGTCGCTCTATGACAGTTTTTAACTTTTTAGTTTTTGATAATACCAGTATTTCTGTGGAATTTGAGAAAAATAGATAGCATCCATTGATAAAAAGGCGCTGAGCGGACGAAATTGCATCTTCGTCCGCTTTTAAAAGAGTAGGTCAGCATCTTATCTCTCATTATCCAAATCAAATGCATCATGTCTCTACATATTCCAAGAGGGCGACGGACAAACACCCGCCACAAGATTACCGAAAAAAATGTTCACAATCCATAGCACTAACGGTAATAGTATAGCAATTGTTTCGTCCAAAGCACTCCGGAAATAGTAAAGACAAAATGCACTTAAAGGACACTAGCGTTTTTCTTACTTATTTCCCTAATGAAAATCCATCGAATAAGCGACCGCCATATGGCTCCAATACTTTGTCAGCGATTTTAATTATTTTATTTTTGTCGCCAGTTTTATAATAAAAATCGAAAGCTTCGACAAATTGTTCCGTAAACTGCTCGTCATAATTTTTTAATGCACGTACAATCCATTTAGATGTACCAATCCATTTACGATTAGATCGTAAAACAAATTCACTTACTAGTTCAGCTAATGTATGAGCGATAAAGATATCTTCCGCTCTACTTTTACTTCCAATAAAGTCTTCTAAAGCATCTGTGATAAAGTATCGTTTTATATTTATTGTGTCGATAGACTATGCTTCCGGACCTTTAGCTATTAGTTGTCTGGCTTCTTTTTGGATTGGATCTAAGATGCCCTCGTCTTTCAAGACAATCCCTTCGGCAACCATTTTAGGTAAAGAAGGTCTAGCTCTTTTGCTATCACTTTCAAAGAAACTTTTGTATGACGTTAAATTATGGACAAAAAATTCAATTGGCCAACCACCTACTACTAATGATTCTCTGTAGCAAAAGGGAATATCTTGAATGAATACTACGATATCAAAACAGAAGTCTCTGTCGTTTCTCCTCGGACTGTACTTCCTGCTATAAGAGCACCTTGGCAGTTAGAAAAGTTTTGAGAAATGAATTGAGTAGCAGCTTCAAAAGGTTTTAGTCTATTTGTATTCATTGATGATTCTCCTTTATTTTTAATATTAAAAAAAGCAGATTCAAAAGATTTCACTTTTGAACCTGCTTTTTATTTGATGACCCCTACGGGATTCGAACCCGTGTTACCGCCGTGAAAGGGCGGTGTCTTAACCGCTTGACCAAGGGGCCATATGCTAAAAAAAATGGCGGCAGAGGGAGTCGAACCCACGACCTTTCGGGTATGAACCGAATGCTCTAGCCAGCTGAGCTACGCCGCCGTTTTTAACGAACAAATTAAATATTACAAGCGATTGGTCAAAGTGTCAATACTTCTATGAAAAAAAATTAAAATTTTTTCATTAATTGACTAAAAGAGTCGAAAACTTTTTAAAAGCAAATGCCAGAAAGAGACATACTTTTTGTTCTATTTGTAGGTATACTTCCATCAATAGCTGAATAGGAGGTATGTTACTTTTGAAAACGATGTATGAGCAAGGTCAAAAAAAGGGTTTTACGTGGAGAAAGGTTTTAGAGGGATTACAAGTACGAAAAGTATCCATTTCATTTAACATTGTTTTTTTTATTCTTGCTTTTTTCTTAGCACAAGTCGTACTATTTGAAGCTTCCGTTCCATTTTTCCTTCCAATATGGGCATTGGTAAACTTACGGTTTCAACGCTTTTTACCTTGGACAATTGCCGGGGCTTTACTCGGGAGTGTTACGTTAGGACTTGGACAAGTGTTAATTCATGCGATGCAAGCGATGATTTTTCCACTCTATTTAAAAAAGTTTATAAAGAAAATACCTTTACCCCTGTTTGTACTTATAGATGTTATTTGTACACAAGTTATTTGGCAATATATTTCGTATGCAGGAAGTATTCCAGGTTCTGTTTGGCTTGCAATAGGATATGAAGGTGTTTTGAGCTTGTTTATGACTATATTCCTTTTTCAACTATTTCTCCCATTACCAGATTTTCTTCATAGAAGATGGACAGCGGAAAGAATGGGGGCGGCTCTGTTAATAGGCGCATTAGTGTTAACGGGGATGTCTTCCTTTATTTTCGGATATGTTTCTATCCCTTTATTGTTAGCACATTTAGTAATTGCCATAGCTGCTGCAGTTGGCGGTGTTCAACTTGCGACCGTTGTTGCAGTGCTAGCTGGAACCGTATTAAGTATTTCTAAACTGAGTTTTAGTGGAATGATCGCTGTATATGCCATTACTGGATTTTTAGCTGGATTACACAAACCATTTGGTAGGCTGTGGCAGGCATTCAGTATGCTGGGGGCAACATTTTTCTTTATATTATACGATCATACGTTACCGCTAGATTCTGTTTATATAGGTTCGCTTGTTACTGCTTCGTTATTGTTTTTTGCAATCCCTTCCAAATGGATTAAGTATTTAAAAGATCAACTTTATCCTGATACTTCTAATATCCTCATACGTAGACAAAAATGGATGACTGAAAAAGTGAATAATCAGTTGAAAGAATTTCAGCATTTTGCCGATTTTATTACTCGGTTTATATCGGATCGATTTGACTCTAGAGGAAAGGTTCAAAAAGAACAGAGTAAGTCTTTTTCAACATGTCAGTCCTGTTTTCAGTATGAAAAGTGCTGGGGAGAGAAGTCTAATGGTATTCCTTTGCTAATGGAACAATGGGAAGATGAAACCAAAAAAAGTAGAATACAATTAGAAAAGAAAATACAATATAAATGTGTAAAGCCCGGGCAAATAATTCAAGAGTTGACAGAGAGGGAAGTAAAAAGGAAGTTAAATAACCAAATACAACATGGTAAAAAGATGTATGCATTAAAGCTTCGTGATATGGGGAACCATATGAGTGATCTTATAAATAATCTAGATAATAGTATGACTTTATATACATCTCACGAGGAAGAGGTGAAGAAGAAGTTTCAACAATGTAACATCCCTTTTTTTCAAATAGATGTTTTGAATATAGCGGTTGGGCAGATGGAAGTAGTTTGTTGTCTACCTGTAGAATCAAAAGCCAAAATGGTTGGCGAACGATTAATATTACCTATTTTTTACGAGTTATGGAAAGAACCTTTTGAAATAACCTCTATGAAGGAATTGCATCATCCGTATGAGCATATACAAATGACTTGTAAATCTTCCGTTCGTTTTCAAGTAAAACATGATATTTATACATCATCTAGTAGAAATACGATTTACTCTGGGGACGCACATGCTGTGTTTTCGCTACATCCTGGTTTACTGGCTGTTATTTTATCCGACGGAATGGGGAATAATATTGAAGCGCATAGAGAAAGTAGAAGAGTAATGCATTTTATGCGGGAATGTTTAAATAAAAAAATGGATCCAGAAACCACCATGCATACACTCCATTATATGATGAGCTTGCAAGATGATACAGATAGTTATGCAACGGTAGATCTTGGGTTGATTGATTTACAAAAAGGAGAACTTTGGTCTTGGAAAGCGGGTAGTATGTCAACTTACTTAATAAGAGGAAATGACATGCGCAAAATCGAAAGTAAGCATGTGCCATTTGGGTTTTTACCCACTTTTACAATTGAGGCAAGAAAAGTGGATATAAAAGATGGAGATATATTATTAATGTTATCAGATGGAGTTTTTTCATCAAATACTTCCATCGAAAAACAAGAAATGTATTACCAAAAAATACTACAAGATCCTAAAATGGACGCAGAGAGATTTGTAAAGAAACTGGAAGAAACATATTCTTTACCAGGGGACGATCGCACCGTTATTTTCATGCAAGTAAAACATGTCGTTCCGGAATGGTCTATTTTTTCGCCGCGCGAAACAGCAAAATTCCAAGAAAAGATGGTACACTAATAAGGAATACTAAAGCGCAGGGATCTGGATTATTACGAAGTGAGAACCGTTCATACGATGATATTAAATTAAGAGAGGTGAGAAGATGCTTCCGTTCGTCCTAAGGGTAAAAAAATATATTGACAAGCATAAGTTGATAGAAAAAGGAGAGCGTCTTCTTATCGCTTGTTCTGGTGGAGCAGATTCAGTTGCATTGGTGCGTGTATTGCATGCACTTCAAAAAGACTATGCATTTGATATCGCTATTGTTCATACAGACCATCAGTTAAGAGGAGAAGAGTCTGAAGAGGATATGCGATTTGTTGAGCAACTTGCGGAAGCTCTACAGTTACCTTTTTACGGCACAAAAATTGAAGTTCCACACAGGGTTGCCTTTGAAGGTGGTAATGTTCAGGTTATTTGTAGAGAAGAACGCTATGCATTTTTCGAAAAGATAATGGAACAGCATAACTATCAAAAATTAGTACTAGGTCACCATGCAGATGATCAAATTGAAACCGTTGTGATGTCGTTGGTGAGAGGATTACTTTCGCCCTCTATCACAGGAATACCAAAGATAAGGTCTTTTTCAATAGGAGAAATTATTCGCCCTTTTTTATGTGTAACAAAGGATGAAATCTTAGACTATCTACATTTACTTCATCAAACTTTTAGACATGATCCAAGCAATGACAAACATACATATACCCGAAATAGAATCCGGCATAAAGTAGTGCCGCTATTAGTGGAAGAAAATGCACATGTAAGTGACAAAATTCAATCATTTGTGGAGAAGCAACAACAGGATGATGCATTTCTTAAAGCGATGGCGAAAGAAAAGTTTGAACAGCTTGTGACGGTAGATTCAAATGGCACCTTTTTTCTTGATGCAATGCGCTTTGCTGAAGTTCCCAACGCTTTACAAAGAAGAGTAGTTCTACTACTATTAAACTATCTCTACAAAGAATCCGAGATCCTACTAAATGAACGTTTAATTGAGTCCATTCTTTCAGCTTGTAGTGAGCAACAAGGTAATGTGGTGATCCATTTGCCTAACACTTTTTTTCTCGTCCGTCATTATGATAAGGTCCAGTTTACATCTTCCTATCTCGAACCTGAATTATCAGGGGAAATTATGATTCAAGAGGATCGCTGGCATGAAATTGGTGCTGGTTTTTCGATTTATCTAACAAGAAGCTTAGAGGGAACTATTTCAGATGAAAAGTGGTTTGTTCAGTTGGAAAATGATTCACTTCCGCTTTTTATTAGGCAAAAAGCAAAAGGTGACCGCATTCATGTGAAAGGGATGTCCTCGTTAAAGAAAGTTTCTCGATTATTTATAGATGAAAAAGTCTCAGCAGAGGATCGGCGTGTTTGGCCACTGCTTGTAAATCAGAATAATGATATACTAGCGGTTATTGGACTTCGTTACGAAGATCGTTTTTCAAGGGAGTATCAAGGACAAAACTATGTCATATACTTAAAACAAAATTAACTATTAGGGGGGACTATAATGTTAGAAAAAGACATTTTAGAAATTCTATTAACGGAAGAACAAATTCAAGAAAAGACTCGTGAATTAGGAGCAACACTAACAGCTGACTATAAAGATAAGTTCCCGCTTGCTATTGGAATTTTAAAGGGGGCAATGCCATTTATGTCCGACTTGATGAAACGTGTGGACACGTACATTGAGATGGATTATATGGATGTATCAAGTTACGGAAATGCTACTGTATCTTCTGGAGAAGTAAAAATTATTAAAGATTTAAATACAAGTGTAGAAGGACGAGACATTTTAATCATTGAAGACATTATTGATAGTGGGATGACATTAAGCTATTTAGTAGATCTATTCAAATATCGTAAAGCAAAATCGATTAAACTTGTTACATTGCTTGATAAACCAACCGGTCGAAAAGTAGATTTGAAAGCCGATTATGTTGGCTTCGAAGTTCCAGATGCATTTGTTGTTGGTTACGGATTAGATTATGCCGAAAAATATCGTAATCTACCTTATGTTGGTGTGTTGAAGAAAGAAGTTTACTCTTTTTAGATAGAAGTGTATCGTGCAGGTTTTATTCAAAATCTGGGCGCAAATATACCAAGGCATATTTGATTACTGAACTGAAAGGCTTTTCATTGTACGTGAAAAAAATCGTATGATAAGATTACATATAGTTTTTCTGTTTACCTTGTGAGGAGGCTGGGAATGAATCGAGCATTGCGTTACGCTATATTATACCTATTAATATTTTTTGTGATTGTTGGGATTTTTGCGACGTTTAATACAAGCAACACACCAACTAAAAATATTAATTATACTGAATTTATGACTTCACTTTCAAAAGGAGAAGTAACAAGCTTTACAATGCAGCCGGAACAAGGTGTATATTTTGTTGAAGGTGAGATGAAGGGCTATAAAGAAGGAGAAAAGTTTTTAACAAAGCTACCTCCTAATAGTACTAATCTGCAAGCGAAAATTGATGCACTGGCAGAAGCTGGATCAGTCAAAGTAGATGTAAAAGAGACTTCTAAAACAAGTGGCTGGGTTCAATTTTTCACTGGATTATTACCATTCTTGATTATCATTATTTTATTCTTCTTCTTATTGAGTCAATCACAAGGCGGTGGTAACCGTGTGATGAACTTTGGTAAGAGTAAAGCAAAATTATACGATAATGAAAAGAAAAAAGTAAGGTTTACAGATGTTGCTGGAGCAGATGAGGAAAAGGCTGAACTAGTAGAAGTTGTAGATTTCTTAAAAGACCCACGTAAATTCGTGGAAATCGGAGCTCGTATTCCGAAAGGGATCTTATTAGTAGGTCCTCCGGGTACGGGTAAAACATTACTTGCTCGTGCAGTAGCAGGGGAGTCTGGAGTTCCGTTCTTCTCTATTAGTGGATCGGATTTCGTTGAAATGTTTGTCGGAGTTGGGGCATCTCGTGTTCGTGATTTGTTTGAAAACGCGAAGAAAAATGCACCTTGTATTATTTTTATAGATGAAATTGATGCGGTAGGTCGTCAACGTGGAGCTGGTCTTGGTGGTGGGCATGATGAACGTGAACAAACACTCAACCAATTACTTGTTGAAATGGATGGTTTCGGTGCAAATGAAGGTATTATTATCATTGCTGCAACGAATAGACCAGATGTTTTAGACCCGGCACTTCTTCGTCCAGGTCGTTTTGACCGTCAAATTACAGTAGGGCGTCCGGATGTTAAAGGACGTGAAGCAGTACTTAAAGTGCATGCTCGCAATAAACCTTTAGATGAATCAGTAGACTTAAAAGCAATTGCACAACGTACACCAGGATTCTCAGGAGCGGATTTAGAAAACTTATTAAATGAAGCCGCGCTAGTAGCTGCTAGACGTGATAAGAAAAAGGTTGATATGAGTGATATTGATGAAGCAACAGATCGGGTAATTGCTGGACCAGCAAAATCCGGTAAAGTTATTTCTGAAAAAGAACGTAATATTGTTGCATTCCATGAAGCAGGACATGTGGTTATCGGATTAACACTAGATGATGCAGAAATTGTGCATAAAGTGACAATCGTTCCACGCGGTCAAGCTGGAGGATATGCGGTAATGCTTCCAAAAGAAGACCGTTACTTCATGACAAAACCTGAACTGCTTGATAAAATCTCAGGTCTACTTGGTGGTCGTGTAGCGGAAGAGATTACATTTGGGGAAGTATCTACAGGTGCCCATAATGACTTCCAACGTGTAACTAGTATTGCGCGAAGCATGGTTACGGAGTACGGTATGAGTGATAAATTAGGTCCTATGCAGTTTGGTCAAGCGCAAGGCGGTAACGTCTTCCTTGGACGTGACTTTAACTCAGAGCAAAACTATTCTGATGCAATTGCATATGAAATTGACCAAGAGATGCAAAGAATGATTAAAGAGCAATATGCGCGAACAAAACAAATATTAACGGAAAAACGTGAGTTATTAACTTTAATCGCGACAACGTTATTAGATGTAGAAACGTTGGATGCTGCTCAAATCAAACACTTAGAAGAACATGGAACACTTCCGGAACGCGTATATGATTTAGCGAACCAAGAAGTAAAAGTGGAAGAAAGTGAAGAAGTACCTGACGCGGTAGGTGCTCCAGCAGATCCATCTACTGGTGATTTACCTACAGAAAATGGTCCAACAGTTGAGCCGAAAAATTCAATTCAAGAAGAACGTAGAGATTAATAGAAGAAAAGGGCTGGTTGCTTCTCGTATTTATACGAGGCAACCAGCTTTTTTCTTTAGGTCTTTCTATGGTATGATGTGTGGGAAAACTTACGAAAAGTGAGGACAAGCTAGATGATACTTGTGCTAGATACAGGGAATACAAATATTGTTTTAGGTGTATATGAAAATGATAAGCTCATCCATCATTGGCGAATGGAAACAGATCGCCTAAAAACAGAAGATGAATACGGGATGCAAGTAAAAGCATTGTTTTCACATGCCAATATTTCTTTTGACCAAATAGAAGGTATTATTATTTCCTCCGTTGTACCACCCATTATGTTTTCATTAGAAGCAATGTGTAAAAAATATTTTGGTATTAAACCACTAGTGGTAGGTCCTGGAGTCAAAACCGGATTGAATATTAAGTGCGAGAATCCACGTGAAGTGGGGGCAGATCGGATTGTAAATGCCGTCGCTGCTATTCATGCGTATGGTAGTCCCCTCATAATAGTTGACTTTGGAACTGCCACGACTTATTGTTTTGTCAATGAACAGGATGAGTACATGGGAGGGGCAATAGCACCAGGAATTGGTATATCAACAGAGGCACTCTTTACTAGAGCGAGTAAACTTCCTCGAATAGAGTTAACAAGACCAGAACATGTAGTAGGAAAAAATACTGTTTCTGCAATGCAGTCTGGTATTGTTTATGGGTATGTTGGACAAGTAGAAGGTATAGTAAATCGGATAAAAAAAGTATCAAAACACACTCCTAAAGTGATTGCAACGGGCGGTATGGCAAATCTAATAGGAGATGAAACAACAATCGTGGATGTAATAGATCCTTTTTTAACGTTAAAAGGATTATATCTAATATATCAACGAAACTTAAATGAAAAAGGAATGAAATAAATGAGTGATTATTTAGTAAGAGCGTTAGCTTTTAAAGGAAGTGTACGTGCATTTGCAGTGCGGACAACAGAAACTGTTGGAGAAGCGCAAAGACGTCACCAAACATGGCCAACTGCATCAGCGGCACTTGGAAGAACCATGACTGCTGCGGTTATGATGGGGGTTATGTTAAAAGGTGAGGATAAGCTCACGATTAAAGTAGAAGGTAATGGTCCGATTGGCCCGATGATAATTGATAGCAATGCAAAAGGAGAAGCTCGTGGCTATGTAACGAATCCGCAGACACATTTCGATTTAAATGAAGTTGGGAAATTAGATGTTCGTCGTGCGGTTGGAACGGAAGGGACATTAACCATCGTAAAAGATCTTGGTTTAAGAGACTTTTTTACAGGACAAGTGCCAATCGTTTCTGGAGAAATTGGGGAAGACTTTACGTATTATTTTGCTGTATCCGAGCAAGTTCCATCATCTGTTGGTCTAGGGGTATTGGTTAATCCGGACAATACAATTCTAGCGGCAGGTGGGTTTATCATTCAACTGATGCCAGGTACCGATGATGAAACGATTACAATTATTGAAGAAAAACTAAAAATAATGGAGCCCGTATCAAAAATGATTGAAAAAGGGTTAACACCAGAAGAATTGCTTTTTGAAATCTTAGGAAAAGATAATGTGCAGGTTTTGGACTCTACTCCTGTTTCGTTTGCGTGCAATTGTTCAAAAGAACGGTTTGGTAGTGCGATTATTAGTTTAGGTGAAAAAGAAATTCGAGAAATGATTGAGGAAGATAAAGGGGCAGAAGCGCATTGCCATTTCTGTATGGAGAAATATTTATACTCAATAGAGGAATTGGAGTCATTCATCGATGAAATCAACGCGTGATAACTTTAATCCACCACAAAAACGACATTTAAAAACAAAACCAGTGTTACTCCTACTTGGCATTCTTTTGCTTGGCAATTTCCTGTGGTTTATTGCTTGGTTGACACCGAATGAGAAGGTCAGTGAAACGGAAGAAGTCGCTTCTGTTGGTGGGAAAGTTATTACAAAGGAAGAATGGATGGCTTCGATGGAAGCGATGTACGGGAAAGAAGTGTTATTGGATTTAGTAAATGCAAAAGTGATGGAGGCAGCTGCTAAAAAGAATAATATACAAGTTACAGATCAAGAAATAGAACTCGAACTTGCTCTTATTCGTTCGACACAAGAAGGAACCGATACTTCTCTTCAAACATTTGATGAAGAAACGATGCGTCAAAAAGTACGATCTCGCTTAATTTTAGAAAAAGTTCTAGCGAAAGATATAGTAATAGAAGACGATGCAATAAAGGCATATTATGATAATAATAAAAACTTATATAATATACCTACTTCCTACCGAACAAGTATTATTTATACTACTACAGAGGATGAAGCAAAAGAAGTTGTAAAAGAACTGGAGAATGGCTCCTCCTTTGAAGGATTGGCAAGAGAACGCTCCAAAGATGCTAGTTCTGCAAGTTTGGGTGGAGACATCGGTTATGTATCGGCAGATGCGCAGTCGGTAGATACTGCCATTATCTCTGCCTTGCCAAACATAGAGGTTGGTAAGTGGAGTGATATTATTGCCTTGAAGGATGGGAGATTTGCAGTTACGCAAGTTGTAAATGTTTTTGAAGGTGAGTCATTTTCGTATGCGGATGTAAAAGACCATATTCACCGAGAGCTTGCACTAGATCAGCTCTCTCAATCTGTTACACCCGAAACATTTTGGCAAGAATTCAATGCCAAATGGTCGTATAGTGAGAAGTAACAGCGTATTCTATGGAGTATGCTGTTTTTTCTAATTTTCAGCCTTTTTCAATGTTCTTTTATTGACATTTATTCTCTGTCATTGGTATGATAAAAATAAAACCTATTAATATAGTAGGAATTAGGAGTGGGATAATGGCAAAGTTAGCGCAATCCGTAGTCGAATTAATTGGTAAAACGCCAGTAGTGAAATTAAACAGAGTTTCAAATCCTGAGGATGCCGAAGTGTATGTAAAATTAGAATACTTCAACCCGGGAAGTAGTGTAAAAGATCGTATTGCATTTGCCATGATTGAAGCTGCTGAAAAAGAGGGGAAATTACAAGAAGGTAGTACAATAATTGAACCTACTAGTGGTAATACAGGAATAGGCCTTTCGATGATTGCAGCTGCCAAAGGTTATAAAGCTGTATTAGTAATGCCAGATACAATGAGTTTAGAGCGTAGAAACCTCCTACGTGCTTATGGTGCCGACTTAGTGTTAACACCTGGAGCAGACGGGATGAAAGGTGCTATTGCAAGAGCAGAAGAACTGGCAAATGAAAATGGATGGTTTATGCCTCAACAATTTAACAATGAAGCAAACCCAGAAATTCATCGTTTAACAACAGGTCCTGAGATTGCAGAAGTATTTGACGAATTACACGGCTTTGTAGCAGGAATAGGTACTGGTGGAACAATCACTGGGGCTGGTAGTGTATTGAAAGAAAAATTCCCGGATATTCAGATTGTTGCAGTGGAACCAAAAGACTCCAATGTTCTATCTGGAGGTAAACCAGGTCCTCATAAAATACAAGGTATTGGTGCAGGATTTGTACCAAAGGTGTTAGATACAGAAATGTATCATTCTATTATTCAGGTATCAAATGAGGATGCTTATGCAACGTCACGTGAAGTTGCAAAATTAGAAGGTATACTTGGCGGCGTTTCTGCAGGTGCTGCTATTTACGGAGCCCTTCAACTTGCAAAACAACTTGGGAAAGGTAAAAAAGTTGTTGCAATTATTCCAGATAACGGAGAACGTTATTTAAGTACACCATTATACCAATTTGAGGACTAATATAAAAAGAGGAGTGGGGGCGTAAATGCTTCCACTTTTTTATGTGGCGAAAAGTAGGGGTTTCAAGTTAAGATGGAGGCAAATCGTTTTTTAGGGGGATTTGAAGAAGTGGATTCACTAAAGTTACAAACGCGTACATTTAACATGTCGAAGGAAGAACTTTTTTATGCGTATAAAGAAATAACGAAAGAAGAGTCACATCATTTATTTTTAGAAAGTGGCAGAGGAGGCCATCTATGTGTTGCGGCTTGGAATCCAATTGCAGTTACAAAATCAGTTAATACTGGATTACATATAAAATGGCGAAGTGGAAAAGAAGAGGTACGTTCAGGAGAAGCTCTTACTGAATTGGAAAAGCTTGTTGAGTCGTATAGAATTCCTTTTCAAGAAGAATTACCGGATTTCCAAGGTGGTGCCACAGGTTTTATTAGTTATGATTATGCTCGTAAAATAGAAGTTTTACCAACTCTAGCGGTGGATGATTTGCATGTACCAGATATTTATTTTTATCTGTTTGATTTCTGGACAGTTCTGGATGTTGCCACAGAAACCGTGACATGCATGAAATTATCAATAAGTGATGCTGATTTGGCTGAAATGGAAGAAGTGTTGAAGGCTGCGAGTAAAAGGACGGAACGTCTATTTCTATCAGGGACTGCAACAGAAGTAGCTGAAGATCAATCGGAGTTACTTGTATCGGTAGATGAAACGGAATTTGAGTCGGCCGTTCATCAAGTGCAAGAATACATTGCCCGAGGCGATGTATTTCAAGTAAACCTATCTGTTCGACAATCCAAAAAATTAAACGCAGAGCCAATTGCTATGTATGAGGCACTCCGCGCATTTAATCCATCTCCGTATATGGCCTATATTCAATCACCAGAATTTGCAGTTGTATCTGGATCACCAGAGTTATTAGTGAAGAAAAAGGGGTCGGATTTATCTACTCGTCCAATCGCAGGAACGAGACCACGTGGAAAAAGCGATCAAGAAGATATTCGACTTGCTCATGAACTAATTGACAATGAAAAAGAGCGAGCAGAACATGTCATGCTCGTCGATTTAGAAAGAAATGATTTAGGGCGAGTATCTACCTATGGCTCTGTAGAAGTAGACGAATTTATGGTTATTGAGCGGTACTCACATGTTATGCATATTGTTTCGAATGTAAAAGGGACACTTCGTCCTGATACTTCCAATACAGAAATTGTTCAAGCTATGTTCCCAGGTGGAACAATAACTGGAGCTCCCAAAATTCGTACAATGGAAATCATTGAAGAATTAGAGCCGGTTCGCAGAGGGTTATATACAGGCTCTATCGGTTGGCTAGGATTTTCGGGTGATTTGGAGCTGAATATTGTCATTCGAACAGCCTTTATTCAAGATGGAATGGCACATATTCAAGCGGGGGCAGGAATTGTAATAGATTCTATTCCTAGTGCGGAATATGTAGAGTCTTTAAACAAAGCGAAAGCATTATGGCAAGCAAAAGCTATGGCAGAAGGAGGAAAACAATGATTTTGATGATTGATAATTATGATTCCTTTACTTACAATCTCGTTCAATATATAGGAGAGCTTGGAGAAGAGGTAAAGGTTGTTCGTAATGATGAGTTGACGATTGCTGAAATTGAGCAGCTAGCTCCAAATATTATTGTTGTATCACCAGGTCCTTGTACCCCGAATGAGGCTGGGATAAGTTTAGAGGTTATTACACACTTTGCGGGTAAAATTGCAATATTAGGTGTTTGTCTGGGGCATCAATCAATTGGACAAGCATTTGGAGGAAAGGTAATTCGTGCAGAAAGATTAATGCACGGCAAAACATCGCCTGTTTTTCATGATGGAAAAGGTGTAAATAAGGAAATGCCAAATCCTTTTCAAGCAACAAGGTATCACTCGCTACTTGTAGAGAAAGAAACATTGCCTGATTGTTTGGAAGTGACATCTTGGACAGAAGAAGGAGAAATTATGGGCCTTCGTCATAAAGAGTTTGCTATAGAGGGGGTGCAATTTCACCCGGAGTCGATAATGACAGAGGAAGGGAAAAAGCTCATTCAGAATTTTATCGGAGCATATAGTCCTTCTATAAAGGGGAGTATCTAACGTGGATGCTTGGAAGGAAGGGAAATTATACCAGTCTCACGAATTAACGATTTCTCCTTATGATCACGGTTTCTTATATGGGCTTGGTTTTTTTGAAACATTTCGTACGTACAATGGGAAGGTAATTTTATGGGAAGAGCATTGGGGGAGACTTTCTCGCGCATTAGCCGATTTTCGTATTACCATGCCTTACGACCAAGAAGTGATATTAGCTGCTGTAGATGAGTTAATAACAGCGAATAATGGGGAAGACGGATACTTTAGGTTAAATATTTCGGCAGGTGTGCACGATATCGGCCTCCAACCCGCTAGTTATGAAAAGCCCACGGTCATTTTATTCCGAAAAGCATTGCATACTCTACCTAGAGGAATGGAAAAATCAGCAGTATGGCTAGAAACGGTGAGAAATTCTCCGGAAAGTGGAATACGACATAAATCCCATCATTACGCAAATAATGTACAAGCCCGATTTGAAATTGCTTCCCTAGCCTCTTTGGAAGGTATCTTTCTAACTGCGGATGGATTTGTTGCAGAAGGAATTACGTCGAATGTGTTTTGGGTGAAGGAAGGGAAATTATATACACCTTCACTAGATACAGGGATATTAGCTGGTGTAACAAGGGATTGGTTGATAAAAAATTCTCCATTCGTAGTAGAGGTAGGTTTATTTGCAAGAGAAGTATTAGAAGAAGCCGATGAAGTATTTATTACAAACGCGGTACAAGAAATTGTCCCTATAAAAAATATAGAAGAAAAGTACTTTTTAGGAAATGAAGGACCTGTGTATGCTGCGCTTCATGAAGCGTATGTTACGTTTATTCAGAAGGAAGGTGCAGA
This sequence comes from Psychrobacillus sp. L4, assembly GCF_042944905.1. Classification (GTDB taxonomy): domain Bacteria; phylum Bacillota; class Bacilli; order Bacillales_A; family Planococcaceae; genus Psychrobacillus. The sequence goes on from NZ_CP168496.1 coordinate 88,567, forward strand.
ACGTTGAACTTACAATATAATACGAGGCCCTTTGAAGCTGGGGGAGTTACATTAGATTTTCGAAAAGAAACAATTGTGATGGGTATATTAAATGTCACGCCGGATTCTTTTTCGGACGGTGGAAAGTTTAATGAAATAGAAGCAGCGGTTGCTAGAGCTAAGCAGATGGTTGTGGATGGTGCTAAAATTATTGATATCGGTGGGGAGTCTACCAGACCTGGTCATACAGTTATTTCAGATGAGGAAGAAATAGCACGTGTTGTACCAGTTATTCAAGCGATTAGCGCAGAAGTGAATGCGATCATATCTATTGATACATACAAATCAGCAGTTGCGAGAGCTGCAGTACTAGCCGGTGCACATGTCATTAATGATATTTGGGGCGCTAAAAGAGATCCCAAAGTGGCGATGGTAGCAGCAGAACTAGGTGTACCGATAATACTAATGCATAATAGAGACGACGAAGAATATAACGATTTCTGGCCAGAAGCAAAACAAGATTTAGTAGAATGTATTCAAATTGCAAAAGCGGCGGGAGTACCAGATGAACATATTTGGTTAGATCCGGGTATTGGATTTGGGAAATCCACGACCCAAAACATTTGGATGATGCAGCATTTGGAAGGCTTAGTGGAAATGGGTTATCCCGTTTTACTGGCGACTTCACGTAAACGACTAATCGGAAATGTACTCAATCTTCCAGTGAACGAACGAATGGAAGGGACAGGCGCAACTGTATGCTTCGGTTTGCAATATGGTTGTCATATGGTGCGTGTACATGATGTGAAAGAAATTGCGCGTATGACGAAAATGATGGATGTACTAACAGGAAAAGCGGAATATAAGGAAAGCGAGGTATAACTATTATGGATTACATACACTTGAATGATTTGGAGTTTTACGGATACCATGGGGCTTTGCCGGAAGAAACAAAGCTTGGTCAAATTTTTCGTGTTACGATTACGCTTGCTTGTGATTTAAAAAAAGCAGGTCAAACGGACGACTTAGCGGAAACTGTGAATTATGCAGAGGTATTTGAGCTTTGTAAGGAGATCGTGGAAGGGAAGCCTTATTTATTAATTGAGGCAGTGGCAGAAAAAATAGCTGGACGGATATTAAAGGGTTATGAAGCCAAAGTAACTGGTTGTCGCATACAACTAGTGAAGCCGAATCCGCCGATTGCAGGTCATTATGCTTCTGTTGCTGTCGATATTACAAGAGGCGTGCTATGAATATCGCGTATTTGTCATTAGGGTCCAATATAGGAGATAGAATGGATTATCTTAAAAGGGCAGTTCAATTGTTACGAGAAAGCGAAGACGTTCAAGTGAATAAAGTATCCTCTGTCTATGAAACAGATCCTGTTGGTAATGTAGATCAAGCAGCTTTTTTAAATATTGTAGTGGAGCTTGAAACGCTACTTTCACCTCACGAATTATTAAAAAAATGCAATGAAATAGAAGAACATCTTGGGCGTACCAGAGAAATTCATTGGGGTCCTCGAACTGTAGACCTTGACGTTTTGTTGTATAATGAAGAGAATATGAAAACAGAGGATCTCATTATTCCGCATCCAAGGATGACGGAAAGAGGTTTTGTGCTCGTACCTCTTGTGGAACTAAATCCAGAATTAGTTGAGCCTCTAACAAAGCATTCTTTATTGAAGCTTGCACATGTTCAGAAAGAAGGCGTACGTAAATGGAAAACATTCGATGGGGTAGACGCATTCGTGCATTTCGACGATTAAAAAGAATGAATCAAGTTGAACTTGCAAAAGAGATGAATATTTCGGTGTCTATACTTGGTCAAATAGAGCAAGGAAAAAGAGTTCCAAATGAGGTACAGTTAAAAAGCATTTCATCTGTACTTGATATACAGTTAGACGAATTAAAAGGTGAAATAAAAGATGTTGAATGATTATGTCAATTGCATCAACGAAACCATTTAAAATTGGTAACTTTGAAATGGATAATCGTGTTGTTTTAGCCCCAATGGCTGGTATTTGTAATTCTGCATTCCGATTAACTGTCAAAGAGTTTGGCGCAGGGTTAGTTTTCGCAGAGATGATTAGTGATAAAGGGATCGTTTATAAAAACGAAAAGACTTTAAGTATGCTTTTTATTGATGAACGCGAAAATCCACTATCACTTCAAATTTTTGGCGGAGAAAAAGAAACGCTTGTTGCGGCTGCTAAATATGTAGATCAACATACATCAGCGGACATCATTGATATTAATATGGAATGTCCAGTAAATAAAATCATTAAATGTGAAGCAGGAGCTAGATGGCTGCTTGATTCGAATAAGATTTACGAAATGGTTTCTGCGGTTGTAGATAATGTAAATAAGTCGGTAAGTGTTAAAATGCGTACTGGTTGGGACGATGATCATATTTATGTTGTGGAGAATGCTCGTGTCGTAGAACGTGTGGGCGGAGCGGCTGTAGCTGTACATGTTTACAAATGTATGAAGGTCATGCGAATTGGGATTTAATTCGTCAAGTGAAAGAAGCGGTGAATATTCCTGTAATCAGAAACGGAGACGTTAATACGCCCCAAGATGCAAAGCGTATGTTAGATGAAACTGGTGTAGATGCTGTAATGATTGGTCATGCAGCGCTAGGAGACCCTTGGATGATTTATCGTACAGTCGAATATTTGGAGTCTGGCAAACTAAATCCGGAGCCTTCTGTTCAAGAGAAAATCGACGTGTGCTTATTACACTTCGATCGCTTAACTGCTTTAAAGGAGAGGACATTGCAGTCCGTGAAATGCGCTAACATGCTTCTTGGTACTTAAAAGGTATCCGTGGGAATGGTAGAGCGAGAAATATGATTAACCAAACAAAAACTGCTCAAGAGTTAAAAGATTACTTACACTATTTTGCGGAAGAATCAACGAAAGAATATAATGATGCTGAATCTATTCTTGCTTAATATTAAAACATGGGGCTATCACATCAAGTGATGGCTCTTTCCATTTTAAAATGTAATCTGAATAATATGGAATATCTCCTAGTGTAGGAAAAAGGTGAACAGCGTGCAGAAATTGTGTACAATAAGTTCAACGTAATAAATGAAATTTGCGGATAATAGGTAGTGGAGGAGTGACGAACATGTCTAACGTAGAAGAATTAAACGATCAACTTTTGGTGAGAAGACAAAAGATGACTGCAATACAAGAGAAAGGGTTAGATCCTTTTGGTAGTAAATTTGAACGTACGCATTTGAGTGATCAAGTGATTGCTGAATTTACCGATTTTTCGAAAGAACAATTAGAAGAAACGCCACATGAAGTCGTAATTGCAGGTCGTATTATGACAAAGCGTGGAAAAGGGAAAGCTGGATTTGCGCATATTCAAGATTTCGGTGGTCAAATCCAAATTTATGTACGTAAAGATGCGATTGGTGAAGATGCATATGAATTATTTAACTCAGCGGACTTAGGAGATATCGTAGGTGTACGAGGAAATATATTCCGTACACAAGTAGGAGAATTATCTGTTAAAGCGGTAGAATTCACGTTTTTAACAAAATCACTACGCCCGATGCCAGAGAAATTCCACGGTTTAAAAGATGTTGAGCAACGCTACCGTCAACGCTACTTAGATTTAATGACTAGTGAAGAAAGTAAAAAAACGTTCATCACTAGAAGCCGTATCATTCAATCTATGCGTCGCTACTTAGATAGCCAAGGTTACTTAGAAGTGGAAACGCCATTATTACATTCTATTGCGGGCGGAGCAGCGGCACGTCCTTTCATTACACATCATAATGCGCTAGACATGGAACTTTATATGCGTATAGCAATTGAGTTACATTTAAAGCGTCTAATTGTAGGTGGATTAGAAAAGGTATATGAAATTGGACGAGTATTCAGAAATGAAGGTGTTTCAACGCGTCATAATCCTGAATTCACGATGATTGAATTATATGAAGCGTATGCTGATTATAACGACATCATGAATCTAACGGAGAATTTAGTGTCGCATGTTGCACAAGAAGTACTGGGATCAACTACAGTGACGTATGGTGAAGATGCAATTAATCTTGCTCCAGGCTGGAGACGTTGGCATATGGCAGATGCAGTAAAAGAAATAACAGGAGTGGACTTCTGGAATGAAATGACGAAGGAAGCAGCACATGCACTAGCGAAAGAACATGGCGTAGAAGTAAAACCTTCTATGGAAGTAGGTCATGTTTTAAATGAATTCTTTGAGCAAAAAGTAGAAGAAACATTAGTGCAACCAACATTTATCTATGGACATCCAGTAGAAGTGTCGCCACTTGCTAAGAAAAATCCGGAAGATGGAAGGTTTACAGATCGCTTTGAACTATTCATTGTTAGACGTGAGCATGCAAATGCGTTTACAGAACTTAATGACCCTATTGATCAACGTCAACGCTTCGAAGCACAATTAGTTGAAAAAGAAGCGGGTAATGATGAAGCGCATGAAATGGATGAAGACTTCTTAGAAGCATTAGAATACGGTATGCCGCCAACAGGTGGTTTGGGAATTGGAATTGACCGATTAGTAATGTTATTAACTAACTCTGCATCTATTCGCGACGTGTTATTGTTCCCAACTATGCGACACAAAGATTAATCATATAGGATTTTCTTTTGATGGAAGGTGGGGCACTACTATTTATAGTGCTTCACCTTTTTAATATCCACTATATGTTGTGGAAAGCGTTGATGGTAAAAGTTCTTGAAAAAAAGTTGAGAAAATCTCTTGTCATAACCTTTACAAGGTGGTATAGTTATCAAGTTGTCATTTTAACTACTGACTTCTTCAAAAAAAGAAATAAAAAAGTTGTTGACATTGATAATGAAGTTTGTTATGATATTAAAGTCGCCAAAACGACACAGCAACAAAAACAAAACATGAACATTGAAAACTGAACATGCAAAACGTTAAGAAATATAGCTTGAAAGACTGACTTCGGTTAGTCCGATAGCAAAACAATTTGGACACCATTTAATGGTGATGCCAGCAAAACAAAATGAGCTTTTTAAGTTCTCTATTATGGAGAGTTTGATCCTGGCTCAGGACGAACGCTGGCGGCATGCCTAATACATGCAAGTCGAGCGAATGACGAAGAAGCTTGCTTCTTCTGATTTAGCGGCGGACGGGTGAGTAACACGTGGGCAACCTGCCCTGTAGATTGGGATAACTCCGGGAAACCGGGGCTAATACCGAATAATCCATTTCCTCACATGGGGGAATGTTAAAAGACGGTTTCGGCTGTCACTACAGGATGGGCCCGCGGCGCATTAGCTAGTTGGTGAGGTAACGGCTCACCAAGGCGACGATGCGTAGCCGACCTGAGAGGGTGATCGGCCACACTGGGACTGAGACACGGCCCAGACTCCTACGGGAGGCAGCAGTAGGGAATCTTCCACAATGGACGAAAGTCTGATGGAGCAATGCCGCGTGAGTGAAGAAGGTTTTCGGATCGTAAAACTCTGTTGTGAGGGAAGAACAAGTACGAGAGTAACTGCTCGTACCTTGACGGTACCTCATTAGAAAGCCACGGCTAACTACGTGCCAGCAGCCGCGGTAATACGTAGGTGGCAAGCGTTGTCCGGAATTATTGGGCGTAAAGCGCGCGCAGGCGGTCCTTTAAGTCTGATGTGAAATCCCACGGCTCAACCGTGGAAGGTCATTGGAAACTGGGGGACTTGAGTACAGAAGAGGAAAGCGGAATTCCAAGTGTAGCGGTGAAATGCGTAGAGATTTGGAGGAACACCAGTGGCGAAGGCGGCTTTCTGGTCTGTAACTGACGCTGAGGCGCGAAAGCGTGGGGAGCAAACAGGATTAGATACCCTGGTAGTCCACGCCGTAAACGATGAGTGCTAAGTGTTAGGGGGTTTCCGCCCCTTAGTGCTGCAGCTAACGCATTAAGCACTCCGCCTGGGGAGTACGGTCGCAAGACTGAAACTCAAAGGAATTGACGGGGGCCCGCACAAGCGGTGGAGCATGTGGTTTAATTCGAAGCAACGCGAAGAACCTTACCAGGTCTTGACATCCCGCTGACCGTTCTAGAGATAGATCTTTCCCTTCGGGGACAGCGGTGACAGGTGGTGCATGGTTGTCGTCAGCTCGTGTCGTGAGATGTTGGGTTAAGTCCCGCAACGAGCGCAACCCTTGATCTTAGTTGCCAGCATTTAGTTGGGCACTCTAAGGTGACTGCCGGTGATAAACCGGAGGAAGGTGGGGATGACGTCAAATCATCATGCCCCTTATGACCTGGGCTACACACGTGCTACAATGGACGGTACAGAGGGTCGCAACCCCGCGAGGGTGAGCTAATCCCATAAAACCGTTCTCAGTTCGGATTGTAGGCTGCAACTCGCCTACATGAAGCCGGAATCGCTAGTAATCGTGGATCAGCATGCCACGGTGAATACGTTCCCGGGCCTTGTACACACCGCCCGTCACACCACGAGAGTTTGTAACACCCGAAGTCGGTGGGGTAACCCTTACGGGAGCCAGCCGCCGAAGGTGGGACAGATGATTGGGGTGAAGTCGTAACAAGGTAGCCGTATCGGAAGGTGCGGCTGGATCACCTCCTTTCTAAGGATAATATCGGAATACAGATTTTTATCTGTATCTTAACGTTTTGCAGTTCAGTTTTGAATGTTCATTTTTATGAGCATTTGAAAACTTGTTCTTTGAAAACTGGATAAAATGACATTGAAAGAAACAAATTCAAGAAATTCAATTTGTAATCACTTTTGTGATTATATTTTGCGTAGTATTTTTAACTACTATTTTTCAGGGTTTCAATTTTAATTGGAAGCCGAATTAGGTTAAGTTAATAAGGGCGCGCGGTGAATGCCTTGGCACTAGGAGCCGAAGAAGGACGGCACTAACACCGATATGCTTCGGGGAGCTGTAAGTGAGCTTTGATCCGGAGATTTCCGAATGGGGAAACCCACTGTTCGTAATGGAGCAGTACATTTACGTGAATACATAGCGTATCTGTGGCACACCCAGGGAACTGAAACATCTAAGTACCTGGAGGAAGAGAAAGAAAAATCGATTCCCTGAGTAGCGGCGAGCGAAACGGGAATAGCCCAAACCAAGAGGCTTGCCTCTTGGGGTTGTAGGACACTCTACATAGAGTTACAAAGGAATGAGCTAGACGAAGCGATCTGGAAAGGTCCGCAGGATAGGGTAAAAGCCCCGTAGTCAAAAGTTCATTCTCTCTTGAGTGTATCCTGAGTACGGCGGAACACGTGAAATTCCGTCGGAATCTGGGAGGACCATCTCCCAAGGCTAAATACTACCTAGTGACCGATAGTGAACCAGTACCGTGAGGGAAAGGTGAAAAGCACCCCGGAAGGGGAGTGAAATAGATCCTGAAACCGCGTGCCTACAAGTAGTCAGAGCCCGTTAATGGGTGATGGCGTGCCTTTTGTAGAATGAACCGGCGAGTTACGATTACATGCAAGGTTAAGTTGAGAAGACGGAGCCGCAGCGAAAGCGAGTCTGAATAGGGCGAATGAGTATGTGGTCGTAGACCCGAAACCAGGTGATCTACCCATGTCCAGGATGAAGGTAAGGTAACACTTACTGGAGGTCCGAACCCACGCACGTTGAAAAGTGCGGGGATGAGGTGTGGGTAGCGGAGAAATTCCAATCGAACCTGGAGATAGCTGGTTCTCTCCGAAATAGCTTTAGGGCTAGCCTCAAACGTTAGAATCTTGGAGGTAGAGCACTGTTTGGACTAGGGGCCCATCCCGGGTTACCGAATTCAGACAAACTCCGAATGCCAATGATTTATGTTTGGGAGTCAGACTGCGAGTGATAAGATCCGTAGTCAAGAGGGAAACAGCCCAGACCACCAGCTAAGGTCCCAAAGTATTTGTTAAGTGGAAAAGGATGTGGCGTTGCTTAGACAACCAGGATGTTGGCTTAGAAGCAGCCATCATTTAAAGAGTGCGTAATAGCTCACTGGTCGAGTGACGCTGCGCCGAAAATGTATCGGGGCTAAACAAATCACCGAAGCTGTGGATTGATACCTATGGTATCAGTGGTAGGAGAGCGTTCTAAGGGCGTTGAAGTCAGACCGGAAGGACTGGTGGAGCGCTTAGAAGTGAGAATGCCGGTATGAGTAGCGAAAGATGGGTGAGAATCCCATCCACCGTATGACTAAGGTTTCCTGAGGAAGGCTCGTCCGCTCAGGGTTAGTCGGGACCTAAGTCGAGGCCGATAGGCGTAGACGATGGACAACAGGTTGATATTCCTGTACCACCAAACCACCGTTTGAGCAATGGGGGGACGCAGAAGGATAGGGTAAGCATGCTGTTGGTTATGCATGTCCAAGCAGTGAGGTGTGAGTGTAGGCAAATCCGCACTCTGTAACATTGAGCTGTGATGGCGAGGACTTAGTCCGAAGTTCCTGATTTCACACTGCCAAGAAAAGCCTCTAGCGAGGTGATAGGTGCCCGTACCGCAAACCGACACAGGTAGTCGAGGAGAGAATCCTAAGGTGAGCGAGAGAACTCTCGTTAAGGAACTCGGCAAAATGACCCCGTAACTTCGGGAGAAGGGGTGCTCTTTTGGGTGTATAGCCTAGAAGAGCCGCAGTGAATAGGCCCAGGCGACTGTTTAGCAAAAACACAGGTCTCTGCAAAACCGTAAGGTGAAGTATAGGGGCTGACGCCTGCCCGGTGCTGGAAGGTTAAGAGGAGTGCTTAGCGCAAGCGAAGGTGCGAATTGAAGCCCCAGTAAACGGCGGCCGTAACTATAACGGTCCTAAGGTAGCGAAATTCCTTGTCGGGTAAGTTCCGACCCGCACGAAAGGCGTAACGATCTGGGCACTGTCTCAACGAGAGACTCGGTGAAATTATAGTACCTGTGAAGATGCAGGTTACCCGCGACAGGACGGAAAGACCCCGTGGAGCTTTACTATAGCTTGATATTGAATTTTGGTGCAACTTGTACAGGATAGGCAGGAGCCTTAGAGCCCGGAGCGCCAGCTTCGGAGGAGGCGTCGGTGGGATACTGCCCTGGTTGTATTGAAATTCTAACCCATACCCGTAACCCGGGTAGGAGACAGTGTCAGGCGGGTAGTTTGACTGGGGCGGTCGCCTCCTAAAGTGTAACGGAGGCGCCCAAAGGTTCCCTCAGAATGGTTGGAAATCATTCGAAGAGTGTAAAGGCAGAAGGGAGCTTGACTGCGAGACCTACAAGTCGAGCAGGGTCGAAAGACGGGCTTAGTGATCCGGTGGTTCCGCATGGAAGGGCCATCGCTCAACGGATAAAAGCTACCCCGGGGATAACAGGCTTATCTCCCCCAAGAGTCCACATCGACGGGGAGGTTTGGCACCTCGATGTCGGCTCATCGCATCCTGGGGCTGTAGTCGGTCCCAAGGGTTGGGCTGTTCGCCCATTAAAGCGGTACGCGAGCTGGGTTCAGAACGTCGTGAGACAGTTCGGTCCCTATCCGTCGTGGGCGTAGGAAATTTGAGAGGAGCTGTCCTTAGTACGAGAGGACCGGGATGGACACACCGCTGGTGTACCAGTTGTTCTGCCAAGAGCATCGCTGGGTAGCTATGTGTGGACGGGATAAGTGCTGAAAGCATCTAAGCACGAAGCCCCCCTCAAGATGAGATTTCCCATTACGCAAGTAAGTAAGATCCCTCAAAGACGATGAGGTAGATAGGTTCGGGGTGGAAGCGTGGCGACATGTGCAGCTGACGAATACTAATCGATCGAGGACTTAACCAAATAGAATTTGTATATTTCAATGTCTTTTATCCAGTTTTGAAAGAATAAAATTTTTATTAAAATAACACTTGTAAAATGCTACAGAGTTGTTATAATAAAACTTGTCTTTCATTATTCAAGTCTAGTGATGATGGCGAAGAGGTCACACCCGTTCCCATACCGAACACGGAAGTTAAGCTCTTCAGCGCCGATGGTAGTTGGGGGTTTCCCCCTGTGAGAGTAGGACGTCGCTGGGCTTGTAATAAATATAAAATGTATAAAATCAAGAGAAGTACAACTTATCAAGATTTTTTATAACCCAGGAGGATTAGCTCAGCTGGGAGAGCATCTGCCTTACAAGCAGAGGGTCGGCGGTTCGAGCCCGTCATCCTCCACCATTTTTTTTGGAATTGCCGGAGTAGCTCAACTGGTAGAGCAACTGACTTGTAATCAGTAGGTTGAGGGTTCAAGTCCTTTCTCCGGCACCACTTTTCGAGCCATTAGCTCAGTTGGTAGAGCATCTGACTTTTAATCAGAGGGTCGTAGGTTCGAATCCTACATGGCTCATCACTTTTTCAGTGAATTATGTATGCGGGTGTGGCGGAACTGGCAGACGCACTAGACTTAGGATCTAGCGCCGCAAGGCGTGGGGGTTCGACTCCCTTCACCCGCACCATTAAATTTAATAACCGAGCGGAAGTAGTTCAGTGGTAGAACACCACCTTGCCAAGGTGGGGGTCGCGAGTTCGAACCTCGTCTTCCGCTCCATAGATTCATTTAAGTGCCGGGGTGGCGGAACTGGCAGACGCACAGGACTTAAAATCCTGCGGTAGGTGACTACCGTACCGGTTCGATTCCGGTCCTCGGCACCACTTTTATGTAAGAAATATGCGCTCGTAGCTCAATTGGATAGAGCACTTGACTACGAATCAAGAGGTTGCAGGTTCAAGTCCTGCCGAGCGCACCATTTATGACGGGAAGTAGCTCAGCTTGGTAGAGCACTTGGTTTGGGACCAAGGGGTCGCAGGTTCGAATCCTGTCTTCCCGACCAGTTATTAATTATATTCGGGGCCTTAGCTCAGCTGGGAGAGCGCCTGCCTTGCACGCAGGAGGTCAGCGGTTCGATCCCGCTAGGCTCCACCATGAACATTGAAAACTGAACATGCAAAACGTTAAGACATACAGCTTGAGAGACTAACTTCGGTTAGCTTGATAGCAAAACAATTTGGACATCATTTAATGATGATGCCAGCAAAACAAAATGAGCTTTTTAAGTTCTCTATTATGGAGAGTTTGATCCTGGCTCAGGACGAACGCTGGCGGCATGCCTAATACATGCAAGTCGAGCGAATGACGAAGAAGCTTGCTTCTTCTGATTTAGCGGCGGACGGGTGAGTAACACGTGGGCAACCTGCCCTGTAGATTGGGATAACTCCGGGAAACCGGGGCTAATACCGAATAATCCATTTCCTCACATGGGGGAATGTTAAAAGACGGTTTCGGCTGTCACTACAGGATGGGCCCGCGGCGCATTAGCTAGTTGGTGAGGTAACGGCTCACCAAGGCGACGATGCGTAGCCGACCTGAGAGGGTGATCGGCCACACTGGGACTGAGACACGGCCCAGACTCCTACGGGAGGCAGCAGTAGGGAATCTTCCACAATGGACGAAAGTCTGATGGAGCAATGCCGCGTGAGTGAAGAAGGTTTTCGGATCGTAAAACTCTGTTGTGAGGGAAGAACAAGTACGAGAGTAACTGCTCGTACCTTGACGGTACCTCATTAGAAAGCCACGGCTAACTACGTGCCAGCAGCCGCGGTAATACGTAGGTGGCAAGCGTTGTCCGGAATTATTGGGCGTAAAGCGCGCGCAGGCGGTCCTTTAAGTCTGATGTGAAATCCCACGGCTCAACCGTGGAAGGTCATTGGAAACTGGGGGACTTGAGTACAGAAGAGGAAAGCGGAATTCCAAGTGTAGCGGTGAAATGCGTAGAGATTTGGAGGAACACCAGTGGCGAAGGCGGCTTTCTGGTCTGTAACTGACGCTGAGGCGCGAAAGCGTGGGGAGCAAACAGGATTAGATACCCTGGTAGTCCACGCCGTAAACGATGAGTGCTAAGTGTTAGGGGGTTTCCGCCCCTTAGTGCTGCAGCTAACGCATTAAGCACTCCGCCTGGGGAGTACGGTCGCAAGACTGAAACTCAAAGGAATTGACGGGGGCCCGCACAAGCGGTGGAGCATGTGGTTTAATTCGAAGCAACGCGAAGAACCTTACCAGGTCTTGACATCCCGCTGACCGTTCTAGAGATAGATCTTTCCCTTCGGGGACAGCGGTGACAGGTGGTGCATGGTTGTCGTCAGCTCGTGTCGTGAGATGTTGGGTTAAGTCCCGCAACGAGCGCAACCCTTGATCTTAGTTGCCAGCATTTAGTTGGGCACTCTAAGGTGACTGCCGGTGATAAACCGGAGGAAGGTGGGGATGACGTCAAATCATCATGCCCCTTATGACCTGGGCTACACACGTGCTACAATGGACGGTACAGAGGGTCGCAACCCCGCGAGGGTGAGCTAATCCCATAAAACCGTTCTCAGTTCGGATTGTAGGCTGCAACTCGCCTACATGAAGCCGGAATCGCTAGTAATCGTGGATCAGCATGCCACGGTGAATACGTTCCCGGGCCTTGTACACACCGCCCGTCACACCACGAGAGTTTGTAACACCCGAAGTCGGTGGGGTAACCCTTACGGGAGCCAGCCGCCGAAGGTGGGACAGATGATTGGGGTGAAGTCGTAACAAGGTAGCCGTATCGGAAGGTGCGGCTGGATCACCTCCTTTCTAAGGATAATATCGGAATACAGATTTTTATCTGTATCTTAACGTTTTGCAGTTCAGTTTTGAATGTTCATGTATATTAATATATGAAAATTCAAAGAGGGCCTATAGCTCAGCTGGTTAGAGCGCACGCCTGATAAGCGTGAGGTCGATGGTTCGAGTCCATTTAGGCCCACCATACCTTTTTTGATTTTCGGGGCCTTAGCTCAGCTGGGAGAGCGCCTGCCTTGCACGCAGGAGGTCAGCGGTTCGATCCCGCTAGGCTCCACCAAATATTTATTTAAACTTGTTCTTTGAAAACTGGATAAAATGACATTGAAAGAAACAAATTCAAGAAATTCAATTTGTGATCACTTTTGTGATTATATTTTGCGTAGTATTTTTAACTACTATTTTTCAGGGTTTCAATTTTAATTGGAAGCCGAATTAGGTTAAGTTAATAAGGGCGCGCGGTGAATGCCTTGGCACTAGGAGCCGAAGAAGGACGGCACTAACACCGATATGCTTCGGGGAGCTGTAAGTGAGCTTTGATCCGGAGATTTCCGAATGGGGAAACCCACTGTTCGTAATGGAGCAGTACATTTACGTGAATACATAGCGTATCTGTGGCACACCCAGGGAACTGAAACATCTAAGTACCTGGAGGAAGAGAAAGAAAAATCGATTCCCTGAGTAGCGGCGAGCGAAACGGGAATAGCCCAAACCAAGAGGCTTGCCTCTTGGGGTTGTAGGACACTCTACATAGAGTTACAAAGGAATGAGCTAGACGAAGCGATCTGGAAAGGTCCGCAGGATAGGGTAAAAGCCCCGTAGTCAAAAGTTCATTCTCTCTTGAGTGTATCCTGAGTACGGCGGAACACGTGAAATTCCGTCGGAATCTGGGAGGACCATCTCCCAAGGCTAAATACTACCTAGTGACCGATAGTGAACCAGTACCGTGAGGGAAAGGTGAAAAGCACCCCGGAAGGGGAGTGAAATAGATCCTGAAACCGCGTGCCTACAAGTAGTCAGAGCCCGTTAATGGGTGATGGCGTGCCTTTTGTAGAATGAACCGGCGAGTTACGATTACATGCAAGGTTAAGTTGAGAAGACGGAGCCGCAGCGAAAGCGAGTCTGAATAGGGCGAATGAGTATGTGGTCGTAGACCCGAAACCAGGTGATCTACCCATGTCCAGGATGAAGGTAAGGTAACACTTACTGGAGGTCCGAACCCACGCACGTTGAAAAGTGCGGGGATGAGGTGTGGGTAGCGGAGAAATTCCAATCGAACCTGGAGATAGCTGGTTCTCTCCGAAATAGCTTTAGGGCTAGCCTCAAACGTTAGAATCTTGGAGGTAGAGCACTGTTTGGACTAGGGGCCCATCCCGGGTTACCGAATTCAGACAAACTCCGAATGCCAATGATTTATGTTTGGGAGTCAGACTGCGAGTGATAAGATCCGTAGTCAAGAGGGAAACAGCCCAGACCACCAGCTAAGGTCCCAAAGTATTTGTTAAGTGGAAAAGGATGTGGCGTTGCTTAGACAACCAGGATGTTGGCTTAGAAGCAGCCATCATTTAAAGAGTGCGTAATAGCTCACTGGTCGAGTGACGCTGCGCCGAAAATGTATCGGGGCTAAACAAATCACCGAAGCTGTGGATTGATACCTATGGTATCAGTGGTAGGAGAGCGTTCTAAGGGCGTTGAAGTCAGACCGGAAGGACTGGTGGAGCGCTTAGAAGTGAGAATGCCGGTATGAGTAGCGAAAGATGGGTGAGAATCCCATCCACCGTATGACTAAGGTTTCCTGAGGAAGGCTCGTCCGCTCAGGGTTAGTCGGGACCTAAGTCGAGGCCGATAGGCGTAGACGATGGACAACAGGTTGATATTCCTGTACCACCAAACCACCGTTTGAGCAATGGGGGGACGCAGAAGGATAGGGTAAGCATGCTGTTGGTTATGCATGTCCAAGCAGTGAGGTGTGAGTGTAGGCAAATCCGCACTCTGTAACATTGAGCTGTGATGGCGAGGACTTAGTCCGAAGTTCCTGATTTCACACTGCCAAGAAAAGCCTCTAGCGAGGTGATAGGTGCCCGTACCGCAAACCGACACAGGTAGTCGAGGAGAGAATCCTAAGGTGAGCGAGAGAACTCTCGTTAAGGAACTCGGCAAAATGACCCCGTAACTTCGGGAGAAGGGGTGCTCTTTTGGGTGTATAGCCTAGAAGAGCCGCAGTGAATAGGCCCAGGCGACTGTTTAGCAAAAACACAGGTCTCTGCAAAACCGTAAGGTGAAGTATAGGGGCTGACGCCTGCCCGGTGCTGGAAGGTTAAGAGGAGTGCTTAGCGCAAGCGAAGGTGCGAATTGAAGCCCCAGTAAACGGCGGCCGTAACTATAACGGTCCTAAGGTAGCGAAATTCCTTGTCGGGTAAGTTCCGACCCGCACGAAAGGCGTAACGATCTGGGCACTGTCTCAACGAGAGACTCGGTGAAATTATAGTACCTGTGAAGATGCAGGTTACCCGCGACAGGACGGAAAGACCCCGTGGAGCTTTACTATAGCTTGATATTGAATTTTGGTGCAACTTGTACAGGATAGGCAGGAGCCTTAGAGCCCGGAGCGCCAGCTTCGGAGGAGGCGTCGGTGGGATACTGCCCTGGTTGTATTGAAATTCTAACCCATACCCGTAACCCGGGTAGGAGACAGTGTCAGGCGGGTAGTTTGACTGGGGCGGTCGCCTCCTAAAGTGTAACGGAGGCGCCCAAAGGTTCCCTCAGAATGGTTGGAAATCATTCGAAGAGTGTAAAGGCAGAAGGGAGCTTGACTGCGAGACCTACAAGTCGAGCAGGGTCGAAAGACGGGCTTAGTGATCCGGTGGTTCCGCATGGAAGGGCCATCGCTCAACGGATAAAAGCTACCCCGGGGATAACAGGCTTATCTCCCCCAAGAGTCCACATCGACGGGGAGGTTTGGCACCTCGATGTCGGCTCATCGCATCCTGGGGCTGTAGTCGGTCCCAAGGGTTGGGCTGTTCGCCCATTAAAGCGGTACGCGAGCTGGGTTCAGAACGTCGTGAGACAGTTCGGTCCCTATCCGTCGTGGGCGTAGGAAATTTGAGAGGAGCTGTCCTTAGTACGAGAGGACCGGGATGGACACACCGCTGGTGTACCAGTTGTTCTGCCAAGAGCATCGCTGGGTAGCTATGTGTGGACGGGATAAGTGCTGAAAGCATCTAAGCACGAAGCCCCCCTCAAGATGAGATTTCCCATTACGCAAGTAAGTAAGATCCCTCAAAGACGATGAGGTAGATAGGTTCGGGGTGGAAGCGTGGCGACATGTGCAGCTGACGAATACTAATCGATCGAGGACTTAACCAAATAGAATTTGTATATTTCAATGTCTTTTATCCAGTTTTGAGTGAACAAGCACTCATTGTCTAGTGATGATGGCGAAGAGGTCACACCCGTTCCCATACCGAACACGGAAGTTAAGCTCTTCAGCGCCGATGGTAGTTGGGGGTTTCCCCCTGCAAGAGTAGGACGTCGCTGGGCACTATGAAAAGTCGTTACCGAGTAATCGGTAACGACTTTTTTTGATACGTACAATTCAAAGGGATCTAGTATTTAGCTTCATTCAATATTACATAGCAACTAACTTTGAACTTTTTTCTGTATTAGAGTTGTTTTATAAATTGAATAACCTATCTCACATAGAGATAACCCTTTATTATGAGATTTGGTCTCGATTGTTAAGGAATTGGTCTCGCTTCGAGTAAAAATGGTCTCGAGTTTGACTGAATTAGTCTCGGGTAAAGCATAATTGGTCTCGAAGAACCATTTTGTAACTGATTATGGATATTAATTCAAAGTGATTTTCTAAACCTGGATTGCATTTTAAAAAAATAGTCTGCTTTACATATAAAGGATTAGAAATTGGGTACCTATGTTGTACAAAATCAGTCTGGAGTGTAGCCAACTTAACCAAATTTCCGTTTAAATAAGCAATACTTCGATCCATTTCTATTCATTTTACAACAAGTCTTATCTTAAACTAACTGATCATATATTGATTTCACTTGCTGAATTGTTTACAAACATCCACAATATGAATTATCAATGCAAAAAAAAGGAGGGTGACTATGGTTGTAATATTAGCAGTAGATGATGATGTACATACATTAGATTTGATATCTATTTACTTATCGCAGACAGGATATCATGTCATTAAAGCAACGAATGGAAAAGAAGGCTTATCCTTAATTGAAAAAGAAATTCCTGATTTAGCAATAGTCGATGTAATGATGCCGGAAATGGATGGCTTAACATTAACCAAACTCATCCGCGAGCAGTATGACTTTCCTGTATTATTATTAACTGCGAAAGGACAATTAGAAGATAAAGAAAAAGGCTATTTAGCGGGATCTGACGATTATTTAGTAAAACCATTTGAGCCAAAAGAATTGTTATTTCGTATTCGAGCAATACTTAGAAGATATGACAAAACAAGTGATGCCAACATTCAAGTGGCAAACATGTTAATTAATCGAAAGAGTTTTGATGTTCAAATTGGAGAGGAACTATTAGTTCTGCCTTTAAAAGAATTTGAGTTACTTTCGAAACTAGCATCCAAGCCAAATCAAGTATTTACCCGGGAACAATTGATAGAAGCAGTTTGGGGAATTGATTTCGAAGGAGATGAACAAACATTAAGTGTACATATTAAACGGATACGGGAACGATTATTGAAAATAAAAGCCGATGTACAAATTATAACCGTTCGCGGAATCGGATATAAATTAGAAGGAACCCGTGTATGAAAACTTTATATAGCAAATTCTTATGGATGACGCTACTCATTATGTTCACCAGTGGGACAATCGGATTTATGATTGTAAATACGTTTTATCATCAAAATTTAAAGGAAACAAATGATGCAAAAAATGTATTAGTTGCGGAATCAATTGTACAACTCATTGAATCATCTCATTTAAAGAACTTAGAGCCACTTCTACAAATGATTGGCGACACGGGGTATCAAATATATATTGTAAGTGAAGAGGGCAGGGAGAGCTCTTTTGGTGGCGATTTTCGAGTTAAGACTATTAGTGATTCTGTGGTAGATAGAGTTTTGAATGGGGAAACGTATCACGGGATGCGTGAGTTTCCGAAAGAAACGTTTATAACGGGATATTTTTCAAATGAGTTAACGAATACGGTGGGTGTGCCATTCACATTTGATCATAAAAAGTATGCGCTTTTTCAAAGACCTAATATTAAGTTTCTATTTAATGAAATCCATTTACTATTAGGAGGCCTTGCTGGAGCAATGATTGTTATTAGTGTGATCGCAATGTTAATCGTGGCGAAGAAAATGATTGACCCATTAACCAAATTAACGATTGCGACAAATAAAATTGCAAATGAAGACTTCCAAGTACCGATACCAGTCTATCAGCGCGATGAAATTGGCCAATTAGCAGATAGCTTCCGAAATATGGCTAAGCAATTAGAAGCTAGTGATCGCTATAAAAAAGAATTTATCTCCAGAGTGTCGCATGACTTTCAAACACCTTTGTTAAATATACAGGGCTATGCTACGTTACTTGAAAGCCAGGAATTAAATGAAGAAGAACATTTAAAATACACAACGATCATTCAAAAAGAATCAAAGCGTTTATCTAGTGTTATGAAGCAATTGTTAGTACTTACTTCCTTTGATCAAGCTAATAATCGCACCAAAAAAGAGATTTACTACCTAGACGAACAGTTAAAACAAGTTATGCAGAAGTTTAGATGGTTAGTGGATGAAAAAGATATTTCGATCCAGTTGCAACTAAAAAAGGTAGAAGTACTCGGCGATAGAGAGATGTTAGAGTACGTTTGGGAAAATCTCCTTTCTAATGCGATCAAATACAATTATTCCCCTGGTGAAATACAAGTTTCACTGACAGAAACGGAGGAGTATGTGCTTGTTACTATACAAGATACTGGAATTGGAAACTCAAATACAAATTATGAGCAATGGACAGAACGTTTTTATCGTGAGGATACTGCACGTTCCACACAAATCGAGGGAAGTGGACTCGGCCTTGCAATTGTAAAAGAAGTGGTTCAATCACATAATGGCATACTATCATTTGAAAGTGTAGAACCCCATGGAACAAAAGTTACTATCCAACTAAATAAGCAGTAATTACTGTTCATTTTTAACTCATATAGTTTCCCTTATTAGGAAATACAATAGGGAAACAAAATGAAGAACAAGCGTACACGGGCGTTCTTTATAGTTAGTTTGCTTATTATTTTAGGATTAACTTCGATCGTTACTAGCGTTATTAAAAATTACAAGCAAAAAATAGATTGAATTTAAAAGCAACAACAATGGAATTTACGATTTATACGAGTTGAAAAAGAGTAGAATTAAAAATGCTGAGGGCAGGTATTAAATGTCCTCAGTTTTAATTTTGTTGAAAAACTTTGTGATAAAGTAAATCTATAGATAGTTTCAATTTGAAAGTTGAGTGAGGGTGAAACAGAATGGAAGAAAATCGTATCCGGTTGGACGGAGGATTTCATAATGATATATTTCATCTTGAGGAAGAGGGAAGAGTAGTTAGAATTTCTGATAAGAAGAAGACAAAAGAAATGATTTTGCAGGAAATCGAATGGATGAATTTTTTACATGAACATGGAGTTGCTATGTCGAAGCCAGAAATGACTATAGGGTATGAAGATGGAAGAGTAAAAACGTATTTTGAATTTATTAAGGGGGATGAAATGGATGTTACCAACGAACTTCATTGGAATGTAAAGACATTTGAACTGTGGGGAAGAGTATTAGGAAGGATGCATGAGCTATCCAAACAATATAGGGTTGAAGAAATAAGTCGACCTGTATGGACAGTTGAAAATCCAGATGTATTTGATATAGGAGGGGGTTTACTTCCTTGGGTAAAGGAGGAATACGATAGATTGATGCAGATCCTATGTACATACAAAATTACGCCAGATACATTTGGTTTAATTCATAATGATTTTCATCAAGGCAACTTAATCATTTCGAACGAAGGCACCCTAAATACAATTGACTTCGATGAATGTTCCTATAATTGGTATGCCCAAGATATCGCGGTATCTTTCTATCATGCATACTGGCAACATCATTCTTACAATGGTAATACAGATAGTTTCACTCATATATTTATGAATCATTTCTTTGCGGGTTATCAATCAGAAAATGTACTTCATGAGGATATGATTGAACAAATTCCTATTTTCCTGAAATTAAGAGAGATTTTTTTGTATCAATTATTTATGCGTAAGTGGCATATGAACAATTTAGAAGGATGGCAAATATATACATTAAAAGAACTGGAGGAAAAAATTAAGAACCAAATTCCATACGCAGGTATTACGGATTTTTCTATTTATGTATAAACGACTTCAAAAGAGGTGAAAATCTTTAAGCAAAAAGACAAGAAGAGTCTAATTTTGACCATTCTTGTCTGTTTTAGTTTATTTACCTAGGGTTGTTTGTCGTTTTTTACTTTTCGAAATACTAGCAAGTGTGGGTATACACATACCCAGTAAAATGACGACTATACCAACAATTTGTAACCCGGAAAGTGCCTCACTTAACACGATAACCGAAACAATAACAGCTACAGGTAATTCCATTGCACTTAAAATGGATGACATAGCGCCTCCCACTTTTGGTACAGCAATGACGAAAAAGTAAATGGGAACGATAATGCCTAGTAAACCAAGAGCTAACCCGTAAAAGAAAAGTGGTTCCATAAACAATTTTCCATTCCATACAATTTCAGGTGTTTGGAAGATAGCAATCATTACCGCAGCGATAAAAGAAACAAATAGTAGACGAGTCGTCGTATTCATTCCTTCCACTTGCTTCGTATTGACATTCATATTAAAAGAGAATGAAACCGCAGCAGCAAACCCATATACCCAGCCTCTCCAGTCAATACCGCTCAAATCGACATCAAGAACACCAGCAGCTAAAATGGTTCCGATAAATAAAATAATGAGTGAAATAACTTCTGGTCTTTTTGGCAACCGTTTTCTTAAAATGCAATCGATTAGCGTACCAACCCATGTAAATTGAAATAACATAACAACTGCTAGAGAAGCTGGTAAGTAGATAAGTGCTTGTCCATATACAATTCCTGTCGTAGCAGTAAAAATACCAGCTAATAAAATAATTTTAAATCCACCGTGTAAACGGGGAAGCTTTCGTTGTGTTAACAAATAGATAACTAATGCTAAAAGAAAACCCATAATATATTGACTCGCAATTGCTTCTGAAGCTGTATAGCCATCCCTAATTGCAAGCTTCACCATCGTCGATAAAGTCCCATAACAGCTGGCTGCAAAAACAACCATAAGGGGATAAATCCATAATTTCATAAAAATTCTCCTTTAATTGGCGTCAACCGTCTTCACCATATGATGAAAGGTCTGACCAATAATTGTCCAAGGACATACAGTAACAAATTCTAGCCGATTATACAAGCGAATTGCGGATTCTTTTTCCGTCTCAACATTTAAAGAAAGGTTTCCACCACCAACTTTTTTAACTAGGTTTTCTGCATATGTTAAAAGCTTTGTACCAATACCATGTCCGCGATATGTAGGATCTACTACTACCGTATCTATATACCATTCTCCAGGTAATGTTTCAGGATCTATTTTAATGGGAGCTCCTTTTTTATTCGAAAGATATGCCTCTAAATTTGCATCTAGTGTAACCACTTGCTCTGCAGAATAAAACACAAGGACTCCTGCAACTTTCCCTTCCATTTCTGCTATATATGAATGTAGATAGGAATGCCGATTGTCTGTCCGAGTAAATAATTGCACGAACTCTTTCGTTATTTCTACTTCTTCTGTTTCGCCTGTCATTTGCATTGAGATGTCTCCAATTGCTTCCATAATAAGTGGAACAGCTTCGAGTGCATCTTCTTTACGTGCATTTCTAATTAATATGTCCATTTTTATTCACCTTCCAACGCTCTATTATAACATATCGTGTAAATACTATTTATGTTGCCTATAAAAGTTGCTTAAATCCCCTTTTATAAATTATTTTATTTTTTTGAACTTTTTCTGTTCTATATGTAGTAGAATAGTGTTAACTAAACAAAGGGGGAATTACCATGAATTTTGAATCTATACCGTGGATGCTTGTACTACCGCTTGCAATTATTGAACTTATCATAATGATTGTTGCTATTGTCGACCTAATCCGTGTAAAGAGTACGAATGGACCCAAGTGGTTGTGGGCGATTATTATTATTTTGACGAATATAATTGGATCAATTATATACTTCATTTTTGGGAGAAGAAATGAATGAAAACATTACTTCATATGCAAGGACTAACAAAAGAATATGGAAATGAAAAAGCAGTAGATAACATAACTTTTTCGTTAAATAAAAACACGGCAACTGCATTAATCGGACCAAATGGGGCAGGAAAAACAACTACTTTGTCTATGCTTGCCGGATTGCTAAAGCAAACGAATGGATCAATCGTAATGGACGGAGAAATTATAGGGGATATCCGAAGAGAAATTGGATTTTTGCCACAATATCCTCAGTTTTATTCATGGTTAACGGCACTTGAATTTATTGAAATGACTGCCAAGTTAAGTGGGATAGATCCTAAAATTGCGAAACTAGAAGCGGAAAAGACGCTTGAATTTGTTGGTCTTGGAGATGCAAAAAAGAAAAAGACGGGTACATTTTCCGGGGGAATGAAACAACGATTAGGTTTAGCGCAAGCAATCGTTCATAAACCTTCATTACTTCTATTGGATGAACCAGTGTCTGCTTTAGATCCAATTGGAAGACGCGAAATTATGAATTTGCTAAAAGAATTGCAGACAACGACGACTATTTTGTATTCGACCCATATTTTAAATGACGCAGAAGAAATGACCGACCAATTATTATTTTTACGAAAGGGAAAGTTAGTCGAACAAGGTTCTATGCGAGAAGTTCTCGAAAAATATGCCAATCCTTTGTACAAAGTTTTCTTCTTGGATAGTGAAGAAGCGGCGCAATTTGTAAAAACCGCCCCATGGCCGACTTGGCAGGAAGGAGCAGTTGCTTTTATTCCTATTGAAAATGCAAAACCTCCGATGAATGAAATATTGTATATGCTTGCAGACAGTAGTTTAATTTTATCGAAGGTGGAGCGGGCAACGGCTAGTCTAGAAGAAATTTTTTTACAGGTGGTGAATAAAGGATGAGTAATTTTTCGGTTTTATTCCAAAAAGAGTGGCGCGAAAATGTACGAAATTTTAAAATTCTGTGGATTCCTTTAGTGTTTATACTATTTGGTATTTCAGAGCCATTAACGAATTATTATTTACCTCAAATTTTAAGTACAGTAGGTAATATGCCGGAAGGAACGGTTTTTCAATTCCCTGAACTTACCCCAGAGCAAGTTGTTATGTCAACGATTAGCCAATATCAATTTATCGGAATGCTCGTCGTAACACTTGGTTTTGCTGGAATTATTGCAAGGGAACGAAAAAATGGAACAGCAACGCTGCTATACGTGCGACCGATAACGTATTCTAGTTATGTGTATAGCAAATTAGTTATTATGTGCATACTTATTATAGGTAGCGTGGTACTTGGGTTGTTAGCAAATTTATATTATACGTATGTCCTTTTTGGAGTAGTTGATGCAGTAGCGTTTATCAAATTTCTTGCAACGTATATTGTCTGGCTATTATTTGTTATTAGTATTGTGTTATTCACTAGCGCAGTATTTTCGACGGGTATCGCATCTGCCGTTTCTTTGACACTTGTTATAGTCGCTCAAATTGTCTATGGATTAATTGGAACGTATTGGACAATTTCTCCATGGAAGATCCCGATGTATGCGGGTGATCTATTAATGGGTTCTGTTGATAAGACACCTTTTGTTTGGAGTTTACTCATTACGCTATTAGCGATAGCTATATTTATAACAGGTGCAATTTATTTTGCTAAAAAGAATGTTTCGAAGACAAAGATTTAATAAATATTTACTCGAGGTGAGAAGAGATGACCGTTCGCAATTCAGATCGTTTTATTACAGCGTATAATCGGATAGACCAATTGATGAAGGAAATTATAGGGACTCAGGATCATCTTGCCTTTTTTCGCGTAATTGACATGGCGAAAAAAAAGAATGCAATTATTAGAAGATACGAGGCAGATCTGCGCGAATATGGGGACCTTAGAAATGCAATTATTCATCATCGCACCTCGACGGAGTATGCCATTGCAGAGCCACATGAAGATGTTGTATTGAAAATGGAAGAGATGGAAGTTGCTCTGACGAAACCTATTACTGTTGGAAATATGTTTCAGACAAAGGTGACAACTTTTCAAAGAACGGACTTTTTGAGTTATGCATTGAAAGTAATTTCGGACAAAAAGTATAATCAGTTTCCTGTGTATGATGGTACGGAATTTAAAGGGCTTATAACACCTGTTGGAATTACAATGTGGTTGGCAAGTACTGTAGACTCAGCATCTTTTTCTAGGAAGAAGACTACATTAGGTGAAATTCTGACACATGAAAATGGTAGAGAAAATCATCAATTTATAGGAAGAAATGCATCAGTGTATGAAGCTTTGGAAATTTTCAAAGCCGCTATTACAAGAGGGAGACGTCTAGAAGCTCTTCTGATAACAGAAGATGGCAAACCTAATACAAATCTTATAGGCATTGTTACACCTATGAGCATGATGAAGATAAAATAATAGTATAAACCATTCGTAGTAAGGACTATTCTCATCAGTTTTCTAGTAAAATGGAGAAGACACATATTGTGGGAAAAGGGGGACTTATTATGGAATCAAATGAAATGGTACAAACGCAAGAAACTCAAAATAACGTTGTTCATAAAACAGCAAGTGAAATGTCAGTAGGTGAGTGGCTCATTACGATGCTTATTATGATTATACCTATCGTAAACATCGTGATGCTTTTTGTTTGGGGGTTTGGAAATGCAGATCCACGCCGCAATTATGCACGTGCATCACTTATTTGGATGGCTATTAGTATAGTCTTGGTCATTCTTTTTTATAGCGCTATGTTTGCTTTATTCTTTAACTTTAGGAATTACTAATAAAGTTATTTCCTGGGAAATAACAATTATCGACATTTAAAAGTATTTCTGTAGTCATATACAGGAGTACTTTTTTTCATGAAAGATAATTGTCTTGGTATAATAATGTAAAAGGAGCTGTTTCATATGAAAATAGCATTATTTGGAGCGACGGGTCGTGTAGGAAAAGAGATGCTTTCATTATTACTTGAAAATAATGCTGAAATAATAGCCCTCGTGAGAAAACCAGAAAAGCTCCAAAATCATCCTAATTTAACCTTATTGCAAGGAGATGCAAGGGTATTTTCAAATGTAGAAAAAACACTAGAAGTTGCAGATGCAGTCATAAGTGCTCTTGGGACTGATCAAACGACAGTATTAACAGAGTCTGTAGAACATATTATTTCTATTATGGAGAAACAAAAAATCAAACGAGTCGTCACTATTGGAACAGCTGGTATTTTAACCAGTCGAGTGAATCCAAACCTCCTTCGATATGAATCATCTGAATCAAAACGAAAATCTACCACTGCAGCAAAAGAACATCATAAAGTGTATGAGATGTTAAAAAGATCCACATTAGACTGGACGATTGTTTGTCCAACTTACCTACCTACCGGTGATGCAACGAAAGCATATATTATCGAACGAGATCAGTTGCCAATCGGGGCAGTAAAAAGTACAACAGGAGATACTGCTTTATATGCGGTTAAAGAATTTTTTGAGAACAAACATATTGGTTACCGTATCGGAATTATGAGTCCAAATTAGGAGAAAACGAATGAAAAAATGGTTAGGTTTACTACTAGTGATTGCCGCTATATTATATACCGGAAATAAGTCCATTAAAACAACGGAAATTACAGTGGAGTCTAAGAAAATCCCGGCAAGTTTTAATGGATTAAAGATTGTGCAAATTTCCGATTTACACGATGCAACTTTTGGTAAAAATCAAGCAAGACTTGTAAAAAAGATAAAGCATGCCAATCCAGATCTAATCTTTATAACGGGAGATCTCATTGATAGTAATAGATATGACTTAGGTAATAGTCTGAAGGTAGTGGAACAGATTGTATCCATCGCTCCTATTTATTATGTGACAGGTAATCACGAGATTTCTACGAATGATGTGGAGCATATTAAATCAAAGCTAGCGGATTTAGGGGTGCACGTATTATCTAATAAAGAGCAGATAATAGGGAAAAATGGCGAACGCATACGGATCATTGGTATTGAGGATCCATTAAGCGGGGTATCTGTCGCAGATGCACTAAACAAGTTTAAAAAAACAGAAGATTTTACTTTAGTACTTTCTCATCGACCTGAAACCTTTCAAGATTATGTGGACAATCAATTAGATGTTGTTTTTACAGGGCATGCGCATGGTGGTCAGTTTCGTATTCCAGGTCTGGGAGGGTTAGTAGCCCCAGGACAAGGGTTATTTCCAAAGTATACGGCTGGTTTGTATGAAGAGAAGGATACGAAAATGATTGTAAGTAGAGGACTTGGAAATAGTGTGATTCCTTTTCGGGTATTCAATACACCTGAGTTAGTAGTTGTAACCCTACGCGCTAAATAATATAAGCTCTCCGCAATTATAAATTGCAGCGAGCTTATATTATCATCAATCTTTATGATCATTGTGGAAATGGTCTTTTGCTTCTCCAATCTTTTCTTGAGCTTTCCCTTTTAATTTATCGAATTTACCTTCCGCTTGTAATTTTGTATCGCCAGTTGCATTACCAAATTGATCTTTTGCTTCCCCTTTTGTCTTGTTTACTGTTCCTTTTACTTTGTCAGATAATCCACTCATTTATACTCCTCCTCTAAATTATTGATCTAGTATTTGTTTACCCGTTTGAGGAGTTTATGAAACTTGGAGAAGTGTAATTCCCTTGTCAGCATTAAAGACTAAGGAAATAAAAAAACTGCTTAAAGTTTTTCTTTAAGCAGAATAGAAGCTTATTTAAACCAACCTTTTTCTCTAAACCTAGCAATAGCCTCGATTCGGTTGCCTACGTCTAATTTATCTAGTATGACAGAGATGTAGTTCCGAACAGTTCCGGTTGTGATGAAGAGCTCTCTCGCAATTTCCTTTGTGTTTTTTCCATCTGCAATCAATTCAAGTACTTGGCTCTCTCGATCGGTTAAAGGATTATCACCTTCGTACGCAATATCAACTAGTTCGGGAGCGTAAATACGTCGCCCATCCATAATAATGCGAATAGAATTAGCGAGTTCTTCACTTGGACTGTCCTTCAGTAAGTACCCACTGACACCAGCTTTTCGAGCACGTTCAAAATAGCCAGCTCGAGCAAAAGTCGTTAATATAATGACTTTGCATGTTTCATCCTTTAATTCATCTGCAGCATCCAGCCCACTTTTAATAGGCATTTCAATGTCCATAATACAAATATCAGGTTGAAACTGATGGATTAACTGAAGAGCTTCTTCTCCGTTATTCGCTTTCCCAACTACCTCCATATCCTCTTCTAAATCTAATAGAGAACCAAGGGCACCAAGCACCATTCTTTGATCTTCTGCTATCACAATTCGAATCATTCATTACTCCTCCTGTCTCGGTTGTTGTATTACATTTGGTACGCGTATATTAAGAGTCGTTCCATTTTTCAAATGAATGTCCAAGCTACCATTGACGAATTCTAATCGTTCTTTTATTCCTCGAAGACCGTGGCCACTAGACCAATCTTTATTTACATCTAAGCCAATACCATTATCATGTACTTTAAGCAAAGTTTCCTTCGCAGACTGTTTGATCGAGATAGAACAAGAAGTAGCTTTACTATGTTTTACAACGTTTGTCACGGCTTCTTTTAAGCACATACTTAGTACGTTTTCTACTAGAAGAGGGGTTTTAACTAGTTTAGGTGTTCCGCTCACTTTATACGTAATTTGCGCAGCAAGTAGAATTTGTTTCACACGAAATAGTTCATCTTCTAGCTTCGTACCCCGCATATTAGTAACAAGGTCTCGAACTTCTTTTAAGACGGAACGAGCAGTTTGATTTATATCATTAATTTCATTTTTGGCGGCTTCTGTATTTATGTCAATTAGTCTACTAGCTAAATCACTTTTTAGTCCAATAAGTGAAAGCTTCTGTCCGAGGGTATCATGTAAATCACGTGCAATCCGTTCTCTTTCCTCTATGATGATATATTGGGAAATTCGCTTTTGCGCATCCTCTAACTGTCCTTCTAATACTTCACGTTTGTTCCGGTTGTAAGTGTTGAATGGCAATAAAATAACCCCAATTAAACAAACGATTAGGTAAGGTAAATGGGCTAGGAAAAGGTCCATTTGTGTAAAAAAACCAATGATAACTGCAGCAATCGTTGCTAGCAAATGAATACTATAAATAACGAAAAAGCTTACTCGGTGCTGAATGTTTCCGATAAAAAAAGATAAGAAAATGGAAAAATAAATATATCCATATAAAAAAGTCATGGTCACACTAATCGAGATTTCTACAAAAACGAATAGATAAAGAAGTAATCCACTGGAAGTATAAGAAAAACGATAAACGATAAAAAATAATAGTAATAATACTAAACCAAAGATAATTTCAAATAGGCTGGAGGATTTAAAAATGAAAAAGAAAGGGAAAATACAGAAAATAATCCACGCATAAAAACTTAACCACGGATATTTAGGGAATATTTGATACCACTTTGTCAATTGCTACACCTCTATTTTGGACGCACTCTTTTCATCCTATTATATAGGAAAAACCATTCCTGTCTAAATAGGAATGGTTTTTCGTGAAGTTTATTTTCCTTCAAGACTTGTACTTTTAGCATTTAGTTTAACTGCATCTTTAGAATTCTTTAATAGATGCTTAATTTCTTTAAAGGTTACAAAGCTTTTGTTTTTATCGTCAAATAAGCGGAAATGAATAGACTTTAAACTAGTACGAAGATTAATCGTCGTTGCTTGTTGTAAAGGCGGTGTTGATTCATGTGCTCTTTCCAAATTGTAGTTTGGAACCCTTGGGCTTAAATGATGCACATGGTGAAAACCAATGTTTCCTGTTAACCATTGTAATACCAATGGTAACTTGTAATAGGAACTTCCATCAACCGCAGCTTTTACATAATCCCATTCAGACTCATCTTCAAAATAAGAATCTTCAAATTGATGTTGCACATAGAATAACCAAATTCCAAATGAACCAGCGACGAAAAGAATCGTGCCTTGAATGATTAAAAATGCTTGCCATCCAATTAACCAAATCATAAGTGAATAAAGAACAACGATGGAAACATTTATTAAGTAAGTGTTGTTTCTCTCTTTAGCTCGAGCATCTTTACGATTAACTCGATTAGCTACTAAATACAATAACGCTGGCCCTAAACCGAACATAACGATTGGATTACGATACAATCGGTAAGAAAGTCGTTTAATCGGGGATGCTTGTACATATTCGTCCACGGTCATCATCCAGATATCACCGACACCGCGTTTATCTAAGTTTCCACTTGAAGCATGGTGAATATTATGTTCACGTTTCCATTTTTCATAAGCAAACAATGTAATGATCCCTGTAATGGTACCTGTAATGCTATTTGCTTTCTTATTTTTAAAGAAAGATCCATGTGTACAATCATGAAAAATGATGAAAACTCGAACGACAAAACCTGCAGCGATAATGGATAATCCGACTGTCAACCAAATCGAAATATCCAGACTTAGGTATGCTAAGAACCAAAGGATAAAAAATGGTGGTATTGTATTTATAATTTGAAAAATACTTTTTTTCAACTCGGAATTTTCAAATGGTTTTATTTTTTTTCGCAATTCAAGTGTTTTTTCTCTGCTCACTATGTTATTCCTCCTAAAAAGAATTATTACCATAACTATAAAGAGAAGTTGGTTTTAGGAGTAGGCATAAACGTCAAGTCATAAACATGACAAGTGTCATATAGGTCGTTTAGTATGTAAAAAAAAGCTGACCGAAAGTATCGGCCAGCTCCTACTATTTATTAGCGATCACGCTTTAATAAACGTAATGTTTCATCAAATTCTCTTTCGATTTCAGCGTTTGGTTTGTAAGTCATCAAACTAACAACAACAGTTACGATTAAACAAAGGATGAAACCAGGTATGATTTCGTATAAATTACTTGAAAGGGATTCAATTGAACCCCATATAACAACAGTTATAGCTCCGACAATCATTCCAGATAAAGCTCCAGCTGAAGTGATTTTTCTCCAGTAAAGTGAAAGTAAAATGACTGGCCCAAATGCTGCTCCGAAACCTGCCCATGCGAACGATACTAGCTTCAGAATTGTTTTATGTTCGCCCCAAGCTAGAATTGCAGCAATTATAGCTACGAGAAGTACAGCAATACGTCCATAGTTTACATATGTTTTATCAGATGCATCTGTTTTAATAATCGCTTTGTATAAATCTTCTATTAATGCGGAAGATGTCACAATTAGTTGAGAAGAAATGGTACTCATAATGGCTGCTAAAACTGCTGCAAGTACAAGTCCTGCGATAAACGGATGGAAAATAATTTGTCCAAGAGCGATAAATACTGCTTCAGGACTTGTTAGAGTGGCATTAGGATTTTGCGCAAAGTAAGCAACACCTACTAACGCAGTGGCAGTTGCCCCAACTAAACTTATAATCATCCAACCAATCCCAATTCGACGTGCTTGTTTCGTTTCTTTTACAGAACTTATTGCCATAAAGCGAACGATGATATGAGGCTGACCAAAGTATCCAAGACCCCAAGCAACTGTGGAAATTATACCTAGGAAAGTGGTGCCAGCGAAAAGACTTAGATGTTTTGGGTCTACGGATTTAATCGAATCTATTGTCTCTCCCAATCCACCTGTCAAAAATACACCAAAAATAGGCACACATATCAATGCAAGGAACATTAAAAGACCTTGAAGGAAATCGGTATAACTAACTGCCAAAAATCCTCCGAAAAGTGTGTATGCCACAACAACTGCGGATACAACTAAAAGTCCTGTGTGATAGTCAAGCCCAAAAGAGCTTTCAAAGAATACCCCGCCCGCTACCATTCCAGAAGAAACGTAAAACGTGAAGAATAATAAAATAATTAGACCGGATGCAATACGTAATAGACGTGATGATTGTTTTAAACGACTTTCTAAATAACTTGGAATGGTAATAGAGTCATTGGATACTTGCGTGTACACACGTAGTCTAGGTGCAACGAATAACCAGTTTAAATATGCACCAATTGTAAGACCGATTGCGATCCAAGCTTGACCCATCCCTGAAAAATAAATTGCTCCAGGTAACCCCATTAATAACCAACCTGACATATCAGCAGCTCCTGCACTTAAGGCAGTAACAGCAGGACCTAGTGAGCGTCCACCTAACATGTAATCCGTTAAATTTGCGGTTTTCCTATAAGAAAACCAACCGATAACAAGCATTGCGGCCATATAAATAATGATGGCTGTAAGTTGATAAGATTCTGTTGACATAATCATCCTCCTCCCCAAATTATCATAACATGTCAACCAAGTAGTTGCACTCAAATATTTTGACAACTTTTTTTCGATCAAGTAATGATAAAATAGTCTTAAAGAGAGTACGAAAGGGGCTTTTTCATTGAAATTTTTTCATACCGCAGATTGGCATTTAGGAAAACTTGTGCAAGGTGTCTACATGACGGAAGAACAGCGTTTTGTTTTAAATCAATTTCTAGAAGCAATTGATACCGAAAAGCCGGATGCAATTATCATTTCCGGAGATTTGTATGATCGTGCCGTTCCTCCAACAGAAGCTGTCAATTTATTAGATAAACTGCTCGCTGAAATCGTATTAAAGCGACATACACCTGTACTAAGTATTGCTGGAAATCACGATAGTCCGGGCCGACTAAACTTTGGAAGTATGCTAATGAAAGAAACAGGCCTACATATAGTAGGTCAATTAAATAAAGAGTTAAAACCCGTTATATTACAGGATGAATTTGGAGAAGTACATTTTCATTTAATCCCATATGCAGATCCATCTCAAGTACGGCATCTGTTTGACGATGAAACAGTGACTAGTCACCAAGAAGCAATGAGAAGAATCGTAGAGGAAATCGAAAAAGAGCTAGACTCCACGAAAAGGCATGTGTTTGTTGGACATGCATTTGTCACTCCGCGTGGTGAGCAGGAGAATAACACGAGTGAATCGGAACGACCGCTTGCTATTGGTGGAGCCGAATATGTAGATGCTGCACTGTTCAAACGTTTTCACTACACGGCACTAGGACATCTTCATCAAGCACATTATGTATTGAATGAAACGATTCAATATGCAGGCTCTCCATTGAAATATTCCATTTCCGAAGAACATCATAAAAAAGGATTTTATATTGTTCAATTAGATCAGGTGGGCAATGTCACACTTGAAAAAAGATTACTTAAACCTAACCGTGATATGCGAACAGTAGAAGGGGATATGCAAGATATTTTGCAACAGAACTTCAGCGAAGATTTTGTATTTGTTAAGCTACTTGATGAAACACCCATCTTATCTCCTATGGAGCAAATTCGGACAGTGTACCCCAATGCCATGCATGTAGAACGTAAGGCATTTCAGCCTATCGCATTGTCAGGGGAAAAGGGACAAATAGGTCGCAGCAAAATAGATGATTTTACATTGTTTCAAGCATTTTATACAGAGATAAGCGGAAAAGTACCATCGGAAGAAACAGAAAAGATATTTAAAGAAGTGTTACAAAGCTTAATGATGGAAGAACGTGAAGGAGGGATCAAATCGTGAAGCCGCTTCAACTAAAAATGACTGCATTTGGTCCTTACAAGTCTACTGAAACAATTGATTTTACCGAGCTACAGAACAATCGGCTATTCGTTATTTCAGGTGCAACTGGTGCAGGAAAAACGACTATATTTGATGGGATATGCTTTGCATTATATGGATATGGGAGCGGAGAAGATCGTCAAGATACGAAAATGATGCGGAGTGATTTTGCAACAGATGATGCACATACTTCTGTGGAGTTGACGTTTGAAATACATCAACGGACCTATCGAATTTTAAGACAACTTCCACATGTGAAAAAAGGAAATAAAAGCGCAACTGGAGAAAGATACGAATTTTTTGAAATGGTGGAATCAGGCGAAACACCAGTTGTGGAAAGACAAATCGTATCCGAAATAAACAAAAAAGTAGAAGAAATTATTGGGCTAACGCAAGGTCAGTTTAGCCAAATAGTTATGCTTCCACAAGGTGAATTTCGAAAACTACTAACTTCCCAAACGGAAAATAAAGAAGCTATTTTGCGCAAAATTTTTAAAACAGAACCGTATAAAATGATTAGCGAGAGATTGAAAGATAAAAAGCTCATTGCAGAAGCGGAGTTGAAAAAAGAAGAATTAGCTCGAAATAGTTATACAGAGCAGATACTTGCCTCATTACCAATGCGAGAGTCTAGTGTATTTGAATTGATTGAGTCCAGCAGTTTTAATACGTATCAGCTAGTAGAAGCGTTAAAAGAAGAAACTATATTTTACAAAGAGAAGATTCAAATAGATGAACTTGCCTACAAAGAAGCTTCTGAAAAACATGCAATGAAACAAACAGCTTATCATGAAGCAAAAGCAGTAAATGATAGATTTATAGAGCTTGAAGTAAAAGAACAGAGCCTCAAAATCTTACAAGAACAATCGGAGGAGTACGCTAGGAAGCAAAGTCAGCTAGAAGCTGCCGATCGGGCAAGTACCATTGAAACGGTAGAAGGCTATTATGCAGAATCGAAGCAAGAAGCTAACGAAAAATCTGCGCTGCTTAAAATGGCGAAAACAAACGTAATAGCAGCGGAAGAATCAGCTAAACAAGTAGAAGTTACTTATTTAATTGAAGTAAATAAAAAAGAAGCTCGGGAAAAAAGTGTAGAGGCTCTTATTCAGTTGAACACACTAATCCCTTTATTTGAAGAGCTCGAAGCAAAAAGAACTGAAATGCTCGATTTGGAAAAGCAGAACGAACAACTAAACAATCAAGTATTAACAAAAACGAATCTATTCTTAGATGAAAAAAAAGTAAGCTCCTCATTAAAAGAAGCAATAGAAAAGCTGGAAGAACACGTAGAGCCATTAGATAACCAAGTACAACAACTTGCTTTTTTGCAAACGAAACATAGTTTCATGCAAGAATTTATGTTAGCTGAAATGCAGTTACACGCCCTGAAAGTAACGGAAGCGAAACAAAAGCATCTTTTTCAAGAGATGAAAGATGCTTATCAAGAAGTAGAAAGTAAATATATGAATAACCAAGCGAGCATCCTTGCATCTAAACTTGTCGCAGGAGAGGCCTGCCCGGTATGCGGAAGCATGGAACATAGAGGGGCGGGTATGGAAGTACAAGCCTATAACGTAAATGAAGAAGAATTGCATAAGTTAAAAAGTCAGCTAAGTAAGCAAGAGTCAAGTTTCTTAAAAGCTTGTTCTCAAAAAGAAACAGCGCAAGAAACGGTTGAGAAGATGTCTGTCCGATTCGAGGAATTGCAATTATCTGTTCAAGAAAGCGAACAGTTGAAAAAGGACGTTGAAAAACTTGAAATAGAAGTGAAGAAACTACGATTAGAAAAAGGTGAGTTAGCCAACTTACGAGATGTGTATAAGGCAAGCGTCCAAAGAGTAGAAAAGTTTGAGCAGGATAAAACGGAAGTAGAGCATTCCTATCAACTACAAAATAGCTTGTTAAAGCAAACAAAAGCGGTATATGAATCTAAAAAAGCGTCGATTCCAGCCCATATTTCCACACTACAAGAACTAAATGATCGTATAGGAGAGGCTACAAAGTATAAGGAACAATTAGAAAAGGCTTGGGATCATGTACAAAAAGAACAACAATCAGCGACACAAGTTTTTACAAAAGCACTACTTGTACTTGACCATACGACAGATGCTGCTCATGAGGCATTAGAAAAAAGAGATAGAGCACATGTCCAATTCCAAGAAGCGTTGAAAAAAGCAGGCTTCGATACAATGGAGTTGTATATGGCAGCAAAAATGTCTGAGCATAATCGAGAAATTTTAAAAGAACAGTGCAACCAATACAAACAAACACTTCATACACTTAAAGAGCAAGTAAAAGAAGTGCGGGAGCAGCTTGCAACTAAAACGAAAGTGGAATTGGCTCCTTTAGCAGAAGAACTCGTTCAACTAAAGGTTGCTTATGAAGAAGCATTCCGCATGATGAATAGCTCCAAGGAATATGAAAAAGCAGGGATGGACCTAGAAGATAAGATTACAACGATAAGTGAACGAATTTCCATGTTGGAGCAGCATTTAGGTCGAATTATTGATTTATATGACATGC
This sequence comes from Psychrobacillus sp. L4, assembly GCF_042944905.1. GTDB lineage: Bacteria > Bacillota > Bacilli > Bacillales_A > Planococcaceae > Psychrobacillus. Next base: position 123,565 of record NZ_CP168496.1, read on the forward strand.
TCAGAGGTCAAAACCCTTCAAAAATATCGTTTGAACGTTATGTGCAAATCGAGTATTTAGAGCAAATTGTACAAGCTGCCAATGAACGGCTTAAGCATTTATCGGGTGGTCAGTATAATCTAATAAGAAGCGAACGACAAGAAACGCATGGAAAACAAAGTGGGCTTGGTTTAGATGTATATGACGCATACACAGGACAAATGCGTGATGTGAAAACACTCTCTGGTGGCGAAAAATTCAATGCCTCTCTATGTCTCGCACTTGGAATGGCGGACGTCATTCAGAGCTTCCAAGGTAGCATTCGAATCGACACCATGTTTATCGACGAAGGCTTCGGCTCCCTTGATGAAGAATCTTTAAACAAAGCAATTGATACATTAATTGATTTACAAAAGTCAGGTCGTATGATTGGTGTCATATCTCATGTAGCGGAGTTGAAAGCTGCAATACCGGCAATTTTGGAAGTAGAGAAACTAAAAGAAGGCTATAGTAAGACGAAATTTGTTCTTAAGTAGCAAAAAAATGCCACGACCCTAGAAGGTTGTGGCATTTTTGTATGAAGGCGTATGACTTATTGATCCAACGCGGTTTTCAGCGCAGGAAAATTGCTTGTTATAGTCTAACTGGTTGCTTTTGTAGAGAAATTGATTGCTCTCATAAAGGAAATCGTTGCTTTGAAGATCAATTTGGTTGCTTAAGTAGTCTATTCTGTCTCTCTTAGCCATTTAATGTAAAAAATCACTCGTTTTCTAGAGTGAACTTGCTATTTTTCACACTTTCCCGACTTTCAACATATTATTTTTACAAGAGGTGGTGAAAAATGCGCGATGAAAAAGGGCTCGTATACTACGATCCCTATGAAACGGAACAACAGGAATGGAAAAAACAACAAGGAAAAGAGCGAGCAAAGCAACTATTAACAATTTTCTCACCTATATTCATTCTATTACTATGGGAGGTCTTTTCTCGAACAGGAATACTTGATATTCGATTTTTCCCTCCCCCTTCAGCGATACTATCCACATTTTTCGATTTGGCAGCAAGTGGACTGTTATGGACCCATATTTCGGTATCTTTATATAGAATAGCTGCAGGATTTTTATTAGGCGTTATCCCAGGAGTAGTTATTGGGTTGCTTATGGGTTTGTATGCGCCGATTCGACATTTTATTTCCCCTATTGTAATGGCTCTTATGCCAATACCTACTCTTGCTTTAATGCCAATTATAATTATTTTCTTTGGGATTGGAGATTTCTCAAAAGTAGTCACAATCGCAGGTAGCGTATTTTTCCCAGTCGTTATTAATACAGTCGCAGGTGTAATGAATATAGAAAAGGTGCATCTAGATGTTGCCAAAAATTATGGAGCAAGTCCAAAGGATTTTTTCTTTAAAATAGCTTTTCCGGGTGCACTTCCTGTCATGCTAGAAGGTATACAGATGGGGCAGGCGATTGCATTACTCACAATTGTTGCTGCGGAAATGATGGGAGCTACTTCAGGAATTGGGTATTTAATCTGGACCTCTTATAAGGCATTTATGCTAAAAGAAATGTTTGTTGGTTTAGTGCTCATTTCATCTTTTGGTTTTCTATTCTCCCTCTTTTTACGTGGGTTGCAAAAGAAAATCGTCCCATGGAGGTGAATAAATGAGTGAAAATATAAAAATCTCTGTAGAAGATTTAACAAAAATATTTTATAAAAAAAATAACAGTGTCACAGCAGTTAAAAATGTGTCATTGCAAATTGAAGAGGGAGAATTTGTCTGCTTAGTAGGCCCAAGTGGTTGTGGAAAAACAACCTTACTGCGGATATTGGCAGGCTTAGAGTTACCAAGTTCAGGTACATTTACAATCGACTCCGATTCTGACGAAAGACCTCTACAATCAATGGTATTCCAAGAAAAAGGGGTTATTCCTTGGTTAACGGTAGAGCAAAACGTTGCATTTGGGCTTAATATGCAACATTTACCAAAGGAATTTGTTCGGAAGCAAACGGAGTATTTTTTGCAAAAGGTAGGTTTAAGTAAGTTCTCGAAACTCTATCCAAAAGAGCTTTCAGGAGGAATGAAACAACGAATTAGCATTGCGCGAGCATTTGCGAATGACCCAGAAATTTTGCTCATGGATGAGCCTTTTGCAGCGTTAGATGAACAAAATAAATTCATTTTGCAGGAAGAACTGCTTTCTATTTGGTCTGAGACAAAGAAGACGGTGTTGTTTATTACGCATAGCATCGATGAAGCATTGCTACTAAGTGATCGTATTATTTTAATGAGCGCACACCCAGGAGAAATAATAAAAGAGATTACTGTACCGATTCCAAGACCTAGAACGATGGAACAAGTGCGGGCAAATGTGGAGATGGCAGAGCAATTCATTGCTATCTGGAATCATTTACAACAAGAAGTACAACGCTCAAGGAGATAAGGGAGGAAATATGTGAAGAAACGTTGGTTGGTATTACTCGCATCCATTGTTCTTGTATTAGGTGCGTGTTCTTCCAAAGAAAAGGTAAGTACAAATGGGGTTGATGATGAAGTAAATAAAAACAATCCATCCGGAGATTTGGCTCCACTTGAAAAGAAAGAAAAGGTTGTTATCGCAGAGGATGGAGCAGCATCTGGAGCAGGTTTTTATATTGCAAAAGAAAAAGGATACTTTGCGGACTACAATATTGAAGTAGAATTTGCGCAGTTTGGAAATAGTGATGAAATGCTACCAGCCCTCGCGTCTGGTGATGTTGATATCGCAGGAGGGGTGTCGACAGCGTCGTTCTTTAACGCAATTGCACAGGGAATAGACGTGAAGATTATTGCAGATAAAGGGCATAATGTACCTGGGAAATCCTATTTTTCATTTGTCATTGGCAATCAAATGAAAGACAAAATTAAAGAATATAAAGACTTTAAAGGCAAACGTATCGCAGTTTCTTCTAAAAACTCAATTGATGAATACATTTACTGGGAAATGCTAAAACATGCTGGACTTACAAATGAGGATGTAGAGTTTGTTTTGCTTGGAGATTTCGGAAGTATGTTGGGTGCAATTGAAAATGGTTCAGTTGATGCAGCACTTCAAATTGAACCTTTGATTGCAAAGGGAATAGAAAATGGATTTCATGTTCGCTTTGGAGATACGACCGATTATGCTCCAGAATCACAAATTGCAATGGTACTTGGATCACCTAAATTTATGAATGATGAAAAAAATGTATCATTGCGTTTTATGGCTGCATATTTAAAAGGAGTACGCGACTATAATGACGCGTTCGTTAAAGGAGAAGGAAAAGCAGAAGTAATTGACATTATGACGAAGTACACAGCCTTAAAAGATCCAGTATTATGGGAAAAGGTATTTGTAACTGGCCTTGATCCAGATGGAAAAATGTTTTTAGACGATGTAGTAAAACAGTATGATGCGTATAAAGCAAACGGCGCAATCAGTGGGGACGTAGACTTCGACAAGGCAGTTGATACGTCAATTACAGAAAAAGCGGTAAAGATTTTAGGGAAATATAAGAAATAAACGTCCAATAAACATTGGGCGTTTTTTTATAAAACGTACATTATAGGATACAATGGAAAGATTGAATGGTAAAAGAGGTGCATAGGATGGTAAGTGTTTTAGTAGATGCAGATGGATGTCCAGTAGTAGACAAAACTATAAAAATAGCGCAACATTTTGGATTAAAAGTAACATTGCTATGTGATACTGCTCATTATATGCAAAGAGAAGGTGCAGAAACGATCATGGTATCAAAAGGTGCAGATGCGGTCGATTTTGTATTAGTAAATAAAGTGAATAAAGGAGATGTCGTTGTTACGCAAGATTACGGGCTTGCTGCGATGGTGTTAGCGAAACAAGGATTTGCAATCGATCAGAATGGACGTTGGTATACTCCCGAAAATATTGATCAGCTCTTGAATAGCCGTCATATTTCTAAGAAAATCCGACAAGCTGGAGGTCGCTTAAAAGGTCCTAGAAAGCGTCAAAAAGAAGATGATGAAAAGTTTGAAATGCATTTTCACAGGCTATGTGAGCATGCGTTAAAAAACTGAAGTCACTTTTCAAATTCAGTGCGTACGCTAATTCCCATAAATGGGTTATTCGTAAACGCTCCATTTGCTTTTAAGTTTAGTGCTTTTTTCATTTCTATCTCGTTATTGATAGAATAAAGGTAAATCTGAAAACCATTTAGTTGAACCTCTTGAATAAAATTGTTATCAACAGAGCCTATATTAACTCCAATACCACTTGCAAAATTACTTAACCGATTATAGTGTTGGACCGTAAGAGTAGCTTCCTCTTTGAAATGGAATAACTGGATAAGAGGAAGCTTCGGCTCTAGTTGATGCAGCCTTGTTAAACTATCCTCATTAAATGACTCAATAATAACTTTCGGAAGTTCCCCATTTGCACGTATTAAATTGTATTGAATTAGCAAAGAGACTAGTTTTTCTTCCATTTTCTTATATATTTTAGGAGACTTCATTTCGATATAATAATTCACATCGTTTCCGAAATGTGAAAATATTTCCTGTAGTGTAGGTACTTTCAAATCTTCAAATTCTTTATTAGCTAAACCAGGATTTGCACTGTTATACCATCTACCTGCATTTAATCGTTTCAATTCTTCTAGTGTATATTCGATTACAAAGCCAACCCCATCGGTTGTACGATCTACTTTTTCATCATGCATCGCAACTAATACGCCATCTTTTGTCATTTGTAAATCAATTTCAATATAATCAGCATACGCCTGTTGTGCAATTTCATATGCAGAAATCGTGTGCTCGGGGGCATATGCAGAAGCTCCACGATGCGCGATTATTAAGAAATCCTCGGAGGTAATAGGCTCTAAACTTTTTTTATTATTTTCACATCCCACAACTAATAGTAAAACCGTTAGTAAACTGATTATTTTTCGCAAAAGAAACTCCTTCCAAGAAAAGGTGTTAAAAAACAGGTTACTTTACCATTAATCTTTCAGCATATGTTAGGACAGTTGCAAAAAATGCATGGTGTTAAATTTATGCAAATGTAGTATAGGTCCAAACAATTTCTTTAGATATTTTGTCCGTTTTTTGATAATAAAAAGAAAACTATCTATTTAACAAATGCCAACATTTTTGATATATTAAAACGAATGGACAAAATTTCATAAAGGTGGAGTAAAAAATGGAAACACATGCATACAGAGTATTACTTTACTATAAATATGTCCCGATTGAAGATCCAGTAACATTTGCACAAGAACATCTAGCAGCTTGTAAAGAAATTGGGTTAAAAGGGCGTATTTTAGTATCAAACGAAGGAATGAACGGTACATGCTCGGGAACAATTGAACAAACCGACGCATACATGGACATGATGAAGGCGGACGTTCGCTTCGCAGACATGGTGTATAAAATAGATGAAACAGAGGGGCACGCATTCAAAAAAATGCATGTTCGCCCAAAGCAAGAGATTGTGCATTTAGGATTAGAAGAAGATATTAATCCAAATGAATTAACAGGGAAATACCTTTCTCCAAAAGAATTTTTTGAACAAATGCAAGCAGAGGATACGATTGTAATCGATGCTCGTAATGATTATGAATTCGACTTAGGGCATTTCCGCGGGGCAATTCGTCCAGATATCCGCAACTTCCGCGATTTACCTGAATGGATGCTTGAAAATAAAGAAATGTTCGAAGGTAAAAAAGTACTAACGTATTGTACAGGTGGAATTCGATGCGAAAAATTCTCGGGCTGGTTAGTACGTGAAGGCTTTGAAGATGTAGCTCAATTACACGGTGGTATCGCAACTTATGGGAAAGACCCAGAAGTACGCGGGCAATTATGGGACGGCCAAATGTACGTATTCGACGAACGTATCGCGGTTCCAATCAACCAAGTGGAGCATGTCATTGTAGGAAAAGATCATTTCACTGGAGAGCCATGTGAGCGTTATGTAAACTGTGCAAACCCTGATTGTAATGACAAAATTCTATGCTCAGAAGAAAATGAACACAAATATTTACGCAGCTGTTCACATGAATGCCGCGTGGACCCACTCAACCGCTACGTGGTGGAACATAACTTATCCGAAGAAGAAGTAGAAGCAAGACTAACTGCTATTAAAGAAACAGTATAAAAAAACTATCCCAATCCCACACTAATCTTGAATTAGTGTGGGATTACTTTATTACAGAACTGTTACTGGTGCCTGGCACCAGTAACAATTCTGTAATAATTGCTTTAAGGTATTTAGAGGGAAATTGCTTACATATATTGAATTATAGTAAAGAGTTCGTTTTTAAAAATAGAATGGGGGAAACGTATATGGCAATCGAAGTGAAGAAAATTTCAGATTTGAAAGAAGTCGACGTAACCAAACTAATTCAAGAAAGCGAAAAAGAGGGGTACCGATTCGTATCCAGGTTAGCAAGTGAATATGAAGATGGTACAAACAGATTTAGTGAACAAGGAGAAGCTCTTTATGGGGTATGGGATGACCGAGAATTAGTAGCTATTGGTGGATTAAATCAAAATATAAATGGTGCTCGGGAACAATCTGCTCGTCTATATCGTTTTTATACTTTACCAGAACATCGTAGAAAAGGTATCGGAAGCGAACTATGCAAAGTTATATCCGCAGACGCGAAAGGTCAGTTTAAAGAAATTACAACGAAAACGGAGTCTGCAAAAGCAGATGCTTTTTATCGTGCGAATGGATTTGTATTTGAGGAACGATCACCTGATACTACCCATGTAATGAGTTTAGAATAGAAAGGGAATAACATAAATGAACGATCCGCAACTAGTAGAGAAATTTCCTTTAATAAAAAACATGCAACATACAGAAGAAGTTATTTGGATTAATCCGAATCTAATAAACACCGAAGAAGCACTAAAAAATCTAACTGTGACAAGTGAAATGGTGCAAGATGCAAGTGATCGCTTAGATAGGTTTGCTTCCTATTTACAAATCGCTTTCCCGGAAACAGCAAAAACGAATGGCATAATCGAATCTCCACTTGTGGCTATTCCAACGATGTCATCTGCCATAAAGGACTTATTTCAAACCGATTTCGATGGAGAGCTTTTATTAAAATGTGACAATGCTTTACCGATTTCTGGTTCGATTAAAGCAAGAGGTGGCATTTATGAAGTGCTGAAAATTGCGGAGACGCTTGCGATTCGTGAAGGTTTATTAACGCAAACAGATGATTATGCGATTCTTGCAAATGAAGAACTAAAACAGTTTTTCTCCGGCTATTCGATTGCGGTAGGATCAACTGGAAACTTAGGCTTAAGTATTGGCATAATGAGTGCAAAGCTTGGATTTTGTGTGACCGTGCATATGTCGAGTGACGCCAAGCAATGGAAAAAAGATATGCTGCGTGCAAAAGGGGTAGAAGTAATTGAATACGCAGCGGATTATAGTAAGGCAGTTGAACAAGGTAGAAAACAAGCCGAAAACGATCCAACATGCTTTTTTATCGATGATGAGAACTCCATTGATTTATTTGTCGGTTATGCAGTTGCGGCCAGTAGACTAAAAAAACAACTGGAGCAGCTAGGGAAAAAAGTAGATGAAAACAATCCATTGTATGTTTATTTACCTTGCGGAGTTGGTGGAGGTCCGGGTGGTGTTGCGTTTGGCTTGAAGCTACTATTTGGAGATCACGTCCAATGCTTTTTCGCAGAACCAACGCACTCGCCTTGCATGCTACTAGGTTTGATGACAGGTTTACATGAAAAAATTGCAGTAAGTGATATCGGGTTGGACAATAAAACAGATGCCGACGGGCTTGCAGTTGGAAGACCATCTGGATTTGTGGGCAAAACATTAGAACAGTTAATAAACGGGAGCTACACAATAAGTGATGAAACGATGTATCGATTACTGGCACTTTTAGTAGATACGGAGAAAATTCAGCTAGAACCATCTGCTCTTGCTGGAATGACTGGTCCTATTCATCTAGCAAAGCAAGGAGCTAACTTACAGAATGCCACGCATATTGTATGGGCAACTGGTGGAAGCATGGTTCCTGATAATGAAAAGGTAGCCTATTATGAAAAAGGAAGAAGATATCTTAACTTTTAGATTCATCTTTCGTTTCTTCTAACAGTGCATGCTTCTTTTCTATTAGTAAAAATGCTTCATTTTCAAGTTTCATCATTTCGATATCTAACTTTTTCTGTTTTACTTGATATTCTTTTGCCATAGCATATCCTGCAAGACCAAGTGATCCTAATATGACAATGGGGAAAATGGAAAAAATAAGTATATCAACCATGGATATCACCTCCTCATTTGGTATTTCTAGTATACCAAATGTGAAATGACAAAACATATTGTTTTATCAAAGTCTACTTTCTTCGGAGAGTAGGCTTTTATTTTTCATAAATTGCTCTATTCTATGTAGAACAAACGTGTTACACTATATGTAGAACAAAAATGTAGGGAGAGATGACGAAATGTTTATTGAAATAAAAGCTAATTCGGTTGTCCCTATCTACTTACAGCTAGCACAACAACTAATTGAAGGTATCGCTCGAGGCGACCTAAAACCTGGTGAATCTTTACCATCTGTTCGAGCATTTGCTGCAGATCTTGGGATGAATATGCATACGGTGAATAAAGCATATCATTATCTAGAGGAAAAAGAGTTCATACAAATTGTCGCCAAATCCGGCGTTATAATACAACCAAACGGAATACCGAAAGCATCTGCCAAGCAAAAACAGCAAATAGCAGATCAAATAAGACCACTATTAGCAGAGGGGTTAGTATTAAAGCTTTCCGAAGAAGAGATGGCAGAAATGGTTCACGAGCTCGTTCGAAACATTAAGGAGGGGGAAAAATGATTATTTTCTTATTTGGATTTATTCTTCTATTTATTACTGTACTACAAGCATTTACTCCAAAGTTTTTGAAGCAGACAGAAGTTTTTGGTGTATATGTACCAGAGCAACACGTAAAGGAAAAAACAATCGTTCATTTGAAAAAAAGATATACGACCGTTGTTCTAACAACTGGGTTAGTCATTTTGTTAGGGTATTTTCTTTGGGCATTTACACAAAATCCGGACGAAGAAACACTTGCTCTTGTAAGTGTAGGAGTGCAATTTACATCTCTTTTTATGAGCATCGGCTACTATTTCATCATGCATATTCGAGTGAAGAAACTAAAAGTAGAACAAGGATGGACATCAGGGAAAAATGAAGTACGTATAGTAGATTTAAAGTTTCAAGAAAAGCTACAGTTAATCCCACGTATCGTATTTATCATTCCGATGATTATTACGGTTGGCTTAATCATTTACACCTTTATGAAGTATGCTCAAATGCCAGATATGATTCCTACACATTGGGGACCTTCTGGACAGCCAGATGCTTTTAGTAAAAAAACGTATTTCAGTGTTATTTCGATGCCAATCATTTTACTAGTTATGCAGGGGATGTTCCTCTTGATGAGCGAAGGAATGAAGTTTTCGGGTGCAAAGATTAACCCAGCGAATAAAAAAACATCCGTTTCACAGCAGCTTGCATTTCGTAAGTATTCTAGCTGGTTTGCATTGTTTATCTCATTAAGTACAACGCTATTGATGGGTTATTTACATTTGCAAACAATCCATCCTGAAATTGCATCTCCTTGGATAATGTTCACACTTCCAATTGTCTTTTTAGTAATAACTTTTGTTGGAGTGGGTATTTATACAGTGAAGGTTGGTCAAAGTGGATCGCGATTAAAAGTAGGAGGGGTTAGTCCTAGTTCAGAGGAAAAAATTGCGGTGGACGATGATAAGTATTGGAAGGGTGGATTGTTTTATATTAATAAAGATGATCCGAGTATTTTGGTAGAAAAACGATTTGGGGTAGGATGGACGTTTAATTTTGGGAGACCTATTAGTTGGATCGCTTTATGCTTACCGCTTCTCATTATTTTAGTAATTGCATTTAGTTTGTAGGCGATGTTAAAAAAAGAATCACATAAGAAGAAATAAAACCTGGAGGCGATTCAAATGTTAGTAGTAACAACAGAAAAAATTGAAGGCTATAAAATAGTAGAAGTAAAAGGTCCTGCATTTGGTCTAATTGTTAGAAGTAGAGGGCTTGGTGGAGATATTATGGCAAGTTTAAAAGGATTAGTAGGTGGAGAAATCAAGCAATATACCGCTATGCTGGAAGATTCAAGAAAAGAAGCCATGGACCGTATGATTAAGAACGCCAACCAAATGAATGCGAATGCTATTGTTATGATGCGATATGATTCCGGTGAAATTGGAAAAAATATGAGTGAAATTGTGGCCTACGGAACAGCGGTTGTTGTAGAGAAACTATAATGGCGATTTTTGTTCTAGTAGGTATGTATATTGTACAAATCATAGCTGTTATAGCTTGTATTTTGCTTGGATACTTTATATATGACAAACGCTTTAATCGCAATCATGGAACGGAAGTTGCGGAAGGTTTTGAGCGAACAGAAGAGGTTAATCTTGACCCTGTTACGGGTGAAAAAACAAGAGTGTATTATAATCCTAAAACAGGTGAACGTTTTTATAGGAAAGAAAAGTAGTAACAACAAGATACTATTCTTTAACATTTAACATAGCCAATTCATAAGAAAATGCAGCTTCCATAATTTCGGAAGCTGCATTTCTAATTATTCTGCGTCAAATACTTCTACTTTTTCCATTTTAGCGCCATTTTTCATAGCTGTTGCTACTTCAAGGCCACTTGTTACTTTACCGAAAACAGTATGAACTCCATTTAAATGGGCTTGTGGTGCGTGCACGATAAAGAACTGGCTTGAACCTGTATCTTTTCCTGCATGAGCCATAGATAAGCTACCAGCTTCGTGTTTATGTGGATTGCCAGCAGTTTCACACTTAATTGTTTTGCCGCTTCCGCCCATACCTGTACCAGTTGGGTCCCCACCTTGACTTACAAAGCCAGGAATAACGCGGTGGAAAACTACTCCGTTATAAAATCCTGTATTTGCCAATTCTTCAAAGTTAGCAACTGTGTTTGGTGCTTCATTCGGGAATAAATCAAATTCGATTTTCTCTCCAGTATCCATTAAAAAATAACCTTTTTTCGCCATTTAAAACACTCCTTTTTCAAATAAATCCTTCATTAGTATAGCATGTACATAGGGCATTTTCCAAAGATCATTGCTCTGCAAAGGTTTAACACGCATTCATGAAGAATCATCCCCAAAAATGCCCCCACTTGATAAACTTTCCGTAAATAAAACTACTGCCTTAACCTCTAACATCTTCAGTACATGACCATAGATAGTGTAAATCATAAATCTACTTTTTAATGAGGTACCATAATTTGTCCATTTCTTTCATTAGTCAAAAGGGTGTGCATAATTAGCTTAGATAATTGGTCAGGTCTGTAGGGTTTAATTAAGTAATCTTGTGCTCCTAACGAAAGCCCTCGTTCTTTTTCATCCAGCGCAGTTGAAATGAAGATTGGGATGTTTTTTAGTTTTTCATTTTCTTTCATTTCTTTCATAATTGTCCATCCATCCATTTCATCTGCAAGCATAATGTCTAGAACAAGTGCGTCAGGAGTCTTACTTTTCATTTGTGCTAACGCTTCTTGCCCGTTCTTATAGTAGCTTACATGAAACCCATTATCTTGCAACTCTTGGTTTACTAGTTCGGCAAGGCTTAAATCATCTTCAATGACCATAATTGTGTAATTAAGCATAGGGGCAGCCCCATCTTCATTTACTTTATTAGTGCTCATTGTAATCCGTGAGAAGTTCGTGCTAAATGTACTACCTTCGCCATTCTTAGAACTTACGGAAATCTTACCTCCATGTACTTCCACAATCTCTTTTACGATAGCAAGCCCAAGACCTGTACCGCCAATTTTTCGTCGGTCGGAATTGTCTATCCGATAAAACTTTTGAAATAAATTAGGTATTTCTACTTCTGGGATTCCAAGTCCTTCATCTTTTACATCAATAGAAACTATATCCTCGTTACCATATATACGGATTGAAATATTTCCTCCTTCTGGAGAATATTTAATTGCATTACTTAATAAGTTTGTAAACACCTGTTCAATTTTATTTTTGTCTCCTAGTATAATAGCATCCTCTAATTCTACTGTAAGGGTTGTCTTGTGTAATGAAGTGTTAATTTCTTGTAGCTCGATAACATTTTGAACAATCGATATTACATCGATATATTTCTTCTCATAATTTTGTTTGCCTGATTCCATTCTTTGAATATCAAGAAAATCATTTATTAAGGAAGTTAACCTTATAGTTTCATTATAAATAGTTTGAGTATATTTTGTTTTTCGTTCCGGCTTTAATTCTTTTGTTAACAACAATTCTGTGAAGCCAAGAATACTAGCTAAAGGTGTTCTTAATTCATGGCTAACTGTACTGACAAATTCTGACTTCATGTTAGCTATTTCGTACTCTTTCGTAATATCACGATGGACTAGTAACGTTCCAATGTGTTCATTACAATCTTTAATTGTTTTACAATAAACTCTAATGACTTGTTTGTTGTCGGTCTTCCTGTAAATAAATGAATGTTCTTCATCAGGAGAAAGAAATGCAGAGTCTATTAAATCATTTAAAAGCTGAATAAACTCGTAGTCTTGGATTTGTTCTGCCATGACACCGCTCCAATGTTCCCAAGAAAGTCCTATCATTTGTTCGGGGGTATCTTGCCATTCAAATATTCCGCAAAGCTGATTGTTAACTTGTAAAACTTTTCGATCAGCATCTATTAACTGTATACCCTCTTGAACCGTGTTTAAAATATCTTGATTTAACCGGCGATCATCCTCGGACTGTTCAAATAACATAATTTTTTCAAGGTAAATAGCAATTTGTCTAGCGAATATTTCATATTCAATTAGTTCATTATCTGAATAAGAATCACCATATCTTGAAAACACCATAACAGCTTCTATTTGAGAAGAAGAAACAACAGGTAAATATAAGTCAAAGCTATAATTAACAGATTCATGGTAGCCTTTCTCCGTAGAATCTTGAACCCGTTTTACCGTAAATGGCTGTTTTTCATCAGTTAACCGTTGAATCAGACCGTCGTTCAAGTTATTCCTAAATTGATCAACACCAAAATTAGAAATCCCATAGGAAGCGAAGACATCATCGTGAATGGTGGAAATTATACCTTTGTCTGATTTAGTTATTTTACACATATTTTCAACGATACTTTTAAGAAACTCCTTTTTATCAAGAGAGGAGGATATTATTTTTATTAACTCATTCCACCGCGTAAGTTTTTCTTCATTATTTGTTACAATACTTAGTGCTGTTTGAAGTTCATTTTGCTGGGCTAGAAGTTCGTCTTGTTGCGCTAGAAGCTCGTCTTGTTGGGCAATTAGTTCTTCGTTAGAGGCCATCAAGTCTTGTTCTTTCTCCCGAATACTGTTAATCATCTTTTGGAAGGCAATTGATAAGGTACCGAGCTCATCTTTTCTATTACCATTTACTAGTAACACCGCATCTCTACCGGCAGCAATTTCATTGGCAGAAAAGGTAAATTCGGAAAGGGGCTTTCCAATGCTGTTAAATATTTTAAGAATTATTAGGAGTGATAGAATTAGGGTGAAAATAAAAAAAACAAGTACACTGTTTTGAATATTGGATTGTTTCACTGATAAATCATCTGAATTATCCACCATTTGCTGCTTAAGAAGTGTAATAAATGATTTAGTTTGCTCCATAAATTTTTCTACCTGAAAAGTGACTTTAATATCCTGAATATCAATACTAGGATCTTGATTTTTTTCATATTCACTCCTAGTTAGTGGAAGTAACGTAGTGAAATAATAAGATATGAAGTGTTCGATATCCTTATATATTACCGTTTCGTCTTCGGTTCCAATCAATAGACCTAGTTCAGTTAGGTTTTGTTTAAGTTCACTTTCAAACTTTAGTGACTCTTCCTCATTTGTCATCACTTTAAAAGAAATAGAGTCCGGCGTTATTAAAATGTCGGAATTAAACTGGTTATAGATATAATTAATTATTTGAAGTTTCTCTTCAATATTACTTTGCTTTTGAACATAATCTTGATGCATTTTCTGTTGAAAATAAAATAGAAATCCGCAACCTATAGCAAAAAAGAGAAAACAAAATCCCATTAATGATAAAACTTTGCGTGATAACGAACTATTAATATAATTAACTATTTTCATCAAGGATATCCTCAACTAATTCTAAAAGCTTCAATGGACTAAATGGTTTGGCCATAAAATAATCGGCCCCTGTTTCCATAATCTGTTTTTGTTCATATGCCTGACTTTTTGCTGAAAGTACTAGAACTTTCGTATGCCCGTTTGTTTCGGCACTCCGTATTTTCTCAACAATTTCAAGTCCCGTATAAACAGGCATCATATAATCTAGAATGACCAAATCATAGTGAGTATTTTGCAAAAAATCCATTGCTTCACCACCGTCAACCGCTTCATCAATTATATAATTTTCGTCTTCGAGCGTATCTACAATAAGCATGCGGAGTACTTCTTCATCCTCAGCCAATAAAATTCGTTTCAATGTTTACCACCTCATTAATGTTCTTCTCGTGTAATGAACTTACTTTAGCATATTTAGTATTCGTTCAATCCTTACTTGTAGGTCAGTTACATTAAACGGTTTTGTTACATAATCATCCGCACCTAATCTTAAAGCGCGTTCTATTTCGACTTGGCTCTTTCTTCCAGTGAGCATTAGCACCTTGTACTTATGTGCATTTTTTTCTTGTTTGACTTTTTGAAGGACCTCTAAACCATCCATGACTGGCATGACGCCATCCAGAATTAAGAAATGGTTGACATCCTCTTGCGCATGTTCTGAATTTAAAAAGGATGGGCCATTTTCAAATGTCTTAATGTTTAACTTTATATTATCAATGGTTATAGATTCTAACATTTGACTTAATAATGTCCGAATAATGGTATCATCATCAACAACTGAAATATTAAGCGTGCTTTTCTGGTATACGTTAGATGTCGTCTGTAAACATTCGACTCTAGATCGTCCAAGGCGTTTTGCTTCATACAACGAACTATCAGCCTCTTTGAAAGCATCCGTGATTGTAACTGATTCCTCCATTACGGTATATATTCCTGCTGAAAACGTGACAGAAAAGCACATTTCCTTATGGGTATATTCGATTTGAGCGAACCCTTTAATTAATTTAGTTAAGAGCTTTTTTACATCCTTACTTGTGGTCTTTGGAAAGACTATAACAAATTCTTCTCCACCATACCGATAAATCGTATCCATACTACGAATATTCCGTTTTATATATTGAGCAAAATCTCTAAGAACTTGATCGCCCATTAGATGACCATATGTATCATTAATTTTTTTGAAAAAGTCAATATCAACAATACTAATTGAAAATGGCTGTTTTGTTCGTTTAAAATCTAGGAAAACACGTTGCATATTATCTGTAAGGAATTTTCTATTATAAACTTGTGTTAGTTCATCAATCAAAACGGATTGATCAAAAATTTTCTTGCGGTGCAAATGCCGTTTGATTTTAACAACAAACTCTTCCATATCAATTGGCTTTTTGAAAAAGTCATCAGCGCCCATTTGATAAGCTTTTATACGTGTTTCCTTGTTGTTTTTAATACTAATCATAATGGTTGGAATAAAGTATTTTTCGCTATTATGTTGAATTTCTTGAAGAACTTGAAAGCCGTCTTTCTGTGGCAATTGAATATCAAGAATAAGGCAATCAGGCTTCATTTCGAAGTACTGTTTCACTGCATTTTCAGGATTTGTATTAGTTATTACCATCCAGCCTTTTGTTTCTAATACATCTTTAAGGAGAATGAGCATGGAAACATCATCATCTATTATTTGAATCAGAGGAGCACTCGAGTTTAGGACTTTATTATTAAGACTCGCTATATTATCGGAGTTCTCATATTTATATATAAATTTAATTAAAGGAAATAGAAAATTATTTAACTCAATTTCCGTCCATATCTTATTCTCGTCGTTTTCCAGATTAGATAATAACTCAGAAGAAATCTGCATGAGATCGTCCAATTGTAGTGTTCCTGAAGTCCCTTTTATAGAGTGAAGGAAACGGTATAGCTCCTCGGCTAAAACTGTTTCTTCTTTTAAAGATAACCATTCCGTCAACTTATTTTTTATAGTTTGGAATAAATGGTTTTTATACTTTTGAAGATCCACTAATATCCCCCTTACCACAAAATGTGTATTCTATCGCTGTAGTAAACTTCTAATACTTTTTGATTGGTTTAAAAATAAGACTATTATACTGTAACAAAATTTGTCGGATTAAGTAACATTTATTTAAATTTCTTACCAATTAACTGGTATGCAAATAGTTATAAATGAATAAATTTAAAATACTCAGTAATCAAGCATTTACAAAATCTATTTTCTTGAATAAATGTTTATTAAATGGTGCCAGTTCGTAAAAGTGTACTTTTAAGGACTGGTACAAATAAGTTAGAGCGTAACTTTTAGAGTTGAGGTACAATATAGTTGGATATTTAATTGTTAGAATATTAAACAGAAAAGTCAGTTCTTTTTTATATAAGATTATAAGTATATTAAATAATGTATAGGGGTACTTTATGAAAGAATATTTATCATTAAAAGACCATGTTTATAATTATATCGTAGAGCAGATTAACAATGGGAAATTGATTGCTAATAGGAAAGTTAATGAAGTCGCTATTAGTGAAAGTTTAAAAGTTAGCAGGACTCCGGTTAGAGAGGCACTAATACAACTTTCATCAGAAGGGCTATTAGAAAATGTTCCAAGAAAAGGTTTCGTGATAAAAAACCTTACAAAGGAAGAAGCGAAAGAAACTTATTTTATAATTGGTGCATTAGATGGCTTAGCTGCTTCACTGGCAACACCTCTATTAACAGAGAAACACATGAAAGAAATGGAATTCTATATTCAGAGTATCAATCTAGCAATTAGTACGGAGAATTTCCAAATGTATCATAAAATGCAAGAAGCTTTTCATGATGTCTATCTATCAGTCTGTCCTAACAAAAGCCTCGTAAACCTTCTGTTAAAATCACAAAAGAAATTTTTAAAAAACTTTGATCATTCCGGTCAAAAGGAAGAGATAAAGAAAAAGCTTTTAGAGACGAATGATGAACATAGAAAGATGTTGGTACTTTTCAAAAGTGGCGATTCAGCAGGTTTAGAAAGTTACATGAAAGAAGTGCATTGGAATACAGATAAAGTAGAGTTAGTGCCATTGTAGGGGTAAAAATACAATTTAAGCGTATGAAAAATGATTCTGTTTCAAATGAGACAGAATTATTTTTTATTGTAAAAATTCAAAACATAAAATACAATATACAATATACAAAAATAACTTATAATTCACTCTTTCGATTTAAGATGAGATTAATACAATCGAAATGGAGAAGCGGTTATAAAAATTAACAAAAATCGTAAGGGGATAGCAGGGCATGGAAATTGAAAATTTTGAATTAGCGAAGAAATTACGACATGAATTGCATCAACATCCTGAACTTTCTAATGAGGAAGTATGGACAAAACAGTATTTGATGGATTTCTTGAAAACGCATACAAAGCTTGAAATTGTAGATCAAGGAAATTGGTTCTATGCGATTTATCGGGCAGGTTTAGATAATCCAAATGTTGCATTCCGTGCAGATTTTGATGCACTTCCAATGGAAGAGGTTATTGATCTTCCATGGGCTTCTCAATTTCCAGGAAAAGCCCACAAATGTGGTCATGATGGTCACTCAGCGACACTAGCAGGATTTGCACTTGAAGTTGATCAAAAGGGTGCAGACAAAAATATTTTTTTCCTTTTCCAACCTGCTGAAGAAACAGGAGATGGTGCAATACAATGCGTGGATTTAATTAAGGAACACAATATTGATGAAATTTTCGCTTACCATAATATGAGTGGTTTTCCATATAAATCTGTAGGTATTATTGATGGTACAAGTTTTTGCGCATCTAAAGGGATGACTATACATTTGGAAGGATCTCCCGCACATGCAAGTCAGCCAGAAACGGGTATCAATCCATCTTTAGCAATTGCTAATATTATCAAAGCGATTCCCGAATTCACATCTCCAGAAATAAATAAAGGTCTTATTCTATGCACAGTTGTACAAATCGATGTTGGTGAAAAAGCTTTTGGTATTGCTGCATCAAAAGGAGATCTTCGAATGACAATCCGTGCGCTTTACGAAGAAGAATTGGTTCAACTTCAAGAAAACCTTGAAAATTTTGCTAAAGCTCAAGGGGAAGAACACGGTTTAAAAGTAAGTTTCTATTATAACGACGAGTTCCCGGAAACTGTAAATCATAAAGAAAGCGCTGACAAGATTCGTTTAGTTGCAAAGTTAAAAGGATTTGAATTAATTGAACTGAAAGAGGCTTTTCGGGGTTCTGAAGACTTTGGCCATTATACAAAGTTAACAAAGGGTGCATATTGCTTTATCGGAAACGGAGAAGATTACCCACATGTTCATACAAATGAATTTGACTTCCCTGATGAACTCATTAAAACAGGAGTTGAACTTTTCAAGGGATTAGCTGAATTGTAATTTTGAACAATTGAAAAAAGAGATTTGGAGGATTTATCATGACATCAAAGAAAGAACGAAAAGGTTTTAATTTACCACATGTTTATATTATGTTCATCCTAGTTATGTTACTGGTAGTAGCATTATCATGGATTGTACCAAGTGGACAATATGAACGAGTACAAAATCCAGATACGGGGATAACAGAACTGAACACAGAACACTTTGCGTATGTGGATCAGGCAAACCCAATAGGATTTATGGACTTCTTTACAGCCTTACATAACGGGGTTGTACAATCTGCAGATATTATTGTAATGCTTCTATTTGCAAGTGGAGCTCTTTATATTCTTGAAAAATCAGGAGCAATTGCAGCGGGTATTCATAAGTTATTGCGGGTTGCTGATGGAAAAGAAAAAATTGTCATAATAGCATTAATCACCTTATTTTCCATTATGGGAACAATTGGTTTTGGAGAAGGAGGAATCCCTTTTATTCCACTAGCAATGGCAGTAGTAATGGGAATGGGGTATGACCGAATCACTGGTTTCGCAACTTCCACGATTGGTTTAGCGATTGGTTTTTCAGCAGGTGCGGTAAACTTCTATACTACTGGTGTTAGTCAAACAATTGTAGGATTGCCAATTTATTCAGGAGTTGGTTTTCGTATCATCTCATTAGTTATCTTTCTAGTAATCTCTGTTTTGTATATTCTTCGTTATGCTAAGAAAACAAAAGCAGACCCAAGTAAGAGTCTTGTAGCTACGGAATATAAAGAACAATTAAAAAATGCGAATAAAGCTGAGTATGAGGAAGAAGCGTTTACACTATCACGAAAAATTGCATTATTAGGACTAGTTGCAGTTTTAGTAGGCAGTGCATTTGGTGCAATTAAACTTGGTTGGGGAATGCCCGAATTATCCGCTGTCTATGCAATCTATGCAGTATTCTTAGTAATTGTGTTAAAAATTAAACCAAGTGATGCTGCTGTAATGTTTGGGAAAGGTGCAGCCATACTTCTACCAACAGGACTAGCCATTGGTTTTGCTCGATCAGTCATGATTTTAATGACTCAAGCTCAAATTATCGATACAGCTGTCCATTCATTATCTGGACTATTAAACCATACAAGCTCCATTATCACATTACTGGTACTCTTCTTAGTTGTCATCTTCTTCAATTTCTTTGTCGTTTCAGGAAGTGGAAAAGCAATGATCTTAATGCCGATTATGGGACCTTTAGGTAAAATACTGGGAATTAATCAACAGGTAATGGTTGTACTTTATCAATTTGGTGATGGATTCACGAATTATTTATGGCCTACTTCTGGCGGGTTAATGGCTGCACTTGGAATGTCTAATGTGGATTATGCTACTTGGGTAAAATTCTCAATGAAATTATTTATGTTACTACATTTCGCGGCATTTATTTTAATATTAGTTGCTCATTATATTGGATTAGGACCGTTCTAAAAGGCGTAAAATAAACCTAGTGATTTTATCAATTTTTTCGTTGGCCTATTAATATATTTATCAAAGTAATTTATTTAAGGAGATGTCTATATGACTAGTATTCTAGAAGCTTCCAAAAAGTATGAAGAACAACTTATTAAAGACCGACGATATTTACATCAATATCCAGAGATTGGTTTCGAACTTCCAAACACACAAAAATATATTCAAAAACGCCTGGATGAAATAGGGATTGAACATAGAACTTGTGGAGTTATGCCAACGGAAGTAAAAGAAAAGTATGCAAGAGCTGGATTTGGTCAACAGGAAAATTGTACAGGTGTTGTAGCAACCATTGGTCAGGGAGAGCCTTGTATCCTACTTCGTGCGGATATGGATGCATTACCAATTCAAGAAGAAGTTGAATCTGAATACAAATCGAAAAACCCTGGTTTAATGCATGCTTGTGGTCATGACTCCCATACAGCTATGCTTTTAGGTGCAGCTCAAATATTGAAAGATCATGAGGCCGAATTAAAAGGAACTGTTAAATTAATGTTTCAACCTGGAGAAGAGTGGGGATACGGTTCAAAGCTGATGATGGAAGATGGTTTACTAGAAAACCCTAAAGTGGACGCTGCGTTTGGTATTCATATTATGCCAGACCAACAAGCTGGAACTTTATCTGTCCATAAAGGAACATTAACACAAGCAATGGATACGTATATTGTTGACATTCAAGGAAGTGGTGGCCATAGCTCACAACCTCATAAAACAATTGATGCTAACATGATTATGAACCAACTTTACACAAGTTTAAATTTATTATTAACACGTGAAGCTCCTCCAAATGCGAATGTAACTTTTTCTGTAGGTGCGATGAGCGGTGGTACTGTTACGAATGTCATTCCAGACAAAGCGGTACTACAAGGAAACATGCGCAGTTATGATCAAGAGACTAGAGACCATTTGTGTAAACGGATTCCAGAGATGATTGACCATGTGGTAAAAGCTTGGCGTGGAGAATATAGCACAAATGAATTTCATACACCAACGACATATAATAATCCTGCATTCATTGATGAAATTCTGCCTTTCCTAGAAGAAGTAATCGGAATGGAAAATGTTGTAGATGATGGAGTATTGGGTGGTTCAGAAGATTTTTCTTATATCTCTCAAGAAGTACCGTCTGCCTTTGTCGTTTTAGGTACAGGAAAAGTGGGAGAGGCACCAGTTCACAATCCTCGGATGAAACAAAATGAAGAAATCTTTAAGTACGGTGCTGCTTTACATGCAAACGTGGCAATTGAATGGTTAAAACAACAGCAGAAATAATATAAAGAATACTTGAGTTGGGGAATGTCCCCAATCACTACCTTATGTGTAAGGTACCAGTGATCAGGATTGCCGTCCTGCAACTATTCTTTCTATTCACGAACCTCCTTTTTTATAGGGAGGTTTTTTGTTTTCATTAAATTGTCGTACCTTATTTTACAAAATGGTGTACGCATAGCATGAAAGTGGTACGATACAAAAAGAGGTGAATCCAAATGAATGGACAAAATAGAAAAGACGTTAAACCAGGACTAGAAGTATTTATCATTTTGAAAAAAGACCAACGAACAGGTGAAAAAACAAAAGGCATTGTGAAGGACCTTTTAACCAATTCTTCCTTTCATCCACACGGCATAAAAGTTCGATTAACGGATGGACAAGTAGGTAGGGTTTGTGAAATTATAGGATAATTATAGAAAAAGGAGTGTAAGTGAAATGCAAGTAGAATCGCAAATATTACAATGGTTTACTCACTTTCATGAAAACCCAGAAATAAGCTGGAAAGAATACGAAACAACAAACAAACTTGCTGAAATATTGGACGAACTTCAAGTACCGTATCGTCGATTTGACGATGTAACAGGTCTATTAGCAGAAATCGGTGGGGGAAAAGAAGTCATTGCTGTTCGTGCAGATATAGATGCTCTTTGGCAAGAAGTCGATGGCGAATTTCGTGCAAATCACTCATGCGGACATGATGCCAATATTTCGATGGTATTAGGAGCTTTATTATTAATCAAAAACGAAAAGTTGAACAAACGTATCCGCTTTATATTCCAGCCCGCTGAAGAAAAAGGTAACGGAGCGAATTCGATGATTGATAGAGGAGCAATTGAAGATGTAACCCATCTTTTCGGTGTACATTTACGACCAATCGAAGAGCTTCCTTTCGGAAAAGTATCTCCTGCAATCCATCACGGTGCGGCAATGTTTTTAGAAGGTCAAATAAAAGGAATTGATGCGCATGGGGCACGTCCACATCAAGGGAAAAATGCAATTGATGTGACGGTAGCAATTCATCAGGCGTTGAAAAACTTGTATTTCTCTCCATTCGAAGCGTATTCTGCAAAATTGACGAAGATACAGGCTGGTGGAGAAAATGCAAATATCATTCCAGGTACTGCATCCTTCTCAATTGATGCACGTGCAGCCAAAAATGACATCTTGTTTCAAATGAAAGATCAAATAGAGAAGGATTTACATTCATTAACTCAACAATTTGATATTGAAATAGATTGGGAATGGCAAGATGTAACACCTGGTGCAGAGGTTTCAACAGAGGCATCTGCAATTGCAAGGGAAGCCATTATTGAAGTTGTTGGTATTGAAAATCTTGCTGAAGAAGTGATTACATCTGGCAGTGATGATTTCCATTTCTATACGATTAGAAATCCAGAAGTTAAAGCTGCAATGATTGGAATTGGATCCGATCTTGCACCTGGTCTGCATCATCCGAATATGACGTTTAATCACGATTCGCTATTAATTGGTGCTAAAGTTATAGCGAAAACGCTTTCAAATATTGCGGAAAAGGATTGACGAGCAATCATTTTGGCTTTATCATAACCTTATTAGCGACTATTAAACGTCAATCTAGAATTGCCGTAATAGTTACAAAGGGGGAAATGATATGGATGAAAAAGATAAAGTGACTGCCAAGAAGGAAATGTCTTTAATATGGGCACTGATTCCTTTATTTGTCATGATAGCTTGCATGATTGTTGCAGTAGTAATTTTGAAACAGGGACCGCATATACCATTAATAATTGGTACATCCGTTGCAGCATTAGTTGCTTGGAAACATGGGTTTAAGTGGAATGACATTGAAGAAATGATGTATAAGGGGATTAAACTAGCATTACCGGCAGTCGTAATAATTATTTTAGTAGGCTTGACGATCGGAGCTTGGATTGGTGGCGGAGTAGTTGCTACGATGATATATTATGGACTTAAAATAATTACGCCAGCACTATTCTTAGTGACAATTTGTATTATTTGTGGAGTTGTTTCGTTAGCTATTGGAAGTTCATGGTCTACCATGGGAACAATCGGTGTAGCAGGAATGGGTATCGGATTAAGTATGAGTATACCAGCACCAATCATAGCGGGAGCAGTTATCTCTGGTGCATATTTTGGGGACAAGATGTCGCCTTTATCAGATACAACGAATTTAGCAGCAGGTTTAACGGATACCGATTTATTTGTACATATTCGTCATATGTTTTATACAACTATACCAGGACTTTTAATTGCCCTTACGGTATATGGAATTTTAGGATTACAATATAGAAATAGTAATATTGATCAAGAGAGTATTCAGCAAACAATCTTCATGTTAGAAAAAAGTTTTGTCATCTCACCATGGCTATTATTAATCCCAGTTGCTGTCATCGTACTTGTGGCTACGAAAGTTCCTGCGATACCAGCACTTGTTGTAGGGATTATTCTTGGATCCTTATCGCAAGTATTGGTTCAAGGTGGTAGCCTTTCAGAAGCAATCGGAGCACTTCAAAGTGGTTTTGTTATCGATACTGGAAATGCGATGGTAGATGATTTATTTAATCGTGGTGGATTAGATTCGATGATGTATACTGTATCGATGACACTTGTCGCAATGACATTCGGTGGTATCCTAGAGTATTCTGGTATGCTTCAATCCATTATGAATCAAATTTTAAAAGCTGCAAAAACAACTGGTTCACTAATCGTTTCAACACTTATTGCTTGTTTTGCGACAAATGCATCTTGTTCAGAGCAATACATCTCCATTGTAGTACCTGCGCGCATGTTCGCAACAGCTTATACAAAAATGGGTCTTAAATCTAAAAATCTATCTAGAGCTTTAGAAGATGGTGGAACACTTACTTCTGTCTTTGTTCCATGGAACACATGTGGGGTATTTATACTTGGAACACTTGGTGTAGGTACATTCGAATATGCCCCATATGCGGTATTAAACTTCATCGTACCAATTATTTCTGTTATATATGCATTAACTGGCTTCACGATCCAAAAACTATCGGCAGCAGAAATCGCAGAAATACAAAAAAGAGAAGCAATAGAAGCTTAATCAAAAAGTAGCTGTCCCAAAAGTCGATTAATAAAACGACTTGGAGGACAGCTTTTTTCTACATTTAATAAAGGAAAAAGACGGTGAATATTTTACATTAAATGGCATATCGAGACCAATTACATAAGTTCGAGACCAATTAAGTGGAAATCGCAATCAATTTTTCGCATGTCGAGACCAAATCGACTGAATTCGCAACCAGATTGGATAAATCGAGACCAATTTAAAGTTGGAATCATTTATGTGAAGGTCAAATGTCCGGTGGTATACAGATTTAGAGATGAGTTTTTATTTACAAGTAAGTTGGGAAATTTAGTTCGTAAATCGCGCGGGGGCGCCCTTGTTGGTAGGTCATTTCTTCACCGACAATGCGAGCATATCCGTGATCTACTAGTTTTTTCAAGATTCGTTCGGTTGTACGTCTACTTACTTGTAAATAGATTTCTAAATCAGAGGCTGTAAATTCAGTCGATTTATGAGAACGACTGAACTGCATCACCTTCGATAAATTCGCAGGACTTAGAGTTGTATCTTTCGCTAACAGTGCGAGCTTTGGTTCATTTGTCTTTAGATTTACTTGTTTTTGATTGTTTGGATAGGGCCCCAATAATTCCTTTTGGTCGGTTATTAAGTAAGCTGTATTCTCCGTTGCATAGGGTAGTGCATCACGAGCATTTTGTGTTGCCTCTATAACTGTTTTACCAAATCCAAATGCAATATGTAGTGGTGAAGTAGCGAGTTCAAACCATGTTTCTAATGTATTGCTTTTCAATGCATCCTGTATGTCGCCTTGAGTAGAATATAGCACATATAAATTCTCTTCTGCTGAAACGGCAGTTGCTTGTATAGATCCTGAAATTTTCTTTAACAAATCTTCTGACAACGATGCATTATCGTTTAATTGTATATAGCCAACAGCAATTTTAGCGGATTGACTTTTGGCGAGAAGGGCCATGGATTTCGTCTCTTCAATTCCCTTCAATATAGAGCTTTTAGGGTCAATCATTCGAATGACAGAAATATTTTTTTCTTTTAATTCTTGATAAACTGCATGGATACTAGTAATTGCTAGAGAGGATTCACCATTATCTTGTAGTTTGGAATGGAAAGAAACGACTTCCTCCAAATTAAAACCAGAATCAATTTGCATCATAAATGGATGTTGTTCCATTTGCGCAATATCCTCCAAAACACTTTGAACACTTCTTGGTTCGATTAAGTCGATAGAAATCCGTTGGATAGGAATAGACTCAGAAAAGCAAACGGACAGAAGTGTAGTACTAATAGCAGTTTCATCTTGTCGTAAATAATGAGACGGAACAGGTAATTTCTCTCTAGCTTCCTTAGCGTAAATATATGGAAGGGATCCAGAAAAAAATACAGCATCGCAAGGTTTAATTTTGGACACAATATCTATTGCTTCCATGGGTGTATTATAGATATAATAATCCAAACGGATAGAATTTAGTTCATGTTCAAATTGCCTTAAATGCTCGATAAAATTACTGGAACCTAAGACAGCAATGCGTGTAATCATCCTTGCACCTCTTTTTTTAATTTTTAAACGACTATTTAACGACAACTATAACTGGAAAATAAAAAAATGTAAAGAAAGTAGGAAGTAAAATGAAAATAAAAGAAATTGATATTTATGCTATTAGATTACCATTACTGGAACCATTTATCATTAGCTACCATACTTACGACGATATGCCGTCTATTATTGTAAAGTTAACAACGGAGGATGGTCTAGTCGGATACGGAGAAGCGGTTGCAGATGAGCATGTGACGGGAGAAACATGGGAAAGCACATATGCAATGTTAAAAAATACATTAGCTCCATTATTAATCGGAAAAAATCCAATGGAATTTGAACGATTGCATGAGATGATGGATAAAGCGGTTTATCAAGCGCCAGCGGCAAAAGCTGCAATCGATATTGCGTGCTACGATGTAGTAGGGAAAAAACTTGGTGTCCCAGTTTATCAATTACTTGGAGGTCGTTATCACGAGAAATTCCCAATTACGCATGTTTTAAGTATCGGAACACCTGAAAAGATGGCGGAAGAAGCAGAAAAACGTATAAAAGAAGGCTATTCATCGTTTAAAATGAAAGTCGGGACAGAAGTACAAGACGACGTAAAACGTATTCAAGCAGTACGTGCAAAAGTAGGAGACGATATTGCAATTCGTGTCGATGTAAATCAAGGCTGGAAAAACAGTGCGAATACAATTACAGCAATGCGTCAACTAGAGCATGCGGGTCTCGATTGGTTAGAGCAGCCAGTAGTTGCGGATGATTTCAATGGAATGGTAGAAGTAAAAGCAAAAACAAGTACACCGCTTATGATGGATGAGGGCTTAAGAGGCTTTCGTGATATGCGTGAATTAATCGAGAAACAAGCAGCCCATAAGGTTAACATTAAATTAATGAAATGCGGTGGCATCTACCCAGCAATGAAACTAGCACATATGGCAGAAACGGCTGGAATTGAATGTCAAATCGGTTCTATGGTTGAGTCTTCTATTGGATCCTCAGCAGGTTTCCATGTTGCATTTTCTAAAAAAGCGTTTACTAGTGTAGAGTTAACAGGCCCACTTAAATTCTCAAAAGACATTGGGAATTTACACTATGACGTTCCTTTTATTAAACTAAATGAACGTGCTGGTCTAGGTATTGATATAGATGAAGTTATTTTACAAGAACTAACAGAGTTTTCTACGAAAGTAACAAAGTAAGAGGTGTTTAGATGAAAGAATGGAATGGGTATCTTGGCAAAAAAGAGTATGTAATCCGAGAGCTGACATCAGATAGTGTAGAAGATATTTTACGTATTCAAGAAGTTATTTTGAAAACAATTGCAAATAATAATTTCTTATCTCCATTAACAAAGGAAGAATATGAACATTCTATCGCAAATCACTTAATGGTTGGCGTATTCGTAGAAGACCAGTTAATCGCATTCCGTGCATTGGCAATTCCTGAAATAGACGAACATCATCTAGGATACGATATCGGACTTGGAACGGAGCAATTAGACAAAGTTGTCTATCAAGAAATTACGAATGTGCATCCAGATTACCGTGGATTTGGTTTGCAAAAAAAACTTGGAACAATCGTTATGGAGCTTTTAGATGCCTCGCCGTATACACATGTATGCGCAACAGTTGCACCGTTTAATATTGCAAGTTTAAAAGACAAACTAAGCCAAGGTATGGTCATCGGTGCACTGAAAAAGAAATACGGTGAAATGCTACGTTACGTATTTTATAAAAAGCTCCATGAAAATCGTAAAGCCAGTACCAAAGTTTTGGAAATCAATATGGATGACACGGAAAAACAACAACAACTACTTGACCAAGGATGGATCGGAACAAACATTTTGCAAAAAGACGATGTTTGGTATGTGACTTATGAGGAAAAAGGGAAGTACATTTAAAGGAAGTTGAAGTTAATGTCAAAGGGAGACCAAATAGAGCGTAAGAGCGACTAAGCCGTTGATGAAAGCAATCAGTTTGCAGATGAAAGTAACCAGATTACAAGTAAGAGCAACGTTTTTCTGCGACGAGCTTTGCGCAGGAGCAAATAACAAGAAAACCCCAATATCAAGAACAAAAAAGGAGACACCAGTCATTTCAAACTTGGTGTCTCCTTCAGATTTTTACGCCATTTCCAACATTCGCTCTAGCGCTTTAATAGCATCTTTTGCAGTTTCTTCATCGACTTTGATAACATTCACTTCTTCTTTGTTTATAATACTTTCGAGACTCCAATGGAGATGAGGAAGGTCGATGCGGTTCATGGTCAAACACGGACACATGCTTGGATTCAACGAAATAATCTGTTTGTCTGGGTGGTGTTGGATAAGACGGTTAACTAGATTCATTTCCGTGCCAATTGCCCATTTACTGCCTGGTGCTGCATTTTCGATAGCATCAATGATGTATTTTGTAGAGCCGCTATCGTCCGATAATGCAACGACTTCTCGTGAACATTCGGGATGGACGATAATGCGCATGTCGGGATAATTTTCACGAACATAGGCTATATTTTTGACGGTGAAGTTTTCATGAACAGAGCAATGCCCTTTCCACAAGATTACTTTGATGTCTTCTATTGCTCCTTCGTAAACGAGCTTATCGCGAATGGGGTCCCAAATGGCCATTTGCTCAAGTGGTATTCCGATATCATAAGCGGTGTTTCTTCCTAAGTGTTGGTCTGGTAAGAACAGGATGCGTTCCTTTTGTGTGAATGCCCATTTCACCATCGAATGAGCGTTGGATGAAGTCACGGTCGCACCACCATTTTTACCAACAAAGGCTTTAATGGCGGCAGTTGAATTGACGTATGTGAGTGGCACAATTGTGTCTCCAAACATTTCCGCAAGTGCAGCCCACGCGCGGTCTGTCTGGAAGATGTTCGCCATATCGGCCATTGAACAACCTGCGCGCATATCGGGTAAATACACTTTCTGCCCATCCGTCGTCAAAATATCAGCGGTTTCCGCCATAAAATGGACGCCACAAAAAACGATATGCTCTGCTTTTTCATTGGAAGCACAAATCTGAGCTAGTTGCAGGGAATCGCCAGATGCATCTGCAAACTGAATCACTTCATCTTTTTGGTAATGGTGCCCTGGGATAAAAAGTTTTTCGCCAAGTTGCTGTTTAATCTCCATAATACGTGTTTCCATTTGCTCACGCGATAAATTCCGGTACGATTCAGGTAATGTACCGCTCATTTTCTCTTCGAAATAGTCCAAGATAGACAAGTCGATCCCTCCATTAATTTGTACTGATTGTCACATTCGCACTAATGTCCAGCGCTTTTACAGAGTGTGTTAGGTATCCTAATGAAATATAGTCAACACCCGCCTCCGCATAATCGCGAATTGTATCGTTCGTGATCATCCCGGACGCTTCCGTAATAATTGTTTCTGGAACAAAACTCTTCCATTCTTTTATTGTTTCAGGTGTGCAATTGTCGAACATAATAATATCCGCTTTCGCTGCAATTGCTTCTTGCAGTTGTTCAAACGTCTCTATTTCCACTTCTATTTTGACGGTGTGGCCAATAGTAGCTCTCACCGTTTCGACTGCTTTTGTAATGGAACCTGCAAAAGCAAGATGATTATCCTTCAACATAACTGCATCATATAATCCGTTGCGATGATTGAATCCACCACCCGTACGGACAGCATATTTATCGAGCATGCGTAAGCCTGGCATCGTTTTTCGTGTGTCACACACTTTCGTTCCCGTTCCTTTGACTTTTTTCACTACTCTATGTGTCTCGGTCGCAATAGCACTCATTCGTTGGATCAAATTCAATATGACACGTTCGCTTTTTAACAAGCTACACACAGGACCTTTCGCCGTTGCAATTACGGTCCCTTTTCGAATCTGCTCGCCATCTTCTACATGACAGATTACGGTTGACGAATCATCAATAACTCGCAATCCTTCCTCAATCACTTTCTTACCGCAAAAAATTCCTTCCATTTTCGCGACGATACTCAATTCACCGGTCACTTCTTCTGGGAATAATAAATCACTGGAGAGATCAGTGTCTCCGATATCTTCTATATAAAAGTGTTCAAGCATAGATTTCAATTTCAGTGTGTTCACGTTGTCGTTCCCTCATTTCAGTTCCATTTTTTGACTGGACAATATGTAATTGCCCCCATCGTTTATTCTCCACAGAAAAGTCTTCCCGGTTATGTGCACCGCGGCTTTCTTCTCTAAGCAATGCGGCATTTACGACAAGTTTTGCAGTTTGAAGCATGAATAGTTTTTGGATGTTTTCGATACTCCATTCATCCAACGAATCGTCCATGAAAGCCGGAAGATCATATTCGTTTATCCACTTTTCCAATAGTTCAAGTTCCAAACGTGTTCTAATAATCCCGGCGTACGCCATCATTTTTTCTTGTATTTCCTCTTTATGAGGGAATACAGGTATGTTTAGAGAAGATGCTTTCAATGGATAAAAAGAAGTAGCACCCGTTTCATTCTTATCTATCTGTTCATTTAAATGAACGGCCAATTTCTTCCCATAATAAAGGCCTTCCAACAAGGAATTGCTAGCAAGTCTATTGGCCCCATGAACTCCTGTTGCGGCCGTCTCGCCAATTGCGTACAGACCATCAATGGAGGTTTGACCAACCGAATCGACAGCAATTCCTCCCATAAGAAAATGGCAGCCTGGAGCTACCGGAATTTTCCCCGCTTCTATTGAAATTCCATTCGCTTGGCACAATGTTGTAATCGTCGGAAACTTTTCTTCGAATCTGGCAATACTCGAGATATCCAAGTAGACCTCACTTCCTGCCGCACGTAGATGAAATATTTCCTTCGCAACAATATGACGTGGAGCTAAGTCTTCGAGTAAATGCTTCCCTTTCATCAAGGGCATTCCTGATTCATCCACCAATCGAGCACCTTCTCCTCTTACCGCTTCGGAAATCAATCCCGCTGTTTTTCCGTTTATATAGAGTAAGGTCGGATGAAATTGAATAAATTCCATATCTATAATTTCTGCACCCGCTCGATATGCCAATGCAACACCATCTCCTGCAACAGAAGAATCGTTTGATGTAAAAGAAAACAACCCACCTATTCCACCGACAGCTAGAACGACATTGTCACTAAAATATACTTCGTTATTGCCATCTGCATCTTTTGCTTTAATACCAATACATTTTTTTGAATCGGGGTGAATCATGAGCTCGTAAACAAGGCGATTTTCTATCACATCAATCGTAGGTCTTATCGAAGCGATGAGATGTTCCATCATATATTTACCGGTGGCATCGCCTCCGCAGTGAACAATTCGTTTTCGGCTATGAGCGCCTTCCATTCCTAGAGCCAATTGCCCGATTTCATCTTGATCAAATGAAAGTCCATCGTTTTTCAACTGTTCAATGAGAGCAGGACCATTCTCGACGAGAACACGGACTTCCTTTTCGTTATGGAAGTCACACCCTGCCTTTATCGTGTCTTCATAATGAAAAAACGGTGCATCTTCGTTTCCCATTGCAGCTGCAATACCGCCTTGAGCATGATATGAATTATTTGCCCGTCTCGTCGACTTTGTAATAACAAGCACGCGAAACTGGTTACTTAGGTGATTAGCAAGTTGCATAGCAGCAATTCCGCTTCCGACAATGATGCAATTGTACGTTTTCACACTAATCCCCCTAGTTATAATAAGTGTCTTGACACCTATCTTTACACATAACACAAACTATGGCAAGATGAATTTATACTTTTACTTGGAGGAGTTATAATTGTATTATTTCGACTATGCAGCAACGACACCATTACATCCGGAAGCTTCACATGTGTACGTAAAACTTTCTCAAGCATGTTATGGAAATACGAGCAGTTTACATGAAGTAGGCGGAAAAGCACAAAATATGCTGACTTTTTGCCGTGAGGAACTTGCGGCTATGCTTGGTGTAGAATCTGCAGGGGTGTATTTTACCTCGGGTGGTACAGAGAGCAATCTACTGTCTATCATTTCGCTTGCTAAAGCGAATAAACATAGAGGAAATCATATTATTACAACTTTAGGTGAACACCCTTCCGTTGATTCGGCACTTGACTATTTAAAAGAGAATGGATTTATAGTGACCGCAATCCCGTTTACGAAAGATGGATTTATCGATCTTCATTTATTGGAAGAAGCGTTAACAAGTGATACAATTCTCGTCAGTGTGCAACATATAAACCCGGAAATTGGCACGATACAACCGCTTGAAAAAATTGCTACGATTTTGAAGGAACGTTCTATTCTTTTTCATAGTGATTGTGTGCAATCGTTTGGAAAAATAGATTTGAAACCTATCGCAAAAATCGTTGATAGTTTAACAGTTTCGAGCCATAAGGTCTACGGTCCAAAAGGGGTTGGGGCTGCGTACATCAATCCACGGCATCGGCTTGTCCCGGTTTTCCCAGGTCTTGTGCACGAATCAGGGTTCAGGGGAGGTACAGTCAACGTTCCTGGTATTGCGGCATTTGTAACAGCAGCTAAACAAATGGAAGAAACGCTGAATCGTAAAGAAACGTACAGTCATTTCAGAAATGCATTTCTAAAAAAGATTGTGAAATACCCAGAATTATTTACAATCTATCAATCGAACGATATAGAACAACAACTTCCGCAAATAGTTGGATTAGGGATAAAAAACGTGGAAGGTCAGCTGATTATGCTAGAATTGAATCGACACGGATTTGCTATTTCAACTGGTAGTGCGTGCAAGGTTGGACAGCAACATGCATCGAAAGTGATGGTAGCGTTACAAGTTGATCCGCAAAAATCAAAGGAATTTATACGAATTTCTTTTGGCAACGGAACTACTATGGATAGCGTCGATGCGTTAACTGATAAGCTCGTTCAGATTGCACAGAATATCCATGCACCAATTGTGAAGAAATTACAGTGCGAGGAGGTTATATGATGAATGAAAATGAAAAGATTTTGGGAGAAGAACGTAGAGAATTTATTGTCAAAACGTTACGTACTACCGACAAACCGATTCCGGGAAGAGAACTTGGAGAAATGACTAAAGTAAGTCGGCAAGTTATCGTCGGCGATATTACACTGCTGAAGGCGCGAAATGAACCGATTATCGCCACAAGCCAAGGTTACGTATATATGCATACACATGTGGTCCCTGGAAAAATGAAAAAGACAATTGTCTGTCGGCATACTCCAGAACAAACTGAAGAGGAACTAAACATTCTTGTCGATAACGGGGTTACCGTTAAAGACGTTAAAATCGAACATCCTGTATATGGCGACCTTAGTGCATCCGTCATGGTGTCTAATCGAAATGAAGTGAAAGAATTTATCAAAAAAATTGGCGAAGAAAAAGCGGTTTTTTTATTGAACTTAACGGAAGGCGGCATACACCTTCATACACTTTTAGCAGACAATGAAATTCAAATAAAAAATGCAGAAGAAGCATTAAGAAAAGCAGATATCCTTGTCGAATGACAGATATCTGTTTTTTTTTGAGAAACAAAAAGAAAGTAGCGGTTAATAACAAATTGTTTCCTTTTTTAAAAGATAAGAATATAAAAGTAGGTTCTAGAAATCTGTTAGACATGGTGTTTGGGGTCTTTCTGTATGTAACGCTTATTTAGAGCATTTAGTCCAAAGAACTCGGGAATTGGTGATGACCAGGTGCACTTAAAGGGCGCTTGCGCTTTTTTAAAAAGATAAGAAAGTTTATGAATTATCAACCTGCGAAATCAGTGTTCATAGTACTTTAAAGAATTAAATAGAACCGCGGATTTCCGTTTCAGGTGGACGCGTTCCTCGGGGGCGCCGCAGCAATGGCCCATCTGTCTCACTCATGAGGCTACTGAAAAAGTGACTAAAAATTTGAATTTGAAAATCCTGAAAACTCTTACCCCCACTTTAGTAGCTAAAAATAGCACCTTTTTGGGAATGAGTTTTTATGAAATTTTCATTTTCGGGAAAATCGGACTTTTTCAGTGGCCTCTCACTCATCCCGCTGGAGTCGCCACCTTTCACTACAATCCATTAAGAAAGTAGTATCTAACAAGAAAATTTTGCCCAACTATCGCTAAGAATCCAGTAATAGTAAGGATTCATAGTATAATTTCAAGGGTTAGATCTTTAGTTTTTTTAGTTTTACCATACACAGTATACACGAATCAGTGGGTGTGTCATTAGAGTAGGTGGTACTAGAGAAAAATAAATAGCATCCATTATTAAAGAAGCGCTGAGCGGACGAAATTGCATCTTCGTCCGCTTTTAAAAGAATAGGAAAGGATTTATTCTCTCATTAACCAAAACAAATGTATTATGTCTTTACATATTTCAAGAAGGCGACGGACAAACAATCGCCACAAGATTACCGAAAAAAGTGGATGGAGAAGTGACGCAGTCACTTCTCCATCCACAAAAATTCCCGTGGTAATAGTGTAGCAATGATTCATCCAAAGCACTCTGGGAATAGAGAAGACAAGAGCACTAAAAGGACGCTTGCGTTTTTCTTAAAGATAAGCGGGGAAAATTAGTTCGTATATAGCACGTTGGCACCCCTAAGAAACACTACTAAGATATTTATTTTCTCTTTCACTATATTTGTCCAGGCCATTAATCCATCTAAATCATAATCTATCATAATACTATTGAAAGGAGGTTATCATTATGGGAATTATAATACCATGTAATTGTTTATCGGAATTAGCTTATATTTACAACTTAGATGCTCAAACGGTTGCGATAGGGGCGGATGTTAATTTTGATACAAATGGTTTTCTTACGGCTGGAATTTTGCATGCTTCCGGATCATCTTCGATTCAAATTACCAATGCAGGTATCTACGAGGTTGCTTTCTCCGTGTCAGGTACAGAACCAAATCAATTTGCGCTTTTTTTAAATGGCGACCTAGTTCCGGGTACCATTTATGCTTCAGGTGCTGGAACGCAGGGAGTAGATGGCCAAGCAATATTCATTATTGGAGCCGGCGATGTTCTTACTCTTCGAAATCATTCTTCAGCTGCAGCAGTTGGTCTTGCCACCCCAATCGGTGGTACACAAGCAAGTGTAAACGCTTCTATTGTAATTAAAAAATTAGATTAATTTCTAAGGGCTATGGAACGCTCAAAAAAATCATAGTGAAGTTGTAAAGGAGTTTACAATCAACAAGAGAAATCCTGATTTCAGTCAAAAATTCTCTTGTTCTTGTATATGTCTTTAATAGATGTATAATATATCCTAATTGGATATATAAATTGTTTTCTAGGGTTCCGCAACGAGTGAGTTGGTCTGAGACCGAGAGAAAACTCACAGCTTGCTGTGTCACGGAAGGATAAAAGCCTGGGAGAAACTGTTAGACAGTTATCTCTTAGGCTTTTTTGTTTTTATTTGAACATTAGAAAGAGGGAATTATTTAGATGAATACCGATTGGATTAAGGTTTTTATTGCCGCTTTTTTTGAGGTTTTTTGGGTCATCGGGTTAAAACATGCAAGTGATTTTTGGACTTGGACTGGAACAGTTATTTCTATTAGTATCAGTTTCTATTTAATGATTATGGCTGGACGTAAGCTTCCAGTTGGAACTGTATATGCCGTTTTTGTAGGGATGGGTACAGCAGGTACTGTCATTTCGGAGATTTTATTGTTTGGGGAATCATTCAGAGTAAGTAAAATGATCTTGATATTACTTTTACTAATAGGTGTAGTTGGACTGAAGTTAGTTACAAACGACAAAATCCAAGAAGGAGATGAGTAATAATGGCGTGGATTTCTCTCATTGTAGCAGGAGTGTTTGAAATGTTCGGTGTTACCATGATTAACAAATTGCATAAAGAACGTAATTGGCAATCGCTATCTTTGCTATTTCTGGGATTTGGAGGAAGTTTTCTATTTCTTGCTTATGCAATGAAAACACTTCCAATGGGAACAGCTTATGCGATTTGGACAGGAATTGGAGCATCTGGTGGAGCTATTTTAGGGATGCTTTTATACGGTGAATCGAAAGTTTGGAAACGAATCGTCTTTATAGCGATGGTTTTAAGTGCAGCAATTGGATTAAAACTGATTTCCTAAGGATACATAATAAAACACCTAGTTATAAATTTTATTCACTAGGTGTTCCTTTCATTGATGTCATCATTCCGAAACCTTTTGCTTTCGATTTAATAAATAAAATGCAGTTCCAGCAATAAATAAACCTGTACTTAGCCATATTGCGATGCCGTTCCATTCGCCTTTGAATAATGTAATATTCGTTAAAGTAATAAACTGCATTAAAATGATGATTATATATAGACCAGTTATTGGTTTCATGCGTTTTCCTCCTTAGTTGTAATTGTAAGCCTCTTACCTATCCCTGAAAACTTCCAACTCACTCAGAACGCCCAATTATGTTTATATATGGGTTTTAATATTTATATCCAGTGTATAACGTATACTACATAACATCCAATTTATTTAAGAAAATTCATATAATAACCAAGCGTTTTTAATTCTGAAACTATTATTCTTTTCACCCGTATAATAGTGAGTAGAAAAAGAGGAAGAAGGATGATTGGATGACGTTTGTTTTTATTATTTCGGCAGTGGTAGCAGTTATTACTGCTTTATTGGTCGTACCGTTAACAGCTAAAAGGAAAGGCGTGATGTCTTCCATTGGTGGTATAGCGATTTTAACATTTATCGTATTAGCGACTGTATATTATGTGACAAACTTGGATCGTAACTGGACGGCTTTATGGCCTTGGCTTGTACTTGCTACGTTTGCGGGAACAAGTCTAGCAAGAGGGAAAGAACAAAAAGCAAAAGGTGTGCTCTTCCTAGGAAGTTTAGCAGTAGCTATTTTCATGTTGTCCGCGCCGGTTTGGAATGCAAATGAAAAGTATGAAATAGCTAAAATGGATGAACAAGTGGAGATTCAACCATTTGATGAAACAAAAACACCTGCAAGTGTATGAACTGACCTAGCGATATGAGACACATATAAAACACCTATTTTAGGCTGCCGCAATGCCAAATTCTTTTGGTGTTAGGTAGCCTAATTTTTCTTGGATACGTTCTTCATTGTAATGATGAAGATATTCGTCAATTCGTTGTATAACGCAAATATTGCTCAATGAATTAAACTTAGTTAAATAAAATTCTTCTGTTTTTAAACTAGAATGATAGGATTCGATAACAGCGTTATCCCAACAGTTGCCGCGTCTGGACATGCTACTCACTAGATGATTCTCCTTCAAGCAATCCTGATACGCATATGATGTGTAAACACTCCCTTGATCAGAATGTACAATGACTTCCTGCGGATTTCCACGAGCTATCAATGCCTCTTTAAGCGTATCTATTACCAACGGTGTCTGTTGATGATTGTAGAGCTTATAAGCGACAATTTCATTATTATATAAATCCATGATCGTCGAAAGATATAAAGTGACGCTACCATATTGAATATACGTAATATCTGTTACCCATTTTTCATTCGGTTTACTAGCTGTAAAGTTACGATTCAATAAATTTGGGGCAATTACTACTGACTCTCCTTGTGATTTCCATTTTCGTTTTTGCTTCACTTTGCATTGAAGATTATACTTCTGCATGGTTTTCTGGACCGTATTGCGGTCTAATTCAATTCCATATTCTCTTTTCAATAACGCCTTAATTTTACGATGACCATTGCGGTATTTCGTTTTCTTGCATAGTTCGATGATTGCTTCTTCTGCTTTGGTTCGAACGTATTCTACACCTTCTGCTAACCAACGATAAAAGGTGGATCGAGGCACCTGAAGGGCTGACAGAATTGCCGTTACTGTATATTTTTTTCGATACTTTTCCACGATTTGAAGAACTAGCTGTTTTTCAACTCCTTTACCATTTCCATATACTTTTTTAGAATCTCATTCTCCATTTTCAAATGGTTCATTTGTGTATCTTTCTTCTCTTCTTCACTCTTAAATTCAGGTCCATGCCCAAATGAATATTGCTTCCCGATCGGTTGATCGAAACGATGAATTTCATTCGCTCTATACCATCTCATCCATGTCTCAATTTGAGATTTATTCTTAATTCCGTATTTCTCCATAATTTCTTTCGTCGTAAGATGACCGCTCATTTTATCTTTCACGACTGCCCATTTAATTTCACTTGAATACACGTTTTTGCCCATGCAAAAACACCTCCGATTTAAGTACTTGTTTTAAGTGTACCACTATCGAAGGTGTTTTATATTGTCTCATTATTTTAGGTTAGTCCAGTACCGCCAAAATTTGCGCGAAATAAAATGAAAAAAGCATTTGGGCAAGTACCAAATACAAGCTATTATGAGTTGGGTAATTTACAAATTCAAAAAGTAAAAGACGCATATGTATACATTGCTCCTGTAGAGTTTTCTGGATTTTTCAAATGGATAAATGGAGATGTGACACCAGGTTATTTTACGATGAGTGCAACCGATTCTTCGGATAATCCAAAATTTGTGAAGGCTGAGATGAGTTACACACCGTCCTCATTCCTTCATAAAAATTTGGAAAGACATATGCGCATGAAGCACCCGACTAAGATATTTTATGGGGAGCCTCAGTTAGAGATTGATGAGAATGGAAAACCTTATTATATTCGTTCTTATGGGAATTTCATCACTGCACGGAATGGGTTTGATGTGGATGGGATCGTTGTAGTCGATCCTGCTACAGGTCAAACAGATTCTTATAAGTTAGATAATGTACCAGCTTTTATTGATGGAGCAGTATCACCAGAAACTGTCAGCTTGCAAAATAGTTATTACGGGAATTATATTCATGGTTTTATTAATAGTATGGTTGGTAAAAAAGACGTAAAACTTCCTTCAGATGAAGGAACTGAAGCGAATGTTAGTCCGATCTTCGGCGAAGATGGTAAAATGTACTACTTTACGGATTTCACAAGTCCAAAAGAAGGCGTCGATTCTATGCTGGGTTATTCCTTAACAGATGGTCGAACTGGAAAGGCGACTTATTACACAGGGAACCTCGAAGACTCTTATATGGATTCCCAAGGTGCACTTCAAATAATTGAGAAGAAATTTATCGAAAAGAAATGGACAGGAGAAATGCCTGTTTTATACAATTTCTACGGAGAGGCTAGCTGGTTAACACCGGTACTGGATTCGAATGGCTTCTTACAAAACTATTTCATCGTATCTGCTGCAAACCCGGAAATATCGGTATACGGTAACACACCAAACGAAGCGTTGAAACTGTATAAATTGGCGCTTCAACGAGGAGGAAGCTCGGTTGATGGAAGCTCCAATGCGGAAGAAAAGACGGCAGTGGGAACTGTTTTACGGGTATTTAAGGAACGTGTTGGTGACTTTACCCAAATATCTTTCTTGTTGAACAATAAACAAAGCTATATTGTATCTTCTGAAGTAGCTCCACTTGCCGTTTATATGCAAGAAGGAGATAGCGTACAAGTGAGATTCTTAAATACGGGAGAACTATTCTTACCTGTTAAAGAAGTGAAGATACAAGGGATTGAGAAATAATTAACATAATAGAGTATAAGCAGTCTGGAGCTATCCTAGTTTTCTAGGATAGCTTTTATAATAGTATAAACAGAGGCGCTGCATCCAAACAAAAGGAGTGATTTTTTGAAAGTTCATTACTTAACAATCGGAGAAGTGGCCAAACTAAGCAACTTATCGATTCAAACATTACGCTACTATGATCGAATTGATTTGTTTAAACCGATAGAAATTGATCCTAAAAATAAGTATAGATATTATCAAAATACCCAATTATATTACTTAGACATTATTAAATCTCTAAAGTATCTTGGTCTTTCATTGGAAGACGTGAAATCAGTGCTCACGTTGAAACCCGAAGAACTAGTCACTTATCTCGCCGATCAAGAGAATAGAATTGACCAAGAATTCCAAAGGCTGCTCGAAACGAAAGAAGTGCTACAGCGAAAAAAAGAACAAATTCAAACGTTCGTTTTAGAGTCGAACAAAATGACCGTAAGTATAAAGGAAATGCCAGTACAAAAAATAGTGAAAATAAAAACCTCGAATATAAGTGTTCATGATATACCGAACAAGGAATACGGACTTATAAGTAAAGTGCTGGAAGACGAGGGAAGCGTTTTTGATACATTGTATGGGGGAGCATATTGTTTAAGAAGATATAGTTCCATGGATGATATTAATTATGATTATTTATTTACACATACTGTGAAAGATAGTAAACCTAATTTGAATTTCGAGGAAGTAGAAATCACTTCATTGCCCGCGGGAAATTACCTTAGTATCACGTTTGCATTAATGGATGATGCATACGAAGTTTGTTACAACGAATTGATGGATTATTTGGAGCAACATTATATAAATGTAGTGCCAATCGTGTACGATATTTGGATGCCAATAAACTCTACAGCTTCCAAAGAGGATGAATTTTTAGTTGAGCTCAAAATACAAATTCAAGCTACTTGACCCTATAGCTACTATAGGGTTTATTTTTATAAACAGAAAGACATACTTTAGCTGAATAATAAGGAGCATAAAAATGGATATACAAAAAAGTGGTTTGAACAAAACAATATATTTAGTGCTAGTGAATTTATTTGTTGTATTTTTAGGGATTGGACTAATTATTCCTGTGTTTCCTACATTAATGAGGGAAATGCATTTAGAAGGCTCTTCGGTGGGTTATTTAATGGCAGCCTTTGCGTTCGTTCAATTATTAGTATCACCTATAGCAGGAAAATGGGTAGATTCGATTGGTCGTAAAAAGATGATTGTTATTGGTATGCTTATTTTTGGATTGTCGGAACTGCTTTTTGGTTTTGGACAAGATGTGAAACTGCTTTATCTTTCTAGAATGTTAGGTGGGGTCAGTGCAGCTTTCATTATGCCAGGAGTCACAGCTTTTGTTGCAGATATTACTTCATTAAAGGAACGACCGAAAGCAATGGGTTATGTTGCAGCAGCTATTAGTACTGGCTTTATCATAGGGCCTGGAATTGGTGGGTTCTTGGCAGAGTATGGGACAAGAATACCTTTCTTTTTTGCAGCTGTATTAGGTTTTTTAGGATCTATTTTTTCATTAATCATACTGAAAGAGCCTAAAAGACCGGAAATAACAGAAAAGAAAACGGATAAACGAGTAGCAAAATCAGGTTTCCGTAAAGTATTGGAACCAATTTATTTAATCCCTATGATTATCATACTTGTATCCAGTTTTGGGTTGGCTGCTTTCGAAACCGTCTATTCGCTTTTCGTCGATCATAAATTTGCATTTACACCAAAAGATATTGCATTAATTATTACAGTGAGCGGAATTTTAGGTGTCATTGCTCAAGTTTTATCTTTTGACCGTGTTGTGGAAAAAATTGGTGAAATAAGATTGATCCAAATTTGTATGGGCGTATCGACCGTATTCATATTTGCTATGATTAAAGTGTCAGCGTACTGGTCGATATTAGTGGTGACATTTGTCATTTTCTTAATGTTTGATATTATACGCCCTGCATTGACAACGTATTTATCTAAAATAGCAGGCAATGAGCAAGGGTTTGTAGGTGGTTTAAACTCCACATTTACGAGTGTAGGAAATATTATAGGTCCTAGTATTGCAGGAATTTTGTTTGACGTGAATATCGATTATCCTTACGTCCTAGCAATGTTTGTACTTGCACTGAGCTTTCTAATCTCTTTATTTTGGAAAGACAAGAAAATCAATTAGGGATGTGTGGAA
The DNA here is from genome assembly GCF_042944905.1 of Psychrobacillus sp. L4. Taxonomy (GTDB): domain Bacteria; phylum Bacillota; class Bacilli; order Bacillales_A; family Planococcaceae; genus Psychrobacillus. The sequence goes on from NZ_CP168496.1 coordinate 165,235, forward strand.
AAATGCAAACGTATATTATTACTGGAACGACGAGTGGAATAGGTCTAGAGCTAGTTAATCAATTATTAGAGGCTGGACATACTGTTTATGGGATAGCCCGAAAAGAAAATGATATAGACCACCCGCGATATCATCATGTTTTATTGGATTTAACAGAAACATCTAAGTTAGCTGACACGATGGGATATATTGTAAAAGAGAATTCTTCAGAAGCAAGTTCTTTTACGCTTATTAATAATGCGGGGACGATTGAGCCGATAGGGATGGTTGGAGAAATAGATGGCAAATTAATTGCGAAAAGTATTGCTGTTAATTTGACAGCTCCGATGGTATTAACTGGTGCTTTTATTCATGCATTGGCTGCAATTGATATGCCCAAAAAGGTTGTGCAAATTTCTTCCGGAGCAGGTCGAAATGCGCTTGGTGGCTGGAGCAGCTATTGTGCGGGAAAAGCAGGGCTAGATAGATTTACAGAAGCAGTTCAATTAGAAGAGTCTAATAAGCTGAATGGGGTCCGATTAGTATCGATTGCACCAGGAATTATTGATACAAATATGCAACAGACGATTCGGGAGTCGTCCACAAGTGCATTTCCATCAGTAGAACGTTTTAAAGAATACAAAGCATCAGGACAGCTAAGCAATGTAAATGACGTAGCGGAAAAGTTAATCGGGTTTATCGAAAGTGATCAATTTTACAAAGTAGACGTTCTAACTGATTTGCGCAATTTATAGGTGTAGCCATTTTGTCTTTTTGTGAAAATCCGATACAATGGTACGTAGAGTATTTGATTGAAATGGAGGACTAATTGTGCGTGAAGTAGCAGCTTTACAAAAAGAAGCAATGGACATGCTAAAAAAAACAAGTAGAACGTTTTATATCCCAATCACTTTTTTAGAACCAAAACTAAAAAAGGCGGTTGCTTCTGCTTATTTATGCATGCGTGCAATAGATGAAATAGAGGATCATGAAGCATTAGGATCGCAAGAGAAACAACAGTTACTGCTTGCGACTAGTAAAATGCTTTTAACTACCGAATTTGATACAAAAGAATATGAACAACTGGTAGATCCATTTAAAGAAATACTACCAGAGGTTTCGCTCAGATTGGGCGATTGGCTTGCCATTTGCCCAACCGACTTAGTAGAGAAAGTAAAAGAATCTACAAGCGAAATGGCAGAAGGAATGGCCAAATGGGTAGAGAAAAATTGGCAAGTGAAAACGAAAGAAGATCTTGATGAGTATACCTATTATGTAGCGGGTCTTGTGGGCGTGATGCTTTCGGATTTATGGAAGTGGAATGCAGATATTGATACTGACCGTGATCTTGCGATTGCATACGGACGGGGTCTTCAAGCAGTAAATATATTGCGTAATAAAGACGAAGATAGCGAACGAGGCGTGCAGTTCTTTCCAGAAGGCTGGACTCGTGAAGATATGTTCCGCTATGCAGAAGGCAATTTAGCGAAAGCAGACGAATACATCAAGAGTATCAATCGAAAAAGTATCGTACTATTTTGCAAGCTGCCACTCGCACTTGCACATAAAACATTAAAAGCGTTGAAGAGCGGAAAAGAAAAGATGACACGTGCAGAAGTTGAAGCTACTGTGGAAGAAGTACAAGCAGAGGTATAAAAAGACAAAGAAAATCCCAAGGAGATATGCGTATCTTCTTGGGATTTTTGTTTCATTTATCATTTTATGAGCGTGAATATACAACAAGAGCATGTTTAAAAGCGTTATAAAATAAAAAAGCTTGCGATTATTAACAACATTAAAATCGATAGGATAGATCTAATCCATAATACTTTTTTATTTATACCAGCTTTGGCTTCAAGATAATTTAAGTAAATCATTGTTAAGGGAAAACCCATAAAAACAATGAAAGAATTCATATCACCATTATTGGTTTTGACATACATCAAAAATCCAAATACAAGAAGGTTAAGACCTATAGTACCAATGGACATATTTAAATATAAAATACCATTATCGTTTTTCTCCAATTTCTAACCTCCTAAAAAGTGTTTCTTAAATTCTGACGTTTTCTACTAATATGTCTACCTCAGTTAAGTAAACTATTTCGACGCCATACCAAAAATGCCTTCTTATTTCCCTGCTTTTCTAGTTATATAAATGGAAAAAACATGAGCGGAAGGCCTCGTAGGAACGCATTGACGAGGAGACTGAACTCATGACCCCTGAAAAGCTGTCCGCCTATAACGAAAATCAACAGTATAAGTTAACAGAGCCTATAGATTAAAAATATGCTACTACAGACCAACGCATAAAATGAGTTAACCAAAAGAAAAAAACAGTTTACACAAATAAAATTACAAGCTATGATAAATCTAATACATAGATGTCGACTTCTAGTAGAATTTTTTCATAATCTTACATAACGACGGAGGAAATAAGATGACAACAAAAGAGATGGTATATGCTGCATTATTCGCTGCGTTAATAGGAGTACTGGGCATGATTCCACCAATTCCACTTGGCTTTATCCCAGTTCCAATAACTGCACAAACACTAGGCGTCATGCTAGCAGGATGCTTTTTAGGAAAGAAAACTGGCGCACTTAGCTTGGTTTTATTTATCGTATTAGTCGCATTAGGTTTACCTTTATTATCAGGAGGACGTGGTGGTCTTTCTGTATTAGTTGGACCGTCCGCAGGATACATTTTAAGTTGGCCAATTGCTGCATTTTTTATCGGATTTGCTATAGAAAAAGTATGGTCATCGTTAAAAATATGGAAAGTGATCGTCATCAATTTTGTTTTTGGTGTTGTACTTGTTAGTTTAATTGGTGCGCCAGTAATGGCCATCATCACGCATACATCGATTTGGGCTGGACTTGTGGGAGCTACTGCATTTTTACCAGGAGATCTAATTAAAGCAATTATCGTAGCTGTTATTGCTATACAACTAAAAGCTGTTAGTCCGATTGAACAGAAATTGAACAATTAATAGAAAGAATGAAGAAATAGGTGTGAGGAAGAGATGAATCTAGCAGAAACAATAGTACGATATGCAACAGGGCAGCCAGACAAAGTTGCCTTAACAGATGGGCGACTTTGTCGTACCTATTCGGAATTAGTAATGGCAATGAAAAAAATTGCGCATGGTTTGCAACTAAAAGGCCTTGTGCATGAAAAAATTGCGATATTATCAACGAATCGCATGGAATTTGTAGAGGTTTTTCTAGGTGCTATTTATGCTGGATGTATTCCCATTCCTCTAGATCCTAAATGGAGTACAAATGAAGTGAGCGCCATTTTACAACAGTGTCAACCAAAAATGATTTTTGCAGAGACTACTTTCGTAACGAATCTTACTTTGCAGGATAACGAAATTCAACTATTGACCTTTTCAACAGAAGTAAAAGGTTCCTATGACAACTGGCAAGCTAGTTTAATACCAGTAGCTGAAATGGATGGCACGAACGAATTACTATTTATCGGCTTTACCTCAGGCACAACTGGCATACCAAAAGGGTATATGCGTACACATTTGTCGTGGATTAAAAGCTTTGAGGCGACGAATGAGGTATTCCAACTTGATAATATGGAGCATATTTTGGCACCAGGTCCGTTCGTACAGTCCTTGTCGTTATTCGCTTTAATGCAAAGTCTATATTATGGTGCTACTTTTCATATCGTACATAAATTTAATGCTCATGAGGTATTAACGCTTTGCAAACAGAATCCAAATGCCATTTTGTTTGTCGTACCAACGATGATTGAATCAATGATGCACCAGGCTGTTTTGGGACAAACGCATATTCAAGCGTTAATCAATTCCGGTGCCAAATGGTCGAAGGAATCGAAGAGAAGAGCCAAGGAGATATTTGGAGAAGCGAATTTATACGAATTTTACGGTTCATCCGAAGCGAGTTATATCAGTTATTTGGATGTCTACGAAGAAAACAAATCCAATTCTGTAGGCAAACCCTTTTCAGGTGTTCAAGTATCCATTCGGGATGAACATTTTCAGGAATTACCTAATGGAACAATTGGGCAGCTTTACATTCGAAGTGACATGATGTTTTTAGGTTATCATCATTTGCCAGAGGAAACGATGGCGGCTTTTCGAGAAGGTTGGCTCATTCTTGGGGATTATATGTATATGGACGAGGATGGCTATTTGTATTTGGCAGGTCGAGCGAAAAATATGCTTGTATCTGGTGGTCTGAACATTTTCCCAGAAGAAGTAGAATCTATACTCCTACAGCTTCCAGCTATTCAAGAAGTGATGGTGCTAGGGGTACCGGATCTATACTGGGGAGAACAGGTGACGGCACTTGTGAAGTGGAGTGGTCAACAACGCTTATCAATAAAAGAAATAAAAGATTACTGTCGTCAGAATTTGGCTAGCTATAAAGCGCCGAAGCAACTTATAACGGTGGATCACTTTATCTATACAAGCAATGGTAAATTGGCACGCCAAATGATGAAAGACTATGTGGAGAAGGTGAAAGTATGACAGATGCAGTGATTGTCAAGGCTAAACGCACGCCGATAGGGAAAATGGGCGGTATATTAAGCACACTTGAACCAGAGAAATTACTCGCGTCACTTATTCAGCATATTGTAGCGGAAACGAATTTGCCGAACGACATAATCGATGATGTAATCATTGGTAATGTAGTTGGTCCAGGAGGTAATATTGCTCGAGTTTCTGCACTAGAAGCAGGTCTTCCTGTCACGGTTCCAGGTGTTACGATCGATAGGCAATGTGGCTCTGGTTTAGAGGCGATAAATATAGCGGCAAGATTAATTCAAAGCGGTGCAGGGGAGGTTTATTTAGCTGGTGGTGTTGAAAGTACAAGCCGCGCACCTTGGAAAATGGCTAAACCGCAAACCTTGATGGGTGTACCGGAATTATATACACGTGCTCATTTCACCCCGAAATCTTACGGTGATCCAGATATGGGTATTGCCGCTGAGAATGTCGCCCAAAAATATGCTATTTCGAGAGAAGAGCAGGATCGATTTTCCTTGGAAAGCCATCAAAAAGCCATTCACTCTCAGCAAACTGGACGGTTTGAGCAAGAGATTGTGCCTCTTCAAGTTAAGGGAGAATGGATTACAGAAGATGAATGCCCAAGATCTAATACGAACATGGAAAAACTGTCAAAACTTCTGCCTGTTTTTCAGGAACATGGAACCGTCACTGCAGGGAATGCATGCCCACTCAATGATGGTGCTGCTCTTGTATTAATAATGTCACTTGAAAAATGTCGGGAGTTAAATCTCAAGCCTATTTTGCGAGTAGTGGATGCTCAGGCAGCGGGAGTAGATCCCAATTATTTAGGTATCGGACCCATTCCCGCTATACAAAAGGTGCTAAATCGTCAGCAACTGACTGTTGATGATATTGACGTGGTTGAGTTTAATGAAGCTTTTGCTTCACAAGTGTTAGCCTCCCTAAAGGAGCTTCAAATTCCACTACTTAAAGTGAACCGCGGTGGCGGTGCACTAGCAATTGGCCATCCATTTGGCGCATCGGGTGCCATCTTAATGACTCGTCTATGTGCTGAGATGTTACATCAACCATATAAAAAGGGCATTGCTACACTCGGTATTGGTGGAGGTATAGGTATCGCAACGCTTGTGGAGTCAGTTGAATGAAAAGGCTACATGAGCAGCTTTACGTGTCCGATGAGTGGATTTCTCGTTATGCTGAAAGTATCGAGTCTCCTGTGCAAACCATCAAAGGCAAGCTGGTTGCACCATCAACAATGCCCATTATTTTTTGGCAAGAATTCAATATTCCTTGGCTGAAGAAGGATGTATCGTTGATTCATGGAACTCAACAGTTTTCATACAAGGATCCCATTCTCGCAGGTATGACATTAGATTGCGAATTAACCTTAACGAAGGTAGACAAAAAGGTAGGAAAGCAGGGCATGCTTACTTTTTTAACACATACGCTAGCGTGCAAATCCGGTGGTAACCTTATTGTCACTGCGGAAACCGTATTAATCCAAGTAGGTGAACAATATGAATAAATACATAACTGCTGAAGCTATCCAGCGATATGCAGCTATTTCCAAAGATAACGCTGCCATTCATATTGACAATGAAGCTGCAGCAAAGGCAGGATATAATCGCCCAATTGCGCATGGCATGTACATCATGGGGCTGGCACAATCACTGTATTTAGCAGATCATCCAACTAAATGGATTACAGAATATAGGATGAAATTTCAAAAGCCACTTTTTGTGGATACTGTAGCAATTTTTGATTTTGTGTTCAGTGACTGCAATATCGAGGTGACCATCACAGCAGAAACTGGCGAAGTAATTGCTTTGGGATCTTTTTCAGTAAAGGAGTTGGGGTAATGAAAAAAGTAGCGATTATTACAGGTTCCACTAGGGGTATAGGACGTAGCATCGCTCTGCATCTTGCGAAAACTAACTATCAGATAGTAGTTAATGGCACTAAGCAAACATTAATAGACGAAGTGGTTCAAAAAATTCAGCAAGCTGGCGGAGAAGCTATGGGATATCTTGCTAATGTCGCAGATCCTACTGCAGTAACCGCGATGATTGATGCCGTCATGGCTCGATATGGCCGTATAGATGTATTGATTCCTAACGCCGGTAATTTACAAGATCAAAAATGTTTACGTATGACGGATGAAGAGTGGAAATCGGTCCTAGACGTGCATTTGAATGGTGCCTTTTATAGCATTCAACGCGTATTACCTCATATGCAAAAAAGTGGTGGAGACATTCTATTAATGACTTCTACGGCTGGATTATCGGGCTCTATTGGGCAAGTAAATTATAGTGCAGCAAAAGCCGGAGTGCTCGGTATGATGTGGACGCTCTCGGCTGAACTAAAACGCAATAGTATTAGGGTGAATACTATTTCACCAGCCGCTTTAACGGATATGACCAAACCTGTAATCGAACATTTGAAGGAAAAATATGCGAGTAAAAACGAACCATTGCCGGAATTCTGGAACGTTGGCGAAGCAGATGATATAGCCCGTTTTGTCATTGCATTATTAGCGCAGCAAGATGAAGATTTAACTGGTGAAATATTTGGCGTAAATGGTTCAAAGGTGACGAAGTGGCAAAAGCTCGTTCCTTCATTTTCTGAGAATAGCATAGATGCATTTTTTACAACATGGAAAAGTCAAAAAGGAAGTGAATAAATGCTTACATTTGATCATGTTCATTTTTACTATAAAAAAGGGCACCTTGTTGTCGAGGATGTTAGTTTTACGATTAAAGCAGGAGAGTTTGTGTCGATCGTCGGAGCAAATGGTAGTGGAAAATCCACCATTGCTAAACTAATGGATGGACTGTTGTTACCAAAGGAAGGAACAGTGAAATTACAACAACTAGACACGTCAAAGCCAGCGGATCTTGCTAAAATACATCAACAAACTGGTTTTGTCTTTCAAAATCCAGAAGACCAATTCATCACCACAACCGTCATGGATGAGGTGCTTTTTGGATTGGAAAATATTCGCGTTCCAAGGGAAGAAATGCGTAGTCGAATGGATCATGCGTTACAAGCGGTTCATATGGAGGATTATTTAGAAGCAATGCCGCATCAGCTTTCAGGTGGTCAAAAGCAACGCGTAGCGATAGCGGCTATTTTGGCGATGCGACCACAAATTATTATTTTCGATGAGGCAACTTCTATGCTGGATCCGCAGGGTAGGGAGCAAGTGCTATCTATTATGCATGAACTGCATCTCCAAGGTATGACGATTATTCACATCACGCATCATATGGAGGAAGTGCTATCTGCAAAGCGTATTTTACTTATACATAAAGGTCGACTTCAATTTGATGGCAACCCGCTAACCTTTTTTGAAACAGTACCTGTAGCGGACTATCAATTACAACTGCCATTTGCGGTGCGTTTACATCAAACGCTCCAATTAGATAAACCGATTAGTGCTGATTGGAAAGAGGAGATTCGTTCACAATGGCCTATCAATTAAACAATGTATGCGTGAATTATGACCATCAAATGGCTCTAAACAATGTCAGTTGTACGATTCAAGAAGGTAAATGGATTTCCGTCATTGGTCAAACAGGTGCTGGAAAGTCAACGTTCGTCAAAGTGCTAAAAGGTTTGATTCCCACCATTGATGGTGACTATTTAATCCATCAGCAGCCAGTAAAAAAAGATGCCAAAGGACGATTAAAAGTCATTCCGGAAATCGGCTTCGTTTTTCAATATCCGGAGCATCAGCTATTCGAAACGACGGTTTATAAGGAGCTTGCCTTTGCTCTGAAACAACAAGGCTCCTCGCGCGAGCGAATAACAGAGGCTATTTCAAAGATTTTACCTCAATTAGGCTTGTCGGAAGAAATGCTTCCATTAGCCCCGTTCCAGTTAAGTGGGGGACAGAAACGTAGGGTAGCCATTACTTCTGTCATAATGACGGAACCGAAGCTTCTGATTGTTGATGAGCCAACAGCAGGCTTGGATCCAGTTAGCAGAGTTGCTCTATTACAGCTTCTAAAAGAATGGCAGCAACAAGAAAATCGGACCATTGTTGTCGTATCCCACCAAATGGATGATGTCGCTGAATATTCGGATGAAGTTATCGTATTTCACGAAGGGCAGCTAATGGGACAATTTGACCCGAATCATTTATTTTTGGATCAGTCTTCTTTACTTGAGAAAATAGGGTTGTCACTACCAGAACCTGTGCAGTTCCTAAAGCTGCTGGAAGAATTATCAGGACAGAAGATTGAAGTCGCAAGCTGTAGAGAACAAGATATTCTTGAAAAAGTTATCCCCTTTTGGAGTTCAAGGGGGCTTCTAAATGTCTAGTACCGTACTAATTGGCCAGTATATGGAGACAAACTCCATGTATCACCGACTAGATCCGAGGACGAAAATTTTATGCATTTTTATGATTATGCTTAGCTTTCTAACACTAGAAACGGGAACTAGCTATGCGGTCGCAACCCTTTTTGTTTTCGGGATTCTGTTTCTATCCAACGTTCCATTTCATGTTTTTGGGAGAGGATTAAAGCCATTATTCTTTATTTTGATGTTCACTTTTCTATATAATGCCTTACTCACCAAAGGGACGATCATCTGGTCTTGGTCTATCATGGATGTGACTTGGGAAGGGTTAGAAAACGGGATGCGCTATGTCGGGCGTATTATTTTACTCATCTTACTAGCCTCTGTCTTAACATTAACAACAAAGCCGCTAGATTTAGCGAGAGGTCTTGAAAAGCTACTTGCCCCGTTTTCCAAACTCAACGTACCGGTAGAACAGTTTTCCTTAATGATAGTCATTGCGATACGTTTCATCCCAACGATTTTGCAGGAGCTTGATCGGATTCTACTGGCTCAAAAAGCAAGAGGTTATGATATGTCGGCATTATCGCTACCAAAACGAATTTATGCTTATATCCCAATAATAATTCCTCTTCTCTTTACGACCATTCAACGGGCGGAGCAGCTGACCTACGCAATTGACGCGCGTGCTTATGGAAAAGGCAAGGGAAGAACTCAATATAAGCAGTTACAATTTCAAAAAATTGATTACATAGCAGGGGCAATCGCCATATTATTTGTGTTAACGATGCTCCTAATCAAGTTAGGAGGAATATAGATGAAAGTTTATGGTGCTATCGTGGACAATGAAACACGTTGTACGCATTATCATACGGAAAAAGATATAATCGCCATAAAGTTTAAATGCTGCAATAGATACTATCCTTGCTACAAATGCCACGAGGAAGATGCAGACCATACGATCGAGCGTTGGCCGCAAGATCAGTTTGACGAATTGGCCATCCTTTGTGGTAGTTGCCAAACAGAGCTTTCGATTCATGCGTATATGCATAAAGATAACTGCCCGCATTGTAAGGCAACCTTCAATGAGAGATGTGCCGCCCATTATCCGATTTATTTTGAATGATCAGTAAAACATAGAAAAGGAGTTGTCTCAAAAGTAATTTTTGGGTTAACTCCTTTTCTGAATGCATAGTACTAAGGTGATCGAACTCGCATGATACTTGTTATACTTTTATTTAGAAAACACACCTACTTACTTTTTTCTTTTGTATTTAGTAGCCCGTCCTTTACCAATACGTACAATGACGCCCTGATCGATTAAAGTTTGCAATAAAATTCGCACAGAGGATTTGCTCTTATCTAAATAATCCTCAAGCTCTCTACTAGTAAATGTAACTTGTTCCTCTATCCAGTGTAGTAACCCTAATGGATATTGATCTTTATAATCCTCTAATTCAATTTTAGGTAATGTTACAACAAATGAATTCGGTCCAATTTGCCAAAATGGTTGTTTTTCTGCAGTTTTATAACTTTCTTTAATACGTTGAAGACCTGTCCCATAACTTTCAATCCATTTCATACGATAAAAGCAATTGGCTAACTTCGGATTTCTACTTTGTGAAATACCTAATTCGATATCTTGTACAGTTAACCCGTGCACCAAACCGCCGACAGATACAATTTCAATACGATCATCAAATAAGTGAATTAAAATACTTCCGCTAAAGCTATAATCTCTGTGTACTACTGCATTTATCAATGCCTCGCGTAACGCAGAAATAGGATATTCTCTAGTTTCTTTACGACTTAACCCATCAAAGGTTACTGACGCTGCGTTATGCAGTTGAATATATTCAAAAGTTTCATTCACTTGTCTCATCACAGAACCAGTAAATTCTTTTCGATCTTGAAAATCTAATTTAGTAATACCTTTATAACGAGCGCATTTAATAGAATGCTCACATTGATCTGATAAAAGATGTCCTAAATTAGTATAATAATCCTCTGTGTTGATAATTCCTAATGTCCGTTGTTGCATACGTTCGAAAGGTATTCCCTCAGTTGTAAATAAAGATGTGGTCTCGTTGAAAGTTAATGATTGTTTAATACATCTCAAATTTTCATATTGAGTACCATCTGATTCTATAATCATTTGACGAATCGCTTCATCTGATGCAGAGCTAGTAGATGTACCGTGGCGTATAAATACGCCGGATGGTTTCATGCCTTTACTCGCAATGTGATATGGCCTTCTTGAGCCACGTGTTATATCAATTTTTATGATTTGTTTATCTTCAATTGATACAATTTTTGCTGATGAATGCACAAGAATATCAGGTTTTATGCTATCTCTAAGCGTGTTACTAACGGCTTCTAAATCTTTGTGTGCGTTTTTTAAACCGATTATTGTTCCATCGTCATCAATTCCGATTAAAATTTTTCCGCCATTCGTATTAGCGAATGCTATAATTTCTTTTGTTAAACCTTCAGTAATTTCACGTTTCAGTTCAAGCGTAGAGCTTTCTTCGTACACACTAGTCACCTCTCTTTAGTATGTGATAATCAAATCGATTACTTTTATTTAATCAATTATAATCGATTATAATCGATTAATCAAATAAAATAGAATATTTCAATCTTCTCTATTAATAACTCAATAATGACCCTGAAAACGACAAAAAGAGCTGTTCCTGAGTCAAAATGGAACAACTCTTTTCGATTATTTCACTCGTATAAATAACACCTTCAAATAATTCCCCTCTTTAAAAAGCGATGAAGTTCTAAAATCACTTGGTAGAGAATATTCTTCTTCAATCGTATATTTGCGATTACTTTCTTTAAAAGCTTTTTCCACAAAGGTTTTAAACTTTTTCATTCCAAACGTTGCATTGTTTGTAGATGCAACGATCACTCCATTTTTCTCTGTAATTGCAATAGCGTCTTTTAGCAAATTCGTATAATCCTTTGCAGAGCTAAATGTGTACTTTTTCGAACGTGCAAAGCTAGGGGGATCTAGAATTACTACATCAAAAGCTAGTTCTTTTCGTTTGGCATATTTAAAATAATCAAATACATCCATCACAATAATGTCTTGCTTTTCCGCATCCATTCTGTTCACTTCAAATTGCTCGGTCGTTTTAGTTAAGCTTCGTTTCGCAAGGTCGACACTTGTCGTTTTCTTTGCGCCACCTGCGGCTGCAAAAACAGAAAAAGCCCCAGTATAAGAAAAAGTATTCAGTACATTTTTCCCTTTTGAATAAGCATCACGAATCTTTTTACGAACATCACGCTGATCTAAAAACACCCCGACCATCGCTCCATCATTCAAATAGATTGCGAAGTTTAGACCATTTTCCTTCACAATCAGTGGAAACTCGCCACGTTCACCTTTCACAAAATCATCGTCTTCTACATACTGGCCCTTTGTATCAAAGCGTTTTTTCTCATAAATCCCTCTATACGAAACTGATGCCTCAAGTGCCTCTAAAATCATTTCTTTAAAGGAATAGATTCCTTCGCTATACCAGCTTATTAAATAAAAACCATCGAAATAATCAATTGTTAGACCGCCGATTCCATCGCCTTCGCCGTTAAATATACGGAATGCAGTCGTATCGTTACTACTATAGTAATCCTCCCGATTTTTAATTGCTGCAGCTATTTTCTTTTGGAAAAAAGAAGTATCAATCTTTTCGTTTTCCTTTTTCGACAGCAGCCAACCTATCCCTTTATTTTGCATTCCCACATAGCCTTTTCCGACAAATTTACCTGCAGGGTTTTGTAAGTTCAAAATAGAACCTTCTTTAAAAGAATCAGCCTCATGGAACCCATCTTTTAATAAAATAGGAACTCCTTTTTGTAAATCTTGTGCTAATGCATCTTTCACTTTTACATCTATTTCATTTGTCATTGTTGTCATCCTCAAATATGATTTTTAATCATTATCTCATAATCGCGCACTTATTCGCTCGATTTATTATTTTCTAGCTCTTTCACTCGTTTTTCTAGTTTGTTATATTTGTTTGTCGCATCTAGTGCAAAAACAAAGGCAATAATAGCAAATACAAAAGTAACGGATCCCATTATCGTCTACTCCTCTCTCTACATATTCTTATGGTACAATATATTATACGTATGCATAGGAAGGAAGTTAGCTGTGAAAAAATCTAAAGTAATCGTGCCGATAATGGTCGTCGTAGCTGTGCTTGCAACAATTATTCTAAACAAAGAAGATTATAATGAAGTAACTATTATAAATAAAATCCTAATCATTGCAGGAGCTGCAATTGTGTCCTCTATTATAGGATACTTCCTACTTGGATCAGATATAGATAAAATAGATCCAAAACCAATGAATAACACATTTAATAATAAGAAGGGAAACAGTAAATAATCTGTTTACCCTTTTTTCATAAGGGAGGAGTCGCTCAAGTGTTAGAAAAAGCACGTCAATTATTACAAACTTATTTTGGATATGATTCGTTTCGAGAAGGACAAGAAACCGTTATAAACTATGTGTTAGAAAACAAAGCGAGTTTATGTGTAATGCCAACTGGAGGAGGCAAATCTCTTTGCTATCAAATTCCTTCTTTAATGTTGGAAGGCACAACAATCGTTATTTCGCCATTGATTTCTCTAATGAAGGATCAAGTCGACACATTATTACAGGCGGGGATTCCAGCTACCTTTATAAATAGTACATTAACTGCTGAAGAAGTAAGAGAAACAATGGAAGAAGTGCAAAATGGGCAATATCGTCTACTTTATATAGCACCGGAACGACTGGAGTCTACAAACTTTTTAAATCAATTAAAGCGCGTTAAAGTGCCATTAATAGCGGTAGATGAAGCGCATTGTATTTCCCAATGGGGACATGATTTCCGACCAAGCTATCGTGCGATTCATCGATTAAAGGAAATTTTTGAGGAAGCGCCAGTTGTACTTGCTTTAACAGCCACCGCTACTCCAGATGTTCGTGCTGATATATGCAGATTGCTTCAAATTAAAGAGGATAATACAGTAATTACAGGATTCGCTCGTTCAAATTTATCTTTTTCGGTTGTACTAGGACAAGATAAAAATAGATTTTTGAAAGATTTTATTAAAAAGAACACTCAAGAAGTCGGTATTATTTATGCAGCTACTAGAAAAACGGTCGATTTACTCTACGAATTGTTAATAAAGTCAGGAGTCCGCGCTGCAAAATATCATGCAGGTCTTCCAGAAGCATTTCGAAATAAAGAGCAGGAGCGGTTTCTAACGGATGAAGCGCAAGTAATGGTTGCAACGAATGCCTTCGGAATGGGTATTGATAAATCGAATGTACGTTATGTCATTCATTATCAGCTTCCGAAAAATATGGAAAGCTATTATCAAGAGGCAGGAAGAGCTGGACGAGACGGTTTACCGAGTGAGTGCGTCGTTTTATATGCTTCACAAGATGTACAGACACAACGATTTTTAATAGACCAAGCGTTGGATCGTGAAAGAATTCCGCAAGAATTGGAAAAGCTACAAGGAATGGTCGATTATTGTCATACGGAAAATTGTTTACAACAGTTTATCGTGTATTATTTTGGAGAACCAAACGGAGAACCATGTGGTCGATGTGGAAATTGCACGGATAAAAGGGAAATGTCAGATGTTACAAAAGAAGTGCAGATGGTGCTTTCCTGTGTTGTTCGAATGGGTCAGAAATTTGGGAAAACAATTACAGCACAAGTGTTAACCGGTTCACAAAACAAAAAAGTAATGGATTTCGGATTTACCAAATTATCTACGTACGGAATATTAAAAAACAAGTCGTTAAAAGAAGTTTCTGGCTTAATGGAGTTTATGATTTCAGAAGGTTTACTTGCAGTTAAACATGGCAGCTTACCGACCATTTACGTATCGGATGCAGGAAAGGATGTATTACTTGGGAAAAGACAAGTAATGCGTAAAGGAGTAGCAGTAACTAAACAAATCGCGAAGAATGATCCGTTATTTGAAGGTTTAAGAGTGCTTCGGAAAAAACTTGCGGACGAAGCTGGTGTACCACCGTTTGTTATTTTTTCAGATAAAACACTACAAGACATGTGTGTAAAGCGCCCGCAAACCGAAGAAGAATTATTAGATGTTCATGGAGTAGGTGCAAATAAGCAAGAAAAATACGGAAAAGTTTTTCTCGAAGAAATTAATCGTTATAGTACAGTGTAATTTTTGTGGGATACTACGGTTAAATTAGAAGGAACATTAATTTTCTTCGCGTCTTCAGTAGAAATTTCGACAATAACTGACTGCTCTAAAATTTTGAAAATAGTACCATGAACTTCATGATCATTACGTGTAAAAGAGATTTTCTCATCAATTGACCGTGCTGCTACGAAGTCAGAAACTTCTTTTGGTTGTCGTTGGAAACTCATGTGCTAACCTCTTTTCTAGTTTTGTTCACGCAAAAAGCGATATTTCAATTATACCACAGTTAACCTGTTATAATGTGATAATGAGGTTATTTGTCGAAACTTGTTCAACAAAATAGGAAGATAAATATTCAACTGTTAAATTAGATTTAAAGAGGAGATTATGCATAGTGCATTTTAAAGAGTTAAAGTTAGACGAAAAAATATTACGTGCCATCGAACAATTAGGCTATACAGAGCCGACAGAAGTACAACAAAAGGTAATTCCGGTTGCCCTTCAGAAACAAGATATTCTTGTGAAATCTAAAACTGGTAGTGGAAAAACTGCTTCATTTGCGACGCCGTTATGTGAGCTTGTAGATTGGGAAGAAAACAAACCACAAGCATTAGTGCTTACACCAACAAGAGAATTAGCAGTTCAGGTACAGGAAGACATCACGAATATTGGTCGTTATAAGCGAATAAAAGGACTTGCCCTGTACGGGAAATCACCATTTGCTAGACAAAAATTAGCGTTAAAGCAAAAAACACATATCATTGTAGGGACACCAGGACGAGTGTTGGACCATATCGAAAAAGGAACACTTGATGTGTCAAAAATTGAATATCTTGTCATTGATGAAGCAGATGAAATGTTAAATATGGGCTTTTTAGAACAAGTGGAATCGATTATTAAATTATTGCCCAAAGAACGCACAACTATGTTATTTTCCGCAACTTTATCAGACGTGATTAAAAAGTTAAGTAGCAAATACATGAAGCAAGCAGTTTCTATTGAGATAGATGCTGCTGAAGAAAATGCTCCGGATATTGAGCATGTAAAGTATGTTGTGAGGGAGGAACTTAAGTTTTCATTCCTCGAAAAACTGACGATTATCGAAAACCCTGACAGTTGTATCATCTTCTGCCGTACAAAAGACAGAGTGGAACAACTGGTGGATATGTTAGATGAAAAAGGCTATACGGCAGATAAAATTCATGGTGGAATGATGCAGGAAGACCGTTTTGAAGTAATGGATGATTTCCGTCGAGGAGATTTCAGATATTTAATTGCCACAGATGTAGCAGCCCGTGGGATTGATATTGAGGACATCACCCATGTTGTTCATTATGATGTGCCGCTTGAAAAAGAAAGCTATGTCCATCGTACAGGTAGAACAGGACGTGCAGGCCGTAGCGGAAAATCAATTATGCTTGCAACCCCACATGAGGACAAGTTTGTAAAAGAAATTGAAGATTATATTGGCTTTGAGATTCCTACTGGAGCTGAATTGTCTGCAGAAGCAGTAGCGAAAAATCGTGCTGCATTTGATTTGAAAATGCAGGAGCAACCAGAAGTTAAAGAATCCAAAGGTGCACAATTAAACGCAAATATAACAAAACTATATTTTAACGGTGGTAAGAAAAAGAAACTTCGCGCTGTCGATTTCGTCGGAACACTTGCAAAAATAGAGGGAGTTTCCGCTGACGACATCGGTATTATTACAATTCAAGACAATGTCACTTACGTTGAAATACTAAACGGCAAAGGTCCTCTTGTATTAAAAACGATGAGAAACACAACGATTAAAGGTAAATTACTTAAAGTGCATATTGCACATAAATAAAAAAACGGAGAGGGACTAGTTCCTTCTTCGTTTTTATTTTTTTTAGAAAAGAGAAGATTCATTTGAAATGATAAGCACCACATAACCTTGGTGAGTACCACATAACAAGTGGCGAGTGCCACATAACAAGTAGCGAGCACCACATAATCAAGTATGAGTACCACATAGCCCGGTTTGAGTACCACATAAGCAAGTACGAGTAGCACAAAAAGAGCTTGAGGCTAACTTAAACCACAAGCTCATCTTCTATAAATTTTCGATAAGATGACAACATACCATCAGGCAACTTACTTGGTGGGAAAAATTGAAGACTGATCGATTCGTCTCCGTCTGGTGACATAACTCCATTATAATTTCTTGTTTTATACACAGTAGTAACGGAATAGAAAGTATCCCCATTCGCTACTTCAAAATAATAATCAGGTCCAGAGTATACGTGACACAATTCTAACTCTCCGACACATAGCCCCGTCTCCTCTAAAACCTCTCTTCGTGCAGTATCCTCTAGGCTTTCTCCAAGTTCCATTAATCCGCCGGGCAAACCGAAAATTCCAGGAGCTCTTTCTTGTAGTAATACTTCATCTTTATTATTTAAAATGAGCACAACAGATCCTGGAAGTATAAGTGGGCTATGACCAACGTATTTTCGTAATTCTTTGTAGTATTCCATCTATATTATCTTTTCGTGAGCATAATTCTATTATTAGTGTACAATAAAAAATGATAAGATACTTGGTAGAATGAAACTTCAATCAATGAGAATCGTATAACTATTTAAGAAGAAATAAATGGAGGATGTGAACGTTAAGTGGCAAATAAGCGATGGTTTCAAGTAGGTGTAGCAGTACTGCTTACTTTGGTAATAATTTTTATGTTTATGGAAGTTAAAACTATTTTTTCCCCATTAGTTATTATTGGACAAACAATATTTATGCCTTTATTAATAGGGGGAGTCTTATTTTATTTAGCAAGACCATTACAAAAATGGTTAGAGTCAATGAAGTTTCCGAGATGGGCAAGTATTATTTCTATTTTCATTGCTATTGGTCTAATCGGTTGGGGATTTTATGCACTTGTAGGTCCTCCTCTTACAAAACAAGTGAACTCACTAGTGGAAAATACACCGGAAATTGTGAAAGAAATAGGGGACTTTACAAAATACACTATTTCTCAAAGAGATAGGCTTACGGATCTTCCCGAGCCGATACAAAATACGATAAAAGAAGCAACCGGAAAAATTGATACGATTGCAGCAGTAGCAGGTTCTCTACTTGTGAAATTTGTACAAAGTGTGTTCCAAGGACTATTCTTACTTGTTCTTGTGCCGTTTTTCCTAGTGTATATGCTGAAGGATCATGAAAAATTTGCACCTTTTGTCGCTAATTTTTTTAAAGGTGATAAGAAAACCTGGATTCGAAAAACATTATCGGATGTTGACGATACATTGCGTTCGTATATTCAAGGTCAGTTATTTGTCAGCTTTTTAGTAGGAGTAATGCTGTTTATTGGATATTTTGCGATCGGGCTTAAATATGCACTATTGCTTGCATTATTTGGAATGATGATGAATGTAGTCCCATTTTTAGGACCTTATATTGCACTTGTTCCGGCCTTGATCATTGCATTACTTCAAGAGCCCAAAATGGCCATTTATGTTGCAATTGTTATGCTAGTATCGCAACAAATTGAAAGTAACTTTATCACTCCAAATGTGATGGGGAAATCATTAGATATCCATCCACTAACCGTTATTACGATTATTTTAGCAGCAGGCAATATCGCAGGATTATGGGGAATTATTTTAGGTGTTCCAACTTATGCAGTAGTCAAATCGATCTTAAAAAATATTTACGTTCATAGAGAAGGAATAAAAGATGCTGCCACAGAATCCATATAGGTAGGTGATTTCATGACGTTTAAATCCAAGAGAGATCGGACTTTTATCATCCTAATCATGGTAGCTAGTGTTCTAATTGCATTGGCAACCCTTTTGCCGATAGTAATTGAATTATTTTTTATGGAAGCACCTGATATGATAGCCGTTTGGATAACGCTTGTACTTTTTCTACTGTGTGAAGGATTTATTTTATGGGTTTCCTTAGATATTGAATATACTTTTAAAGAAAATTATTTATTTGTCCGTGGTGGACTGTTCCGAAGTAAAATCCCGTTTGAGGACATAATGAAAGTGAATCCAACATCGAATATTCTCGTTGGATACCGGGTTCTATCCTCAACAGATGCTCTAGAGATTCATTATAAAAATGCGATCATGGGAAGTGTAATTATCTCACCTGAAAATCGAGAAGAATTTTTGAAGATTTTATTAGAAAAGGCCCCACATATTCATATTGTGAAATGAGGTTAAGGCTAATGAATAATGACAATTTCAATCGACCAAGTAATGATTTAATCGGAGACATATTAAAGAGTTATGAAAAGACTGGTGGCATGAGTAATTTAAAGGGTCAAGGTAAGCCACTGCCAGATGAATATTTTTCGGGAGATGTATTTCAACACTTTCAAAAAATCGCAAAGGATGCAGGATTTAAGCCACATTGGTTAAAATTGCAGCATGAGATTCGAGATGAATTAAAGGACATTGCTGAGAAATACGCAAGCGGTCAAAAAAACGAGTTGCAATTCCGAGTAACGAAAGTAAATGAAAAGATTATTGCATACAATAAAACCTGTCCACCTCCAATGCAAAAAGGAACGGTCAGATTAGAATCAATCGAAGCAGCAAGTAATAGGTGGTAAAAAATATAAACAGTGTCTCTTTTCGTAGAGGCACTGTTTTTTATATTGACGAGATGTTATCTATTAATTTAAGATACAATTGAGTTAACTAGTTATTATTATGTGTTTACTTAATTAACTTAGGGGGAAATAGAATGAGAAATGAACGATTGAAAATGATGATTGTAGCTGCTCTATTCGCTGCAATTATTGCGGTTGCAGCGCAGATTATGATTAATATACCACCAGTACCGTTTACGTTAATGACGATTGCAGTCATGCTAACAGCAACTATTCTTGGGAAAAAATTTGGAACAATAGCAGTGACTATCTATGTATTGATGGGTGTAGTTGGTATACCTGTTTTTGCAGGAATGACGAGTGGATTAGGAATTATTATAGGCCCAACCGGTGGATATCTCATAGCCATTATACCTGCCGCTTTATTTATAGGTTGGTATCTTGAAAAACTTGGATATACAAAAGTACAAGCAATTATTGCGAATATAATTGCAGTTTTTATAATATTAATTATTGGAACAATTTGGTTGAAATTTGTAGCAGCACTTCCATGGGATGGGGCTTTTAAAGGAGGTATGCTCCCATTTATCTTGCCAGATCTTGCAAAAGCGATCGTTGCCGCATTGTTAGCAGTTATCATTAGAACTCGTTTAGTCACTGCAAAATTATTATAAAAAACAAGCTCCGAGTTGTTCGGAGCTTGTTTCTTGTTATTAGGGGTATCGTTCTTCACTTAAAGAACGACTTTTGGTGTGGTGGTGGTAGTTTTCGTCTTGCACTTTCATATTGAGTTCTTCCACTTGAATGGCATCTACGGTTTGCATATCTTCATGCATATCGAATAGACTTTCTTTGGTAGTTCGTACACCATCTGGATTGTCCAGAAATGGACCTTTAGCATCCTTACGAACTTTATTATTCATTCTTAACCATGTTTAAGAGCATATGGCTAAGTGCATGTTGTTGCTCTTTGTCTCCATTTTTCCATAACTCTTGCAGAAGATATTGTTCACGATTTCGTGGTTCTTCATGCTTCGCTAAATAGCCAGCCACTTTTTCTGTTGCTTTTGCTAATACCTCTTCACTTAAGCCCATTTTTTCTCCAGCAGCTACCTTGCCTGCCAAATAGGACTTAAAAGAAGAAAAGTTTTTTAAGATTTCTTCTTTTTCTTCTGTACCGATACTATTTAACTTATTCTCAACGCGTTCCTCTATTTTGTTTCCCAAGCTTCCTCACTCCTTTAAAATTAGACTCTTATTAGCTATTCCCAAAGGATGATTAAACATGCATGAAAAAAAATTTAAAGTTAGTTTGGACAGAATCCACATTTTTGTAGTCCAGGAATGTCTTTTGAAAAACAGCATGTTGTTCGGACCGGGGTGTTTATTAGTTGTGCGGGATTTTTTCCTTTTAAATAATTTGATAAAGACGATTTTGTCGTAAATTTTTTCCACATCTCGTCATCTTGAAGTAGTTTCCAATCTATTTTAGCTTGCTCAGCAATTACTGGATTATCTAAAAAAACGTAGTAATGCCAAAACAAATAACCAAACACATTTTCCCAAAGTGTCAAAGGGGAGATGCTGCATTGTGCTCGAAGTTGTTGGATGATTGGATAGCATTGATGCTCCCAAACAAGTTGAATATCTTCTGCTCGATGTTCTTTTACATCTCGAAAGTATTCTGCCGGTATATACGTGCTAATTGTCTTGTTGTTATACTCGGTTGTTACAAAAAATTGTAATGATTCAAGTGGTCCATCCCAAATTTCATCATACATAGTCATCATATAAAACTGCATGGAGATGAACATTCCAACTCTTCGCATAAAAAAGGATGCAGCAATTGGATCATTCGGTGCCTGGGAAATTAGCTTAATCATCGGAAGTGCATTATCCACGTTTTTTGCATGAAAAATGGGTATTCCAGTTGTTTCCAAATATACACTGTAATTATTAAGTTGTCGGATTTGATCGTTCGTTAAAGTTGTCATATAAATAGTATACAATTTTTTTAGAAATAAGTTGACATTTTAAATGAAAATGATTATCATTACCATATAGAAACTTACTCTTAATGTGAGAAGGTTCTTAACAGCGACTTTTCTCCAAATTGTAGCTGATTAATCGCACACTTAACCCCCTCAACGTTGAGTTAGTGCATTCATGTATATCGGTAGCCAAAAATGGTTGCCGATTTTTTTGTGAGGATTAATAATTTGATTGTTTTGTGCAATTCTTCACTAATTCTGTGCAACCTTTCACTAAATTGACTTTAAAAATTTTAGTGCCTATAATCTTGAGAATATACAGCTGGGTAGGTATGGAGTACCTAACTTTGCTTATAGTAGAGATAGAGGCTACTAAAAATAGAAGGAGGAGAAGTGAGAAAATGGATTTAAAGACACAAGCATTAAATATGCATCGGAGTTATAAAGGGAAAATGGAGATGATTTCAAAGGTTCCTATAGAGAGTATGGTGGATTTAAGTTTAGCTTATTCTCCTGGAGTGGCAGAACCTTGTTTGGAAATAAAAAATAATCCTTCTACCATTTATGACTATACGATGAAGGGTAATCTGGTAGGAGTTGTGACTGATGGGACAGCTGTTTTAGGATTGGGTGATATCGGCCCAAAAGCAGCTTTACCAGTAATGGAAGGAAAGGCAATTTTATTAAAAAGATTTGCGAATGTCGACGCTTTTCCAATTTGTCTAGATACAAAGGATATAGATGAGATTGTGCAAATTGTAAAAGCATTAAGCCCGACATTTGGAGCGATAAATTTAGAAGATATTTCAGCTCCTCGATGCTTTGAAATTGAAGACCGTCTTCGTCAAGAACTAGATATACCGGTATTTCATGATGATCAGCATGGAACAGCTATTGTAGTTGGGGCAGGACTCCAAAATGCAGTAAAAATTGTTCGGAAAGAGATTCCTTCATTGAAAGTAGTGATTAATGGTGCTGGAGCAGCGGGAATGGCTATTTTAAGAGTTCTTCAACAACTTGGGTATCAGCATATTATTATGTGTGATTCGACCGGCATTATTTACGAGGGTCGAAAAGAAGGTATGAACCCAATTAAAGAAGCTATTGCGAGTACTACGAATCCACTTGGTTTAAAAGGATCATTAAAAGATGCAATGGATGAAGCAGATGTATTTATCGGTGTTTCTGTAGCTAATCTTTTAACGAGAGAAATGATTGATGCGATGAACGCTGATCCTATCATTTTTGCTTTAGCAAATCCGAATCCTGAAATTGCATATGATTTAGCGAAAGAGTGGGGTGTCCGAGTTATTGCAACTGGACGTTCTGATCATCCGAACCAAGTGAATAATGTTTTAGCTTTTCCAGGAATTTTCAGAGGAGCACTAGATGTACGAGCAACGGATATTAACGAGGAAATGAAGCTAGCTGCCGTTCAAGCAATTGCTTCACTTATTGATGCGAGTGAATTACGAGAAGACTACATCATTCCGGATGCGTTTGATGAAAGAGTAGTAAGTGCGGTTGCAAAAGCGGTTAGTGATGCTGCAATTAAATCGGGTGTCTCCGTTTTATTTCAACAAGAATTGAAAGAAGTATAAACATAGCAAAACGTTCTAAGAGGAAAGTGCCTCGAGGGAACGTTTTTTTATTGGAAACTTTTCTTCCGGTCAAACGTAAAGTTAGGTACATCAAGAAAAGAGGGGATTCAAATGGACGTACGCGAATTTTATGTATCATTATCACCAAAAGCAGCGCTGGACATTTTGCAAGGGTCTATCGTACAAGGAAGTATTTCGGGAGCAATTGTAGACGTGTATGAACGCGTTGTTGGCGAGCAGCAAGTCATTGTATGTGTTTTAGAAAAATACTATATGCGAACGAGTAATCGTGCTTCATTAACTATCACGCTCGATAATTTGGAGAATAATACGAAAGTACATGCTGCTTCATCCGGTGCAGGGCAAGGAGTATTTATCCGCTTTGACTGGGGAGCGGGAGGAAGTTTTGTAAATAGTGTGGAAAAAGCGCTAGAAGAATATAGAATATAAATAAAAAGTGCAGTATTATGATCACTCATAACTCTGCACTTTTTATTATTTGGTTTTCAAGGCCTTTTTCGTATTCAAAACTTTCGTATAGTAACTATGTAAAAACATTCCTAGAATAATAACGCCAAGGCCAATTAGTGCAATTGGTGCTGGCAAAGGAACATGGAGCAAAAACATTTCGCCAATAATAACGAAAATAATTTCAGTGGACTGGGTTGCTTCTACAGCCGCAAGTTTACCTTGATGATTCCGAACACGATCCGTTGCCATAAAGAATAAAATGGTTGCGACAACTCCGGAGCTGATAGCGACAATTAAAGATTGAACAACTTGAGCTAAGGAAGGTAAGCCAACCGTTAAAATTGCGTAAATTGCCAATAAAATCCAAGCAGGCATTGAAGCAATGGTCATGCCTAAAACGCGCTGAAATGTATCTAGTCTACCCTCTAAATGTCCCATCATTTTCCGATTTCCTAACGGATAAGCAAAGGATGCAACGATTACAGGTAGTATCCCTAAAAGGATCATGTTCATATGAACGGATTCTGTATTTGGAATTTGTATAAGAATGATTCCTATTAAAATAACAAGTGATATAAAAAGCGAGACTAAAGGGATTTTTTGTTTAATCATTCGCTTCTCGATTTTCAGGGTGAATAATGGTGCAAGGAGAACACCTGCTACAATTGTAAATTGCCACATACCTGATATTAACCAGCCTGGTCCGTAAGCTGCCGCAAAAGTTAGTGGTGCGTAAAATAACACAAAACCAACGAAGCTCCAAACTAGCCATGGAACAGGAGCAGTTTTTAATTCCTTAAACGTTGTAGATAATCCTTTTCGATAAAAGACAATGATGAATAAAAAAGGGACCATAAAAAAATATCGGAGGGAAGAGCTCCAAAGCCAGCTTCCTCCTGATATTTCCATTGAACGATTAAGTATAAAGGTTACCGCAAAAAATAATGAGGCTAAAACACCAAGTAAAATTTCGCGCACATGAGCACCTACTTAAGCTTGTTTTTCGAACGATTGGATAATGCCTTTCACGACTTCCGTTGCTTTTTCCATCACGTCTACTGAGATGAATTCATATTTCCCGTGATAATTTTCTCCACCTGTAAACACGTTTGGAGTAGGCATTCCCATGTAAGAAAGCTGAGATCCATCCGTACCACCGCGAACTGGAATGATAAGTGGTTCAATATCTAATGAAACCATAACATCTCTTGCTACATCTACAATTTCCATAACAGGTGTAATTTTTTCACCCATATTATAGTACTGGTCAATTAATTCAACCGAAACAGCATCTTCACCGCATTCTGCATTAACTTTTGCTGCAGTATCTAGGAATAATTGCTTTTTCGCTTCAAATTTTTCACGATCATGATCACGGATTATATAGCTAAGTTCTGTTTTCTCCACATCACCATTAAAATTCATCAAATGGATAAACCCTTCATAGCCATCTGTTTTTTCTGGAACCGAGTCTGTTGGCATATGGGATTGGAATTTTGTAGCTATTGTAATAGAGTTCACCATTTTTCCTTTTGCAGAACCGGGATGCACGCTTGTGCCATTCGTTACAACTTTAACACCCGCTGCATTGAAGCTTTCAAATTGCAATTCGCCAAGTGGACCTCCATCCATCGTATAAGCAAACTTTGCGCCAAATGCTTCCACGTCAAATTTATGTGGACCACGTCCGATTTCTTCATCTGGAGTAAATGCAACACGAATTTTTCCGTGTTTTACTTCTGGATTTTGAACGAAGTATTCCATTGCCGTCATAATAATCGCGATACCTGCTTTATCGTCGGCACCTAAAAGTGTAGTACCATCCGTTGTCAAAAGTGTATGTCCAACGTAATTTTTAAGTTCTGGAAAATCTTTCACAGTCATCAAAGTCGATGCATTTAGAGTGATATCTTGTCCGTCATAGCTATCGATACGTTGAGGATTTACATTTTTACCTGTGTAATCCGTTGCAGTATCAACATGTGCCAAAAATCCAATTGTCGAAAGATCTTTTTCAGTATTGGAAGGCAATGTAGCAAATAAATAACCGTTTTCATCTAAAGTGATTTCTTCCAACCCTACTTCAGCTAATTCTTTTTCTAATACATGAAGCAAATCCCATTGTCCAGCAGTCGTTGGGCAAGTAATACTTGCTGCATCTGATTGTGTGTCTATTTTTGCGTAGCGTGTTAAACGCTCGATTAATGTTTCTTTCATGAGAATAAATCCCCTTTCAAATTATAAAGCATACGCTTATTTTAACAGATTCTTTCGATTTGCGGAATAATAGGTATGAATACTATAAGCAAATAAGAACTGTGCTCCGTAATAGGAAATCATAATAAGGGCATCCGAAAAAGGAACATCTATAATAAATCGATTAATGGCAAGCACTGAATCCGAAAACATAAATAAAATGGCACCAATAATCGCAAATTTATTAGCTGTTTGAAAAGCATTCCAGCCCATTAACAAAATAACGACAATATAAAGGATAACTGCAAAAGCTAAAATAGTTTCTCCACTAGTCCAAAGAGTTCCGGCAATCCAGATAGCCATAGCAATTCCATACACAATCAGAAGTACCGCAGCCCACTTTGGAATAGTTGCCGTTTTAATATGACGGAACGCAACAATATACCAAATATGCCCGATTAAAAATGTAATAAGGCCAACAATAAACCAATAAATCAAACCATCCGCAAGCATACATATAAAGAGTCCAGTCATAATAAGTATTTTATATTTTTTGGACTCTCCAGCAGATTGCTTAAATGCAAGCAAAATAATCAATAGCATTGGGATAAGTTTAAATATTATTTTTGCGGATACTGGATCCGCTGGAATGAAGAAAATATAAATAATCGCCATAACCGCTATAAAAACGCTAATAATTTTTTCCCACATAAAAGTAATGACACCCCTTTTATTTTATATTCGTTATTGGTAGAAAATATCCTGCAATAGTATATGCGAATATAAAATAAAAAAAGAACAAGCACTAGCCAATGCTTGTTCTTTAAATCAATTAGTATTCAGGTGGATTGTAAGTTACATACGTTCCGGCAATAAAGTCGTGAATTGCTCGCTTATCCTCACGTAGACCTATCATGAACGCACTAACAATCAAACCGACTCCGAAAGTGAAAATATATACAAGACCACCAACTACAACTCGTAAAATCATCGCACCATAACCGAGTTTCGAGCCATCTACTTTGACGATTCGGATACCCAACATTTTCTTTCCAACGGTAAACCCGTACCATAAAACGGGAACAATTAAAGTATAAATGACATTCCCAAAGCTAGTGATCGGTGTTTCCTCCCAATCACCAACAAGAAGATAGCTAATAATAGCTAATGGAATCCCGATTATCAAACTATCTAGAAGGTTTGCAGCAAATCGTATCCAAAAACCGGCAGGATTCAGCATGTTATAACCTCCTTTCATTGTTTATAGAGAAGAGTCATCCACACTATTCAAATATTCTTCTATTGAACCAATAACCGATTCCACACAACCTTCTTCAAATGGAGATATTAAGTTTGCATCCGTTACTAATTTAGTAAAAGACTTCGAGCCGCCTAACTGGCAAAGGTGTAAATAATCCTTCCAAGCCCCTTCGTGATCTTCTCTTGAACGTTTCCAAAATTGGAATGCACAAATTTGAGCTAAAGTGTAGTCAATATAATAGAACGGGCTAGCATAGATATGCCCTTGGCGTTGCCAGAAAGCACCCGCTTCTAAGTAACTATTTCCTTCATAATCGCGGTGAGGTAAATAAATTTCCTCTATTTTTTTCCAAGCAGCTTTACGTTCAGCAGGAGTCATTTCCGGATTTTCATACACAACATGTTGGAATTCATCCACTGCGACCCCATAAGGCAAGAACAGAAGTCCGCTGCTTAAATGTGCGAATTTATATTTGTCTGTTTGTTCTTTAAAGAATAATTCCATCCATGGCCATGTGAAAAACTCCATACTCATCGAGTGGATTTCACAAGATTCAAATGTAGGCCAAACGTATTCAGGAATCCCAATGTTACGGCTCGTAAACACCTGGAATGCATGACCCGCTTCATGTGTTAACACATCGATATCTCCAGAAGTTCCATTAAAGTTAGAGAAAATATAAGGAGACTCATAGTTATCGATAAATGTACAATATCCTCCAGATTCCTTCCCTTTCTTCGCTACTAAATCCATCAAATCACGGTCAATCATAAACTGGAAGAACTCAGCCGTTTCAGGTGATAACTCTTCATACATTTTCTTCCCGTTGTCCACAATCCACTCAGGAGATCCTTGTGGTGTAGCATTTCCGGTTAAGAATTTAAGTGACTCATCGTAAAACTTTAGGTCATTGATTCCAATACGCTTCGCTTGACGTTCGTATAACTTTGTTGCAACAGGCACGATAAAATCACGTACTTGATCACGGAATTTTTTCACCATTTCTGCATTGTAATCGATACGGTTCATACGAATATATCCAAGCTCCACAAAGTTTTTATATCCTAGTTTAGTTGCAATTTCATGACGAACTTTTACAAGCTGATCATAAATATCATCGAACTTCACTTCATGATCCTGGAAGAAACTCGCTCTTGTTTCCATTGCCTTCTTACGCACATCTCGATCTGTCGATTCTGAATATGGTCCAAGCTGGGCAAGTGTCAATGTTTCTCCATTAAATTCTACTTGTGCAGAAGCAACGAGCTTCGAATAGTCAGAAGCCAATTTGTTTTCCTTCTGCATTAGAGAAATCACTTCAGAAGAAAAGGCTTTTATTTGAAAGTCAGCAAGGTCAAATAGCTGGCTACCCCATTTTTCTTCTAATTCATTTCGGAAAGGTGAAGCGACAAGTGCTTTGTAATATTCCGTAACGAGCTCTTCAACTTCTGGACTTACTTCATCAAAATAATCTCGTTCTTTTTGATAATATTCATCATTCGTATCAATGGATGCGCGAATGTATACCAAATTAGCGTGGGTTGAAAAATCATTACGAAGTGCATTTAGTTCTTCAATCGTTGCACTTTGCTCCTCCACAGAAGATGCTTCCTTAAATTTTGTTAAAGTCTCATGAAACTTTACTTTGTCTTCGTCTAAATTTGGTCGTTTATATTCATAATCTTTAAATGTTACCAATGAATTTCTCCTCCTGGTCGTTTCTTCGTAATACGAAACGTTCTCATTTCCATTGTTCATTATTTTCTGATATATTGCAACTATAATTTTACAATTGATTTTTAATAGACAATAAGTTAATATGTCTATAAAATGATAAACAAAAGAAGGTTGTGTTTGTTCAATGGAAATATTGGAGTTATTTTGGAATGTAAATGCAGAACAACTGAAAGTCGGGTATATAGAAGAAGGCGAATCTTTTGTTTGCCTATTATGTAGAGAAACGATTGAAAAAGGTATTATTTACCCTGCAGAAAATTTACTATTTGAGGCGGAACGTTATATGAAACGACATATCGAGACGGAGCATGGATCAGTATTTCATTATCTAATTGGTCTCAATAAAAAACTTACGGGATTAACAGATCATCAAAGTAGTTTGCTTCGATTATTTTATGAAGGTAAAAGTGATGCGGAAATACAAACAGAACTGAACATCGGCAGTAGTTCAACAATTAGAAATCATCGTTTTGTCTTAAAGGAAAAAGAGCGCCAAGCGAAAATATTTTTCACTATGATGGAATTATTGAAAGAAAAAGATGACCATGCCCCAACATTTCTACCTCTTCATAAAACGGCAACAATGGTAGATGACCGTTACAATATATCGAAAGAAGAGCAAGCGGACGTAGAAAAGAAATTTTTCCCTGTAGGGGTTGATGGTCCACTAATAAAATTCCCGAAGAAAGAAAAACAAAAACTAGCAATTCTGCGAGTCATCATCAAACGATTTGAGCAAGAAAAAACATACAGTGAAAAAGAAATAAATGAAGTACTAAAAAATGTATATGCTGACTTCGTCACATTAAGACGCTATCTTATCGAATATGGATTTTTAGATAGAAAAGATGACGGTAGCGCGTACTGGGTGAAAAACTAAAGTAGAGGATGGAGTAAATTGGATCGCAAAAAAGAATTGAAACAAGCATACAAAGAAGTAAAAGTGGAATGTGGAATTTATGTCATCACAAATAAAGAAAACGGTAAAAAATTCGTTGCATCTACACGAAACTTCAAAACGTTAAACGGTGCGAAATTCACCTTAGAAACAGGGACGCATACAAATCGAATGCTCCAAGAAGATTGGAACCAATTCGGAAAAGATGCATTTGAAATTGAGAAAGTGGAAATCCATAAAGCGTCGGAAAACCAATTTATCGATGAAAAGAAAGAACTCGAAAAGTTACTAAGCAAATGGATCGAACAACTGCAACCATTTGGGGATAAAGGTTATCATACTTAAGAAATTGGCATGAAAAAGACTTCTTTATCCAGAGAAGTCTTTTAATAAACCAGAAGAATGAAACTAAAACAGTTACCAATGTGTCCGACCGAAGCAATCCAGATACGAACGAGTGCAATCCGCCTAGATCCAAGAGCCCCATGTCCGTCCGAGAGCAAATCAGCCGCATCCGAGAGAAATCCAGGTACGAACGAGAGCAATCCACCTGCATCTGGGAGCAACCCAATCCACATCATCGTAACAAAAATAACTCCGAACAAGCTCGGAGTCATTTCCCTACAATATATATTTTCAAAAGCGCCGCCCGTTCACGCAACCTTAATCTCATTTCCACGCTTTTCGGAGTCTTTGCTGCCACGACATCTGCATCCCAATTCATTTGTTTAGCAAGTATTTTTGCTCGATGTAAGTGGTAGTCACTTGTAATAATTGTCACGGACGTTACATTATCGGGGAGTAACTCTTGCGAAAATAGCAAGTTTTCATAAGTAGAAGTCGACTGATCTTCTACGATAAGTCGATCTTCTACTATCCCATTTTCTAAGAGAAAATCCTTCATGTAAACAGCTTCCGCAATATCTTCATCCTGTCCTTGTCCACCAGAGACTAGAAGCTTCACATGTGGATACTCTATTGCATATGCTAGCGCCGAATCTAATCGATACTTTAATGCGAGAGAAGGAATATTTCCTTTTTTCACTTTTGCCCCAAGCACGATAGCATACTCATTCGATCCATTCGCTTTCGGTTCAAGGCCATCATCAATCCATTTATTAGTAAGCAACCAAACGCCAAATCCCCCAGAAGCAATAAAGAATAAAGGAATAAGCACAATCCACCTCATTTTTTTCTTCATTCAAATCACTCATTTCATTCACATAGAAGGCTTCTTTTTCCTTAAAAAGGCTGATATTCTTGGCTCTTCATTAGAAGCCAAACGACGAAAATTTTCGATATGCAAAACTAACGCCATGACGAATAAAAAACTCGCAATAGCAATAGGAACATATCCTTCTGCAAACCAAATAGTCCCGCCCACAAATACAAAGTAAAAAACAAATACACCAATCAATAAATAGTCCGTTAAAAAAGTCGTGCCTATTAATAATAAAAGTCCTATCAGTCCAATAGGCCAATAAATAGCAAACAAAATACCGATAATTGAAGCAGTTCCTTTTCCACCTTTAAACCCAGTGTAAATGGGAAAGTTATGACCTAAAATAACAGCGGCTCCTGCTAAATAAAGTAATAAGTCTTGTTCTACATCTGAAAATAAAGCAAAATGCTGCATGAAAAAGCGGGTACCAATAATAACGAATACCCCTTTCAGAATATCGATCAATGCAACCAAAACCCCATATTTCATTCCGAGAACAATGGCCGCGTTGGAAGCGCCAGAGTTTTTAAGACCTTCATTTTTAATATTGACTCCACTAAAAAACTGAGCAACCTTTGAACCATGAATTGCTCCGACTAAATAGCTAATAATTAATACACAAACAATCCAAACTAGCATTAAACCACCCCCATAAAATTCCTCTAATACATTTAACGTTTGAATAATAAAGAAGTTTCAGAATTTTATATAAAACACTTGACTACGAGATAAAGATAATCATATACTGTGTAACAAGATGGAAAACTAAATCTAATACTCTTATCAAGAGTGGCGGAGGGACTAGGCCCTACGATGCCCGGCAACCAACAAGTTCTGAACTTGGAAAGGTGCTAAATCCTACAAATTCAGATTCTGAATTTGGAAGATAAGAGGAGGAACATGCGAAACTGCACCCCTCTTCTTAAGTGAAGAGGGGTTTTTGTTTGTTCTAATACTCCTCTCCCGCCTCCCTAAGCATCCATCTAAACTACTTTACAGGAGGAATTTAAAATGACAAATCTTCAACCAGAAACACTTCTTTTACACGGTGGTCAGCAACCAGATCCAGTGACAGGTTCACGAGCGGTGCCTATCCACAAAACAACTTCTTTTGTATTTCGTGATACAGAGCACGCACAAAATCTTTTCGCATTAAAAGAGTCAGGCAATATTTATTCACGTATTACAAATCCAACAGTGGATGTCTTTGAACAACGAGTTGCATTACTAGAAGGTGGAACAGCTGCTGTTGCCTTATCTTCTGGAATGGCTGCAATTGCATTCTCCATTTTGAATATAGCGGGAGCGGGCGATGAAATCATTGCAGCGGAGAATTTATACGGTGGAACATTTAATTTATTTGCCCATACATTGCCGCGCTATGGTATTACAGTGAAATTTATCGATTCAACAGATCCAGAAAAATTCCGTGCAGCAGTGACAGACAAAACAAAAGGATTCTTTGCTGAAATTATTGGAAACCCGAGTTTAAATGTCCTTGATGTGGAGAAAGTCGCAGCAATTGCAAATGAAGTAGGGGTACCTTTACTTGTGGATAATACATTTGCAAGCCCGTATGGTGCAAATCCGATTAAACACGGTGCACATGTAGTTATCCATTCAGCAACAAAATGGATCGGCGGACATGGAACAACAATTGGAGGAGTAGTTGTAGATGGAGGAAATTTTAATTGGGATTCTAAAAAGTTCCCTGGATTTACAGAACCAGACGTAACCTATCATGGCTTACGATATGGAATTGATGTTCCAAACGTAGCGTTTGCAGTTAAGCTACGTGTTCAACTGCTTCGTGATTTCGGTCCTTCCTTAAGCCCGGAAGCAGCATTCTCTTTTTTACAAGGTTTAGAAACACTTCATCTGCGAGTACCAAAACATAATGAAAATGCACAAAAAATAGCAGAATATCTATCCAATCATGAAGGGGTAGAATGGGTTAACTACCTTGGGTTAGAAGAACACCCATCCTATGAACTTGCACAAAAATACTTAAACTATGGTTTCGGTTCTATCTTAACGTTTGGAGTGAAAGGTGGAAAAGAAGCAGGCCGACATATTATTGACAATATTGAAATTTGGTCGCATGTAGCAAATGTTGGGGATGCGAAATCACTAATTATCCATCCTTCATCTACAACTCATCAACAATTGACGCCAGAAGACTTAGTGAAATCTGGTGTTACAGAAGACTTAATCCGCTTGTCGGTAGGTCTAGAAGCGGTAGAGGATTTGCGAAATGCGCTTGATAAAGTACTTGTAGGAAGTACAAATGTCCTCTCTAGATAGAATTTTGTTGTTAATTGGGCAAAAATAGTCTACAATATGTAAAATAGTCAATCGGATTGAAAATTCGATATTTTATTAGAATATGTGGATGGAAGCTCAATTGTGCAGATTCATTTGGAGGAGAAAGTATGGCAAAAATAAAAGCAGCAATTCTTGGTTTTGGAACAGTGGGTCAAGGAATTTATCATATTGTGAATGAAAAAAAAGAAGACTTAAAAAACTCATTAGGATTGGACATCGAAATTAGTGCCATTCTCGTAAATAATTTAGCGAAAGAAAGAATACAAACACCTGGGGTACTCGTAACAGACGATTTCGAGGATATTATTAATATTCCAGGACTTCAAGTTGTGTTTGAAGCCATTGTGAATGAAGAGCCAGCATATGGCTATTTATGTAAAGCGATTGATAAAGGATGTCACGTGATTACGGCAAATAAAGTGATGTTTTCTAAATATAGTATTCCACTTCATGAACGTGCAAAATCACGTGGTGTATTTATCGGATACGAAGCAACCACAGCTGGTGGAGTTCCTGTTATTAAAACGTTGAAAAATTTACTTCAAGTGAATTCAGTGAAAAGAATTCAAGGAATATTAAACGGCACGTCTAACTACATTTTGACGCAAATGCGTTTAAATGAATGCCAGTTCAATGATGCATTAACAGAAGCACAAGATTTAGGCTATGCGGAAGCAGATCCGTATAATGACATTTCTGGTCAAGACGCATTTCGTAAGTTGATGATATTAAGTGCGCTTGCATTTAAGAAGCAACCAAATTGGGATGATGTGCGAGTGGTTGGAATTGACGGCATTTCATTAGAAGATGTGAAAAAAGCAAAGCAAGAAGGGCTTCGTTATCGCCATGTGGCAGAAATCGAGCAAGATGAAAATGGCGAACTTTTCGCTTCCGTAGGCCCACAACTTGTCGGTCCAGACCATCCTTTATATGCAATTGAAGCAGTAAACAATGCGGTCGCCCTAGATACAAACTATATCGGTACACTAACACTCGTTGGACCTGGAGCAGGAATGTACCCAACTGCAAGTGTCATGGTAGAGGATTACGCAGAAATCATCGGCAAACGAGCAGGGTTTATGATTACGATCTAAAATGTAAAAGGGTTTCCTCTTAATCGAAGTAAATTGTTCAGATGAGTGGTACAAAACATCAAACAACATCGCAAATATCAAAATAAAATAGTATGAACATATGTAAAAAGAAAAGGTACAATAGTCCGTTTCGGACTATTGTACCTTTAAATGTATTCACCAATATCCTAGTGAAGGTTGGATAAGTCTGCTTCAACCCTTGCTTGTAGTGGGTTCCTGTATGATGCTCATGCACTTAGACGGCAGTTTTACTGACAAATGGTAATTTGTTATAGGATAATGGCGATGTATTTGATGGGAAAAATATTAGAGGAAAAACTCCAAAGAGAAGGAAGTGCTAAACGATGAATTTAGAAATGGTTATGCAGGAGCTTGAAGCGCTTGGCAAGGAACGATCGAAAAAAATGTACATGTCCAATGGTGCACATGAGCCGCTTTTTGGTGTAGCAACAGGTGCTATGAAACCAATCGTAAAAAAAATAAAGATAAATCAGCCTTTAGCTGAAGAGCTGTATGCCACAGGGAACTATGATGCGATGTACTTTGCAGGCATTATTGCAGACCCAAAAGCTATGACGGAATCGGATTATGATCGTTGGATGGATGCGGCGTATTTCTATATGATATCCGATTTTGTAGTGGCCATAACGTTATCTGAGTCAGATATTGCGCAAGAAGTTGCTGATAAATGGATTGCAAGCGACGAGGAGCTGAGAATATCAGCGGGTTGGAGTTGCTACTGTTGGCTTCTAGGGAATCGAAAGGACGTTGAATTCTCAGAAAGTAAGATTTTCAATATGCTTGAAATGGTGAAAAATATGATTCATCATTCGCCAGAACGAGCGAAATCCTCTATGAATAATTTTGTATATACGGTGGGGATTTCCTATTTGCCACTCCATGAAAAGGCAGTCGAGACTGCAAAGGCAATAGGAATAGTTGAAGTCAAACGGGACGAGAAAAAAAGCAGTTTCCTAAATGCTTACGAAACCATTCAAAAAGGAGTCGATCAAGGAAGAATTGGTTTTAAACGCAAGCATGTAAGATGTTGAAGTAAGCTTCGCATCGCGAAATGATCTTCCATTATTTAAGGCTGTTTAGTTGGATAAGGTATAAATTGAATAGTTTAAAGTTATAGCGCATTTCTCTGTGAAAGAGCCATGATAAAAGGGCTTTCCCACAAATTGGGGAAAGCCCTTTTTATATGCATTAGTCTTCGTCTTTCACATCAATATCATCTGGAATCGGCGTGTTTCGCCACTCGTCAATTTGGCGTTTTATTTCTTCCACTTGCTGTAAATGTGTTTCAAATTGAGCGCTATTTACGTAATAATCTTCTCCGTCGAAAATAGCACGAATCTTTTTTTCCGCAATATACCGTTTTACTTGTTCAATAGGCATTGATAAATAATTTGCAGTTTCTTCTACTGTCATATACAAGGTAAATGCCTCCTATCATTATTAGTATATGATACGATTGTATGTATCTCAATATGTGCTATATGGAAAGTTAATAAAAGAAGAACCGGGGGAGTGAAAAAATGTCTTTTCTGCCATACATATTTGTATTACTTGGTGCCATTTTATGGGGTACGACGGGAACTGCGCAAACATTTTTACCGGATAGTGCCCACCCTTTTATTATTAGTGCTGGACGTTCTACAGTAGGTGGCTTTTCTCTATTAGTAATTATGATTCTATTAAAAAAAATTAATTTCAAAACATGGCCATGGAAAGAAACGTTATATGCAGCTATTTGTATTTCGCTATTTCAATTATTGTTTTTTTCATCGGTTTTATTAACAGGAGTTGCTATTGCAAGTGTTGTAGCAATTGGGAGTGCTCCAGTATTTTCAGGAATCATTGAATGGGTATTTCTAAAATTACGCCCATCTAAAATTTGGGGGATATCTACTTCATTTGCAATTGTAGGTTGTTTGTTTTTGTTTTTGAATAAAGGAGAAATTACCATCAACCCTATTGGCATCCTGTACTCACTTATCGCCGGGTTAATATTCGCCTTTTATACGCTTTCCAGTAAATCTTTGTTACAGAGAGTGGAAGCTATACCTGCTGTAGCAATGACCTTTTCCACTAGTGCGCTATTACTGATGCCTTTCTTCTTTATATATGATATTAGCTGGTTAAAGGATGCAGGAAACGTCGGGATAATCTTTTACTTAGGCCTTGCCACAACAAGTGTTGCGTATGTGTTGTATGCGAGAGGCCTACATAAAATTCCTTCCTCATCGGCGTTGACGCTGTCTTTAGCGGAACCAACGACAGCCGCTATTCTAGGGGTATTCATCGTGGGAGAAGTACTTGGTGGAATGTCTTGCATCGGCATACTGCTATTGCTAGGGAGTATTGTGGTTTTAACGGTTGGTAGTAAACCAAATAGAAAAGTAGCTTAATAAGTAAGTAGCTTCTTGAAAGCACTATCCTCAATTCAGGAGGATAGTGCTTTCAGAATTTTATTCCCCTAAACGCGCTGATTGGACTAACCTAAAATAATGAGACAATATAAAACACCTTCGATAGTGGTACACTTAAAACAAGTACTTAAATCGGAGGTGTTTTTGCATGGGCAAAAACGTGTATTCAAGTGAAATTAAATGGGCAGTCGTGAAAGATAAAATGAGCGGTCATCTTACGACGAAAGAAATTATGGAGAAATACGGAATTAAGAATAAATCTCAAATTGAGACATGGATGAGATGGTATAGAGCGAATGAAATTCATCGTTTCGATCAACCGATCGGGAAGCAATATTCATTTGGGCATGGACCTGAATTTAAGAGTGAAGAAGAGAAGAAAGATACACAAATGAACCATTTGAAAATGGAGAATGAGATTCTAAAAAAGTATATGGAAATGGTAAAGGAGTTGAAAAACAGCTAGTTCTTCAAATCGTGGAAAAGTATCGAAAAAAATATACAGTAACGGCAATTCTGTCAGCCCTTCAGGTGCCTCGATCCACCTTTTATCGTTGGTTAGCAGAAGGTGTAGAATACGTTCGAACCAAAGCAGAAGAAGCAATCATCGAACTATGCAAGAAAACGAAATACCGCAATGGTCATCGTAAAATTAAGGCGTTATTGAAAAGAGAATATGGAATTGAATTAGACCGCAATACGGTCCAGAAAACCATGCAGAAGTATAATCTTCAATGCAAAGTGAAGCAAAAACGAAAATGGAAATCACAAGGAGAGTCAGTAGTAATTGCCCCAAATTTATTGAATCGTAACTTTACAGCTAGTAAACCGAATGAAAAATGGGTAACAGATATTACGTATATTCAATATGGTAGCGTCACTTTATATCTTTCGACGATCATGGATTTATATAATAATGAAATTGTCGCTTATAAGCTCTACAATCATCAACAGACACCGTTGGTAATAGATACGCTTAAAGAGGCATTGATAGCTCGTGGAAATCCGCAGGAAGTCATTGTACATTCTGATCAAGGGAGTGTTTACACATCATATGCGTATCAGGATTGCTTGAAGGAGAATCATCTAGTGAGTAGCATGTCCAGACGCGGCAACTGTTGGGATAACGCTGTTATCGAATCCTATCATTCTAGTTTAAAAACAGAAGAATTTTATTTAACTAAGTTTAATTCATTGAGCAATATTTGCGTTATACAACGAATTGACGAATATCTTCATCATTACAATGAAGAACGTATCCAAGAAAAATTAGGCTACCTAACACCAAAAGAATTTGGCATTGCGGCAGCCTAAAATAGGTGTTTTATATGTGTCTCATATCGCTAGGTCAGTTCAGATTGGATAACTTTTTGTTCATTTTCCACTACATATTCCACAAAAATATGTTTACCTTTTTCTAACCCTTCAAAGAATGGGATCGCAACTTCAGATAGCCGCATTGCTTCTGTTGTACCTTCTAGATTTTCCACTTCGATGGAATGAAGATCTTGTTGTCCGATATAGATAACTTCTTGTTTCTCCACAACAAGCTTTTTAGGTGCTTCAGTAGCAATAGCTCCAGTCCACTTATAGGTGGTCTCGATTTTAAGATCATTAAGTCCATCTGCTGTTGACCAAACGACCAACTTATAAGTTCCGGTTGGTACTCCTGCAAGTTCTGCTTGGAGATTTAGCGGAATGATCCACTCTTCCCCTGGTTGTAGTTTGTTCTCTACTATCCCTTGCATAAACATTTTATTCGCGGAATACGTGTACATTATTTCCTTCGCTTCATTCAAAAGTTGAAACTCAATTTGCTGTCCGCTCGACGATGTCAGAACAACTTCCTTTTTTGATTCATTTTTGATAATAAAAGATCCTTCTCCATCCGCGGTTAGGTCAAGCCTTGTGGATATATTATTATCTTTGCCCTCGCTCCCTGTCGTAGAGTTAACATTACTAGTTCCGCAGCTCGCTAAAACGAGTAGGGAAGTACACAGTAGTAAAATCCAGGCAACTCCTTTTGCTTTTCTCATATATTGCACCTCCTGTTTAAGAATTAGACCATTATTTGGATAAAAAGTTACACTAGTTATAGCTTTTTTTTAAATGGTTGCTTCCAAGCTATAATTGGTTGCTCTTGTAGAAATTTAGTTGCTTTCATAGACAAATTGGTTGCTCTTCTAAGTGATTTGGTCTCGCTTCTCCATTTATTTCCTAAAACTAAAGAGTTTCTTAAGAATTTCTTCATATTTATCCTGCTGGAATGTTAAGAAATGAAGGGTACAATAAGAAACATAAGAGAGATTAGGGAAGGCATCCTGTGGCAACGGATGAATGACTCGCATTGTGCGGACTGAGGAGGTAAGAAGATGGCACAGTTTACAGTGTTAGTAACGGACGATGACCAAGATATTCGCGATGGTATTGAAATTTACTTAAAAAATGAAGGATATAACGTTCTAAAAGCTGCAGATGGATTAGAAGCACTGCAGTTAATAGAAGAAAATGAAGTTCATGTCATTATTTTAGATATTATGATGCCAAAAATGGACGGAATTGCAGCGACATTCAAAATTAGAGAGCAAAAAAACATTCCTATTATTATGCTGAGTGCAAAAGCGGAGGATTCAGATAAAATCCATGGATTATCGGTTGGAGCAGATGATTACGTGACGAAACCTTTCCATCCGATGGAGCTTGTGGCACGTGTGAAGTCGCAGTTACGGAGATACACGAAGCTAGGCACCTACCAAGGCCAGCAAAAAGTTATAGAAGTGGATGGACTGACGATAAATCAAGAAGCAAAGGAACTTACCGTCGAAGGAGAAATTGTCAAACTGACACCTATCGAATTTAAAATTACAGAGTTACTAATGGTCAATGCAGGACGTGTCTTTTCAATTAATGAAATATACGAGCGCGTTTGGAATGAACCCGCATACAACGCAGAAAATATTGTGGCGGTTCATATACGGAAAATACGAGAAAAAATTGAAGCAGATCCGAAAAATCCAAGATATCTAAAGGTGGTGTGGGGCGTTGGCTATAAAATCGACAAGTAAGTGG
This sequence comes from Psychrobacillus sp. L4, assembly GCF_042944905.1. GTDB lineage: Bacteria > Bacillota > Bacilli > Bacillales_A > Planococcaceae > Psychrobacillus. Next base: position 205,096 of record NZ_CP168496.1, read on the forward strand.
AGTGTCTATTTATCTTTACTAGCAATTGTTTGCGGGGTGATTTGTTTATTTTATTGTGTAGCCAATTTAATCCCATTTGTCGAAATTAGCCAAAGCTTTCTACAAATCATCCAAAACATGAAAGGGGGAGCTGCAGGATGAAGCATACAATAGGTAAAAATGTTTTACTTAGTGTACTGGGAGTCATTACGATGTTCGCACTTTTTACACTCATTGATGAAGGTCGTAATTTTATAGGGACAAGTTATTTTGATAGTAACAATTTTCAAAGTGAATTATCCCAATTTGAAACTTCTATTGTCCCACTAGTTTTGGCGGTTCCAGATAAAGAAAAAGTGAAGAAAAATATAACGGTGACAGCGGATGAAATAGAGGAATACCGTAATCGATTTGGAGATCTAGAAAGTCAGTTGGAGTCCATCAAGCAACAGTATGAAGAAACTACCACCACAGAAACAACAGTAGAAGAGGGAGCAACAGGAGGAACAATAACTGTAGCGCCTAAAGTAGCAACAGACAAAGCTTCGAATGCAGAACTTGATAAAAAGTTAGATGACATCACTAAAAATTTTACGGACGATAGTTATGTAGAAAAAAAGATTCGATTAGAAAAAGAAGCACAAGTCGATGCTTATTTTAAATCAATCGAAAGAGCTAAAAATGATTTCTTGAATGACAACGAAGACATTAACTATGACTTAAAAAATATAGAAACAGGCGAACGTTTTACAAACGGTGATATTTTTTCAAACGATGCATTTACAAAGAGATATTCAAGTAGCTATGGATATTTAAAAGAAAGAACTACATATGGAAATGAGATGGATTATTGGGATGTTCAAGAACTAATGGGTAACAAAATTGCACGATTTGAAGGTACAGTTGCTATTCCAAACAATAGTATTATTAATGGGCACAGAGCATATCAATACAAATCCTTTTTAACGAATCTACTAATTTTTTATGGAGTACTAGTAGCTGGTTTATTTGCTGCCATCGCTTTTGTATTGCTATGGAGAAAAAGTAGCGAGAAATTCCAACATGAGGCTTGGGAACGGAAGTATCGTAGCTTGCCGATAGATGTTCGAATAGGTTTGTTTTTTATAAGTGCTTTTATAGCAATTACGGCTACAAAAGTGCTAATAGACAATATTTTTTATTATAAAGGCTGGGATCTACCTATATTCACTAGTCTTTTCGCAATCCTTTTTACAGGTTTCACATTGTATCAATGGAGCTGGCTGCGAACAGGACTTGGCAAGATAAATTGGAAACAAAGTTTAATATATAGCTGGAGCAGATCATTGGAAGGGTTTTTCTTAAAGCGTTCCATCGGTGTTCAAACACTTATTATGTTGATTGTTATATTCTTTTGGGGATTTGGAACGATGATGGTATTCGCCGTACCAGAAGTTATTATTGTTTGGATTCCGGCTACTCTATTCATCGGTATTCCAGTTCTACTATTTTTATTATCTAGAATGGCTCACTTGAACCGAATCATCGTGAAAGCGGAGGAAATGGCAAGAGGCGTTATCGGAAATGAAATAGACGTAAAAGGGAAGTCACCAATTGCAGAGCATGCAGCAAGTTTGAACGAGCTTCGTGGTCGAATAAAATCTTCTCATTCCGAACAAGCAAAAAGTGAACGATTGAAAACCGAACTAATCACCAATGTAAGTCACGATTTACGGACACCATTAACATCCATCATTACGTATACCGATTTGTTGAAAAATCCAAACATAACGGATGAAGAGCGAGCATCCTATATTGCGATATTGGATAAAAAATCAATGCGATTGAAAACATTAATTGAAGATTTGTTTGAAGTGTCTAAAATGGCATCGGGCAATATGGAACTAGATAAGCGGAAAGTAGATCTAACACAATTATTGCAGCAAGCGATAGCTGAGCATCAAGAAGAAATTGATAAGTCAGGTCTAGAATATCGTATTTCTATCGGTATAAAACCAATTATGTCTTATGTAGACGGCCAAAAATGGTGGCGAGTACTCGATAACTTAATCATTAATACATTGAAATATACACTCCCGAATACACGAGTGTATATTAATTTAGACCAATTCGACAAGAAAGCGGTTTTCGTTATTAAAAACATAGCGAAGTATGAACTGGGTAATGACGTCAATGAATTAACCGAGCGATTCAAACGAGCAGACACTTCTCGACACACAGAAGGATCAGGTCTAGGCCTTGCAATTGCACAATCCATTGTGGATTTACACGGAGGCAGCCTACGAATGGAAGTAGACGGCGATTTATTTAAAGTAACTGTGAAAATAGCAACAGTATAACAAAAAGCGGGAAACCTGGTCCGAGGTTTCCCGCTTTTATTTGTGTAAAAATAATTTTAGTTGGAATTTTTCGTGATATAGTTAGAATAAAGAAAAAATAGTTAAAAAAACACCAAAAGGAGATGCTTATAATGACAATTTTAAATCAATTAAACTTCGCACGAATATATACATTAGGGAAAATTAATCAAAGCAATGAGGCGACTTGGGACGTAAAGCCAAATGGATTCAACAATACAATCCGATGGAACATAGGGCATATATTTGCAACAATGGAATCACTTACGAAGCGAGCGATTCCTTCTTATGAAATCGTGCACTCGGAATGGGCATCTCTTTTTGTTCCTGGAACAAATCCAGATAGCTGGGAAGCAGAACCACCAACAATGGAAGAGCTGATAAGCGCGCTAGAAAAACAGCCTGAACGAATAAAAGTGGTACTCGAAAATAATTTGCAAAATCCATTATCAGAACCAATGGCAATCGGGAAAATGTATCAAATGGATACGGTCGAAGCGATTGTGCAATTTATGGTTTGGCATGAAGGTATCCATGCTGGAATTATTCATGCTTTAAATCGCGCTACACAAGAGTAAAGTTTGAAAATTTATATTGTAGGATCAGTGGGGAGTGGCAAAACAACGTTAGCACGCAAAGTGGCAAGAAAGTTGCAAGTACCGCACTTTGAAACGGATAACTTTGTTTGGAGCCGTCATTCCCCTGGTGGTATTCGAAATGAAATCGAAGTGCGTGATCAGTTGCTAAAGGACGCAGTTGCACTTGATGAGTGGATTATCGAAGGTGTTCATATAGACTGGACAGATCCCGTGTTGCGAGCAGCTGATCAAATTATCTTTTTAGATATTTCTGTTAGAAAAAGAACCTGGCGAATAATTGCACGATACATTCGTCAGCTCTTAAAAGTTGAAAAAGCAAATTACAAACCGACACTCACTATTTTTCTCCGAATGTTCAAATGGAATAAGTACTTCGAAGAGCAAATGAAACCATCATTTCTAATGAAATTTAATAAATTTACTCATAAAGTACACCACTTTGTTACGGATAAAAAAGTAGAAGAGTGGTTGCAACGAATAGAAAGAGGATGATCTATGTAATCATCCTCTTTTCTTCAATTCTTCTATTTCACCTATCAAAAAATCCAACTTACTTTGGATTTGGTTAAATTGTTGCTTCTGTCGTATTTTTGCATTCCGGTCAATCTCGTCTCTCTGAAGTATTTCAGATAACTCAATGCCCTCACCTATAGTATCAATGATAAATCCGATCGAAATAATGACAGCTCCAATGATCCCTATGGTCAAACCTACACGAGAAGGCAGCTCGATATTTGGATCTTCAGGTAACATGTATACAAACATCCTTTACTCCGTCTTTTCATTAATATATGATGAACGACTCACAGACGTTATTTTTTCGGCGGAACAAGCTGATGCTCAAACGCATAGATAACTGCTTGCGTTCGGTCGCTTACTTCCAATTTTGATAGAATGTTACTGACATGTGTTTTTGCAGTTTTTAATGCAATAAAAAGGGAGTCCGCTATGTCTTGGTTCGTTTTGCCTTCTGCCATAAGAAGCAGTACTTCGAGCTCTCGGTCCGTTAAGTCTTCATGCAAAGAATGGGTGGAACCTTGGCGCATGCGCTTCATCATTTTATTCGTAACTTCCGGCTCTAATACGGCATCTCCGTTTAATGTTTTTCGAATGGATTCGGCAATATGAGTAGCTTTTGAAGTTTTTAATAAATAACTAATTGCTCCTGCTTCGAGGGCAGGGTAAACTTTGTCATCATCAATAAAGCTCGTTACAATCATCACTTTTGCTTCTGGCCACTTTTGTACAATTTCGCGTGTAGCCTCTGCACCATTCATAATGGGCATCACCATATCCATTAAAATAATATCGGGTTTATGGATGAGCGCCATGTCAACCGCTTCGCGACCATTCACCGCTTCTGCGACAACTTCCATATCAGGCTGAGCCTGCAAGTAAGCAGACACGCCAATGCGTACCATTTCATGATCATCCGCTAATAATATTCGAATCATATTCTCGCTCCTCTTCATGTTCAGTCTCTTGGGTACTTGCGCTTCTCTCAATTGGCAGTTTCACTTCAACAATTGTTCCCTGTGATGGGACGGATACTACTTTGCAAGTAGCTCCTATTTCAACCGCTCTTTCCTTGACGTTATCCAAGCCGTAAGAACCTGTTTTCCCGTCTGAGACATCAAAGCCGATCCCATTATCCTGTACACGGAAAATAGCGAGATTGTCTCGTTCCACGAATAATATGTCTACTTCTGTCGCTTTTGCATGTCGCAAAGTATTTGATAATGTTTCCTGAGCGATTCGGAATAAATGATCCTCTGCACCTTTTGGTAAGGAAACCTCTTCTAGTCGGTAACGAATCGTAAAAAATACCTTCTGCTGAAGTTCTATAAGCAGCTCTTCCATTCCTTGCTTTAACGTCTTATTATGCAGGGCTGCTGGACGTAAATGAAGTAACAATGCTCGCATTTCTAACTGAGCTTGTTGTACAATCTTTTCTGTTTGAAGCAATGTTTTTGGTGCTTCTCTTTGTTGCGACTCTTCTATTTCTACCATGGTAGTAAGGAGCATGGATGCGGCGAACAATTGCTGTGAAACCGAATCATGCAGCTCTCTTGCCAAGCGCTGTCTTTCTTGCACGATTCGTTCTTGAATAACTTTATCTTGGGCTTCTGCTTTTTCATTCGTAATACGTTGCAATGTTTTTCGTTGGGTTAAGATGAGCTGCTCTAATTGATTGGTCGTGACATGTAGTCGCTTAGAGTAAGCATATTTTTTCTTAGTTGGTACAAATGATTCTGCCTCTAACAAGGGTCTTAAGCTTTTCTCAATTTTCTTTTCTTGATCGCGTACTTTTAGTAGCGTGTTCAATGAAAAGCTAAAACTCATAAACGCTAATACCATAATAATCCAAGCACCTAAAGGGATTTGTGCATATGTAGTCTCTAGTAATGACCACCATTCTGCATCATTAGGCCATCCCCAAAGTGCATATAAAAGAACTGTCGCAAGCGCTAATAAAATCAGAAAAAAGGAAAATCCTTGACCGAAGAATATCTTCATTTACGAATCACCTCGATATCCCCGATCCATGTGGAAACAGTGATGACTAGCTCCGAAGCATAAGTAACGTCCTCTAAATACCCATCCTTTAGCACGACCGATTGATTCCATAAACGTTGAATTCCACGACCAAAAATGTTCGCTTCTCCAATTATCGTTGCATAATGTAGCCTAACCGGTACTTCATATGGAACATAAATTGTTACCTTTCCAAGTGATTGACGAATGGAAATAAAGGAAGTACCCTTTGGCAAAACAGTCTCTGTCACATCAATCACATGCTCCCCGTAGAAACTTTGCACATGAACATCTTGCCATTCATACGCATTAAAGGGGGTAGTTTGAGCAGAAAAAAGTTTGTTCTGAATGATACTATTAGGAGTTTCTTCATATACAGTGTCAAATGGTCGTATCATTTGACGAATCGGTTCATTTCTCCAAAGTTTATAAAGTACATATATCATGATACCGATAAGCAGCAGACGTAGACTCCACATAGAAAAAATAGCGATGACAATAAAAATACATCCACCCCAGAATAAAAAACGTGCACGTCTTCGTAAACTAAAATAAATCATCCCGATGCCAAGAAGGACCAATACAATGCTGCCATTTCCAAAAACAGTCGCCTCGATAAACATCAGAAAAACAAAACAAATGAGAATAAACGCAAGCTTGTTTGTTTGGTTTTCTTTCATATTAAGTATTCCTCCTTCTTCACACAAAGATATGGAGGAGAAGATTCCTTCCCCTCTTAAAATTAGATACAAAGTATACTATCGGGACTCTAACACTTTTGCTCCGAGAGCTCTGTCCGCCTATACGAGAACGATCCCCGTCGGAACGAGAGCAATCGCCGTCGATACGAGAGCACTTACGCTTTTCTTATAGTTTACACAATTTCCGCTTTAGGTTGTGCATTTTTTTCTAACATTTCTAAACGTTGTTCCATAGAAGTGACTTCATGTTCTTTTTCTATCTTTGTTCCAAGGCGTTCAATGTATTGTTCCATCTCTTGGAAAGTTCCGAAACTCTTTTCTTTTTGTTCTGGTTGTAGAATACGATCCATTTGGTGATGAGCACGTGTAACGTTTTCTTTGCCCATTAATTGCAATTGACGAACTTTCATATCTTTAATTTTATGTTTCATCTCTTCGTATTTACGCTCTAGACCGAATAATTCTTCAGTTGTTTGCAAAATGCTATTTTGTAAAACAGAAGTTCTTTCGCTGTAAGCATCCACTTCTGCTTGGGCAAATGCCATTAAATCTTCTTCGCCACTAACTGTTGCAAGCTCTACTTGAGTTTTGCGCTTTTCAACCATTAGTAGTGTCTCTCCAAGTTCTTTTTCAAGCGCTTGTTTTAATTTTCCTTGGCGTTCTAACCATTTACCAGTTTGTTCTGTTTGTTTCTCCGCTTCACGAATGTATTGATTGAGCATCGCGATTGGATTTTTCTCTTCTTTCTTATCAAACAGTTTGTGTAAGTCTGCCTCTACTGAATATTTTAGTCTTTTAAAAAGTGATGTCATTTTATTTTCCTCCTTATTTTGAAAGTTCATTCCATTGTTTTTCGAAATTTACAAATGGGTCATCCGATTTTACGGTTGATTTAGTAAAACAAAATGATTGTTTATTCCACTTCTTAACTACATATAACACTACTACGATTGCTAAAATTCCGAAGAAACCAGGTACGTTTGCAACCGCTGAAAATAGTCCGATGATTCCTGCAGTTGCCCAAAATATTTTCAAAAACGTAGAATCGCTTTTCAAGTAAAAATGTACCCCCGCAAAAACAACAAATGCTGATATTGCAAGACCTATTAAAGAACCTAAGCTAGCTAATGCAACTATTCCTGCGATTATACCGAGTGCCAATAAGCCAAATTTTTTCATATGATTATTCCTCCCTTCGTTTGTATACATAGCTTATCAATTTCACCAGCTTATCCAAACGGGCTAGAACATGATTTTCATATCGGTCTTGAGGCTTAGGGGAGAGTAGTCCTATAAAATCTGCTATACTAAATGAAAAATACAAATACTGGGGAACTGAAATGAAAAGAATTGGTGCTGCTACATTAGTAATCATCTTATATTCGGCAATTGTCTTTTACTTTGGGTGGACAGTAGTCACCTGGCTTGAAGTATTCTTTCCTATAAACTACTGGCTTTTTGGAATTGTCTGGGCGCTTATCGCATATGGATTTATCATTGGAAGAATCAATCATAGTTTGCGGTTATTTAGTATTGCGGGATCTTACTGGATGATTATTATGGAATATGGGGTGCTTCTTTTTCCAATTGCCACATTAATAACGTGGATTTTCCCAAGTCAATTAAAAATAGTAGGTTGGATTGTTTTCCTTTTATTTGCATGGATTTTGGTAAAAGGCACGTATAATGCGTATACGCCAATAGTTCGCGAACTTTCTATTAAAATGCCTAAACAGAATTCCAATCTTACAGAAGTAAAAGTAGTTGTTGCATCTGATTTTCACTTGGGTTTATTATCCAATAAAACGCATTTAAAAAGATTTGTGAAAAAAGCAAACGAAGCACAACCAGATTTAATATTACTCGTTGGGGATTTAGTGGATGACGATCCAATTTGGTTCGTGAAAAATGGCATGTCCGAAGTGATGAAGCAACTAACTTCCACGTATGGTGTATATGGGGTACTCGGAAATCATGAATACTACGGCAAAAAAATTCCGCTTTTAGTAGAAGAGATGGAAGCATCGAATGTCCACATGTTATTAGATGAAACTATTTTGTTAGCAGATTCGTTTTATTTAACTGGCAGGGAAGACTTGACGAATAAAGAAAGAAAGCAGCTTTCCGATTTAGCACCAGATCAACGTAACCTTCCATGGTTTGTTATGGATCATACGCCTTCAAATTTATTGATTCCCGAAAAAGAGGGAGTAGATTTTCACGTGTCTGGTCATACCCATCGAGGACAAATGTGGCCAAATCATTTATTTACAAGGAAATTATTTGAACTCGATTATGGGTATAAACAAAAAGGAAACTTGCATGCAATTGTTTCCTCTGGATTTGGTTTCTGGGGTCCTCCAATTCGTTTAGGTAGTCAATCGGAACTATGGGCGATACATATTAAGCTAGAGGACGTGAAACTATAATGGAAGCATGGATTACGGACTGGCTCAGTCAGTTTGGTTATCTAGGCGTATTTTTGTTAATTTTGATCGAAAATATTTTTCCGCCAATTCCTTCCGAAGTCATTTTAACACTCGGTGGGTTTATGACGACAACGACAACGATGACTAGGTTAGGAATTGTTATTGCGTCAACTGCTGGTTCGGTCGGAGGAGCCGCTATTTTATATTGGATTGGTACATTATTAGATGTAAATCGTTTGGAGAAAATTGTGCAGAAGTACGGTAAGTTGTTGCGACTAACGACTAAAGATATTCAAAAAGCCAATGTGTGGTTTGATAAGTATGGTGTATGGGCCGTGTTTTTCGGAAGACTAGTTCCACTTGTTAGAAGCCTTATTTCGATTCCTGCGGGGATGTCGAAGATGAGTTTTGGTTTATTTCTTTTATTCACGACATTAGGGACGTTGATCTGGAATACGGTGTTAGTTTCGGTAGGAGCAGCGGTCGGTGAAAATTGGGATGAAATTGTAAGGTATATGGATATATACTCCAATGTAGTGTATATTATTTTAGCGATTATTGGTATTATATTTTTAGTTTGGTATTTCAAAAAACGTAACTAAGGAGATCTTATGGAATTTTTAGAGTTAATAAAGGCATTAATATTAGGTTTTGTAGAAGGTATGACAGAGTTTGCTCCCGTTTCTTCCACAGGTCATATGATTATTGTAGATGATATGTGGCTAAAGACCGAGACCTTTTTAGGGATGTATTCCGCCAATACATTTAAAATTGTCGTACAGTTAGGATCCATTTTGGCAGTAGTTGTCGTGATGTGGAAACGATTATTTAGTTTAGTAGGCCTATATAAGATAGAGACTGAGCAGTCGAGCAAGCAGTTCAATTTGTTACATGTAATCGTCGGAATGCTTCCTGCAGTAATTTTAGGATTTGCTTTTAAAAATTTTATTGATGATTACTTATTTCATGTAGAATATGTAATTATTAGTCTTGTGGCCGGAGCTATTTTAATGATTGTTGCGGATAAGTTTGGACCAAAAAAACCGTCTATCGTTAGTTTGGATCAAATTTCGTATGGGCAAGCATTTAAAGTGGGCTTGGTACAATGTCTATCTTTATGGCCAGGTTTCTCTCGCTCCGGAGCTACCATTTCTGGTGGTGTACTTTTTGGGATGAGTCATAAAACAGCTGCAGATTTTACGTTCATCATGGCAGTTCCAATTATGGCTGGGGCAAGCTTAGTATCTGTGTTGAAAAACTGGGAACAAATTAATATGGATGACATTGGATTTTATGTAGTAGGATTTATAAGTGCGTTTATATTCGCCCTTATTTCGATTAAATTTTTCTTAAAACTAATTTCACGCATAAAATTAGTACCATTTGCGATCTACCGTATCGTGTTGGCGATAGTACTAGCAATCATCGTATATATGTAAAAAAAGAGTGGGCAGGCATTTTTTTATGCCTGTCTTTTGTATGTGGACTTTGTTCCTATGTACAACCATAAACACAATATGTTAGATTATATAAGTAAATTAAACACAATATATAGTATGTGAACGATGATTTGGTACCTTTATGGTTTAAAAGGGAATTCGGTAAATAAGCCGAAGCTGTCCCCGCAACTGTGAGTGTGGACGACTGTTGAAATAGCCACTTCGAGCAATCGAGGGAAGGTCGACAGAAGGATGAAACACGAGCCAGTAGACCTGCCCTTTCATCGATGAAGCAACACTTTCTTCGGGGGTTGAGAGGTGGGGGCGAAGGACTCTCTTTCAATCGATCGATCTGTCTTGTTGTTTCCTACTTTTTAAATTTGAGCGATGACTCAGCCGAAGAGGCTTGGGGTATCGCTTTTTTGTTTTGTATCAATAAAAGATCTTGAGTGCCACATAACTAAGGGTGAATACCGCATAACCAGTTGCGAGTGCCACATAATCAGTTGTGAGTACCACATAACTGTTGGTGAATACCACATAACTGTTGGTGAATACCACATAACTAGTTGTGAGTACCACATAACTGGTCGAGCACCACATAACTGGTTGCGAGTACCACATAATCAGTTGTGAGTACCACATAACTGGTCGAGTACCACATAACTGGTTGCGAGTGCCACATAACCAGGTGTGAATACCACATAACCAAGGTCGAGTACCACATAACCAAGTATGACCACCACATACACACCAAACCAACCAAATAAACAAGGAGGAGTTTATATGACAATAATCTCAGATACAACAAAACAAGAGGTATTACATAATCTAACTAAGGAATTTGGGGAAGATAACATAGCGCCACTTATCAAATCACATGAAAGATGGATGAAAAAGTTCCCAGAAGGATCTACATCTGCTTGGTCCAAATCGATGTCACTAGAAGCATTAAGCTTTTTAGATGAACAAGAAACCTATTGGACATTTGTCGCAGCACGTATTCATGTAGCGGATGTATATGAAAAAGTGGCTCTATATAGAAAAACAACCCCAGACGCAGTTTACGGTAAGTTTGCGAGTAATGTCCAAGCATTAGTTGCAAAAGGGCTTTACGACAAACGAATTACCGAAGCATATTCTTTGGAAGAGCTGCAACAATTAGCGGAAATAATCGTACCTGAGCGAGATTTTTTATTCACCTATATTGGGTTAAAAACATTACTCGATCGTTATGTCGCAAAAGACTTCGATAAATCGATTGTAGAACTTCCACAAGAACGCTGGCTAATCATTGCGATGACACTTATGAAAGACGAGAAAGAAAATCGTCTTGCGAAAATTAAGGAATCATACTGGGCAATGAGTAATTTATATATGACAGTTGCAACTCCTACACTTTCAAATGCAGGGAAGCCTCATGGACAGCTATCTAGTTGTTTCATAGACACGGTAGATGACAGCCTTCAAGGGATTTACGATAGTAATACAGACGTAGCGACACTATCAAAATTCGGAGGGGGCATCGGTATATATATGGGGAAAGTTAGAAGTCGTGGATCGTCTATTCGAGGATTCGTTGGCGCTTCAAGCGGCGTACTTCCTTGGATTAAACAATTAAACAATACAGCAGTGAGTGTGGACCAGCTAGGTCAGCGTCAAGGGGCAATAGCTGTTTATCTGGATGTTTGGCATAAAGATATTTTCACATTTCTAGATTTACGCTTGAATAATGGGGATGAACGTCTTCGTGCGCATGATATCTTTACAGGTGTATGCTTGCCGGATTTATTTATGGAAAAAGTAGATGCGCGGGAAGAATGGCATTTATTTGATCCACATGAAGTTCGTCAATTAAAAGGCTATTCACTTGAGGATTTTTATGATGAAAAGCGTGGAGAAGGCTCCTTCCGAGAAAAGTATGAGGAATGTGCATATGATAGCCGCTTATCTCGTGAAACAGTACCGGCAATTGACTTGATGAAACGAATCATGCGTTCTCAACTAGAAACCGGTGTGCCGTATATGTTTTATCGCGACGAAGTAAATCGTAGTAATCCAAACAAGCATGCAGGTATGGTGTACAGCAGTAATCTGTGTACCGAAATATTTCAAAACCAAAGTGCCACGTCGTTTGAATCGATTCAATTAGAAGACGACGTCATTGTAACTCGTCGAAAAGCGGGGGATTTTGTTGTTTGTAACTTATCTTCTATTAATCTTGGACGAGCTGTTCCTGCAGATGTGTTAGAGCGTCTAATTAAAGTTCAAGTGCGCATGCTTGATAATGTGATTGATTTGAATATGATTCCTGTTCCACAAGCGGAACGCACAAACGCTAGATATCGTGGAATTGGCCTAGGCACATTTGGTTGGCATCATTTGCTTGCTCTAAATAGTATTCGCTGGGAATCGGACGAAGCTGTAGAGTTCGCAGATACGTTATATGAAAGAGTCGCCTACTTAACAATCCAAGCTTCTGTAGAACTTGCAAAAGAAAAAGGGGCATATCCTTTATTCGAAGGGTCGGATTGGCAAACAGGTGCATATTTTGAAAAACGCCAATACGAAAGTGAAGAATGGAATGAACTGCGTGATAAAGTTGCCGAAAATGGAATTCGTAACGGCTACTTAATGGCGGTAGCGCCAAACTCATCAACTTCAATTCTAGCTGGTAGTACGGCGAGTATCGATCCGATATTCCAAAAATCATACTCAGAAGAGAAGAAGGATTACAAAATTCCAGTTACAGTGCCAGATCTTAATTCGGAAACGACTTGGTTTTACAAATCAGCATACTTCATTGATCAACACTGGACATTAAAACAAAATGCTGCACGTCAGCGTCATATTGACCAAGGTGTTTCATTAAACTTATACGTACAAAATACAATCAAAGCTAAGGAATTACTAGATATACACTTGGATGCTTGGAACAGTGGCCTAAAAACGACCTATTACGTTCGTTCTACTTCGGTTGAATTAGTCGATTGTGATTCTTGTTCAAGCTAAGGAGGAAATTTATATGCAGTTAGAAAAAAGAAAATTAATGGATAAAGAAGCACCGAACCGTTCAACGGGAATTGTGAACGGTCAAAGTTCGAATATATTAAACTGGGACGATGTGCAATTTAGTTGGGCCTATCCAAAGTATAAAAAAATGCTTGGAAACTTTTGGACACCATTTGAGATAAATATGAGTAATGACATTAAGCAGTTTTCACAGTTAAATGAAGCAGAGCGGGATGCATTTTTGAAAATAATCGGGTTGCTTGCCCTATTAGATAGTGTACAGACGGACTTTGCAGGGAAGGTAGCTGACTTTCTGACTGATTCTAGCTTGAACGCATTGATGATCATTTTGGCACAGCAAGAAGTTATCCATAACCATTCCTATTCGTATGTGCTTTCTAGCTTAGTTTCGAAAGATGAACAAAACCGTGTGTTTGATTTTTGGCGCACGGAGCCTGTTTTGCAAAAACGAAATGACTTTGTGTTGAAAGGTTATGAAGAATTTGCGGAGCAGCCAAATGTCGATAGCATGTTGCGCTCGATTGTGTATGATGTCATTTTAGAAGGACTATTTTTCTATTCTGGATTTGCTTTTTTCTATCACCTTGCAAGACATCAAAAAATGGTAGGAACAAGTACAATGATTAACTATATAAATCGAGACGAGCAGTTGCATGTTGATTTATTCGTGAAGATTTACCAAGAGTTATTAGCAGAGTATCCGAAGTTCGATACACCAGAACGTGCAGTTGAGGTAGAAGCAATATTCCGTGAAGCAGCGCAACTAGAAGTAGACTGGGCGCGTGAAATTATTGGGGAGAAAATAGACGGTCTCGATGTAGAAGATGTCGAAGCATACATCTACTTTTATGCCAATGTGCGATGCTCTCAGCTTGGCTACGACCGACCGTTCCCTGAGTACCGCAAAAATCCGTTGAAATGGATCAAAGCCTACGAGGAAGTAGATTTAGGAAAAACCGACTTTTTTGAACAAAAGTCCCGCCAATACGTCAAAGTGAATGTACAAGATAACGGATTTGATGATCTTTAAAAATATTTTGTGGGAATAAATGGCTTAGGGAAACGGAATTGGTTACGAGAGCAACTACATCGGTAGTAAAAGCAACTAATACTATTGCGGAAGCAACCAATTTCACTAGGAGAGCAACCAAATGGAGAACAACCCCTTTTGTCATCAAAAAGGGGCTGTCATATAACAAAAGTTTCGCATCCTTTTATTTATATGAAAGGATGCTTTTTTATAATTAAATCCATTCTAATATTTCAATCCGGTTGCCAAACGGATCATGGACATAAATTCTATTTGCTCCGGGTAAATCTGTATCTCCTATGAAGCTAACTTCATTATTTGTTAAATGCATTTTTAGTGCCTCTAGATTTTCAACTTCAAATGCAGGATGCGCTTTTTTAGCTGGAGCAAATGGTTCTTCAATCCCTATATGAATTTGATAATTATTGAATTGAAACCATACGCCACCATTTTTTCTTAACGTCTCTGGCTTTTCTATTTCCTGAAAACCTAATACTTCACCAAAAAAAATTCTCGCTACTGCCTCTGAACCTTTAGGGGCTGCTAGTTGAATATGGTCAATCGACTTGAATATAAATGACATAGTGAATCCCCCTTTTTGCTTACTAGATTAAGCTTATCGTAAACAGACCAATTTGAAAATTTAATTGTAATTATCAATTAACATTAGAAATACTTATGAAAAACTACAATCGGTCGAATAATCATCAAAATCGGTTGAATAGTTAGCATAATCGGTCGTATCTCCCAAACAATCGGTCGAATACTAAGTATAATCGGTCGAATCCCCAAAATTATCGGTCGAAAAAAGGCTTCCGCCATTACTAGGCGGAAACCTTTCACATTTTCAGCATTATTTTGTTTACCGTATTCTGGTTTCGAGCAGTAGATGCCATTCCAAGCTTCTTCTCGAAAAAGTTATTCGTAAACTTGGTCTTGTGATAATTCGTGGATAGATTAATAATGATATTTTTACGATTCCACACAACAAATTCATCATCCACTAAGCTATCAAGCGTTGCTAGATGCTCATCCGAAACTTCATTTGTCAAAAACATAATATACACTTGTTCTTTTGGGAAGATTGGATGCTGCTGAATCTCTTCCAGCTCTTCTCTAGACCGTACGATGACTGGTATGTCGAAACCATACTTTTCACGAAGCACGGTCTCAATCGCGGACACATCATAAACCCCATTATCAAAAATAACATTCCCGGTCTGAATATATGTCCGCACATTTTCATAGCCCATTTCTTCAAACAGCACCTTCAATGACTTCATATCGACTTTATTTTTTGCGCCAAGATTAATTCCACGAAGTAAAGCAACAAACGACATCCTCATCACTCCTTAGCTAATAGATCTAGTTCTATGAAGATGCACCCACTTATCCAATATGAAAAAGAAAGGTAAGTCACCGCATTTCCTCACGCAGGTACTATCCTGATCGAGTAAACTGTCATAAAAAACAATCGGATATTTTATGTGCCCCAGTATACCCTATGAAATTATCCATGTAAATGCAGTTGCAAAATTAAATAACTTCAGCCATGCTTAAGGTATCAGAATATTTGGAGGTTTGAACTGTGGAAAAAATATTAATTACACGCAAGTTGCCAGATGAAGTGGTGAACCCATTAAAAGAAAAGTTTGAAGTAAAGATGTGGCATAGGGATGATGTGCAAATGACTTATGAGGAGTTAAAGGCAGAAGCAAAAGATGTTCGTGCAATTTGGACAATGCTTTCTGACAAGATAGATCGTTCACTTATCGAAAGTTTGCCAAATTTAAAAGTGATTAGTAATTTAGGGGTTGGGTACAATAATATCGATGTGGATGCAGCGAAAGAACATGGAATTATTGTAACAAATACGCCAGGAGTTTTAACAGAAACTACTGCGGATTTAGCTTTTTCCTTATTACTAGCTACTGCTCGTCGTGTGATGGAGGCAGAACATGATCTTCGTGCAGGCAAGTGGAAGTCACGGTCACCAATGCAATATACAGGGATGGATGTATTTGGTACAACCCTTGGTATCATTGGAATGGGACGTATTGGCGAAGCGGTAGCAAGAAGGGCAAAAGGCTTTAATATGGACGTTCTTTACCATAATCGAACACGAAAAATGGAAGCTGAAAAGGATTTCGGATTCGCTTATGCAGAGCTCGATTCACTACTGAAAGAATCGGATTTTGTCGTTTTGTTAACTCCACTAACTCCAGAAACGAGAGGGCTAATCGGTAAACGTGAGCTGAACCTAATGAAAGAAACTGCAGTAATTATTAACGTAGCTCGCGGTGGAATCATTGACGAACAAGCCCTATACGAAGCGTTAACGACAAATAAAATCTGGGCTGCAGGACTGGATGTATTCGAAGTTGAACCAGTACCATTTGATCATCCCCTACTAACATTACCGAATGTTACAGTTTTACCACACATCGGTAGCGCTAGTATTCGAACGAGACTTGCAATGATGCAGTTGAATGTTGAAGCAATTGAAGCAGTTTTAGAAAATAGAGAACCAGAAAATCGTGTAGTTTAACTTAGAAAAGAAGCCCTAATTGTCGAGAGCAAGCCGACTTAGTGCTTCTTTTTTAGGTTTATTTCCTAGGAAATCGACAAGAAAGAGAAATTTTCTTCCTTCTATATAGAGATATGTAAATATGTGAATTTGATATGCATTGGTGGAAATAAACTCTTCATCCACATATAAAAGAATAGAAAAGGAGTTTATTTCTTATTCACGTCTGTTGATTAACTACTTTCTTACATAAAATACTTGTAAGGGAAGCATTAAAATCTTCGTTAGAATTTGTTTGTTATCGTTTAGGTTTGGATGAAGGTACAATTTCGGGCACACAGCGTTTTTTATTACGCGTAATATAGAACGGTTTTTTTATATATTGCGCACTTAAATTAGTGACCACCTGGATTTAGCACTCTGGTATTCGCTTTCCGCGGGCGGGCGTCGAGCCTCCTCGCTCACCACGCGGAAAGCGTCCGCCCTGCAGCGGAAATCCCTGCGGTAACTAATGCGTACTATATGAACAATGCGTTCCTAAAAGCAATGCTAGTTTATATAGATGCTGCATAGATAAAGTTAAGGGATAATTTACTGGTCACTTTTGGCTAATCAACAGACCTGTTTCTTATTATCTAAAACAAATGGATCATTTACTTAAAAGTTCCAAAAGGGCGATGGACAAACGCTTGTTACATAAATGGTGAAGAGAAGACGCTCTCAAAGGACGCTCACGGTTTTCGTTTTATCCTTTATTTTGCGATTAGTAATATATTGTCAGCAGTTGCCCATTTGTTTGTAGGTACTACCTTGTATTTTACACCGGACTTTAATTTATTGTCTTTAATATCGAAAATACCAACTGCACCTTTACGAGAAGAGAAACGATATTGTGCTTGAATCATACTTCCGTCTTCGCTTTGTAATTTTACGCTTCGGCCAGCAAATAACTCCATACCGGGATCTTTTTCTAAAGTTAATTGGAATGATTTGTTGTCTATTGCTTCTGCTGTCTTGATTGTAAGTGGTGCAATCTCTTTCGTGTTAAAGGATGGGTTTTTAATCATTGCCCAGTCAGACGACACAGTATACTTTGTGCCGGGTGATAAAGTTTGTCCGTCTGCTAAACGGAACTTTGGTGCTTGTCTACCATCTGCTGCTTGTGTAAACGGGACATAATTCGCGATTATTTTATCTCCATTACTTGATTTAATTGTTATTGTACGATCTCTTAAAGAAGAGATTACTTGATATTTTTTCCCATTTTCATCTATATTTTCGTTATTTACTTGAAAAGCGAGGTTACCTCTATCAGGACGATATGCTTCAATAATGTTAGCATAATCAGTTACACCATCCTCTTTAAAAGATTCAATTTCAAATGTATCGCTTGTAACCTGTTTAGCTTGATGTATATTGATTTTCTCATCACTTGCTTCAAAGGTTTGGTCCTCTCCTCCTTTATAGTTAACTGTATAAGCTGTTCCAGGCTTTTGTATGGTTACAGGCACAATATAGGTGCTTTTTGCTCCAGTCTTTAACCTAGGAACATTGACAATGCTCATCTCATTATCAAATTTAATATTTTGCTTAATTTTATCTATGTTAGCCGGATTAACTTCCTCGTCTAGCAATGGTTCAGCAAACGTTATTTGTAATGTCATTGCATTTAAAGGCTGTAACCCCGTAATTTGGGTATCCTTTTGAGTTTCTTTTTGGATTTGTTCTTGCTTTTGTTTACTTTGTTTTTGGGGAGTATTACATCCTGTTAATGCTAGTGTTAATCCAAGTGCTATAGGGATGAATGTTCTGATTGCCTTGTTCATTTTGTCAGCTCCAAGTCCTTATTTTTCTTGATGCATAAAATCATCTTAGCCAGTAATTTTACTCCAATATAAGACATTAGAAATCTTATTTTATTAGATATAGCATCCCTATCACCTCAAAGTTTACACTACATTCGGTTATACAACCTTTGTTGTATTGCAAGGTTATATAAGAACTTAAATGAACCAAAACAAAAAAATATATTCATTAGTACTTACCTGGCCTTATGACACAGTATTTGCTTAACGTCCCCGTAAATATTTGAATAAATGTCTTTTCTTTTATATTTCAGAAATTAACTAGTTTTTTACACTTTTTACCTCCTTTATTTGCAATGATTATCTAAGTCTAGTAGTAATAACAGTTACGATTTAGATGTGCCGGATTTTTGGCAATTTTAATGCGGAAATTGTAACTGTTTTAGGAGGTTTAAATTTTAAAAATAAGGGTATACAAGAAGAGGGAAGTACGGTGCATCTAATTAGGAAATAGAGAAAAGAGGGAAATTTCATGAGGAAAGTAGTGTTGTTTTTTTCATTGTGCACGCTTTTAGTACTAGCCGCGTGTAGTAATGGTACAAGTAAGGATAGTATTAAGGTTATTAAGTTTGCAGATGCAGGATGGGACAGTATTCGGGTTCATAATAGTATTGCGCAGCTAATTGTAGAAAAAGGATATGGATATGATACCGAGGTTACAAGTGGTACATCAGCAGCTACGATGCAAGCACTTGAACAAGGAGATTTAAATGTCTATATGGAAGTGTGGACAGACAATATTAAAGATGTTTATGAAAAAGCAATAGATAGCGGGAAAGTTATTAAAGTATCTACAAACTTCGATGATAACTCACAAGGACTATATGTTCCAACTTACGTAATTGAAGGAGACGCTAAAAGAGGCATTAAACCAGTAGCTCCCGATTTAAAAACTGTGGAGGACTTAGCGAAGTATCCGCAGATTTTTCAAGACCCCGAAGATAAGGACAAAGGACGCATTATCGGCGCCCCTTCAAGTTGGGTTGTTAGTGAACAATTGGAGACGAAACTTGAAACATATGGACTTGACAAACAATTTAACTACCTAGCACCCGGGTCTGATTCTGCAATTGTTGCCGATCTTGCCGGTGCCTACAAAAAAGGGAAGCCATGGGTAGGTTACTATTGGTCACCAACATGGGTTACAGCAAGTTATGATTTAACACTTCTAAAAGATAAACCTTATGACAAAAAAGTATGGGATGAAAATAAAGGAACGGAATTTCCGCCGAATGATGTGGTGATTGCTGTAAATAAAGACTTAGTAACACAAGCAAAAGATGTTGTAGACTTTTTAAGTAAATATCATACAAGCAGTGAGTTAACGGAAGATGCACTTAAATACATGAATGAAAAAGGTGTAGAACCAGAAGAAGCCGCACGTTGGTGGATGAAAGAACATGAAGAGGTTTGGACAACTTGGGTGTCTGATGAAGTTGCGCAAAAAGTGAAAGCAGCTTTGAAACAATGATTCATGTTACAAAAAATCTAACCAAGAAATGTGAGGTGTCAGAGGCTGTTTAAATCTAACAGTCCGAGACTTATGAATGAATTTCCTGATATACGTATACCAATAGGCAATGGTGTGGAAAAATTTATTGATTTTTTAGCAGCAAACTTTGATAGTTTTTTTGACTTTATATTCGTTATTTCCTCTGCAATGATTAAGGGGCTGGAAGCCGGTCTTCTTGCCATCCCTTGGTGGTTGCTTATTATCGTTATATTTTCATTGGGATGGTATTTTACTTCTTTATACGGTGGACTCCTATTTGCTCTTTTTATGTTTCTAATAGGTACTTTTAATTTGTGGCCACAAACGATGACTACTATATCGATTGTATTAATATCCGTAATTCTTTCTCTTGTCATTGGTATTCCTTTTGGTATTTGGACAGCGTTTAGTAAAACAATGTCTGCAATTATGCGACCAATACTAGACGCCATGCAAACAATGCCGAGTTTTGTTTATTTAATACCAGTTATTTTCTTCTTTCCCCTAGGGAATGTACCCGCAGTGATAGCTACCATTATTTATGCGTTGCCCCCAGTTATTCGATTGACCGAACTCGGAATTCGTAATGTGGATCAAGAGATAGTGGAATCCGCGCAATCATTTGGATCGTCTAGATCACAAATGCTTCTTAAAGTAGAGCTGCCACAAGCATTACCGACTATAATGGCGGGAGTAAACCAGACGACAATGATGGCGCTTGCTATGGCGGTTGTTGGATCAATGGTTGGAGCACAAGGCCTCGGAGAAAGAGTGCTGTACGCCATCAATCGAATCGATATTTCATTAGGTTTTGAAGCGGGAGTTAGTATTGTTTTTTTAGCGATCATTATTGACCGCATTACAGGCGGAATCGCGAAGCGCCTTCAGAAACACGGGAGGGATGTAGCATGACCGTAAAACTAAAAATTGAAAATGTATCTAAGATATTTGGACCTAGACCTAAAAAAGTGATTCCAATGGTTCAGGATGGTGTATCCAAGGAAGAGATACTTGCTAAAACTGGTCATACAGTTGGAGTTTACGATGCTTCCATGGAGATAATGGAAGGTGAAACCTTCGTCATTATGGGACTCTCTGGTAGCGGTAAATCAACGTTAATACGTTGCCTAAACTTATTGAATCGTCCGACATCAGGTGCTATTTATGTAGATGGTGAAAATGTAGTTGGATACAATAAAAACCAACTAAAATACTATCGTCAGAAGAAAATTGCAATGGTATTTCAACACTTCGGCTTATTTAGTCATCGTACAGTACTAGAAAACATCGAATACGGATTAGAAGTAAGAGGTATGCCTAAAGTTGAACGCCAGCAAATCGCACAAAAGCATTTAGAAACAGTTGGGCTCAAAGGATATGAAAATCAATATCCTGATGAACTTTCCGGAGGGATGCGTCAACGTGTCGGAATTGCGAGAGCGCTAGCCAACGATCCAGACATATTAC
Organism: Psychrobacillus sp. L4; assembly: GCF_042944905.1. Lineage (GTDB taxonomy): Bacteria > Bacillota > Bacilli > Bacillales_A > Planococcaceae > Psychrobacillus. Next base: position 226,549 of record NZ_CP168496.1, read on the forward strand.
TAATGGATGAGCCTTTTAGTGCCTTGGATCCTTTAATTCGTAGAGAAATGCAGCTTGAACTGCTCGATATACAAAACCGTCTTCAAAAAACAATCATTTTTATCACACATGATGTCAATGAAGCCTTCAAAATAGGTGATCGTGTGGCGGTAATGAAAGATGGGAAAGTAGAGCAAATTGGAACTCCGGAAGAAATTCTAGATAAACCAGCAAGCAATTACATCTCTGAATTCATCCGAGACATTGATCGTTCAAAGATATTACAAGCGGAAAATATTATGATGAAACCGTATGGCTTAGTCTCATTAAAAGATGGGTTAAACGTAGCAATACAAGTTATGCGAGAAAATGGCATATCGAGTGCGTTTGTAGCAGACCGAAAACGTCAATTGCAAGGGATTGTAACAATAGATCAAGCAATTGAAGGGCGTAAACTGAAAAAGTCGTTGCTGGAAGTTATGTCTACGGACGTTAAAACTGTTCGTCCAGACGAGTATGTGCAAGATATTATTCCATATGTTCTTGATTCCAAATATCCGCTAGTTGTTACAGGGGAGGACTTGACTATTATGGGAATTATCCTACGTGTTCATGTATTAGCAAGTTTGATAAGTGACAACATAGAAGATTAAAATAGTATTATTCCAGTAGCGATTTTAAATCTGAAATCTTAAAATAACTAATAAATAGGTAAATCAAAAAAATGCAAAAACTACACTATTTTTAATTCTTGTTTTATTAGGTGAATTGGCTCATTTTGCAAACGTATAAATAGCTTTTAAGTGACTAATTAATTAGGTGTAACGAAAAAATAATAAAAAGGACTTTCGTAATTGATATGAAAGTCCTTTTTATTTTGGGTAAACTGAACTTAAAAATAATGGGGGATATGATATAATTTTAGTATATTTCTCCATTAAAGGTAGTGACGAAAGTGCTTACTCATCCATTGCAGAATAATTTAATAGAATTACAGGGTGAATATTCTTTTCCGATGGTTGTCCTTTCGATTATGCTTGCGTTTATAGTTACTTACACCGCATTTGTAATGAATAATCGGGTTCAAAATAATAGTTTTTTTCATCGTAAGTTTTGGTTTGTGCTTGCTTCTATTGCAATGGGATTTGGTATTTGGACAATGCATTTCGTTGGTATGTTAGCTTTTTCCTTACCTGTTGGCATTTATTATGATCATTTATCAACAATTATTTCCATCGTCCCAGCGATTGCGGCCTCCTTTATTGCTTTTTATTTAGCAAATCGTCAAAAAAAGTCTATTTGGACTATTTTTACGTTTAGTCTGGTTATAGGTATAGGGATTTCAACGTGTCACTACGTTAGTATGTTAGGAATGAGAACGGAAGCAATTCATACGTATAAACGAAGCATTTTCGTCTTATCTTGCGTTATTTCTGTAGTAATTCCATTTTTGGCAAGTGTTGTTTTTTTAAAATTACAGCGCTATGTGGAAATTCGCACTCTTCGTCTATACATGGCACTTGCATTAGGTTTGGCCATTTCTGGAACCTATTATACTTGGATGAGCTCGATGAGTTTCTATCTCCCTAAGCATTTTTCTCCACATTCGAGAATTATTCAAATGGTCGATATAGATTTGTTAGGAGTTATCGTAACAATTGGTATGACATTACTCTTAAGTTTTCTTCTTTTATCGAACCTTATGGATAAGTACATAGAATATCGAGCGAGTTATTATGATCCATTAACTAAATTGCCGAATCGTCGTTTGTTTGAGCAAAAAATAAAAAAGACAGAGTTTCCTCAAAGTTTGGCTATTTGGCATTTACATGGGTTAGAACATGTAAATCGAGAGTATGATTACCAATTTGGAGACAAGGTAATTCAACAATTATCTTTACGGTTTAGAGCATTAGTCCCCTCCGTGATGGAACTTTATCGAATTGATGGACACCGCTTTGCTTTTCTCACACATCATATAGATGGTATGGATTATTTACAAAAAGAGATGGAGGAAGTTGCAGAATACCTCCGTAAGCCACTTATAGTGGAGGATTATGAAGTTAATATCACTGCTGTATGCGCCATATCAAGAGCAAATAATATAGAAGAAACGGCGAATATATATACAAATGCACTAGCGGTGTTAAACTATTCTTCCATCGAATTCGATTACGAAATCATTCAGTATGATTCTACGATACATACGTATGCATTTGGGTTGGAAATCGTAGAGGATATTGGGCGAGCAATGGAGCAAGAAGAGTTTTTTCTTGTTTATCAGCCAAAAGTAAACGTGGTCACCAATAAAGTTGCAGGAGTTGAAACATTGCTTCGTTGGAATCATCCGACATATGGATTTCTTTCTCCAGAAGTGTTTATCCCAATTTTAGAAGAGAATAATCGAATGGTTGTCGTGACGGATTGGATTATTGAAAAGGTTTGCAAACAAATAGCGGATTGGCGAAATGACGAAGTGTTTTTTCAGCAAGTAGCCATCAATATTCCTGGACAATATGTTACGTCGAGCCGATTATTAGAAGTATTAAAACGTAAATTGAACAAATATAAACTAGAGTCCAGTCTATTGGAACTTGAAATTACAGAAACTAGCTTTGTGAAAAATATTGAAGAGGCAATAAAAGCGGTTAATACCTTCCGTCAAGAAGGTTTTTCAGTAGCGCTGGATGACTTTGGAACAGGAGTTTCTTCCCTATCGTATTTAAAAAAGATGCCTATTTCTACTTTGAAAATTGACAAATCTTTCATTGATGATGTACCGCATTCTGGAAAAGATTCATCCATAATCCAAGCTATTATTGCGTTAGGAGAATCCTTAGATTTAACGATTGTATTTGAAGGAGTTGAAACAAAGGAGCAAGTAGAATTTTTAGCAACTACTTGTGAAAATCCAATTATTCAAGGATATTATTTTGCTAAACCAATGAAAGTGGATGAACTTGTTCAGTGGAGCAAAGCATTTGAACAACCATCCAAAATTTTAGCCTAAAAATAACCGCCTCTCCACTGTGAGAAGCGGTTATCTTTGTATAAACTCTTAGTCTAAGTAAGAGGAAACATTTTGCTTTTAAATTTCTGTTCATGACTAATCAACCATTCTTTTCTCCATAAGCCGCCAGCATAACCAGTTAATTTTTTATTTGAACCAATAATTCGATGACAAGGGATCACAATACTTAGTTTATTTTTGCTGTTTGCACTTCCTACCGCACGAATTGCTTTTTCATTTCCAATCGCAATGGCGATATCCTTATATGATCCAGTTTCCGCATAAGGAATCATTGTCAATGCATTCCAAACAGATTTTTGAAATTCAGTACCTATATTAATATAGGGAAATGAAAAATCCTGACGCAATCCTTTAAAGTATTCTTCCATTTCATGATAGCAATTCTGTAGTACTACAGGAGTATCCTTAGTCAACTGATGAGTAACTACATCTTGATCAGTAAACATAATTGAAGTAATAGCTTCTTCCGTACCGACAATCTCTAAAACTCCAATAGGAGTTGGATAATCAACTTGAAAAAGTTTGCTCATATTAAAACCACCGTCTTCTAAAAGTCTTTAATTTTAATTATAGACTAAAAGACTATTTAATGCGGAAATTGCAGTGAAAAAGAGCTGAAATTTATAGTCTTAACTAGACATTAATCAATCACTATTTTCCCATCTTTATCTAGTAACGGAGTCATTCCACTCAACCCCAAACCACTTGTAATGAGATAATTTACACCTGTTTCAGTATCTACTACAATTTTAAGAATGCCTCCACTGACGTGTTCTTTTAATTTTACTGTAAATCTTTTTTTCATCATTACATTCTCCCTTCCAATATCTATCATTCATAACTTTCATTATTTAAATTTTACATGAAATTATAAATAAAAGTTTAAAATTAGAACCATGGATTATTCACCAATCTATTAATATATTCTATGAATGCCTATTCCATAGTATTTCTTGTCCTTTGCTATTCATAAAAACAATAAAGGGCACTTGCCCTTTTCTTTTAAAGAAGTATATAATTTTTGATGCAATGAAAAGGTTGATTTCCGCTGCAGGCGGACACTTGCACACCCCTATAATTATCTCGCAGAGTCTCTTGCTCCTGCGGTTACTCGTCGCAGAAAGTATTTGCTCCTGCGGTTACTCGTCGCAGAAAGTATTTGCTCCTACCCACTAATTCACTAATTAGTCTCGGATATGTAGGAACTGGTCTCGAAGTGCCATTTAGTGTAAAGAATGCACTCTCTTAGAATTTGTTAGGATAGGATACATTTAGTTCTCAAAATCTAATAGTAATAGTGTAGCAACTGTTTCGTCCAAAGCACTCTAAAAATAGAGAAGACAAAATGCACTTAAAGGACGCTTGCGCTTTTCTTACATTCAAAAGAATAAAATTAGACGACCTTGGTCGATTAATGTTAATCTATAATCGACCAGAGTGGTCTACATTTGTTCTTACTGGAATAAACATAAAACAGTTAGGGGGAAGAGGGTATTACAAAGCGATTTGAAAACCTGGATATTAATAAACAAAATAGAATTATAGACGCAGCTCTAAATGAGTTTAAGGAGAAAGGTTTTGATCAAGCTTCAACCAACCAAATAGTGAAGGAAGCAGGAATTGGAAAAGGAATGCTCTTTTATTATTTCAAGACTAAACAGGAACTCTATTTGTATTTAATCGAATATTGTCTTGAAATGGTGGAAAATGAGTATTTTGAAGCAATAGATGAGAAAGAACCTGATTTATTGGAACGAATGAAGCAAATCGTAGTGGTCAAAATGGATTTCCTTTCGAAATATCCAGAAGCAATCAACTTTATTGGCACAATTATTTTAAATGATCATATCGATGAGGATTTAAAATCTCGTATAGCATCTTTGTATGAAACAGGGTACGCAAAGATTTACGGAAATATAGATTTTACTTTTTTTAAAGAGGGCATGGACGATCAAAAAGCATTTAACCTAATTCGATGGTCGATTGAAGGGTATGAAAATGAACTAAAGCGCCGATTGAAGGGGCAAGATTTAAGTACAATGAATTATGAATCCTATGTCGAAGAGTTTTTGGGTTATATCAATATAATGCGAACCTTGTTTTATAAGTAAAGGGAGGGTCAAAACATGTCCATCATACAAACGAATAACTTAACGAAAAAATTTGGGAAGTTCACTGCTTTAGATCATGTGAGTTTAGAAGTGAGCGAAGGCGAAGTATATGGATTCATCGGTCCAAATGGGGCGGGTAAATCTACAACTATTCGTCTCTTGCTCGGTATGATTAAAGCATCAGAGGGTGGGGCAACTATTTTTGGAAAGGATGCTTGGAATGATGCTGTGGATATTCATAAACGTGTTTCATATGTACCAGGGGATGTGAACTTATGGCCGAACTTAACGGGCGGAGAAGTAATTGATTTATTCATGAAGTTACGAGGAGGATTTAATAATAATCGGCGAGAACAAATGATTGAAAAGTTTAGATTAGACCCTTCAAAAAAGTGCAGAACTTATTCTAAAGGAAATCGACAAAAGGTTGCATTAATAGCAGCGTTCGCATCGGATTCAGACTTATATATTTTAGATGAGCCAACATCAGGTCTTGATCCACTAATGGAAAGAGTATTCCAAGAATGCATCATAGATGCTAAAAAAGAAGGAAAAAGCATTCTACTATCCAGTCATATTCTTTCCGAAGTAGAAAAACTATGTGATCGAGTTGGGATCATTCGTCAAGGTAAAATGATTGAAACCGGTACATTAAGTGAATTAAGACATTTAACGCGAACCAATTTACTTGTTGAAACGAAGCTACCAATTATCGGATTAAGTGAATTAAAAGGTGTTTATTCAATAGAAGAAAACAATCAAGCACTTTCATTCCAAGTAGATTCAGAACAATTGGATACGGTGATTAGATATGTTAGCCAGTTTGGAGTTGTGAGATTAGAAAGTGCACCCCCAACTTTAGAAGACTTATTTATGCGACATTATGAGGGAGTGGGAGGTGCAGTCTGATGTCAAAACAGCCGTTTAAGTATACAAGAATGCTTGCGCGCTTTATATTACGGCAAAATCGTCTGCGGATTCCTATTTGGATTATTGCGTTACTATTAATAACACTTAGCACGGCCACTGCATTTAAGGATTTATATCAAACTCCGGCGGATAGACAGGCAATTGCACAAACGATGATGAACCCTGCAATGACGGCAATGGTTGGTCCTAGTGATGGGTTAGATAACTATACGAACGGAGCGATGATGGCTCATCAGATGTTGCTATTCACTGCTATAGCCGTTGCTATCATGAGTATTTTACTTGTAGCAAAGCATACGCGAGCAGAGGAAGAAGATGGACAGATGGAATTAATCCGCTCCCTACCTATTGGTCGATTGTCGAATTTAGGTGCAACGGTCTTAGTCGTGAGCGGAACGAATATTTTATTAGCTTTCTTAATGGGTTTTGGATTGTATGAATTAGGAATTGAAAGTATGGATTTAGAAGGCTCCGTGTTATACGGAGCGGCTTTAGGGGCAACAGGAATTATTTTTACAGGGATAACAGCTATATTTGCCCAGCTATCGGAAAGCTCTCGCGGGACAATAGGGTTAAGTTTTGCCGTACTAATTATGGCTTACTTAATGCGAGCGATAGGAGACGTGAGCAATGAAACACTTTCCTGGTTTTCCCCACTCGGTATTCCATTGAAAGCGGAAGTATATGTGCATAATTACTGGTCACCCGTTTTATTGCTAATTGGTATAGCTTTAGTTTTACTAGCACTTGCACTCTATTTAAATTCCATCCGAGATTTAGAAGCAGGATTTTTACCATCTAGACCAGGCAAAATGCATGCATCACCTTTTTTGAAAAGTCCTATAGGCCTTGCGCTAAGAATTCAACGCACAGGATTGATTGCTTGGGCAATTGGAATATTCGTATTGGGAGCATCTTATGGATCTGTTTTAGGTGACTTGGAATCATTTTTCAAAGACGTGGAGATGATGAAAGCGCTAATCAGACCAGTTGAGGGGTTTTCATTAATAGAACAATTTATACCCATATTAATGACGGTGTTGGCGATGCTCTGTACGGTTCCTGCACTCATATTAATATTTAAATTGAAAAGTGAAGAAAGGAAGAATCATACGGAGCATTTACTCAGCCGTGGAATATCTCGTACCCGAATAATAGGTAGTTACTTTGTCATTTCGATCGGTAGTAGCGTTATGATGCTATTTTTAGCAGTAGTTGGTTTATGGTCCGCAAGTGAAACAGTATTGGTTGATGCTATTTCCTATACCTCTTTGTTTAATACAGGAATAGTTTACTTACCTGCAATTTGGACAATGATCGGTTTAGCAGTATTATTGGTAGGTTTTCTTCCACAATTTATAAATTTCGCATGGTTGTATTTAGTTTATTCCTTTGTAGTTGTTTATTTAGGTGGTTTACTTCAATTTCCTGACTGGATGAGCAATCTTTCGCCATATGGCCATATTCCAAAGTTACCGGTACAGGAAATGGACTATATGTCGGTGACTGTATTGTTGATCATAGCAATTGTTTTAACTATTGCAGGATTCATTTCATATAATAGAAGAGATATTTTAGGTTGATAGAAATATAATCCTGTGTCCACAATAATTTTCCGCGGTAATAGTGTAGCCAATGTTTCGTCCAAAGCACTCCGGAAATAGTAAAGACCAGATGCACTTAAAGGGCTCTAGCGTTTTTCTTATTTTATTGTATATCGATATTTTCCTGATGAGCACCATCTTGTAACAATCTAAAGGAAGTATTAATAATATACAACAAAAGATGTGTAGAATAATCAGCTTGTACCAATTAGGAGCGTGCGTATGCCAGCTATTACGGGGAAGCAATATATTGATCGAATTGACCAAATGCAAACGAATATATGGATAGACGGAAGGCGGGTGACAGGCAAGATATCGGAGCACCCTGCATTCAAAGGAGTTATGAAAAGTCAGGCAGCCTTGTATGACCTTCAACATGATGTGGTTTTAAAGGATGTCATGACGTATCCATCACCATCTACTTCGGAACCAGTAGGGTTGTCTTTTTTACAGCCAAAGACAAAAGAGGACTTAACTAAAAAGAGAAAGATGGTGCAACATTGGGCTAAATCGAACAATGGCCTTATGGGAAGAAGTCCAGATTATATGAATACAACGTTAATGGCCTTTGCATCATCTGCCGGTTTCTTGAATGAAAAAGAGAACTGCTTTCCTGAAAACTTACGATCATTCTATGAATATGCAAGAGAACACGATCTATCTATGACACATACATTTATTGACCCTCAAGTAAATCGGTCACCCATTTATTTGGAGGATTCAGAAGAGCCTATTGCTGCAAGGGTGATTGATAAAAATGAAGAAGGGATCATTGTAAAAGGTGCGCGGTTGCTAGCAACACAAGGTGGAATAACGGATGAAATACTTGTTATATCATCCGGAGGTGTGGTGGAGGAAGAAAAAGGATTTTCATTTTCCATACCTTGTAATACAAAAGGATTAAAGTTTATATGCAGAGAATCTTTTGTTGGAGGAGATTCAACCTTTAACTATCCGCTAAGCTCAAGGTATGAGGAAATGGATTCGATAGTAGTATTTGACAACGTAGTAGTCCCATGGGAGCGCGTATTTTATTATAACAATATAGCTGTTTCTAACAATTTTATGAATGATAGTTCGTTTCAAGCATTTGCCTTGCATCAAGTTGTTTCAAGACAGATTGTAAAAACTGAATTTGTATTGGGAGTTGTCCAATCAATTATCGAGACGATTAATATCAAGCAATACCAACATGTTCAAGAAAAGGTTTCTGAAATTATCATAGCTTTAGAAACGATGAAGGCGTTGGTGATTAAATCTGAGGTAGAAGCCGAAATAGATAAATGGGGTTTGATGCAACCAGACTGCATAACGCTAAAAGTTGCTATCAATACTTTTCCGCGAGTATATCCAAGGTTTACCGAAATCATACAGCTATTAGGTGCAAGTGGATTAATGTCTATCCCAACGGAAGATGCATTCCAATCATCCATTAGAAACGATTTAGATCAATACTTACAGTCTAAAGCCGATAATGCCGAGAATCGCGTTAAACTATTCCGCTTGGCATGGGATTTGACAATGAGTTCTTTCGGCACACGACAGACTTTATACGAACGCTTTTTCTTCGGGGATCCTACTAGACTTTCTAGCGAACTATACCATTCATACAATAAGGCTCCATATGTACAGCGCGTAAAGGATATGTTGGAATGAGCATAAATACAAAGAGCCCTTAGGAACTTTAACAACGGTTCCCAAGGGCTCAAAACGTATTATAGGATGAAATATAATGAATTAACCCGTAATAACTCTCTCTTTTGGATATTGATATTTTGTTTTCTTTGTTTGACCACCTATAATAAATAAAAATGAAGTTAAGCCGATTCTTCCTACGAACATCAAGATCATCAGAATACATTTCGAATAAATACTGAGATCTGGGGTAATCCCCATAGACAAGCCTACAGTACCGAATGCGGAACAAACTTCTAATACAATTTCGATAAGATGGGGCTTCGTGTCAAAAACACTGATGGCGACAACGGATATAAAGCACATGATAGTAGCTAACATTGTGATAGCTAGTGATTTCAATATATCTTCTTGATGAAGCTCGCGATTAAACACTTTAATATTACGGTTTCCTTTTGCAAAATGATAAATAAATAACATATTTAAAGCAAATGTCGTCGTCCTTATTCCACCCCCAACAGAAGTTGGGGAACCACCGATAAACATGAAAATACTCATAACCAACAGTGTTGGCATCGTAAATTCGGTAATATCCATTGTAGTAAGTCCAGCACTTCTCGTTGTTGCTGCTTGGAAAAAAGCATAGAAGAAGCTTTTATGCCAGCTCATGCCCTTAAAATAATGTTGACATTCAAAAAGCAAAATAAGAACCGTTCCAATAACGAGAAGAATTCCATATGTTAATGTCGATAACTTTGTAAATAAGGAAAAACGAAACGGTAAATTATTGTCTGTTTTTCTTCTGAATAAATATTCCTTCACTTCAATTAGTACTGGGAACCCAATAGCACCAAGAATGATTAAAATAATCGTTATGATTTGCACAAAATAGTCGCCAGCATATGGAGCAAGAGACTCTCCTGTTATATCCATTCCAGCATTTGTTGTCGCAGTTACGGATGCAAACAAACCATGAAGAAATGCATCTTTCCAAGTTGGATAATAATTTAAAAAATGCAACCCTAGAATAATTCCTCCTAAAATCTCAATAAGGAAAATAATTTTCAAAATTTCTTTAACCATTTGAACGAGTCCTGATAATGCGAACTGGTTATGATCTACCATTATTAAACGGCGTTCACGCAAACCAACCTTTTTTCCTATAAGTATCCAAAAAAAAGTGTTAATCGCCATAATGCCAAGTCCTGCAAACTGCAAAACAATCATAATGACAAAATAGCCGAATACACTATAAGTTTCCGAAATATTAAATACAGTCAAACCTGTATCGCTTACCACAGTAACAGCAGTAAAGACCGTATCGATAAAAGACACGTGAACCCCAGGCTTAAAAACTGCCGGGAGACTAAATAATACGATAGATATAGTTACTGCGAGCAAATAATAGCCTGTAATAACTTGGGCAGGTGACAGATTTTCCAGCCAATTTCGTACTTTACCCCACATGATTACAGATCCCTTCCATTTTTTCATATCCCCTATCATAAAGAATATCCGGTGATTTTGGAAGTGATTTTTTGAAAACGATTATATAATTTACAAACATACGCTATAAGCGGTAATGAACATTAGATTAGAGCTCTAAAATAGTAGAACATTCTGGCATAAAAATAGAAAAGATTGGATGCTGTGTGGGAGTAGAGATATAATTAGTATAGATAATAGAGAAGTAGAAAGAATAAGTGAATAAAATCGAAAATAGCATGTAGGCCTTTTCTTTTAACTAGAATTTTTTTGTGCCTACGATTGGAGAAAGTATGAATGTTTAAGGAGCAGACAAGATATTCAAGGCTTGCGGATATAACCAAAATAATAAATACGAAGTTGGAACTACGTGAAGTATTACAACGTGTAACAATGGCGATATCCGAAGAAATTGTTCAATGCAATTCTGTCGGTATTTATTTGCCTCAAAAAGATGGTACATTCAGAGGATTTGCAGGAAAACCAGAGAGCATGAATGGCATAACGCTCGATACGTTAGTAATTGATCTTGAGTTCGACTTATTGGCAAAAGAAGTGATTGAAACTAAAAAAACTATTTACATCCCGGATACATCAAAAGATAATAGGCCAGATCCGGGGCCAGTTAAAGCCTTTCAAATTAAATCTTTATTAGCTCTTCCTATCTCATTTGAACAAGAGTTATTTGGTTTAGTTTTCTTATTTGATTATGGAACTCCCATGAACTTAACTGTGTCAGAAATTCAGAGCGTTGAAGCTTATGTGAATATGGCTGCAGTTGCCATTCAAAATGCGAATAATTTAACGCAAAAGGAAAACATTCTTGCTGAAAAGCAGTTGTTACTTAACGTTACGCGAGATTTATCGATGTGTTCCTCCATACAGGAAAGTCTCGATAAATGTTTTTTCTACTTAGGAAGAATGTTAGATAGCCAAAATATTGCAGCCCATCTTCTAGATCCATTTGAAAAAACAACCATTAGATTAACAAGGACTAGTAAGGAATGTGATTGGACAGAATCGAATTGGATGGAAATTTTTCAAAACATAAGAATGGATAAAAGCTATGAAGCGATGATCCAAGAGGTTATAAAAACAAAAAAAGTAACGCACATTACAAGTGTTGATACGAAGCACCTACTTATGATTCCATTGGTTTCAATGGGAGAAGTATTAGGGGTAATAGTCGTCGTCCATTTAGAGGGGAAAGCTAACAATTACGATGAATCCCAAATTCAACTGGCACAATCTATTGTTGATGCCACAGCCCCTACGTTTTCCAACTTGTTATATATGGACCAACTAGAAAGCATGGTAGTAGAGCGGACAAGGGAATTAGCCGCTGCTAATGAAAAAGTGACAAGTGTTATAGAGGGTATAACGGATGGATTCTTTGCTTTAAATAAAGAATGGGAATTTACTTATATAAATAAACATCAATATTTACCGCTTGGGAAAACGGCAAAAGACGTATTAGGTAAGAATGTATGGGAAATATACCCGAAAAATGTCGATACGGTCATTTATAAAGAGCTTCATCGTGCGATGTCAGAGCGCATTACAGTACATTTTGAAATGCTTTCATCCTACGACGGTTATTGGCACGAAGTGGTAGCATACCCTTATGACGATGGTATCTGTTGTCTTTTTAAAAACATAAATGAAAAAAGGAAATATGAGAAGGAATTGAGAAGGTTATCCAACTTGGATTTAATTGGGCAAATGGCGGCAGGAATCAGCCATGAGATTAGAAATCCAATGACTACGGTACGAGGATTCTTGCAATTATTAAGAAAAGAGGTCAAGTTTGAAAAACATACAGCTTATTTCAATCTAATGATTGAAGAACTGGACCGTGCCAATTCGATTATTACCGAATTTCTCTCAGTGGGTAATACAAGGACATCCGAATTACAGATGTTAGATTTAAATTCCATTATTCATGATATTACACCTTTAATAGAGATTGATGCGTTCAATCAAAATAAAAGTATTCAATTCGATACACAAGACATTCCAGAATTGCTTTTAAATCGTAATGAGATACGACAACTAATCATAAACCTATACCGTAATGGCTTAGAAGCGATGATTGTAGGGAAATTACTAACTATTAGCACCTACAGGGAAGGTGAAAATTGTGTCACTCTTGCAGTTCGTGATCAAGGAGAAGGAATCAATCCAGAAATTTTAGAGAAGCTGGGTACGCCATTCTACACAACTAAAGATAATGGTACAGGCTTGGGGCTAGGTATATGCTATGCCATTGCCGCCCGTCATAATGCGGAAATCGATATTCAAACTGGGATTGAAGGTACTACTTTTTTGGTTAAGTTTAAAATTTAAAAGATTCTATACCCGTTTTTTTGCAATTAAAATTAGGCGCCTTTTTTCTTGCAAATCTTATTGGTTATTGGTGGTTCGCTTGGTTTAACTAATGAAGATAATATCAGTGGAACAGATCTATAGAAGTTTTAGGATTAAGTTTATAAGAATAGAAAGGATGTACATATGAAAATCAATCAATTAATTGCGAACAATATTAACAGATTAGATGCAGCACTACCAGTAGATAAATCGGTAGGAATTGCTGGTTTGTCTGGATCTGGTAAAACAACATTTTGTCAAACTATTGGTGAAGAATCCAAGAAGCGTCTCGTTTCCTTATTGCCAAAGGCTGAATATCAATATTTATTTCCTAACATTATGGAAACCAATTTCAGTGCAATCAAGATGGAAGAAATGCCTTTAGTACTTTTTCTCGGAAAATCATCTATTTCTTCCAATCCACGTTCAACGATTGGCACCCATACAGGTGTTTTTAAAGAGATTCGCGTACGACTTGCGGAAGAATTTAATCTTTCTCCAGAAGTTTTTTCGTTTAATAATGAATTAGGCTGGTGTCCTGCATGTAAAGGACGCGGCACTACCAAAAATATCGAATGTAAAAAGTGTGAGGGCAAGCGTTACAATCCTGAGGTTGAGCAATATAAGATAGAATTATTGAATCAAGCCCATAGTATTTCCGATATCAACAACTTAAGCATTGAATCGATTCTTTCCCTTGGAGAAGAATTACATATTAGTGAAGCGAAACAGCATATTCTTCAAAATATACTCAATATGAATATTGGTTACCTAACATTAAATCGTATTATGGGTACCTTATCAGGTGGAGAAATTACACGACTTTACTTGGCGGAATTTATGGCAACAAGTGAAAATACCGTTATTATTATTGATGAAATTTCCGTGGGTCTCGATCACCAGACATTACTGAAAATTTTAGAAGAGATTAAACAATTGGGCTACAAGAATCAGATTTGGCTCATTGATCATTCTGACACGGTGCTTAACACATCGGAAGAGCAATTATTCTTTGGACCTGGTAGTGGGAAATACGGTGGGAAAATTGTAGAAGAATCCCCACGTCCACAACCAATCACTTTGGAAAAAAATGAAGAAATACCAACAGAATACTATCAATTTCAAGATCTTCACTGCCGTAATATTCAAATGGCTGAAATTCAGATTCCTAAAAATAGAATTGTCACTTTTACGGGAGAATCAGGATGTGGGAAGTCTACACTTGTTAATGAGTGTATTGCCAAAGATTTTCAGAAGCGCTATGCAAAAGATAAACTCGTAATAGTTGGGCAAGATCGAAACCAATCAATTACTAGCCGTTCAACAGTTGCGACGTTTCTTGATATTAAAAAGAAACTCACGAAATATAGTGAAGATATAGATGATATTTTTCAGCGTTCGATTGAAGATATTATTGATGAACTGCCAAATGAAGATATCGCTCATAAACGCTTAAGCTTATTGATCAAACTTGGACTTGGTTATTTGACGTTGGAAAGAAAAACACAGTCTTTATCGACTGGTGAATTTCAATGTGTCCATTTAGTTTCTGAGCTGTTTGCTAACTCAAGAAACCCACATACTCTCTTTATTTTTGACGAGCCTTCCAAAGGTTTATCACAAAATATTTTAAATCAATTCATTGATAGTATTAGGGATATTCTGCAAGATGAATCTGTCTCTATTATGATGATTGAGCATAATACTTATATGATAGGAAACTCTGATTTTATCGTTGATTTTGGTAATAGACAGCTTGCACCTGTCGAGCATCTTGATGTTGTCAGTCATGATGATTATTATCGTCATCAAAATGGTGCAGAAATGGGTACGCCATTTCAAATTTCTTCCACACTAAATCAACCAAATGGCATTAACTACTTAACAGAAAATCATATTTCCTATTTTAAAAATGCTGAAAACGTCTATAAAGGTGGTATTTTAAAAAGCTTATCATCAATGGCTCGGTTGATTTATGGTGAATACGAAACGGACACCATTGCACCTGTCATTGCCATAGATTTGGAACGCCACTTGTATAGTCAATATAGTTTTCTTTATGAACTAGGCGGCGTGATCAACCATATTGTAGCAGCTCATCCGACCAATAAAGATACGAGAAGCTTTGATTTTTATTATCAAGACAATCATTGCCCATGCTGTTCGGGCCGTCGAATGATTGAAAAGTTTGATTTTGATGTTGTTCTTCAGGATAAAACCGCGCCATTTTGGGATGGCCAATTACATGCAGATGTAATGGAAGTATTAAAGTTTTATCAGTTTTCAAAATTAGAATTCCTCTTTGAAGAGATTAAAAATGAGCTTGGTCAGGATATAAGCAAAAGTTTCAATGATATGACTGAAGCAGAAAAACATACCTTTTTATACGGGTATTGGGAAAAGTCATTTTATGATAAAGAAGGTAAGACAAGGAGGACTTGGGAAGGCTTTAATTTAATCATTGGACGTTATATATTTGTATCAAAATCAATTATTAAAGAGCATATAAAAGAATCCAAAGAGATGATTACGTGTCCAGTCTGCCAAGGAACCGTATTAAACCACCATAAAAAGCTGAAATTTGGTGACACGGATATTCGTGGGATTATTAACCAGCCACTCGATCAAGTAATAAAAACAGTTGGCAACTTACAGCAACTAGAAAAATTAAGAGACATTGTCGGCGGCGATATGACTTTAACCGAAGATGTGTCCCTATTGCCTAGAGAAACACAAGTCGCTCTGAAAATGTTTGAATTGGAGCAGGCAAGCTTTGCCCAATATGAAATGGTTTTACAAAATGTGCTGCCATTCTGGGGCAGTATTAGCAACAATATCGAATCAATCGGCATTAACAATCGGATTACCATCTGTGATTTTGACAATATTACAGAAACGAGAGAAACGATCATTGATAAGTACTTCACTAATGGAAAATATAAAAAGCTTACGTATGTCTATGAAGCGTTAGGTTACAAAAAGATTGTCACTCTTATAAATAAGGTTAGAAAAAGCCATTCATGTCCATTCTGTAATGGAAAGAAAGCTATTACAGAGGAAAATCTCCATGATGGGGTATTTAAACTGACGATACCTTGTGTGACTTGTAATGAAACTGGTGTTAATAATGAAGGACTTAAGGAAATGGTCGAAGGCATAGATGTGGAAACATGGCTAACTGGCACAGTCAGGGATGTTGTTACTGAAAGCTTAAGTAGCGAGGCTGTTGCGGATATTCCAATTTTCAATCGTATTCGAGAGTTGAATAAACGAGAAATGATGGCCGTTTACGAATTCCTTGAGCAAAATAATTAGTTTTGTATGATGATTTTTACAAATTAGTCCGACTGGTGCGAAATAATTGGAGATAGACGGATAGTTCATTTCAGGAGAAATAATTGAAAGACCGAACAAGTAGTCATTTGTTCGGTCTTTTTTTATCTCATTACAAAAAGTGGTTGATATATCCAAACTAGACGGTGAACAGGGCCATAAATAAAGGAGATTTTTGGAATAGCTGTCTATTAGGTTTTGAGTTTAGGGTTATAAAGTGAATTAGATTAAATTCAGTATAAATGTTAGAGGTATATTATTCTTAATAACTTATCTAAAAGTCTAATCTATTGGAAATTTCAAACGTATACTATTATAAAGTTTAACCCTGACAGGTGGTGAATTGATATGCCATTTTATCCGCCAAATCCTAGAAGGAGACCATTCTCGCCAGTCTATAGACAAAGAGGAGGACCTCCAAATCAAATGAGAAGGCCGAATAATTCTTTCCATAACCCTAATCGACAACAATCTCAAGGTTTTAGATTTGAAAGATTACCAGAACATTTTAATACCATTATGGGCCATGCAGGCACAATAAAAAATGGAGTTAACATGATAAGGCAATTTGGATCAATTTTGGGTCTATTTAGATAGTTTATCTCGACTGAAGGATATCTTATGCACATCAATTGAATATTAACGGGATCTCTTCCTTCTAACCCTGATTGAATTTAAAGGTCAATCAGGGCTTTGTTATGTTTTAGTTGAAGTTTTTTTAGTTGTTATTTCAGTGAATATATTTTCTTCGGAGTTTGTTGATTGCTCGGCTTGTGTAGGTAGCTTGCCAGTTTGAATTAATTGAATAAGATTTTGAATATCTTCTTTCGTTGCAGGTTGCTTTTCTTTTTTTAACGTATAACCTAATTGTCCATTTACCTCCAGTGTTGCATATTCAACGTCACTAATGGTCGTTATACCTAGTTGTCGTAGATGTGTTTCGAGTTTATCGACGGTTAGCCTAAGTTTCTTTAAACTTTTCATATTTATATTCCCATTTTCAATGATTATTATGGCTTTGCCAGAAATTATAGATTCAAATCGATTAAACTTTAATTCAATGAATTCAATAAAGATAAGGGATAGAATTAATAAGGAACTGATTCCAATAGTAGACAATAACCCTTTACTTTTTACTGGATGAATCAGCAATGTACCGAGCATAATCATGATAATTGTATGAGGGACAGTCATTTGTGAGATGGACCTTCTTCCGCCAATCTTTAACAAAACCATTCCAACTACAAGAATTATGATTGTCTTCCACACCAAATCCATAACCAATCACCTTTTTTTAATAGTATTAGAAACTTTCTTCATATTCATACCATTTGAAAGGTAATCACTGACAAAAGGAAATGGGGTTTTTCTATCATATACCTTCCTCCTTCACACTATCCTTCCTACTTGAATAAGATATCTAATTGGAAATACCTTATAGCTGGGAGTAGGATAATGTGAAAAAATGGATTGTTGCACTGGTAGTTTTATGTTCAGTAGGACTGGCCGGTTGTCTAGAGAAAACAGTAAATGAAGAGCTAGAAAAAAATGACAATGAAGGGAAACAACCCGTGGAGGAAGTAAAAAAACCTGTAACTTATGACGAAGAAGCAGAAAAGGAAACAAAGCCTTTAGTTGTCAATATCGTTGACCCAAATAATTTAAAAATAATAAAAACGCTATCACCAAACGATTTAGGATATGAAACAAATGTTGAAACATATAAAAAGGAAATTGAAAAATTAGCTTATGAGTTGGCAAGGGGTACAGAAACGGAAGCTGGTTATGACAAGAGAATGGTTCTTGATAAAATAGATGAAAACGGTCAGATCATTAAAGGGAGCCCAAGGATAATTTTAAAAGAAAGTGAATTGGTGGCTAGAGTTATAGATGCATCCATTACTGGCAAGGACGTTGAAATTCCTTTGTATGTAACAGAAAGTAACTATAATATGGAAGATATCCCTCATTTAGAGGAAGTAATAATTGCTTCGTACACAACTTATTTTAATCCCTCGGATGTAAACAGAAATAAAAATATAGAGGTTTCAGCAAAGGCTATAAATAATGTAATTGTTGGAATTGGGGATTATTTCTCTTTTAATGAGATAACAGGTCCAAGGGATGAAAAGAATGGCTACCAACCCGCACCGGAAATAATTAATAAGAAGCTCGTCATGGGTATCGGGGGAGGGGTTTGCCAAACATCCTCCACACTTTTTAACGTAGTGGACCAATTATCGGTAACATATGTGGAGAGACATCATCATTCATTAGATATAGGTTACGTACCAAAAGGAAGAGATGCAACCGTTTCGTATGGTGCATTAGATTTCAGATTTCAAAATACACAAGAAGCACCTTTTTTAATAAAAGCAATATATGGTGATGGCTTTCTTACGATAGAAGTAAGAACTACGAAGAAATATGAGAATAACTTAGAGTAAGTTAAGGCTTTAGCACTTTGCTCCGCATAAGGGCAACAGAATACGCGCAAGTTTGTCGTAGAAAAATGCTGCTAAAACCATTAAGTAGTATCAATTAGTCTCGCTTTCGGATGAATTGGTCTCGCCTCGGAGTAAATTGGTCTCGGTTCCCACACGATTGGTCTTGAAGTGCCATTTAGTGTAAAAAAAAAGAACAGGTAGAGTCGCTCTTGAATCTCACAATTTAAAAAAATCGAGCACATCATATATAAAGTTGATGTGCTTTTCTTATATTAAAGTCTAGCTAATAAGGCATGTCAAAATGTAGTTGTCGGTCCAAACGTGCTAAAATATAACCAACTAAACCGATACAGAAGAAACTGAAATGATCGAGAAAGGATTAGAAAAATGAATTTTTCGATGAGCGAAACGAAAATTAAGCAATTATGCGGCGTTACAGCTTTTAAAAAGGGAAAAGCTTATTATCAAGCAGAAAAAGTTAATCTTCACTCCTATCAGGCAAGTAGTGCTGTAATTGAAGCCAGCGTAAAAGCAGGAGATGATTTTGATGTCACAGTGCAAACAGGCCCTAATGGCAAAATCGTGGCTACTTGTACATGTCCGCCAATAGGGTTACATACATACTGCCAACATATAGCTGGGGTAATGCTAGCTCTCCAAGAGAAGCAGCAGGTGGAGGAGCATTTGGTTGATAGGATGATGGATTTATTTGGAGGTGAAACTCTTCCTCCTACTGGCAAGCAACTGCATTTCGACAACAGACAGACACTACATGTGGAATTTACATGCCGTCCAGTCTTTCAAGGTGATGGGGAGTATGCAATCGGGATCCAAATGAGTGCAGGTTCTCAATCATTACAGCCCATCTCACATATAGCGAACTTTCTTCATGCAATAGAAAATAGAGAACCGCTTGAATATGCTCGAGGTTCACTATATGCCCCGGAGCTTTACAGTTTTCCAAGAGAAACGGATGTAGTCCTTCAATTTCTAATAAAAAGCGGGCGTGTGAAAAGTAAAGTTGCCTTGCAAGAGGGTTTACTACTCATTTCCGCTTCCGATTGGGAGCAGCTCCTTCTTTTATTAACAGAAGCGCCAGCAGTAAGATTTATGCAAGATGGAGAGCTTTATGAGGGAATCCGTTTTGGACTAGAGCTACCTCTAAGTTTTGCATTGGAAAAAGGAAATACAACCAACTACGAACTGGATGTGAAAGGACTAGAACGAATAACTGTCTTAAAGGCTTATGGTTATGCACTTTTAGAAGGGAAATTGTTCAAGCTACCTCCAGGGGATTGCAATCGACTGGCTGAATTAAAGGAAATGTTGGATCAATCCGGAAAGAACGAGCTAGTCATTTCGGAGAACCAAATAGATCACTTTATGGAGCAAGTTATACCTGGATTAGGAAAGCTTGGGAATGTGGTAATTGCGGAGTCTGTTTCCAAAAGAATGGGAGAAACACCACTTCGAGTCAAGCTTTTCTTAGACCGAGTAAAGCATCGATTACTGGCAGGTTTGGAGTTCCATTATGGGCATCTCATCATCAATCCATATGAAGAAACCGAAGAGACCTTCACGCATTATCCTGGAATTAGGCGCCAACGCGATAAAGAATTGCAAATCATT
This sequence comes from Psychrobacillus sp. L4, assembly GCF_042944905.1. Lineage (GTDB taxonomy): Bacteria > Bacillota > Bacilli > Bacillales_A > Planococcaceae > Psychrobacillus. The sequence continues at coordinate 247,100 of NZ_CP168496.1, forward strand.
CGTGTACTTCTAGAAAACTCATTTACGCAGACGGATGGTGGATTTTTCTTGTACGACGAGGAAGCAGAATATCATTTTTTGTATCATGTTGTTGCGGGAATGGAAAAATGGGTGCATATATATGCCTCGACAGCTGTGAAAATGCGTGTCCAAAAAGCGTATACAGGTCCGAGGATAAAAGTGGAAGTGAAAGAACGTATGGAGTGGTTGGAGTTCCGTTTTGATCTAAATGGAATTCCTGAAAAAGAAATCCAAAACCTGATGGCTTCACTTGAAGCAAAACAAAAATTTTACCGAATTACAAATGGAAACTTGGTATCGTTGGAAACACCAGAGTTTTTAGCACTGGCCAATTTCATGCAAGATATGGGCCTAACTAATGAAAATATTAAAGAAGAAATTCGGGTTCCATTAATTCAGGGTATGCAATTGATCGACTCCCTGGAACAAGGAGATTTAGTGGATCCAGGTGAAAATTTTGCGAAGCTAATGAAAAATTTAAACGATCCCGAAGCGTTGAATGAAACTGTGCCTACAACACTAACAACCATTCTTCGTGATTACCAGAAGGTAGGTTTTAAATGGTTTAAGCTGTTAGCGAAATATAAGTTCGGAGGAATCCTAGCAGACGATATGGGCCTTGGGAAAACACTGCAAAGCATTACATTCATCGAATCGGTACTTCCAGATGTTCGAGAACGCAAATTACCGGTACTGATCGTATGTCCAGCATCCCTTCTTTACAACTGGAAGAATGAGTTCGAAAAATTCACTCCGCATATAAATGCGCAAATCATTGACGGCAATAAAGCAGAAAGAAGTTCTTTATGGAAAGCATCTTTGGGAGCAGATATACTCATCACTTCCTATCCATCATTGCGGATGGACACGGACCTCTTCCAAAAACAGCATTTTCACACATTATTTCTGGATGAAGCCCAAGCATTTAAAAATCCGATAACAAAGACTGCAAAATCGGTGAAAAAGATTCAAGCAGAATACCGATTTGCACTAACAGGAACACCAATAGAGAACGCGTTGGACGAACTTTGGTCCATCTTTCACGTTGTATTTCCAGAGCTATTACCAGGTAGAAGAGCCTTTAGCGAATTAAGACGAGAAGAAGTAGCAAAACGTGTACGCCCGTTTATATTACGACGCATGAAACAGGATGTTCTAAAAGAGTTGCCAAATAAAACGGAAACGATATTATTTTCGGAGCTGCAAATAGAGCAGAAAAAACTCTACGCAGCTTATTTAGCGGAACTAAAACATGATACGTTAAAGCATTTAAACAAGGAAAGTTTCCAAAAGAATCGCATAAAAATTTTAGCTGGCCTAACAAGACTCCGACAACTATGCTGCCACCCAGGTCTATTTGTTGAAGGCTACACAGGAAGTTCGGCAAAGTTTGAGCAACTGATGGAGATTCTAGAAGAATGCCGATTGTCAGGAAGAAGAGTGCTCGTCTTTTCACAATTCACCCAAATGCTCGGCATAATAAGAAGACAACTGATACGACAGGGCACATCTTACTTTTACTTAGACGGACAAACCCCACCTGCTGATCGTGTCGAATTATGCAATCGCTTCAATAACGGCGAAGGAAATCTATTTCTCATCTCATTAAAAGCTGGAGGCACGGGCTTAAATTTAACCGGAGCAGATACAGTGATCCTTTATGACCTTTGGTGGAATCCAGCAGTCGAACAACAAGCGGCAGACCGTGCCCACCGAATGGGTCAGCAAAACGAAGTCCACGTTATCCGCTTAGTAGCAAAGGGTACCATTGAAGAGAAAATAAACGAACTTCAACATAGAAAAAAGAGTCTCATTGATGAGGTTATTCATTCAGGTGGAGACGGGCTGACTACTATGACGGAGGAGGATATTCGGGAGATTTTGATGATTGAGTGAGTGGGTGATGAATTAATTACTATCGTTGTATTGTAAAAAAATCGACCCCATTCTAAAAATTTTCAACATATGGACATAACATTAATAAGTGACATTGCAGATTTTCTAATACTGTTATAGATACGTTGAAACTGTTAGATAGATGCTACGCAGTGTTTGATCCAGTATTCCTAGTGTCAGACTCAAATGTTCTCCAACATGTTGCTGACATTAGGAAGTGGTCTTAATGAACTCAACTATCTAGTTTTTTAGCTATTTCATCTCACTTAGAAAAGAACGTACGTTTCATTTTTGTGGTATACTCTAAAATAGAAAGATGTTATTAAAAAAGGGGTGTATGAATATGTTTAGAAATTTAATTTATTTTGACTCAAAAAAGGTTATGGATTATAGATCTATCCTTGAAGGAAAAAAGTATGTGTCTATAAAGAATATTAAAGTTAGTTCAGAAAAGTCTTTAGCTGCTAAAATGCCCGTAATATCAGGAGGAATTGGTGGAGCTAGTGAAATGGACGGAGAAATATTAGAGAACCTTCTGTTGGATTGTGAAGAATTTGAAAGCTTACTTGAAAAGAAAAATAGAAATGATTATTTCGATTTTACAATTGATAATTTTGATGCAGAAACAATACCTAAGTCTGCTATTATTCGTTTCGAAGGAAAATTTATAATTCCAGAAGAATTTGATATGATGGATTTAATAAATAAATTTAAGCCTATGTTAGCTACCAACATGAATCTTCAGAATTCACAAGAAGAGGAAATTTTTGGTAGTCTTTTTGGAAAAGAAAGTACTAAAATACCGGCTTTTATTGAATGTGATAATTTTGAAGATAGGGTTGGTTTTGCGAAATTTAATTCTAATAATCTTTGTTATGAACTTGAGAGTTTAGAGGACTATGAAGAGGAAGATGTCACAATCTTAGCGAAAGTACTTTCGAAAAAAGAAGCGAATAATCGTCCTATTATTGTTTTTGATATAATGAAAGATTTATTTTCATTGGGTAGGGGAATTAGAAGACAGATGGGTTCTCAAGAAATTGAAGGAATAGAGAATATAAAAACAGATAAGAATATAATAATATTAGAAGTTTTAGCAATTTATCAGTGATAACTACCTTAAAGAAATCGTTCTTAGCGAAATAATGGAGAACTATACCATAAGTAGTTGAGGCTTTTCTAATTTCTGAATGGAGGGATATTATTGTTAAGAGATATTAGCCATTGGGAAATGATTGGTTATGGTGGTAAAAGTACGCTTGATAAGGAAGAGTTACTCGAGTTATCAACGAGAGAACGATATTTAATTAAATATCCACGCCAATTTGAATTGGGTATCTCATGGGAAGATATAACAGAGTTAATTGCAGCTGATATAGGACGATTGTTGCAATTGAAGATGATGGATGTAGAGATTGTGACAAGAAAAAATCGGCGAGGTAGTCTTCTTAAAAATATCATTCCAGTTGGTGTGATGAACGAAGAAGGTGGCGTTCTTTTAAGTGATGTAGAAGATTATGATACTCTGTTAGAAACCAATCTTAAGGGAATTGATTTAATCGATTTTGGCTTTTCCTGTATAAAACAATTAGATTTTTGGGTTGAGATACGGGAACAATTTATTGAAATGAATTTTTTCGATGTACTCATTGGTAATCAAGATCGTCATCCGTTTAATTGGATGATATTATTTCATAACGACGGAAGGCGAGAGTTTTCAACAATTTATGATAATGGGGCTTCATTAGGATTTCGATTTGATGATATACAGCTAATGGATTACATTTCGAAGGAAAATAAGGTAGTAAAGTATATTCGTAGCGCGAAAGTAAAAGCTGGCCTTTTTGAAAGGAAATCAGTGAAAGCTATTGATTTAATTAAGTATATGAAACATCAATTCCCTAATGAAACACAAGGGATTGCTATAAAAATTGAGCAGTTTGATATGCAGAGGTTTCATGAAATTCTTGAACAAAACTCCATTTTAACAACTACACAAAAAGAATGGCTCAAATTAATTATTTCCCTTAGACAGCAATCTATTTTAAAATGGTATAGAGAGGGGGAATAAATATGACTGAACATAAATCACTGTGGGTCGTTTGGCAAAATGTTGATACTCGTTTGTACTATCATATTGGTACATTGTCATATTTCGATGAGCATTATGAGTTCACCTATACTTTTACAGGCGAAGGTCCACAAAAAGTGAGAGATGCTCTAGAAAACGGTTATATGTTACATCCTTCATTTCCTATCCTTGATAAAACATATGTTTCAAGTAAACTATTTCCGGCATTTGATCGCCGTTTACCATCTGAGATTCGTTCAGATTTTGGGCATATCTTAGATGAGCTACACTTAACAGAAAGTTCTTCGAAAATGGATCTTTTAGAACAAACGCGCGGAAAGCTTGCTAATGATACGTATTCCTTCGAAAAACCATTGCGTATAGAAAATGCAAAGTTAATGACATCATTTTTTATCCATGGGATGCGTCATCAAAAAGATTTACCGGAAAACTGGTATGCTATTTTGCGTTCATTTAATACAATTGAGTTAAAGCCTGAGCCTAACAATGAAGTCGATGCCAATGCTATTGCTATTTATACAGAATTAGGAATAAAGCTTGGGTTTATACCACGGTTTTATGCGACAGGTCTTTCAGCACTGTTAGCGATGGGCATCCAGCCGATAATAAAGGTAAATTATATTAATGAACAATCAAATTCCGATTGGTGGGTTAAAGTTGACTTCGAAAGTGACGTATTGGGCTTGTCCGATACAGAATTAAAGAAGTTAGATCCATTATTTGAATATGCTGTTTAGTTGGTGAACCACATCTGATTAGGTGTGGTTTTTTAGATTAATTTTGTCCATGTGTTATAAGCAAATTTCTCCTTCTTCTCTCAATTACTGGTAGGGCAGAAAAAACTATATGCAGCTTACCTTGCTGAACTTAAACATGATACATTAAAGCATTTAAAGAAAGGCAGTCTAAAACGGAACCACATTAAAATCTTAGCTGGTCTAACCAGACTTCGCCAATTATGTTGCCACCCAGGTCTCTTCGTTGAAGGCTACACAGGAAGTTCGGCAAAGTTTGAGCAACTGATGGAGATTCTAGAAGAATGCCGATTGTCAGGAAGAAGAGTGCTCGTCTTTTCACAATTCACCCAAATGCTCGGCATAATAAGAAGACAACTGATACGACAGGGTGCATCTTACTTTTACTTAGACGGACAAACCCCACCCGCTGATCGTGTAGAATTATGCAATTGCTTCAACAACGGCGAAGGAGATCTATTTCTCATATCGTTAAAAGCGGGAGGCACGGGCTTAAATTTAACCGGAGCAGATACGGTGATCCTTTATGACCTCTGGTGGAATCCGGCAGTCGAACAACAAGCCGCTGACCGTGCCCACCGAATGGGCCAACAAAACGAAGTCCAAGTTATCCGCCCAGTAGCAAAGGGTACGATTGAAGAGAAAATAAATGAACTTCAACATAGAAAGAAAAGTCTGATTGATGAGGTTATTCATTCAGGGGGAGACGGGCTGACTACTATGACGGAGGAAGATATTCGGGAGATTTTGATGATTGAATGAGATAATACTTGTCCCAACTATACATCCATTTAGATTGACAATGTATGCATTGCGATTATCAGAAGAACTCCAGTCAAAATTGGAACTGCATTGGGCAAGGGGAATTAATCCATTATGTTGGGAATACCATATGATATATCTGAATGAAAACTTTCATGAAGGTGGTTATACCCTGATGCGGAGGATAAAATTTATGATTAAGCAATTCTTAAAAGAGCCTTTGTGGTTTAGAATACTAATCTCTACAACCTTGGTTGCTTCGATTATTTTTAGCAGTTCATTATTCTCAGATAGAGCTTATTTTCAAAGCTGTTCCAAATTAGCTGCTGCTATCTTTTTTTGTGCTTATGGTATTAAAATAAGAAAGAGTCTTAAAAACTCACTCATTTTATTTATATTAGCAGGTATTTGTATCTTTCTATCCATTCTGGCATTGTATTATAGTTGATTATGCTAAGTCCCTATTCAGCTAACAGGTAATTACGGAACACAAAAATGATTAAACTTTTTTGAAAATGAATGAATCAATTGAATATATTAAGAGCTAGTTTTGATTGAATTTTTTTCCAAAACAAGCTCTTTTTTTGTTGATCAAGGTTATTAGTATAAATTTGATCAAGCTTCCAAACTAAAGTTGGTGTGAAAGAAAGAACAGATTGGTTGGAATTGCGTTTTGATTTTATTAATTAGAGGGAAATTCTTCGAGAAGGAGCTTATAGGAGAAATTCTATTAACGGCGTATTAAAAGGAGTCTCGGAATTTTCGTCACAACCTATATGCTTAAACATCAGCCATTGTCATTCACTTTAATAAAGATAAACTCCTTGATTCAGAACCTCTTCTTTCTGCAAATTATATAATGTATAATTGAAACACTATTCTGAAGGTAGTATTGGAGGAAAAAAGGACAAGATGAATATATTAACTAACCAATCCACTGATAAGGTTTACTTAAAGAACATGGAACTTTCTCTAATAGCTTCTGGAGATGGAACTGAGGTTATCCATCATAAATTATATAAAGGTTCGCGTTGGGCAATGGCCCCCGAGTTTTAATACGGAAATAGAGAGAGAAGTATGCCCTCTTTTTTGATAGGGACTAACCTTCGAAAGGAATTATATCGAAATGAGTAAATTAACGTTAAGCGAATTAAAAAAAGAGCTAAAACAATATGATCAAAAAGAGTTAACGCAGTTAATTGTAGACTTGTACAAATTAAATGATGATGTAAAAATCTATTTAGGAAATCGTTTCAAAGGGGAAGAGGCAATTGTTGAATTATTTGAAGCAATGAAAAGAAAAATAACCGATGAATTCTTCCCTATTAATGGTTTTGGAAAAATGAGACTAAAAGAAGCGAAAGAAGCTATTACGAATTTCAAAAAGTTATCAAACGACCAAATTAAAACCATCGATTTAATGCTTTACTATGTCGAAATCGGAACTAAATTTACTAAGACATATGGAGATATAGATGGAAAATTTTATAGCAGTATGGCTAATATGTTTAATAAAGTAGCGGATGCATGCGTGGACGACGAGCAAACGTATAATATATTTGCGGATCGTTTATCAGCAGTTGTAGATGAATCGAACGGTGTCGGGTGGGGCTATCATGATGCCTTATGCGATATATATGGCTCTATTGAATGGACATGGGAAGATGAGGGTTCAGAATGATGAATATTAATAGAAATAACTGTGAAAATTAGAAGGAGTATCAGCAAGCGTGCTTCTGTAAATACTTCTTGAATTTTTAGGGGGAGATTCCATGTTCCTGGATAAGTTAAAGAATGAGTTAAATCAAAACCAACCTCTATTTATTGGAGAGGAGACAGCACTGCGTTCCGCTATTATGATCCCACTTGTTCAAGTGAATGAAGAATGGCATGTCCTTTTTGAAGTGCGTTCACTAACAATGAGAAATCAACCAGGTGATATTAGTTTTCCAGGTGGACGAATCGATCCAACAGATGCATCGCCATTAGACGCAGCCATACGAGAGGCCCATGAGGAATTGGGTGTCGATCCAATATACATCAACGTTCTGGGACAGATGAGTGCGTATATTTCATCGTCATCTTTCGTTGTGCATCCATTCGTAGCGACCATCGATGACCATCAAATCCATTCCTTTAACAAACAAGAGGTGGAAGAAATATTCACGATACCCGTCGAGTGGTTACTGAACTATCAACCTTATATGCATACAGTATCCATTCAACCAATGCCCTTAACCGATTTCCCCTATGAAAAAATAGTGAACGGAGATAAGTACCAGTGGAGATCACGGGTGATAGAAGAATGGTTTTATGACTATGGGAAGTATACTATATGGGGTTTAACCGCTAGAATTTTAAAACATTTTATAGAGACGATTAAGTAAGAAGATAGCAGATTACACCTATGAAGTAATCAAATCAGATTAGTCATTTCAATTGAATATGAAGAAACAACTCCTCTACGACAAGCAAGAGAGGAGTTGTTTTTGTATAGCTATCTAGAAGACATAGAAATATAGAGATATTTATAGAAAGTTATCTCTTCGAAGCGCGGTATCCAGCAGTCTGTGCAGCAGCTTTACTACAAAACATTTCCTCTGGTTTTGTAACATTATAAAATTGACCTCCAGGAACATGGAAAATCTTTTCTCCGCTTGAGCTAATGTTTCCTTTTATATTACAAGAATCAGAAATCGTTTTTTCTTCTTGTTTCGGTTTGGGCTGTGAAGTTGTCGTTGTTGCAGACTTTTTATCTTCCGTATGATAACCGTCTTCCTGAGCATAGTTTTCGATACTCCAAATACCGATACCTTGCTTTTGGGCTTTTTGTTGTAATTCTCTAAATTGGTCAATGTATTTCACATCTGGTTGGAAAACAGCTACACGTGCAAGACCTTTTTCAATTAATGTTTCATTGAAAAGTTTTCCGTCTATCCACACATACCGAAGCAATCGTCCATATCTATCACGATCGGAGACATCTTTTTCAAGCTCTATCTCTTCACCTGTTAAAGCATCTGTTGTAAAAGAACTTGCTTCCGGTCCGAAAGGTTGGACACCGAGTTTAGGATGTTTTGTCTCTGGTGTATCAACAAGAATGAAACGGACAGTCTCTTCTTTACCATTCACTTTTACTTTAATCGTATCCCCGTCAACGACTCGAGTGACAACTGCGGTAGTTAAAACTGTGCTGAGGGGACTATTCGGTTCATCTTTTTTCTTACTTAACTTAGTTGTAGCGGAAATAGGAAGGGTATTTTCTTTATCAGTATCTTCATCCACTTGTTTTGATGGTGCAACAGTTTCGTTTATATTTTTCTCTTTAGTAATCGTTGCGCTTTCTACTTCATCTTCGCTTTGATCTGGATTATTTTTTTGCTCAAGCCAAAAAAAGAGACTTATAACAAAAGAAATTAATAAAAGCGTACCGTAGATCTTACCCATTCTATTTCTTTTTTCTTTAATTAAACCTTCTTTGGAAGGCTTTTTTTCTTTTTGTGCACCCATACAAAACTCCTGTTTTCTATTAAATTTCGTGGACTTTCCTGGCAGTGATGATTTCAATTAATAGTATAACACGTAAATATATCAAGCTCGGTTGACTGGGAGACGACCTTGAAAGACTTATTAACTGCTAGGATTTCCGCTCTAGGCGGACGCTTTCCGCGGGGGGAGCGATGAGCCAGCGCCACATCGTGTGGCAACGCCTTCGTGACCAACATCCTGTTGGCCTCCGTCTGCCGCTCCAATCCAATGGAGTTTGCTAGCTAATCAGTGTGATTATCCTACATATTAAGGCATATGCTCAACGTTGAAAAAGTACATCATTAATAGGTGCATCTCATGCAAGGTGCGGCAAGGGCGGAGGCATACTGCGTACTATTTCTAAAATATAATTTGTTGCTTAACTTTAGTTAATTCACATATGTTATTGGGAATAGTTAGCTAATCAACAGACGTTTCTTTATAGGTTGAAAAAAATTAATAAAACATTAAAAGGGGAGAGTAAGGGATATGAAGTTAAAAGTTTTATATTTAGCAATAACGATGTTGTCATTATTGCTGATTGTCGGTTGTTCGAATGATGACAGTTCAGATAAAACATTGGATAATGAAAGTTACGAAAGTGTTAGAGAAGTTGTATGGGATTTTATAGTAGAACAAGGTTGGAGTCATAATTACTCTAAGGAAAATTGGGAAAATGCAACGGTAAAGAAAGCGGTTGCTGATGATAGCTATAAAACGTTAGATGCAACTTATAATGGAAAAGAGATATTAATTGTTACTTTAGAAGATGGAGTAGCTGCTCCATCAATATTTGTTGACCCTAAAAACAATGAAGTAATTGGCTACATGCCAGGTGAATAATACTTATAACTTTACGGTTAACCAACAAAAACAAGAAGGTATAACGTCCGTAACTGTAGAGGATAGCAAAGGAAATAGCCGACTGCCAATTTTAACAAAGAGGCATGAGAAACTTTGAGGAGTGAGGCAATGAATATCGAAAATCAAATGGACAAAAATGAATTGGGTAATAGAAAGATTCAAAAGTTAATATTAGTATTAATCTTTATATTAATAATACCTTCTGCTCTTTATCCAAAATTAAAGAGTATTTCATTAATTTTTCTTGGTTTAATGCTCATATTAGCCTCTTGGAAATACAAAGAAAAGTATAGAAGATATTTCCTTATTGAAGTGATTTTATCATTAATAACAATTGTCTTTGCGGCATTAAAGCTATTGAACATAACTCCATGGGGATAATATAAGGTGGTATTAACCGTTGAAATATATAAAAGTTTTTATTAGTATCATCTTAATTTTCTTTGGAAGTACATTGTTAAATATAACCATTCACAATGAGCTGATGGATAATATAATAATTAAAATATTGGGTGGACTTATGGCGATTGTGGGTGTTGTTTCAATAAGAAGGGCAATAAAAAAAGGTAAATTAAAGAACGTGGAATAGTGAAATTACTACTTACAATATATTGTGGGTTGTAATAAGTATTATGTTTGTGTCAAACCCATTTAAATTACAGAAATCTACTTCGAACTATAAAAACTCAAATGATAATCTTATCTCATGAAACCTGTTGTATAATGGATAAATTGAATATGCAAGAAATGAAAACTAGTTATTCTTAATGAGAAGGAGGTACCCCTTGGATTCACTGGAAGAGGTTATTTATTATGTTGTGCAAATAGGCGAGCACTTCTACAAACATACAGATGGTATGGCTACCACTACAAAAGATGAGGAACAGGCATATGCATTTACGAATCTAGATGATGCGAAGCAAAAGGCAATAGAGATAAAGGGTGCTGTAAGAAAAAGAGAAGTTAGTTACAAGGAACTGCAAGAATTATCAGAGCACCATAAGGAAGAATATATGCGATTGCCAGTGGAGGAAAAGGAAGCAATTGAAACATTTTGTCAGTACTTAATAGATAAAAAAGACGATGAAGATAAAATTCTTATATAAATACAATTTACAAAAAAATGATCAACTTTTCGACATTTGGATATTTGGCCATACGACATATTTAAAATTAAGTCGTATGTCCAAATCGCAAAGATTTAAATTGAAAACAAAAAAGATAGAGTAAGGATTCTTAATGATCCTTACTCTATCTTTTCGATTTTTAAGCTTTAAATAATGTCCTGTGTTAAAAACATGTAAACATGAATGTTGTGTTTTGGACGCTGGGACATATTATAAGGTATTTCATCATACATGTTCTTTTCTATAGGTACTATAATTGATGACTACACAAGAGCCAAAGAAAATGATAAAAAATATTGTAATAACCAATAAGGCTGCTCCAAATCCAGCTTGCATTTTACCACCGTAATAAAGTAGAACCCGCATCCCATCAACCATATACCGAGTCGGTAAAATCGTACTGAAAAAACGGTGGATAAACGGTAATGTGGTTATCGGAACCGCCCCGCCACTAGAAAAAATCCCCATAATATTAAGCGGGAACATGACTAGAATTCCCCATCTACCAAGAAATAATCCAATAAGCTTAAATTGGAAATACATCGTCATACAACATAAAAATGTGAATAAAAGAATTAGCCAAATACTTGTGGAATGGGAACTTCCGAAAAAAATAAAAACTGCTAATTGCAATATGAAAGCGACAATTGCAGATAAAATTACCCCCAATAGAAGCTCCGTTATTAGAACTTTTGTGTTACTTATTAGATGTTCTTTATTTCTAAGTGTTGCAACAATATTTTTAACGTAACCATTAACCATATTGACACCCATAAGACCTGAAATGGATGTGATAAGAATAATTATAAAAGGAGTCATTCCCTTATTAGAGTTTTCAGGAAGACCTAGTACGTTTGTAATCTTATATTGAATAGGATTATCCATTAGGTGGGCTATTTTAGGGGACAATAGTATATCGTTTTTGATTAATTCCTTTTGTAATTGTTGATTAATATTAGATGAAGCAGCGGTAGCAACTGCCTCCAATGCTTTAGTGGCAATAGCTGTTGTAGACTGACCTCCACCTTCGTTTATTAAAACTTCTAACAGAATGGCTTTTCCTTCTGTTTTTCCTGAAATCAGGGCATCATGCAGGTATGTGATTCCTTGAGAATAATTAGAAGGAATGATTAAGGCACCATATGCTTGGTTATCTTTTAATTCTTTTAGTGCGGCTTCTTTACTTGACACGATTCTCCATTGAAAAGTATGTCCGTTTTGGGTTTGGATAAGATTTTTTACAATATCTTTTGCTGTAGAGAAAGAAGACGTACCTGTATCCTCATCCACAATAATAAGCGGAAAATTGGTTAACCTCTGAGATGGACCACCAAATACAGGTAAGTAAATGCTGGTCATGCATAACATTAGTAATGAAACAATCCATATAGGAGCCCAAGTATCTTTTACTTTTAATATCTCTTTCATGCCATCGTCTCCCTAAAAGTTAAATACGGTTATGGCGAATTTACCCGTATGTATAGTTGTTAAACAATAGTATGTGTAAAAAAAAGATTTTTACTTGGCAATTATGAAAATTATATTTTGAGTTATTCATAACTTACTACTAATCCCCGTTTTCGGAAAATCAGCCATACACTTTGAAGACTTGGGTAATACATCATGACATCTGTTGTATAATGGATAAATTGAAAATACGAGAAATGAAAATTAGTCATTCTTAAAGATAAGGAGGTTCATCTTGGATTCACTGGAAAAATTATTTATTATGTTGCGCAAATAGGTGAGCACTTCTACAAACATACAGATGGTATGACTACCACTTCAAAAGATGAGGAACAGACATATGCATTTATGAATCTAGTCGATGCGAAGCAAAAGGCAATAAAGATGAAGGTTGCTGTACGAAAAAGAGAAGTTTGTTACAAGGAACTGCAAGAATTATCAGAGCAACATGAGGAAGAATATATGCGATTGCCAGTGGAGGAAAAGGAAGCAATTGAAACATTTTGTCGGTACTTAATAGATATAAAAGACGATGAAGGTAAAGTTCTTACATGAATTCAAATTAGATAAAAAATGACCAACTTTTCGATATTTGAACATTTGGAGATACGACTTATTTAAAATTAAGTCGTATCTCCAAATCGCAAAGATGTGAAAATGACAAAAAAACTTTGTGGCTTTTAGAACGAAGGTGAATCTGGAAGCTAGCTAACCATTTATATTCTTAGGAACAGCCGATTATAATTACTCCGAAAGTATAGCTGTGATCATTATTTGGATGCCTAAAGAACCAATGCTAGCGTATTTAGTATTGGGTGAAATTTAGATTATTTTATCTTTACTGGATGACCCCATTCGTCAAACTCGTTTTCGCTATAATCAACTGTGTCATAATCTTTCATAACGTTTTCTAATACTTCACCACCTGAGCTGATGTGAACATAATGTTCAAAACCTACTATTGGCTCCACTCCCTCAATAACGATGGAGATATTGTATCGTTTACATATTTCAACTATTGGAGAGATAGCAACACCCCAAGCTTGATCCCAGGCACCTATAAAATAATACGTGTTATCTCGGTAATTTTTTTCTAATTTGTATCTTTTTGAATTAATACCAATAAACGCACCGTCTGTTCCAGTAACATACATACCTTCTGGAACCTCATCTTTTGAATAAATTAAAACATCCCCTTTGATTATAGGGTTTAAATATCGTCCATCTTGTATGACACCGCTACGAAGGAAGGACAATAAATCCTTTTTGCTTCCCGAAATTTCAGTATATCCGTCAAACCAGTTTGGCATTATTAACACTCCAGGCTAAAAGATAATTATTGAGATTAAGCTTAACAGCAGGAACATCTAACATCAATCCTTCTAATACAAAATACATAAGATGGCCAAAAACAGGGAAGGGAAATTACTTAAAAACAGAGTGATTAAAGTTAGCTACGGCTAATTTGAAGGGAGCGACATAAATGTTTGAAATCGAGGAGGATAAGCGAATGATGAACCGTTTACAAGAAGGTGTTTCTAAGTTACTTGGTAATAAAATAAACTAATATGATGAAGAAATAGTAGAAAGCTATGTTGGATTTTACAGTGATGAAATTGAGGGTGAACCGCTGCCGGATTACGTAACAAGCATATTAGCTGAACCAATTATGTCAAATTCTTTTGGATACAGAAATGAAAATGATGATTTTTATGAGGTTTGCCATTTATATTACATTGGGCCAAATCCATATGAGCTTTGGTTGAAAAATGGGGTTCTTATAAAGAATTCACTTGAGCAACCCACTTATTTATAGAAATGAATATAAAAATAAGAAGGAGTATCTTCAAGCATAATAGCTCAAGTAGATACTCCTGCATAGTTGTATAGGATTTTAAGGAATCTATTCTTCTACCAAATAATGATAAATATCATATTGAACTGGTTGTTCTAGTACCATATTCATCGTAACTACGGGAATTATTTTGCCATTTTTATCGAACATTTCTTCTTCTCTAGGGCTACTTTCTGCGATAGAAGTTGTCCCCATATAGTAAAAATCAAAACCTTCACCATCGTCCTTTTTTGTGAATAGATGAATATTTAGCCCCGTTTGTTTAGCTGCCAAAATAGCTTTTACTTCATTAGATTCTAACGTTAATTTACTTCGTGTGAACCAACGGAATATGTCTGCCGATAAAAATTCATCTCCATAATTTACACTTGAGTCTACTTCATCTTTTTTATGGTATGTTACGAAAATTGGACAAGTACCATTCTTTACTCGATAACCATATATAGTGGATGAATCGTCTTTAGCCCAATTTAATAGACGGCAAGCATCTCTTCGTGAATATTTTGTTGCAATAATTTTGGACCTTTTTGAAGAGGATGAGATAGCTGAATGTGTTTAAATTGGAAGGAAGATTGATTGTAAAGGCATATTAAGAGCAAATGTAGAAAAAATGATGACTTGTTGAAAAGTTCAGTTCACTCCATGCGATTGTTTTTAATAAATTACAATACCATCCTTCCATACGTTCATTACTCAAAATTGATGATTAGTAATTGGTTGTTCTCTATATAAAAATTAATTAGGAATGGAATAAATAATTCATACATAAAAAACCTTGTCCCATCATGGAGCAAGGTTTTTGTAGAATTATATTTGAATAGCCACTTTTTCTTTGGATTCAATTTGTTCAATTATCTTAATAGCAATTTGTTCCGCCAAAAGAACTGGTACAGCGTTTCCAATTTGGCGATAGATAGAATTAAGACTCCCTGTGAAAATGAAATCGTTAGGAAATGTTTGCAGCATAGCGCATTCACGACCTGATAATCTTCTTTGTCTATTTACATGAATTTCAGGAGATGTAGCTGTAATAGTATCACTCGGGCGGTCCCAATTTGTAATTCGAAGAGATTGTTCAAATTTTATCTCTTTTTCAATAAAAGTTGTAACTTGTTCATCGTATTTATCATCGAAGCCTAGTAACTTTTTTAATTCCCACCAGTCAGAAGGTTTTGGGATACTTCCAGATTTATTATCTTTTCTAAACCAATGACCTGCAGTATGTTTATAGCCAAAATGCTCATCAATCCGCTTTGTACTCCAACCAGAGATTTTGCGCCATTCCTTTAGGTAATCACAAATTTCTTCTTGGTTTACATCAAACTTTCTACCAAAAAATTTATCATGAACAGTTGTAGATGCAATATGATTAAATATTTTTTGTTTATTTACTTCTATATATTCATTTATTTTTCCGTTTTGTATCTCAACATCTGCCAAATGTCCAATTGTTTCTGCAACTGTAATGTGTGGCTGTAAATCATAAGTATCGGAAAATAAATTATAATCTTTAGGAAGCGCTGTATGTGTTGGTTCTGGAAAGGTATTTTTTACACCAATCCTGTTTCCCATAATAATAACGCGTTCTCTAGCTTGGGGAACTCCGTAGTTAGCAGCATTTAAAATGCGAAAATCTACTGAATATCCAATTCTACTAAAGTCATCTATAATCATTTTTATTACTTGTCCACCTTGCATAGAAATGAGACCTTTGACATTCTCTGCAACAAAAAATTTAGGTTTTTTATCTTCAATAATTCGAAGCATTTCTAAATATAGAAAGTTACGCTCGTCTTCCATGCTTCTATTAGTATTAGCAATACTAAACCCTTGGCAAGGGAAACCACCAATAATAACATCAACTTCATAGGGGTCCCCAGGTATATCTTTAGAATCAACTTGTGTAATGTCAACGAGCTCTATATGATTTCCAATGTTCTTTGAATATGTGTTTACAGCATCTTTATTAAAATCACATGCCCATAAAATATTAAAACCAGCATTTTTGAATCCTAAATCCATTCCGCCAGCGCCAGAAAACAATGCAATTAGGTTTTTCTTAGTCATAATTATCATCCTTTTTCTATTTACTTTTCTATAATACCTCAAATTCATTGCAAATGCAAATTAGGCATGTTGAGAATAAATATTTCTAGAAAAATAGAGAAGTGAAAAATTTATATAAAGAACTTATGTTCTCTATTTTAACTTGTTATTCGGTAATTTTCAAGAAATAGCTAAAGATTTCAGGAAACTATTTTCTTTGCTAATGTTAACTTGAAATTGAGAAATAATAAAGATACTAGTTTTTGGCTTTATTTCAGAAAAATAACCTATATAATTATTAAAGGTAGGTAAAATGAAAATTGAATTACATTTGTATAGTGGGGGAAGAAAAAGTGGAAGAAAGCAGAATAAAATTACCTTTAACGTTAGAGATGATAGAGTTTTGGGAAAATGAGTATCTAGAGAATATTTTTCATAGTTTAGAATTGGACAAACAAAAAATGCTAGAGGGTTTTGCAACTAAAGAAGAAATTCGAGAGGACTGGGAACAGTATTTAGGTCAGGAAACATCGGATTTTGCAGTAGGATCGGAAAGAATATTTTATTGGTTATTTAATCAATTTGGACAGCCGAACTCATCTCCTATTGGAAGTGATATGTTTTTTGAAACATATAATGCATATGTTCACATTGATATTAAGACAGTTACATTATCAAATCTAGGAGATATAACAAATAGTATATTTGTTGGTAATAATCAAAATAGCTATAGAGGTAGTATTGATTTAAAAAATGGAGAAAGTCGACCTTATGAAGGTAATTTGCCTACATTTTATACCAAGAAAAATGGACAAAAAAAAGTTTGTTTAACATATTTTATTTGCATTTTATACGATGAGAAGGATCTAAGTATTCAAACTATAGTACTGTTATCGATGCCGAATGGAGAATTAAATAATGTTTATGGAAATAGGCCACTACAGTCTGGAAAAAACCCAGGAAAAGTGAGATATAGATATTCTCAATGTGAGAAATTTGAGCTTTTAGAGGATAAAAACCGTATAAAAGTGTTGTTGTGGAATAAAAATATGGATAGTAATGTTAAAAAAAGATTGAAAACAATAACAAATCTAGTTGAACAAGATGAGATTATTATGACAAAAAGTGATATTTATTAAAGAAACTATGACTTAATTTGATACTGACTATCGTTTTTGGGACAGGATTAAAACACCATTGTGCATAGAGATAGAAAGTTTGGAACTTTAGTGAGGAGTGAAACGTTTTGATTGGGGAATTATCAGTAGTCGTGACTTTACGGAACATGCTTATGGCAATTCCTTTTTCTTTTACTGCTTTTGGGTACTTATATGCTCGATTGTAGAAGTTTAGAATACTTAAAGGATTCATCATTGAATGACCAAAAGGCAAATAAGTAATGTCTGTTACAAGATTCTCGAATGATATCTTCGTTGTAAAATCTTGTGTTAATAAGTAGTGTATAGCATAGGCAGGTCCCTTACTTTTTCTGTTTTCTCATTTATTGCTTTTTAATAAATGCTTGTGGTTTTGTAATAGCTTTATCAATGTTTATGAAATTGCCACAAGTCCCCAAAACGTTTGTCACGCTCTTAATTGGCTGTTCTTACGCCAAGGTTCTTTTTCCAAGGGGAGTATGATGCATTCCAACACCTAAATGTCGACAGATTTCACCAATGGGCATATTCATTTTTAGTTCTTCTACGAGCTGCACAATTACTTTTGGTACCACATCCTCTCCAATTCTACGTAACTTATTAAGATATCAACCTGTTGTTTTAAATAACGAGTTTTTGATTGTGATTTCGCTCTTTCATTTTCATATTCCTTCCCTTTACCCAAAGTGTATTGTTTACCAACAGGCTGTTCAAGACGGTGTATTTACTCTTCACGATACCATTTTATCCATGTTTTTAACTGCGTATAATTTCGATTGTAATTTTTTCACGGGTACTCCCACTAATCTAATCTCATTTCAATCGCATTCATGTTCACCTCTATCGGATACAACTGACTCTTGTTCCCTTAGAATAAACACCCTCTAACTGAAAGTAATGCTCTAACTTTGAGATTAAATTTATTAATCTCAAAAAGCGGGTATAGATATTTGGTAATTATTGTTTTATTATTATTACTAATAGATGGAGTGCAAAGTGTTAATTTTTTCTATTACTATATTGCCAATTAGGATAAGGGGGAGATAGATATTAATCAAGTTAAAATCTTGAGTGTTTCAGAAGACCGATAAAATAAAGTTGTTTGCAAAATCTCATTTTTATTAACAATTAACATTAAATATTTATCTAATAAAAAATACTAATAATATTTTAGAGGTGATTTCTATGGGAACACAAATAAATAGTACTACTTTAACACCAGATCAGAAAGAAATATTAAATTTAGAAAGAAAATACTTTTATACTTTACATAATACCTTCACTTCTCCAGAGTTTTTACATGATTTGAGAGAAATAGAAAAAAGTATAAAGATGGATTATTCAACTTTGAGTTTATTTTCACAAAAGAAAAATAAAATTGACATTGCATTAGAGAGAATTATGCGATTTTATATGTATAAAACAATAAAACCAGAGGGTATATATCACTCTTCATTAAGTTCGGATTTAGCATATTATACAAAAGATGCTTTAATTAATATTGATGCTAAATCAATTGATATGAAGTCAAATAAACAAGATAAAAATAAGGTGACTGTAGAAAAAAATCAAATTAGTTTTAGCAATAAACCGGTCTTTAATATTGGTTCATTCCCTGGATATAAATATATGCCAAGACTTCCTTGTAAGGATGCTATTAGAAATTTACCTGCCCTAACCTACTTTATAAAATGTATTTATGAGGACGATAATACTAATTTTGATTTAGTGGGAATTAGTCTTGCTTGCGTACCTAATGGTTTGCTTGGTGATTTATTCGACAACGATTTAATCACTGGATTTAAAACATATGAATATATGACTCAAAGTATGACGAGAAATCCAATTTATTCGTCCTATTCCTCAGTGAGTAGTATCCGATCTCATTGGATTAAATTTATCCCTAGAGGTAAAGATCGCTATTATGATAACACTTTAGTCAATCCACTTTACCCGAGTGATTTTATTAGTTGGGCTATTAAAGAAGGAGGTACTAAATTTCAAGCTTGTATTGATGGGGGGACAGCTAGAATTAAAGCTGAAACACTAAAGGTGAGATATGATGCTTATAATAACCCGTGGACGGGTTATATTTATATAAGTTTATAAAAAACTATATATGTGGATAGACTATATTTCAAATAAACTTTTTATTAAATAATCCTTAATTTTCAGATAGTATAAAATGCTAAATTGACTTTATGTAAAAATTGAAGTTAAATCCTCCAATTTTTTTACTTCGCTTACGGTTGGAATTTGCGACGCAAATGCCTATGACATTCTGGGAGAGAAGTGTCGTTTCTTAGCGAGGTTTTGTACTAAAAAATATTATTGGTGTTACCGTAGACGGAATGAATTATTAAGTTTGTTAAGTCTGGTAATCACTATTACTTTTATTTTTTATTAAATACTAGCTTCTATAATTGATGAAGGTATAGGAAAAGAATCATATGAAATCTCGAATAAGAAGATTTGGATATACTTAGTCAGTTTGCTATACTTTTTAACACGAATTTTAGATTTAATATTTAACTTATTTATTTATCTTCGAGCAAGGCTTGTGATTGATTACATGGTTAAAATGAGTAATGTAATTTCAAGTGTATCGAGATTTAAAATTAATAATCAATCGAGATAAAAATGAAATGCCCCTGTTTTAATACAATTTAGTTAGTTTCCTAAAAGTGTATATTAACTGGAAAAACTCCTCTCTAAAGCAATAAGAGAGGAGTTTTTATAAATAAAAGATACTATGGATCGTATTAATTTGTCCATGTGTCATAAACAATACCAAAATAATTTTTAAATGTAAATTTCACAGGGATACAACACTAAGATCCTTTTCTTTTCTTACTTTTTTTCAAGGTTCCTAGTATATCTGGCTGAATTTCTTTCACTACGTTTTCTTCAATTAGTTTGTCCAAATAAATTTCGTTTATAAAACTTGCTAACTCTATCATTTTTTGAGGTTTACCATTCCTAAAAAGACTGACAAATTGGTTTACCGTGGGATTAATGAATAAAACAATTAGAGTAATGATTATAGCAAATATTATTATACCTATTAAGTATTCTTGATACACTTGAACAATTAAAGTTCCTAGAAAGAGAATAACAGTCAAAATCATTGTCAACTGTGGATAAAAATTATAAGATTTCATGTTTTTTTCGCCTTTATGCTGTAATTGGACTGAAAATTCTTTATACTGACTAGAATGATTAAAACCTAAGGTGATTTTCAAGTAATTGAGCACAAATTGCTTTAATTCAGGAGCACTCCTTTTGAAATAATTCATTAATAATCCGTCAATTTTTTTATTAATTATAAAAACAGTTATAAACAAAAAAGGAGTTATAAATAAAACAATCAAATCTTTTGAGATAATTGAGTAAATAAAAACTGCAATAATTGCAAATATATCTCCCATGAAAAGGATGGTTAGTTTTTTTCCTATCACCTCATATCCTTTTTTTGCTTTTTGTTTATAGTAAGTGTCGATAAAATTATCCAACATAGACAACTCCCCCAAGATTAAATTAATGTCATAAATTAAATACGTTTGAATCCATAAAAAGCTTCAATAAATTTCAACCTAAAAAGGAAGTAGTGTAGGGCACCCGATTCTAAATTATTTTAGAACCTGTATCTTTAGTTAGATGTTCCTTCAAATGTATATATTTTCAATTGATATAAAAGAGAATGATAGATTAGAAAGTATTCTCTGAATAAACAAGATTTTTTGTAATAGGAGGAGAGTTTAAATGATGAAACTTATTGAAAAAGCTATTAATTTTGCTGCTAAAGCACATAATGGGCAGACTCGAAAATCAACAGATATTCCATACATCGCACATCCCTTTGCAGTTGGCATGCTTTTGCAACAGTTTAAATGCTCAGAAGAAGTTATTGTCGCAGGTATTCTACACGATACATTGGAGGATACTTCTGTCACTGTTGAAGAATTATCGGAGCACTTTGGAGATAAGGTAACAAAATTAGTAAAAGCTGCATCCGAGCCTGATAAAAGTTTACCGTGGAAAGAGAGAAAGCAACATACTATAAATGCATTGCCAAATGCTTTTATAGAGAAAATACAAGTCATAACTGCGGACAAATTGCATAATTTGAGATCCATTCGAGCAGATATTGAGTTGCATGGGGAAGTAGTTTGGGACAGATTTAATCGTGGAAAACGTGATCAATATTGGTATTACAGTAGTATAGTTAAAGCACTATTACCTAGAAAAAAAGAATTCAAGTTAATTGGAAAACTAGAGGAAGAGGTAAAAGCAGTATTTGGCTCAATGGAGTATATTTCTAAGAAAGAAGTTTCGTTTCTTTTTACCTGTGCATATGGAATCCATGATTCTATGTTGAAAACTTTAGGGGATCACGGGATGACAAAGCTAGCTCAGGAAATTTCTAAAGAAGCAGATAAACTTTACAGAAATGACTATGAAGCTACACGTTCGAAACTAGAGGATTTAACTTTAAAAGGTATCGAATTTCAAAATAACTCAGATGCTCCTTTTATTCTTGCTGGGTTTTGTATTGCATTACAAGAGTATATGGGATGGACAGATGAGGAACTATTCCAACATTTTGAACGGAACCAGAAAAAATTATGAATTTATTAAAGGAAATTTAAAGCCATAAATCTTATTAACTTCAAAGACGTGAAAATGCATGAAGTTATTGCAAAAATATATGTATTTATGATGATATTCAAGAATATTGTTAACATCAGACTATGAATTTTAATAGAAAACAGAAAGAGTGAGATATTTTGCCTGACTATCAACAACAGTTATTGTCCTTAATGGAAGATTCGAAGGAGTTTTCTAATTTACATAATCATTTTAATCGATTTAACCCGTTCAAAGTTTTACAAGTAGATAATTATGAAATCCGACATTCCAATGTACTAGCATGGCTTTTAGATCCGAAAGGAAATCATGATTTAGGGTCATTTTTTATCAATAAAATTCTTGCAAAGACGTTTGTGAACCCTGCTAATTTTGAAGATGAGGATAAGATTTCTAATTATGATGTGCTCGAACTATCCCGTAAAGAGTTTTTTGATTTGACAGTTCAAAAAGAATATTTGACGAGGAAAGGGAAAAGAATCGACATAGTGGTAGTTTCGAATCATCATAAAGTAGCGATGATTATTGAGAATAAGTATTGGTCTACTGAATCAGAAGGTCAACTAGAAGCTTATATCAACGATGTGAGAGAGACTTATTTTGGATATCAAATTATTCCAATATATTTAACGCTTCAAAATGATGAACCTACTCATGAAGATTATTTAATGCTTGGATATGAAGATATTTTGTCTGTTTTAAAGAACTATCTCGATATGAAAGCAGACTATATGCAGGCAGATATCCGTTCTTTTCTCATTTATTATGTAGACATTTTAGAGAATCAGCTTATTCAAAATGAAGAGATGGTGGATAATGGGCTGATTGTCTATCGAAATCACAAAGATGCGGTAGACCTGTTGTATGCTTCAGGAAACGCATATATTCGACATCAAGTAGTAGACACTTCACTTGCAATGGAATTACAAAATACTGAAAGTAAAGAATTAATTCAGCAAATCTATCTAGAGAATAAAGAAACAATTGATTTTATTGTAAAAGTAGGAGACAGCTTACTTAAAGAAGCCTTTTTATTAGTTGCTCAAGAGAAAGAGTGGGCCAGTGAACAATTTAATCCACATTTTAAACTTCCTAACTTTGTAGAGAATCAATGGAACGGCGCATACGGACGTGATGATTTACGTGAAAATTGGTGGCTAAACCAAGGGCTTATTGGATGGTTTGAGAGAAAAGATGACCGTTTAAAATTAACAATAGAAGTCGGCCCCTTACATTATGATAAGAGGAAGAGACTATTAAATGCACTTGCATTTAAAGGTATCGCTATTAAAGAACGTGCTTTAGAAGAAGGAGCAAAATTCTCTCGGATATACACGTCTTTTGAAACACCGGAATCTTGGAATGATAAAAATAATATCGCGTTATGCATGAAAAAGTTATTGGGAAATCCAGATTATCTAACATTAATAGAGTATATCCGAGAAGCAATTAGTTTAAGCAAACAGGATTCTCCAATGATCATTGAGCCTATTTCAGGTGATTCAATGACCGAGACATCTAATAATCAGACTGTAATTCAACGAGCATTTCTTCAGCTAGTATCTCATTCAAATTTTGAAGAACATTCATACTATGCTCACAGAAGTGTCCCGAATTTTATACAATCTTCATGGAGAGAACTACCTGAAGCTTATAAAGTGCCCCGGGATTACTGGTTGCAAGCCCCTTTTATTGCTTGGTTTAGAAGTAAAAATTCATCTATCCGCCTCATTGTGGAGGTAGGACCTATAGAGCATCTATATCGTGTTAAAGTATTGGAAAGGTTAGCATTAGAAGGAATCTTTATACGAGCTATGGGATATGAAGAAGGCAGGAAATATACCCGCATTTATTCAAATTCTATGCTAGTTCAAAATCCTGATAATGCTGATCAAGTTTTCACTGCAATGGAGCAACTCTATCAATCACCTCAATTCACACAATTTTTAAATAAAATCAATAAAGTTATAGATGATATAAAAGAATCAGAATGAATACGGGATATTAAAAAAGTACTAGGAATGGAGACAAGGTGAGATTATGTTCATTTTTTTTAAATCCACATGTTCTTTGTATGCGGAAAGACGCGCTTACACTAAGTTAAGGTAATGTGAGCTGTGAAAATAGGGTGCCTTTCAATGATGCCGTAGAATACCACGCTGACGCAGAAGGAACCCAGCTAAACTTCCAAGTACAGAGTGAAGTTGTCGCATGATTTCGTAAAGTGAAAAAATATATTGAATTTGGAAAAAAGACATTGAAAAAGATTTTAAAAACCGTCCCCAACATGCACGCAAATCGTAAAAGGGAACAAGAGAACCATCCCTATATTTCCAATGTAAAAAAGCTCAGAGTTTATGGCTCTGAGCTTATCTTTTATTAATTAATTCTTCCAATAGACTTCCAGGGAGTATAATAAGAAAAAAGATTGCCGCAGCAACCCTCCTGGAACGCAAACACACCTGTTAGCTTATAATCCATCTCAGCCCTTCGGCATTTTGCTCATATCCATATACAACACATTCCACCTATGACCATCCAAATCAGTAAAACCGCAGCCGTACATCCATCCTTGACTTTCTGAAGGTTCTCCATATATTGTACCCCCAGCCTCTACTGCATTCTTAGCAATTTCATCAACTTCTTCTCTGCTGTCAACATCAACGGATAGCAGTACTTCCGTAGCTCGCTTTGTATCAACAATTTCATGATTGGTAAAGCTTTTGAATGTAGATTCTGGAAAAAGCATAACAGTAGCATTATTATCTCCGATGATTAATTGCGCTTGACCGCTAATGCCATGTTGCTCATTAACCAAAAATCCAACCTTGCTATAAAACTCTTTTGATTTATTGATGTCTTTTACCGGCAAGTTAATCCAAAACTGTTTTGGCATGGTTATTTCTCCTTTATTATTTGAGTATATTAACAATAATGAATATTTTAACACACTATTTTAAAAACTAATAATATGTGAGCGGTAGAAGTGTAGGGCACCAGGTTCTAAAACAATTTCGAATTATATTAGAACCTGGTACCTTAAAATGATATGCTACCATGAGTACGAGATCAGGCATTTGCGCATGGAGGATTACAAATGATTGAAGTAATAACGGTAGTAAATATGCTAGTGGAAGTAAAAAATACGAAAGACTATGAAAAAAAAGTAGAAAAGATTTTGCGGTCTAAGACACGAATGATCCAACATATAGAGACAATTAGTATGTCTGAACCAAATGAAAAGCTGATTGTAAGTGCTTTGGTGAAGTATAGAGTACTAATAGAAGAAAGGATGGAAAACAAATTTTTAGATGATTATGTGGGTCTCGTCCTCCCGATGTTTTATAATCGCTTTAAAGCAATGCCCGTAAGCAATCAAATTTATAAAATATCAAGGATAAAGAAAGAATATGGTGCACGTCGTTAATATTAGTGTTTGATGCCAGGAACCAAAGCAATCTTTTCAGTTAATCTCAAACGGATTCCAACACTCTGAAAGAAAAAGAGAAAAATATGCAAAAGAATAGGCAACTTTCGTTCAAAATTGAACGAAAATTTGCCTATTCTTGTTTAGGAACAATTAAAACTAATAAGAACATCAATTTTTTATTACCCTCACATAAATTCTGGGTCATCCGTTATCAGGCTTCAATTCACGGGTTTTGTTATCTAGTTGTTTGTCTCACGAACAATATGCTTTACTAATCAAAGTATAAAAGTCTTGAAAAATCGGGTTACTTAGGTTTTTTGTTAGTGCAATGAGTTTGACTGGAACGTTTGAAGAATATGTTTCCAAAATAGTGACAGTTCCTGATTCGATTTCTTTTTTAATTCTGCCTGTCCCTACGACCCCAAGATATGGATGGTTAAGAACACCATTTTTAATCGCTTCATCACTATTACAGTGAATAATATTTGGAAAATGTGTTCCATTTTTTAATAACTCAAATTTAACAAAAGGAGCCCTAAGATCAACCAAAACAGGAAATTTTGCTAGGTATTCTTCTATTTTAGAAGTGTCATTAGCCACTTCTCTCGAAGCGAACAGCACCAAGTCGACATATTCAATGCATTGATAGGAAATATCGGAGTTTAAAGGTCTTCCATGAATAATAGCAAAATCCACCTCATTATGAATTACTTTTTTCAGTGCATCATCACTACTATTGATAGAATGAACCTCTATCAAAACATTTTGGTTCTTTTTTCGAAAATTTACTATTTGCGGAAGGAAATAGCGGTCACAAAACTCATCTAATCCACAAACGCGAATAATTTGTTTTTCTCCTTTAGATTCCTCCATTTTCCTTTGTAGAGTAAACAGTTCATTTAAAATATTTTTTGCATGCTCATATAGAATTTCACCAGATTTAGTTAACTTTTTTCGATTGTCCATTTTCTCAAAAAGAGGTAAGCCAATCTCATCTTCCAACTGTTGTATATGTTTTGTAACAGTAGGTTGCGAGTAATTGAGACGCATAGCTGCTTGTATTAGATTTTGTTCTTCTACTACGATTTGGAATGTCTGAAGGTGTCGAATCTCCATTAAGTAACAACCTTTCCTGTTTATTTCTAAAACTATATATTAGATAAAATAATTATATAGCAATAATTGAATTATTTTAATAGAATTATTAACCAGAATATTTAAAACAGTAATACTGAATATTCCTTATTGGAATATCAGTAATCAATAATTAGGTTAAAATGAAAGCGTTGACAAGTTTAAATATTTCCTAAATTTAATTTGGTTGAAAGGATGATTACAACTCAGATTGTTTAATGAGTTCATTCATAGTAGGACAAGTTGCTTTTTACATTAACTATAAAGGAGTGTTAAGTTTGAGTACTGCCAAACCATTAAAGATAGAAGAAAGCACTGAAAAGAAAAAAAAGAAAAAAGGCGGGTTAAGTGCCTATGTTCTGATGTTTTTAATCATTGCCGTGATTACTTTGTTAACCTATGTAATACCTGCTGGCCAATACGAGAGACATGAGGAAAATGGTAGAACCATCATTGACCCCACAAAATTTGAATTCGTAGAAAAAACGCCTGTAGGATTACTAGACATGTTTAATTCTTTTCACCAAGGTATGGTGAACGGCGCTCCGATTATCCTATTTGTTTTACTATTTGGCGGTGCACTTGGGATTATGCAAGCTACAGGATCCATTGATGCTTTAATTCGATTTACTGTGCAAAAATTTGGTGCAAGAAAAAAATTGATTATTCCGGTTATGGTGTTACTTTTTTCATTACTTGGTACGCTCATTGGATCGGCTGAAGATTCCTTGGTCTATATTGCAATCATTGCTCCGATGGCTATTGCATTAGGCTTTGATGCATTAACAGGCCTTGCAATTGTTTTTCTCGGGATGCTAGGCGCTGGATTTACATCAGGAATTACGAATCCTTTTACAATTGGCGTTGCTCAAACAATAGCTGAACTTCCTATGTACTCAGGAATTGGATTACGTATCGCACTTTACGTTGTTTTTTATATTTTGTCCGTTGTCTACATTTTAAGACATGTTAATAAGATAGAAAAAAATCCAGAACTAGCCGAGTACGGGAGATTTAACCGAAATGAAAGCGTTAAGTTTGATAACAACTACAAGTTGAGTAAAAGACATGCAATTTCTCTTTTCGTCTTTTTAGGCTGTTTTATTGCCCTTATCTATGGTGTTATTAGTCTTGAATGGTATATCAGTGAAATCGTAGGTATTTTCTTACTAGGTGCCATTGTTATGGCGCTTATTGGAAAACTGTCTGGAAATGAAATGACAGATGCATTTTTAAAAGGTTGTTCTGAAATGATTCCAGGCGCCATGATTATTGGTGTTGCGAATACAATCCTTGTTGTTCTTAAATCCGGCCAATTATTAGACACCATATTACATACTGCCTCTGGTTTACTTGACGGCCTACCGCCTAGCGTTACAGCCGTAGGAATGGCGGTTGTCAATTTCTTCATCCATTTCCTTGTTCCATCGGGAAGCGGACATGCATCCTTAGTTATGCCTATTATGGCACCGTTAGCAGATTTAGTCGGTGTAACGAGACAAACAGCTGCGTTTGCTACTGTAATGGGTGCTGGAGTTTCCAATTTAATTATCCCAACAGGTGGCGTGCTACTCGCAGCTCTTGGTATGATGGGTATTCCTTATTCCAAATGGGCAAGATGGATATTGCCATATGTTATTATTCAGGTTGTGGTTGTTGTAATCTTTTTAATCATTGCTCAAGCTATTAATTACGGTCCATTTTAAATAAAAGGTAAGAGACTTCTTGTGAATGAAGTTAAATAAATAATAATTTTCTAATGAGGTGAATGAATTGGATTATCGTGATGCTCTATCAAAAATTATTGAAGAGAAACGACAAAAATTGATTTCTGTGAGTGATCAAATTTGGGAATATGCTGAAACAGGCTTCGAAGAATTTCAATCAGCAGAATTATTATGTAAAACTTTAGAAGAAGAAGGTTTTACAGTTGAAAAAGGTGTAGGAAATATCGATACCGCCTTTATAGGCAGCTTTGGGACAGGTAAACCGATTATTGCTATATTAGGTGAATTTGATGCCTTGACTGGTCTAAGCCAAGTTGGTGGAGAAACTGAGTATAATCCAGTAATAACAAATGGCAATGGGCATGGCTGTGGACATAATTTACTTGGTACAGGTGCATTAGCAGCTGCAATTGCGATCCGTTATTACTTAGAAGAAAACAACCTAGAAGGAACGGTTCGATATTACGGATGTCCCGGAGAAGAAATAGGAAGCGGAAAAACCTTTATGGTAAGAGAGGGCCTATTTGATGATGTAGATTTTGCCGTATGTTGGCACCCATGGTCTCGAAATGCCGTTTGGTCCATGTCATCTCTTGCCTGTTATGAAGTCTCCTATAGATTCAGAGGAAAGAGTGCTCATGCTGCTGCTAGTCCATATCTTGGACGAAGTGCGCTGGATGCCGTTGAACTAATGAATGTGGGTGTAAACTATTTACGGGAACATATTATTCCTGAAGCAAGGGTTCATTACGCCATAACCAATTCAGGCGGATTTTCACCAAATGTCGTGCAAGAAAAGGCAGATGTATTATATTTTATTCGTGCACCACGTGTATCTCAAACAGAAGAAATCTATCAACGCATTTGTGATGTTGCAAGAGGCGCTGCACTTATGACCGGAACACAATTAGAAATAGAATTTGCTTCTGCCGCCGCTGATATATTGCCAAATAATACATTAGAAAAAGTCATGCATGATAACTTTGTTGCTTTAGGCGTTCCTCAGTATGATGAAAAAGAAATACAATTTGCGAAAGCCATTCGAGCAACTCTATCTGAAGCAGATAAAAGAGAAGATATTAAGGCCAATAAAGAACTAGAAGGAAAAGATTTAGCGGACGTCATTGATCCATTTATCCCGTCAAATGGGATGTTGCCAGGTACAACCGATGTTGGAGATGTGAGCTGGATTGTCCCTACCGTACAATGTTTGGTAGCGTGTGAACCAGTCGGAACTCCGCTTCATACTTGGCAGATTGTTTCAACTGGAAAAACTTCAATTGCTCATAAAGGAATGCTTCATGCTGGTAAAGTCATGGCGGCAACTGCAATTGAAGCCCTGCATAACCCTAATATCCTTGAACAAGCGAAGCTGGAATTAGTCGAGCAACGAAATGGTGAAGACTATGTGTCACCCATTCCGCCTGAAGTTAAAAAGTATAAACTTCAGACAGTATAAAAGAGTTTAAAAAGACTGCTAAATCCTATTGCATTATCGATACACCACTTGATGATAAGTGGTGTATTTTTTTGTTTTCCATGTATGTCTAACGCTAGGTAGTTTATATTTTTAGTTCAGGGTACCAGGTTCTAAAACAAATCTTGATCATCAATTCAGATATGATATGTCACACCGTGTTTATTGGATATGGCGCAAGAAGATACGGTTATTTAATCTAGCTCCTTAACTAAATTGAGTCGATTTCGTCTTCATGAGCGCCTATTAGACATGATCATTGTCCCTAAATTTTCGCCAATTAGAACGGTGAAATCTAAAATCACTCTTTTAACAATAGAGTAATGATGTAATATGCTACCATTAGTAAAGAGCGCCGGGGTTTTATTCACGCATGGAGGACTACAAGTGATTGAAGTAATAACGGTAGTAAATATGATAGTAGAAGTAAAAAACACAAAAGACTATGAAAAAAAGTGGAGAAGATTTTGCAGTCTAAGAATCGAATGATCCAACATATAGCGACAATTAGTATGTCTGAACCAAATGAAAAGCTGATTGTAAGTGCTTTGGTAAAGTATAGAGTGCTAATAGAAGAAAGGATGGAAAATAAATTTTTAGATGATTATGTTGGTCTTGTCCTCCCGATGTTTTATAATCGTTTTAAAGCGATGCCAGTAAGCAATCAAATTTATAAAATATCAAGGATTAAAAAAGAATATGGTGCACGGCTTTAGTATTAGTGTTTGATGCCAGGGACCAAATCATTTCTGATTATTGAATTCTTTGGGTTCCTGGCATCTTAGGCTAAATGTAGTGAACTATTAATTGTAAAAGGAAGAGTGAAAAGAATGAACAATCAAAGTGTGGATAAAGAGGGTAAACTTATTTTCACTTCTGGGTCCCCATCTTCTATTGCAGAGGATTTTAAAAAATACTTAAATTATATGATGACACATGAAGTAAAATTAACAAAGGTAAAAGGGTATATCACGAAAAAAGATTTGCTTGCTATTGATTCTCAAATGGTAAATGATAAAAGTGAAGATCCAAAACAAATGATTCAAATTGGATATCCTAAGATTCATTTATTTTACCATCTCTCCATCACTCTTGACCTCCTAAGGATAAATCGCTCTACATCAGTTGCGGTTGCAATGATACAAAATGAGCAAGTAGCGCAATTTATGCAACTAACATCAGTTGAACAATATGTATCCCTGTTAGAGGCTTTTTGGACGGAAGCAGATTGGAATGAGTTACAGGGAGAAAAATGGGGTAGAGCCCCAAGGAATATTGATTTCTTATTGGAGGAATTAGAAAAAGTTCCTGCTAATAAAGTATTAGAATTAAAGAGATTTGAAAGTATTGAACACTTTGTTAGGGACTATGGACAGTTCTTTTATTATTTCAGCTATTTTGGACTTTGGACATTTGAAAACGATGATATAAAATCAAATGAACCGAAACGAGCAAAAAGCACAATTGCCAAAACGATCACATTATCTCCTTTCTTCAAGGAAGTTTTGGAAGCATTACTTGAAACGTGGGATCCATATAAAGTGGAAGATTCGAATCAAGGTTTTGGTATATTTGCAAGTTTGTTTAATCTTCCCTTTGAGATAGAAGAAGAAGAAGAAGAAGAAGTGATTGAAGAGGGTGCTCAAAACAGCGAATCTCTTTTTACATTATTAAAACCATTATTTCCAATTGGAGAATTAACGACAACATTAAGGAAAGCCAAGAATACCTTTTTAGAAGGAACTTATCTATTGAAAGTGAAACTAAATACATCCTGTTGGAGAACGGTTCAATTATCAAGCTTTCACACGTTACTAGATTTGCATAAAATAATTCAGAGGGCGTTTGATTTTGATGATGACCATTTGTATGCTTTTTATATGGACAATAAGGAATATAGTGAGCATTGCTATAATGCCCCGATGGATTTTAATGGACCATATGTTAATGAAATTGAAATTGGCAATTTAAATTTATACGAAGGTCAATCATTTCTCTATTTATTTGATTTTGGAGACGAGTGGAAATTTGATGTTCAAGTATTAAAAATTACGCAAGGGGAAACAATGGAAGAAGCAAGAATTCGAAAAGAACATGGGGCTTCGCCAGATCAATATAGTTGGTAATAATCCTTTCGGTATTGTTCAACCATAAAAAATAACCCATCCTTGAGTTAACTGCGCAGATGGGTTAAACCCGTTTAATAGGCAATCCCCTTAAGGGAACTGTCTATTATATTTTGCCGCGTAATGCTAGAACATCATGTGGTCTTTTTTATCGTACTCAGATGTTACTTCTAGTATACATTTAAGCTTTGTTTTTCAAGTATGTGTAAGGTACCCTTGTGTTACTATCTTTAATGGCAATAAGATTATAGAGAATGTTAATAAGTTGTGAATATCTCCGCAACCATAATATATCGAACTTATCCACATGTAGATAAGTTACTTTCATTTGAACACTTGATGAATAATTATCCTCATAGAGTTTCTAAGGAGTTTTAAAATTCGATAATTGGATATGATTATTTTGTCAGAAATCAAATACGATTATTAAAACACATGCAATACTTGCAACTTTACTTCCTCTAAAATTCATCATAACAAGTCCCCGTTTTCCCCGCTTTCTGATATTCTTATCTTTATATCACAACAAAGTAGGTGCTTCTATGAATATCAACACTTTCGAAAATCAATTCCATAAAACCATCTTAAAACGTGGGTACGATTATTATATAGACGGTCATGTAGAGGATATCGTCCAAATTGATGCCCATAATTGGCAGGCAGAGGTCGACGGTACGTCTATATACGTTGTCGATGTGCGTATACATGCAAACGGAGATATTTTGTATGCAGATTGTGATTGCCCGTACGACGGTGATTGTAAGCATATCGTTGCTGTTTTGTATGAAATTCGAGATCAACAACAAACTGCCCAAATACAGCTATCATCCCCTTTAAAAAAGAAAAACAAGCCGACGTTTCAACAATTATTGCAGTCTCAAACGAAAGAACAATTAGTAGTACTCCTTACAAAAGTAGGGAAAAATCACCCTGCTTTTATGAAAGAGCTCGAAATGCTATTAATAAAACCAGATGATTCACTAAAAGCCGCAGAACAGGTCATTTTACATCATATTGATATTGCTCAAGATCGTCGCAGCAGCTTCATCCCGTGGAATCAAACATCTAAGGCGTTAAAAGGAATTGAAACGATACATGAACAGATCGGTGAACACATCGAAAACAATAAGTATTTGCTAGCCGTTCAACTAAGTCTTCTTTGTTTTCATCATGCATTCGAAGCTTTTCAACATAGTGACGACTCTTCTGGAGATTTTGGTTATTCATTAGACGAAAGTTTAGCGTTTATGGAACAAGCAATTTTGGAGGGAGTGGATGTTTGGGATAAGGAGCAGTACGAAACGGTGTATGAGCTTATTATGCAAGAAGCGATAAATACAGAATTAGACGGCTGGTCGGAATACCGCATCCCTTTAATACAGACATGTATTCCTTTATGCCAGGATGATACGATTGAAAAGAAATACGTTGACTTCCTTCAATCTCTTGTGAGAAAAGGGGATAATTGGAGTACAGAATATATGAATAGACAGCTAAAAGATTTACATTTCAAACTGATTGCCTCCAAATATAGTAAGGAAGATGTAGAAAAGTTTTTAGAACAAAATATAGAAGATGCGAGTATGCGTGAACGAGTCATTTTATCTGCCATTGAGCGAAATGATTATACAAAAGTATTACAGCTCTCACAAGAGGGGCAGCGGCTAGATCATGACTCGCCTGGAATTGTAAACAAGTGGAAACACTATACTTTTACAGCATATAAAGAATTAGATAGTAAAGATGAAATGTATGAGTTGGCGTTACAGTTAGTGAGGGAGGGCGACTACAATTATTACGGCGAATTCAAAAGTCTTCACACAACACAACAATGGCCGGCTGCACTTGAACAACTATTGGATGCATTAAAAAAAGCCCGTTCACGGCTTTACGCTAAACTCATTGTTGAGGAGCAACAAACAGAACGTATCCTTGACTATTGCAAAGAATACCCTGCACTAATTGAGCAATATTACCATTACATTAAAGAGCAATACTACGAAGAAGTATGTTCGCTTTTTATCAACATAATTCGCGCAAGTGCAGCACGGGCATCTGATCGTAAGCGCTATCAGGAAGTTTGTCGTACAATTGAAACGATGCAAGATGCAAGCTACGAGCTTGAGGCAAAACAACTAATAATAGACTTGTTGCAAACCTATCCAAAACGACGTGCTTTTGTGGATGAATTAGGGAAGCTTCAAAGACGAGTTTAGTATAACGAGTCAGTACCTATTTAGTATTTATTCGCATAGTTACTAAATTGTAGTGTTTATGGGGAATTTTAGGTGAAATCTTGAAGGGAATGCTGAAGAAAAATGAATAAGTAGATATCTCTACCTGCCACAAGTAGAGATATCTACTATTCTATAATTCCAAGTCTCTTAGTCCCATTTGGAATTTAGAAGGATTTTTTGTATTAATTATTCTACTATGTGTAAGTTATTTTATTTTAGAGCTAGCTTAAGAGCAAATAATGAAAAATGAAATAGATGCTGATACTTAGTTAGTAGATTAGCATCTGTTTAATTTGTTTTTTATCTACTAGTCACTTTATTATTTTTTTCCTTATACATTTTGCTATCTGCTTCTACAAACAATTGCTCCATTTTACCAATTGATGAAAAATGATAAGCATGTCCTTTAGACATTTTTATGTTAAATGTATCAGTTGCTTCGTTGAAATGATCTATTCTATTTTGTACTTCGACCAAAAGCGTTTCTACTTGTAGAGGGTCTGTATTAATCAGTGTAAGTGCGAATTCATCTCCCCCTATTCTTGCAACCTCAACCTCTTCACTAGCGCATTGCATTAATAATTTTGCGAATTCCTTTATTAAATTGTCCCCAACCCTATGTCCATAATGATCATTTATTATCTTTAATTCGTCTAGATCGCATATGATAATGGCTATTGAAACATCTACTTTCTCATTGTACTTCTGAAGCTGATTTTCAAAGTGTTCACGATTATAAATATCTGTTAATGCATCGTGAGTAACCTTATATTCCAGCTGTTGTTGCAGTAAAATCCTATCATCAATATTTTTTTGAACCCCATGTATAGCAATGAGTTCACCATTTTCGTATATAGGGGTAGCGTATTCTTCAAACCATAGGTATTTACCCTCGTCATTTCTCATTCTAGTTATTATAGGTTTACTAAAATCAGTCTTACCAGATAGTTTTTCCGTAGCCATATTATAATCATCTGGATGGACTATTTCATAGTAATAATCAGGATTTTTAAGATGTTCTTCTAATGCATTAATACCTAAAAAATTTTCTATTACAGGGCTTAAATATCGATACTTTAACTTTGGTTTTACTTCACAGTAATAAAGGATATCCTTTGAATTCTCTACTGTTTGTAACATCGGACTTAAATGTTTAACTTGTTGTTGTAACTTAATCCGCGCTGAGTTTATTTTATAACATACTATTATAAGTCCTAACATTAGCAATATAACAATTTTCAACACTAGAAAAATCCCTTTCTTTTCCAAGTTTTTGCAAAGAGGTTATTTTTTTGGACATAATTGATTTTAGGAATAAATAATATTTCTGAAATTCCTTTCAGTTTATCTTGCTATTCTATTTGTCGTTATATTTACTTTATTGTAAGACTATTTTACTGGTTTGTTAATAGGTATTTTAGTATAAGGCAAACACCCGACGTAAATAAAATTTCATAACGAATAGAACGAAAGACTCTATAAAAGTAGATGAATTGTAGGGAAAGATAAACCTGAATTGGATGAACATATGGTTCAAAAGAAGAGGCAAGTACCATCTGGTGTTGAATAAGTTACAAATATATTTATATATCAAATATTTTTACAGTTTAAATTTTTCCCAGTTACGGCTTATTCAGCTGTGCCTTTAATTATTTTTGTGCTTACTGTGACTTTGTTGATTTTGATGCAACTGGTGGTGTTTTGTCAACGACTGTATCAATTTTAGAACTTCTGACATTACCTGCAGGATCTTTTACATAGAAAGTAATTTTAGTACCTACTTTTAACCATAAAAAATAGCCCACCCTTTAGTTGGAGCTCAAATGTTTTCTGCGATGAGCTTGCACTGGAGCAACTATTTATTAGCAAATTTATTAGAATTACATTTTTTCAGTGCCCTTATTTCAGAGATGAGAATTCTATTAAGGAAACAAGGGAAGACGGTTTCATTTTCAAAAATATCTATTTGACGTTTCTGTCAGTATTCTATATCATAAATACGTACCCGTACTTAATCGGGAGAGGTTCATAGCTCATACCCTCTATAAAAAACTATGGATACATGACTATTCGCCATGTCCATATTTGGACGTGGCTTTTTTTGTTTTTATCCTATAAGTTTGCAATAGAATGTTTGGAGATACCTCTTTTGAAAAGTGTTGGGAAACTTTTTAATAGGAGGTTTTTTTATGTCTGGAAGAAGTCATGAAGAAGGTTTAAAGGATTTAACATTGTTAGGTAATCAAGGGACACAATATTCATTTAATTATGCACCAGAGGTACTGGAGTCGGTAGATAGTCTTCATTCTAATCGCGATTATTTCGTGAAATTTAATTGTCCAGAATTTACTAGTTTATGCCCAATTACACAACAGCCTGATTTTGCAACAATGTATATTTCGTACATACCGGATAAAAAAATTGTAGAGAGTAAATCACTAAAATTATATTTATTCAGTTTTAGAAATCATGGAGATTTTCATGAAGATTGTGTCAACATCATCATGGACGATTTAATTAAGTTACTTGATCCAAGGTACATAGAGGTTTGGGGAAAATTCACACCACGTGGAGGAATCTCTATTGATCCATGGTGTAACTATGGAAAACCAGGTACCAAATACGAAGAGATGGCAGATTATCGTTTGATGAACCATGATCTATACCCAGAAAAAATAGATAATCGATAAACGAAGAATTGAATAGTTCATATTTGGGAAGAGGTTTTTAGCTACCCTCTTTAAAAAACTAAGAAGAAAACAGCATTCTTTTTAGGGTGCTGCTTTCTCGGTATAAGGGAGTTTTTACAGATGAAGCAGGAAAAAGCAATTATAGTGTTTAGTGGAGGTCAGGACAGCACGACTTGTTTATTTTGGGCGAAAGAACGTTTTAAAGAGGTTGAGGCAGTGACTTTTGATTATGGTCAAAGACATAGTCTTGAAATTGAATGTGCGAAGGAGATAGCAAAGGAATTCGGTATCAAGCATCATATTCTTGATATGTCGCTTCTGAATCAGCTTGCACCGAACGCTTTAACAAGAGAAGACATAAAGGTAGAAGAAGGTGAAGAAGGTGAGTTGCCATCAACTTTTGTTCCTGGACGAAATTTGCTCTTTCTTTCATTTGCTGGAGTTTTAGCGAGCCAAGTAGGAGCCAAGCATATCGTGACTGGAGTTTGTGAAACGGATTTTAGTGGATATCCTGATTGTCGGGATATATTTGTTAAATCCTTGAACGTGACGTTAAATTTATCTATGGACGATACCTTTGTGATTGATACGCCGCTAATGTGGCTGAACAAGGCACAAACATGGGAACTTGCCGATCAGCTTGGGGCGCTTGAATTTGTTCGCGAAAGAACATTGACCTGCTATAACGGAGTAATTGCAGATGGCTGTGGTGAGTGCCCGGCTTGTAAGCTGCGTAAAAAAGGGCTTGATGAGTATTTAAGCTTCAGGACGGAGTCCTAAGGCATGTCTGATTTTAGAATTGTCGATAAGCTCCAAAAAATAGATAAAGATATTCAAAGCAGTCAATTAAAGTATCATTCCAAGCGTGTTCTCGTGAGCAAGGAATTTACCTTTGATGCTGCCCATCATTTACATAACTATGAGGGGAAATGTAAAAATCTGCATGGCCATACGTATCGTGCCGTTTTAGGATTAAGCGGATACACAGATGAACGCGGCTTGATGATTGATTTTGGGGATATAAAAGAAATATGGAAACAAAAAATAGAGATTCATTTGGATCATCGTTATTTAAATGAAACCCTTCCACCAATGAATACGACGGCAGAGAACATTGTTGTCTGGATCTACGAAAAGTTGGTGGAAGCCTTGCTAGAGGAACAAGGATATAATGGAGCGCGTGTAGAATTTATCAGACTGTATGAAACTCCGACAAGCTATGCTGAAGCGAGACGGGAGTGGATGGAAGTTGAGTAAGGTACCCGTTCTGGAGATTTTTGGACCGACGATTCAAGGCGAGGGAATGGTAGTGGGCCAGAAGACAATGTTTGTGCGGACAGCAGGCTGTGACTATTCCTGTTCCTGGTGTGATTCATCTTTTACATGGGATGGCAGCGGCAAGCATCTTATTGTCCAAATGACAGCAGAAGAGATTTGGTCTGAATTGAAACGCCTTGGAGGCAGTGGTTTTTCATTTGTTACGATTTCAGGTGGAAATCCGGCACTCCTTCGAAATTTGGATGCACTCATTGCTATTTTAAAAGAAAACGAGATAAAGATCGGAGTGGAGACACAGGGAAGCAAATGGCAGGAATGGCTGTATGATATCGATGAATTGACGATTTCACCGAAGCCTCCTAGTTCTGGAATGACCA
The DNA here is from genome assembly GCF_042944905.1 of Psychrobacillus sp. L4. Classification (GTDB taxonomy): domain Bacteria; phylum Bacillota; class Bacilli; order Bacillales_A; family Planococcaceae; genus Psychrobacillus. Next base: position 285,793 of record NZ_CP168496.1, read on the forward strand.
CGGACTTTTCTGTGCTCACTGATATCCTCAGAAAACTTAAAAATAGAAATAGCGAGCAGCATATATCCCTTAAAGTAGTTGTTTTTAATCAAGAGGATTATGCTTATGCCAAGCAAGTTCACCTTCGATACCCGACGATTCCTTTTTATCTTCAGGTCGGTAATGATAATATCACGACGACGGATAATCCGCAGCTTGTCAGCCATTTATTGGAGAAGTACGAAACACTGATCGACAAGGTGATTGCAGACGCGGAATTACGAGATGTCAAAGTACTGCCGCAGCTGCATACCCTTGTTTGGGGAAACAAAAGAGGAGTTTAGTTGGTATATACAAAACTGTAACTAAATAATTCCTCTGAGGAAACCTAGTATTTATTATTTGACCGTTTGATGTTGAGGCATCGGATGGTCTTTTTTAGTTTTCATAATAAGATTTAGATCATAGAGGATGTTGATAGGTTGTGTATATATTTAGCTAATCATAATTTACCGGAGTTATCCACATGTTGATATGTTGCTTTTACTTACAGTACTTACACCTTACGAGTAAAACAAGTGTGGATGAGAGCAGTACATATTCAGTATTTATTTGCATAGTTATTATGTTGTACGCTTCTAATGATTAGAAGAAATTTAAGTGGGATAGTGCAGGGGATGTTGAATAAAATTGAATAAGTAGATATCTCTACCTGACACAAGTAGGGATATCTACTTTTTTATGTTTCCAGGTTTCATTGTTAATCTAAAATCTCTCCTATGCGATAACTGTTTGAAATAATAGCTTCAATAACTCTTCTAATGTTTCTGGTAATTGTTCTGGTAAACCTATAGAATGCTTCATTTCTATTCCTCCTTCAATCTCTTATTCTATTAACAATATAGGTAATCTATTTCGATTTTATACATAGATTTAGAAGAAAATATAAATAAAATTAATAAACTCTTAAAAGATTTTCGAATAATCAATTGAGAGCATAGCTTTCCATTTGATAAAGATTAATTGGAAGGCTAGTTATTATTTTTGAGATATACTAGAGGGAGATTTAGTCACTGTTCTTGAATGGATATAAAATACGTTTTAGGAGGAATATGAATGGGTTTTTTAGATGGATTGATGGGGAATGCCTCGGAGATAGAAAATGATAAAGTAGAAAGTGAATTGAAGGATTTACTTACTCCTGCTGAAAGGGTAGAACATGCTTATAAGCTTATACGAGATCTTATTGTTTTTACGGATAAACGATTATTACTTATTGATAAACAAGGTGTGACTGGGAAAAAGGTAGAGTATCACTCAATTCCATATAAAAGTGTGGTGCATTTCTCTATTGAAACGGAAGGTACTTTTGACTTGGATGCAGAATTAAAAATTTGGTTATCGGGAAGCGCAGCGCCTATTCAGAAAAAATTCAACAAATCTTTAAATATATATAAGGTGCAAAGTGTTTTAGCGGAGTATGTTATGAAGTAATGGACAAGGGAGTGGCTAGCTAAACTTGTGGTTGCATATGTAGCGAAACCTCTCCCTCTATTTTAGCAAGCAAGTTCTTTACTAATAAGAGCAAAGAGCATTGTAAAAATGCTGTAGAATCATAAATTGTAATTTGCCCTTCGAAAATAGCTTAATGGTGTAGTGAAGAAGATGATTTGATTTTACATACAAGAGTTAATTTCATATATAGCATTTAATTATTAAAACGCGAACAATACTTATTTTTTGATTGGAGCGACAGGCAGCGACTCCAGCGGGATGAGTGAGAGGCCACTGAAAAAGTCCAATTTTCCCGAAAATGAAAATTTCATAAAAACTCATTCCCAAAAAGGTGCTATTTTTAGCTACTAAAGTGGGGGTAATTCTGCTTATTCTCAAGGTTTTTACCTATGAAAATGGGGGTAAAAATTTTCGGGATTTTCAAATTCAAATTTTTAGTCGCTTTTTCAGTGGCCTCATGAGTGAGACAGATGAGCCATTAGAAACGTGAATGCGGCGGTGATGGCTCATCGCTCACCCCGCGGAAAGCGTCTGCTTATAGCGAAAGTCATGCTGATTTATGAAATTGATTCACTTAATAGATTTTGAGTTTCAAAGAGAGTATATTATTAAATATTATTCCGCATCTAGTACCGAAAATTAATATAGGCTACCCGCTAGTGTTACGTAAAATCAAAAATGAGTAAAAAATAGGATGAATTTAAAATTAGTTTTTGTGAAACTACTTGAATAAACACAAAAAACTCCTAATGTAGGTAAGGAAACGACAACTAAATTAGTTCCCTAAACAATCATCCTGGAGTCATCTGGACTATAAACAAAAAAGTACTATGAAGATTGCTCGGATGAACTAGTAACACATACAGTGGAGATCAGTTCGCAACACTTTAACCATTTTACTTTTTTAGTTCATATGTTTCTACAAGTTTAATTGAATCAATAACAGATTGTGACATGGAACAGTTCTTCTTTGTCAATTCCAAGACCTTATCCATGAGGCGTTAATTTCTTGCCCTTCTATGATAAAACGAAGATGTATTTTTTCGCTCTTCTTGCTTTCTCCGCATTTCGAATTACTTCTTTTACTTCAATGGTAATGTTTTCAACGGGCATACGCATTTTTTCTAGTATGTTCCCCATCACACCACCACTACATACCGCGAGAGAGGAAACAAGCAGCTGATAAGGTCTAAACCCCTACTCCTCATTTTCCGAAATAATCAATTGTTTAAAAGCAGTTTCTGTCACAAATCCATTCTCCGTCATATCAAATTTCATGCCTATTCGACCCCCTAAAAATGTCCATACAATGTGTTAGAAACAATTCTAAACTATTTCGACAATTGATTACAATTCAAAAACGGATGCAATCATGTAGAAAATATGGAACAAAAAACAAGGTCTTTGATGCACCTTGTTTTTTTATGAGAGCGTCTGTTCTCCGTGACCAAGAGTTGGTTGTCCATCTAACAGAATAGGTCTGTTTGTAAGCGTATTGATGAAAATTTCCAAAGCTTTGGTGGATGGATTAAATTTGTTGGTGATATAGTAAAACATCCTCGTGTCCTTATAATCTTGTATAGTCAATGCTTTGATACTTCCTTCTTCTAATTCATTTTTTACAGATATTTTTGAAGTAAAGGAGATTCCGATTCCATTTTTGACAGTTTCTTTTATCAAATGCGTACTACCAAATTCTAAAATTCGTTTAGGATTCAATTTTGTGATGTCGTACATATTATCTGTAGCTTGTCTCGAACCTGATCCACTTTCTCGTATGATCCACGTCTTATCAGACAGATCATCAATCCGAATTTCGTCTCCATTATCTTTTGGAAAATCAGCAGGGACAACCACAACCATATCATCTTCTGCAAAAGGTACTGTAATAAGCGTGTCATCCTTAATTTCCCTTTCAATAATACCGATATCTAAATCTTTATGTTTCACTTGATTTGCAATCCTAATGGAGTTTTTTATCGTAATTTTTGGATTGATTTTAGGATGGTTCGTAATAAATTTTGAAATGATACCGGGAAGTAGATACTCACCAAATGTGAAGCCTGATCCAATATTCAAAGGACCGCTAATTCCATCGTGTAGTTCATTTATCAGTCTTCCGGCTAATCCGTATTGGTTCAATATTTGCCGTGCATGGGAATAAAGAATTTCACCAGACTTAGTTAGCTTTATGCTTTTATTTGAGCGATATAGTAATTGTGTATTAAATTTATCTTCCAATATTTTGATATTTTGACTAACAGCAGATTGGGTGATAAAAAGTTTCTCCGCGGCACGTGTCAAATTTTCATTTTCCACAACAGTTATAAATACGTTTAGTAATCGATCCAAAAACGGCTTACCTCCTCCACCATAAGTTTTTCTAATGTTCAGGTGAAAATATAGTAATTTCACTTCTTAATAGAATAATGATAATATTTCAATTAGTCAATATATTAAAAACGGGAGGGCTTTATATGAACTTAGCAAAAATGCCTAGAAGAAACTATAGTTATGGACCAACTCCAATTGAACCATTAAAAAACTTATCAAACCACCTTGGAGGTCCTGAAATTTATATTAAAAGAGATGATCTTCTGGGTCTGACGGGTGGAGGCAATAAAACAAGGAAATTGGAGTTTTTAGTTGCAGATGCATTAGAAAAAAACGCAGATACTTTAATTACTTGCGGAGCAGTACAGTCCAATCATTGTAGATTAACACTGGCTGCAGCAAAGAAAGAGCAGTTAAACTGTCATCTTGTATTAGAAGAACGTGTACCTAATAGTTACAATCACAATTCAAATGGAAATAACTTTCTATTTAACCTACTTGGTAACGATGGGATTACGGTAGTGCCTGGCGGTTCAAATATGATGGAAGAAATGGAAAAGGTAGCGGAGCAAGTCCGAGCTAAAGGGAAGAATCCGTATATTATTCCAGGTGGCGGTTCAAATGAGATTGGGGCAACGGGCTATGTATCTTGTGCACAAGAAATAGAGATGCAGTTATTTGAAAGTTCCCTAGCAATCGATTGCATTGTTACACCGAGTGGCAGTGCTGGTACCCATGCGGGTCTTACAGTAGGATTCCACGGCAATAATAACTTTATTCCAATCGTGGGCATTAGTGTGAATAGGAAAAAGGAAGTCCAGGAAGAAAATGTGTATCAGTTAGTAAAGAAAACTGCCGACTTTTTAGGTATTCAAAATACAATCGATAGAAGTGCCGTAAACGTGTTTGATAATTACGTGGGTCCTGGATACTCATTACCTACAGACGAGATGACTGCCGCAATCGAATTATTAGCTCAAACGGAAGGAATTCTTGTAGATCCAGTTTACACAGGTAAAGCAATGGCAGGATTCATTGATTTAATACGAAAAGGTTATTTTAAAAAGGGAGAGAAGGTATTATTTTTGCATACTGGTGGTTCACCTGCGCTATATGATTATACTTCTCTGTTTCAAGGATCACCACAAAACTTAGCAAAAGTATGATTTGACAGATCTATTTGTAAGAGGTCTCAGTTTTTATATAATAAAAGGAGAGACTTCTTACATTTACATATACAACCTTAAACAATCGTATCCAAGCCAATGTTGAATATGGAGTGATAGCTTATAACTAGAAAGGGTTGGGAGAATGGGTGAGAAAAGACTTGAAATGTATGGTGGTGTTTACGGTGGATTAATTCCAATGGGGATTTTACTTATTGGACTAGTTTGGTTATCCGCAACAGGGATGGGGGGGACGATTCCATTTTGGGCAGCTGGATGGTTAGCTATTGCACTAGGTGTATTGTTCGCAAAGGATAAGCACCATTATTGCGAAGCTATTATTAGAGGGATAAGCGACAAAAACGGGATGATTATTGTATGCGCTGCTTTATTTGCGGGGGTATTTGGACTGTTGATGGTTGGCGGCGGGTTGGTTGAAGGCTTATTATGGTTTGGATTTGAAACTGGAGCACAAGGTGTCGCTTTTACGTTAATAGCCTTTGTTGCCGCAATGGTCTTTTCTTTAGGAACTGGAGACAGCACAGGAACTATCCTTGCACTCGCTCCGGTACTATACCCAGCAGGATATTTTCTGGGAGCCGATCCAACCATGTTGGCCGTAAGTATACTGGCGGGTGCAGTATTCGGTGATAACCTAGCTCCTATTTCGGATACCACCATCGTTTCAGCTTCTACTCAGGGAGCTACAATGAAAGATGTCGTAAAAACTCGTTTTCCACTTTCTATAACAGCTGCTATTATCACTTTTATCATTCTTGCCATTTTTGGCGGTGGGGGAAAAGTGCAGACTTTACCTGAGATGGGGACAAGTATGGGTCCGTCTGGCCTGTTAATGCTCCTAGCACTAGTTGTTGTACTTGTATCTTCTTTAATGGGTAACCATATTATTCAATCGCTTATTTTTGGAAATTTATCAGCAATGGCTATTGGGCTTATGACAAAGCATATTACTTTTCAACAGCTTTTTCATATCCCTGCGTCAAGAGGTATGTCTACGGGTATTATTCAAGATGGAATTATGGGTGTAACTGGAGTGGTCGTTTTTGTTCTGTTGGTGTTGGCGATTACTCAGATCCTAATTGAAAGCGGTATCATTGAAAAGTTGTTAAATTGGACGTTGAAAGTAGTGGCAAAAACAGTAAGGACAGCAGAACTTTCGATCATTTTTGCAACTATTTTAGTTTCTATACCGATTTCGGCAAACACTCCAGCATTATTATTAGTAGGACCGACGTTTGTAAAAAAAATTGGAGAAAAGTTTAATTTAGCTCCTTCTAGACGTGCTAATCTAATGGATTGTGCTGTATGTACGGTATTTTATTTATTGCCTTGGCATATTGCAGTTGTTGTTTGGTATAGTACAATCAGTTCATCAGCTAGTGAATGGGGTATTTTTTCGCCTGGTATTGCTACTGCATTCCTTAATCCATACGCGTGGTCTCTACTAGCGGTTATCCTATTTTCGGCAATTACCGGTTGGAATAGAAAGTTTGAAAACTCCTCCGAGGTGGAAAAAGCTGACGAGTTAATAAAAACTGAAGATACCCCTCTTGACAATTTAGTGTTAGAAAGTGTCGAGCAATAAAGGAGTTTATAAGATGAAACCAACCATTCAGGGAAAATATATATACGAGTTTTCTCATGAAAATGAACCTATCACTTCTATAAAACTAGGCGATACAATAGAAGTAGAAACGATCGATTGTTATAGCGGAGCTTTGAAAACAGAAAGAGACTTAATAACTGATTTTCCAACGCTTAAAGCGAACCCAGCGACGGGACCGATTTACATTGAAAATGTGAACAAGGGTGATGTGCTAGAGGTTATTATAAAAAAAATTGACCTAAATTCTGTTGGTGTCATGCCTACTAGACCAAACAGAGGGCTTCTTGGAGATTATATTCAAGAAACGCAAACAAGAATTCTTTCAATCGATCATGATATCGTCACATTAAATCAATCAATTCGATTCCCCGTTCATAAAATGATTGGAGTGATTGGTGTTGCGCCGCAGGGAGAAGCTATTTCTAATACGACACCTGGTGAGCATGGTGGAAATATGGATACAAAAGATATAACAGAAGGAAACACGTTGTATTTACCAGTTTTTCATCCAGGTGGATTATTAGCTTTAGGTGATCTTCATGCCTCCATGGGAGATGGGGAGCTAAATGGTTCAGGTGTAGAAGTCGGTGGGAAAGTAACCTTGCAAATAAATAAAATCGAAGGTGTCACTTTAAATATGCCTATCGTTAAGACCGAAGACCATGTGATGATAATCGGTAGTGCGACTGATTTTCGGGATGCGGTAAGAAAGGCTATGTTAGAAGCGATTCGATTAATACAACACAAAAACGAAATGGAATTCGCGGATGCCTATCGTTTATTGAGTGCAATAGGGGACTTACGTGTTAGCCAACTGGTCAATCCTAAAGTAACCGTGCGCATTGTGTTGCCAAAGGAATGGGTTTCTATTTAGGGAACCCGTCGTCATGCTGCATTTCAAATTATGATATAACCAATAATACTTCCTACACTTGAATAATGTGTAGGAAGTATTATTGGTTATAGTGTTATAGTATTAAAAACAAAATCATGAATAAATACACAGCAAGTAAACAACTGTATGGAAAGTTTTCTTTGGTAACTGTTATACTTTTACTTTTCCTGATTTATATTTCTTTTAGCAAACTTTTATGTCATAAAAATGTAAGCGTCCCTTAAGTGCATCTTTGTTTTTTGTGGCCGAGTGAAAGGTACCAGGTACCAAAACGATTCTGAATTGTATTAGAACCTGGTACCCAAAATTGATTCGGCATCTAGTTTATGTCGAAAATTGGAATGGAGGAATATATATGTATAGCTTTAAGAATGATTACGCAGAAGGGGCTCATCCAAGTATTTTACAAGCTTTAATGGAGTCTAACTTAGTGCAAGAGGATGGGTATGGCGGTGATCAATTTACACAAAAAGCGATTGATGTATTGAAGCAAAAGTTAGAGAATCCCGGCGTTGATATCCACTTGTTATCGGGCGGGACGCAAACAAATTTAACGGCAATTTCTGCTTTCTTACGACCACATGAAGCGGTAATAGCTACTAGTACGGGGCATGTTTTTACACATGAAACGGGTGCGATTGAAGCTACGGGCCATAAAGTTATTTCCGTAGAAACGGAAGATGGAAAACTGAATCCTACTCAAATTAAAGAAGTGTTAGATCTCCATCCAGATGAGCATATGGTAAAACCAAAATTAGTCTACATATCAAACTCGACGGAAATAGGTTCTATCTATAATAAGCAAGAACTGTCAGATTTAAAAGATTTTTGTGGAGAACATAATTTACTATTGTATATGGACGGGGCAAGACTAGGATCCGCATTGTGCTCCACTGAAAATGACTTGAAGTTAAGTGACATCTCGACACTTGTGGATGCTTTCTATATTGGTGGGACTAAGAATGGCGCACTTTTAGGTGAGGCATTAGTCATTTGTCGAAATTCATTAAAAGAAGATTTTCGTTTTCATTTGAAGCAAAAAGGGGCTTTGTTAGCGAAAGGGAGATTATTAGGTATCCAGTTTTATGAGCTGTTTAGAGATGATTTGTTTGCTGAATTGGCCCAGCATGCGAATGATATGGCCGCTATTCTAAGGGAAGGATGTAGCGCTGCTCAATTATCTTTTTTAATACATTCTCCGTCCAATCAAATCTTTCCAATCTTGCCAAACTTTCTTATTGAAGAGCTTCAAAAAAATTATTCGTTTCTTATTTGGGAAAAGGTTGATTCTACACATTCTGCGATTCGATTAGTTACCTCATGGGCAACAAAAGAGGAAGAGGTACGTGGTTTCGTTAAGGCTATAAAACAAATAGTAGATGCAAAAAGAGTAAATATAAAATAACAGGTTTGTTGTTTAGCACCTATCTATGCAGAATCTATCTTAACTAGCATTGCCTTTATTAAAGTGGGCAAGGAACGCATTGTTTATATAGTGCGTACTGTGCAAACTAAATAGTGACCGTTGTCTCTTAATCTAGCTTTTACTTGGCCCGAGATGACACTTATAAAGTGTACACATAAATTGAACATAACGGTAACTATCTTGCGATTAGCAAAAAGTAGCATCATCTTATGATAGAAAGCACCTATCCTGTAGTAACGAGTCCCTTTTTGCGCATAATTTATCGGATAATTGTATCCAGATAAAAAGTTCGGATACCTTTGCCGCAGTGAGACGTTACTGATATAGATAGCAAGGTACTATGGGATTGGAGTGAAAGGGCGGCGACTCCAGCCGGAAGAGTGAGACAGATGAGCCATCGCAGGCGAACGCGTAGCGTCGGCGATGGCTCATCGCTCACCCGGCGGAAAGCGTCCGCCCTTCAGCGGAAATCCTAGCGGTAACTAGCTGTTGCGCACTATATGAATACTACACATAATTAGTTCTAGATTGCGCATAATAAAAACACCCCAAAAAATAACCATCTATCAGTTATCTTGATAGATGGTTACTTTTTATTCCTGATTAAACCATAGTGGATCCTTGTCATCAACGTCTCCATTATAATTAATCAGAATTTCATCTCCTGCCTTTATATCCTTAAAAGCAAAGAAGTCAAATGTGTGATTTTTAAAATTAATCTCATAATCTGCATTAGGTTCATAAGAATGGTTAAACAACATTCCATAACCAAGAAGGATAGCAGATTTATCTAACCCATACTCAAAAGCGTAATCACCTAGTATGGTTTGCTCAACGTATTGATGCTGTTCGTTTGGATAAGCAATGACAGGTGCTTCATGTAAAAGCTCTCCTTTTTTGATATCCACTTTAGCAAATACCCCTCTATTGAATTCTCCATCACTTAATGAAGATGTTTTTACTTCAATCATGTTTATTCGCCTACTCACTATTAATATATTCTTTCTAACTGTAACATTAATTTGAACATTGAGCTCTTTTTATTTGTTTTCAGAAGACTTTATTATTAATTAAACGACTTTATTGGCACCGAATTAGGTCCCTGTCCTAAAATAATTCAAAGTTGTGTTAGAATTGGTACCTTTAATATAGTAAAGACAAACCAATGTCTCAATCCTTGCAAGAAGCTGGGTTAAGGCATGGATTATTTTGTATGTTACTAGAGTTTTGTGGAAATACTTCTCCCTTTTTTATTAGCTTTAAATAGTCTATAATTATTAAATGACGGCAGGTATTATAATTTATAAATAATTAGTACAAACTTTGATAGGGTTACATAGAGACTGAAAAGGTGTGTGAGGAATTCGCACCTACATCTTTTCTTCAAATTTGAGGGTATAAGGATGGGTAAAATGAGCAGAGAAACTAAAACAGACGTCATCTTAATTGGTGCTGGAATCATGAGTGCGACTCTAGGTACGTTTTTGAAAGAATTAGTACCTGAATGGAAAATTACAGTGTTTGAAAAGCTCGAAAGTGCAGGAGAGGAAAGCTCTAACGAATGGAATAATGCAGGAACAGGGCATGCTGCACTGTGCGAGCTTAACTATACGGTCGAAAAATCAGACGGATCGATAGATATTAGCAAAGCTATTCAAGTTAATGAACAGTTTCAGCTTTCCATGCAGTTTTGGTCTTATCTTGTAAATAACGAGCTGATACGTAATCCGCAGGACTTTATCATGCCATTGCCTCATATGAGTATGGTACAAGGGGAACAAAATGTAACATTTTTAAAGAAACGTTTTGAAGCGATGTTACAAAATCCTCTGTTTCAAGGGATGGAATTTTCCGATGACCCTGAAAAACTGATGGAATGGATCCCGCTTATTTTACAAGGTCGTACATCCAATGAACCTATAGCAGCAACAAAAATTGACTCAGGCACAGATGTTAACTTTGGTGCTTTAACGCGCATTTTGTTTGACCACTTAAAGGGTAAAAATGTAGATATTAATTACAAACATAGTGTTGAAAATCTTAATCGGACGGAAGACGGCAAGTGGGAAGTGAAAGTGAAGAATGATGCTGAAGGCAAAATCGAATACCATAAGGCAAAATTCGTCTTTATCGGAGGCGGCGGAGGAAGCTTGCATTTACTGCAAAAATCTGGTATTCCTGAAGGGAAACATATTGGTGGATTTCCGGTAAGTGGAATATTTATGGTGTGTAATGATCCCGATGTAGTAGAGCAACATCATGCAAAAGTATACGGGTTAGCTAAGGTTGGAGCACCTCCAATGTCTGTTCCGCATCTGGACACAAGATTTATCGACAACAAGAAATCGTTGCTATTTGGACCGTTTGCAGGCTTTTCACCAAAATTTTTAAAAACCGGTTCCATGTTAGATTTGGTGACTTCCGTAAAACCGGATAATCTTTTTACTATGTTGTCGGCAGGTGCAAAAAATATGTCATTGACAAAATACTTGATCGAGCAAGTTATGTTATCGAAAGAACAACGCATGGAAGAGTTACGGGAGTTTATCCCAAACGCAAACAGCGAGGATTGGGATTTAGTAGTAGCGGGTCAACGTGTACAAGTTATTAAAGATACGGAAGCTGGCGGCAAAGGTACACTTCAATTTGGTACGGAAGTTATTAGTGCAGCAGATGGTTCGATTGCAGCATTACTAGGAGCTTCTCCAGGAGCTTCTACTGCTGTTCACGTGATGCTTGAAATTTTTGAAAAATGTTTCCCACAACATATAAAAGAGTGGGAGCCGAAAATTAAAGAAATGATTCCTTCTTATGGCATGTCACTAATGGAAAATCCAGAGCTTCTGCACGAAATTCATACTTCAACAGCAGAGACGCTTGGCCTAAGCGAAACAGATTTAGGTAATAGTTAATGCTTTGGATGTAGAAACAAAGGAATTTAAAATAAAGAATCTTTGATCTAGCCATAGATTGAAGGTTCTTTTTTTAAAGATAAGAATGTATAAGCGGTTGATATACTAGAAATCGAGAATTCCCAACGACTTGAAGTGCTTGTTAATAGTGACTAGCTTACGCAGGATTTCCTAAATGTTTTTACTTTTACCGTACAAGGTATACCTGAATAAGTGGGTAGAGGATTAGAGTTGGTGGAACCTGAAAATTGCTAGCATCCATAGGTAAAGAAGTGCTGAGCGGCCGAAATTGCATCTTCGTCCGCTTTTAAAAGAATAGGAAAGCATTTATTCTCTCATTAACCAAAACAAATGCATGAATTCTCTACCTATTTCAAGAAGGCGACGGACAAACAACCGCCACAAGATTACCGAAAAAAGTGGATGGAGAAGTGACGTAGTCACTTCTCCATCCACAAAAGTTCCCATGGTAATAGTGTAGATGATGTTTCGTCCAAAGCACTATGGTAATAGTAAAGACAAGATGCACTTAAAAGGACACTTGCATTTTTTTATAGGAGGGACAAGACAAAAGTTCAAAAATAATTCAAAACTGTGGTACCCTTCGTTTTACTAGTAATATAAGAAAGGAAGAGTGACAGATATAATGCAAATAGAATCTCAAGAAGAGCTTTTACTTCATTTCAAGAACATGGATCCAAGTAACCCAGTCTCCACAATTAAAATTCCTGGAGTAGGAACATTTAAAATACTTTTACAAAAAGTAGATACACCAGAAATGGAAAAGGTTTTGCAAGATGAAAAACTGGACTTAATGGATGGAGAAGAATTTTTAGAGTGGAAAAAGGTGTTATTAATACTTCAAAGAGATATTCCACTAGCCGCTTTTGAGACATGGTTGAAGAGAACATGGGCAGTGGAAATTAATAGACAACATATTTGTATTAATTGTAGTAATTACTTTCAATTAGACTGGATTAAGAATCATTATTTAAGCAAGATTCTTTCTACGGTGGAAGAAGTAACGGGCAAGCAATACTTTTTGGAGTTTCAAGTTTTCCAGAAGGAGTGAGGAAAACTTTCTAAGGATTCACTAGTTTATAAATACAAAGGAATGAGACAGTTGAGTAAAAAGAAAAAAACAAAAAAAAGCAAAAAGAGATTGGATATAATGGAAGAAGAGGAGCTATTCGGTGAATTTGCATTTATTGCAGGTTATACAGAAGGTGGGGCTCCTTATGGTATTTTACATGAAGAAATGGAAGAGGATGAAAATCTTCACGAAGAGTTTAAACGAGACTCCGAGCTTGACCTAAGTGATGATTCACTTCCCTTCTAAATAGTATTAGCGTCCAAGCATCATTACTAGCAGACATTTTGATTTAATGGGTGAAATAAATATAAAAAAGAAAGCAGGATGAACATGAAAATAAGTATTTTAGGTGGAGGGAGCGAGGTTGGAGCTTCCTGTTTACATATTCAAATAGGGGAGACTAACTTGTTGATTGATGCGGGTATGCGGATGCAAGGGGATCATCTACTCCCTGCTCTTGGGATGCTTGATGGGCTAGACGTTCCGGATTGTATTCTCGTGACGCATGCACATGCTGATCACATCGGAGCACTCCCGATTGTCCATTCACTTTATCCGACTATTCCAATTTATACTACTTCACCTACAGCCGATCTGATGAAAGTCATGATGAAAGATGCCTATAAAATTTTAGAACAACGAGCCCACACGACGAATAGTTTACCTGCTTATACGGAAGAACAAGTGACTGCATTGTTGGAGTCTTTGCTTCTTTTTCCATCTAGTGGTGTTTTAACGGTAGGAGATGTGAAAATTACAAGTTATCGGGCTGGACATATTTTAGGAGCGGTGATGTTTTTAATAGAAGGAGATGGAGAAAGTCTTCTTGTAACGGGAGATTTAAGTTTTAAAGCTGGTCGTACAATACCAGGAGCTGAGGTTCCTCATGGAGTATATCCTGACGTTGTAGTCATGGAATCTACTTATGGAAATCGCGTACATACAGATCGAAACACAGAAGAAAAACGTCTGGCTGATCATGTTGCGGAAGTAATCGCAGGTGGAGGATTTGCACTTATTCCTGCATTTGCACTTGGTCGTGCCCAAGAGGTTCTTCTAGTTCTACAAGATTATATGGACAAAGGCTTGATACCAGAGTTTCCGATTTACGTAGATGGACTAGTCACACCAATTAGTGGTATTTATAAGAATTACCCACATTACTTAAAAGGACCAGTAGCTCACCGAATTAGGAAAAATGGGGATGCTTTCTTAACAGAGGGTAGATGTAAAGCTGTTCATCCAAGAGAGCGTGAAATGATTTTACAAGGTAAGCCCGGTTGTATTGTTGCTTCATCTGGGATGCTAACAGGAGGAGCTAGCTCATGGTATGCGGAACGTCTTGTTGCAGGGGACAAAAATGCAATCTTCATCACCGGTTACCAGGATGAGGAAAGTCCAGGAAGAAAATTGCTAGACCTTGCCGATGGAGTGGAAAAAACGTTGGAGTTAAACGGCAGTATCCATCAGGTCAAATGCCGCATAGGCAAATACGGACTGTCTGCGCATGCAGATGCGAACGAAATGAATCGTTTTATCCAAACGTTGAAACCAACCTATACATTACTTGTACATGGGGATGACGAGGCTAGAAGTCGGCTAGGGGAACTCATCGATACAAGATTTGAACCGATTCTGGTGGATAACGGAGAATCGTATTCCTTTGAAAAACGGAAATCAGGAAAAGGAATTGTTGGAAAGAGATATACTGGAAATGAGTCTACAATGAAACTGCGAGAGAAAATTGGGAGTTTATTGCTCTATCGTTCAGAGGGAGAGGAAGCTCTGAAGTTTGCTATATGTACGGGGATTCACCCCAAAACCAAATCCTTTATATGCCAAACGCTAAAAGGAAAACCGGTTCAATTGCAAGCGGAACAAGTAGTAGAAACAATTGGTAGATGGGATGGACCAATTGATGAATTAGTGGAGGCTGCCAATGAAGTACTATCGTTCTGTCGTCCAATCCTTGAAAAGATAAGCTGGACCAAACTTCCGAAAGAGGAACTATCATTAAGTATGACTTTTGAACTACTTAGGTTAGTCGAACTAAAGGAGAAACTGGCAGTGGCACTTGCACTCCAATATCTTCCGGAAGTTAACCGAAGAAAAGGAATTGACGGAACCGTTCTGTATAGTATGGATGAACAAGTGGAAATGGCTCTGGAGCGGATGACATTACCTATTCAAGGAATTAAGATGAATGCTACTGCAGCAATGGAAATCGCTCGCGATAAATTTGTGGATCATCCACGATTTATGCGCTGCGGAGTGAATAATATAGGCACAAATCAGGAACAATTAATGGTTTATTTTGATTTTCCAGATGTGATTGTAGAAAAGGAAAGAATGGATATAATCGAATACTTTAAGCGAGAAACAGGGTGGGAAGTTACTTTTTCAAATTCTATCCGGCAAGACCTTTTGCAAAGTTTACTTGTAAAACTCTTCGGTTCTTCGATAGGTACACCTTCCATTCATTTGCATGATCGAATGGTATCTATAGCAGTTGATCGACCAGAGGATACAGAGAAATTGTTAAGACAGTTTAAAGGGACAACTGGTTTTGAAGTCCAATTTAAGGGGGATATGTCTACCGCTTCAGTTATATCGAGTAATAGCTCTGTATTCCAAGTGGAGAGTTTTGGAAAACGGATGGAGAACAATCAAGCGCTAGAAGAAACAAAAAAGTGGGCAGCAGATCGTGTTATTAATGTCTATAAAGTTGGTATTAAGCAAGATATGATGGAAGTTCACTTCATCTCTCCAGAAATAGCGAAACTACATGAATCAGATTTGGAGGAACTGTCTTGGCGAATCGGCATGCCAGTTACTTACGCAAAAAATCCAAAGCAAAACGAGATTATCCGTATAGCGATAGAATCCCTACCACCCTCTTGGGAAATGAAGAAAAATCCATCTATCCACACAGATAGGAAAGCCCTAGTGGTGAAACTCGAAAAATTGCCGAGCGAGGAAGAGCAACAAAAGACTAGCAAGAAAATAGAGAAAGAAACAGGTTATAGTTTAGAAGTAACGGTATAGTCCTTGGAAATACAAAAAAATGTTGCATGGTTGCTTTATATATTTAACCGCTTGATGTACGAGTATCAAGCGGTCTTAATTGAAGTCAGGCTAAAGAAAATATCGTACTATCTGACAAAAGGTTAACCACTTATATTACATGAGTCGGTGAAGGGGTTATTTCCTCTCGCTCCGACCGGTCTACTACTACTGCTCCAACAATATCTCCAATAACATTAGATGCAGTGCCTCCCATACCAATAATCGCATCTACACCAGCGATAAGCGCAACAACCTCAAGAGGTAAGCCGAACATAGTGAGAACCGCGGAAAGCGTTATTAACCCTGCAGCCGGAACACCTGCTGTTCCAATCGATAAAAGTGTACCTACAAGAATGATGATAAAATAATCTGAAATGGAAAACTGTAGATTTGTTACATTTGCTGCGAAAACGATGGATAACCCCATCCGTAAAGCACCACCATCCGAGTTGAAAACGGCACCTAGTGGAAGTGCAAAGTTTGCAGTACGATCAGAAACTCCAGCTTTTTTAGCAGAACTAATCGCAATCGGTAAGGACGCGATACTACTAGAAGTAAAAAATGCTGTTGTATAAGCTTCTTTTGTTTGCTTAAAAAAGTAGATAACAGAATTACCCGAAATTTTTATAAACCCTGAATAAACAACTACCCATAGAATGATAAGTCCTAAATAAAACACCCAGATAAACGTAAACAATGATTTCAATGTTTCCAATCCTTGACTACCAAAAGTAGCAGCACTAATCGCAAAAACACCAATAGGGGTGTAGGCAAGGATACCTTTTAATATTTTATAGAACATCTCATAGAAGGCTGTAAAAGCCTTTTCGATTAATAATCCATAGTCTTTCATCTTGGCATCTGCTGAAAACTTCATCGAAGAAATAGCAAGTCCCATTATAATAGCGAGAAAAATAATTGCCATAATATCTCCTGCAGTAAATGCTTGGAACATATTTTCAGGGACAACTTGTAATAAGATCTCGGAGAAATGAGGGGTCGTTGGTTTATCTACATGTACATTTGGCAATGTTAAATGACTGCCTGGATTAAACCAAAGTGCTAAACCTAGCCCGATAAATAACGCAGCAGCAGTAGTTATTGCATAGTATACTAAAAGCTTTCCGCCTATTCGGCCCAATTGAGTAACGCTCATTTGTGTTACGGCCAACACGAC
Organism: Psychrobacillus sp. L4; assembly: GCF_042944905.1. Lineage (GTDB taxonomy): Bacteria > Bacillota > Bacilli > Bacillales_A > Planococcaceae > Psychrobacillus. The sequence continues at coordinate 302,983 of NZ_CP168496.1, forward strand.
AGTTAAAAAGATAATAGGGATGGCGATTAAACTTAGTAGATGGATAAGAAGAGTTCCAAATGGTCGTAGAACTTCTGCTTTCGAATGAAAGATGAATCCAACGATAATTCCTAATAAGAAACCAACAGACATCTTAATAACGAAAGGTGTTTCAAGGTACTTTTTCCATATATGTTTCATATATATATCACTTCCTATACTGAATGTTTGTTCATGTACATCTTAAGTAGTATATCATGAATGAACTACTACTCGGAATGTTAAGGATGCATTGAATGAGTGGCTTTGATGTGTTTTCTAATACAATTCTAAATGGTATTAGATCATGGTACCCTTCATTAACTCAGTATATAATGAGAGAAGAATTCTATAGTGGATTAGCGGTGATGAACTGACTACTTAAGCAAGAAAGGAATTTGTTTATGAAAGCATATCAGTTTTTAATAACGTTAGAAGAAGTAGAGCCATCTGTGTGGAGAAGATTTGTTATTCCAGCAGAAACTACATTTAAACGATTGCATGACACTATTCAATTTGCTATGGGATGGCAGGATGCCCACTTATTCGAATTTGATTTTGAACGAGAGCAATATCAATTAGAAATAGTCGAAGATGAAGAAATGTATGAACCGCATAAATTTGATCAACTTAATGCGGTTCGAAATCTTCATTCGCAAATTGAAAGTGAATTTGAAAAAAGATATACACAAGTTGATGCATACAGAAATGAGAAAAGCGAAAAATACAAAGCTCCCAAAGTACGTGGAAACATTCAAACAATTTGTTTATCGATATGACTACGGGGATGATTGGAAACACCAGATTCAGCTGGAAGAGGTTATTTTAGATTATGCCGTTGGGTATCCAACCTTATTGGAAGGGGCAGGAGCGTGTCCTCCAGAAGATGTAGGTGGTGCAAGGGGATATGAAGAGTTTTTAAAAGCTTGGAATACCCCTTCTCATGAGGGGCATAAAGATATGAAACGTTGGGGAGAAGGAAAGTACAATCAAGAACTTAATATTCCACGCATAAATGAATTGATGAAAGAGCTGTTGAAGCTAAAAAAAATTAAAACTGAGTAATTCCAATAGGGCAAGTGGAACCTGAAAAAATAGATAGCATCCATTAATAAAGAAGTGCTGAGCGGACGAAATTGTATCTTCGTCCGCTTTTAAAAGAATAGAAAAGGATTTATTCTCTCATTATCCAAACCTAATGCAATATGTCTCTACCTAATTCCAACGGTAATAATGTAGCCAATGTTTCGTCCAAAGCACTCCGTAAAAGGTGAAGACAAGATGCACTTAAATCACGCTTGCGGTTTTTTTATATGGAATTCGAAGTACTTCATCGTGATTTACCGGCTAATCAATATCCCACGAGTAGTACCACTTGTATACGTATACAGACGATAGTATATTTAGTATTATGAGCACAATAATATAACATTATATTGAATGATGAGGTGTTTAAAGTGAAGATAGATAAAACCGGGTCCATGCCGTTGTATTCGCAAGTGGAAAGCATATTGGAAGAAAAAATCGTTTCCGGTCAATGGAGTAAAGGTTTTCAAATACCAACGGAAACTGAGTTGGCAAAGAGTTTAGATGTAAGTAATATTACGATCAAAAGAGCAGTTATAAATTTAGTAGATAAAGGTATGCTATTTCGTCAAAGAGGCAAAGGAACTTTTGTTACAAATACGGTAATGGAAAAAAACATCTACACATCTGCATTTTTTACAATGGAAAATGAAGTAAGTTCTTCACATGAAATGTTAGAAGAACACAAAGACATCATGTATCCCAAAGTCGCAAAAACATTGAATTTGCCTTCTGATCAGAAGTTTTTCTTTATCAAAAGATTAGGATTAGAAGATGGAGAACCCGTATCTGTAGAATATACTTACTTACCACAATCATTTAATCCAGAACTTTTACGTGATATAAAAGAAGATGACTTTGTTTATGATATCCTAGTAAAAAAATGTGGGATTGAGTTGAAAAACTCTAAAAACTACTTTTCTGGGACAATAGCGAACGAGGAAGAAGTAGCATTATTAAATGTGGATTTAAATACCCCATTATTTGTATGGGAAAGAATTACATACTCTAAATCGGATGAGCCAATTGAATATTCAAAGTTTGTCATGCGCCAGGATAAGGAAAAGTATTATTTGGAAGTACAATTATAAAGCCGCATCTTTTCACTCAATATCCAAACGATATTTCATAAGAACTGAAAACAGAGGGGCCAGAAGATGCAAAATCACTTCTAGCCCCTTTGAATATGCGTGTGTAGCAAATATTTAATCCAAACCATTATAGGATTATGCGGGATATAACTGTAATCCTATAAATAAGAATAACGCTGAAATTACAAAGAAAATTACTACTAAAGGAAATACAACTTTAAGCCATTTCTGAAAAGGAATTCTGGCAATACCTAGAGCAGCCATCAATATACCTTGTGTCGGGAAGATGAAATGACCTATACCGCATCCGTACTGATAAGCAGTTACAATAACTTGTCTACTTACATTGACAAGATCCCCAAGTGGAGCCATTAATGGCATTGTTAAAGCAGCTTGAGCGGAAGAGGAAGGAACTAAAAAATTGATCCCTGTTTGGATAAGTATGTTAAGTGTCGTAAAAGCAGCTTTTGGTAGGTCGTTTAAAGTGTTCGCTAATGAGTTTAAAATGGTGTCAATTATCTTGCCATCTTGCGCTACTACTAGGATACCCCTTGCAATACCAATAACCAAAGCAGCAAATATGATATCTTTACACCCCTCAACAAATGATTCCGCGATGTCTTTTTCATTCATTACTCCAGCAATTTTTGCAAGTAATCCGGCAAATAAACCGATTGCCAAGAAAACCATTGAGATCTCTTCTATATACCAGTCTAACTCTTTTACTCCATATGCCATTAAACCAATACCACCCATAAATACGAGTAATATTAATCCATGGTACCACTTAAAAGTATCCATGGATTGTGTTTCACTTGTTAAAAAATGATCTCTATTTGTTTTGTCAATTTCGAACATTGGTGAAAACTCGGGTTTCTTTTTTACTCGTTTCCCATACCAGACAACAAACAGAATGGCTATGGTGATAAAGACTAAGAACTGAATCCATCTGAATCCGATTCCCGAGCTGATTGGTATTCCCGCACTTGCTTGTGCAATGCCTACAACGAAAGGATTAGATGTAGATGCCATCACCCCTGTTTGAGCACCTAAATAGATAATCATTGCTCCTGTTAGGGAGTCATATCCCATTTTCATCATTAAAGGGATGAAAATCATATAAAATGGGAGTGTTTCTTCTGCCATTCCCATGATTGTACCACCCAGTCCGAATAACAACATGGCAACAGGTATAACAAGTAGTTCTTTACCTTTTAACATTTCAACAACTTTCGATACACCGGCTTCAATTGCACCAGTTTTGCCTAAAATCCCGAAAGCACCACCTAAAAGTAAAACAAACACGACAACATCTGCTGCTGCAATGGTTCCTTTCATCGGAGCGGTTAAAATACTCGTAATACCTTGACGAGAATCTACGGTATTCCCATCAACTATTTGAACTTTATCAACATGACTATAGGTTCCTGCTATAGGAGTTGGCTTATTGGCATCTTTTACATAATCGAATTGCCCGCTTGGAATCACCCATGTAAGAGTAGCCATGATAATAATTATTCCTAATAATAGTGTAAGTGTATGCGGGACTTTTATATTACTGTTCATACTTTTAGCCTCTTTTATTTCAAATTTCAATGACTAACAAGATAGGTACTTAACAATTTCCTCTACACTCAAATGTTCCATTCCCATTTTTTCTAATGTTCTTCCTGTTTTAAAATAGTCTTCATCATTATAAGCAGATGCAATATGAATACACGATTCTACAATCGGAAGCTTAAGCCCAGCTAGTTTGGCAAATTCAAAACAAGGTACCAATAGATATGGAACATCTTCTGTTATATATCTAGAATGAGAACTTGCGGGTGCACTACTAATCTTTTCGTGAGTAGTGGATGCACGATTAAATTCATACACCGTTTTATAATTACTGTCATATAAAGCATTCATCGCCTCTAGTTCCGTTTTTAGCTGACGGCCAAATGCTAATCCAACAGACAAGCGTTCTTGATCCATTTTGGATGCAGCATTTGCAGTTGCCGGACTACAACAGTCGCGGTAATAGTTAAATTCTCCATTAAAGTTTTCAAGAAGACCCATGTTTAAGGTAGTCAATAAAGGGTGTCCACCAAAATTAATGTTTTCTAAACCTGCTACCATTGGGTTGTCTAAAAACTCCAATCTTAATGGGAATATATCGCTAATCCTAGATTTTGCATTTTCCAGGTTGGTAGCTGGAAAAACACTAACGGATATATATTCTTTTAGTCCCATAATAGCAATTTCCGCCGGCTGAACTGCTCTACATGCCCAAGGTATACTAATAGAATCCACAAATGTAATCTTCAAATCAGGTCTGGACTCATTTTTCATTTTATTTAGAACTAATCCTCCATAATTGCCTGGCATAATGACTATAATTTGGTCATCTTTTAGATGAGGAAGCATTTCTTTAAATAATATTTCTTGCGCAAAAGAAGGACAGATCATGATAAGAACATCAGAGAATTGCACTGCTTCTTTCATATTAGTTGTAGCCTTCGTTATTTTCTCGAAACCAGGGTATAACATTTGATAGTCATGTAGTTCTTCTAAAGCTTTAATACCACCTGTATCAATTATAGCTCTAATTTGCATATCAAATTGAGGGGAATCATACACACAAACGGAGTTTCCTATTTTACTTAAATGATAAGATGCTGTTAAACCGCCATTTCCTGCACCAATAATACTGACTTTTTTCATTTTAAATTCCTCCTAATATTTTAATAATCAATAATTTATTATTTAATTATAACATTATAACATTATAATTTGGAAGCGCTTTTAAATTCTATTTTATTCTAGTTTACTTTTGGATAAAAGATATATAATCCGTATTAAAAATAGTTTGACTATTTAAGAAACAGTATATAAGATATAAAGATATAACATTATACTTTAATGGGGGGTGCTTATTAACAAAACGGATAACCCATATTTTAAAATAGGGGGGAGTAAAGAGAACTAGAACTTATATATCCATTATTTAGGAGCACTTAATAAATTTAAGCGAAGAGGAGTGTTATATGTGAAAAAGTTTTTAAGTATTACGTTGATGTTAGTGCTGAGTATGATTCTTTTAGCTGCATGTGGTAGTTCGGATAGCAAAGAAAGCGGTTCCACGGATTCAACCGAAACTATACCAACGAAGAAGCTAATGATGGGAACATCAGCTGATTATCCTCCGTACGAGGATTACGACACTAATTCGGGAGAAATTGTTGGATTTGATATTGATCTTGCTAAGTATATAGGAAAGAAATTGGGATTCGAAATCGAGGTTAAGGACATTGATTTTAATGGACTAATTCCGGCAATTCAGTCAAAGCGTGTTGACTTTGTCATGTCGGGTATGACACCAACTCCTGAGCGAGAAGAAAACGTGTCATTCTCTAATATATATTACGAAGCAATTCATACCATTGTGGCAAAAGAAGGAACTAACTACGAGACGTTAGAAGATTTAAAAGGGAAAAAAGTTGGCGTTCAGCTTGGTTCTATTCAAGAAGGAAGATTAAAGGATGCAGAAGGTATTGAGATCGTCCCTTTAAACAAAATTCCTGAGATTATTCAAGAACTAAAATCGAATAGAATTGATGCAGCTGTTATTGAAGACACAGTAGCAAAAGGATACACCGAGTCTAATTCTGACCTTAAACTAGTAGTCATTCAAAACAATGGTAACACTGGTTCTGCGGTAGCTTTTCCTAAGGATTCATCTTATCCAGAAGAGTTCAACAAAGTCATCGATGAGATGAAACAAGACGGCGAGATGGAAAAGTTGATAAAAAAATGGTTTGAAAAAAAATAAACGATAGATAGGAGAGTAGGGCATGGGTATGGACTTGCAATTCAACCAAATCGTGCCCTATATCCCTTTTATATTGAAAGGGATATTGGTCACGCTGGAATTCACTGTTATTTCAACTTTTTTTGGATTTTTATTAGGCACTTTACTGTCACTTATAAAGATTTCGAACATAAAGCCATTAAAATGGTTTGGTGTATTTTATACATCATTATTTCGAGGTACACCATTAATATTACAAATTGCACTAATCTACTATGCCACACCTCAACTAATAGGATACGATATTCCGGCATTACAAGCGGGTGTAATCGCATTCTCCTTAAATTCAGCAGCCTACATTTCTGAAACGATACGGGGAGGTATTTTAGCAGTGGACAAGGGACAACAAGAGGCAGCATTATCATTGGGTGTTCCGTATCGGCAAACGATGAAAGATATTATACTTCCCCAGGCCATTAAGAATATACTCCCTGCTCTGGCTAATGAAAGCATTGCTTTATTGAAAGAATCAGCATTAGTATCTACGATTGGTGTGACAGATTTACTAAGACGTGCGAATATCGTCGGTGCTAAAACGTACTTATATTTTGAGCCATTAATTCTTGTAGGTGCAACCTATTATGCAATGGTTCTACTATTAACTGCGGGTGCACGTATACTAGAAAGGAGACTTCGTCAGAGTGATTAAAGTTGAAAACATTCACAAAGTGTTTGGGAAGCTAGAAGTGTTAAAGGGTATAAGCACGAATATTAAAAAAGGCGAAGTCGTTGCCGTAATTGGACCTTCTGGTTCCGGTAAGTCCACTTTTTTACGATGTTTGAATCTCTTAGAGGTTCCAACCAGTGGTAGGGTAGTTGTTAATGGACAGGAAATAACAGACGTAAAGACAAATATTACCACACTACGTCAACATATTGGAATGGTATTTCAGCACTTTCATTTATTTCCGCATAAAACGGTATTGCAAAATATGACATATGCACCTATGAAGGTTAAAAAGCTATCAAAAGAAGTGGCTGAAATAAAAGCAAGAGAATTATTAAAGAGAGTAGGCTTAGGGGAAAAGGCCGATGTCTATCCTTCTAAGTTATCGGGAGGACAAAAGCAACGTGTAGCCATCGCAAGGGCACTAGCTATGGAACCCGAAATCATGTTATTTGATGAGCCAACTTCTGCACTTGACCCGGAAATGGTTAAAGAGGTTTTGGATGTGATGAAAGATTTGGCCCATACCGGAATCACAATGGTCATTGTTACACATGAAATGGGATTTGCTAGAGAGGTTGCCGATCGTATCGTATTTTTAGATGAAGGAAAACTAATGGAGGATTCCACTCCACAAGAGTTTTTTGCTAAACCAAAGAGTGAACGTGCGCAAACCTTCCTAGAAAAAATTCTTTAGGATTAAGCTAGCTATTGAAGCTTAAACAAATAAAAACGGAGTAATCTAATAGGGCAAGTGGAACCTAAAAAAATAGATAGCATCCATTATTAAAGAAGTGCTGAGCGGACGAAATTGTATCTTCGTCCGCTTTTAAAGGAATAGGAAAGGATTTATTTTCTCATTAACCAAAACAAATGCATTATATCTTTACATATTTCAAGAGGGCAGCGGACAAACATCCGCTACAAGATTACCGAAAAAAGAGTATCCGGTAGTGACGCAGTCACTTCCAGATACTCCATAAAATTCTTCGTTAATAGTGTAGCTTATGTTTTGTCCAAAGCACTCAGGAAATAGTAAAGATAGTATGCACCTAGGACGTTAGCATTTTTCTTATTGTGCTCAGATGATGCGTCTTGTAAAAACATTCATAGGTAGTTATTTCGATTAAATCTCTCCTAAAACACCCTTAACTAATTCAACAAATTTAACTCTTACCTTACCAGCAACTTCAATTACTTCGTCGTGATTTAATGGCTGATCTAATATTCCACATGCCATATTCGTTAAACAAGAAATACCAAGTACTTTCATATTTGCATGAGTCGCTACAATAGCTTCTGGTACTGTCGACATACCTACAGCGTCCGCTCCTAATGTGCGAATCATACGGATTTCAGCAGGAGATTCGTAGGCAGGTCCACTCCACCAAGCATAGACACCTTGTTGCAAGTGTATGTTTTGTTCGGTCGCTACTTTGGTTGCAATATTACGTAAATCCTTGTTATACACTTGTGATAAATCAGGGAAACGAGTTCCTAATTCATCGTTATTTGGTCCCATTAATGGATTGGTTCCAACTAAATTAAGATGATCCGTAATTAACATTAAATCGCCTGGGTTAAAGCTTGTATTAACCGCACCACAAGCGTTTGTAATAATTAAATTCTCTATACCTAGCGCTTTCATTACACGTACTGGGAAGGTTACTTCATCTAACGTATACCCTTCATAATAATGAAAACGACCTTTCATAGCCGCTACTATCTTGCCGTTCAATTCTCCAATGACTAGTTCGTTCGCGTGACCAATTGCTTCTGATTTAGCAAAGTGAGGAATTGCGCTATATGGGATCTGAACAGGGTTCTTAATTTCATCTGCAAGTGTTCCTAATCCTGAACCAAGAATAAGTCCAATCACAGGGCGATGATTTGTTTTACTCATAATAAAATCTTTAGCTTCTAATATATCTTTGATGTTGTGCATTCCTAATTCCTCCTTGAAACGTAAAAAACATGTTAACAATAAAATTTTAAGGGAGAGAAGAACTATTGTAAAGAAAACTTCATAATAGTCTCAATTTGTAACACTTTCTATGAAACCTATGTATAGTGTTAACAACTTGATAAATGGAGGGAATCCTGTGGGAAATTTAAATGTAATAGATTTTTTCTCAAGACAGACACATGAAAAGCTTGTTAAGAAAGACTCTAGCAGCATGGACGAGTGGACTGAAAAATATGGTGTCTATTTAGGTTGCTTAATGGAACAAGATACAAAGGTATTTCGAAATTTTACAGCTATATTAGAATTTAAAATGCAACAAATAAATTATTTAACAATGGAATGGGAAAGTCTCTATAGCGAACAGCAATCGTTTCTCCAATATTGCATCGATTTCTTAAAAGTACCTAAAGCAGAAAATATAAACTTGGAGAAAGATATTTTGTCAGTTAGCAAGGGTGGACATACTTGGATTATTTATGATTTCGAAGCGATTAAAAAGAAGTAATAACTTATTATGGAAGCTGAATAAGGCAAGATGGATGTAGAGGTTTAGGAAAACCTTCCGCCTCAACCAACAGTGCAATTAAGAAAGTATATGAAATACCGTGTTCATTGTGTTTTTAGTTTCACAGGATTGTATAACGCTGATTTGTGCCATCTCACATAAAGTTAACTCTTTACATAGAGAAATGGTTGCTTTCATGATAAAATTGGTTGCTTTCTTCAAGGATTTTGTTGCTTTCAGTGTAGAATCTGTAGCTTTCACCTTACAACTAGTCGCTCTATGCCAGTTTTTAACTTTTTTGTTGAGCATTTAAACTTAATAATACCAGTAATCCTGTGGAATTTGGGGAAAATAGGAAGTATTTATTGATAAAGAAGTGCTGAGCAGACGAAATTGTATCTTCGTCCGCTTTTAAAAGAGTAGAATAGGATTTATTCTCTCATTAACCAAACCAAATACATTATGTCTTTACATATTTCAAGAAAGCGACGGACAAACATCCGCCACAAGATTACCGAAAAAATGGATTGTGAAGTGACGCATTCACTTCACGGTCCATAGCCCTAACGGTAATAGTGTTGCTAATGTTTCGTCCAAAGCACTCTGAAAGCTGTAAAGACAAGATGCACTTAAAGGATACTTGTGCTTTTCTTACTTTTTTAAGGATTGCTTCTTATGAAGTTTTGATTACTTTGTTCTAACAATCTCTAAACCCCGAATCTCTGTCTATATCCGCACTTCCTACACATTTCTTCCACAGCTTCTCTTCGAGTAAATCCATCATAGAGGGCATTTGCTCGTTCTCCCTCTACAATTTCAGAGAAAGAGGTTTTATTGATATTACCGAGATTGATCACACCTTCCCCGTCTAGACAACAAGGTACAACGGTTCCATCGACGAGAATAGCTGCTTGACTGCGAAGGGCATGACAAAATCCTTTGCCGTCATCCTCTGGTGCAAGTAAACTAGGCCATTGGAATTCGTGGTCCTGATTAATATAGATTCGATCTGCAATTTTAATCCCGCTGCCTGGCACTACTTTTTCTTCAATCTTGTAATCCAGGTTAAATTCTTTTTCTAAGATTTCTAATGTCTCTTGGTTTCTTCTTATATCTTCATTCGTTGCATTCTCTCGTTGAAGATTCCATAATCGAAAGGAAATAATGACACCTTGTTCTGCCGCTTCTTTGGCAAACTCCAGAACTGTGGACAAATACTGTTCGCGATTTGTCGATCCCTCATGGCCGTCAAAACTATGAAGCGAGAAGTTCATTTGGCGCAGTGCAGGCTTACCTAATAACTTATGTCTGTTTTTTGTAATAAGTGTCCCATTTGTTGTTATATTTACTTTAAATCCTTTAGTATGAGCAGCGTCTAGTAATTGGTCAATTCTGGGGTGGAGAAGAGGCTCTCCTTTGACATGAAGATAAATATATTTTGTATGGTCTTTAATTTGATCTAGTATGTTATTGAATGCATCTAATTTGATAATATTTGCTTTTCTGCTTGTTGGAGGGCAGAAGCTACAAGCAAGATTACATACGCTTGTAATTTCGATATACATTTTTTTAAATGTTTTCAATGTTTATTCACCATTCCAGTTCTGATTTATTAAAATGACTATCCTCATTTTAACAGAATTACATACTACATTGAGCAGATTATTTTAGGGTTTCTTTGTCATAGAATGGGGACATGAAAAAACCTGCCTCCGAAAGAAGTCAGGTCTACTCATTTGCTATTAAAATTCGATTTCGTCTGGATCTGGGCCAATGCGTTCATTTGTTGCGATTGCATCAATAGCGGCTTGATCTTCAGAAGATAGTTCAAAGTCAAATACGTTTAAGTTCTCTTGAATACGGCTCGGTGTCACTGATTTTGGTAAGGCAACGTGACCCGATTGTAAATGCCAGCGAAGTACGATTTGGGATGGCGTTTTTTCATACTTATTCGCCAATTGATGGAACAAGTCGATTTCCATGAATTTCCCTTGCATCAATGGGCTCCAAGCTTCTACGTGAATGCCTTCGCCTTTTAAGTAAGCTACGAAATCTTTTTGAGGCAACTGAGGATGTAACTCAATTTGGTTGACCATTGGTGTCATTAAACCGGCATCCTTCAGTTGTTCCAGATGATGCTGTTTGAAGTTTGATACCCCGATTGCTTTCACTTTACCTTCTTCATATAACTCGACAAGTGCACGATACGCCTCTACAATACCGTCAACTGGCCAGTGTAATAGGCATAGATCAAGGTAATCGGTATTCAAACGGTCCAGTGATTCTTGAAATGCTTCTTTCGTACGACCAGCACGAATGTCGTCATTCCAAATTTTAGACGTCAAGAAAATGTCTTCGCGTGCAACACCAGAAGCGGCGATACCTTTCGCAACACCTTCCTCGTTCTTATAAACAGCAGCCGTATCAATATGGCGATAACCTACGCGAAGAGCCTCTTCAACTGCTCCTGGTGCCTCCGTGTCGTTATCAACACGCCATACTCCAAAACCAATTTGTGGTATTTTTAAACCATTGCTAAGTGTAATGAAATCCATATAAATCTCTCCTCCCTTTAATTTTATATTACCATTTGCCAGTTTGATAAACCAATAAGATGTATCTGCTAGAAATATATAAAATAATATCGATTCTATTAATCATGCCTCATATTGGCTATCATTAGAATAATAAAAGATTGAAAAGAAAGGTGACTTAGCATTATGCCATTAGAAATCGTTCGAAACGATATTACGAAAATGCAGGTAGATGTTGTTGTAAATGCTGCGAATACCTCTTTACAAATGGGTGGCGGTGTGTGTGGTGCTATTTTTAGAGCAGCTGGTGCAGAGCAATTGCGAGAAGCGTGCAATGAAATTGGGCAATGTCCTGTGGGTCAGGCTGTTATCACTGAAGGTTTCCAACTTCCAGCAAAGCAGATTATTCATACAGTCGGACCAATTTGGAGAGATGGTTCGGAAAATGAAGAAGCACTTCTAAGACAATGCTATAAATCTTCATTGGTATTAGCCTCATCGAATGGTTGTGAATCCATTGCTTTTCCACTCATTTCTACCGGGATTTATGGGTATCCAAAGGAAAAAGCACTTCAAGTTGCGACTTCTATGATTAGTGAATTTTTGTTAGAGCATGAAATGCAGGTGTATATTGTGGTATATGACAAGAAGGCATTCGGGTTAAGTGAAAAGTTATTTACGTCCATACATCAATACATTGATGAACATTATGTGGAAGAACAACTCATACAGTTCGCTCGAAAACGTCTGGAACTGCGAGAAGTTCTCGAGTCGCAAGTTACTATTCAAGAAGCTTCCAAGGGGAAACCGCAAAAAAGAAGGTTAGAGGATCTTCTAGGTCAATTAGATGAATCGTTTTCGGAGCGGCTACTGCGATTAATTGATGAAAAAAAAATGACGGATGTGGAGACATATAAAAAAGCGAACATTGACCGACGCCTTTTTTCGAAGATCCGCAATTCACGCGATTACACACCACTCAAAAAAACGGTCATCGGTTTTGTCATTGCACTGGAGCTAAATTTAGATGAAACGATAGATTTGCTATCCAAAGCAGGGTATACATTGTCCCATAGTAATAAATTCGATCTCATAATTAAATACTTCATTGAAGAAGAAAACTATAACATACATGAAATAAATGAAGCGTTATTTGCTTTCGATCAAGTATTGTTAGGTGCTTAAACATGTCGCTTTTGAAGCGACCTATTTTTCAAATAAAATTGTTATCCTTAGTTTATAAAGTAAACCGGGAATAGAATCCGGAAGCTAATGGAGGATGACAAAAATGAAAAAGAACGGAACGGAATTAGTTTTTATACTAGATAAAAGTGGTTCAATGGCTGGTTTGGAGTCGGACACGATAGGTGGATTCAATGCGATGCTTGCCAAGCAAAAAAAAGAAGAGGGGGAAGCGACGATCACCACTGTTTTATTCAATCATGCCATCGAATTACTGCATGATCGTATTAATATAAGAGGAATTTCTCCCATTACTAAAATGGAATATGAAGTTAGTGGAACAACAGCATTATTAGATGCTATTGGCTCAACGATACAAAAGATTGGCAATACGCAAAAAAGAACAAATGAAGAAGAAAGAGCGGGGAAAGTACTATTTGTCATCACAACAGATGGCATGGAAAATGCTAGTTGCGAATATAATTACGATAAAATAAAGGCAATGATCTCAAATCAAAAAGAAAAGTATAGCTGGGATTTTATATTCCTAGGTGCTAATATCGATGCTATCTCAACTGCTGCAAAGTTTGGCATTCAAGAAGAACACGCTGTTGAATATCACGCTGACATAGAAGGCACGCGCGTAAATTACCAAGCAGTAAACGATGCAGTCACATCATTCCGTAAAGGTAAAAAAATAGATCGAACTTGGAAAAAAGGTATTGAAGAAAACTTTCAAAATAGAAAACAATAAAGAAAGTAAACCAAAAAACTGGAGTCATGAGTTGGTTCCAGTCTTTTGATTCAAAGTAATTTAATTAGAATACTAAAAGCGACAAAAGCATCATAATATTTGATAAAAGGAATGTGGTTGTAGTTTAAAGCGATAAAAGTAACCAATAGTTTTAGAAACTATCTATCAAAAGATGACGGAAATTCCCAAAGTCGTCGTTGGGTCTGCTATTGAATAAGGTACAAGCAATGTATATAGAAAAAAGCTCGAGAATCCATTATAGATTCTCGAGCTTTTATTCAATATGACCCCTACGGGATTCGAACCCGTGTTACCGCCGTGAAAGGGCGGTGTCTTAACCGCTTGACCAAGGGGCCAAACATATGGCGGAGAAGGAGGGATTTGAACCCTCGCACCGGTTGCCCGATCTACACCCTTAGCAGGGGCGCCTCTTCAGCCACTTGAGTACTTCCCCATATAGCTATAGTCTTGCTATTTATTCATGTAAATGTTCTTTATAAGCGGGTGAAGAGAATCGAACTCTCATCATCAGCTTGGAAGGCTGAGGTTTTACCACTAAACTACACCCGCATAAATGGTGGCTCAGGACGGAATCGAACCGCCGACACAAGGATTTTCAGTCCTTTGCTCTACCGACTGAGCTACTGAGCCTCTTCTATTTACGTTAAGCGAAGCATCGTCAGCTTGCTTATCCTAAATCACAATCTAGTAAAATATAAAATGGCGGTCCCGACCGGGATCGAACCGGCGATCTCCTGCGTGACAGGCAGGCATGTTAACCGCTACACCACGGGACCATTTGGTTGCGGGGACAGGATTTGAACCTGCGACCTTCGGGTTATGAGCCCGACGAGCTACCACTGCTCCACCCCGCGACAATAATATACTTAGAAAACAATTATAACATAAATTACATTAAGAGTTTATGTTTTTTAGAAAAAAATTAAAAGATGGAGGAGGAAGAGGGATTCGAACCCCCGCGCGGTATGACCCGCCTGTCGGTTTTCAAGACCGATCCCTTCAGCCAGACTTGGGTATTCCTCCAAGATATTGCTTGGTTGCCGTTTAACTACTAATTAATAATTGACGACATGATATATTATAAACCGGTTTGCATAAAAAAGGCAATACCTTTTTTAAAAAAAATTAAAAAAGACAAACACGAAGTATTTTAGAATCTAATTGATGGCATTAGAATAAAGAAAAAAGACACCTCCAATTCTCTTGGAGGGCACTGAAAAACTCTAGTTAGTACTTTTCATAGTAGCTATTTGTTGAATTTTTTCTTTAAATAATAGGATTTAGCGTGGCGGCAATTTTTTCTGGGACGAGTAACCGCAGGAGCACATCTTTATTGGCAAAATTATTAGAATGACACTTTTTTAGTGCCTTTATCCTCTTGTAGAATTAGAAGTGTCTCTTAGTTAATATATATTATCCGTTTATAATTTCTTCATATCCAATCATCTTATCCACATGGCTCGCAATCATAGATATAATTGCATTTGCCTCTTCCTTTTTAAAGGAAAAGGTACTTTCATCTTCGAAAAGTTCCGTGTCATCTACCCAAAGTCGGTTGACTCTTCGGAGAACTCCATCTCCATTCGCACTATCTATCCCAAATTGATAAGTTACTTCCACCTTATCTTCAATATAAAAAGCAGTAACCTCCGGTGTTTCCCATTCCACATTGATTTCTTCCAAAGTGACTTCTTCATCTAAAACTTCGTATTCATTACTATTTTCATCTACATAATACATTTCACTATCATCATCCATGAATTCATGAAACATTTCATGAACGGCATCGACTACATCAGTAATGTCATCCAAAATTATTCTTGTAGGTTGGTGGAGAGTTACATCAAAACTCTCAACGTAAAACTCTTCATTATAGGGATCGAAGAGAAGGGTGCAAAAGTAATCTCTATCTTCTTCTGTACCAACAAAAAATTCTATACGTGGATGTTTTGAACCCCGATTAATATTCATATGGCCGACTTGATCATATTCTTCACAAATCGATTCCAAATGATCTTGAAGCTCTCCAGTTACTCTGTTAAACCATTCCATGGACATGTCATTACCGCCTTTTTATCTTTTTATCTTCAGTTATGTTGTCCTAGTTTGTTCCGTTTATTACATGTAATTAAATTTATTTTTTACTAAAAATATCATATGGATAGTTTTAGTTAGATTGGAGACTCTATATTTTGTGTGACTTTATTAAAAAGAAGGAGGAATAAAAATGGCACGAAACAAACCAAAACCGGATGATCGATCAGATAATGTTGAAAAGTTACAGGATATGACGGAAAATACAATTGGAAATATGGAAGCGGCTGAAGAAGCGATGGGCTTTCTTGATGGTGATGAACGAGAGGCACTCAGACAAAAAAACGAACGTCGCAAAAAAAGTCTGGAAGGTTTTCGGCAAGAAATTTTAGATGAAGCTGCAGCACGAAAAAATGGTTATTCACAAGACGAATAGAGGGTTTAATGAGAAGTTTAAAAATATAGATGTATTTTAACCAAAGTATTAATTTGCAATACAAAATAACCTTCTATAGTAGAGAGATTCCATAGGGTCTTTTCATTTAAATAATCAAAATGGAAAAATTCTACTAGTACTAAATTAAATTTGACCGTTTGATGTGACTTCATCGAACGGTTTTTTTATATTCTCAGCGATGCTATAAGGGACCTTTTTAGTAGATTCCATATAGATAAAAACCTTCATTTGTACAATATACATTATTGTACTTACTACTCTCTTGTTAGGTAGTCGTTGCTTAATATAAAAAGTTCCAAATTATTTGACTTATCAAAATATATTGACTTCGTTGTAATGCGTAATTATAATTAAGCTACAATTTCCTTAAGACGGAATCACTTTCCGGTGATCGGAAAAAGTGAACTAAAGTCATTTACATGAAAAAGTGAAAGGAAATGCTGAGAAGGGGATATTACCGACTATTAAAATCTGAAAATACTAAACAATTAAATATTTAAATAGGGGGAATTTGCTTGTTAACAGCATGGCATAAAGAGATCGAAGAAATGTATGAACAAATGGTGGCATGGAGACGACATCTTCATGAAAATCCGGAACTTTCTTACGAAGAAGTAGAAACACCAAAAATGATTGCACAAATTCTTGAAGGTTATGGTATTTCAGTTCGTACGAAAGTAGGTGGAAGAGGGGTTGTTGGAAAGATTGAAGGGGCTAAACCAGGACCAACGATTGCTCTAAGAGCAGACTTTGACGCACTACCAATTCAAGATGAAAAAGATGTTTCGTATAAATCTAAAGTAGACGGTGTGATGCATGCTTGTGGACATGATGGACATACAGCCACATTATTAGCTGTTGCAAAAGTGTTAAATCAACATAAAGATGAACTTGCTGGAAATGTTATCTTACTTCATCAACACGCAGAGGAATCTTCCCCTGGTGGAGCATCCGAAATGATTGCAGATGGCTGCTTAGATGGTGTTGATTATGTTTTTGGTACACATCTTATGTCTGGGTTACCAGTCGGGACATACAACTGTACAAAAGGTTATGCGATGGCATCTATTGATGCATTTGAATTAAAAATTCAAGGAAAAGGCGGACACGGTGCAATGCCTCATGAAACAATTGATGCCGTAGTTGTTGGTGCTCAGGTTATTAACCAGTTGCAATCAATAATTAGCCGTCGCATCGATCCGATTAAACCAGCAGTGATCACTGTTGGATCATTTCATGCAGGAAATGCAAGCAATGTTATTGCGGATACCGCTCAATTATCTGCTACGATTCGTACGTTTGACAAAGACGTTCGTCAGTCCATTGAACATGATATTAAACAAGTTATCAAACATGTCTGTGCTTCATACGGAGCAACGTATGAACTAAAATACGAAAATGGATTTCCGTCATTATATAACCACGAACTAGAAACAGACAATGTCATTCAGTCCATTACATCAACAATTGAAGGAATTCAATTTGTGGATAGCCCACCATCTATGGCAAGTGAAGATTTTGCTTATTATGTACAAAAAGTGCCAGGAGCATTTTTCTTTACAGGTGGACGTAATGAAGCAATTGGTGCTAGTTATCCCCACCACCATCCGAAATTCGATTTTGATGAGCGGGCAATGATATATGCAGGAAAAGGGCTATTAAGCGTAGCCTACAAATATTTAGTGGAAACAGTGAAAGACAGCGTAGAGATTCATTAAATGAAAGGATGGCTTTTATGAGTGTGCATGTATTAGAGGTAAGTGAATTACAAACAGCATTTAAATTGAATGACGATGAGATTATCTCTGTCGATGAAGTGTCATTCAATTTAAAACCCGGTGAGACTATTGGTATCGTTGGTGAATCGGGTTGTGGGAAAAGCGTCACGTCCTTATCAATCATGCGACTTCTCGGTACACATGGGTACATTCGAAAAGGGTCCATTAAGTTAAATGATAAAGAACTATCGACTCTTTCAGAAGCAGATATGAGAAATATACGTGGTAATGAAATTTCCATGATTTTTCAAGAGCCGATGACCTCCTTGAATCCTGTCTTTACAATAGGCAATCAAATGATGGAAGGAATTCGCCTTTACCTGAAACTGAATAAAAGAGAAGCACGTGAATATGCGATTAACATGTTGAAAAAGGTAAGAATTCCACGCGCAGAAGAAATTATGGATGAATATCCTCACTCGTTATCAGGTGGTATGCGCCAACGTGTAATGATTGCAATGGCATTAGCGTGTAAACCAAGGGTGTTGATAGCAGATGAGCCGACGACAGCTTTAGACGTTACCATACAACTTCAAATTTTAGAGCTTATGAAAGATTTAAAAGAAGAAACGCAAACGGCAATTATGCTGATAACGCATGATCTAGGTGTAATTGCTGAAATGGCGGATAAAGTAATCGTTATGTATGCAGGGCAAGTAGTGGAGGAAACGGACGTTTTTACGTTGTTCGATGAGCCAAAACATCCGTATACAATCGGATTGATGGCGTCAATTCCGCATCTAGATAAAGAAAAAAGTGAAAAGTTATATTCTATTCCAGGTTCTGTACCGATTGCTCAAAACATGCCTAGCGGATGCCGTTTTCAAACGCGTTGCCCATATGTGACAGAAACTTGTATTGCAGATGCGCCGAAGCTTGTAGAAGTAGGTGTAGAAAAGCCACATAAAGTTCGTTGCTTTTTACATGGCATTGAACAGGTTGGAGGTGTTGTGAATGCATGAAGTATTGAAACAAAAAGATCAGACAAACACAAAGCAGCCGCTTGTTGAAATTCGAAATTTAACAAAATACTATCCTATAAAAAAAGGTATATTTTCTCGCACTGTCGGCAATGTCAAAGCCGTTGATGGATTAAACTTCGATATTTATCCTGGAGAAACACTAGCGCTCGTAGGGGAATCTGGATGTGGTAAATCCACTACTGGTAAAGCTATCGTAAAGATTGATCCTCCAACAGACGGTCAAATTATATTTGATGGGAAGGACATGGCGAATATAACAGGTGCTGAACTTCGCTCGTTGCGTACAAAGCTACAAATTATATTTCAAGACCCTTATTCATCACTCAATCCTCGGAAGCGTGTAGGTGAATTACTGGCTGAGCCTCTTCTTGCACATGGATTAGCTTCAGCTGCTGATGCGAAAGAAAAAGTGAATCGTATGTTAGAAATTGTTGGTTTAACGCCACAACATGGTCGTCGTTATCCCCATGAATTTTCCGGTGGTCAGCGCCAACGTATTGGTATCGCACGTGCACTTATTTTAAATCCTAAGCTAATTGTTTGTGACGAGCCAGTATCTGCTCTTGATGTGTCGGTACAAGCACAAGTATTAAATCTATTGAAAGATTTACAGAAAGAATTTGACTTAACCTATTTGTTTATCGCACATGGTCTTGGTGCCGTTCGCTATATCAGTGATCGTATTGCTGTAATGTATTTAGGGAAAATTGTAGAAATCGGAGAAACGGAGGAACTTTTTAGTAGCCCTCGCCATCCGTACACACAAATTTTATTGAATGCTTATCCAGTACCTAATCCACATTTTCGTAATCGAGATCGCATTGTTATCGAAGGGGATGTACCTAGCCCTATAAACCCACCTAGTGGTTGTAGCTTTCATACACGTTGTCCTTATGCACAAGATATATGTAAAGAGAAAACTCCGGAATTGCAATCAGGCCAGCATGGTGTTGCTTGTCATTTTCCACTGAATTAAGGGAGTGTAGCAATGTTCCAATATATTTTGAGAAGATTATTGATCGCAATTCCGATTTTGTTTGGTGTAACCGTCTTTAACTTTTTTATCATCAACTTGGCGCCAGGTAACCCAGTTGAAATGTTTGTTAATCCGAATATATCCGCAGAGGATATAGAGTTGAAAAAAGAAGCACTTGGGCTTAATGATCCTATATACGAGCAGTATTTTCATTGGTTAGGAAATGTATTGCATGGTGATTTTGGATTCTCTTATGCTACGCATGAACCTGTTAGTCAAATGATTTTAGAGAGAATAGGCCCTACTTTGCTGTTGATGGGTGCTGCGCTAATTTTGGCGTATATTATTTCTATTCCAATAGGTATTTTAAGCGCTTCCAAGCAATACACGTTAACAGATTATACGACAACTACATTATCTTTTTTAGGGATTTCAATCCCAGCGTTCTTTTTAGGATTAGGTGCTATTTATATTTTCTCCGTTAAGCTTCAAATTTTACCGACTGGTGGGATGACAAAGCTTGGATCAAGCGGTGGTTTTGGAGACGTTATGATGCATTTGATATTACCAGCCATTGTGCTTGCGGCAGGTATAGCAGGTAACATGGTTCGTTACGTTCGCTCGAGTATGTTAGAAGTTCTCGGACAAGATTACTTACGTACTGCTCGCGCTAAAGGTTTGAAGAATTTCGTTGTTACAAACAAACACGCTTTAAAGAATGCCATAATCCCGATTATTACAATTATCGGGATGGATGTAACGATACTCATTGGTGGAGCTGTAGTTACAGAACAAATCTTTCAATGGCCGGGACTGGGTCAATTAACCATCAAAGCGATTATGTCGCGTGATTATTCATTACTTATGGCGATTAACCTAATAGCGGCCGTTGTAGTTTTATCAGCAAACTTATTAACAGATATTATGTATGCGATTGTCGATCCACGTATTAAATACAACTAACAGTGAAAGGAGGGCCTCTACATATGTCCATGTTGAAAGAGACAACGGCTAATATCAAGTCACCGAATTCAGTGTTTCAAGACCTGGGAAAAGAAGAAACGTATTTTTATTTATTTAGAAAGAAATTCTTTAAACATAAGTTAGCTATTTTTGGTTTAATCGTTTTTACCCTTATCGTGCTAATGGCAATATTTGCACCAATAATTGCTCCGTACAATCCAACTGCGATAAATAGTGCGTTTAGTGCAAAGCCTTCTACTGATTATTGGCTAGGTACAGATCAAATTGGCCGTGACATTTTTAGTAGACTTGTTTACGCTTCACGTATTTCACTTGCAGTGGGAATAGGAGCAGTTGCCATATATGTGGTGATAGGGACCGTGCTTGGCGCTATTGCAGGATATTTTGGTGGTTGGGTTGATGGCGCTATTATGCGTATGACAGACATTTTTATGTCATTTCCATATTTAATGGTCATTTTAGTTTTAGTAAGTATTTTGGGGCCTAATATCCTCAATATTATTGCTGTTATTGGATTACTTGGCTGGCCATCTGTCGCAAGAATTGTGCGTGGAAGTGTCTTATCCATTAAAGAAATGGATTACGTGAAAGCTGGTGTTGCACTCGGCTATACTTCGCCGCGCATTATCTTTAAACATATTTTACCAAACTGTGTTGCGCCAATTATAGTAAACGCAACATTTGGTATTGCTTCAGCGATTCTACTTGAATCATCTTTAAGTTTCTTAGGAATGGGGGTACAACCTCCTACCCCAAGTTGGGGGAACATGCTTACAGAAGCCCAATCTTTAACTGTACTATCATCTCAACCTTGGTTATGGATCCCGGCAGGAGCAATGATTTTACTTGCTGTATTGTCCATAAATTTCATGGGCGATGGTTTACGCGATGCATTGGATCCAAAAAGTATTAAATAATATAAAGAGAAAGTTGGGGAAATGAATGAAAAAGGTAAAAAGGTTAAGTGTATTATTTGTACTTCTACTTGCAACACTACTAGCTGCATGTAGCGATTCAGGAAATAAGTCGTCTGATGGATCATCAAGCAAAACGTCATCAGATGGTAAAACATTATTTATCGGTTTAGTAAATCCTCCAATTAGTTTCAACCCAATTAATTCTGGAGATTTTGCATCACAATGGTTAGAAAAGTTTATGTTTGAAACATTTTTGGAAATGACTGCTCCATTAGAATTCACTCCTAAGTTAGCAGAATCTTTCGAGACGGAAGATAATCAAACATACACAATCAAGTTACAACCTAAAGCAACTTGGTCAGATGGTGAGCCGGTTACAGCAGAAGACATTGCGTTCACATTCAACTTAATTGCAAATCCCAAAACAGAAACATCAGTTGGTACAATTATATCTAATTTAGAAGGTCTTGATGAAAATGGTAAGCTTACAAACGGAGAAAAAGAAATGCCTTCTATTACTGTAGTAGATGAGAAAACGTTTACATTCAAAACAAAGCAACCAGTAGATCCAAATCTTATTAAAGAATTTATCGGTTCTCAAATTATGATCCTACCGAAGCATATACTGAAAGATGTTGCGCCAGAAGACTTAACAGCTCATCCATTTATGCAAAATCCGAATGTAACAAATGGTGCATTCAAATTTGTTAAATATGAAGCAGATCAATATGTTGAATTTGCTAAAAATGATAACTATTATGTAAGTAAACCAAAACTTGATAAAATTTTTGTTAAAATAATGCCTGCAACAAACTTAGTAGCACAGTTGCAAACAGGTGAAATTCACATGAATGCAGGCGTTGGTCTGGGTAGTATAGCAGTTTCAGACTATGATACTGTAGAAAAGATTAAAGGTATTCACACAACAGCAAATCCTGCGAATGGTTACCAAACGTTATTATTTAATACAAAGAAAATAACAGATCCAAATGTTCGAGTAGCAATCGGTCATGCTATAAATCGTGATCAAATGATTAAGAGTTTATTGCAAGGTAAAGGTGATTATGTAGATGGTCCATATCCTTCTATTAACCCATACTATGATAGTAGTATCAAAAACATTTCCTATGACCCTGAAAAAGCAAAAGAAATGTTAAAAGCAGCAAATTGGGATTTCAATACACCATTAGAAATTGCCGTGCCAGCTGGAAATAAAATGCGAGAACAGGCTGGGGCAATCATTTTGGAAAACTTAAAAGCAATTGGATTAAATGTTCAGCTTGTTACTTCGGACTTCCCAACTCATATTGCTAAAGCTCGTGAAAGGAACTATGATTTAATGATTTTAGGTTACACAACAAATATCGATCCAGATATTACCAACTATTATGGTAATGATTCACCTTTTAACTTTACTGGTTATCAAAGTGAAGAGAAAGAAAAGTTATTACTTGCAGGTAATAACGAGCCAAATCCTGAAAAACGTAAGGCAATCTACTCTAAATTACAAGCATTATTTGTAAAGGATTTACCAGTCTTCACACTTTACTCTGAATACGACTTCGCAGCTATTTCAGATAAAGTAATTAGTGCAGGACCGACATTCTTCGGTTATCATAATAATCTTCAAGATTGGGATTTATCTGATAAATAGATATGGCGCTTAATTTACTTTACGCATAATTATTTACAAAAAGAAAACCTGGAGCAATTAATTATGCTCTAGGTTTTCTTTTTTATTTTTAACGATAAATCAATTAAAAAATCATAGTCAGTTCGTTTTTGGTCAAACTAAGAGAAAGAAAATTTGGCAAGAGGTGATATGCATGATAATTGAAAAGTCGAATGAGTGGAAAGAGGGATTTATAAAAAGATTAGAGAATGTGGAACCTTGGGATAATTGGACACTATACAAGATGAGTTACGACGTAGTTAAAACTAACTTGATTGCAGACTTCACCGGGCTTCAATCTCCCAAATATTTACCCAACTTAACTCCTCTTACCCATCAATTAGAAGTGGCTGAAACGGTTATAGAAAGGATGAATGGAAAAGCAATTCTTGCAGACGAAGTTGGGCTTGGTAAAACTATTGAAGCGGGTTTGATACTAAAGGAGTATCTCGTTCGAGGACTAGTGAAAAAAGCGTTAATTTTGTCTCCAGCTTCACTTATCACTCAATGGGTGGAGGAACTGAACTATAAATTTTACATTCCTGCGATACCCTATAAAAAAAATACCCCCATTGACTATTATGATGTTGTCGTAATGAGTATGGATACTGCAAAGAGAAATCCGCATAGAGAACTCATATATGCGCAAGAATACGACATGATAATCATTGATGAAGCGCATAAGCTAAAAAATCATAAAACGCAAATCTACGAGTTTGTTCAAAGTTTAAAGAAAAAGTTTTGTTTGTTGTTAACTGCCACGCCTGTGCAAAATAATGTTTTTGAGTTGTTTTTTCTCATTTCTTTACTAAAACCAGGGCATCTTGGGAATTACGAGACGTTTCAATCTTCATTTTCTGCTAGCAAGCATAGTTTAGAGCATGAAGATTATTTGAAAGAATTGGTAAATCAAGTGATGGTTAGAAATAGAAGACAAAACACTGGCATTGAATGGACTAATCGTTGTGTTCAAATAATCCCAATCCAGTTTACGAAAGAAGAAAAAGAAGTCTATGATTTGATTTTGGGACTTAAAGATGTTTCCCCTGTTTTTTCTGGTGCCTTTTCTATGATTACACTGCAAAAGGAAATGTGTAGCAGCAAGGAAGCTACATACTTGACTTTAAATAAAATGCGTCAAAAATGTGTGGGAACAAAAGAGAATGAATACGTGGAGGAAATCATTCAAAAATTGATGGCATTGGAAAAAAACTCGAAAGCAGAAAAAGTGTATGAAATAATTTCAGAAGCAAATGATAAGGTCATTATTTTTACTGAATATAAAGCAAGTCAAGCATACTTGCAGTGGTTTTTGAATTCAAAAGGAATAACAAGTGTTCTCTTTAACGGACAATTCAATAAAAATAAACGAGACTGGATGAAGCATTTATTTAAAGAACAAGCGCAGGTGCTCATTGCAACGGAATCTGGAGGAGAAGGGATTAACCTTCAATTTTGTCACCATGTCATCAATTATGATTTGCCTTGGAATCCAATGAAATTAGAACAACGAATTGGACGGGTCCACCGGTTAGGGCAAGAGCATGATGTTCATATATATAATCTAGCGGTCGATAACACCATCGAAAAAGATATATTGGACTTGCTCTATGTGAAGATTGATGTTTTTGAAAAAGTTGTGGGGGAGTTAGACGATATATTA
Source organism: Psychrobacillus sp. L4 (assembly GCF_042944905.1). Lineage (GTDB taxonomy): Bacteria > Bacillota > Bacilli > Bacillales_A > Planococcaceae > Psychrobacillus. The sequence goes on from NZ_CP168496.1 coordinate 328,124, forward strand.
TCTGCGTTCAAAAAATCGATTTGAGGAGGATAAACATGTACCCACAACAAGTGCACGGTTATTTACAAACATTCTTTAAAGAAAATAATTGCGATATTATGCATGGTAATGACCACTATATTACCGTCCAATTAACGATCGATATGGATAAAAAAATTATGAACCGCCCTTACTATTGGCAATACTTAGAAAGTACTAATGGGGTTCCAAGTCCAGCCAAATTAACTTTAATTACCGATCAAAATAAGTTGGATGAAGATATTAAAGGAGAAATCGTGCACTTTGGTTCTCCCAGACTCAATCAATTGTTTCGAGTAACTAAAGAGCTAGGTGCCTTTGTTCAAATGTTTGAAAAGGTAGATAAAATGGAAACTAGAGTTATTTTAACACCATGGCTAGGGGTGAATTATAAAATATCATATTACAGCGACCAAACAAAAGAAATACTCTACTCTTTAGGGATTAATCTAATGACAGGAGTCATTCAAGAAGGATTTCAGGAATCTATAAATGACTTGGTCATGGATGAGTATATGTCTAAAACCGTCTTTCATTTGCCTTATATTATTAAACCTCTCCGTGCTTTGGAACGATTAGATACTGTAATAGAAAATTTCATTCGGCAAGACGATCATACATGGGCGGAAGAAGCAACTGAGAGATGGCGTAAGGATCTTCATGTATTGGAGCATTTCTATGAAGAGGTAGTAGACAAGCCTGAATGTTACGAGATGGAAAAAAAAGCAATGGAGGAACAGTACAAAGTAAGGATAAAGGTGGAAGTAATAAACGGCGGACTATTTTATAAGAAATAGGAGGAGGTTGGCTAATGTCCATCCTCTATTTAGAGAGAAGTGAGTAAAAAATAGAGAATCGGATGATCGGCACTGAATGGGACCGTTTATAGGAGGTGCTCACAAAACAGGTCATACGATCATTTCGACACGATGCCTCAATGATCGTATGTTCTGCATAGTAGCTGATGCTTTTTCCGTACTAAATTATCTCGTATTTGGTAGCAATTTGTTCAATAGTATGGCTGCTATAGCAGCTACTGCAACAGGCGAACTAAATACATATTGTAATGTGTTAGGTAAAGTATATAAAAAATCTTTTGGAATTAGCGTTAAAGCTAGTGTTAATATCATTGGCACCGCAATGACATACATTTCTTTCTCGCTTATTACCTCGTTTTTCATTACCTTTAAACCACTAATCGCAATCACGCCACAAACGATGACGAAAACCCCGCCGATGACAGCAGATGGAACTGCAGAGATTAAGGCAGATAACTTACTTGAAAAACCGAATAACACAAACCATGCTCCAGCAGCGATAAAGACACGACGACTAGCAACACCAGTGATGGAAATAATCCCAGCATTAGTTGAGTATCCAGTAACAGGAGTTGTCCCCAATAAAGAAGCGATTAGACAGCCGATGCCTTCGCCAATTACGCCGCGGTTAATATTTTTTTCTGTTAACGGCTTGTCTATGACATTACTCACGGCAAACCATGTGCCAGTTGTTTCTGCCATTAGAACAATATATATAATAACCATCGTAATAATTGCAGATGGATTAAAAGAAAAGTTAAAATCGACAAAAGGGATTTGTGGTAAGCTAAACCATTTTGCATCTCCGACAGCAGATAAATTCAATACTCCCATAAAGTTTGCTGCAATACACCCTACGATTAAAGCGACAATAACGGAAGTAATTCGAAAAACTCGGCCTTTCTTTCCGAACAAAGATCCTAACATTACACATAAAATGAGCACAGCACCTGAGATAAGCGCTAAATAGATATTTTGTGCAACAATAGCACCAGCTGCATTGTAAATATTATCATTTAATGCGACTGGCATTAACGAAAGTCCGACTACGAAAATGATTGTCCCACCAACGATGGTTGGCACAAAGGTCTTAACCAATTTATTGAAAATACCTGTAAAACCTAAAATGATAACTAGAATAGAAGCGATTAAGCTAGCACCTAAAACAGTACCCCAACCATTTATACCACCACCACTAGCTGCATAGATACCTACAATAGCGCCAATTGGGATAAAAGAAGGACCTTGGGCCACTGGTAACTTCATACAGAAATAAGTTTGCACAATTGTTGCAATTCCGGCGGCGATAAAAGTAGACTGTATCAACGCTGTTGATTGACCAGACTGTAAAGAGATTAGCATGGCAATGATGAAAGGTACCACGTAAACGTCCATCGCAAGTACATGTTGTAAACCAAGTAAAGTGGATTGACCTAGTGAAACTTTTTCATCAGGACCAACCGTTAGTCGTGGATTATTATTGTGAGCTTGTTTATGTGTAGGTATTTCCATTGGTAATGAGCACCTCCAATTTTTTTTGTATTACGAACGTGAGTGAACTTTTTCTCCTTGAATCCATACTTCGCGAATATTTTCTGGTCGAACAAGATACATTATTTTTTGGAACACATCGTTTATGTCTTCATGCTCGTTAAAAATAGGTAGTTTTGAAGATGCTATTTTGGTATCAATAATTTGTACATCCCAAGTATAGTTTTCTGCTAAACGGCCGATTGGTAAGCTTAAACTTTCACCCCCACCGGCAGTCGCGTAATAGAATGCTTCATTTATCGTGATACGTGAAGCGGGCACACCTCGAACTTCAGTCGGAAGAGCTGGATTGACTCCATCTTCTAACATTCTGGAAGACATCACAGCTTGTCTTACATTATCGAAAAGACTTGGAGAAAAACCACCGGAAATATCGGATCCTAATCCGACCTCTACTCCTTTAAAATGCAAATGAGCAATAGGAATAACGCTATTGGCAAAGTAAGCATTGGAAATTGGACAATGGGCAATGGCGGTTCCTGTTTCTGCAAATAAATCCGCATCGTCCTCATCTAAGAAATTACAGTGCGCCATTACGGACTTATCGCGTAATAGACCAAAATCATTCAATGCAAAGGCATCGTTCTTTTGAAAACGTTCTTTCACATAACTATGTGCCCAGTCACTTTCGCTACAGTGCGATTGAACATACGTATCGTATTTGGCAGCAAGTTCTCCTAAACCTTTTAAACCTTCTTCAGTACAGCTTGGAATAAAGCGAGGAGTGACTACTGGGTATACCCCTTGTTTAGTCGATTTTGCTAATTCTTTGACAGCTAAAATAAATTCTTCCGTATCAGCTAATGCAGTTTGAGTATCTGCATCCCGATAAAATGTTGGATTTTGTGCAGGGTCATCCATTACAACTTTTCCAACTAGACCGCGTTGCCCTTTTTCCGCACAGATTTCAGCTAGTAATAAACTTGCTTCTTTATGGACAGTTGCAAAATAAAGTGCCGTCGTAGTTCCGTTTGCGAGCAAAGTACTTACTACGTCTTCGTAGACGTTTTTTGCAAAAGCTAAATCTGAAAACTTAGACTCAAGTGGGAATGTATACGTATTTAACCAGTCATAAAGTGGAATATCTAATGCAGTTCCGGATTGTGCCCATTGCGGCGCGTGTACGTGCAAATCCACGAAACCTGGTAAGAAATATTGACCTTCTTCTAAACGATGAAAGTTTTCTTTTCCTTGATAAGTGTCTAATAAGTCTTGATAGACTGTATCCTCTGGAGCGACTATTTTTTCAATCATTCCGTTGCTATTAATGCAGAATAGGCAATCATAAAGAATTTCTACTTCTTTTGGTGATTTACTTGTAAAAGCAGTCCCTTGAAAAATTTGCGTATATTCTCTCATAAATTCCACCTTAATGTTCGTATTTTGAAATCATATTCGCTATTATAGAGCAAAATAAATATAGAGTATAGATAATAAGCGAATAATTTTTGAATTATATTTTATAATGTTTGTGTTTTGTAATATTTTTAGAAAATACTTGAATTAATTGAAGGTAATTATAACTTAATTATTATAATTATTAGATTATTATTCTTTTTATGGTCCTTTTTAGGTATAATTTAAATTAATTTATAGAAATTAGGTAATTTTGAGGGATTGAATGTTACTTCGATTTGCAAAGCGAAACGCTAGCTGAAGAATATGATTGAGACTGAATTAGGAGTGAATCAATTGGAATTACTTATAATTAGACATGGACAATCGGAAGCGGATTTACTAGGGGTACACGAAGGTAGAGCGGATTTTCCTTTAACAGAGCTTGGAGAGCAGCAAGCAAAAAGGCTGTCTGATTATGTATCTACAAATTTTTCGCCTGACATTATTTTAGCAAGTCCGTTGAAAAGAGCGAAAAGAACGGCTGTCATTTTAAAAGAAGCAATCGGATGTGAATTAATTGTAGAAAGTGACTTAATGGAATTTAATAATGGTGTGCTTGCGGGGCTTTCCAGAGAAGAGGCGGCTGTTAAATATCCATTACCCCCAAATGGGAGACCAGCTCATATACCAATTGAAAATGGCGAGTCAGACTTGGAATTTCGTTTTCGAGCAGAAAGGATTTTTCATAAAGTTATTTTTGACTACAGAGATTATCAAAGAGTGGCGATTGTCTCTCATGGCGGTTTAATCTCACATTTGCTTAAAGCATTTCTTCGTCAACCGAATGCCAGTGATTTTGCATTTGCTACAGGTGATACTGGTATTCATTTATTGGAGATAAAAGAGAATGTGAGCGTTATAAGGTTTCTGAATAGACAGGAACACTTAAACTAAAAAAAGGGGTGTAAGTTATTTATTTACTACGTGAGTTAATTTCATAAATAGCATTAAATTATTTAAACACGAACAATTCTTAATTTCTTAATTGATTAGAACGACAGGCGGCGACTCCAGTGGGATGAGTGAGACAGATGCGACATTACAAACGACGCGAATGCGGCGGTGATGGCTCATCTCTCACGCCGTGGAAAGCGTTTGCCTATAGCGGAAATCATGCTGATTTATGAAGAGTATATTATACATATTCTCACATTTCACTTTAATATTGTTCGTGTTATTTGCTCTAAATTGGAATTATGAAGTTGATTCACGTACTTAGTGCATGTAAATGCCTTTGAAAAGCCTATAATTTATTCCATTAATGAAAATATTACAATTGTATCAATGTGTCGAACTTTGTCATTTAATTGATATCTCCTTCACACGAATCTGCAATAGTCCTGTCATCTTTGGATGGTAAACTAGTTTTGTTAGTGAAAAGGAGGAAATTCATCTTATGAAAAAACACATTATTGCACTAACGGCAATCGTAACACTATCAGTAGGAGTGGTGGGACAAGCTTCCGCAGCAACTGTTCATACGGTAGAAAAAGGAGATACACTTTGGGCTATTTCGAAAGAAACAAATGTAAGTGTACAAGATTTGCAAGAATGGAACGGACTTGATACAACAGTTATATATCCATCTCAACAGTTAAAGGTAGAAGAAACCACTGATACATATAAAGTTGTCTTAGGAGATACACTTTTTGATATTGCGAAAGAACATAATTTATCTGTCGTTGATTTAATGGATCGCAATCACCTTACAAGTGATTTAATCTTTCCAGGAGATGAATTAGTCTTTGAAGGCACAAAAACAAGTCAGCCTAAAAAAAGTGTAGTTTCCGTACCTACGACTCATCAATCTGATACAACTAAACCAGCGATACAACCAGTGGTAAAGCCAGTGGCTAAACCAGCTGCACAACCTGTGACAAAAACTGCTGTTCAATCTAAGTCAATAGCAAAAGAGATAACTGTTTCTTCAACAGCGTATACAGCATCTTGTGTAGGATGTTCGGGAGTAACATCGACAGGTATAGATTTACATGCAAATCCGAACAAAAAAGTCATTTCTGTAGATCCGACTGTAATTCCACTAGGTTCAAAAGTCTGGGTAGAAGGCTATGGGGAAGCGATTGCCGGAGATACGGGAGGATCAATTAAAGGAAATAAAATAGATATTTTCTTTCCAACAAAAGAATCAGCGCTCAATTGGGGCCGCAAAACGGTTAAAGTAAAAATTTTAAATTAAAAATCAAGAAAAATTATCCTATATAACATGCTCTAAAAACAAGAATCATTTGTTTTAGAGCATGTTATTTTTGTGTGGAGTAAAATGTAAGGACATATGTCCTTTCCAAAACGGATGGATCTATCTTTAAATAGAGATAACAAGTCGAATGGGGGAAATGCAAAATGAAAGGGATCTTCTTCGCGTTATTAGGTGGTGCATTTATTACTTTGCAAGGTGTTGCTAATGCCCGAATTAGTCAAGATATTGGTACGTGGCAGACGGCAGCAATTACACAATTTACTGGGTTTGTGCTAGCTTTGTTCATCGTGTTGTTCGTACGTGATGGCAAGTGGCAAATGTTAAAGCAAGTGAAACCGTTATATTTAACTGGTGGGGCCATGGCCGCAGTTATTATTTTTAGTAATATTACAGCTATTCATCAAATTGGCGTAACGCTTACTATATCTGCAGTTTTAATTGCCCAACTAAGTTTGACGTTTGTCATTGATATTAATGGTTGGTTTGGTGTAGGTAAGCAGCAGATGAAATTACCCCAGTTTATCGGTATGGGAATGATGGTAGCTGGTGTTGTGATGTTAGGACTTTAAATGGCTAGCAAGGAGGCGAAAAACCATGAAGCAAATGAAGGATCGTGAGCAACTCAATTATTATTTACATTCTCATCAAATAGCATCTGTATTTAACGAAGAGTTAATGCCCTACTTGTCTTTATATAATTTTGATCAAGGAGAAATTATTTGTGAACAGGGAGAACCCCAGAGTCATCTATATATCCTTGTGGAGGGGAAGATAAAAATTTTTATGACCTCTTCCGAAGGACATAAGCTAATTATTGCTTTTAAATCCCCGCTTGAAATAGTGGGGGATATTGAATTCATACAAAATATTGAGTTGATCAATACGGTTGAAGCTGTCACGCCAGTTTGTATGATTGGGATCCACTACGATTGGTTAAAAAAGTATGGGATGGACTATCCTCCTCTCCTGCAGTTTTTACTTAAGGTCATTACAAAGAAATTTCGTATTAAGGATAATTCTTTTAGTTTTAACATGATGTATCCAGTAGAGGTACGTTTAGCAAGTTATTTAATGTCCATATCTTTTGATGAATCGAATACTAATTTTAAAGGTCGGCTCCCTATAAAAGATTTGAAAGATGCAGCTGGTCTTATCGGAACTAGCTATCGACATCTAAATCGAGTCATTAATCAGTTATGCGCAGATGGGTTAATTGACCGTAATAAAGAGTTTATCAACGTAAAAGATCGCGATGGGTTAAGTGTTCTTGCTAACCACAATATTTATGAATGATTCGAGGAGTTGTGCAGATGTTTGTAGGATTAGTAATAGCACTAATTGGAGGCTTTTTCTTAAGCTTGCAAAATATATTTAATACCAAAGTGAATGAAAAAACGGGTTCTTGGACAGCGACAACCTTGATATTAGGAATGGGTTTTTTTGCTTCGCTTCTCATTGGTTTCATTATAGAAGGTGAACGTATGTGGATGTTGGATAATATGAAAAATTGGTATTGGTTTAGTGGGATTATCGGAGTGGGTGTCGTAATCTGCGTGATTCAAAGTATCAAATTACTTGGTCCAACATATGCGATTTCCATTGTACTTACATCGCAGCTTTGCTTTGCACTACTCTGGGATTCATTAGGCTGGTTAGGGTTAGAAAAAATACCTTTTACGTTTCAACAGTTATTAGGAGTATTGATTATTATCGGTGGAATAATCCTTTTTAAACTCGGTGGTAAAGAAGTAGTAGCGGAGAACTAACTATATTGCGACAACTTCCCTGAACAAAAAGCATAGTATGTTAGTATGCACAACATTATGGAAGGGGCGATCCTATGTATTATTCAAACATTCATCATCCTTCATTACCTCCTATGCGAGTTATTACGGTGACTGGAAATGGCAAGATTTCCGTTCAACCAAACTATGTTCAAATTCAAATAGAAGTGATTACGGAGGGTAAAGATGTTAGTATAGCTCAGCAGGAAAATGCAAACATCATGAATCGCGTAATCCAATCCATTTTGGCGCTTAGTATTCCAAAAGAGGATATACAAACTGCAGCATATAATGTATTTCCAAACTATGATTATATAGAAGGAAAACAAGTCTTTCGGGGATATGAAGTTACCAATGCTATTACCGTAAAAGTAAAAGATACCAGTCAAATTGGAACGGTCATAGATACAGCGGTACAATATGGTGCAAATCGCATTTCAGGAATTCAATTTAAAATTGAAAATGCAGATTCTACTTATCAACAAGCTCTTCGTTTAGCTCTTCAAAATGCACAAATGAAAGCAAAAACAATTGCTGATTCTATGAAACTACCATTGCATCCACAACCGATAGAAATTGTAGAAGTGAATGAGGCAGCGGGTCCCGTACTATTTAAATCAGTTGCCATGTCTGAATCAGCAAATACGCCAATTGAACAAGGCCAAATAACAATTAGTGCAGCTGTTCGGGTTAAATTTCAATACTAATTTATAGTAGGAAACTCTAGCAAGAGAAGTTTTAGTAAAATTAGAAAGCAGGATGTTCATTTTAATTGAACACCCTGCTTTCTTTATTTGATATAAACAGTTTCAACTGTTAGCCTTTTCTGTGGATTCATTATTGGTGTTTAATTATTCTTCTTGCTGGTTTGACTCATTCCTAAGATAATTGTCTTGTGTTATAGAAATATCGATTAGAGTGTCTTTTTGTTTGTTAAACATCTCCAAGAAACCACTAAAAAATCTTTCCTGTTCCTCTTTTTGTAGCATTATATTGTTCAATATTGTTTTATTCATTTGCTCCAAAGAGTTGTATTTCTCCATGGAATTTTTCATATATCTGCTTTGATTAATAGAAGAGTTATTTAAAAAATTCTTTTGTCTAACAATCCTTCGATGCAAGATATTTAATACTTCCCCTTGTTTCCTCGATTGTTCCATTATCCTTTTATTAGAGTCAGTTAGCTTCTCTATATGGAAGTTGGATTTTTTTGTGGTTTGAGCGGTTCCGAACAACATATTTCTCAGATTTAAATAATTTTGCCTTTGAATCCTTTTTTGTCCGTTGATCGCTATTTCTTGTTCTTGTATCTTACCTAATATTGTTTGACATAAGTCCCTCAAGTGAGAAGAGTGCTCCATATAATGCAGGTTTAAGGATTTTTGTTCTGCTAAGAGTTCTTCATAAGGGCTAGTTACAACATGGCTTCGATTGTTGTTCATTCCAAGGGCTGTGGAAAATAAATGTACCTTCGATTCTTTCATTTCTACATACTCCTTTTTATCGCAGATGATCGTCATTTTATATTTTATGAATGTAATCGCTATTTGTGAAAAAATCTGCGGATTCAATAAGCAGTAATTCCATTCCCTTAGATTGTAAAAGTTAGAAAACGGACTTTTTTAAAAATAAAAATAATTATTAAATAGAAAGTAGAAAAATCGAGTCTGGAAAAAGACACTCGCTTTCCACAACCGAACCACCCGAAAGTATGAAGTCGTTCATGTGTTAAAGACAAAATAGTAAAAGGTGTCATGTTCTGAAACAATTGCATATTGTTTCGGAACATGACACCTTTGTTTTGTAGATAATTGTATGCTTTTTTACTTAGTAACAGGCCAGTTCCAACGCCTGTTCTCCTAGAGTATTTTCCTTCTATACGAGAGCGATCCACAAAAAATATCCCGGTAACAGTGAAGCAATGTTTCGTCCAAAGCACTCAGGAAAATAGAGAAGACAAGAAGCACTTAAAGCAGACTTGCACTTTTCTTAGGACAAATCTCAGAGTACTTTTTGGGTTTTTAAAAACTCGTTTACTAATAGATACGACTGGGCAAACTTGAACCCTAATTGCCATTCCCCGATGCCTTTTAAATGATAGTCAGTGACCAGTTTGAGTTTCTGAGCACGGGCTCTTGAATCTTCAAACCATACAATATGCTTCTGACCAGCTTCATCTCTATACTGAAAAAAAGGTTGTTGGTCTTCCTTGGAATATTGGATCGGTACTTGATGTTTCATAGCTGTTTCAATTGCCATAGAAACTGAAACGGCATGGGCATCGATCACGGTATTATCATGCATTTTCCAATCATAACCGTAACGTTGTACCCCTAAAATAATTTTACTTGCTTTCATATGCTTAAGAGCATACTCAATTGTCTGTCTTACTTCCTTTATGGGGGCGATGGGACCTGGCAAACTGGTTGCTTCGTGAAAATCATAAGCCATAATAACGACTAAATCAACAGCGGAGCCGATTCCTCCATAATCATAAGCCTTCAGATAAGGAAGTTTGTCATTGATCTTAGCTGGAATAGCGACAGAAGTATAATAACCTTCTGGCTTCAACTTTTCTCTTAACGAACGAAGAAAACTGGTATATAAATCCCTTTGTCCTTCTAGCAACATTTCAAAATCAATGTTTACACCAGCATAGTTTTTATTCTTGATTAAATTATAGATGTTTTTAATTAAACGAGCTTTAGCTTGGGGGGAGCTTAATACTTGATTTGCCAAGTCAGCATTAAATCCTGTTGATGTCAGATTAGTAATTACCGCAAGTGGTGCAACCTTATTCTCTCTTGCTACTCGAATAAGTTGTCGATCATCCAAAGAGCTCAAACTTCCATCAGCAAGAATGTGGTATTCAAAAACCCCGAAAAAAGTATTGATAGGAGCTGCACTCTGAATCATATTTTTGTTTTTGGTAGGTGTTGAGGGCAATATATAACTAAGATTTAATGCATCATATTTAGTTCTTGGAGGTAAATATAACATTGTGCCAACCACTAACGTATCTGAGTGTAGGCCATTTATGAGACGTAAGGTTTCGACAGAAATAAAGCTCATTTGGGAAATAGAATAGAGCGAGTCCCCTGGTTGAACTGTATACATATTTGTCGGAATAAGTAAATCTTGTCCTGGTACCAAGCTATCCGTTTTTAAACCATTCGTTATACGAATGCTATCCATGGTTACCTTAAATTTTGTTGCAATCGAGTATAAGGAATCCCCCATTTTTACAACATAAATAAACATAGAACTCCCTCTTTCCCAGTAGTTATTCAATTAATCATATGTAATTGTTAGAGGCTTCATAACCCCTTTTGCTATGAAACCCAAATAAAATCATACCGACAGAATGTGAGCCTGTCATACTAAATAAACATGAAATTAGAAATGATATACTTGTTTATACAAGTGATGTTTTGGAAGAAAATATTGTAGTGGCGGGTGAACTTTCTGCTGAAATTTACGCTGCAAGCTCAGTTATGGATACCGATTGGGTGGTGAATTTATGTGTAATGGATGAAACTCGAAAATCGATTCATCTCTCTAATTATATCGTGCGGGCAAAATATCGAAATGGTCATGATGCTCCAATACTGCTTGAACCAGGTGCAATTGAAAAATACTATATCTATATGCAATCGATAGCTTATACTTTTAAGAAAGGAAGTAAGATTAGGTTTTCTATCCCGTCTTAGAGTAAATTTGTTCTATCTCCAAAATCAAAAACAGGGGAAAACCCTTATGAAAATCCAAAGGAATTGGTCGTCGTACAAAGGGTGTATCATAAGGAAGAATATCCAAGTCACGTGAAATTACCGATTTTGTTAAAGGAGAAGTAATAATTAGTAGTGTTATATGCTTTTAGTTAAGAGTGTTTCGAGCGTTCTTTTTGCTAGTGAAAATTAATCAAATGTATAAATGGAAGGCGATCTATCAGGATCATAGCACTCCTTACCAACGTCTAAGTGTTAGCGAAGTAGATAGCCAAAAGTCTACATAAATATGTTTTACCCTCCAATCACAACCATTTGTAAAATGGAACCGACTATACTAGTATATCTATATTCAAGTTTTTAATAGGAGTAATGAAAATGAATAGTCAATTATTTTTACAGTTTAATACTATTTTTATTAGTATTTTAATAGAATCGTTACCCTTTATCATGTTAGCGGTAATTGTTTCAGCTTTAATACAAGTATTTGTGACAGATGAAATGCTTGCAAAAGTTATTCCCAAAAATCGGTTTCTCTCGGTGCTCTCTGCAAGTGCGCTCGGTGCGGTTTTTCCAGCTTGTGAATGTGGAATTATTCCGATTGCACGAAGGTTAATGGCGAAAGGGGTTCCGCTCCATGCAGCAATCGCGTTCATGTTAACTGGACCCGTCATAAACCCAGTCGTGCTTTTCTCCACATATGTAGCTTTCGGAAACAGTTGGAAAATGGTGTTGTATCGTGGTGGATTATCGTTTATCGTTGCATTTATTGTCGGCTTAATACTTTCTTTTCAATTTAAGGAGCCTCAGTTAAAGCATATGTTAACGTACCAGGCTTCATTGCAAAACATCCCGCTTAAAAGAAAAGTGTTAGGTGCTTTCAAACATATGGTGGATGAATTTTTTACCGTAGGAAAATACTTAATAGTAGGCGCATTAATAGCGGCTGCTGTACAAACATATATGAAAACATCTATTTTAACTTCCATCGGACACGGAGAATATTCTTCTTCACTTGTTATGATGGGGTTAGCATACATTATGTCCTTATGTTCATCTGCGGATGCATTTGTTGCTGCTTCCTTTAGAAGTACATTTTCGACTGGAGCGTTAGTAGCCTTTTTAGTATACGGTGCGAAGTTTGATATTAAGAACACATTAATGATGCTAGGGGTATTCAAAACAAAGTTCGTTTTTTTCTTATTCATTTATACAACCATTTTAGTGTTGCTAGGGTCAATAATTATTACCAAATTGTAAAGAAAGGAGAAATTTAATAATGCTTCGTTGCTGGATTTTACTAGGATTTTCGTTTCTCTTTTTACATTTACATGCATCTGGAAATATATCGAAATACATTAACTTAAAATATTCCATGTTTTCTTTTCTCGCTATTTTCATCTTCTTTTTCTTTATGCTCATTCAAATGTATTTTACTTTGAAAGATGGTAAAAATGAGGAAGATTTGGGGCCTATATGTGATTGCGGAATAGATCATTCTAAGGAAGGGAAGAAGTGGAAATCGTGGTTGGGCTACCCTATATTCTTATTTCCTATTTTGACTGCATTGTTTCTTCCCGTTGCAACTCTAGATTCAAATATTGTTGCAGCGAAGGGATTTAACTTTGAAGTTTATAATGGTAAGGATGAGTACGGTGTCCATCAGTTCCTTGAACCAGATAGTAGCGTGTTTTATGGTGAAGGGGGATATGATGAGATAAATGAAGAAGCACTGGGTAAGTACGCAAACAAAGACAGTGTGATTTTAGATGATAAAGATTATCTATATGGGATGGAAACAATATACAAAAACCCTGGATACTTTACTGGTAAAACAATTGGTTTCAGAGGGTTTACTTACGTTGATAAGGAAACTGGAGATGTCTTTTTGTTCAGGTTTGGCATCATACACTGTGTTGCGGATTCAGGAGTATTCGGGATGCTATTAGAACTTCCGAAAGGTACCACATTTCAAAATGATGACTGGATTGACGTGGAAGGTACGATGGATACGATATACTACCAACCATTTAAAAAGACAATTCCTATATTGAAGGTAGACAAGGTAAAGAAAATAACCGAACCAGAAGAACCATACGTTTATAGAAGCAATTAGCAATGAGGTATTGATAGGAGAGATTTTGATGGAAAACAATACGAAAATTCCTGTTTACGTAATAAGTGGATTTCTTGGAAGTGGCAAAACAACTGTCTTATTGAATATGTTGGAACAATGCAAGAAAAGAGGACAACAACCCGGCATTATTTTGAACGAATTAGGTGAAGAAAATGTGGAAAGCCATTTATTTGAAGATAAAAAAGTATTTGAACTTCTAAATGGTTGTATTTGCTGCACTCTCCAAGAGGATTTAAAAGAGACATTGGATGAATTGGTTACAGAAATGAAAAAACGGCCTCTGGATGTACTTTTCATTGAGGGTACTGGCGTGGCTAATCCATTAGAAATACAAGAAGCTCTTCTTTCTAAGCCATATATTGACCAGTTTGAAGTCATGTCTATTATTACCGTTTTGGATTCCAGTCATTATTTAGAATTTCAAAGTGTGTTTTCCAGTTCCGCAGAAGTTCGAAAACTAATGCAAGAGCAAATGGTCTGCGCAAGTTTATTGCTATTAAATAAGACAGATCTTGTTCCACCGAAACAACTAGATAAAATTAAACAGAAAATAGCTAAAGTCGTTGGGCAAGAAAAACAAATGGTGAATTGTCATTACGGAAAGGTTGAACCCGAAATTTTGTTTGAAAAACGTTTTCAATCCATTTCAATCGGCGAGCGACATTCTGATATAAATCACCATCATCACCACCATTCCACTTTACAGGCAATTAAGTTGGAGGATTTACCGGCATTTCAACAAAAAGCGTTTGAAAAATGGCTTTCACAGCTTCCTAATGGTATTCTTCGAGGAAAAGGGATTATCGAAATTGAAAACTCAAGCCAACTTTATAGTTTTCAATATGCATCAAAGAAAGCGCAGTTCGTCCCAATTTCTGCTTCTTCAAATAAAAAGCCGGTTATCATTCTAATTGGTATGGGGCTAGACAATGAACAATTGAATGCCCATTGTAAACGGCTACTACAGCCAAAATAACGCGTCTCTACAATATTTAGAGACGTTTTTCTTATAATAAAGATAAACTCATAAATATCGCAGTGATCCAAATAATGACTGCAGAAATCTTATTTAATATTCCAAGAAACTTACCGGATGAATCTATTTTTTTCAACATTCGACCAGCAAAACATAGTCCGTGAAACCAGCACCACGACACAATGATACATGTTGCGGTAAAAATAACTTTTTCTGTTCCCGTGTAAACGAGTGAGCTTGAACCAATTACCCCAATCGTATCAAGTATGGCATGTGGGTTTAGCAGTGACACAGATAACGCGAAAATTATTTGTTTTTTAGTAGACATTTGTACAATTTGAGCGTCAGATAATGTACTCGATTTAGCAAACCAAGTAACAATCCCCATATAAATTAAAAACACGACACCGATCCCGATTAAAGTAAAACGCAACCAATCATATTGCATAACAATCATCGACACCCCTAGAATAGCTAATAGTATTAGCAAGGTATCACATATGGAAGCAGTTAACGATGAAGGTAATGCTTTTTTAAAGGACGGTTGGATAGCCCCTTGATTGAAAATAAATATATTCTGTACACCTAATGGTAATATCAATCCTAATGCTAACAATAGTCCATGAATAAATGGCTCCATTCAAATTCCTTCTTTCATAAGTTGTACTTTTGCTGAAGATATCCGTAGAGGAAAAGCAAACTTAATGTCGAATATATATTATTAAGGAACAATACACATCATATTCAACTATCTTAGCACTATATGGATTTAATTCGGATGAAATATTCATATTTTTCTAATAGATAAATAAACTAGTAATAGGCTGGAGGGATTATGTGATGCAAGAAACGAGATATGAAGAAACAGAAAAACTAAATCCGTTTTTTTCTATTTGGCTATCTACTAGAAAAACGGTGCGTTATGTATTGGATCATAAAAGTTTAAAATATTCACTTACACTGGCTGCAGTTGCAGGAGTACCCAGTTCTATTAGTGGAATTGGTGAATGGAGTAAGAACTTTAATGTTTCTTTGTGGTTATTGTTATTAGGAATATTAATACTTGGTCCTATTATTGGCTTGATCGGAGTAGGTATTGGTGCTGTTATTTATACCTGGGTAGGCAAATGGTTTGGTGGATATGGAACGATTAGAGAGATGGCTCAGGCAATGGGCATTGTAGTGATTCCAAGTATTTGGTTGACACCATATTGGATTTTATCATTTATTTTTGTTCACAATAATCTGTTTACCATGAATTTATGGGAAGCTACATCGGCGGCGACGGTTTGGTTTATCATTTCTAATTTGTTTACCCTTACTTATTCTATTTGGATGATTATTATTCAAAGTAAAGCAATCGGAGAAGTACATCAGTTTTCAAGCGGGAAAGGGTTTGCAACGTTAATAATTCCCGGGATTGTACTAGGTATCATTTTGTTTATCATTACATTTTTTATAATCACGATGACTACGTTTTAAAAAATATAAGAGCCTGCATTTCTAATTTCTAAATGCCGGCTCTTTTTTTCATGTTATTATAATCAAAAAGGAAGAGAATATACCCGCAATGTATTTACGTGCGGAAGATGAATTCTATGTTCATACCAAAATACTTTGAAATAAATAGTCTTGAGGAAATGGTAGAAGTGATACATACAAATGGGATTGCTACTCTATACTCAAATTATCAAGAAAATCCTTCTGCCACGCATTTACCACTTCTATTGAATCATGATGGAACTGAATAGGTCGGTCATTTTGCTAAAGGAAACAAACAGTGGAAAGATATTGAAGGACAACAGGTACTTGTTGTTTTCCAAGGGCCACATTGTTACATCTCTCCCTCTTGGTATGAGACGAAAGATGCTGTACCAACTTGGAATTATGTGACTTTTCATATTGAGGGAAAAGTGAAGTTAATGGATGAAGGAGATTTTCGACTTTGGTAATCCATGGTCAACTTAACCGAAAAATATGAAGATCCGTAAGTGATTATTCGTTGGATGAAGTAGATGCTTCGTATATAGATGGACTCTCAAAAGGAGTTGTTGGTTTCACTATTTCTATTGAAAAAATGGAAGGTAAAGCAAAGCAAAGTTAAGTTAAGTCAAAACCATACGCAAGAGAGAGTGGAACGTGTTATTGAAGCACTTGAAAAGACATGTAGATTCGAAGAGCAGCAAATTGCAAGAATGATGAAAATGAAATCAAATGTATTGCTGTAAAGATAATACTTGCATAGTACCAGCGGCGGTATCTGCAGCAATTTTGGGGACAATAAAGAAGAATATGGCGACGGCGGACAAACATCAGAAACAAAGTTACCGAAAACATAGGAGCGGGAAGTGAAACAGTCACTTCCCGCTCCTAATGGTCAAAAGCAATTAAAAAACGACTATATACCGAGTACCTAGTGTTTTATCACCATATTACCTAGTAATTTACTGGATACTTTTTGTTAATCGACACATGTGTAAAAATACGCCCTTTTATTCTTGTAATATGTTTCGTACGGGGCGATACTAAAAATATAAGGTTTCAAATCAAACTATTTATTAGGGAGTAATGTTTAAAATGTCTGGGATAACAGAAGTTTTTCAAAAAAAAGGAGTAAAAAGAGTCATTATTTTTGGGTTAATTGTTTTACTTCTGTTTAGTGTGAAAAGTATGATCAATTTGATTTTACTTACGTTTATTTTTACATTTTTAATGGATCAACTCGTAGAATTTGTGGCGAAACGTGTGAAATTAAAACGAGTATTTCTTGTAATATTGATGTATTCACTAATTGTGGGCTTGTTGGTATTAGGGCTCGTGAAATACTTGCCTATTATTACAATAGAAGTAAGTCAACTTGTGAAACGAGTTACAACCTTTTACACACAGCCACATGAGAGCGTTTTGATTAATTATATTGTGTCATTTATCTCAACAAATCAGATTTCCGCTTATTTAGAGAATGGTTTATCTTTTCTGCTGAAATCCTTTTCAGATATTAGTAAAATTAGCGTTCAAGTTCTAATAGCTTTGGTATTGAGTTTGTTTTTCTTGTTGGAAAAGCCGCGTTTAAAAGAGTTCACTGCTAAATTTAAGGATAGTAAGATTGCCCCTTTTTACTATGAAATTGAATTTTTTGGAAAGAAATTTACCCGTACATTTGGAAAGGTAATTGAGGCTCAGTTTATCATTGCGATCATTAATGGTGCTTTGTCGGTAATTGCAATGATCATTTTAGGATTTCCTCAAATATTTGGTTTAGCAATTGTCGTCTTCTTTTTAGGGCTAATACCAGTTGCTGGGGTAATCATTTCATTAATTCCCCTGTGTCTAGTTGCTTATACGATTGGAGGATTTATAAAGGTCATTTACGTTGTTATTGCTATTGCAATTATTCATGCAATAGAAGCATACTTTTTGAATCCTAAACTTATGTCTTCAAAAACGGACTTACCGGTTTTTTATACTTTCGTAGTGCTTATTTTTTCCCAAAATTTCTTTGGTGTATGGGGATTGATTATAGGAATACCAGTATTTGTTTTCTTACTAGATGTTCTTGAGGTAACCAATAAGGAAATAAAAAATCCTATTACTTTACCTAATATAAAAAAGGATTAATTGCATTTCTCTGTGTTTTTTTTCTATTAGAGATGTCTAAGAAAGGATGATTGGTTGTGAATAACTACAATTCAATAAAGCTAACTACTCTAAGTTCAAAAGGAGGATGCGGTTGTAAAATAGGGCCTGCAGATTTGGAGGAAGTACTACGTTCGTTACCGAAGTCCCTTTCTGATCCTAACTTATTAGTTGGGCTTGGTACGAGTGATGATGCCGGTGTATATCGAATAAATGATACAACAGCCATCGTGCAAACGCTTGACTTTTTCACTCCAATTGTTGATAAACCTTATGATTTTGGACAAATTGCAGCTACGAATGCAATAAGTGATGTATATGCAATGGGTGGAACGCCGATAACTGCACTTAATATCGTTGCATTTCCAATCTCGACGTTAGATAAAGGTATACTAGGTGAAATACTACGTGGTGCTGGAGACAAACTAAAAGAAGCAGGTGTGACCTTAGTAGGTGGGCACTCGATCGATGACAAGGAACCGAAATTCGGCCTTGCTGTAACTGGCGTTGTGCATCCAGATAAAATCAGAACAAATGCAGGTGCTCAAGTAGGGGATCAATTAATTTTAACAAAGCCGATTGGCGTAGGTATTTGCACAACAGCACTTAAAAACAATTTGTTGTCTGAAGAAGAAATTACGCAAGTGACAAAGGTTATGACTACCCTGAATAAGACGACTGCCGAAGTAATGTCGAACTACGATGTTCATGCAGTTACTGATATAACTGGTTTTGGATTACTTGGGCATGCTTCCGAAATGGCTAAAGGGAGTGGAGTAGGTTTACGTATTTTTTATGAGCAAGTTCCAATTTTACCGCGAGTGAAAGAACTGGCTATATCGGGTTCAGTACCTGGAGGAACGAAAAATAACTTTTTGCATTTAGCAGAGGTGGTCAGTTATCCTGAATCATTTGATCAAATAGATCGTTGGATTTTATGCGATGCCGTTACATCAGGTGGTTTGTTAATTTCAATTGCTAGCAATGAAGCAAATACGCTCGTTAAGGAGCTTCAAGAAAATGGTGTCGATGCACGAATCATTGGGGAAGTAACAGATAATCATTTAGGACGTATCCATGTAGAGTAGAGGGACTAAAAATTAGTTTAGTAGGTGAAAGTGTTGTTTCATGAGATTCCATTATCTGATTTATTAGCTTTGCAAAAAAAAGAAAACCACATAATAATTGATGTGCGCTCTCCTAAGGAATTTAAGGAGTCAACCATTCCTGGAAGTATTAATATCCCCGTTTTTAACGATGAAGAGCGTGCGGAGGTGGGGACAATCTATAAACAAGTTGGTGCTAAAGAGGCAAGCGAAAGAGGTTTAGCTATTTTTTCTCAGAAGCTTCCAGCTTTTATATCTGAGTTTAAACAGTTAGAAACGCCATTTACCGTTTTTTGTTGGCGCGGTGGAATGCGTAGCAAAACTGCAGCTACTGTACTAGATTTAATGGGATTCCAAGTGAATCGCCTAACTGGAGGAATTCGTACCTACCGCCAATGGGTTGCGAACGAATTAGAAAAACAAGAATTTATGCCAAAACTAATAGTTTTAAATGGATACACTGGATCAGGTAAAACGGCAATTTTGAAACGATTATCTCAGGATGGATTTCCAGTGATCGATCTGGAGGAAATGGCTGGACATAGAGGATCTATCTTTGGTCAAATTGGTCTAGAGCCGAGCAATCAGACAAAATTTGACTCTCTTCTCCTTACTGAAATGTTACGTTATCAAAGGGAGCCTTACGTTTTTATAGAAGGGGAAAGTAAGCGAATTGGGAAAGTTGGTATGCCTCAATTTCTATATGAACAAAAAGAACAAGGACTACAATTGGTGATTAATCTTCCAATCGAGGTAAGAGTTCAAAATATTATAGAAGACTATCGACCATGGGAATCGCCTCAGTATTTTAAAGAAGCTTTCCAATTGATCAAAAAACGAATTCATACGCCAGTTGCTAAACAAATCGAGGTTAATTTGGATAATGAGGATTTTGCCCTCGCGACTCAGCTGTTACTAGAGTATTACTATGATTCCAAATATGAATATTCAGGAAGTCACATTCTTGAGCAGCGAAAAATTATTATTGATGTAGTTGATATAGAAGATGCTTACGAAAAAATACTATATGAAATGAAACAAATAGCTCAGTAAACTCAACGTACCAGTTTTAAAATAATTTCGAATTATTTTAAAACTGGTACTTATTATTTTTTTACTTTCACAGGAGTTAATTTCATAATTTGGAGCGAAAGGCGGCGACTCCTTCGGCATGAGTGAGACAGATGAGCCATCGCAAACGACGCGAATGCGGCGGTTATGGCTCATCGCTCACCCCGCGGAAAGCGTCCGTCGATAGCGGAAAATACGCTGATTTATGAAGATTATATGATACATACTCTCACATTTCACTTTAATATTGTTCGTGTTTTATGTGCTAATTTCGAATTATGAAATTGATTTACTTAGATAATAAGTTGAGATTGACTTGTCCAATATTAGACTTGGTTTTAGTAATATAATAGAATATAGAAAAGAAACAGAAAATTAGGATGCTAATATGTTATACGTAGATTTTAATGCATCTTACGAGGTAAGTGTAAGTAGCTTTAATTTTTGGAACCGTTTGATTAGTAACTATCAAGCGTTTTTTTTATATTTCATTTCGCTTATAAAATTAGTAAGGAAGGGTGATTACATGTCGAAGCCATATTACATGATTATTAATGGAGAAGATGTTGGAAAAGACCTACCTGTTATTGAAGTTAGTAATCCTGCTACAGAAGAAATGTTTGCTACTGTACCAAAAGGAGGGTCCAAAGAAGCAGTGGAAGCTGTTGATGCAGCTTATGAAGCATATGGGAAATGGTCTAATTTGTCAGCATATGAAAGAAGCGAGCTCATACAAAATTGGCACATTCTGATTAAAGAACATACAGAGGATCTTGCTAAAACAATGACAGAGGAGCAAGGAAAACCTCTTTCAGAAGCTCGTGGGGAAATCAATTATGCAAATGGCTTTATTTCTTGGTATGCAGAAGAGGGCAAGCGAATTTACGGAGAAATAATTCCTGCTACTCAACGAAATAAACGACTTTTTGTGCATAAACAGCCAGTAGGAGTTGTTGCAATAATAACCCCTTGGAACTTTCCAGCAGCGATGATTACGAGAAAAGTTGGTCCGGCACTTGCTGCAGGTTGTACTGTAGTTATTAAGCCAGCTGGTCAGACCCCGCTTACGGCTATAAAGCTAGTACAGTTAGCGAAAGAAGCTGGCATCCCTAACGGAGTAGTGAATGTAGTAACTGGAGATTCCAAAGCCATTGGAGATGCTTGGCTTGAGGATACACGCGTTCGCAAGCTGACATTTACTGGTTCTACTGAAGTAGGGAAATTATTGATGAAAGGCGCAGCTGATACGGTAAAAAAAGTATCGCTTGAACTAGGGGGACATGCTCCTTCTATTATCATGGAAGATTGTAATTTAGAAAAAGCGGCAGAAAACGTGCTTGCGGCGAAATTCCGAAATGCTGGTCAAACTTGTGTATGTATCAATCGTGTGTATGTTCAGGAATCTATTGCAAACAAATTTACTGAATTACTTTTGGAGAAGACGAAACAGTTGAAGGTTGGCAATGGCCTTGAAGCAGGTGTGACGATAGGACCGCTAATTGATGATTCTGCCGTTCGAAAAGCGCAAGAACATGTAGAGGATGCAGCGTCAAAAGGAGCAGAAGTAAAACTAGGTGGAAAAAGAAAAGAAGGTCTTTTCTTTGAACCAACGATTTTGACAAATGTAACGGATGATATGTTATGCATGCGAGAGGAAACATTTGGACCCGTTATACCAATCAGCACATTTAAGGACGAAGAAGAGGCAGTAAGGCGTGCAAATGATTCCATATATGGACTTGCCGCATATGTTTTTACGGAAAATATATCCAGAGGAATACGTATTACAGAAAAACTAGAGTACGGTATTATTGGATTAAATGACGGTCTTCCATCAACTCCTCAAGCACCATTTGGAGGTTTTAAGCAAAGTGGTCTAGGACGTGAAGGTGGCCACCATGGAATGGATGAATATTTAGAAATAAAATATATTTCCCTTGGTCTATAATTACGCAATCGACTTGCATTCAAATTATTTAGAATAGTTAAAACGCAAGTCTTTTTTCATGTTATGATAAATAAAATGTGAGAAGAGTTAGGTGAATATACATGAAATTTTATGTGGGGTCCGGTTTAAAAAATAAAGAACAGGTGAGAGAAGTAGGAGGAAAGCTTAAAAACATAGGGTGGAACCAAACGTATGACTGGACGCAAAATGAACGAGCAAACAACCTTGCAGATTTAATGCATATTGGCACACAGGAAAAAGAGGCAATAAAAGATGCTGATTATGTCATTATTTTATTGCCTGGTGGTAAAGGAAGTCATATTGAATTAGGAATGGCTATCGCACTGAAAAAACAAATTTTTCTTTACTCACCTCATGGAGAAGCGATGGATATGGAAACGACAAGTACATTCTATCACTTACCAGAAGTGAACATCTGCACAGGCTCAGTTGACGAACTTATTTCAGCAATACAAGAAAATAGCTAATTGGAGGGGGAATAGATGAAACAAATCATTGGTATGGGTGGCGGGGGCTTTTCCATGGAGCCTGAAAACCCGTTATTAGATCGATATATTTTGAAGCAATCAAAAAGTAAAAGACCAAAAATCTGCTTTATAGGTACAGCTAGTGGCGATGCGGAAGGTTATATTGAGCGTTTTTATGATTTCTTTCAAAAGGAAGAGTGTGAGCCGGCGCATCTATCGTTATTTAAACCGCATACCCGTGATATTAAGGGATTTTTAAGAGAACAAGACATCTTATATATAGGCGGAGGAAACACGAAAAACTTAATGGCGCTTTGGAAAGAATGGGAGCTGGATAAAGCTATTCGAGAAGCGTATGAAAATGGAACAATTTTATCTGGCCTTAGTGCTGGTTCACTTTGTTGGTTTGAAGAAGGTGTGACAGATTCTTATGGCGGTGGGATTGAGCCGATTTCATGTCTTGGTCTAATAGGCGGGAGTCATTGTCCGCATTATGATGGAGAAGGAAATTACCGTCATGCTTATAAACGTCTTATTCATGAGAATGTTATAGTAGCTGGCTATGCTGCAGATGACGGGGTTGCTCTACATTTCATAGATGAAAAATTACACACAGTGGTAAGTTCTCGTCCACAAGCAAGTGGATATCGTGTGGATAAAAATAAAGAAGAAAAGTTATCCACAACATATTTAGGTACAGAAAACTAATCAAAACAAAGAAGATAACAATTGTTTACCTAGACTCATGTCAGGCAATCAACTCTCTATTGGATTTGATTGCTCTCATGGGGAATCTAGTTGTTTTAAAAATGGATTTGGTTGCTTTGAGATGCTAATTAGTTGCTCTCGAGGCAGCATTGGTTGCTTAAAGACATAAATTGGTCTCGCTTAGCCACTTAATGGAATTTTCAAAACGAAAAAGGGACTTATAAAAAAGTCCCAAGCTCATAAGTATTAATTCTCTTTCAAAAAAACGATTAAATCTCGAAGATTCTCCTGTGTTACCCCGTGACCGTCTTTGTAAGTTTTAAATACCACGTTAGCTCCTTGTGCCTCAAAGTAATTCTTGCTTTCCAAACTTAATTGAGATGGAATCACATAATCATAGTCTCCATGTGAAATAAATATATTCAAATGAGCGACAGGATGCTTACGATATTCATCTTTCACGAAGTCAGGTAAATAACCACTTAACGCAACAACTCCACTAAGAACACCACCCATCGTTAAAGCTAAAGTTTGTGCTAAAACCGCACCTTGGCTAAAGCCGAGTACGTATATATGTTCCAAGTTAAGATCGAATTCCTCAATGGCCTCATCTATAAAAGATTGAATATAGGTGACCACTTTATCAAATATGTCATGATCTGGCTTGTCTTCTGCATCCGTTGTGAAAAAAGCATAGCCAGGTTTAAAAACGATAGGACCACGCAAACTAAATATATGATGAGTCTTCTCGAATTCAGTAACAAGTTGTGGCAAATCAGCTTCATTGCTTCCCATACCGTGTAATAAAAAGATGGCTGGTTGCTTTTCTGCTGTAATTTGTGGCGCTGTGTGTTTATATGTAAAAGGTGATTTCATTTATCTTGTCCCCCTAGGCTTTATGTAAGTTCATTTTATCATAAGTGATGAAAAGGAAAGCTTTTGGATATCCTAACAAAAAAAGCATATTAGGAGAAAAAGCCATGAAAGAATTTAAAGTAACTTATTTTTATAATGAAAATTACTACATAAGAAGATTTATCTTTGTGGGGTCTCAAGAAAAAGCAGAAGATCTAATTCAAAGTGAACGAGATAGTTACATTTCCTTTCGAGATAGCAGAGAAATTTATCATGAACTAAATACTCGGGACGTTCGAGTAATTCAAATTTCCGAATACAATAGAATCGATAAAAGTAAAAAAGGTACCAACGAATAGTGCCGCTTGGACTAACCTAAAATAATGAGACAATATAAAACACCTTCGATAGTGGTACACTTAAAACAAGTACTTAAATCGGAGGTGTTTTTGCATGGGCAAAAACGTGTATTCAAGTGAAATTAAATGGGCAGTCGTGAAAGATAAAATGAGCGGTCATCTTACGACGAAAGAAATTATGGAGAAATACGGAATTAAGAATAAATCTCAAATTGAGACATGGATGAGATGGTATAGAGCGAATGAAATTCATCGTTTCGATCAACCGATCGGGAAGCAATATTCATTTGGGCATGGACCTGAATTTAAGAGTGAAGAAGAGAAGAAAGATACACAAATGAACCATTTGAAAATGGAGAATGAGATTCTAAAAAAGTATATGGAAATGGTAAAGGAGTTGAAAAACAGCTAGTTCTTCAAATCGTGGAAAAGTATCGAAAAAAATATACAGTAACGGCAATTCTGTCAGCCCTTCAGGTGCCTCGATCCACCTTTTATCGTTGGTTAGCAGAAGGTGTAGAATACGTTCGAACCAAAGCAGAAGAAGCAATCATCGAACTATGCAAGAAAACGAAATACCGCAATGGTCATCGTAAAATTAAGGCGTTATTGAAAAGAGAATATGGAATTGAATTAGACCGCAATACGGTCCAGAAAACCATGCAGAAGTATAATCTTCAATGCAAAGTGAAGCAAAAACGAAAATGGAAATCACAAGGAGAGTCAGTAGTAATTGCCCCAAATTTATTGAATCGTAACTTTACAGCTAGTAAACCGAATGAAAAATGGGTAACAGATATTACGTATATTCAATATGGTAGCGTCACTTTATATCTTTCGACGATCATGGATTTATATAATAATGAAATTGTCGCTTATAAGCTCTACAATCATCAACAGACACCGTTGGTAATAGATACGCTTAAAGAGGCATTGATAGCTCGTGGAAATCCGCAGGAAGTCATTGTACATTCTGATCAAGGGAGTGTTTACACATCATATGCGTATCAGGATTGCTTGAAGGAGAATCATCTAGTGAGTAGCATGTCCAGACGCGGCAACTGTTGGGATAACGCTGTTATCGAATCCTATCATTCTAGTTTAAAAACAGAAGAATTTTATTTAACTAAGTTTAATTCATTGAGCAATATTTGCGTTATACAACGAATTGACGAATATCTTCATCATTACAATGAAGAACGTATCCAAGAAAAATTAGGCTACCTAACACCAAAAGAATTTGGCATTGCGGCAGCCTAAAATAGGTGTTTTATATGTGTCTCATATCGCTAGGTCAGTTCAGCTGGTACCTTTACTTATAGGTGTTGAATTTTTTTTTTGATTAATATATTTTCTCTTTTACCATAAATATTTACGAGTATTACACTCGAAATAGCAACAATTCCTCCTACAATGGAGATAGGTGCAGGTAACTCATGGAGCCATATCCAAGAAACGATAATGGAAACAACTGGTTCGATGTATAACATATTGGATACTGTGCTTGCATTTCCAAGCGAAAGTGCAGACGCCCACGTGATATAGGCGATAGCAGTTGGGAAAATACCTAAATAAATGACCGATAAGTTTGCTTCCATCGATGCGTGTTGAATATCTTGAAGAAGACCTGGCATAAAAATAAGAAATGGCAATGTACCAGCCCATGTTAAATATGCGGTCAACTCAATTGGATTGTACTTTTTCAATAATGGCTTTTGAAACACAAAAAATATCGCTGTTGAGACTGCCGCAAGAAGGACTAAAAATACACCTTTTGAAATTCCGGAAGAGGAACTACCAGTACCTAGTGCGATCATCAAAATACCAAGAAATCCTAAACTCAAACCTATCCAACCTATTGTGCCCAAACGTTCTTTTAGCACTATTACGGCAATAATTGTTGTAAATATAGGTGCGGAACCAATCAGCATTCCGGTTGTTCCTGCAGAAACAGTCAGTTGCCCAAAAGTAATACTTATATGATAAACACTAATTCCAATCCAGCCAATTAGTAAAATCTTTAATATATCTTCCTTTTTCGGTAAATGAATTTTTCCTCCAGGTAACAAAGCCGTAACCCCAAATAGGAAGGATGCAATGATAAAACGAACTAATACTAAATGACCTGCAGAATAACCGCCATGTAAACCGGAACTAATAGCGGTAAAAGTAGATCCCCAAATGACGACGGTTATTGATGCCAAAATAAGAGCTTTCGTATTCAATTTTTCCACCAAACTTTCTACTACTTTGTAACATAATAAAAACAACTAATCTTACAACAGAAATCAGTAGAATACAATATATTAATTAAGATAATATATAAACTTATATATCATATAGAGAACGAATAGTTGCTTGTGAAGGCGATGCAAAAAAAGATTAAATATACCTTGTAACAGTGTAGCCCGACGCCTACGCTCTTCTTAAAAGTTAAAATTGTATTGGCTGCTAGGTATTTTCAGGATGCAGATGGATTCTGGTTAGTTATTATGTGTTGTGCCTCTAATCTTACAAGGGCTTGACCTGGATTGTTATTTCCTTTTATCGTCCAAAGTATACATGAATCAGTAGGTAGATGATTAGAGAAGGTGGAACATAGACAGCTTCTATTGTTAAAGAAACGCTGAGCGGACGAAATTGCATCTTCGTTCGCTTTTAAAAGAATAGGAAGGGATATATTCTCTCATTATCCAAACCTTACGTACCTTGTCTCTACATATTTCAAGAGGGCGACGGACAAACATCTGCCACAAGATTACTGAAAAAAATGTAGCTGGAAGTGACGCTGTCACTTCCAGCTACACAATTCCAACAGTAATAGTGTAGTCGATATTTCGTCCAAAGCACTCTAGAGATAGAGAAGACAAGATCAAGATGCACTTAAAGGACGCTTGCGTTTTTCATACTAATGCTAGGATTTAATAATTGGCAAATTGTCTGATCATACATATCCTATAGATACAAATGAATCTGAATGAATGGATGGATTCTCGAATGAAAACAATTGTATTTATTGGAAGTAATGAGTTTGGGACAAGTAAAGAAGCTCTTGCGATTGCAAAAGAAATGGGGTATTTCGTTGTATTATTAACGGACAAAAGAAAGCTAATGATGAATAATCATGGATTTTCTGAAGTTAATCAGATCGTTTTTATGAAAAATTTATTGGATGAAAAACAAGTTATTGAACAGATTAAAAAACTAGAGAAAGAAGGAAAGCAAATTTGTGCATGCCTCAGTTTTATAGATCCATTTGTTTCTTATGCATCTAGAATAGCTAAACAATTTGGCTTGGAGCAGATTTCAGTAGACTCATTAAATTTAATGGAAGATAAAATAAAGGTTAGAGAAAAGCTCGCAAACCTCCCAATTACCCCTTTTTATAAAGTTTTTCATTGTGCTGATTCCCCGAAAGAGTTTGAAAAGAATAGTAAAGCATTTTTCCCTTTAATAGTAAAACCCCCTATTTCCAATGGATCGAAGGATGTTTTATTGGTTAATTCCGTAGAAATGTTAGAGGATGCTATAATACTTTTACAAAAAAAACATCCAAAAAGTTCATTATTAATAGAAGAATATTTACCCGGTCCGCAGTTTCTTATTGAAATTATAGTTTACAACAGCGAAATAACACTCGTTGGGGTAATTGAGCAGAAAGTAATTTACAATGGGAGATTTATTGTTATTGGCTATAAGTTTCCCGCAAAAGTAAATACGAATGAATATAAAAACCTCTATCGATCGATTTCAAGCATCGTTGAACAAACAGGACTTACAACCGGATCGTGTCATATAGAGATGAAACTTGTTCAAGGAGAATGGAAACTAATCGAAATCAACCCTAGAATGTCTGGAGGGGCAATGAACCGAATTATAGAAGAAGGGACAGGTATTAACCTCATAAAAGAAATAATAAAAATGTATCTAGGTGAGGAACCTACATTAATAGAAACGAGAAAACAATATGTATACGCTAGATATTTAACGATAGAGTCCCGAGGTAAGCTACTCAAAGTTACTGGAAAAGAACTGGCGTTAATGCATGATGGGGTCAAATACGTTTATATTAAGCCTTTAAAAGGGAAAATCCTAACCAATCCATATTCTATGGGTAATCGGTATGCATGCATAATAGCGGCATCTGAATCAGATGAAAAAGCGGAAGCAATAGCATTAGCAGCAGCAAAAGAAATAAAATTTTATTTAGAACCACTTTGAATGTCAATTTAGGTAAGTTGGGCAAGCTTTTAACCCGTATGAACTACTCAAACCTTAATATTATATGAACATAAGGGTAAGGAGGGAGTTGAAAAATAAATTGAGCAGCGAAAGGAAAAGCGAACATTGTTTATGTGAAGCACTCTACGAATTGAAATCATTTCAGGATTTACTAAAGGATTCCCAAACTAAATTTTATGGTCACCTGCTTGCTAAAATAATAGGCACTGATACGATTCCCTTCTTCTTAATAACAAAAACAGGAGACCCTTTAAGTTTAATCGATACAGATGAGAGCTTTGAAACAAACTATTTTCGAATTGAGTCCATTGATAGAGAGAAATGCTGTACTACAATTTCATTACTGCGTCCTCTAGATATTGAAGGCAATCTTTCTAATTCTCTTTGTGATGTAGTTAGATTAGAGAAAACGTCTACATGTAAAGTCGTTGATTTATCATGTGTCTGTGCAATCCAACCTCTAGATACTGAATTGTTAACTAGAAAAATTATTATTGAGCCAAAATGGTAATGACACATCTTCCCCTAAGAACTTCTTAGGGTATTTTTTATTTTTACTGAAAATTTTCTAAAACTGAACGTTTGTCCATATTCAAAGCGTAATGGATGAATTTAATAAATATATATTTGCACGAATAGAAAAGGAGATTATTATATGACAATAATAGGAATGTTACATCATCGTAGAGATCCCACGACTGTCCTCAAGTCGTATGCATATGCAGCAGTTGCCAGGGCAGAAGGAGTTAATTTTTTCTACTTTTCACCTGGAACTGTGAATTTTGTGAACCGCTCCATTAGAGGGCAAGTTTATGAAAATGGAAGTTGGAAAGAGAGAATTATGCCCTTTCCTGATGTTATCTATAACGCAGGAAGTCCTGAGAAATTAGCAAAATCAAAAGAAATAATAGATAAGTTGAAAAGTGAAATTCCCTTTACTACAAATTCTATAGGTAATAAATGGAATATAAGTGAAAGATTAATGGAGGCTAAAGAATTTTCAAACTACTTAATTCCTTCAGAAATCGTAAAAAACAATGATACTTTTCATAAATTTCTATCTTCATTTCAGAAAGTTGTGTTTAAACCAATTGACGGAAGAAAAGGAAAAGGGATCTACTTCATTTCTAAAATAGAGGGAGGTTATGAAGTAAGGAAGAACGCCGAAAGTAAATGCTATACAAAGCAACAGTTAAATGAGTTTCTAAAGGATAAGCTATCAACAGGTACTTTTATCATTCAGCCATATATACAATCCATCACTAAATCTGGTCAAGTATATGATTTTAGGCTTCATGTTCAAAAAAATGGGGAAGGGAAGTGGGTGATTACTACTATTTATCCACGAATTGCTCCAAGTGGATCTATCATTCCAAATATTAATAATGGTGGTTTCACAAATTATTTAGATCCATTTTTAGCACAGGAATTTAAAGAAGAAGCATTTAATATTAGACGGATGCTAGAGCACTTTTCTTTGTCATTAGCGAATCATTTAGATAATATACAAATGATAAAATATGGAGAAGTTATAGATGAAATTGGGATAGATGTTGGATTAGACGAGAATTTAAAAATTTGGGTTTATGAAGTAAACTGGCGTCCAGGTTGTCCTCCAGCTTTTTACTTGGAATTAGATGTAGTAATCCACTCTATTCAATATGCGAAATATGTAGCAGAAAATCAAACAAAAATAAAAAATGAAATTAGAGCACTAAAGAAGAAAAAGATTGAAGAAAAAGGGGAAATGCCAATTATTGCGATAACGGGTAGTGCAGGTAAAACAACATCGAAGGCTTTCCTTGCATCAATATTATCGAAAAAATGGAACATTTTTGAGTCCAAAGATTACTGGAATACAACAGAGCATACGAAAAAACATGCAGCAGAAATTAATGACGCTCATGAAGCGGTGGTATTAGAGTATGGGATGGCTTATCCTGGAGTCATAACAGAGCATTGTAGCATCATAAAGCCTAATATTAGCATTGTGACAAATATCGGACTTGCACATGTAGGAAACTTTAATAGTGATATTAAAGGAGTTGCACATGCAAAATCTGAATTAATACATGGTATGGATCAAAAAGGTATTCTCATTATAAACAAGGACGATGAAAACTCTAAGTATTTGGAGACTCAGGAATTCAAAGGAAAAATAATGACAGTCAGTACTAAATCATCAGCAAACTATAGAGCATATGACATCCAATATATGGAAAATGGAATGAGTTTCAAGATGAAGCTACAAAGACAAGAAATTAAGCTGTTTATTCCTATTTTAGGTGAGCATCATGTATATAATGCCTTAAATGCAATTGCTGTTGCTGATTACTTAGGGTTTACACCAATGGAAATAAAAGCCGGGTTGATTTTCAGAAAACCACCAAGAAGATTAACTATTTATAATTGTCGCGACAACATTACTGTAATCGATGACACTGTTCACTCCCACCCACAAGGAGTAAAGGCAGCGCTTGATGTCCTTTCCAATATAGGAAAGCATCGAAAAATAGCTATTATTGGACAAATGAGAGAGTTAGGAGATTTGAGGGAACAAGAATATCGTAAAGTAGGCGAATACGTGCATGAAAAAGGGATTGACCTATTAATCACTTACGGATTTCGAACGGACGAAATAGCCAATCAGGCAAGGGTGAAGGGTTTCTCCTCCAAAAATATTTATCATTTCACTAATAAGGAAAAGTTACATGAGTTGTTGAAGGAGATTGTGAAGAAAGACGATACCATTTTAATCAAAGGAGCAAGTAAAACAAATATGTTTGATACCGTCCAGTTTTTAGATCAAACATTTAAGGAATAATTCTATAAAATACCCGAATAATAAACTGTATCTTAGGGTTAATTTTCGGGTATTATTATTTGAAGAAAAAATATCCAAAAAAAAAGAGCACCAACAAGGTGTTCTTAGTTTTATTTCTCTTTTAAATGGAACGTAATCTCCTTTGCCGCATTATTTGCGAAGGTTTTGGCTTCTTCTAAACTACTTCCTACTGCAATTACATAAGCATATCTATGCCCCATAGATAAAGGTGGGGTTAATAGTGTTCCTTTTTTAGGCTTTACATAAACCTCAATTACCCCTGGAGACTTTTTAGCCCTCACTTTTCCAGTAACTTTTTCTAGAATTCCTTTTTTTGCGGAGATAACGTATTTGGTAAAGACATCCTTTTTATGTTTCGGTATGATTGAAGGACTCTCGCCTAAAAATAATTTAAGCGTTTGTTCCACTAAACTAAACCCAAATGCAGTCTGAATCATTTTATTCATTGCACCTCCTGAAATCCTTGGATTGATCTCTATGAGTTTCCAACCATTCTTAGTCAAACGAACTTCAAGATGTAATGCCCCATTGTTAATATTAAATGCTTGGGTAATTGAATGAAGAACTTCTTCAATTCCTGTTTTGATTGTTTCTGGAACATTTGCAAGAACTCCGTAGCCTGTAATAATAAACCTCTGACCTTTTGTAATTTCTTGTTCAATAGTTCCTACAATATGTGCTTTATGATTATAGACGAGTGCCTCAATTAAATACTGAGGACCGTCAATATATTCTTCCATCATAATTGTTTCATCTGGGTTCTTATACCGAAGACTTTCGAAATGTTTTTTTAGCTGTTCTTTCTCTATTGCTAAGAGTACGTCTTTCGAGCCAGTGGATTTTGGAGACTTAACGATAATTGGAAAATTCAACTGATCACATATTTTTTTGGAAGAAAATGATTCTTTAGGCCTAATCGATATAAACTTAGGAGTATAAGGTTTATCTTTAAGTAACAGTCTTGTTTCTTCTTTATCTTCCATTATTTCAATTGCTTTTGACGAAGTATAATTGTGACAGAATTCATCACAAAGAATGGATGCAATATGAACAAATGGATCAATAAAACTGACGATTATTTTAATATCGACACCTTTAGATTGTAAGTTGGAAATTTCTTCTCTCATATTATTCAGATTATTCGTATCCACGAAAATCATTTTATGGACATCTGTATACTCCTCCCGTTGTTGAATTTGTTTTTCTTTATTTGTGAAAAGAATAGTAAAGTACCCCAGATTCTCAGCAGCTTTGATAGCTTCTCTACTAGATCCCGATTTATTTGTACTAATAAAAATAATTGCTTTCAACAAGTTCACTCCCTACAATAAACATCAATTTATTAGACTCTATCTATATGTATGACAGACACTCGCTTTGGCATGGTTGTATATCACGTAATAAATTTTCATTTATCCAATCAACTTTTGTAAAAAAACATATTATGAGTGAGAGAGGAGTGAGAATCCAATGAAACCACATACTGTAGGAAGTATTAGAGCAATTGTTTTAGGCGAGTTAGTCCATGGATCAAATGAAGTGGAGATTCTACATGGAGCGTATCGTATAAAACAAATTAAGCACAAAAATACGATCCTTTTTACAAGTAAGAGAATTATAAATTGGAAAGGTCTAAAGGTGTATTTTCCTTTAGTGCTAGCAACAGATAGAAAGTATAGTTCAGAAGAAATACCAGAGGATTTAACTATTATTCAAGTGTCAAATTCAGAAGAAGCGTATTGGAAATTTGTAAAATACTACCGTAGCCTGTTTCAACTCCCTGTCGTTGCCATTACAGGGACATCCGGGAAAACTACAACAAAAGAAATAATCAAGCATATTCTTTCCCCTGATAAGAACATTACCTCAACAAATCTAACTAGCAATTCCCGAACTGCTTATTTGCAATATCTTCTGAGTATAGAAGAAGACACAGAAGCAGCTATATTCGAAACGGCGGTTGGTTCCCCTGGAGATGTATTAAAGGCGGGAGAATATTTTAAACCTACAATCGGAATTATTACAAACATCGGAGCACATCACCTCAACTATTGCAAAACTTTAGAAGGCTATATACAGGCAAAGGGTGAAATGGTAAAGATTATTGATCCGACAGGTGTACTAATTATTAATACAGAGGATATCAATACAAGAAAAATTGATTTGAAAAGTTTTCTCGGAAGGGTAATAAAAGTTGGCACTCATTGGTCTTGTCATTTTAAAGCGGAAGATATTCAATACGTTCAAGATGGCATGCAATTTAGCGTGAAGCATAAAGGGAAAAATTATCAACTATTTGTCCCGGGATACGGAGAGCATCAAGTCTATAATGCTCTTGCTGCTCTTGCTGCTGTGTATGAAATGGGAGTGACTATTCCTGAGGCTGCTATTCACTTGAAGACATTTCGAAAATTTAATAAGCAACTTCAAGTAATGGAAGGAATAAACGACTCTGTCATTCTTGATGATACATGGAGCATTACAACCACTTCATTGGAAGCGGCATTAAAGGTATTAAATGAAATTGGGAAAGAGAAAAAAAAGATAGCAATCATAGGTACAATTACAGATTTGGGTTCATGGGGATACATTATTCATGAACAAGCAGGAGAATTAATTCGACAGATTGGGGTGGATGTGCTTATTACGGTAGGTCAGCATGCAAGCATAATGGCTGAACACGCAGTAAAAATGGGGTTTAGTTCGCCGGTTTATACATTCAATAATACAATTCTAGTTTATGATTTATTAAATAAAATAGTAGACTCTAATACAATCATTTTGATAAAAGGGGATATGTACAGCAAGCCTATAAGCGAATTAGCTTCTAAATTGCGGAAGAAGAAATAATGCAAACTTTCCTTTCAAAGTACAGATACTGTGCCATAAATAGCAACGAAAATCTCTGAAATAATACCGAGAGTTTTTTTGTGAATTTCGTTAAACGACCAGAGATTAGTTGTTTTGTTGCATAGAATAAAGTAGGAACGATTAAGGGAGGAGGATAAATTGAAGACCAGCAGAGGGAGGCTTAGTCAATATAAAATATTACATGCAGAAGAAAGTTTGTCTAATCATCTTCTAGAAAGGGAGCAATTCTCGAAAGAGTCACTTTTCAAGCTATTAGAAAAGTATAATACGGTTGCTATTAAACCTTCATTTGGTCCTGGTGATCTCACTATCTTATTGGTAAATAGTCAATATAAAATCATCTCTCAAAATAAAGTAGTAACTTTTACTAATAAAGAAGATATGTATCAATATATAAAACAGAATGAAATGAAACAGAAATATTATGTAATTCAACCACGATTTCTTACCTCATTTCTTTTTCAAGGCCCTTCACAATACTTCGTTACTGTTCATCGCAAGTCGTCTTTAGATAAGTGGTACTTTGCATCCATAACGGACAATATTAGTTCAGTTGGAAATTTTTTTGATAAGTATTTTCTAAAAAAATACAAAAGCATATCTATTCTTGCGGCTCAAAAACTCGGAGAATATTTTCCAGAGTGTAATACGATTGTGATTGAAATCATTTCTGATTTTAAAAGGGGTATATGGATTTATGATACTATCCTACATTTACCAATTAGCAAGTGGGATCAATACCAAACACTAAGAGAGGAAAGAGAGATTGCGTCCTTTGTACCTCAGACAAATTTACTTACAAATGCAGTATTTATTAGCTATTTAAAGAAATTTAACGAAATTATTATTAAGCCTTGTACCGGCCAACATGGTATAGGTATCGTAAAAGTTAAACGTATTGATCACTCACATTATGAAATTCACTCTGGAATAAGGAAGGTGACGAAGCAGAACCTTAATGATACCTATAGATATATCCAAGACATCTGTCAAAATACGAAGGATTATATTATTCAACAAAGAGTAAAATTGGCGACAATAGATGGTTGTCCAATGGATGTAAGGGTCATTACTCAAAAGGTTTATTCCGCTTGGAATGTAACGGGAAAAATAATTAAAGTGGCGGGGAAGAATTTTTTCATTACGAATGCAACCCAAAAGTTGTTGTCATTTGATGAAGGAATACAGGATTCGACCATCTCCCATCTGACTAGAGATAGCCTGGAGGAAGAAATGGATAGAATTTGTACTTTGGCAGCAAGACATCTTTATGAAAAGAATATAAAACTAACAATTATCGGCTTTGACATAGGTATTACAGATCGAGGTGACATATGGATTATTGAAGGAAATTATACACCGGACCTGTCTATGTTTAAACTGATGGAGGATGAAAAGATGTATATGAATATAATGAATGCCAGAAAAGAGTTAAGGTGATTTAAATACCAGTTCCAATAGGTATACCCAATCATCAAGAAATTACTTTTCATACTATACAGGGGGAAGGGGGAGTACTATTGAAACCTTTACGTGTAAAAGACATTCGGAACTTGCTTCAAGGTGAATTAATATGTGGTTCCGAACTTTGGGATGTAAGAGAAGCTATTTATTATAATCGGCATGATCTTACAAAGCGAAATTCGCTAATGTTTGTTAGCAGAAGTGATGCTGTTAACTGGAATGAAATAAATAATAAGGGACCTTCTCTTGTGATTACTGATAAACCTTTCTCAGAATTGAAAAATGCTCTATCGAATACTTCGGTCATTAAAGTTAAGAGTCTTGTACAGGCTTACTGGAAATTCATGGATTATTATCGAAATCTATTTCAAATACCTGTCGTTGCAATAACAGGAACATGCGGAAAAACAACTACAAAAGAGATGATTAAACATATTTTAAGTAAAGACTGGAATGTCCAGGCATCTATTAGTAGTAAGAATGAGCCACGCCAATCGTTACCATATTTGACGGGTATCGATGAAAATACAAAAGCTGCTATATTTGAACTTGGATTGGGGAATTCAGGTAATATTAAACACCAATGTATGATTTATCAGCCTACAATCGGAATCATTACAAATATTGGTGTTCATCATTTAGATGGTTGTGGAAATCTAGAAGGATATATAAAGGCAAAGTCAGAAATAGTCGATGGGATAAAAAAAGACGGTACATTAATTTTGAATGCGGATGATACGAATACTAAAAAGGTTCCTTTGCATTCGTTTAAAGGGAAGATTATCTATTTTGGGGAAAGTTTAAAGTCTGATTTTAGAGCTTCTAATATTAGATTCATTAAAAATGGAATGGATTTTCAGATACACTTTTCCAATAAAAAGTATAAAGCTTTTATTCCAGGGTATGGTGAACATCAAGTATATAACGCACTTGCTGCACTCGCTGCTGTAAACGAAATGGGAATGGATATTCGTGAAGCTATCTCACGGTTAGCGACGTTTAAAAATATGTCGAGACATTTAGAATTTTCGAACGGGATTGGCGGAAGTACAATCATCGACGATACGTGGACAAATAATCCTACTTCAGTCGAGGCTGCATTAAAGGTACTAGATTCAATAGGACCAGGTAAAAATGTCATTCTAGTACTGGGGGATATTAAGAGATTAGGAAACTTTGAAAAAAAATATCACGCTGAAATCGGTAGTCTTGTTGCAAAAAGAAATATTCACACGTTGATTACAATCGGAAGTAAGGCAGAAGAAATAGCTAGAAAGGCGATAGAAGAAGGATCGAAAGCAGATGTTCATATGTTTAAGGACGTCCAAGGAGTGATGGAAGTTCTTAAACCAAAGTTAGATACTCAAGCAATTTTGCTCATTAAGGGACCCATGTCAAGTCGATCCATGATTGATTTTGCAAATAAATTAAAAAAAAATAGTTAAATCATGAAAAAGAAGCATTCCCGCAATATGCGGTGAATGCTTCTTTTTCAAATCACTAACTTACAAAACACGTTTTGCAGTAATGTAATGCTGATTATAATAATCAACAAATAGTACTCTTGATAGGATTCCACTTGAATTTGGAAGGATGATTCGATAATCACCTGCATAGATCGCCATCATAGATGGTGTTTTTGATCCTATGACACTATTAAAAAAGATTAGATCACCTTTCTTTAAGTTTGCACGCGAAACAGTGGTACCTTTATTCATTAGGTCTTTCAAATTAGTCGTTCCTAAGTTTACACCATTTGCTTTATATACATAGTCGACAAAACCAGTGGGAGTAAAACTTAATGATGATGCATTATTCACGCTACCCATCTTTGCTTTCCCAATTAGACTATATGCTTTTGTGACAACGTTTTCCCCTTTAGTTGCTGGATTTGCGGGAAGTAGAGTTGGTAACACTCTACGTGCTGTTACATAATTGTCAGTATAGTATGGTTTACTATTTAAATCTGAAATGACAATATTTTGTTTCGAGTCAGCCATATGAATTACTTTATTGTCCCCAATATACATAGCAACATGATCCGGATCAGTACCTGTAGTCTTACTTCTAAAGAATAATAAATCCCCTTTTTGTAATTGATTTCTGGCAACATAAGACCCTTGTTGCATCATATAATCTTCGTTATATGTCCCAAGATCTACTCCATTTTTCTCGAAAATGTACATTAGAAAACTTGCACATGAAAATTTGTAAGGATAAGTTGGCTTGTACACAGTATTACTGTAAGTAGCCTTCCCTATTAAACTCTTCCCAGTTTGAATTAATTGATCTGCTTTAGCTTCTACTGCTTGTTGGTTATTCTGCACATTAATTGTTGCAGCCGAGGCTTTGATTGGATGAATAGTCGTAGGAGTAACCCCTAGCGTCCCAAAACCGATAATGACTGATAGTGTAGTTGCAACGAAACGTTTTTTCATCGTATACCTCCTGAATTTTTTTATTTTGTTACTTGCACCGATTTTAGCATGTAAAAGTAGAAGAACTGGAAGGGAAGTTATTCCAAGTAATGTTGCAAGATGCTCTAATCCTTGTCACTATTACGTTCACCAAGGTAATTTACAGTTTGATTACAAATATTACAGAGGACCGGTGAATAAATATGACAAAATAGGTCATGCTAACCTCATGGAGTTAAATAAAGGAGGATTTTCATTGAGTAAAATACTACAAATATCTATAACATTGCTTCTTATTAGTTCGCTAGTGGGATGTGGAACAAACAAGAATGCTGATAAAACCAAAACAGATGTAAATAAAACTACAACTGAAACACCTGCTGAAACTAACACAACTACCACTACGAACGAAACGGTTAATACCGATGTAAATGGAAATAATGATCATAAGTTGGAACTAGCGGATGATGTAGCAGATGAAATTACAAAAATGAAGGAAGTAGAGAGTGCAAATGTTATCGTCACGGATAAAAATGCCTATATAGCTGTTATGCTTAAAAAAGGTGTTAGTGATAGTGAGGCACTTGAGACTAAGATTGCAGATCAAGCAAGAGCTACACATGCTGATTTTAAAAATGTATACGTATCAACTAATCCTGATTTTGTAAAACAATTTACTGAATACGGAGAAAAGATTAGAGCAAACCAGCCGGTAGAAGGGTTTTTTAAAGAATTTTCCGATACAATAAAAAGAGTTTTTCCTGATGCACATTAACCTATACTAAGTGGAAGCAATTTCCGTTGATAAAAAATTGAAAAGGGTTTATTATATTCACATAGGCTGCATTGTACGTATGGATATTAAGTTTTAACCTTTATGCTGTAACAGGGAGTTTTATATAGAAGTTGGAATGACATGCCTCATTCTCTTTGGACAATGAGGACAGGCAGGATAACTTTTGCGAACACCCACTTTGAGGAGTGGTGGTTTAAAACTTTCTTATTAGAGTACGGCAAAAGCGGCTTACTAAATATAAATATTAAATGACCGGTTTCCATTGGGAGCCGGTCTTTTTGTGTGAAAATAAGAGTGTATATAAAATTAAACTGTAGTAAATCGAATGTTTATGGTGTGTTTTTGTATTAGCCATGAGTAATGCTATTAGTGTAGTTGAAGTGCAGTCCAAAGCACTCGAGAAAAGTTGGTTAAAAAGTGCACATGCGCTTTTCATATGTATTAATTAAAAAATGCATTCGTTTTATTAATAAAAGCATGGATTGCTGGGGATACATAAC
Organism: Psychrobacillus sp. L4; assembly: GCF_042944905.1. GTDB lineage: Bacteria > Bacillota > Bacilli > Bacillales_A > Planococcaceae > Psychrobacillus. Next base: position 368,058 of record NZ_CP168496.1, read on the forward strand.
GATTTTTTAAAAAAGTTAAATATACAATTCGATTTACTCCAGCGGAATCAACAGGACGTTTAACAATGGATAGATCCTGAGGTCCTTGTAGATAATTTTCGGGTATTAAGGTAACGCCAATATTTTCACGCACCAAACTTAAAGCCGTTTCAAATCGTTCAATCTCATATTTTATTATTGGTTTTATACCTTCCATATCAAATGCATTTAGCACATCTTGCCTTGTTTGGAACCCTTCACTACTAATAATGAACGCTTCTTCAGTCAAATCCTTCAATGTAATTGATTCGTGTTTCACGAGTGGGTGGTTAACATGAAGTAATAATACGAGCTTCTCGTGGTACAAAGGAATCGTTGTAATATCATCTTCTTGGATATACTGATTTGTAATAATTAAGTGTGTTTCATAGTTTCTTAATGAATTTTTAACGTCGGCACCGCTTAAAACCTCCGTTAATTTTATCCGAACATCGGGAAATTCCTGAATGTATTGAAGAATTACTTTGGGAATCCAGTGTTTTACCGACTCGATCATTCCAATCTGTAACTCTCCCTTCCCAATGTGCTTTACCTCAATCATCTCTTTTTTTACAATATCCATTTCCAATAATAGATGTACTGCTCTTGTATATAATATCTGACCCGCTTCTGTTATTCCTATATTCCTTGTATTACGTTCGAGAAGTTGAAATCCTAATTCACTTTCCAAATTTTTTATTGCATTACTTAGTGATGGTTGAGAAATATGAAGGATTTGTGCTGCTTTGGAAAAACTCATTTGATCGACAATCGTCACAAAATATGAAAGTTGCTTTAAGTCCACCAATATCACCTCTTATTATTTATAGTGTAAAGCTATGATTTTATATCAATTATATATTAGAAATTATAAATATGTTCCTATATAATATAGAAAATATAAATTCTAATAGTTCAGAAGGGATGAGTAGCTTGATTAACGAAGTTAAAGAAGGCATTTGGTCGGGGCGTACCGATCATCTTGAAAATAGATCGAGTTTTCGATATCACCAAATAATACAGTTACCTGAAGTAGAAGATTACAAGTCTAATGGGGAAACATGTGTCATTTTAGGTTTTGAAAGTGAAGAAGGAGTCCGACGAAACAAAGGAAATATAGGTGCAGCGAAAGCTCCAAATGCACTACGTTCAGAATTAGCTAAATTACCATGGAAATTGCCTCTAGAAAAGCATCTTGCGGATATTGGAACGATTGCATGTAGAGATGAAAATTTAGAAACAGCACAGGAACAACTTGGTGAAGTTGTTACTAAAATTTTGAGTAAAAAAATGACACCGATCATTCTTGGTGGAGGACATGAAACCGCTTACGGACATTATCTTGGTGTTCGAAACTATATTGGCAAGCAAGCGAAACTAGGGATTATTAATATAGATGCCCACTTTGACTTACGTTCATACGATGAACAAACTTCTTCTGGCACAATGTTTAAACAAATACTCGACCAGGATGAAAATTGTAGCTATTTTGTAGCAGGTATTCAACGTTATGGAAATACACAAGAATTATTTGATCGAGCAGATGAATTGGGAGCAACTTATATTCTGGAAGAAAGTATGAAAATAAGTGAAATGGATCATGTGAACGCAAGAAGTAATGATTTTATTAGCCAACACGATTATATAATGATTACTTTATGCACAGATGTACTTAATGCTGCTTTTGCGCCAGGTGTAAGCGCTTCATCGCCATTTGGGTTGGATCCAAGCATTGTACGGTCTATTATCCGCAATGTTACTGCCAATGAAAAAACGCTATCATTTGATATTTCAGAAGTAAATCCTCTATTGGATGAAAATAACCGCACTGTAAAGCTTGGTGCATATTTAATAAACGAAGCAATTACATCATTTTTAGGGAGGAATATTAAATGACACTAGCTCTTGATCAAGTAACTACAATTTTTCTGTCTATCGCATTATTAGTGCTAGGGACATACCTAGTGAAAAAAATTGGTTTTTTAAATAAATTTTGTATTCCTGCTCCAGTTGTAGGTGGATTATTATTTGCCGTGTTCGCTACAATCGCAAAATCGCTTGGGTGGTTACAAATAACACTGGATACATCTTTGCAAGGAATATTTATGCTTACGTTTTTCACGACAATTGGTTTAGGTGCTAGTTTTAAACTAGTTAAATTAGGTGGGAAACTACTCGTAATTTATTGGTTAGCTTGTGGCTTTTTAGCTCTAGCTCAAAATACAATTGGCGTATCGATGGCTTATTTATTCGATTTGCATCCACTAATCGGAATGATGGCTGGAGCCGTTTCAATGGAAGGTGGACATGGAGCAGCAACTGCATTTGGTCAAACTGTTGAAGACCTTGGAATAAATTCAGCTCTTTCCATCGGGGTAGCGGCTGCAACGTTCGGTCTAGTTGCAGGAGGACTTATAGGTGGACCTGTTGTGAAGTTTCTCATTTCCAAATATGATTTGAAACCGACAGAAGTAGAAGAAGATGTTAATATTCATCCATTAGAAAATGAAAAACCAATTCAAACAAATACATTCTTTTCACAATTATTACTAATAACTTTCTGTATGGCACTTGGAACCTATTTGGGTAGTCTGTTTTCTTCGGCAACAGGATTTGTTCTCCCAGGGTATGTTGGAGCTATGTTTGTAGCGGTCATTGTTCGTAATATTGCAGATAAAATAAATCCTAAAATAGTAGATATGCAAAGTATTGGCTTAGTTGGGGATATTACGTTAGGTATTTTTCTATCAATGGCTTTAATGAGCATTAAACTTTGGGAAGTTGCGGATTTAGCATTACCACTACTTGCAATTGTCTTCGTACAAGTAGTGTTCATTATACTTTTTGGCATCTTCGTGTTATTCCGCCTATTAGGTAAAGATTACGATGCGGCCGTAATGGTTGCTGGATTTACAGGACATGGTCTAGGAGCAACGCCGAATGCAATGGCAAACATGGCTGCTGTTACCGATCGATTTGGTCCATCTAAAAAAGCATACCTAGTAGTTCCGATTGTAGGTGCATTCCTTATTGATGTGTTTGCAATGCCGATCATTATCACTACGATTAATTTGTTTCAATAAATAACAAAAGCGAAGAGTTTTTAACTCTTCGCTTTTTATTTATTTTATACCAACATTTACTTTTATTATTTGCAACTTTCCGTTCCTCCAGTAAAAATGGAATTAGGTTTTTGGGATATTCTGTTCTAACCTGTATGTTAACCATATTAAACGTTAGGTGGAAAACTTCAACATTCAAGATTTGCATGAAAAGTGCTAACATAGATAAGTTGAACAATATATAAATGAAAGGGAGGCATGTCTATGAGAAAAGAATTATCCAGTATAGAATCGATGCGTTGCAATCTTATCATTACGAATAAGGCTCGCAAAGGTATTCTAGAATGGTCCAATGATGAGCATGCCTTTTTTAAAATACAAGATTGTTTTCAAATACATATTGAAAAGCGTCCAGTTAATTCTCTTGGGAATATATCCCTTTCGCTTTATTTTGATAATGAAACGAATGAGATACTAGCAGAAAAATTAAATGGTAAAGTTGCGGTGATGGAATGCGTTTTACAAAACGATGGTTTGCTTGCAACGGGCTTTTATACAAGAGGATCCAAAGTTCGAGTTCGGACAAATAGACGTCTACCCGTAAATTTGACATTCATAACTGCTCGGAATAATGGTGCAGGTTTCCCTATCCAATTACATGCAAAAATTCGTGAATTACCTATTGCGGAGGAACGATCCGAGTACGTGAAGAAACGGATTTCAAGTTGGGAAGGGTATTTAAAAATTCAAGAGCGAAATGCAGATATTGCAGATATTACAACTGCTTACTCAAGAATAATTTTAAATGAAGACTTTAATAGAATGACACTCGTGGGATGTAACTTAAACGGAAACGAGTGGAATAAAATAAAGAACCTCAGTGTAACTTTGAAGGGGTTTCAAAATGACATTGGTGACGTTTTAAAGGTTGATCGTAATAAAAAAACGGTAGAAATCGAGCTTAAACCAAAGCTCAGAGATATGGCAAGAAGAAACCAGTTAAACCCCAAAACGAGGGAAGCTGTGTTCAGCAACTTTGCGACGCTTAGCCAAATTAGAAGACTTCGAAAAGGATTTGAAGACCTTCAAAATGGCCTCGCAGCAAATGCTAATCTTGAAAAAATATTATTTGAAAATCGACCAACTATACGTATAACAAATACGCGTGAGGAATTGGTATTCCATAATCAGTTAAATGAGTTCCAACAAGAAGCGGTTATAGGGGCTATGTCTGCCAAAGATTTATATGTTATTCAAGGCCCTCCCGGAACAGGGAAAACTACCGTGATATCTGAAATTTGTCAACAAAATGCAAAAGCCGGGCTACGTACTTTAGTTGCTTCCCAGTCTAACTTGGCTGTAGATAATGCACTTAGTAGATTACTTTCGAATAAAGACATACGTATATTACGGTTTGGTCGAACAGAGAGTATCGAAGAAGAGGGAAAGAAATTTATAGAAGAAAACGTAGGACAATATTGGAAAGAACAAACGTTAAGCGTATTACAACATGAAATAGAATCTCATTCCATAAAAGAAGGACAGCTAGAAGACGCAATCTCTAATAGTAAAGAACAAATAGAAACTCTACAAAATCAATTAATTTCCTTACAAGAAGAAATAAAACGGAAAGATGCAGCCAAGCTTGAACATGCTTCTAGAATGGAAGAGATAAAGAAGCTGAAAAAAAGTTTAGTTCTTTTAAAAAAAGAACGAGAAGAGATTGAAAATACAACAATGACTTTAGAAAAATCTTTCGCAGAACTATCGAAGGAAATGACTACGATGGAAAATTTCATCCAGTCTAATCTGACGAGCCTAGAACTAATTGAAAAAATGAGTCAATTAGCTTTAGAAATCGAAATGACTAAAGTTCAGCTATCTTATCAGCAAACGATAGAAGAGATTAGAATTGCAGAAGAGATATTAAATGCAACAAGACAAGAATATCAAGCTGTGCAATTAAAAATGGAAGCCTTAGAACAGTTTTTAATTAAAATTCCTTCCGTTCGCAAATTAGATTCCTTGAAAACCTATATGATTCAACATGAAATAGTGCCGTTTTCCATGTTGGAGCAACAAATAGCAGAGTTGGACCGTTTAATACAAACGATTCAGTCTTTTGAGGATTGGGAAGAACTAAATAAACGACTTTTATCCGCTATTGGGTATATAGAAGGTTTGTTGAAAAAGAATCATATACCTTTAGAAAATGTGAAAAATAATGTGACTAGCCAAGGGGTTATTTTTGATTCGTCTTATTCTGTGAAAGAAATTCATCAGTTCATCGACAGTATGAAACGATTATTAACTTCGGGAGAAATAACGATAGAAAAATTAGAAGTATATTTGGAAGGGTTAAATGTAAGGAAGAAATTTGTTTGGAAGCAAGGAGCAATTTTAGCAAAAGCAAAGTCGGATTCTACGGAGAAATTTCAAACGATAAAAGTTGAAGTGACGGAGCAAATAAAGAAAACAATTTATCAAATGGAACAAAACAAAAACGAACTGAAAAACACTGGATTTACCCAAAAAGAACAGTTGGATTTGTTAATAGAAAGAAGCGTTGATATTCGGAGACAATTAGGAAATGTAGAGAATATTCCACAACTACATCACTTACAATTGGAATTACAGCAAAAAGAACATGCATTTAACGACTTGAAAAAAACGGAAGTGACAATTAGCCAATATGTAAGCCGTCTAGAAAGTAATAAAAATGATGCGGAAATCACTGCAAAAAAATTGGAAATGTGTATAGAAGAACTTCAAGAAAAAGAGCAGGAAAGTAAAAAAGTGAATTCAGAAGGTCTAGAGCAAGAAAGACAACTTAAAGCTTTAGAAGAAATAATGAAGGAGAATCCTGAAGAAGAGCATGACAAAACATTAACTGAATTAACGCTTATGTCAGGAAAGATAGTGTCCTTTACACGGGAACTAGAGCAGCTACCAATTACACATTCTATCCAAAACGAATGGTTCTCCTTACTAAAAGAGGCAAATGACCATGATTTAGACGAAATTCGAAAACTTTATGTTAGACACGCAAATGTAATTGGGACAACTTGTGTAGCATCCGCTAGAAAAGAGTTTATGGACAATTACCCTACTTTCGATGTCGTCATAATCGATGAGGTATCGAAAGCCACTCCACCTGAATTACTCTTGCCAATGTTAAAAGGGAAGAAGATTATTTTAGTAGGGGATCATCACCAACTTCCTCCTTTAGTTGGAGAAGATACGCTCGAGGAATCACTTAAAGCAATTTTAGAAGAGAGCGATAGTTTCGAGGAAAAGGATGAATTGAAGAAACTACTAAAAGAGTCTTTATTTGAACGACTATTTAAAAACTTACCGAAAAGCAATAAAACGATGCTCGCCATCCAATATCGAATGCATGAGAGTATTATGGAGACGATTACGCCATTTTACGAGGAAGAAAACTATCGCCTGCAATGTGGTTTAGTGGATTCCGATTCTGTTCGTGACCATTTACTTGAATCCAAATATGTAAAAAGAAACGATCATCTTCTATGGATCAATATGCCGAACGAACCTTCTTATTTTGAAGAGAAAGTGAAAGACGGAAAAAGTCGTTTTAACCAAGCGGAATTAAATACGATTCGAGAAGTATTAATTGATTTAGATAAAGCGACTGAAATTGCTAAAAATGAAGGACGAATGAAGCAAGATGAAAGAAAAAGCATAGGAGTAATTAGTTTTTACGGTGAACAAGTGAAAAGAATTGATCGATTGATTCAACAAGAACTGAACTTGCAACATCTAACTTTCCGAACTGGAACGGTTGATAAGTTCCAAGGGATGGAAATGGATGTCATTCTGTTAAGTATGGTTCGGAATAATAAGGATAAAAATGGAGATATTGGGTTTGCTAATGACTACCGACGTTTAAATGTAGCGTTATCCCGAGCAAGGGAATTGCTCGTTCTTTTAGGAAGTGCGGACATGTTTACGGAGCGGACGAAACAAAAAGATTCAAGAAAGATGTATGCTCGATTGCTCAATATTGTAAAAAATAAAGACGGTTTCCGAGATCTAAAATTTATGAAGTCGACTTAGGAGTATAAGAATATGCATGATTTAGAGAAGCGATTAAAAAAAGAATTGCAACAGAATATAAAGGCGAAAATTATGCATTCCGCTAGGTGGAGTATACCTATCCATTCGGTCGAGGTTGAATTCATTGCAGTGAAGCGTACAAAAATGGATGTCCTTATGAAAATGATGCTTATTACTTTTCAAAAAGCTAAAATTGCAAATGCGGAGCAAATAAGTGAGCTGCTACTTGTGGAGCAGCTCTTTATTCAAGATTTAATAGAAATTATGTTGAAAACTCGCCTAATTGAGAAAAGTGAGAGTATATATAAATTAACCGATAGAGGATTTCAACAACTAGAAAACGGTGTATTTGAAGAAGAGCAAGAAGCAGAGTCTCAGAATGTGCTCTACAGTCCTATCCATGAGGCATTTTTAAAAGGCGAGTTAAAGGAGGCACTTGAGGAACCGCTAGACATTTATCGCTACGTAAAAGAAGACTATTTGGATGAAGAACTATCATTAGAAAACGAACCAATCATTCATGCTCTTCAAGCGAACGGTTTGGAAAAGGACCAAGGAGACGTTCTAACTGTTATATCAGAAGTTATCTCCACAACCGATTTGTTTATAGAAGATGTCCCTTGCTTAGAGTTTATCATTTATAACAAAGAAGAAGACATCATCTACGCTCGTGTTTGGAATACTTTACTAGGTCGTTGGGACGAAAAGTTAGAAAACCAATTAAATGAAAAAGAACGTCTAGAATGGCGGGAAAATTATTTAGGTAGGCAGTAATTAACTTACACTAATTGGCAGAGTGAGACCAATTTACAGATAACCGAGACCAAATCATGCCGAAACAAGACCAAATTCCATCTCGCCGAGACCAATTTAGCCAAATCCGAGACCAATTCCTATAAAGAAGGAAAAAATGTTGTGCGTACAGAATATATAAACTAATAATACTTATTAACTTTTGGTTCCAATAAAGGGGATGAATTAATGACGACTAGATTTAGTGGAGTTCAAGAGGTTTTGGAAAATTATAAATCAGCCATTTACGAGAAAGATGTGGAAAGATTTTTATCTTCATACGCTTCTGATATACATATTTATGATTGCTGGGAAAATTGGGAAAGCATCGGTATTTCCAAATGGCGAGAAATGGTGAAAGAATGGTTTAATGGATTAAGTGAGGAAGGCGTTTTACTTAAAATAGATTTTAATGATTTAGTAGTAGAGGAAAGTGCGAACATGGCTTTTGTTCGCTGTGCTATTAAGTTTGCTGCTCAAAATGAATCAGGAGAAATACTTCGTCAGACGACAAATAGATTCACATTCTGTTTAAGAAGAGTAAATGAATCTTGGTCCATTATACACGAACATTCATCATTACCAATAAATATAGCGACTGGGAAGGGGATTTTTAACTTAAAGTAAGAACGATCTCAACTTGTTCAACAAATAAGAGCGTTGATCCAAGAAGAAGTGAACCCCAAATCTTATAGTAATAAATAACTGTAATAAAAATCCTAATCGAAAATATTTGAAAAGGCCTTACAAAAATCAACTAAAAGAGGAGAAATAACGATGCTAAAACAATTTTGGATTAACTTGCCGGTAAAAGACATTAATAAAACAAAAGATTTTTTTAGAAAAGTTGGATTTGCGGTTAATGAGCAGCATGGCAATAGCGAACAAGCGCAATTAATGGTTGGGGATAATAATGTAGCTGTCATGCTTTTTTCAGAATCTACTTTCAAAAGCTTTACCAGACAGGAAATTGTTGATACAAATCAAGCTACGGAAGTATTGTTATCCCTTGATGCCGATAGTAGAGAAGAAGTAGATATGATGGCAAAGAATGCAGTAGAGGCTGGTGGTACATTATTTGGAAAGCCATCAGAGACACAAGGATGGATGTACGGCTGCGGTTTTACTGATTTGGATGGTCATCGTTGGAATGTGTTGTATATGGATATGAGCAAAATGCCGAAGTAATGAGATAGGATTATTAAGTTGACGGGTGTTTGAATTCCAGAAGGGTTGCTGCGGCGATCCTTTTTTCCTTATGGAGAACCGTATCCATATGTAGGTATCTTCAGCGATTCAATTAACGCTCTTTTTTATTGAACTAATTGTACTAAAGGGGCACTAATCAAATAAGATTTGTATAAAATGCTTGAAGAAATGTCTAATTGGATGTCTATTTTAAGTTTTGATTAAAAAAAGACCGCTAAGAGAGTTACTTGCGGTCATTTACATAGGCTTTAATTAGTACCATTTTGCTGTTTGTAATACTCATCAATCGGAATAAATAAACCTACTCTCCCGTACGTATCATGATCCAACGTAGCAAAAACGACACCAATCACTTGCCCGTCCTGATTTAAAACCGGACTTCCACTATTTCCACGATAAACGGGTGCCTTCATCATAACGACAGGTTCATCCCAATCACTTAACTGGATATAATCAATAATTTTCCCTTCATTTGCAATACCCGTAAAACTTAGTGGATTACCGATAAAATAAACGGGATCGTTCTCTTCAAAGGTCGTTTGTTTTGCTAGTTCCAAATAGGGCAAATCTTCCTCGTTTATATCTAAAACAGCAAGATCAACTGAAGGAAATGTGTTTACCACCTTAGCTTTGAAACGACGATCATCCGGAAATCCAACCGTTACTGTCTTATGCCCTTCCACGACATGATAATTTGTTAAGATTTTTCCTTCACTTGAGATGGAAAAGCCAGTTCCTTTGCTGCCATCTGTTAAAACAACGACAATCGCCTTTTTATAACTAGTAATATCTTCTTGAGATGATAATTTCGCAGAAGTTTTTAAAAATTCAATGGCTGGAATGGAATATACAGAAAAGATAGCCGCAAATGTATTAACGAACAATATGGTAGCCATTAGATAGAATATCCATTTAGGAAAAGGTCGTTTAGACTTGCGCCTTGTTTTTTCTTGAGCCTCTTTTAGAAGGGCCTCTTGTTGAGCTGCCAATACAAATTCTAAAAATTCTTCATCTATTTCTTCCTCAATATTTTCAGTTTTCCATTCGTCCTTATGCTGTTTTTCATTTGGATCCATTCGCACACATCCTAACTGTATAACACATATCTTTACATGTATTATACACAAACGGAAGGGTACAGGGTTTCCTATATAAAGTAATACATATGTATGGTGCAGGCTGGGAAACAGGAATTGTGCCCCAGCCTGATAAGGTTTAATTTAGTAGGACTTTTCTTCTTCGCTTTTTTCTCGTTGATTTTGAGTCATCTTTCCTTGCTTTGGTTTCAAATTTCCTAACTCAGCTAATTCCAGAGAAATTTCTTCTTTCTTGCTACTTGGATTTTTAGCCATGGATCCTTTATTGTTGCTAGCACCTTGATGATTATCTCTTGTCAAAATAAAACCTCCCATTTAAACTATTTTGATGCCTTTTTAACATGGTTCAAAAATAATTAAACATGTATGCAAATTTTAAATTAAATAAATTACATCATCTCTAAATGACCATTTTCAAGAGATACATTCTTCTTCAAACTATCTCTAGTAAAAATAAAAGTCCATGGCATACTAGTATTAGGTTGGATTATAAGCGCTTGAAGTGTAAAAATATTTTCAGCAATAGTTTCATCGTTTTCTATGTATACTAATCTTGTTTTATGAAAATTAAATGCCTTTTGAGTAAAGTTATGGACAAGCACAGTAATTAATAATTCTCCTTTATGGTTAAAAGCTTGCCGTATAGGTGATAGATGGACATTAGGAAGATTCAACCTACTTGTTTCGAGAAATATCCTCTCAATTTCTTTCCGATCTTTATCAGATAAGGCTTTATCCCATGACTTTTCAAACGCAAGTTTTTGCAATTTCAAAACCTCCTCTAATAAGAAATATTTTATCATACGTACAAGCCTGTTCATGTTTCGTGCACTTATAATAGATGAAATAGATGTTAGTAAAAAATTGAACTTGAGTATTTTTTACGTGATAAAACTAGTGCTAAGTATGCTTCAATTTGACGATACATGTGTTGTCCTACCATTTCTAAGCATATGTTATTTGGAAAGGAGGGTACTATGAGTGACTATGTAAATTTATTTCAAAACTTTTTGCCTCCAACTGCAACGATTCTTGAATTACCGAAGACCCAAGAGAGACTAGCCGTATTGGTGGCTGATATAGATGGGGATAATATAGAAGAAATAATTGGAGCATATAAATATGAAGAGCAAAATTATCTCTTGATATTAAAGATAATGAATGATCAATGGCTACCTTTAATGCATATTAAAGGAAGTGGATATGGCATTACGGATTTAATGGCAGCACCATTAACGGAGAATGGGATAAATACTATCATTGTTGGTTGGCAAAAAGGGAGTATGTGGTCGGAATTGGACCTTTTGCAATGGACCAATAAAGGATTTGTACGATTACCTACGAACAATATGGTCTATAGTAAATTAGAAGTGGAAGACATGCCAGGTAAGTATGGACAGGATGGACAATATGAACTTGCAATTTGGCTTCATGATACCGGTGAAGCCTATAAAGTAGATGTATATCGTTTTAGTGAAGGAGAGCTTGTTCAAGCACAAGATGTCTTTCCGTATTATTATAAAAAAGTCGAGTATTACTATGAGAAATTATTGCAAACAAATGATTTTTCTTTTTACTGGTATTATTTATCGGATGTGCAAAAGAAGGCAGGAGATCTGGAGCAGAGTCTAAATGCAATTGAAAAAGCACTTGCCTTTCATTTGCCATACCCATCCAGAGAATTGTTATTAAATAAAAAACAACAAGTTGTAAACCTCTTAAGTGATGCTAGTTCTAACAATAAAGTTGTAATCGACCAAAAAAGTGGAGATGTGACTGGTGATGGTTTCATGGATACTGTTTACCTTACAGGTGAAAAGACTGAAGGAAGTCCATTTTGGCAACAGATTACCCTAGAAATTATCAATGAAAAAACTAATTTGTACGAAACCATTCCTTTAAAAGAGAATGCAGGATATAACCCTACGATATTACTTGGTGACTTTACCGGAGATCGTGTAGACGACATACTCATTGTCATCGATACAGGTGGTAGCGGCGGCACAATATACGCATACGTATTTTCTTTCATAGATGGAAGTATGCGACAAATATTCGATGCGGATGAATATAATAAAAGCACCAAGTATGAAGTTAGATATCAAAACCAATACAAAGTAACGGTCATAAGCTCAAATCCAAAAAAGAAATATATACTGGACTTAATGTATAAAGGACAGGAATATTTATCCGAAATTTATAACGAGAATGGAACACTTAAACAACCGATTGAGGGATGGGTAGATCCCATTGGAGGACTTTATCCAATTGACTTTGCAAGGTATGGCACTTACGAACTGATGGCTTTTCAAGAAATCGCAGGAAGATACCATGCGGATGGATTAGGATATGTAGAAAGTGTATTAAAATGGAACGATCATGAGTTCGTAACAGATAGACAAAACGTGTCCATTTTTGGAGAAGATATATTGTCAATTTGAGATAGTATGAGAAGGATCGTTACAAAGTAATTAAACAATGTAGCAATTCATTTCTTTATCTTTGGTCTAGTTACATTATTTTTACCTTCAAAAGTGTAACTGATTCAGTGGGAATATGATTAGAGTTGGTGCAATTTCAGAAAAATAGATAGTATCCATTGATAAAGAAGCGCTGAGCGGACGAAATTGTATCTTCGTCCGCTTTTAAAAGTATAGGTGAGGATCTATTCTCTCATTAACCAAACCTTACGCACCTTGTCTATACCTATTCCAAGAGGGCGACGGACAAACATCCGCCACAAGATTACCGAAAAAATGGATTGAGAAGTGACGCAGTCACTTCTCAATCCACAAAAATTCCCTCGGTAATAGTGTAGCTGATGTTTCGTCCAAAGCACTCTAGAAATAGAGAAGACAAGATGAACTTAAAGGACGCTAGCGTTTTTTCTTATGTCAAGAAAAATACGTAGAATTTAAAAAGAGTATTTGACAATTTTGTGAACTGCGTGAATAATATATAGAAAAGGAGGATGTTTTAAGTGGAAAAATATAAGAATATGTTAAATGCGACAAGATATGTTGGTGGCACATTACTCTCTATAGGAATAGCTATTTTCTTATACGGAATTTTTATAAGCGAATATAATGCTGTTATGGGTGTTGGTATTGGCACAGTAATGGGTGCTGTTTTTATTTTTTTAATTGGAATGTTTCTAGTAGCTTCTGAAGAAATGGTGGTAAACTCTCGAAAATCTAAAAAAGAGAGCGCCGTATAGACGCTCTCTTTAAGTATTTATATTTACATATCCCAAACCATTGCCATTAATGTACCGAAAATGGTAACTAGCGCAATAAGTAAACCGTAATATACGTTTGCATAGATAGATTTTTTATCATTAGTCTCACCAGCATGCATAAATACAACCAGCTGAAGACCGGCCTGTATAAATGCTGTCAGGAGAAGAACTGTCATACCTACTGCAAATGACATATCAGTAAAGTAAACTAAAAGAGCCACTGCAGTAAGAACTAGCGAAGCGACAAAGCCCATTACTTGTTTAAAAGGGAATAATTCTTTCATAATTACATCATTCCTTTCAAGTAGATGAAGCTAAAGATGAAAATCCAAACTACATCTAAGAAATGCCAATAAAGTGAGAAGATAAATGATTTATTGGCTGTTTCAGGAGTTAAACCACGTTTTTTTATTTGTAATAGGATAAATAATCCCCAGAAGAAACCAAATGTTACGTGTAATCCATGTGTTCCTAGTGTTGTTAGCAGGATAGCAGTAAATCCACTAGTTTGTAGTGTTGCACCTACATGAACGTAGTGAATAAACTCAGAAACTTCGAAGCTTAAGAATCCTGCACCAAGAAGAAGTGTGATTAAAAAGAATACCATCGTTGCTTTCTTGTTGCCGATACGCATGGCATGAATTCCAAGACCTATCGTAAAACTACTAGTTAATAGTAAGATTGTTTCCATTAATACTGGTGCAATTTCAAAGATTTCAGCTCCAGTAGGACCACTGCCTGTTCGGTGAACCATTGTAAAGTAGGTAGCGAAAAGTGTTGCAAAAAGCATTATTTCCGCACCTAAGAAAATCCAAAAGCCTAAAATCTTCAAGCTATTTTCTTCCGTACTATATTCCAGTGGAAGCGAGTTATCTACCTTCATTTTTTAGCACCTCGCAATTTTGTTTCAGTTTCTTCAATCTCTTCGACAGAGATGTATCGTCCGTGATCTTTCTCAAATGACCGGTAAGCAAGGCAAGCCAATAAACCGATTAACGAAATAATGGCGATTGGCCACATGCTGAATACCATTGCAAATCCAAAGCCAAAGAAGGCACAGCCCATAATGAATGGTAATCCGCTGTTATTAGGCATATGAATCTTTTCCAGTTTACCCGGGAATAATTCATGACCATTCTTCTTAGAATCCCAAAATGCTTGGGTTGAATTAACCTTTGGTGTAATAGCAAAATTATACTCCGGTACTGGCGTATGTGTTGCCCATTCAAGAGAACGTGCATCCCAAGGGTCATTACTAATATCTCTTGAAGCATAACGCGTACTATAGTAAATGTTATAAACAAGTAAAACAAAACCTACCGCCATCAAGCCTGCACCGAAGAATGCAACCATATTCAACGGACCAAATCCTGTTGATTCGGAATAAGTATACATACGACGTGCTTGACCATCTAAACCAGTAATATACATTGGTATGAAGGCTAAGACGAAGCCGATGGAAAGTAACCAAACTGTCCATTTACCAATTTTTTCATTCAACATGAAGCCAAACATTTTTGGCCAGTAGTAAGTAAGACCTGCAAGCATCGCATAAACTACTCCCGGAATGATTACATTATGGAAGTGAGCCACTAAAAACATCGTATTATGATATTGATAGTCAGCTGCTGACATTGCAAGCATAACTCCTGTAACTCCACCTAATGTGAACAAAGGAATGAAGAGTACAGAGTATAGCATCGGGGTTGTAAATACAATTTTCCCTTTCCAAAGCGTGAACAGCCAGTTAAACATCTTAACTCCGGTAGGAACGGCAATCGCCATTGTGGTAATCGAGAAAATACTATTTGATACTGGACCTTGACCCATCGTAAAGAAATGGTGAGCCCATACAAAAAACGATAATAAAGAGATAAGAACCATTGATGCAACCATTGACTTATAACCATATAAATTACGGCGTGCAAAAGTGGATATAATTTCACTGTAAAGACCAAAAGCAGGCAAGATTAAGATATATACTTCCGGATGTCCCCAAACCCAGAACAAGTTAGCCCACATCATATCCATACCACCATTAGCGGTTGTAAAGAAGTTTGTTCCGAATAGTCGATCCATCGTTCCCATTGCAAGTGCTACTGTTAATACTGGGAAAGCGAAAACAATAATTACATTGGCGATAAACGCAGACCATGTGAACATTGGCATTTTCATTAAAGACATACCAGGTGCTCTCATTTTTAGAATCGTCGTCATAAAGTTAATACCAGTCATTAATGTTCCGAGACCGGCTATTTGTATTGCAATCATATAATAGTTGGTTCCTACAGAAGTACTGAACTCATTTCCTGCAAGAGGGAAATAAGAAGTCCATCCTGCATCAGGTGAACCACCTATAATGAATGAGAGGTTGAATAATCCCATCCCCATAAAGAATAACCAAAAGCTTATCGCATTTAAGCGTGGAAACGCTACGTCACGAGCCCCGATTTGCAATGGAACAAGGAAATTAAAGAAAAACATAATAAACGGCATTGCCATAAACAGGATCATAACGACCCCGTGTGTCGTGAAAACTTCGTTATAATGCTCAGAATCTAGCAGGGTGTTATCAGGTAATGCTAGTTGAGCACGCATCATGATAGCATCTACGCCGCCGCGGAATAGCATTAGCAAAGCAGATAGCAAATACATAATACCAATTCGTTTATGGTCAACAGTTGTTAACCATTCTTTCCATAGATACCCCCATTTTTTAAAATAGGTAATCCCTACGACTATTGCAAGCATAGTTAGACCAATGCCAACCATGGATGCGTATATTAAAAAGCTTGGATGTGGTACCGCAAACTGTTTAAAGAAATCCATACTTTTGAAACTCCTTTCGGGAAATATAGTGCTGCTCATAAAAATGAGCTAAAGTTAAGCTTGTAAACCAGAATCAATGATGAGAGTGTTCTGATTCTTCATGTGATTCTTGATTATGTGAATCTGACATACCTGGCATATCGGACATATCCGACATGCCATGGTGTTCTGGAGCTGGTGAGAATTCTAAATGAGTTCCATTATAAGTGGAACGCCCCAAATGTCCCGGTTTTAATAATTCTTCAAACTTTTCTTTTGTAAGTGGTTTAGCTGTTTCATGTACTTCTTTTACCCAGTCATCAAAGTTAGCTTGAGACATGGAAGTAACTTGGAACGTATTTTGTGCAAAACCTGCACCACTAAAGTTTGCGTTTCGACCATCGTACTCGCCTTCCCCATCAGCTGCTAAGAATAACGTCGTAACCATATCCGACATTGCATATTTTTGGCCGCCAAGTTGTGGAATCCAGAAGCTGGTGATTGGCCCATATGAATAAAGTCTAAATTCAATAGGACGATTAGCTGGAATATATAGATAGTTTACTGTCTCAATATTTTCTTCTGGATAACTAAAGTGCCACTTCCAGTTGGAAGATGAAGCATAAACAACTAATGGCTTTTGATCTTCATATTTTACTGGTATTGCCTCTACTTCATAGTTACTTCTGACTGAAACGATGGAAAGAATTACTACAATAATAATTGGAATTCCTACACAAATTGCTTCCACAATATGATTTCCTTCAATATGTGGTGGTTCATAATCTTCACTTTGTTTAGAAGCACGATATTTAATTAAAATAAATATTAAAATCGCAAAAACAACAATTACAACACCAGACATCATCCAAATGGAAAACATGATATCATGCGCTTGCGCTTCAGCTTGTGGACCTTTCGGATCTAATACTAATAATGGTTCACAACCAGATAGCACAGTGGCTACAGTGAGAAACATTGTAAATAGAACCCATTTCATTTTCAATTTCATAGTTGTACCCCTCTCGAATTATTTTAATAAAGTTGTATTTCATAGAAATCCAAATTATTGATAGACGTTTTGTATCTGCCTCTATCTTAGTCCCATACTTTTTTAAAAACCATGGAAAGAAACTGCCTTCACAAAAAGTTCATGAAGATATGTACAAAAGTAAAATGTTTGTTAACCAAATTGTGAACAAGTTTTAAGTATCGACAATTAAATGGATAAACCAGGGTTACTTGGTTATATTTTACTTTTTGTTAAGTGCAATATTTTTTGCTGTTCTTTTGGAAGGGGAACGTCTTCTAAAGTTTGAATCTACTCTTCTTAGGAAATACTTCGTATCAGTACCCTGTAGGAAGAAGGCATACCATGTATCGAAATCAGTGGATAATGACACAAGAATGGCATGATGTATTATTTCTTCATTGGCCAGTTTCTCCAGACGACTTGGTTGAACACATTCCTCCTGAACTAGAACTGGATCTCTATAATGGGAGGGCGTGGATTGGGTTAATATTTTTCAAAGTAAAAGGGAATCGTCCAAGACTTACTCCTCCTATACTTGGATTTAGTTCTTTTTTAGAGCTAAACGTTCGTACGTATGTCACATTTAAGGGGAAAGCAGGTGTGCATTTCTTCAGTTTAGATGCGAATAATTCTTTGATTGTAAAATTGTCGACACTCAGAGACTTTTTGCCTTTTCGTCACGCGGAGATAAGTTTAAAACGATGCAAGAATACATTTACGATTCAGAGTAGATATAGAGACAATAAATCAATTCGGGAAGTATTTGTTACAACATTTGAACCGATGCCTAGTTCGATTGAAAGTAATCCATTCGAACGGTGGTTGACGGAACGGTATTATTTGTGGACAAAAACGAACGAGCATTTATTTCGTGTAGATATTAGTCATTCGCCTTGGATTTTACAAAATGTTAAGGGTACACTAATTGAAAATTCAATGGGAACATTTTTAAAAAGTAATTATCAAGTGAATGCTCCAATAGCCCACTATTCTAAAATGAAAAAAGCACTTATATTTCCGCCTGTAAAGGAAAATACGGAGAACAAATAAAAGGTTCCAGAACAATTTAGAGTTGTTCTGGAACCTTTTATATTTTTGTTTTGTTTAGTTGAAATTATTTATCTTGAAACATTTGTGAATCGGATAGTTTCTCTTTGCTCATTAACAAAATAAAAACAAACGCAAGTGCAAGAGGAACGAGTGTCCACAAAAATGTAGTAGTTAGAGAATTCGATAAAACATCTGTAATTTGCTTCAAAATATCTGCAGGAATTTTAGCGCGTAATTCTGGAGATAAAATGGCACGACTATTTCCGCCAACCACATTTTGTTTAAATGACTCTGGTAATCCTGAAATAAAACTATTTCTTTGAATTACGCCAAAAATAGTAATACCAAGTGTCATTCCTAAAGCGCGCAAGAAACTACTCGTTGAACTGGCGCTACCTCGTTGTTGAGGAAGAGCTTTTTGAATAGCAGACATACCAAGAATCGAGAAGGAAGGACCAACTCCAAGGCCTACAATCATCATATAGATAGTCAGCATCCAACGCGGAGTAGAAGGCTCTAAGGTTCCAAGTAAAATGGCTCCAGTTCCAAGGAGAATACTCGAAACGATCATTATAGATCGATAGCTAAACTTATTAGCAAGTGCACCACCCATGGCTGCTCCTACACTAGATGTTACCATCATCGGTAATAGTAATAAACCTGAGTTTGTAGCACTTCCACCTGTTACCCCTTGAATATAGAGCGGGATATAAATAGTAGAAACCATAAATACGCCACCATAGAACATGCCTGTTAAAACACTAGTAGTATATAAACGTTCTTTGAATAAATCAAATGGCAAAATTGGATCTTTCGCATATTTTTCGATGATTAAAAATGCAACAAAACAAACAGCCGATAAAATAAATAACGAGATAATTTGCCATGAGCTCCAGCTATACGTATCTCCACCTAATTCGAGTGCGAACATAAGAGATACAGAAAAGCTTACAAGGAATATGGCACCAGCCCAATCAATAATTTGACGGGAATGCGTTTTAGATTCATTGTAAAATAAAGCGATAAGACCTAAAGCAAGTAAACCAATTGGGATGTTGATGTAAAAAATCCAACGCCAATGAATGTGGTCTGTAATAAATGAACCTAGTAAAGGGCCTGCTATACTAGAAAGACCAAACACTGCCCCAAATAACCCACTCATTTTTCCGCGTGACTCACTAGGAACAACATCCCAAATGATCGTGAAAGCGATTGGCATTAATGCACTGCCACCAATTCCTTGAATAGCACGGAAAACACATAATTGAACCATTGTTTGTGCAGTTCCACACAAAATCGAACCAATTAAAAATAACAATATTCCAAAGATAAAAAACTTCTTTCGACCGTACATATCGGATAATTTTCCGAATATCGGCATTCCTGCCATTTCAGCAACTAAGTAAGCGGAAGTAACCCATACATATTTGTCCATCCCACCTAAATCGCCGATAATCGAACCCATACTTGTAGCGACAATGGTGTTATCCAAAGATGCCATAAATATTCCTAACAATAGTGCGGCCATGACAGGCTTGACCTTAGTTTCTCTGTTCATATTTTTCTTCACCTCTTAATGGTACTAAATTGCTATTTTGTAGTTTACCACCGTTAAATAGAGGTGTAAAGAAAGTATGTGGAAAAGCCGATATTATAAATGTAAGAGATGCCGAAAATGTATAGAAATTATTACAGAAGCGGCATTAAATAATTTACATAACAACTAATCTTTCACCAATAATAACCAAATAGGACGGTGCCACTATGATAAATTTCACTTCTTTTCCTAACCTAAAGACAAAGAAACTTCTGCTAAGAAGAATAGAACAAAATGACGTACATGATTTGTATACCATGAGAAAAGATTCGAGAATGCATACATTTACAGATACCAAAGTAGATGAAAGTATCGAAGAAACAAATCTCTATATGGATCAGATGAATAAAGGTGTCGATGATAAAAAATGGCTAATTTGGGCAATTGAACATAAACAATCAAAAAAGGTGATAGGAACTATAAGCATTTGGAACCTTAATAAGGATGAAAAAAGTGGCGAACTTGGTTATGGAATTATTCCTGCTTATCAAGGGCAAGGATTAATGCAAGAATCCTTATTAAGTGTAGCTGAATATGGTTTTGAACAAATGAACTTAGAGAAACTTCTCGCTTATACTGAGGAGCGTAATGAACCCTCTATTAATCTACTAGTAAAGTGTAAGTTCGTGGAAATTGGTAGAGTGGATGAACAAGGATATACTAACAAGCAAATGTATCGTCTAGTAGTTTATCAGCTAGAACGTTAAATGTGTGAAAATTAATAATAAAATGATAGGTCAGTTGTTATATAATAAGTATAGGAAAAAAGGTATAACGACTTTGATCGGATGTGTATAGATGATAAAAATGCAAAAGATCATCAATAGTTTACTAATATTAGTTTTGCTAAGTGTTCTTATATTTGCATTTACTAATTATAATTCAACAAAGAAGTTTGTACTGGATTCAGTTGAAAGGGAAACGAATGAGCTATTGAAAAACTTCACATTGGAAGTTAATCATTTTTCTTTGGAACGAATTGCTGAAATGAAATTGATGGCGGAGCATATACCTTATTTAATACAGAATAACGAAGATATAACTTCATTTTTACGTAATCAAAATAATAACATGCCGTATTTTATAGGAATTGGTTTTATCAAACCAAATGGTGAAATTATTGCGGCAGACGGTACGCAGTTTCACGTTAAGCAAAAAGAATCCTTTGAACGAGCCATTACAGGTGAAGTTATGTTTAGTAAAGTGTTCACTTTACATCAAGACCCTACACAGAAGGTAACTGCCATTTCTGTACCCGTAGTCAATAGCGATGGACAAATTATAGGAGTATTATCCGGGGTAATTAACATGGCGAATATCATTAGCAAAGTTGCGGAAGAATCAAACTTACCAGGTCTCGTTTATTTACTAAAAGAAAACCATGTTCTGTTTAGTTCTCGAAATGATTTGAAATTCGAAATGGTAATACCGAAAAGCAAGGAACTATTAACAGAGGTAAACAAGAAATCCGTTGGTAATTGGTTTGAGGATAGACAAACCGCACGTTTCGTTAAGTTTCAGCATACAGGTGGTGATTGGGTCGTAATTGTTGACTCAATATCAAACCCTGATACATATAAAATATCCAAATCGTTCTGGAATAATACCATAATGGTGATATTGACGCTTATTGTAATTATAGTAGTTTATATATATGTGTTTCAGTTTGAAAAAAGGGAAAAAAATCAGTCTAAACGTGACTTATTGACGGGGTTAGGAAATCGCACTCAATTGGAAGAAAACCTGGCTAAAAAATTTCAATATACTTCTGAAAAGAAGTTAACACTGTTCTTTATCAGTTTAGATCATTTCGAAGATGTAAATGAACGAAATAGTTATCAGATTGGTGACCAATTATTGTTTAAAGTGAGTAGAAGTTTATTAGAACTAACAGGAAAACAAAACGTATATCGAGTTTCAAATGAGGAATTTGTAATAACTTCCTACATCGATACAATCCAGGAGCAAAGGCAGTTTGCCTCAACAATTGTCCAAATGTTGGAGCAACCTATTTACTTTGAAGAAGGGAATGTATTACTGACAGCAAGTGTAGGAGTCCGATCGTATATAGCAGATGACCAAGTAGAACTTATGGTGCAAGATGCGGCATTTGCTTGTAAGGAAGCTAGTAAAAATGGTGGCAATCAGTTTGTTTATTTTACTGAGCAATTGGCGACAGCAAGTGAAAAAAATCGACGTATTGCTAATAACATATATCAAGCACTTGAAAAGAATGAATTTTACTTAGTGTACCAGCCTATTTATAGTATAGCTGCTGATCAAGTTGTCAGTTTCGAAACGTTGCTCCGATGGAAATCACCGGTTTTGGGAGAAATGGGTCCCGTAGATTTTATTCCATTGTTAGAAGAAAATGATTCAATTGTCAAAGTGGGAAGTTGGGTCATTCGACAGGCGGCTACGCAAGTGAAGAAGTGGGAGCTTGAGGGATACAAAGACTTTACTGTTACTATCAATATTTCGGTAAAACAACTTCAACATCCAAACTTTTTGCATGATGTAGAAACAGTTTTGGTAGAGACTCTTGTGGAACCAAAGATGCTCGTATTTGAAATTACAGAATCGATTGTCGCTCAAAATATTAAATCTGCTAAGAGGATCTTAGAGAGCTTAAATTCGATGGGTATTAAAATAGCCCTGGATGATTTTGGAACCGGTTATTCTTCCTTGTCCATTTTGAAAGTGTTGCCATTTCAATTTATGAAAGTCGATCGTGCTTTTGTAATGGAAGTAGAAAGTGATGGGGGAGAGTCACGAGCAATATTGAAAGGAATTTTGGAAATTGCGAGTGGACTCGAATTGACGACCATAATGGAAGGTGTCGAAACGAAGGAACAATTGCTTCTCCTAAAAGAAATGGGTGCCCATAGAATCCAAGGATATTACATTAGCAAACCTGTAGACCCAATGATTGCAGTAGAGTTTTTGGATAAGAAAGACAGAGTGTAGTGAAGGAGTATGTGTTGAAGTGACTAATATATGTTGAAAAGTACCATTATTTCAACCTATTAAGTTTGAGTCATTGCTAG
Source organism: Psychrobacillus sp. L4 (assembly GCF_042944905.1). Classification (GTDB taxonomy): domain Bacteria; phylum Bacillota; class Bacilli; order Bacillales_A; family Planococcaceae; genus Psychrobacillus. Next base: position 391,089 of record NZ_CP168496.1, read on the forward strand.
GCTTACTAAAAATAGCCGTTAGTTTGAACCGTTTGATGCGATAAACATCAAACGGTCTTTTTTTTGACTCAAATCCTATATACTTTATTCTTTATATGTAGAAATGGTTGCTTTGGCTACACATTTGGTTGTTGTCCTTGGTGAACTGGTTGCCTTCAAATTACCAATGGTCGTTCTTTTCCACTTTCCCCCTATTTTGTACGCTTCATTTCATATTAAAATGAGGAAATTCATTATAATCGGTAAAACTTTATCCGCCACAAGATTACCGAAAAAAATGGATCGTGAAGTGACACGGTCACTTCACGATCCATAATTCTAACGGAAATAACGTAGACAAAGTCTTGTCCAAAGCACTCGGGAAATAGTGAAGATAAGATGCTCTTAAAGGTCGCTATTATAGAGAGTGAACTTGGATTGTTCTTGTTTAGTCGCATATTGAGATGGTAAAACTCTCTCGCGAAATATATTAATGAAATAATCCCGATTCTTTCGATTTGTTTAATATATCTCTTGTTTTTCGGTTCACTTTTTCTTTTAGGAAAGTGGCAAACAATATAAATGCAAGAGCAGTTAGTATGAGAAATATAATATCTTGGATGACGCGTTGCCAAAGGATGCCGCCTACTGCTTCTCGCATTAGGCTAACTGCATACGTAAAGGGTAGAGCAGGATTAATCCATTGAAAAAATTTTGGCAATAAAACAACTGGGTACGTTCCCCCGGACCCAGCAATCTGCAATACAAGCATAACGATTGCAAAAGCCTTTCCAACGTCTCCAAATACAGAAACCAACGTATATACAATTGTCATGAAAACGAAGCTAATCAGAAACCCAAAGAGTACAAACCAGTAGGAATCTTTTACATCTACACCTAATAAAATAATATCCCCGATTGTTACAATCAATGCTTGGAGAAGACCAATTACAGAAAAGGTAAATAATCTTCCGAAATAGACTTCACGCTCTCTTATTATCTTCTCGTGTTTAACGTCTGTAGCAAGAAGTGAGATAAGGAGTAAACAACCGACCCAAATGGCAAGCACTGTATAGAAAGGGGTCATTCCAGTTCCGTAGTTTGGGATAGGAAAGAGTTTGGTTTCATTTAAAATAACAGGTTCTTCAAAAAAGCTACGCTCTGCTTCTGGATCATTACGAAGTAACTCGATAATTTCATTGATATTCGTTTCCCCTTGAACTTTCTTTATTCTTTCAGCTAACTCATTCACTTTATGGCTTATATAAGGATACTGAGATACTGCCAGATCTAACGTCTTTTTTCCTTCTTTTATATGGTCGTCTGTATTTTTTAGAGTACGTTCGACTTCAGGTAATGTATCCTGGATACTTCTCAATGTTACGGTAGCATTTTGTACTGTATTTCTTGCATTAATTACTTCCGCGAGAATGGTTGGCTCGATTGAGTCTTTGTATTCTTTTATAAATGCATCTAATTGAACAGAAGTGTTCTCTGCAACTTTTTGAAAGTCATTTAACGCAGCTGACATTTGTTGTTCTTTGCCTTTTGCTTGTTCGTTTATTACTCCTGTATTGGTCTGAGCTTCTACTAATAGTTTCTTCAAATGAGCGGTTTTATTAATTGCATCTGTCAGTTTTTCTTGGTGGTTTAATGATAATGAAGATGGAGATTCTGCATGGTTTAAATTATTTAACCAATTTAGGTCTTCTTCGATAGAATTGACTGTTTGAATGGAGGAGGCCATCTTATTGTCGAGTTCATTCTTTAACTTGTCCAAATCAGTAAAATCGGGTTTAAAATTTTGTGTTGTTTGTAGCAATTCTTTCGACATCTTCAATACTTTTTCTAAGTCATTTTCGATAACTGGAGCCATAGTATTTAAACGATTTTGTGCTTTGGACAAGAAGGATAGAGCAGTTTCAATTGTTTCGATACCATTCGCAGTTATCTCTTTTACTTGTGGCATAAGGGATTGTGCCTTGTGGATAATGGACTGGGCAGATGCAATATCGTCATGGGTGCCCATAAGTAACTCATGAATTGCGGGTAAATCTTTTTGCACTTTCATCACATACTCTTCAAAGTTCTTAATATCAGGCATATCTTTTTCAAGTTCAATACCTAGATTATTGAAGAGGTTGAAGATGATGCCATTAACGGTTGCTGTGAATTGGCTACTAATGTTCTCGACAATAACACTTGCCCCTTTTTCTGTTATCTTCGGCGCGATGGAATTAATTTTTTCATTCACATAGTATTCCATAGTTGCTATTTCGGGATAATCCGATAGAACAGATGCTAGCTTTTCGGAAAAATTTTTGGGAATAATAATGACGGCAAAAAAATCGCCGTACTCTACTTTTTCCATAGCTATTTTTCGAGATGTAAAAGACCATTCCATGTCTTGATTATTTTTCAAAGTGTTCACTAGTTCATTTCCTACGTTTAATTTATCTCCACGAACAACTGCACCTACGTCCTCATTTACAATAGCTACTGGAAGCTGATTAGTATGGGCGTAAGGATCCCAAGAGGCATAAATATTAAGCCATGCGTATAAAGAAGGTAGAAAAACTAAACCTCCAATAAGTACTGCGGCTACCCAATTTCGGCATATGTTTTGAATGTCAGTCCGGAATATACTCAAACTGTTTTTCATAAGATTCACCTCATCATAAATATTGATGTTGAAGAATTATTTCACAGTATACCCTAACGAATAGGGACTAACCGAAAGAATATAAAAAAGGTTGAATACCCAAATATTACCGCATATAATTAAAAGAGGGATTTTTTAAAATTGCTAGAATGTTTGGTTTCTGTGGTTAAAAAGGGGGTTTGGATGTGCATAGAAGATATGATACAAGGCATATTTTTATGGCAATTGGGGCTTGTATTGCTATTTTGTCACCAGTTTTTTTGATAATAGTACCTTTAGTTGTTGTTAATACACTGTATGATAAGAGAGATATCTGGATTACGTATGTTCCTGGAGTGAATTATGCGGCATTTGGTGTTGGTGTATTTTTCCTTGTTCTTGGGTGCGCGTTGTTATGGTTATTTGATGTGCGGAAGTGGACAGTTAGTGTTGGGATTCTCTGTTTGATTCTTTGTGGGTTTACTTTTTATGCTGCTTCCTTATCTTATGTGACTTTATCAGACGAAGAGATTTCTTACCGGAAGCTTTTCTCCAAGGAAAAGCAAATATATGATTGGAGGGAACTCGATAAGTTACTTTATTATGAGAAGTTCGAGGAGGATAAAGAATTGTCTCATTATGAGTTTCATTTTAAAGATGGGCAAGTATTGACTATAAAGCAAAATAGCTTTGTTACCGGAATCCAAGGAAGTATAAGTTCGAAAGTAAGGGGATTAGGGATACCACTTGAATATGTGGAAGACTGAGTTATATGAAATATTAGCCCGGTAATTTAAGAATTACTGGGCTAATTTTTCTTTCATTTAAATGTAACCGTTAATGCGTGACTTTTCCTCGGCATTTACTTCATTTTTCAAAACCTCTATGCTTTCTTTGCGCCGTTCATTCTTTTCTTTAATAGAAGCAAGTTCTTTTCCTTCTGCAAATTCCATTGCTGCTTCTGCTGCTTCCATATTATTAATTGTTTTCTTTAGCCTTTCTTTATTAGTCGCTAAATCATTCGGTCTTTGGCTAGTATTGGGCATTCTTTTTCCTCCTTCATTAAAAAAAATCTTGCAAGAGGTAGTGTTCCCAAACTCATAAGAACTATTAAGCGATCTCCGAATGAATAATATTGAATTGAAATTGCCATATTAAATTTGAATTGATTTTAAGGAGGACTTTGCTATGGTAGATCACACGCAAATGAGCTGGAAAGAAGATAATGTTATTTCTCAATTACACAATTCCGTGGATAATGTCACATTTGCTGTAGGACAGGCTCTAACAAATCCCACGGAGCAGTTTATTCAAAATGCACAGGATATGATTGAACGTGCAGAGCGATCGGTTCAAATGGCTATCCAAACACGAGGGGATTTGGACCCTATTATGTCACTTCAGGAGCAATTAAATGAAAATAAGGAGAAACTAAGCAGAGTACATTAATTGAAAGTATATACAATATCCATCAGTTGATATACTGACAAGACTCATTGGTTACGAAATGAGTCTTGCTAGATAATGTGAACATCTTAATACGATTAATAAACTTCCATTTCATTTAGAGTAGTGTATAAATCTGTTTCTGCTATTTTTTTAGTTGCCTCGTCTATTAAGTGTTGAATAAATGCTTCTTCATCGAAATCTTCTGGATCTACTTCATATCTATCTAGTGCAATCTGTACATTTTCTCTAATATTTGTTCTAGTTTCTATTAAATCTTTAAAAAAGAAAGCCCATCTCGTTTCCTCAAATAAAGTTCCACTTATATGAATGATATAAGATGAAATCATTGAGGAAGGCACCGAGTACGAATTCTTTATACAGATGATTGTTTCATCATTATTTGCTTTAAATATCATCTCACTATATCCAATATCAAAATGCTGTTTAAACTCTACTTTATTCAAAAAACATCCCTCCAAACCGAATCTATTTCTTCTTAGTATATAAATAGAAAGGAGAGATTATACCCATCAAAAAAGAGAGCCAGGTTGTTGGCTCTCTTTTTTAAAAATTAAATCGCTGTTTTTGTTGAAAACTGGCTGTTATATAGATCAGCGTAGAATCCATTTTCTTCAAGGAGTTCAATATGTGTTCCTTGTTCAATTACTTTTCCTTGATTCATGACTAATATTAAATCAGCATCTCTAATTGTAGATAGACGATGGGCGATGACGAAACTTGTTCGTCCTTCCATTAAACGGTTCATCGCTTGTTGGATGAGCAATTCCGTACGCGTGTCTACACTAGAAGTCGCTTCATCTAAAATCATAATCGGTGGATTTGCAAGAATAGCTCTAGCAATCGTGATAAGTTGCTTTTGTCCTTGTGAAATATTGGATGCTTCTTCATTTAAAATGGTATCGTATCCTTCTGGTAAAGTGCGGATAAAGTGATCGGCGCGTGCTGTTTTTGCTGCATCGAAAATTTCTTCATCAGTTGCTCCATCTTTCCCGAATGCGATATTGTCTTTAATTGTTCCATTAAAAAGCCATGTATCTTGAAGAACCATCCCAAATGTTGTTCGTAGATCCGTACGCGACATTTTTCGTGTGTCGTGCCCATCTATCGTTATTTTCCCATCACTTAGCTCATAAAATCTCATCAATAAATTAATCAAAGTTGTTTTCCCAGCACCAGTTGGGCCTACAATTGCCACCGTTTGACCTGGTAATACTTTAATATTCATATTTTCGATTAATAGTTCTTCTCCATAACCAAAATCAACTTGTTCAAATGTCACGGCACCTTCTGCACTTGATAAGTGTTCAGTCGTTACTTCTTTTTCTTCTTCTGTCTCATCAAGTAATTCAAAGACACGTTCTGCTGCTGCTACTGTTGATTGTATAATGTTGGCGATGTTGGCCGTTTGCATAACTGGTTGTGTAAACTGACGAGTATACGTAATGAATGCTTGAATATCACCGATTAAAATGGCACCTTGTGTAACTAATATTCCTCCGACGACACTTATTACGACATAGCTCAAGTTTCCAATGAAGGACATCATCGGCATTATAATACCGGAGATAAACTGCGCTCTACGTCCAGCATCATACAATTTCTCATTCACTTCATCAAACTCAGCAACCGCTTTTTTCTCATGACCGAACACTTTAACCACTTGATGTCCTGTATACATTTCCTCGATATGTCCATTTAACTGACCAAGTGTACGTTGTTGATCTGCAAAATGCTTTTGGGATCTTTTTAATATTGGTTGAATCACAAAAATTGAAAGTGGCAAACTAACGATAGAGATTAATGTTAATAGTGGGCTAATCGTTAACATCATCACAATAATACCGACAATTGTAACTACGGAAGTAATAAACTGCGTCAAACTTTGTTGAAGTGTACTTCCGATGGTGTCTATATCGTTCGTGACGCGACTTAATGTTTCGCCGTTGGGGCGGCCGTCATAATATTTGAGTGGCAGTTTTTCTAGTTTGTTATTTACTTCTTCGCGTAAATCATAGACGGTTTTTTGTGCAACACTCGACATAATATATTGCTGAATATAGCTAAATAAACTACTGATCACATATAAAGCTATTAAAAGAAGAAGGAGTCTACCAATTGCAGTAAAATCGATTGCAGCACCAGGTACTCCGGTCATTTTTGCATATGCACCTGTAAATAATTCGGTAATCGCGTTACCCATTATCTTTGGTCCTACGATGGAAAAAACAGTACTTAAAATAGCTGCGACGAATACTGCTATTAATTGATTGCGGCGAGGTTTTAAATAAGTAAGAAGACGTTTAAATGTACCTTTAAAATTCTTCGCCTTTTGCCCGCCCATCATCATGTTTCCGCCGCCAGGTCCACCAGGTCCCATTGGACGTCCGCCTTGAGGGCGCGATTCTGTTTGCTTGCTCATGCGATCTCCTCCTCTGAGAGCTGCGATTCAACGATTTCTCGGTATACACGATTATTTTCAAGAAGTTCTTTATGAGTTCCTATTCCTGCAATTTCACCTTTATCTAGTACGATGATTTGATCGGCATCCACAACGGAACTTACTCGCTGTGCAACGATCACAACTGTTGAATTTTTTGTTTCGTCTTTCAGTGCTGCTCTTAATTTGGCATCTGTTTTAAAATCGAGTGCAGAAAAGCTATCATCAAAAATGTAGATATCCGGTTTTCGGACAAGAGCTCTTGCAATGGATAAGCGTTGTTTTTGTCCTCCAGATACATTCGAACCACCTTGTGCTATGACGGAATCAAATCCTTCGTCCATTTTACTAATAAAATCTTCCGCCTGAGCAATTCGAGCAGCATGTTCGATTTCTTCCTGTGTAGCATCTTGCTTTCCGAAACGAATATTTTCTTTAATAGTTCCAGAAAATAGTAGAGCTTTTTGTGGAACAAACCCAATTTTCGATCGAATTTCATCTTGGGAAGATTCACGAACATCGACACCATTTACACGAATTGTCCCGCTTGTCACATCGTAAAAGCGTGGAATCAAGTTGACGAGTGTAGACTTACCAGCGCCAGTACCTCCAATGATTGCCGTAATTTCTCCCGACTTTGCTTGGAAGTTTATATTAGCCAATGCAGGTTCTTCCGCTCCTGGATAGCTAAATGATACATGGTCAAATTCAAGCGTTCCTCGTTCTTTATCTGCTTTCTTAGACCCTTCGTTTAACGATGTTGGTACTTTGTTTAATACTTCATTAATACGGTTTGCAGAGACTGCGGCACGAGGGACCATAATGAACATCATAGATGCCATAACAAGTGCGAACATAATTTGCATGACATATTGTATAAACGCCATTAAATCGCCAATTTGCATTGCTCCACTATCAATGCGAATCCCGCCAAACCAAATAACTGCAACTACAGTTAAATTCATCACAAGCATCATGACAGGCATTAAAAATGCCATCACTTTGTTCACTTTAATAGAAACATCCGTTAGTTCCTTGTTTGCTTTTTGAAGTCGTAATTTTTCTTGTTTTTCATGATTGAATGCACGAATTACTCGAATACCTGTTAAGTTTTCTCGTAATACAAGATTTAAACGATCTAGGCGCTTTTGAACGGTTTTGAAAAGTGGTACACCTTTATAAAGAATTAATAACACAGCACCTATTAATACAGGCATCGTAAGTACAAGAACGAGAGATAGCTTGGCATCTTTGGATACAGCCATAATTAGTCCGCCAACAAACATGATTGGTGCACTGATGACCATACGAAGCATCATAATAACTACTTGTTGAACTTGTGTAATGTCATTCGTCGTTCTCGTAATAAGGGATGCCGTGCCGAACTCATCAAAATCTTGCAGAGAAAATTGCTCTACATGTTTAAATACTTTGCGACGAATGTCTTTACCTAGACCCATTGCAGCTTTTGATGAATAAAAACTCGCAACGATGGATGCAATCGCACCAAATGCGGCAACTAAAAGCATCAATCCACCTATCTTCCAAATATAAGGTGTATCTCCGACAACGACTCCTTTATCAATAATATCTGCCATTAAAGTCGGTAAATAGAGATCTGACATGGATTGAATAAAAACTAATCCAAAAACAGCTATAACAATCCACTTATAGAAGGACAGATTTTTTAGTAGTTTAATCATTCTTTGAGCTCTCCTCTGTACTAGATTCATTTTCTAAGTAATCAGCAATATGAAGAAGGGTAGCTTGGAATTCCTCACATTGTTTTTCCGGAAGCGTTTCTAAAGCGGAATCAATTACTTGATGTATCGTTCCTTTTTTTTGATTAATTGTTTCAAATAACATGATCCCTTTTTCACTAAGTATTAGTTGTATCTCTCTTCGGTTATCTGGAACGGGCTCTCGCTCAATCCATCCAGCTTGAACAAGAACATCAACTCCTTGACTTAATGTACTTTTTGGAATTTGTAAAATCTCTCCCAATTTTTTTTGTGTAATTTCCTTGTGTGGGGCAATTGTCATAAGGAGAGAATATTGTGGAACGGTTAAATCATGTTCTAACGCAATTTTATGTAAAAACTGCATTAATCCCTTATTAACTCGACGAAATGAATGTAAAAATTCCGAAGATTTCGGATGATATTTACTATTCAAGTTCAATTTTGTCACCTCATTCTTATTTGGATAGTTCCGATCGGAACAGTTTGAAAGTAGTAAACTTAATTTACTCTTCCTTTAAAAAAGAGTCAAGTGAAAAGATAGGATCATTTCTCTAAACATTTTAAAAGGTAAACGGACAAACATCCGCCACAAAATAACAGAAAAAAAGTGTAGTTGGAAGTGACGCAGTCACTTCCAACTACACAGATTTTCCTAGGTAATTGTGTAACTGATGTTTAGTCCATGCATTTAAAGACCATTTGCACTTTCCTTAAATCATTCTTAAAAGTGCTTCTCTTCCTATCATTCCTTTTGTAATTCCTAGTTCTTCTGCTTCATAAGTGACTGACTCTAGTGGTGCATCTAAAAGCTGCTGAATGGTTTTAACGCCTACTGCTCTACCTGCAATAACTTTACGATCTTTTAATTTTTCATTTAAAAGTGCTACGTCGAGTGCACCGCACATAATATAACCTTTATCATTCGATACTGTAAGCAAGTTTGTTTTTGGTAATTCAACCGAAATGGCTAAAAATGTAATGCCTTCAATATAAATTGGTTGCATATTAATCATTTACAATTTCACTCCTTTTCTGTTCACTACAATTTATGTATATAGAAGGAAAAAAGTGTTTAGGTGATTTAATATGGTTTTTTAATATAGAAAAGGGGAAGATAACGAAGAGGTATACTTTTATAAAGAGGTGATTTTGGTGAATAAGTTTTTTGCCATTTTAGTTTTCGTTGGTGTTCCATTAGTTATTGTTGGAGCATTAATTAATTGGTCGGACATGCTTATGTTCTTCCTTAGCTGCGCTAGTATTATCGGGCTTTCTGGATATATAGGACGTGCAACGGAAAGTTTGGCAATTGTGAGTGGGCCAAGGGTAGGTGGATTATTAAATGCAACATTTGGAAACGCAGTAGAACTTATTATTTCTATATTCACATTAAAGGCAGGTATGGTTGGAATTGTACTTGCATCACTTACAGGTTCTGTTTTAGGGAATTTACTGCTTGTGCTGGGACTTTCTTTTTTTGCAGGTGGAATTAAGTTTAAACGACAAAAGTTTAGTGTACATGCTGCTAGATATAATTCTGGTCTGCTTATTTTTGCTGTAATCGTGGCGTTTGTTATACCGGAAGTATTCTCGATTAGCATGAATTCCCAGAACACATTGAGTTTGAGTGTTGGCATTGCGGTCGTTTTAATTGCTCTTTATCTTGCGGGGCTCTTATTTAAATTAGTTACACATCGAGGTATATTTGCTTCAACCGATCAACCGGAAGAAACAACAGAAGTGCCGGAATGGACGAAAAAGAAATCCATATTGATTTTACTTTTGGCAACTGTAGTAGTTGCTTTTGTGTCAGAACAATTGGTCCATACATTCGAAATGCTTGGTACAAAGTTTGGTTGGACGGAATTATTTATAGGGGTTATTATCGTAGCGATAGTTGGAAACGCGGCAGAACATGTTTCTGCTATTACGATGGCTGTAAAAAACAAAATGGATGTATCTGTTGAAATTGCAGTTGGTTCAACATTGCAAGTTGCAATGTTTGTAGCACCTGTACTTGTTCTCATTTCGCTCTTCATGCCAACATCAATGGCGCTCGTTTTTACATTGCCAGAATTGGTTGCAATGATAACCGCTGCTCTTCTTGTGATTAATCTATCTAACGATGGGGAATCGAACTGGTTTGAAGGGTTGACACTGTTTGCGGCATACTTGATTATGGGAATTGGTTTTTATCTTCTTTAATGCATGAAAAGTTTAGTATCTACTCCGTGGATACTGAGCTTTTTTTAGTTGTATAGATTGCGAATGATAAGCTAGTATGTAGAGAAATAGTTGTCAGAGTCCCAAATCACCTATGAAAAGATAGGTTTTGAAAAAAATATCCAATCCAATTGAATGAATGAATCTATTACCGAAAATAAAGGAGTCGGAAGAGACGCAGCCGCTTCCCACTCCTTTTAAACTCCAAGGTATTAGCGCAACTGTTGTATAGTCTAAAGCACTTAGGAAATAGTGAAGACAAGCTACATTTAAACGGCAATACATCGGGTTCAAAAGAAAAACTTCTTAATATACGATAAAGTATTTCAGATGGTGAGGACTAGTCGATGATTAATAAATAGAAAAAATATATTAACTTCAAAGCCCACTATTTGTAATTAAAATATAATCCCTTTAGACTTAGAGAGATAGAAAAGAGAGGAGATACAAGATGGAGTTTTTTTTAACTATACTACTTTTACTAGCTATCATCGGGCTCTCTAATTTCATAAATCATTTTATGCCATACATACCGGTGCCGATTATTCAAATTGCACTGGCCGTTTTGCTTGCTGGACTTCCGTTAGGAATTCATGTGCCAATAGAGCCGGAGTTATTTTTCATTTTATTTATAGCTCCGTTATTATTTTATGATGGAAAAAATGTTTCAAGGCATGAATTATGGAAATTACGAAAACCGATATTATTACTTGCACTTGGGTTGGTATTTTTAACCGTATTTGTTGTAGGATACTTAATTCATTGGCTTATACCGTCAGTTCCCTTATCAGCAGCTTTTGCATTAGCTGCAATCTTATCCCCTACGGATATTGTCGCAGTTGGGGCGATTTCTAGTCGAGTAAAAATGCCGAAAACAATTATGCATATACTAGAAGGCGAAGGACTTATGAATGATGCCTCAGGTTTAGTCGCGTTTAAATTTGCTGTGGCAGCTACAGTGACCGGTGTTTTTTCATTGGCTGGGGCTAGTTGGAGCTTTTTGGTTATAGCAATTGGAGGATTTGTAGGAGGAGCATTTTTAGCTTATCTTTTTATTCAACTGAAGATCTTCATTCGCCGTCTTGGCATGGAAGATGTAACACTTCATATGCTCATTCAACTTCTTACCCCCTTTGTTATCTTTTACGTTATCGAACATTTTCATCTTTCTGGAATATTATCCGTAGTTGCTGCCGGAATCGTTCATGCGATTTACCGAGATCGTGAACAATCTCCTTCCATGCAGTTACAAGTTGTCTCTAAAAGTACATGGACAATACTTATCTATATTTTGAATGGTTTAGTGTTTGTACTACTAGGACTACAAATACCGAGTGTTATGAATGAAATCTTTGAAAGTCCTCTGTTTAATAATTTTGAAGTAATTAAGTTAATTTTGATCATTACGGCTGCCCTTTTATCCCTTCGATTCCTATGGATATTTGTATCGTGGTGGGGTGGATGGTTAACTAAACAACAACTTCCAAAACCTACAATAAGGTTCATTTCTATTCTAACTATTTCTGGTGTTAGAGGAGCAGTTACTTTGGCTGGTGCTTTTACAATTCCATATTTCTTAGCTGACGGGAATGCGTTTCCTGATCGAGCGCTAATTATTTTTATCGCAGCTGGAGTTATATTGGTCACATTAATAGTTGCTAGTGTATGCTTGCCCCTACTTGCTAGTTCAGAAAAAGGGAATACCGAAAATTTGAGAGAAGAAAAGGAAAAGATAGCAAAACTCCTTACGGTTGATGCTGCTATTAGGTCTATTCGAGAACTAATGAATGATGACAACCGTGGAGCAGCCGTGTCGATCATCTCCTCATACAATCAAATCCGAAATCGCCTCACGCATGAAAATAATGCAGACTCAGGTCGTTTAAAGGCAATGGAAAGCAAAATTCGAATGAAGGCTCTTGAAGCGGAAGCTAACTATATGGAGAAGTTTAAAGAAGAGGGAAAAGTTGATCGGGAAACTATTTATTTGATGAATGAACATATTGATCGAATGAGAGTGGCAGTGACAAACCGCATGCAGTATAGAGGTTTGTTCATTTGGACAATAATAAAAAGAAGTTTGTATAATCTATTTCAAATTTTTGTATTCAAAAATAAAGAACGTCTGACAAAACGCCTTGCAAAAAACAAAAAAATAATTCTACTAAAAGTAGACATGGCAAAAGCCGCGATTGACTATTTGAAAACACAGATGTCAGCTGAAAATGAAGAGATTTATTTGTTAATTATAGGGGAGTACAATGAAATGATAATGAAATTTAAGTTAGCTAAAAAAGGATCAGGATCAGAGTCTAAGCAACATGCACAAATGAAAAGGGATATACAAGATAAAGCTTTTCAAGCGGAACGAGATGAAATTCAAAATCTTTTCGAAAATGGTGAAATTACAACGGAAGTTACTAGAAAGCTTCGCAAACAAATAAATATTAGAGAAGCTTATTGGATGGAAGAGAATAGTTTGCAGAAATATTAAAAAGCATTATTTTTTAGAGGATATTAATTAGATAAGTTTTGGAAAAAAATGAAGTTTGAAAGAAAATTAATGAAGAAAAGTCAGCCATATTTGAATTGGTTGATTTTTTTTATTTTAAAAAAGTCTATCCCATACATTCGGGGGAATACTAAATATGTACGAAAAAAAGGAGGTTATCGGATGACGATTAACAATGAACTTAAAGCATTAAAAGAGTATACGTCTAGCGACCGATGTGTGTTGAGTGTTTATTTAAACACGAATCCAGGTGATCCCGAGCAATTAAACGGAGGTTGGAAAATCCATTTGAAAAGCGGTTTAAAACGCTTAGGTGAGTATTTAGAGGCTTCTGATGAAAAAGAAATGGAAGCATTCCAGATTGTGAAGAAAAAAATAACGACCGAACTGGAAGAGAAAAATCAAACGGAGCTACGTAAAGGTGTTGTCATTTTTGCAACTGCCAATGATGATTTGTGGTCCGTTCATTATGTGCAAGTTCCGGTAAAGACAAACTTCTATTGGGAAAACCATCCGGTAACTGAACAATTAGAGTATATGTATAAAGCATATCCAGAAGCAGGTATTATCATGCCAAGCTTTGGGGAAGTTCGTATATTGGATACGGCAATGGGATTTGTGCGAGATGATTTAACTTTCAAATACGATCCAATATCCGAAGTTTGGGGAGAAAAGAAAAAAGCAGATGCAAAGGGAAGACGCACAGTAGCCGATAGTAAAAGTGAAGTTTTGGATCCGAGGTATAAGGTAAATACAAGTAGTTTCTTTAAAGGGATGAGTACGACTATAGAACAATTAAAGAAAAAGCGTGGCTGGAGAGAATTGCATGTGGCAGGCGAGGCTGAAATGGCAAACGCATTTGCCGATAGCTTGAGGGATCTTCCTTCGAGTTGCATTTATAAAAATTTGAATAGAAGTAAACCGAGTGAAGTAGTTAATCAAGTTCTTGAAAAATAAATGATTGTGATAGGTGCTGAGTGGGGTTACTGCTCAGTACTTATTTTAAACAATACTTTTTAGTATTCAATCATTTATCTCGTTGTCAAATTTCACCTTATTGCTTTTTTGTATAAATGATTCAAAATGGCACATTCTAATTTCACAAGGAGGTGAGAGACATGCCGAATAACAATCAACTAGTAGTACCAGGAGTTAGACAAGCACTTGACCAAATGAAATATGAAATTGCCCAAGAATTCGGTGTACAACTTGGAGGAGACGCTACAGCGCGTGCTAACGGTTCCGTTGGCGGAGAAATTACAAAGCGTTTAGTAGCTCAAGCCCAATCACAAATGAGTGGATATCAAAATACCCAAAAATAACATATCCGACCGGTGGCAAACTTGCCACCGGTTTTTTTCTTGAAAAATAAGAAAGTATATGAAAAATTGAGCATTGGAAATCCGGTGTTCATGATGGATGTTGTGGTTCTTTCTATTGATATATCACTTATTGGGGATAGCTTAAATATATGTATCATCAGAGCTTTTCAAGTCTGTTGACTAATCACTTTCTTATATAATAAATTTGTAAGAAAAACGTAAAATTTTCCATTAGCACTTGTATGTTTTCGGTCCGACTTGTTGAAATGATGGAGAACTACAGACGAACGACTACCACGCGATTACCGAAAAAAACGCGGAGAGTTGTGACAAAGTCGCATCCCTCCGTATCCAGAAATTTCGGTAATGGTGTAGTGATCGTTCATTCCAAAGCAATCCAAAAGCCGCTAAATAGAGAGTGTGTAGTGTTTTATCACCAAATTAACTAGTATTAACGGGATACTTTTGGTTAATTACCACATGTCATAGCTTTTATAAAGAAAACCGAGGATTCGCTCCTCGGCTTCGTATTATTTATTAATAAACTGCTGCAACAATGCCTTCTTCGTCGTCTAACAAAAGCTCAATTCCAGTAGAAATCGGGTCTATATTTAAAAATTCCTCCATGCTTACACGAAGCGCTTTAATTAAATTAAACGTGTTCAGAACTTCTTTCTGTTCATTAACATAAACTTCAGCTGTAAACCCATTTTCATCATCATAAAGTAGTTCTACTTCTACGTCTTCAGGTTCGGATTGCATTTGACGCGAGATATAAATGCAAACGGCATTAATTATATTTTGCTCAGGAATAATTAGCTTCTCCATGAGTTAACTTCCTCTTTTTTCTTCTTATTATCAAAGATGCCAAATATTTTTCGGATGATTACGATTATAAAAATAATCGCTGCTGCATTGATTGCGAAACCTAGAAGTGATCCTAAAGCTCCCATACTTCCAAACATGCTGCCAAATAATAAACCGGCAATTCCCCCTACGAATAGGCCTCTCATTAGACCACCTGAAGTGAAGCTTCCTTTACTACTTGCTTTAGTATTAGAATTATTTGTAGATGTTTTAGAATCTTGTTGTTTCTTTTGGATATTAGAATTATTGATCGTGTTATTTTTATTGGTGTTAAAGCTTCTTTTCCCTGACTTATAAGACTTAGCCTCGGCAGTCGTTGAATGATCGTTGAAAACAAAGCTTCCAACTGATGAAAATACAAGTGTTGCTGTAAGTAAAACTGCTACTAATTTTTTCACTTTATATACCCTCCGTATAAAATTTAATGAATAAGAGATTATTCTCTTACATAGAGTATATACGATACAATGTAAAAATAGTTTCGCTTTATATTCGTCTTTTCTCGTATTTCAACTATTTATGGCTAAAATAAGTCTAAATATATTTAGTGTAAAATACATTGTTCAATAGAAAGAGAACGCCGGTGAATTTCATCTTCTAGTAAGGTTATAAAGTCCGGAGAAAGGTTTAATTCGATCGCTGTCACATAAGATTCAATTAACAATTCATCTGACATTTTACTCATCTGTAATTCACCTCCTACTTTCCTGAATGTAACATTATTATTTGAAGCTATAAAAATTAATTAATAGAATTATTAACTAACTCTAATCTATCAAATAGTTTCGTTTGGAACAACTGTTCTGTTATCCACAGGGTGTAGTGGATAACATGTGGCTAACTTGTTTATATGTTTAATAAATGTATATAGGGCACTTGGGGTAATGTGCATAAAGTTATCCACAGGATAAGAAAAGTGAAAAAAATGTCGAAACATTTTTTAAAGAGATTTACTAAAAAAGAAGTTTTTTTATGAATAAAAAGAATTTTCCCTTGTCGAAAGAAGATTTTCGTTTCAAGTTTTGCCTAGGTTGACTGAATTTTTTGGCTTTATTGTAAAAATTATTTCACTAACTATTTTGAATTTCTTATGTTTATCCACAAAAGTAGTGGATAAACTGTTATTAACTTCATTATAAAGAGTGAAAATCTATTTAAATCGGCTTTTTCATTGTGCATAACTTTATCCACAAGTAGAAACTATGCGGAATTTGTCGAAACTATTAATCTTCTTATTTGTGGATATATACATTTGTACTAGTGGGCACGAAGGAAGAAAGCTCAAGAACATCATGGTTATACATTCGAATACAACCATGTGAAACGTTCTTGCCTATAGATGCTGGATTGTTGGTTCCATGAATCCCGTAATGTGGTTTGGAAAGACCCATCCATAAAACACCAAATGGTCCATCAGGATTTAATTCCTTGTTAATGATGATATAATTTCCTGTCGGAGTTGGAGTTAATACTTTCCCAATTGCTATTGGATACGTTTTTAAAAGTACACTAGCATCATACAGTTTAAGTTGAAAGGTATTTACCGAGATATCTATCCAAAGGGTCACGTTAACATCTCCTCATAATAGTCATGACATATTTATATGAAAAAAATGAGGTACTTGACTGTGGTTTATAAATGAAGCAAAAAATCTTGGCGATAACATAAAAAAATGGCTTTTTTTTAGCATAGGACAATCAGGACTATTCATATTCTTTAACAAATGACTTAAGGGGTGTTGCTATTGGCAAATAAAAAGTGTAAACAATGTAAAAAAAGCGGTTATGGATCTTGTAAATGTGGTAAATAAAAAAACCGCCGTAATGGCGGTTTTTTATATTGGTTTTATTACAGAGATGTTACTGGTGCCAGGCACCAGTAACATCTCTGTAACATAACATTAGAAATGTTTTAGGAATAGTTGAAGGGGGGAATGAAAAAGAGTTGTCCGCTCGTCGATTGGGACGAGTTGGACAACTCAGTATTATACGAGAATCTCTTTTTTATGAGCAGTTTTTTCTTTTAAATACGTATTTAATTTCTCAATGTCTATACTAAAGATACGATCTTCTGTTATTGATGGAATAAATGCTCGCATTTCATGCCACTTCTCTGATAGTGCTGGTGCCATAAGGTCAATTCCGCGATATTCTACACCTTGCATGGCACAAAGCGCTTCGATGGCAAGTACACGACGTGCATTTTGCAGTATTTGATGGGCGTGTCTTGCACCAATTGTTCCCATACTGACGTGGTCTTCCTGATTGGCAGAAGAAGGTATCGAGTCAACAGATGCCGGATGTGCAAGTGTTTTATTTTCAGATACTAAGCTAGCTGCTGCATATTGTAAAATCATTGCACCTGATTGTAACCCAGGTTGCGGACTTAAAAAAGGCGGTAAACCGACGTTTAATTGTGGATTTACTAAACGTTCGATTCTTCGCTCGGAAACGTTTGCTAGTTCAGCAATGCCGATTTTCAAGAAATCCATGGCAAAGGCAATTGGTTGACCATGGAAGTTGCCACCTGATATTATGAGTTCACCATCTTCCACAATAAGTGGGTTATCGGTTGCGGCGTTCATTTCGATTTCTAGCTTTTCTTTTACATAACCTAGTACTTGCCAGCTAGCCCCGTGAATTTGCGGAATACAACGTAATGAATAAGCATCCTGCACACGTTTTTCCCCTTGTTTCGTAACAAGTTTACTTCCTTCAACCCAACCTAGAATACGTTTTGCGACTGCTACTTGCTCTGGATATCCTCGAGCTTCATGAATAGCAGGATGAAATGCGTCCGTTATCCCATGTAAAGCTTCCATAGTCATAGAAGCAATCCACTCGCTTTGGTAGGCTAGTGTTTCGGATTCTAACCAGTTCACGACACCCTGAGCTGTCATAGCTTGTGTACCATTAATAAGAGCGAGACCCTCTTTTGCTTCTAGAACAATTGGCTTCAAGTTATGACTTTCCCACACTTCTTGAGAAGAAATATGTTTTTCACCATCCCATACAAGACCTTCTCCAATAAGAACCAAAGCTAAATGGGAGAGAGGAGCTAAGTCGCCGGATGCGCCTAATGATCCTTGTTGTGGAATCACTGGGTGAATACGGTTATTAACCATGTACGCAAGTCTTTCAAGTACTTCAAGACGAATACCAGAAAATCCTTTTAACAATGCATTCAAGCGCAGAACTACCATTGCGCGTGACACGGTTTCTTCAAAAGGTTGACCGATTCCACATGCATGGGAACGAATAAGGTGGAGTTGCAGTGCATGAACATCCTCTTCCTCAATGCTCACATCGCTAAACTTTCCAAATCCGGTATTGATGCCGTAAACTGTGCGACGTTCTTTCACAATGTTTTCCACTACTTTGCGGCTTTTTTCAACTGCTTCTATTGCGTTGCCTTCTAGCATAACTGCTTCATTTTGGTATAAAATGGAACGCATATCTTCCAGGGTTAGCCCATGTCCTTTTAAACAAATCATTTCTATTCACGTTCTTTCTTTTAAATTAATTGAATTCTTGTCAGCTATTATTATGAAATTTTTGAGTGTTCCCTATTATCCAATCACTTTTGACCCTTTTTTCCAAACGCATTTCACATGGTTGACGCCAAATAAATATTGAAGTTCCTGATAATTTCTCACATTCCAAAGAACAATATCCGCTTGCTTACCAACTTCTAAGGAACCAACTTTGTCCTCCATTTGAATCGCACATGCCGCATTATAAGTGGCTGCACATAGGCTTTCGGCAGGAGTTAATCTCATCGAAATACAAGCTAAGTTCATCACAAGTGGCATAGATGTGGTTGGAGAGGAACCAGGATTGCAATCCGTAGAAATTGCAACAGGAACACCTGCATCTATCATCGCGCGTCCTCTAGCTGCTGTTTCCCTTAAATACAAAGCTGTCGCTGGCAATAAACATGCAATAACACCTTGCTCAGCCATAGCTTGAATACCTTCATCTGTTGCTTTTAATAAATGTTCTGCAGAAATGGCACCCACTTTTGCAGCAAGCTCTGCACCTTGATAAGGTTCTATTTCATCTGCATGTATTTTCGGAGTAAGTCCATACAATTTTCCTGCTTCTAAAATGCGTTCGGATTGTTCAGGAGTGAAAACACCGACTTCGCAAAAAACATCATTAAACTGCGCAAGTTTTTCATGAGCAACGATAGGAAGCATTTCGTTAATAATCAAATCAACGTATTCATCCTCACGACCTTTATATTCTGTTGGAACAGCGTGAGAGCCCATAAAAGTAGGAACGATATCTATCGGATGTTCTGCTTGCAAACGTTTCATCACCCGAAGTTGTTTCAATTCTGTTTCCAAATCTAAACCGTATCCGCTTTTTCCTTCCACGGTAGTAACACCATGCGCTAAAAAGGAATCTAATCTTCCTACACTTTGCTGAACTAGTTCATCTTCAGTAGCCTCGCGTGTCATTCGTGTCGTCGCATGAATTCCACCACCGGCATTCATGATATCCATATATGTCGCGCCTTCTAGACGCATTTCAAACTCTCGCTCACGGCTTCCACCGAATGCTAAATGTGTATGTGGGTCAACCAGTCCAGGTGTTACGAGATGTCCAGTAGCATCAATAACATCTGCTTCTGTTGCTCGATCTGCGTAATGTATTGCAAGTTCTGCAGTTGTTCCTATCGCTTGAATAACACCATCTTCAAGCCACACACTGCCATCTTCAATAATAGCTAATTCACTCATGGCTTCCTTTACTCGAGGACCAGGAGATTCATATGCTAGTGTGACAAGCTGTGCTGCATGTTTAATCCAAACGGGTTTTCCCATCGTTCCTCAATCCTCCTGTTTCATCATTGGAATGTGGATGCCTTTGTCACGTGCTGTTTTTTCTGCAAGTTCATAACCAGCATCGAAATGGCGTACAACTCCCATTCCAGGGTCAGATGTAAGTACGCGTTCCAATCTTGCTTCCGCTTCTTTCGTCCCATCTGCTACTATTACCATTCCTGCATGAAGGGAATAGCCCATTCCAACGCCACCACCATGGTGAACAGAAACCCATGTTGCACCGCCAACAGCATTAATCATGGCATTCAAAATCGGCCAATCTGCAACTGCATCAGAGCCGTCTTTCATTGCTTCTGTTTCACGATTTGGGGAAGCAACAGATCCGGAATCGAGATGATCACGACCAATTACAATTGGGGCACTTAATTCACCAGAAGCAACCATATCGTTAATGATTTTTCCGAAACGTGCACGTTCGCCATAACCTAACCAACAAATGCGAGAAGGAAGACCTTGAAATTGAATTTTTTCACGTGCCATTTTAATCCAGTTGCATAAATGTGTGTTATAGCTGAACTCTCGTAAAATGACTTCATCTGTTTTGTAAATATCTTCTGGATCACCCGATAATGCTACCCAACGGAAAGGTCCTTTTCCTTCACAGAACTGAGGACGTATATAAGCTGGAACGAAACCAGGGAAGTCGAATGCACGTTCAAATCCTTCATCTTTGGCTACTTGACGAATATTATTTCCGTAGTCAAATGTCACGGCTCCTTTATCCATCATGTCAACCATTGCACGAACATGCTGTGCCATCGAAGCTTTTGATTGTTTGACATATTCTACTGAATCGCTGTTTCGTAGAACAGCTGCTTCTTCTAAAGACATATGGGAAGGGATATAGCCGTTTAATGGATCGTGTGCGGATGTTTGATCTGTTAATACATCTGGGATAAAACCACGAGCAATCATTTCGGGAAGAATATCAGAAGCATTACCAACAAGACCAATGGATAAAGCCTTACCTTCTATTTTTGCTTCCTCTGCTATTCGAATCGCTTCATCTAACGAATGCGTTTTAACATCTGTATAACGTGTTTCAATTCGGCGATCAATACGTGTTTCATCGACATCGATACCAATACATACACCGCCATTCATTGTTACTGCAAGAGGTTGAGCAGCTCCCATACCTCCAAGACCTGCTGTAAGTGTAATGGTGTGCTTCAAAGTTCCGTTGAAATGCTGCTTTGCTAATTCAGCGAACGTCTCATATGTACCTTGTACAATTCCTTGAGAACCAATATATATCCAGCTACCTGCAGTCATTTGCCCGTACATCATTAATCCTTTTTTATCGAGCTCATGAAAATGTTCCCATGTAGCGTAGGCAGGCACTAAGTTAGAGTTCGCAATCAGTACGCGAGGAGCATCAGCATGCGATTTAAATACAGCAACCGGCTTTCCAGATTGTACTAGTAATGTCTCATCGTTTTCTAGTTCTTTCAACGAGCGAACAATCGCATCAAAGGCATCCCAATTTCTTGCTGCTTTCCCGATTCCTCCGTACACAACTAATTCATCTGGATGCTCTGCAACTTCAGCGTCCAAGTTGTTCATTAACATTCTAAGTGCAGCTTCTTGAAGCCAACCCTTCGTATTCAATTCTGTTCCTCGATATCGTATAACTTTCTCACTTGCTTTCCCCATGTAAATCCCTCCTTTAATTTCTTATCTCTATTCTATCGAAATAATCCGATAAATTAAGTGTTTTTGTGAAAAAAGTAAAAATTTCTCATATGCTAATTTAGTACATCGTTAGCGTAGTAGAGTGATAAAAAATGAATTTTCAATTACTTTTGTAACTCTTCTATCAATTAGTCGTCTATTTATTCAAAGACAGGGGGCAATTGGAAATGAAAAAACTAATTTTCTATTTACTTCTTTTCAGTTTTTTAGGTTTAGTTACAGCTTGTAGTGATAATAAAGATATGGCAAAGGAATACAAAAAAGAGGAAGCAAACGACTCTGCAAGCTACTCGGTGGAAGAATTGAAAAGTATGGCAAATGTAGCCGAAGGGAAAATTGAAGAAGCTCCATCTGAAGTGACTATTGAACGTATGATTATTCACAAAGCGATTATTAGTACGAATGTGAAAAACCTTGCGAATGCACAAAACAATATTGAACAAAAAGTAAAGAAATATGGCGGTTATATTGTGGAGTCGAATGTGCAACGGTTAGATGATCAGACGAGTAGTGGCAATATGATTGTACGGATTCCAGAAAAGCATTTTGAAACATTTTTATCCGATGCAGAAGAGGTAGCATCCAAAGTTTTAGAAAGGAATGTAACCGGACAGGACGTAACAGAGCAGTATGTAGATTTAACTTCTCGTATCAATTCAAAACGAGTAGTCGAAGAACGTTTGCTTGAATTCATGAAAAAAGCAGAAAAAACCGAAGATCTATTAAAAATTTCTTCTGATTTAGCATCGCTTCAAGAAGAGATAGAGGTTCTAGTTGGTAGGGTGAAATTTCTTGAAAACCAAACTTCTTTTTCCACGGTAGAAGTGACTATGTATGAGAATAGGGTAATCATACCAGAAATAGAGAATAAAGATTTAAATACATGGGACAAAACAAAGAAACAATTTGTGACGAGTACTAATGGACTTTTAGCTGCGGGCTCTAGACTTATTGTGTTTCTTGTTGGAAATTTACCAGTGATACTTTTGTTAGTTGTTATAGCGTTTACAGTGTATTGGTTTATTAAAAGAAGAAGACGGCTTATAAATAAATAAATAAAAAAACGGGATTCTGAAAGGGTTCAGAATCCCGTTTTTTTACAACTTATTCTCAGTCTTTATTATCGTCGTCCAGATGTTGGTCTACATCTGAGTTCATATTATCGTCCACGATGGTATCGTCTTTACCGTCACCACATCCAGCCAATAAACCTACCGAAAGAACTGTTGCTGCTCCAATTTTCCACCATTTTTCTTCTGCTAGTGTTTTCAAAGTCATTTTAAATTCCTCCAATTTTAGTGAATTGTTATATTACAACTTGCTTAAGATGTACTTACCCCCAAAATATCTAGGTATAAACATATTTTTTTAATATTTAAATAAAAAAACTTAGAATATACAAGATTCCTCACAGTAATAGGTATCATAAATTCTCTCCTTTCATACTATGTATAAACAACGCCCCTGAATGGAGGGAAAAGATGGATATTTTGAACAGGGTCAAGAGCTACCGCGAAGAAGAGAATAAACTGAAATGGGAAGGCACGTTCGAGGAGTATTTAGCCATTGTGAAGGATAGACCAGAAGTTGCCCAAACGGCACATTCGCGTGTTTATAATATGATTAATAGTTCAGGATTAACGGAAAGAGATGGGCTGAAGATGTACCACTTCTTCGGAAAAGAAATATTTGGACTGGAAACGGCGATCGAACGACTTGTGCAAGAATATTTTCATCCTGCTGCCAAAAGACTAGACGTTCGGAAGCGAATTCTATTACTAATGGGACCGGTAAGTGGAGGGAAATCCTCCATTGTGACGTTGTTAAAACGAGGTCTTGAGCAATATTCGCGAACAGATGAAGGAGCAGTTTATGCTATCAAAGGTTGCCCAATGCACGAAGATCCTTTGCACTTAATCCCACAACATTTGCGTGGAGATTTTACAGAAGAATATGGAATTCGAATTGAAGGTAGTTTATCACCACTCAATTCGATGCGGCTTGAAAAGGAATACGATGGTCGAATAGAACATGTAATAATCGAACGAATTTTTTTCTCTGAGGATAAACGAGTTGGAATTGGGACTTTCACACCGTCTGATCCTAAGTCACAAGATATTGCTGACTTAACAGGTAGCATCGATTTTTCCACGATTGCTGAATTTGGTTCGGAATCGGATCCGCGTGCATATCGTTTTGATGGTGAATTAAATAAAGCAAATCGTGGGATCATGGAATTTCAGGAGATGCTTAAATTAGATGAGAAATTTCTTTGGCATTTATTATCCCTGACACAAGAGGGGAATTTTAAAGCAGGTAGATTTGCTTTAATCAGTGCGGATGAATTGATCGTAGCGCATACGAACGAAACAGAGTACCGATCCTTTATTTCCAATAAAAAGAACGAAGCATTACACTCACGAATTATTGTTATGCCAATTCCTTACAACCTAAAAGTGAGTCAAGAAGAACGTATATATGAAAAAATGATTAAAGAAAGTGATATGACGCATGTTCATATTGCACCGCATGCACTAAGAGCAGCTGCTATCTTCTCCATTTTGACAAGGCTAGAAGTTCCGAAAAAACAAGGTATTGATATTGTGAAGAAAATGCGCCTATATGACGGGGAAAGCGTAGAAGGGTTTAACGAAATTGACGTGGAAGAATTGAAAAAGGAATCGCAAAACGAAGGAATGAATGGAATTGATCCTCGTTATGTCATCAATCGAATTTCTTCCGCTATCATTCGTAAGGAAGTGCCGTCTATTAATGCATTGGACGTTTTACGCGCACTGAAGGAAGGGCTTGATCAGCACGCATCTATTTCGACAGAAGACCGCGAAAAATATATGAATTATATTGCCATTGCTCGAAAAGAATACGATGAAATAGCGAAGAAAGAAGTTCAAAAAGCATTTGTCTATTCCTATGAAGAGT
This sequence comes from Psychrobacillus sp. L4, assembly GCF_042944905.1. GTDB lineage: Bacteria > Bacillota > Bacilli > Bacillales_A > Planococcaceae > Psychrobacillus. The sequence goes on from NZ_CP168496.1 coordinate 415,764, forward strand.
CAGCGATATCATTAATGAATAACTACTTGGATAATGTAGAGGCATATTGCAATAAAAACAAAATGCGAGACCCACTTACTGGGGAAGAAATGAATCCAGATGAAAAACTGATGCGCTCTATTGAAGAACAAATAGGTATATCTGAAAATGCTAAGAAAGCATTTCGGGAGGAAATCCTTATTCGTCTTTCCGCCTACGCTAGAAAAGGGAAGAGATTTGAATATAATTCGCATGAGCGATTACGTGAAGCGATACAAAAGAAACTTTTTGCAGATTTAAAAGATGTTGTCAAAATTACGACTTCTTCCAAAACGCCGGATGAAGCACATCTTAAAAAGGTGAATGAGGTAGTTGCTCGATTAATAGATGAACATGGATATAATTCCACTTCCGCAAATGAACTGCTGCGTTATGTTGGAAGTTTGCTTAATCGATAAGGAAGAAAAACAAGACTGATTGCAATATATTAGTCTTGTTTTTTTATATACATTGGCAATAACTTTGTCATCTCGGCATATGATAAAAAATAGGCAGGTGTCGATGAAAATGAATGAAAAACAAGAAAATCATCATGTCATCTCACAGGAAAATTGGTCTTTGCACAGAAAAGGATATCAAGATCAGCAACGTCATATGGATAAAGTAAAAGAAGCAATAAAAGACAATTTGCCAGACTTAATCAGTGAAGAAAGCATCATCATGTCGAACGGACGAGAAGTAATTAAAATACCTATTCGTTCATTGGATGAATATAAAATTCGGTATAACTACGATAAGACAAAACATGTAGGTCAAGGGGATGGCGATAGTCAAGTAGGAGATGTTATTGCACGCGATCCAAGCGGTGGGGAAAGTGGAACAGGGCAAGGGAAACAGGCAGGAGATCAAGCAGGGAAGGATTATTATGAAGCAGAAGTGACCATTGCTGAATTAGAAAATATTCTATTCAAAGAAATGGAACTACCAAATTTACAGCAAAAGGAACAAGCTGAAATAACAACTGACAAAGTGGAATTTAATGATATTAGGAAAAAAGGACTTATGGGTAATATTGATAAGAAGCGAACGATTATTACAGCTATTAAACGTAATGCGATGAAAGGAAAGGCGGAAATTTCACCACTTCATAACGATGACTTGCGTTTCAAAACTTGGGATGAAGTGACGAAACCTGAGTCCAAAGCAGTTGTTCTCGCGATGATGGATACTAGTGGTTCGATGGGAGCTTTTGAAAAGTATTGTGCAAGAAGTTTCTTTTTCTGGATGACCAGATTTTTACGATCCAAATACGAGACAGTTGAAATTGAATTTATTGCCCATCATACAGAAGCAAAAGTTGTATCCGAAGAGGCTTTTTTTTCAAAAGGTGAAAGCGGAGGAACTATTTGTTCATCAGCTTATCAAAAAGCGTTAGAGCTTATTACTGAAAAGTACAATCCTGCACGCTTCAATATTTATCCTGTTCACTTTTCGGACGGTGAAAATATGACAAGTGATAATGATAAATGTATCAAGCTTGTAAATGAACTAATGGATGTTTCGAGCATGTTTGGATACGGGGAAGTAAATGCGCATAGTAGATATTCTACGTTAATGAACACCTATAAAAAACTCGAAAATCCAAAGTTTCGTCATTATGTGTTGAAAGAAAATCGCGATGTATATGAAGCTCTAAAAAGTCTTTTTAAAGTCCCAAATTAGATGGAGGGGAATCATTTAATGGATACGAAGCTTCATCATGCAATTGCCGAAATTACGGAAATTGCATCTGGATTCGGACTTGATTATTATCCTATGCGATATGAAATTTGCCCTGCTGACATTATTTATACATTTGGTGCGTATGGCATGCCGACACGATTTACGCATTGGAGTTTTGGAAAGCAATTTCACAAAATGAAGGTACAATATGACTTTGGATTAAGTCAAATATACGAGCTAGTTATTAATTCGAATCCTTGTTACGCATTTTTGCTTGATACGAATAGTCTCATTCAAAATAAACTCATTATTGCTCATGTCCTTGCTCACTGTGACTTTTTTAAGAATAATGTACGTTTTTCTAATACAAGACGAGATATGGTGGAAAGTATGACGGCAACTGCAGAAAGAATTGCGGATTATGAAATGATTCATGGTAAAGAAGAGGTTGAAGTTTTTCTAGATGCAGTCCTTGCTATTCAGGAGCATATAGATCCCTCCATTATAAGACCTAAACTAGACTATGATTCTGAACAAGAAGAGGTAGAAACATTACGTAAAACACCATACGATGATCTATGGAGCATGGATCAATCAGCGAACGAAAAAAAGTTGACTGTTCCTAAAAGAAAAAAGTTTCCTCCAAATCCTGAAAAAGATTTACTGTTATTTATCCAAGAGTATAGTCGTGAATTAGAAGATTGGCAACGTGATATTTTAACGATGATGCGGGAAGAAATGCTTTATTTTTGGCCGCAATTAGAAACAAAGATTATGAATGAAGGTTGGGCATCTTATTGGCATCAACGAATTCTAAGAGAGATGAATTTAACCTCGGATGAAACGATCGAATTTGCAAAACTAAATGCAAATGTGGTTCAGCCATCGCAGACAAGTATTAATCCTTATTATTTGGGATTGAAAATATTTGAAGACATTGAAAAAAGATATGATCAGCCTACGGAAGAAATGAAAGGATTAGGGGTAAAGCCTAACTCGGGTCGGGAAAAAATGTTTGAAGTAAGAGAAATTGAATCGGATATATCCTTTATTCGAAACTATTTAACAAAAGACTTGGTAAAACATGAAGATCTTTATTTGTTTGAGAAAAAGGCTGGAAACTACCAAATAACCGATAAAGATTATGAGCATGTACGAGACCAACTAGTTTCCATGCGAGTCAATGGAAGTTTTCCGTATATTGTAGTGGAAGATGGAGACTATTCGCGAAACGGAGAACTGTATTTAAAACATGGATATGAGGGAACGGAACTGGATACACGCTATTTAGAAAATGTACTTCCCTATATTTATCAGCTATGGGGACGTCCTGTGCATATGGAGACTACTGTTGAAGACAAATCAACTCTCTATTCATTTGATGGGAAAAAGATTACTAAAAGTACGATGTAAGCCAAACTATAAAAAGAATTTCCATAAAATATAGGGTATTTAACAAACAAGATTCCGATTGAGTGGAATCTTGTTTTTGTATGAAATTTACACTTACTTACTAGTAAGTTAATATATAAATATGGAAAATAGAAAATCACAAATTGTTAAACTAGCACTTAGGAATATTAGAGAAAAGGGTTATTTATCTTTTAGTTATGATGACTTATCAAGAGAGCTCGGGGTAACAAAAGCAAGCATCCACTATCACTTTGAGAAAAAGGAGGATTTAGGCATTGCGGTTTGTACGAAAATAAAAGAAGGATTAGAAGCTACTTTCATAAAGGTAGATGAAGAACAGATAAGTTTGGAGGACAAGCTTTGGGAATTTATTTCAAGAAGAGCAAAACAAATTGAAATGAATGAAGTATGTCCCATCTCATCTTTGCAGGCAGATTTTTATTATTTGCCTTTACAGATGCAAGAGAGTGTACAGCAATTGAGTAAATTAGAAATAAACTATGTTAAAAAGTTTCTAGATGAACTAAAGAGCGAAGGAAAACTACGATTAACAAACGACACAAAGGCATTGGCTTCACTACTAATAGCAAGTGTAAAGGGAGCTCTTCAATATAAAAGGGTTGTAGGAGAAGATTTATACTCCACAGTATTTGATCAATTAAAAATACTCGTAAATGGGAATGTTGAAATAAGGAAAACATGAAGAAAGTAAGGAGGATCTGAAATGGAGAGACGAGTAGTAGTAACAGGATATGGAGTAGTTTCACCACTAGGTAATGATGTTGACACACTTTGGAATAATGTTAAACAAGGTACAAGCGGGATTAAAAAAGTGGAAGAGGATGAGTTTAAAGAAATAAACACGCAAATTGCTGGTACTGTAAAAGACTTTTCTGCGGAAAATTATTTTGATAAAAAAGAAATGGGCAAATATGATTTGTTCGCACAATACGCCTATGCTGCCGCAAAACAAGCGATTGATCAATCGAAACTTGATTTAGATAATGCTAATATGGAACGAATAGGTGTTTATGTAGGATCCGGTATTGGAGGAATAAATACAGTCCTTGAAAACCACAATCTTTTATTAGAAAAAGGGGTAAGAAAAGTGTCTCCCTTTATGGTGCCAATGATGATTAGTAATATGGCAACAGGTATTATTGCGATAAAATTAGGTTTTAAAGGTCCAAGCTTTTCTCCCGTTTCTGCTTGTGCAACAGGAAACCATGCAATAGGGGAAGCTTATTTAAATATTTTACATGGTTACTCAGATGCCATTGTTGCAGGGGGAGCAGAAGCATCTATCAACCCGTTATCTTTTGCTGGTTTTTCGAGAATGCGTGCAATGTCAACGTTGAATGATGACCCTCAAAAAGCTAGCCGTCCTTTTGATCGAGCGCGAGATGGTTTTGTTATGTCCGAAGAGGCAGGCATTTTAGTGTTGGAAGAGTATGACCATGCTAAAAAAAGAGGCGCAGCGATTTTGGGAGAAATAGTAGGTTATGGCTCTACAACAGATGCCTACCATATAACATCTCCTGATTTCGACGGAGCAGCAAGAGCTATGAAGTTGGCGTTAGGTATGGCAAAAATTGATCCTAAGCAAATTGATTATATTAACGCACATGGAACGAGCACACCAGAAGGAGACAAATCAGAAACAAAAGCCATTAAAACTGTGTTTGGAGAGCATGCCTATAATCTAATGGTGAGTTCAACAAAATCAATGACAGGTCATTTATTCGGAGCTGCAGGTGGAGTGGAAGCAATCATAACACTAAAAAGCATAGTAGAAGATATTGCTCCTCCAACTATTAATTACGAAACTCCTGATGAAGAATGCGACTTGAATTATGTACCAAACGAGGCTGTGCAAACAGAAATAAACTATGCGCTTTCAAATGGCTTTGGCTTCGGTGGGCATAACGCAGTATTAACTTTTAAAAAATTTACGGAAGAGTAGTGAACGCAACGAACCAACACTCGAAAGTGACAAACGAACCATTGAAAACGACAAACCAAAAAAGCAGCTTATTGCTAAGGCAAAAAACTGCTTTTTAAAGTTATTTAAGATCCGACAAAATCACCACCATCTACATGGATGGTCTGTCAAGTCATATAACTGGAATCCGATGATTGATGGGTGCCAAGTTAGTATTAAATTCTGAATTGTGTTAGAACCTGGCACCTAAAATTTTGGTTCTGGATATCCAATGATCCAATGAATTATAGACAACATGAGGTCCCGTGGTATCAAGGCCAACACTGACATTAGGGATTTCCCATATTACATTAAATTCAACTAAACTCAAGAAAAGTATCAGTAAAGCAAATACCCTCAATCAGTATACTGATCGAGGGTATTTTTTACGAACAAAAAGTTAAATAAATAGGATAGTGTTGGTTACTGTCACCAAAACTTATTTGGCACTTTCATCTGGTTGGTGAATACCTATAATATTTCCTTCTGTATCCGTAAAATATCCTTGCCATGCCATTCCCGTCAATGCATGTTTAGGAACTGAAATCGTGCCTCCATGAGCTAAAATTGCTGCTTCTGTCGAATCAAATTCTTCCACTTGTATAGTGCAAACAAATGCATTCACACTTTGTCCGCTTTCAGGTGATTGTGTTCTACGCTGCATTAAAGCTCCATCAATCCCCATTTCCTCTTTGTTCCCTGTAATAGCTCCAAAATAAGGCGTTCCTGCAAAATCGCTCCAATCTTCAAACTTCCACCCAAAAATTTCCCCATAAAATTTCTTAGCCCGGTCCATATCATTGACATGGATCTCAAAATGTACAACTCTACCCATCTGAAAACCTCTTTTCTGAAATTATTAGAAGCATTTACAGTCTAATTATACCATATTTTCTCAATTTCCGTGGCGGGGAAGTAGGGTAAGATTCTGCTATTAATGGAATCTCGTTTATTTTTTTGAGTGGTATCGTAACTCTCTAGTTTCACAAACAAATTACATAAAATGGCTGAACGCGACAAACTGGGGCTTAAAGGAGACAGACTAATAAGCGAACACGACAAACCAAAAAAGTAGCTTATTGCTAAGGTAAAAAGCTGCTTTATAAAGTTATTTAAGATCCGACAAAGTCACCTCCATCTACATGAATCGTCTGTCCAGTCATATAGCTGGAATCCGACGAGGCCAAAAATACATATGCTGGAGCATTTTCAGCAGGTTGACCGCATCTACCTATCGGGGTGTCATCACCATGTTTTTCAACTTTCTTCTCATTAAAAGTGGCAGGAATCAGCGGAGTCCATATGGGGCCAGGTGCAACGGCATTTACGCGAATTCCTTTCTCTATTAAATTTAGTGCAAGAGATCGAGTAAAAGTAGTAATAGCGCCCTTCGTCGCGGAATAATCAATAAGTTCAGGTGCCCCATTATATGCCGTAACGGAAGAGGTATTTACTATTGTGTCGCCCTTTTTCATATGAGGTAACACGGCTTGTGTTAAATAAAACATGGAAAATATATTTGTTGAAAACGTTTCTTGTAATTGATCAGGTGTAATTTTTAAAAAATCCTTTGTAGGGAATTGCTTGCCGGCGTTATTAACCAAAATATTAATATAACCAAATTGTTGAATCGTTTGATCCACTACATTTTGACAGTTTTCATCATCACTTAAATCTGTTTTTATTTTAAATGCTTTAACTCCATAATCTTCTATAAGTTTCACTGTTTTATCGGCATCTTTGTCTTCATCTTCATCTAAGTAAACAATAGCAACATGCGCGCCTTCCTTGGCAAAGGCAATGGAAACAGCTCGTCCAATTCCACTATCTCCACCTGTAATAATCGCTACTTTCCCCTTCAATTTTCCTGAACCTATATAGTTCTTATCATCAAAAATAGGAGCGGGTGTCATTTCTTCTTCAATACCAGGTTGTTGGTTTTGTGTTTGTCCAGAAATCTCTTTGTGTATTTTTTCATATTTATCGGTTGGCATGGGATTCCTCCTTTTAATAGTCATTACACATTCTTCCCTTCCTAAACAAAAACAAACTTATTAAAAAAATTCATTTGTTGTATCGTAAAGAGCATTAATACTTTTCAATTAAAAAATGCGGTACAATTAAACAAATTTCAATTATTCAAAAAAAGGTAGGAGACAGATGAAATGAGCGAAGCAAATCCTTTAGTAGAAGCATTTATAAATACAACATATCAAGTTGCGGGTCACGGGAAGAGAAATATTCAAATACTGAAGGATGCATTACATGAGGTTGATGGGCAGACCGATAGTGATGTATACGGAAATGGCAAGGTGATTGAGGAATTTCAAGCGAAGATGGCGGCGTATTTAGGAAAAGAAACAGCTGTATTTTTCCCAAGTGGTACAATGGCTCAGCAAATCGCTTTACGAATATGGTGTGATAAAAAAGGATTAAAAAAAGTTGGTTATCATCCGTTATGTCATCTAGAGATTCATGAGGAAGGCGGGTTAAGGGAATTACATCATATTGAGCCTGTTTTGTTAGCTGATAAAGATAGATTAATAGAGCTGGATGATGTATTGAGTATGAATGAGGGAATTGCTTGTTTATTACTTGAATTGCCACAACGTGAAATTGGCGGACAGTTACCAGACTATGAAACACTTGAAGAAATATCAAGTTATTGCCGTGAAAAAGGGATAAAGCTGCACCTAGATGGAGCACGACTTCCTGAAATTCTTCCATATTATCAAAAGTCTGCTGCTGAAGTTTGTAGTCTTTTTGATAGCGTATATATTTCTTTTTACAAAGGAATTGGTGGAATTGCAGGAGCGATTCTCGCAGGTGACAAAGCCTTTACCGAAGAATCGAAAGTATGGAAAAGACGCCACGGTGGTGATTTAATCAGCTTATATCCGTATATTGTAAGTTCTAATTATTATTTCGATGAGAGATTACCAAAAATGCAGCAGTACTATAACAATGCGAAAGAGCTTGCTGAACTTTTCAATTCATGTCATGCAATATCAACTATGCCACTTGTACCTGTATCTAATATGTTCCATGTACATTTTCATGCACCTAAAGAGCAAATGGAAGCTGGGCTAGTTGAGTTATACGAGACAACAGGTGTTGGTTTAACTAGTTATTTAAGGCAAGCAACAGAGGAAACATGTAGTTATGAAGTCAGTGTTGGTGATCAATACGCGACACTCCCAAAAGAAAAAGTGAAGCAAGTATTTCAGTTGCTGGATGAGAAAATGAAAAGTTTTAACATCATTTAGGAAAAATTGGGGATGCGTTATGAGGTAGAAAAAGGCCATACTTATTAGTATTGTCACAATGCTTACTTTGATTGTAATCGTTGTTTTATTTTATAGTCAGAAAGAAATTGGAAGCACTAATAAAGAAGAAGTCGATAGTTTAAATAAAGCTAATGATGAGGAACTATTCTTCTTCGAACAAGAAGGCAAAGAAATTTCTATACCGATTAAATCCATTCCAGTTTATGAAGAATATCTAAATGAACAAAGTGATAGAAATTTGGAAATTCAACGTACTTTATATGACTTTTTAGATTTTCATGATTCAGATGGAAGTACCTACATATTACTAAAATACAGTTGCGGTACTAAGCTATGTTCTACACTACTCATAAAGCTTTCAAACGAGATTATATCGAGTATTGCATTAGGATACGGTAGTATATTTATGGAGGCTAAACAGTCTCCTAACCCAAATTATGCTGCATTTCTATATGGATAAAACGAAGGAAATCAAGTCCTCAGAAATAATCTTTTAGCAGTTGATTTAAGAAGAATGAAATTATTAACAGCTATAAATAATGAAGTAGCAAATAACTATATAGATAATGCGATTTGGCCAATTACAAGTTTTAATTGGCTAAACAATCACATGTTAGAAATCCAAACTGCAGATATTCTTAATTCAGATTATAACGCCTTATTAAATTGGTATGAGAGTTCTATGAAAACGAAAGAAGTACAAATAGAAATACAAGACAACGATGAATAAAAAATCTCCATTTGCACAACTTATTCTTCATGGAGGTGAAAGTTCATGACAAAAGATAAAAATCCGAGAAAATCATTAGACCGTGAAGAATATGGGTTTGGATACGATCTTAGTCCAGATGATCTAGAAGTAAAGGGTCAAAATAACAAAGCAAAGAAAAACAATGATAACGAAAATAAAGACAAGCCAGTTGCTAAAGATAGTCCATCAAGGTTAAATTTATAGAACTCAAACGATAAGGACTGATTAATACTCCATCAAAAAAAGAAGATGCATTCATCTATTATTGAATGCATCTTCTTTTTTCATACTTCTAATTACTTTTTGAAATGATAAGGGACGGTTGTGACAATAACATCTTTTCTATAAAGCAGGATTGTTTTAATAAGCAAACTTGACTGGTTATGGAGTATATTATGCCAACCTTTCTTCGGTATAAACTGAGGGATTAAAACAGTTACTGTATAGTTCGATTCATACGCTTTATTCTCCACCTTACTAATAAATTTAGACAATGGATAATTGATGCTTCTATATTGTGAATACAAAGTAACCAGTCTAATATCAGGTTGCCATTTACTCCATTTTTCTGCTAGCCTTTTTTCATCCTCCCGATCAAAAGCAACATAAACGGCAAGGATTTGTTTGGGGTTTAATGATTTTGCATAGTTCAATGAGTTCTCCACTACATGAGTAATTCCAGCAACAGGGACAATAATAACGTTTCCTTCTATTGGTTTTATTGGCGAATTATTGGATACACTTAATTGTTCACCAACCGATTGATAATGATTTTTTATTTTATGGAAAATAAAAATCAAAACCGGAATAAAAATTAACACTGCCCAGACTTGCCCGAACTTAGTAATGAAAAAAATCATCATAACCGTAAAGCTAATGATGGCCCCAACAAAGTTAATCAACAATTTACCAACCCAGTTTTTAGGCTTTTCCCGAAACCATTTTACGAGCATTCCTGTTTGCGATAAGGTGAATGGAATAAATACACCTACCGCATAAAGTGGAATGAGTTTTTCCGTCTGCCCTTCGAAAATAATAATGAGAAGAATGGAAGTGATGCCAAGCGTAATAATTCCATTGGAATATCCCAGTCGGTCTCCTCTCATTTTAAACATGCTTGGTATATATTTATCCTTGGAAAGGTTAAAAGCTAAAAGAGGAAAAGCTGAATACCCCGTGTTAGCAGCTAGTACAAGAATTAGTGCAGTTGTTCCCTGAATAAAATAATAGATAAAGTTTCTTTCAAATATTACAGCGGCAATTTGTGAAACCACGGTTTCATCACCCTTAGGTGCAATTCCATAGTAATAAGCCAAAAAAACGATGCCAACTAACATTACAGCAAGTAAAGAGCCCATAATGGCTAAGGTTTTTGCAGCATTTTTAGGAGCGGGATGATTAAAATTAGGGATGGCATTGGAGATCGCTTCCACACCTGTTAAGGCAGAGCTACCCGATGCAAAGGCCCTCAGTATCAAAAATAAGCTAATGCCTGTAACTGGTGTTCCAAGTGGAGCATGCAGCTCAGGTGAAACGTTTCCAGTTATTATATGGTAAAATCCAACTCCTATTAATACAAACAATGCCAATACAAATAAATAAACAGGGTATGCAAGAATAGAAGCAGATTCGGTTAATCCTCTTAAGTTTAATATGGTAATGAGCACAACGAGAACGCTTGCAATTACAACATTATGCTCATGGAGGCTTGGAACAGCAGAAGTAATGGCATCTGTACCTGCGGAGACACTAACTGCCACCGTTAAGATATAATCGACCAATAAAGATCCACCTGCTATTAACCCTGCATTCTCACCAAGGTTTTCCTTCGAAACAATGTAAGCTCCTCCACCATGTGGATAGGCGAATATAATTTGTCTATACGATAAAATTAGAGCAAATAGGAGAATAAGCACTCCAACGGCAATAGGAATTGAATACCAAAAGGCAATTGTACTTACAGTCATTAAGACAAGCAAAATCTGTTCTGGACCGTATGCAACGGACGATAGCGCATCTGAAGACAGGATAGCTAAAGCTTTTGTTTTATTAAGCTTCTGTTCTCCTAAAGCTGAGGATTTTAATGGGCGACCTATTAAAAACCTTTTGACAGCAGATAACATTCTTTCTCTTCCTTTCTTTTTACGCTTACGAGGTTAGCTGTCGGGTTTGGGACAAAAGACTAGCCCAACCTACAATTGTAGGATTCACCCCATGTGATACATACATACATTAAAATCACATATGATTGGTTCCCCCGTTCCATAAGGATTAAGCGGTGTGGAAATTTGAAACTGAGCCCAATAATACTCCTGTTATTTCGACTTGTAAATAACTAAATATTAATTTTTAAAAGGCTTAAATTAGCGGAATTATTCGTTTAATTCTTTATTAAGTTATGCAGAGTCTTTGTCGATTTCTGTTCTAAATTTCTTTCTTTTTTCTTACAGTGTAATAGCGACAAGAAAAAGGGAGAGGTTCAATGTTAATAGATGGGGTGTTTTCAGGAGGTGGATTAAAAGGTTTCGCGTTAGTAGGAGCTTATCAAGTGTTGGAAGAAAAGGGATATCAATTCAAGCGTGTTGCTGGAACGAGTGCTGGAGCCATTCTTGCAGCTTTCATCGCTGCTGGATTTTCAAGTAAGGAAATCAAAGAGATGCTAGATGAACTAGATACGGTAACTTTTCTCGATCCACGTAAAACAATTCTACCGATTCCATTTATGAAGTGGATCAATCTTTATTGGCGACTAGGATTATACCAAGGGAAAGTTTTAGAGAACTGGTTCTTAGAAAAATTAGCGATAAAAGGCGTTTATACTTTTTCTGATTTACAGCCAGGAACATTGAAGCTCGTGGCTTCGGATTTAACGAATGGTAAGATGATCGTTCTTCCGGATGATCTGGGAGGATATGGGATATCAGAAGATAGCTTTCCTATTGCTCGGGCATTACGTATGAGCTGCGGAATTCCATTTTTCTTTGAACCTGTCAGATTGAAAGTTGGATCGGGGGATACAATTGTCGTTGATGGGGGAGTACTTAGTAACTTTCCAATGTGGATTTTTGATAATGGAAATAAAGAGCGGCCCATCCTTGGTTTAAAGTTAAGTGGGAACTCAAAAGATTTTCCTGGATATGAAATAGATAATGGATTGCAGTTATTCGAAGCACTCTTCTCGACAATGAAAAATGCACATGATGAAAGATATATTTCTAGAAAACATGAAAAGAATATTATTTTCATACCAGTAGATGACTATGGTGCTACTCAATTTGATTTAAGTGAAAAGATGAAAACTGATTTACTGACAAAAGGAAGAGAGAGCGCCGTGCAATTTTTAAAGACATGGTAATTTCTTAATGGACGAATGTTTAATTTATATTTGAAGAGGGATAATAAGAAAGAGGGTATTCATAAGGAGAGGATTAAAAATGGCGAAAACTGCAAAAGAATTAGCGCTTAAAATATTGAATGATAACATGATTGGGACGATGGCAACAATTCAGCAAAATAAACCGCATTCACGTTATATGACTTTTTTTAATGAAGATTTCATCATGTATGCCGCTACAAGTAAAAAAACACATAAAGTAGAAGAAGTTAAACAAAATCCAAACACCCATATTCTTTTAGGCTATGATGGCAAAGGCTTTGGAGATTCCTTTTTAGAAATTGAAGGCATAGTGGAAGTATCAGATAGGGAGGGCTTAAAAGAAAAGGTATGGAATAAAGCATTAAAAGGTTGGTTTACTGGACCAGAAGATCCGAATCTAATTATTTTAAAAATAACCCCAACACAGATTCGAATTATGAACACAAAAGGGGATGAACCACAAGTAATAGAATTATCATAAGGGTATGCAATCTCACCAATTATTTGGTGAGATTTTCTTTGTTTTTTTGCATTGTATAGTTGTATTTATTTTTTGTGTAGTATATTTAACATAAATAAAAAAACTCACTGGCGTCATGCTCCAATGAGGTGTGTATTGGTATTGAACTTCCCATTTTCATGGGCTCACTACTGGCTCCATGACAGTTAATGTATTATTATACGTATTCAAATTCAAAGTAGCACCAATCGGAACAGTTGCTTTGTAAATACCGTGTGCGGTTGCAAGGTTAGTCATTAAAGGCTTTCCTAATGGAACTAAGAACTCGTTTATAATATCATCATATGTTTTTCCGTAAGCGGCTTCGCATTTTGTGCAATCTCCCATGATAATTCCAATACAATCATCAAATTTTTTCGCCAAAAAAAGATGTTGTAAATACCTGTAAACAGTATTCACTGGTTCATGCGTTTCTTCCAGTACGATAATTTTACCCGCTGTATTGATTTCAAAAGATGTTCCTAGAGTACCTATGAAAGAAGTTAGATTTCCTCCGACGATCGGGCCAGTAACGTTTCCAGGTACTTTGCTTATAAGCGGTGTTTCAGGAGGGTTGTAAATTCCCCAAGGAGCAGTTAATGTTGATGTGGCAGCGAAAAATTGGTTAAAATTATAAGCTGGAGTTCTAGTGTTAAAGTCAAGTAGAAGGAGACTTTGGAAAGAGATTAAGTAAGCATATTCGAACAAAACGTTTTGTAAAACGGTAATGTCGCTGTAACCAGAGATAATTTTAGGGTTGCGAGCTATGAGCGAAAAGTCTAGAAAAGGCAGTATATCTGCTACACCAACACCTCCTCTAGTAGGCAAGATCCATTTCACTTCCTTATTTGCAAACATCTTCATCAGATCTGATGCCCTTTGTTGGGCTGTTGCGGCTAGAAATCCATTTGATGAATACACATAATCTCCTAATATCACATTAAACCCCATGTTTCGTAGTGTCTGAATCCCTTCATTTATTACGCTTGCTCCCAAAGGACTTCCTAGTGTAACGATTCCAACTGTATCGCCTGCTTTCAATTGACCCGGTTTCGTTGCCAAATTTTGCATCCCCTTCCTAAGAATATATGCTATTAATTCATTTTACTATTGCAAAGCGAAAGCCATGACGAAATAAAAATCTAAAAATTAAAGTTGTAGAAATTGTTTGTTTATTTTTGTTTTTTTAAAAGGATTATTATGGTAACGTTATTTTTAGTAAGGCCATTGTGCCGAAATGAGGAAGGGGTGACTTTATTTTGATAGAACATCTATTTCAAAATAATTTGCAAATGAGAGGGCCTGTGTCTTAACGAGTTCAGTCCTCTTTATGCAACGGGAGGAAAAGAGAAGATGATGGAATTGAGTACGATGAAAGCGGGGTTCTCATCTTTAGAGGTAGCCGAAAGTCTTCTAAAACATTGGGAACATGATGAAGGGACGCTTAGATTCTGGCGTGCAAGTTCAAACTTTGTTTGTGCATTTGAAAGAAAAGGAATAAGGTTCTTTTTACGATTTAGTTTTGAGGATGAGAACACTTTAGAACAAATTAAGGAAGAGCTTGATTTTATGGAATATTTGAAGAAAAATAGTTTTCCTTGTGTTTCACCAATTCTTTCGTTAAACAACAACTTTATTGAAACTGTTGAGACTTCGGACGGGGGATATTTTGGTGTAGTATTCAGTGCAGCCAACGGTACTCAACTTGATGAAGAGGAAGACTTGCTAGACTCTCAACTAGAGCAATGGGGAAGATCGTTAGCCACCCTCCATAACTTGTCTATGAATTATGAAATTAAAAATAAAAAAAGGAAGAGCTGGCAAGACACATTACTTTTTATAAAAAATGTGCTTAACCATCATCCGTTAGAAAATGAGGCAAAGAAGGAGTACCATACAATTTCCCATTGGCTACACTCACTTCTTGTTTCCAAAAATACGTATGGCTTAATACATTATGATTTTCAATTGGACAATTTGTTTTATGACGCAAAGGATGTAACTTTCGAGATAATCGATTTTGATGATTCGATGTATCATTGGTTTGCTCAAGATGTAGTGACTGCATTAACAGACGAATTGGAAAGTGAACAACCAGCATCCAAGAAAAGAATAAATGCTTTTTTAAAAGGCTATCGTACTAAGAAAGAATTGAGTGAAGAAGATATAGATCTGTTTCCTATGTTTTTAAGATTTTCCAAGCTATATCAATTTGCAAGACTACTACGATCAATGGAGAGTAGTACTGGCGAGGATGATCCAGCATGGTTAGGAAATCTTCGTGGAAAGTTAATCAGTAAAGTAGATGAAATAAGAAAATGTTTCAGAGAATCGGAAATATAAAATCTGATTAATGCAAAAAAAGTCTCACGAGTAAAGGACTCATTTTACTCGTGCGACTTTTTTTAATGAGAATGTATATGAAATTGATAAAGTTCTCGATGTAGAGGAACTCTGGTCTTATAAGGGTTTGATCTTTATTATTTTTTACTTTTACCGTCCACTGTATACATGAATCAGTGGATGTATGATTAGAGTTGGTGGTACTAGAGAAAAATAGACAGTATCCATTGATAAAGAAGCGCTGAGCGGACGAAATTGTATCTTCGTCCGCTTTTAAAAGAGTAGGATAGCATCTAATCTCTCATTATCCAAACCAAATGCATTGTGTCTTTACGCAATCCAAGAGAGCGACGAACAAACATCCACCACAAGATTACCGAAAAAAGTGGATTGAGAATTGACGCAGTCACTTCTCAATCCACAAAAATTCCGTCGGTAATAGTGTAGTCGATGTTTCGTCCAAAGCACTCTGAAAATAGTAAAGACAAGATGCACTTAAAGGAAGCTAAGGTTTTTCTTAATTGTCTTATGAATGATGGTATTAGAAACAAGAGAAACATCATATGAAAAGACTTATAAACATATGAATGATATCAAGTGTACATATGGCAACAAAGAAGAAGACATGATAGCGTTTTCAATTGATTGAATATTAAATGTAAACGCTCTACTATTACATTAACAAGAGAATATTTTACATTCAAAACAAGGGGGATTGTAAGGTGACAAATGAGCAGAGGGAAAGTACGGGTTTTAAAGTAAAAGTACAACGGGTTGGTAGTTTTATGAGTGGTATGATTATGCCAAATATCGGTGCATTCATCGCATGGGGTCTTATTACGGCATTATTTATACCGACTGGCTGGTTTCCAAATGAAGGTTTTGCGGAATTAGTTGGACCAATGATTACATATTTATTACCAATCTTAATCGGGTTCACCGGAGGACGTCTTGTTCATGGTTTACGTGGAGGAGTAGTTGGTGCAACCGTAACGATGGGGGTTATCGTTGGAGCAAATATACCAATGTTCCTTGGTGCAATGATTGTTGGACCACTAGGTGGGTGGGTAATTAGATGGTTTGATAGATTGATAGAGGGTAAGATTAAGCCGGGCTTTGAAATGCTAGTGAATAACTTTTCAGCAGGAATTTTTGGTGGAGGACTAACATTAGTTGCCTACAAATTAATTGGGCCTGCAGTTAATGCATTAACTGACTGGCTTGCATCAGGGGTTCAATTTATTTTTGATGCAAATCTATTACCATTTGCAAGTATTTTCATAGAACCAGCAAAAGTGCTGTTCTTAAATAATGCGATTAACCATGGAATTTTAGGTCCATTAGGGATTGAACAAGCTGCTAGTGCAGGAAAATCAATACTATTCTTACTAGAATCAAACCCAGGACCAGGACTTGGAATTTTACTTGCGTACATGTTCTTTGGAAAGGGAATAGCAAAACAAACTTCACCAGGAGCAATTATTATTCACTTCCTAGGTGGAATACATGAAATTTATTTCCCATATATTTTAATGAGACCACTTCTACTAGTAGCTGCAATTGCTGGGGGAGCATCTGGAATATTTACATTGCAATTATTTGGGGCTGGTTTAGTTGCAGCACCGTCACCAGGTAGTATCTTTGCCATTCTTGCATTAACTCCAAAGGGTAATTATGTAGGTGTAATACTCGGAGTATTAGTTGCAGCGGCAGTGTCTTTCATTATCTCTGCAGTCATTTTAAAATCTTCAAAAGATACTGGCGAAGAGGATCTAGCGAAGGCGACAGAAAAAACTTCAGCTCTTAAAGGAAAAGAAAGTAGAGCAGCAGAGTTTATACAAGTTGGAAAAGCGGTAGAAACTCAACAAGAGAGCTCATTATCAAACGTACACCATATCATATTTTCTTGCGATGCGGGTATGGGATCAAGTGCAATGGGAGCTTCGATATTGAAAAATAAAATGAAGCAAGCAGGTCTAAATGTTTCTGTTACGAATACAGCTATTAGTAATCTTCCTGCAGATGCAGAAGTTATTATCACGCATAAAGATTTAACAAGTCGTGCAAAAGAAAAATCACCAAATGCGCACCATATTTCGGTAGAAAACTTTTTAAATAGCCCTAGATATGATGAGCTAATTGAACAGTTAAAAAAATAATGGGAACATACAGAACTCGGCCTATTTCAATGGAAATTTAGGCTGAGTTTTGCCAATGATTTTGGAACGTTATGAATGAGGTGTTTAACATGTATATTTCAGCACGTGAAAAAATGATTATCGAAGCATTGATTGTGGAACAAGGGGAAGTAACGATAAAAGAGCTGTCAAAAAAAATTGACGTGAGTTCTCGGACAATACATCGTGATCTGAATAAAATAGAGGAGCTTTTGGATTCCTATCAGCTGGAGTTAATTAAAAAATCAGGGGTTGGAGTTCAAATTATTGGAGAGGAAAAAAGAAAACTCGAATTTATAAAGCAACTTGAAACGTTTACTTTTAGGGAATATACGTTAGATGAAAGACAAACAATGATTCTATGCAATTTGTATGAATCATCTGAACCTGTGAAGCTTTTTACGCTTTCCAAAGATTTAGGGGTTTCTATCTCAACCGTAAGTGCAGACTTAATGAAGTTGGAAGAGCAATTAAAGCCTTTTCAGCTGTCTATTTTGAAAAAAAGAGGGTATGGAGTAGAGCTTTCGGGAACAGAGGAAGCCAAGCGTAGGGCGATCAGTTATGCTATTGCAAAGACATTAAAGGAAGAAGGGCTACTTTCTCTTATAAAAGAACAAATTCATCAACAGTCTGAAAAGCATGATGATCCTATCTCTAAACGATTAATGCATCTTGTCGATCAAAAAAAATTATGGAAAATAGAAAACGTGATGAAAGATTTGTATCCGAATCTATCGTTTTCAATGACGGATAACTCTTACGTTGGACTTATTGTACATCTCGCATTAGCAATTGAACGGATTCTGCAAGGTGAAAACATTCAAATAGAGAAAATGTATTTAAAACAAATTGCGCTAGAACCAGAGTATCCAATTGCGAGAAAAATCATTGATGCACTAATGGAAAGTTTTCAAGTGGATATACCTGAAGCTGAAGTGGGCTATATTACGATGCATCTTCAGGGAGCAAAGCTTCGTCAACAAGATGGCATATTGCACGAAGCCTCTAACTTGGAGACGTATATGCAAGTGAAAAAATTAGTTCAGATGATGGAAAAAGCAACAGGTTATCAGTTAAATCATCATGATTCACTTATAGAGGGGCTTGTTACCCACTTAAAGCCTGCAATTTATCGCATTCGTCAAAACATGGGGATATTTAATCCTCTATTAAAAAATATTCAAAAAGATTATGAAGAGTTGTTTGAGCATGTGAAAGTTGCAGTAGAAAATGTTTTTCCTACTTTAGTTATTCCAGATGAAGAAATAGGATACTTAGTGATGCATTTTGGATCTGCTCTACTTGGCTTGTCGGGAAAAGGGGATTTGAAAGCATATGTTATTTGTTCTAGTGGTATCGGAACATCTAAATTACTTGCATCTAGGCTGCAACAAGAAATACCTGAAATAGCGGAGGTTGTAAATGTTTCTGTTTTTGAATTAAATGAACTTCCGTTATCGGAAAGAGACTTGGTAATTTCTACGATTTTTTTACAAGCGTTTCATCGAGAATATATAATGGTGAGCCCATTTATGACAAAAGATGAAATTACTCAAGTACAACTTTACGCAAGAAGACAGATGTTATTGAAAAAGGCAGTTCCTGCCGTTAAAAAAAGCTATTCCACTGTAGAAGTACTAAAACAAAAAATGGAGAAGATTCATCTTTATACAGGAACGATAGCGGATGTTTTAAATAACTTTCAACTCACTTCGCAAAAAGGGAAAGTCTCCGCAAAAGATTGTATGCTAGAAGCATGTAGTTTGTTGGAACAAAAACAGATCATTCAAAAAGCTAGTACAGTTGCGGAAGCCTTGTTTGCTAGGGAAGCACTTGGTGGTATTGGAATACCAGGAACGAAGCTTGCTTTATTTCACACAAGTAACGAACAAGTTTGCAAGCCATCATTTACGATCCATAAACTTGCACAACCGGTCAGCATAAAAGGGATGGATGGAAGTGAGTTGGAAGTGCACACACTATTGTTACTACTCTCACCTCGACCTTATCATGAACCAGGTTTGGAAGTACTAAGCTTGCTTAGTACAATTATTATTGAAAATGAACAAAGTATTAAACTATTTGAGACCGAAGATCAGGTGCAAATACAAGCTTATTTAGCCATAAAATTCGAGCGATTTATCGATGAAAGTTTAAAATAATGGAGGCGTTATAATTATGGTATTGCCAATTTTATCAGTGGAAAACATCATGTTAAATCAAGAACTTACAACAAAAGGAGAGGCAATCCAATTAGCTGGAAAAATCCTTGTGGATAGAGGATATGTTCAACCGGAATATGTAGAGAAAATGCTAGTACGTGAAGAAATGACCTCCACATATATGGGGAATTTTGTCGCTATTCCACATGGTACCGATGATGCGAAAAAAGAAGTAAAAGAATCAGGAATTGTAATTATTCAGGTTCCGGATGGTGTAGATTTCGGTGACGGCAATATTGTTAAATTAGTCTTTGGAATTGCTGGTAAGGGTGATGATCATTTGGGAATTCTTTCAAATATAGCTATTGCCGTTTCGGTAATAGAAAATGTCGAAAAAATTGTGCAGGCTACCTCTCAAGAAGAAGTGCTTTCATTTTTTGAAGGAGTGAACTAAGATGAATGCCGTTCATTTTGGTGCTGGGAATATCGGAAGAGGTTTTATTGGATGTTTGTTGTATGAATCTGGATATAACACTTGCTTTGTAGATGTAAATGGAGACGTTGTTGACTTACTCAATGAAAAGAAACAATATAAAGTTCAGCTTGCGAATGAAACCAATGAGGTAATGTCGGTAAAAAATGTACATGCAATTAACAGCCTAAGAGATCCGGACCTTGTCGTAGAAGCAGTTGCTAATGCTGACCTTGTCACTGCAGCGGTTGGCCCAAATATTCTTCCGCTTATTGCAGGTTTACTCGCAAATGGACTAAAAAAAAGACTTAGCCTATCTAAAAAGCCATTAACCATTATTGCGTGTGAAAATATGATTGGTGGAAGTGCTTTTTTAAAAGAAAAAATATATGAACAGCTTCATGAAGAGGAAAAATTGCTATTTGATATTCATTTCAATTTCCCTAATGCCGCTGTAGATCGGATTGTTCCAAATCAAACAAACGATGACAAATTAGCGGTTACAGTAGAACCTTTTTACGAGTGGATAGTAGATGAGTCGGAAATTAGAGGCGAAAATCCCCCTATTAAAGGAGTAAAATTCGTACAAGATTTACAGCCGTTTATTGAAAGAAAGTTATTCACAGTAAATACAGGGCATGCGGTAGTCGCATATTTTGGATACTTAGCAGGTTTTAGAAGTATGCATGAGGCACTTGCAGATGGAAAAATTAAAAAATTGACTGAAAATGTATTAGGAGAAACAAGTAAGTATCTTACGACAAAGTATTCGTTTGATGAGCAAGCACATAATAAATATGTGCAAAAAATTATTGATCGCTTTGCAAATCCATTTATATCGGATGATACGACAAGAGTAGGGCGATCCCCAATGCGTAAGCTAAAAAGTAATGACCGTCTTGTAAGACCAGCAACACAATATGCAAAGATGTTTGAAGAAACACCAATTTATTTAGCAAAGGGTATTGCATCTGCCTTACATTACGATTATCTAGAGGATCCAGAAGCGAAAGAAATTCAAGAGGCGATTCAACAAAAGGGAATAGCGTTTGCAATAGAGACATTTACGGGTATAAAGGCTGATACGGATCTATTTAAAACAGTTTACGAACAATATAAGGAAATGGCGAAGAAATAAAAAGTTTAGAATAGAAAAGCCATCATGAATTAGATAATAAAGGAGACGATTATTTTGAAAACAAATACGTATAAGGTTGTAGCAGAATCTGGCATTCATGCAAGACCAGCAACAGGACTCGTGAAAGTAGCAACTAAATTTGCTTGCGATATATTTATCGAATATAAGGAGAAAAAAGTAAACTTAAAATCGATTCTTGGTGTCATGTCTCTTGGTATTCCTAAAGGTGGATCAATTTCCATATTTGCTGAAGGAAAAGACGAAGAAGATGCACTTGAGGGTATCGAAGGCTTTCTTAAGAGCGAAGGAATTGTCGCGTCATGAATGAACGAATAATAGGAATCGCTGCATCCGGTGGTGTAGCGATTGGTAAGGCATTTTTACTAGTTGAACCTAATTTGACTGTCATAAAAAAAACAATTTCTAATAGCCAAGATGAAATTTCAAGATTTCATCTTGCATTATCGGAAGCTGAACAAGAATTGCAAGCAATTCGTAACCATGCTGCAAATGTTCTAGGAGAAGAAAATGCAGCAATCTTTGATGCTCACTTGCTTGTATTAAGTGATCCAGAGATGCTAAGTTCTGTAGAAAATAAAATAAAAGCAGAAGAAATTAATGCAGAAGCTGCATTGCAAGAAACAGCAGATACTTTAATCAAGATGTTCCAACAGTTAGATAATGAATATATGCGAGAACGTGCAGCTGATATAAGTGATGTAGCAAAACGAGTAATAGCGAAACTTCTAGGAGTAAATATTCCTAACATTGCAATGATCAATGAAGAAGTCATCATTATTTCCGAGGACCTAGCGCCGTCAGAAACTGTACAATTGAATAGGAAGTTTGCTAAAGGTTTTACTACCGACATGGGTGGTCGTACTTCTCATTCTGCAATTATGGCTCGTACGTTAGAGATTCCTGCAGTTGTAGGAACTTCAAAAGTAACGTCAACTATAAAAAATGGGGATCTTATTATTGTTGATGGAGACAATGGGGAGGTTTTAATTAATCCTTCTAAAGAGGAAATTTTACTTTATGAGGAAAAGCGTAGCCAGCTAGACGCTAATAAGAAAGAATTGTCGCTTCTGAAAAATGAACAAACGATCACCTTAGATGGCATACAGTTTGAAGTGGCTGCAAATATAGGCACGCCAAACGATGTAGAAAGTGTCCTTGAGCACGGAGGCGAAGGAGTAGGTCTTTACCGAACTGAATTTCTTTATATGGAAAGAGATTCATTGCCGACGGAAGAAGAACAATACCAAGCTTATAAAGAAGTATTAGAGAAAATGGGAAGAAAACCTGTTGTTGTAAGAACTTTAGACATTGGTGGCGATAAACAACTTCCCTATTTAAATCTTCCAAAAGAGATGAATCCATTTTTAGGTTATCGAGCAATTCGGCTTTGTTTGTCGGAGCAAAAATTATTTAGAATTCAATTGCGTGCATTATTACGAGCGAGTAATTTTGGAAATCTTAAAATCATGTTTCCGATGATTGCAACGTTGGAAGAATTTCTTGAAGCCAAACATCTCTTGGTAGAGGAAAAGCAGTCTCTGCAAAAACAAGGGTTTGCAGTGGCAGAGAATATAGAAATAGGAATTATGGTAGAAATCCCTTCTACCGCAATATTAGCAGATCAATTTGCACGAGAAGTTGACTTCTTTAGTATAGGAACGAACGATCTAATACAATATACAATGGCAGCTGACAGAATGAATGAACGAGTATCTTATTTATACCAACCATATAATCCAGCCATTTTACGATTAGTTAAAATGGTCATCGATGCTGCGCATGCTCAAGGGAAATGGGTAGGTATGTGCGGTGAAATGGCAGGCGATCCGATTGCCATTCCGTTGCTGCTTGGGCTTGGATTAGATGAATTTTCCATGAGCGTTCCATCAATGTTAAAAGCTAGAAACCAAATTAATCAGTTAAAACAGAGCGATATGAAGAAGCTTGTTGATAAAGCATTATGTATGCAGACGTCCGAACAAGTTAGGGTGTTCGTTAAAGAATCGTTAAATATGAAGTAAGTTATAGATAATTAAATAAATCCTACTGACTTTATTACCCGAAGCACTGTGGCAACTATAGTTTGGGTACAATTGAGTTTGACGCAGTAATCATTGATAAAGAAGTACTGAGCGAACGAAATTGAACTCTTCGTCCGCTAAAGAGCGTAGCGAGTGTCGAGCCTCCTCCTCAGCTAGCGCCTTGTCTGTCTCGCTTATCCCGCAGGAGCCTTAATTCGCCTCTTCTAAATTATTTTTATGGATAAATATGGATAAGAGCAATTAAACGTACCGCGAGAGCAACCAAATAACTGGTGGGGGCGACAGATTCTTCAAGGAGAGCAACCGTTTCAATTGGAAGAGCAACCAAATTTTATAATAAAGAGTGTACTCGGTGGGAGATAGTCCGTTTTGTTGATAAAATGACCCAGACTCGGAGAATTCTCTTGAATATATATCTATAATCAGTTAGAAAATAGAAGAGCAAGACCAATTGAGCAGTACCCGAGATCAATAAAAACAACCAGAGAAACAGCAGATTTATCGAGACATTCCTTAAAAGCTAAGAAAGTATATAAATTTGGTATGCAAGGAATTCAGAATTTATTATGTTTGGTAGTACTTGTATATGTCTTTGGAGCAATAGAAAACTAGAAAGTATCCATGGATAAAGAAGTGAAGAGCATCCGAAATTGTATCTTCGGATGCTTTTAAAAGAGTAGGGAAGGACTTTATCCCTAATTATCCAAACCAAATGCACCTTGCCTTCACACAATTCAAGAGGGTGATGGATAAACCACCACCACAAGATTCTCCATACAAAGTACTCGTTAATAGTGTAGTCAAGGTTTAGTCCAAAGTACTCGGGACTTGGTGAAGACTAGATACTCCTAAAGGTCAATTGCGCTTTTCTTCTTTATTTCCGTTTTTTATTCGTCATATTTTGTCCTAGTTCAGCAAACTCCCGTGAAAATTCTTCTTGCACTTCATTTGGTTTTATTTTTTGGTTTTTGGGTGTTTGAGGAAGTGTATCTTTGTTTTTACTTTTGCCTTGCTTATTATCTCTACCCATTATAATTCTCCTTTCGCATTTTACGTACCTTTTTAATATGGCTCAGAAACCACATTTTAATCATAAAAAAGCACCAAGAATAGTTTCCTCAGTGCAGCGGCGTTTGTTAAATCTATCAATTCATAACAAAAGATTTCTCTGTTTCTTCAATTATCTCTTTTTTATCTAAAGTTGTAGGTAAGGAAATAAAGGTAAATTTAAATGTCGTACCCACTCCCACTTCACTTTCCACATGAATAGTTCCATTCATGGTGCGTACGATGCTATACACAACCATCATACCTAGGCCAGTCCCTCTTGTTCCCTTAGTCGAGTAATAGGGCTCTCCTAAATGTTCCAATTGTTCAGATGTCATTCCTGCTCCCGTATCTTTGAAAAGAATGCTCACATTTGTTGGGGTCGATTCCAATTCAACTGTTAATACTCCACCGGAAGGCATTGCTTCTATTGCATTTTTCATGATATTGACCAAACATTGATGGAATTTTTGTCGATCTCCCATAATAATAATTTCATTTAAAAAGATCGTAACGATTTGGACAGAACTCCGATTGGCTGTTGGTTGCAATAACTGAATAGCTTGCTGTAGCTCTTCATGAACGAAAAGGGTTTCAGATAATCGGATTTCTGGTTTAGAAAAAGTTAAATAATCTTGAATAACTCTTTCGGCGGATTTTAGCTCTTTTTTTATAATGGAAAGGTATTGCATACGACTTTCTGTTGAAATATTCTCCATTTGCAAAAGCTGAACAAAGCCGATAGCAGCTGTTAGAGGATTGCGGATTTCATGAGAAATAGCAGCACCCATTTGTTCAACTGCTTCCAATCTTTTTGTATGTAAGAGTTGATGGCGTAACAGAATCGTTTTGTATATTTCTTCAATAAAGTATGCAATCATACCAACCGCTAATGGTTGGATAAATAGAAAAGCAAAATACAAATCATACAAATGGTACGGTAAATGTATAAGTTCCAAAACCGTCTGTATTAAACTAAATAGAAATGTGAGTCCTACTGAAAATAGGATGCGGTAATTAGATGATTGTTTTACAAAAAAGGGAGAAAGTCGCCATAACGTGAAAGAGATTACACCGTAAAGTATGGCAGTCACCCAAAATCCACTGTCAAAACCATAAAATCCTCGAATGCATATGGTGAGTAAACCTAATAATGGGCCTAAACCCATATATAGACCGCCTACCACGAGAGGAATATTCTTTAAATCAAATAAGAAACCTTCGTGTATTGGATAGCTAAACGCAAAACAAATGAGGAAACTAAGAACAAAATAAAGAGTGGCAACTATTTTAATTGATCCCATATTATTTAATCTATCAGTCCATAACATACCAAAAAACAATAATACTGTTAACAAGGAAAGGTTGAAAAATAAGTGCATAGTTAATTCCAAAGGATTACCTCTCTTCAGCAAAAGTATACGTAGAGAACTTAGATTTGATATAAAGCATGTTTAACAGATTTCTCTATCTTTTTAGATGCACTTTTATTGGTTTAAAAGTAAATTGAATGACCGTCTCTTTTCCACTATTATTTTTAACGTCAATGGTTCCTTTCATCGCCCTCACAATATTGAAAGCAACTGTCATCCCGTGGGTAGTCATATTTAGTTGTTCTTCATTCCTCCTTCCTCCAGTATTTTGTATGGAAATCATCATATTAGTGCCAATATCTACTGTTTCTATTATTAGGGCACCGCCGTTTGGCATACATTCAATAAAATATTTTATTATATTAATAAAACATTGATGAAATTTTGAACGATCACCTTCCATTAACTTTGTTGAAAGTAAATTAGTCGATACTTTTACAGAATAATAGTTAGCTAAAGGCTGCAATAAACTAATGACGAGTGTTAGTTCTTTCTGTATATTTAATGCTTCTACAGACGAAATAATTGGTTTGGAGTAGGCTAAATAGTCCTGTATAATTCTTTCGGCAGAATCCAATTCATTTTTTAAAATGGACAGATATTGGTTTCTTTTTTCTTGATTCAGAGAATCTTTGTCAAGAAGCTCGACAAATCCGATAGAAGTTGTTAAAGGATTCCGAATCTCATGAGAGATTGCAGCACCCATTTGCTCAACTGCTTCCATTTTTTCAGCTTTGACTAAAAGTTGTTGTAGAAGAATATTGTTTTCGATCATTTCGATTATATAAGAAATCATGGCAACCCCTAGCGGAGGAACAATTACAAAGGCAAAAAACAAATCAAGCATTTGATCAGAGGATGCGACAAATAGTGCTATGACTAAGATACCTCCACTTATAAATAAAGAAATACCTGTGGAGAATAGTATGCGGTTTTTAGAAGTGAGTTTAAGAAACCAAGGATAAATGAACCAAAAGATAAGGCTAAAGATAGAATAGACTACAAGTGACAAAAAAAAACCGAAGTCAATTCCATGGAACCCCCGCAATACGATGAGTATGAGAGCAAGGATAGGACTTAATCTCATATAGAGACTCCCTATTACAAAAGGAATATCTCTTAAATCTAATACTAATTCATTGCCAAGACGATAGGGGAATAAGTAACAGAGTATTAAGGAGACAGTAAAATAAATCATGGCTGTTCGCTTGTCCAAGCGAATGCTA
Organism: Psychrobacillus sp. L4; assembly: GCF_042944905.1. Lineage (GTDB taxonomy): Bacteria > Bacillota > Bacilli > Bacillales_A > Planococcaceae > Psychrobacillus. The sequence goes on from NZ_CP168496.1 coordinate 442,773, forward strand.
CCGTACCTTTTAGATATCAAAATACAAAGAAAAAATAATATAATCAATAAAGAAAGATTAAATAGAAAATGCATTGTTATGATTTCCATGTATATACCTCTTTTACTAATGTTATAAATTAATAGTAACTATAGAAAGAGAAATATACAATGCTTGTTAAATAATTATTTAGAATATTCTATTATGATTTTTAATAAAAAAGCACCTTAGCCCATTGAAAAATAGGAAAGGTGCTTTTTGACTAATCGATTTTATTGAAAAAAGTAATCAGTTGCTTTGGAGAGGGGGATTGAATTTTATACATTAATTCTCTGTCTCCACTGTTTTCTATTCTAGGAATAATGGATTCAATCACATTGAATTTCCAAAAAGAAGGTTTGCTCTTGGTGCTTTTTTCTGTTTCAGAAGTCATCATTTTTCGTTGGAAAGAGTGAAGTTTTGCCATTAGAAACTTATCTTTTACACGAATAAGTAAGTAGCCTTCATCTTTTTCGTGATTATATTTTTTCATAAGAGATTCACCGAGTTCGAATGTGTTGGATTTATTTTGAACGGATGGTGAAATAACAAAAATATTCCCTTTACGAAATACAGAAGTATTTGATACTTGACGGAGACCTAAATCATTTATTAGAAAATCCAGGTTTACTTGCGATGCTGCACTAGCGACGGACATATGAATACCTCCTTTACATTTACACGGACTCATACTATAAGTATACCCTAAGTTGTATATAATATCTTCAATTTTGGGAATATTTTCTTAATAAATAAGGCGAAAAATCGTTTTTATTGCATAATAATATAGTTAAGGTAACAGAGCGAACGCATAAGACCGCTATCCAACAACCAAAAAATAAAATAGCTTCTTTTATTATGCCATGTATAACTTATTCAAGTATATGCTGTATTATGCATCAGGAAGGCGAATTGTTTTAGTAAGCTTATTCATTCATATTTAATTATTGTTCGTTTATTACTAACAATTGTTATGATTGGGCTACAACTGTTATACAAGAAGATTTGAAAAATGTCATTTCTAAAATAACCATAGCATCTTCATGTTTGTCCAGTCAAAGTGAATAGCTTACTGAAGCTTCGCTGGGCTCTATGGAAATAATTTTGAGCAGTAAAGGACATTTAGCAAGGATTTTGGAAGGCTAAACTTATAGAAGTAAGCTAAATTAAAAAATGTGAAATTTTTTTAGAAAAACCAGGTTCCGAACAAATGGAATATGATTTTATTCATTTCACACGGCAAAGTTGAGCAGAATCATAGTTAGAATAGGCGTATTTTATTTTCTGAAAACTTTTCTTTAAGTTGCATGTCTAATAGATAGGGACAATTGAAATGAGGTGAAATCTTGAGCGAAAAGAAACTGGTGCTAAAAGCAATAAAAGGCGATGAAGATGCATTTTTAGAATTAATTCATTCTTATGAAGAAGCATTATATCGAACAGCTATCTCTTATTTGAAAAATGAAGGAGATGCACTAGAGGCTGTACAGGAAGTGACATATAGGGCTTATCGCAGTGTAAAAACAGTGAAGGAGCCAGCTTATTTTAAAACATGGCTCATCCGAATAATGATGAACTATTGCCAAGATGTTATTAAGAAAAGTAAGCGGGAAGTGTTGGAGGAAAAAATACTATGCATGCAAGGAGTAAGTGAAGATTTCACTTTTTTAGAGGTCGAGGAGGCTCTTTTAAATCTATCAGATTACGAAAGAGAATTATTGCACTTGAAGTATTTTGAAGATGTCAAAATAAAAGACATCGCCATTATGTGGAATACACCAGAAGGAACAATTAAAACGAGGCTACATAAGGCATTACGCGCATTTAGGAACCACTTTGAAGAGAAAGGGGAGGTTAAACGTGTTTGAGGAGGAAGAAAAGAAATTGGAGCAGAGGAAAAAAACGATCGATAAAGTAGATGTGCCAATGGACAAGCTACATTTTGCAGTAAGAAATGGTTTTGTAAAAGCGAAAAAGGAACGAGCGTTAAAAAGAAAGAAGTTAATAAAACAGAGTTCATGGTCAGTTGTAGTTGCTGCAATTCTTCTCATCTCATTTGTCACATCTATAAATGTTTCTCCCGCTTTCGCTAATAAAGTTGCATCGATACCTGGGTTGGATAGGATAGTTGCGCTTATACAACAAGATAAAGGATTAGTAGCAGCGATTGAAAATGACTTTTATCAACCAATAAATGCATCTCAAACTAAGAACGGTGTAACTGTTACTCTTGATGGAGTAATTGCCGATTATAAAGGTATAGTTATTTTTTATTCAGTGCATTCTAACGTGAAGAATCGACCTTTAGAAATAAAATATTTAAAGTTAATGAATGAAAAATATGGAGATTTACCAGTGCATGATACTACATTCTGGAGTTCAAATCCACCAATAAATGAAGATAAAGTATTTAGCTCTATGATGACACTTGAATATATGGAAAATCATATAGTAGGTAATGGTAACCTTTTATGGACAATTGGCTTGAAGAATGAAACTAAAGTTGAGTATTTTCAAATTCCATTTAAGTTTACAAAGTCTAGCGTAGTAAGTAAAACAATTGCTTTAAATAAGGAAGTTACGATTGAAGGGCAACGAATTGTAGTTGAAAAAGTTACAATCAATCCGATTCGTGCAGAAGTTAAATTAAAAATTGATCCGAATAACTCCAAAAAGATCTTTTCATTTGATAATTTGAAATTTACGAATGATACCGGTGATGAATGGATTTTTAATAATGGTGGGACTTCGTTTAGAATTTTAGATGAAACTGAATGGACTATTACATCTCAAAGCCCATACTTTAATAACTCTGATAAGCTAAAATTAGTGTTTGGGAAAATAGGAGCAATTGATAAAGATGATGCTTTTATCTTAATCGATACCGAATCAAAAAAGTTTTTGAAACAACCTGCTGAGTCAGTTTTTTCAAATCTAGAAGTTGAGAATAGTAAAGTTAGTTTTATTATGGATGTGACCGGAGAATACAACCTGTTAGTATCCTCCAGTTTTTTAGATAATGAAGGAAAAGAATTTTTTATAAAGTATGACTATACTAATCCTATGCCAGGGAAAAAGTATGTAAATGGATTATTGATGAATACGGCTGAAAAAGGATTAAAACTTGAATTTGAACTTCCGACGGAATCTATTAGCAACCCAATACGATTCGATCTCGATTTTTACCCATCTTGGATCGAAGGGGATGTACAGGTAGAAATAAAATAGAAAAAAAGAGGTTCTGAACAATTCTTCATTGCTCAAGGACCTCCTTTTTCAAAGAATAAAAAACTACCATGGCTCAGGTTTCACAAAAGCCACCATCTACCATGGAAAAAGCTAACTTCAACTTTCAACCGGTATTATTTTGAATATAATTGGATATCCTCTTAATTTTTGAATATGCATAAAGAAGCTGTTTTCATACAAAAAGTATATAAAATACCGTATTCATTGTGTTTTTAGTTGCACAGGATTGTCCAACGCTGATTTGTGCCATCTCACATAAAGTTAACTCTTTACATAGAGAAATGGTTTCCTTCACGATAAAATAGGTTGCTTTCAGTGAAGAATCTGTTGTTTTCACCTTACAGTTAGTCGCTCTATGACAACTATTAACTTTTTAGTTGAGCGTTTAAACTTGATAATACCAATAATCCTGTGGAATTTGAGAAAAATAGATAGCATCCAATGATAAAGAAGCGCTGAGCGGACGAAATTGCATCTTCGTCCGCTTTTAAAAGAATAGGAAAGGATTTATTCTCTCATTAACCAAACCTTACGTACCTTGTCTCTACAAAATTCAAGAGGGCGACGGACAAACACCCGCCACAAGATTACCGAAAAAAAGTGTAGTTGGAAGTGACGCAGTCACTACTAACTACATAATTCCAACGGTAACAGTGTAGCCAATGTTTCGTCCAAAGCACTCTGGAAATAGTAAAGACAAGTTGCACTTAATTAAAGGACGTTTGCTCTTTTCTTAATGGAGATAGAAAAAGTGTTAGCTAAATATGAAGTAAAGTTTCCATATAGGGTGTGTGCTTGTAAAAACATCCTTATTCTTAATATGTAAAAAAACTGCAGCTACTCGTATTTCTACGAGATTGCTGCAGTATGTTATATATTATTCTACATCTTCCGAATCAGATTTATCTAACACATCTACGTATTTCCAGTTGCCAGCGTCATCTTTTTCTAAAAGGTAAGTAGTGGTATATTCAAGTGTTTCTTTTTCATCAATAATTGCCTTTTGACTTTGAGTAACTAATGCAGAACCACCTAGAATATAATGAACCTCTAAACCAAGAGTCTCATATTTTACATCAAAATCTTTAAAAGTTGCCCCTATTATTTCTTTAAGAGTGTCATAACCAGGGTATTCTGCGCTATAAAGACCTAGCATTGCGTCAAGATTTTCTGCATTTGCATACTCGTCCGCTTTTTTAAAGAACTCCATAATTTCCTTCTCTTGTGCTAGAAAGTTTGAATCCTTTCTAATACTTTCTTTGTAAGCATTGTACAAATCGTCTACTATCGATTCATCATTAATTTCATCTAGTAAGTCGAAGAATTCTGAAACATTTGCTTCAACAGTTTTTTGGTCCGCTTTTTTAGTAATCAAATCGTCCAATTTATCTAAATGCATTTTTGCAGTAATTACATATTTGGATGATTGAAGAGCTTTTTCACCAGGTGTTTTGTATTTAGTTAATATTGCATCTCGTGTTGATTTTCCGTAAACACGGTATAGTAAGATTGCTTGTTTACGAATCTCACTAGATAATTCATGATAACTTTTTTCCGTTACATCAGAAGTTGGGTTTGCTGCATATAAAGTATTGAATTGGTTTGCTTTATCCACGATTTTTTTCCCGGAAGTGATTGCATCAATATATCCCATTGCGCGAGTATAGTGAATACCAACATTATCTTCTAGACGTTTTTCTAACTTTACTTTATCTTTCACACTTACTTTAGCTATTTCTGCCTTTGCTTTTAAGTACGAATCTTTTGTTGCGTTAAAAATTTTCATATCAGGGTTTTTAATTTCTTTCGTAAGTTCATATGAAATTTGCCACTTCAAAGCGCCTGCATTTTGTTCTGCTATTTTAACAAGAGATTCTGCTTGTGAAAAAGATGCTGCTTCTGCGGTAGATGGAGTAAATATATTTGCTCCAACTAGTCCTGTTGCCAATAAGATAGATAATAATTTTTTCATGCATATTCCCCTAAATTTCGATAGTCTTACAGTAATTGTATTTAGTAAGCCTCAATAAGAATATTGTATTTTTAGGTTGAATACTAGTAATAATATATGGTTTACTGACCATATATTGGTTTAACTATTGTTAAAATTAAACGTTTTTACTATAAAATCTAATTTTGTTTACTTTGTTAAGGAAGCGAAGGGGTATTTTAAAGCATTTTTCTCCATCTTTTGTTGAGCGGCTTCTTTTAAATCAATATTTAGCAAATTGGCAAACTGTAGAAGGTAAATAAATACATCTGCTGCTTCATCTATGATTCCTTGGTTATCCTTTTTTATTGCTTCCTCAGCTGAAACCCATTGAAAGTGCTCTAATAGTTCACTTGCTTCTAAAGAAATCGAAATAGCGAGACTACGAGCATCGTGATTTCTTCCCCAACCTCGATCATCTCGGAATTTTAGTATTTCCTCTGTTAGTTCATTCATATAGTTTCCTCACTTTGCTAAAAAAGTATAAGTAGACATCGATTTAACATTGCCTTGGCTACTAGCCGCTTCTAATAAATAAATTTCCGATTGAATCAATGCTTGAAATTTATGAGGTAAATGATTAGCTGCTTGAAGCACTTCTTCGTAACTAGCCAATGTGTTTTCGATTTCCCATTTCCCGTCTTGAAGCTGAGAAGAGTCAGTGGTTTTTTCAGCTTCTATTTGCCATCCCGCACTTTCTGCAATGCTTTGAATGTCTTTAGGGGTGAAGAGTGTTCGAACATTGGATAAGCTACTTTCTTTAAAACACTCATATTGTGCTTGAATAAGCACCGATAAGAAGTGGGGAAGTTGTTCATTTGTCTGAACTCTTGTGTCCCATTCAGCAAAGCATAATGTATTTCCCCATTTTTTTATTTTCTTCAATATGTCATGGAGCTCTTTAGGTGATTTCAAGTACCAAGAACAATGAGATAGGACAATATAATCGAAAGCATTTTCTGGAAAACTTACTTTAGAAGACAGTATATTAACTTCAAAGTCTACTTTTATACGATTACCTATAGATGAGTTCTTTAAAAAATTTATAGAATCTCCTAATGTAACAGGACTTCCATAATTAGGTGAAGCTATATCTATTCCATATACAAATCCTTCATCCCCAACAATGTATGCCAATACTGCTGTTGTATCTCCTTGGCCGCAGCCAATCTCTAGCACTTTGCTACCAACTTTTATATCCCAAAAGTTCACTAATTTTAGCCGATGCTCTGTTTGGAGGCTTTGAATAGTAGGGTCATATTCATTTGGTGGCATGCACTTAACAATCTCTTCAATCATTTGATTATTCATTTCATCGCTCCTTATGAAAGCATTATACATAAGTTGATTGAAAATTTTAATACATTATTCGGAAATAGAAAGTGAATGACTTGATTTTGTCCGGAGCGAAATAGAAACACCGATAACAATAACAAAAGCACCGACCAATTGTAATGGTTGAATACTAATTCCTAACAGCAAAAGTCCGGAAATCATTGCAACAAATGGCTCAAGGTTTAACAAAAGCGCGGCTTTTGAAGCGCCGACTTTTTGGATAGAGCTATTCCATAAGTACGTGCATAATCCATGCATAATAATCGCAGTTATTATAAGTAATAACCAATAGGAAAATGGGACAGACAAGACAAGATAGGTCTTATGCCAAGGAACAAAAGGAAGTAGCCCAATTAGACCAAAGATATTGCTGAATAAGGTAATGGTAGAAGGGTGTATGGATTTAGATAAATGTTGAACAAAAACTAAGAAAATTGAAAAGGATAACATCGTTAAACTAATTAATATTTCACCTTTACCAAGGTTTGGTATAAGGAACGATCCTTTTGTAATAACTAGCCAAACTCCAAGTAATGCGATAAAGGAACCAATCCAAAACGGAAAAGTTTTTCTCTCCTTAAAGTAATAAGAGGAGAGCAATGCTGTAACAATTGGAGATAAGGCGAGGATCAATGCGGCTGTGACAGGCTCGGTATATTGAAGGCTAGCGTAAAAGCTCCATTGGTTCAACGATACACCTATAAAACCGGCTACAGCTAGCCAAATATAATTGTGTAAAGTTATTTCCTTGAAATTAATATTTCGATAGGTCATGAATAACAAGAAAATAAGGATAAATATTAGTCGAAAAAATGCGATTATACTTGGGTCGAATACAGCAACTAAAATGGATCCAAAGACAAAGTTGCTTCCCCAAGCTATGACACAGAGTATAAGAATTAAATATGTAAACAACTGTTTCTTCATAGGTATGGTTATATCTTCCTTTCAGTTTGAAAAAAATTGAAAAGAGAAAGAGGCATAAACTCTTTCTCTTCTTTCTCTATAATAATTCACCTTTTACCATAACTAAACGGTTTTTTGGTTTTCTAGCAACGACCTCAGCGGAAGAAGTTGCATCAAAAAAGACAAAACTTGCCTCATCTTGAACTTCTGGCCAAACTTTTTTGCCGTCTGCGTTTAAAGCAACTACTCCACCTGTTACCCATTTAAGTGCATTTCTTAATGACTTCTCATCAATTTTTCGAGTAAGTTCACAAAAGCGTGTAGCTTTTTCTAATACATCACCTGTACCATATGGACTCCATGAATCGTAAAAACCGTCACAACCGAAGTGTACTTTTACACCGTGTGCATCTAGCAAGTCGATCGGTGGGATCACTCGATTAATATTAATTGGGATAGTAGACATAATGGCTACATCCGATTCAGCAAGACGGTTTGCTACAACAACTTGCTGGGGAACAGGGATATCTCCAAGGCAGAATGAGTGACTCAAAGCAGTTCGCCCTTGATAATTTGCTTGTTCTACGATATCAATCCACTTATCCGCTGTATAATAACCTACGAATCCACCGTCATGTAAGTGAATGTCAACATCAGCATCAAACTCAGTTGCGATATCCATCACTTCATGCAGAGATTTTTCGATGGCATTATCAATTCCAGCGGGATCTAATCCTCCAACCATTGTTGCTCCATTTCTCATTGCTTCTCGCATTAATTGAGGTACAGATTCACGTAATAATCCATGCTGTGGGAATGCGATAATATCAGCAGTTACTTTGCCTTTGAATGAATCCAGTGCAGCAATAACACCTTCTAAGTTTTTCAAACCGATATACGGATCAATGTTAACATGTGTACGAATATGCGTAGAACCATATTGAAGCAATGTTTCAATCATTTTCGTAGCTCGTTGCTGTGCGCTGCTTGCTAACATAGATAATTCTTTTGCTTCTAGGTCTAAACGTTCTTTTAAGTTAGCGACGGGAGTACATGCTTTCCAGTCTAATGTCATATACGTTTTATCTAAATGATTATGCATCTCTTTAAAAGTAGGAAGTGCAAGCTTTCCGTGCATATCGATCACTTCAATGCCGTCTGGGATAGCTTCATTCGCTGCTAATTGATCTACAATTTTCCCTTCTTCTACTTTTAAATGAAATAAAGCAGTTTCTGTTTCAACTGTTCCATTACCTAATAATCTTTCACCAGTTTCTAATCTTACATTAGAAAGCCATTTTACTTTACTCATTTTGTAACCTCCTTCGCTAGAACAGCCTCATTTGTATATGCAATATTTCCTTTTGAAATAACATGTGTTATAGGACGTCTTCTAGCTACTGCTTGTGCTGAACATACAGCATCGAGTAGAAGTACATTTGCTAAATCTCCTTTTTGAGGCCAAACTCTAGTCCCTATATCGTTAAGAGGGGTAATCCCACCAGAAGCATATTTCCAACAACGATTTAATGAATATTCGTCGATAAATTTAAATCTTTCTGCTAAAATACTTAATTTTTCTACTGTATCACCCGTACCAAAAGGAGACCAGTGATCCGTTAAGCTATCATGACCGACAGAAACGAAGACTCCATTTTCATGTAAATAAGGAATTGGAATAGTAGGGCGGTTGGTTGGAACTGTCGATGTAACATCAATTTTTGTTTCCGCAAGCACTGCAACTAATTCTTCTAATTCTTTCCCGTGAAGATCGCCTAAAGCTATTGCGTGGCTTATCGTAACTTGTCCTTCTTTTTTAGCTTGTTTCGTTAGTTCTGCTAGTTTATAAAACTCAAAAGCACCAAGGGAATTCGGATCATGAATATGAATATCTATTCCACGTCCTGATTCTACGGCAATATCCATTGTAAGGTTTAACGAACGGTCGATATCACGGTCAATAGTGGCTGGGTCAACACCGCCAACTAATGTAGCACCCATTTTCATAGCTTCTCTCATTAATGGTTCTACTTTTGAAAGCAATAACCCATGTTGTGGAAATGCAACGATGTCATATGTAACCTGGTCTTCAAACTTTTTGAAAGCTTCTTTTGTAATTTCAATATGTTTTGTTCCGATTTGAGGATCCACATTACAATGAGAGCGAATATGTGTGTGTCCTTGTGAAATTAGCCATTCAATCATGTTTTCCGCACGGTTTAATGCAAAAGGAAGTTGGGCTGGTAGTAATTCTTGTTCTTCTTCAATTCTAGTTAGTATTCCTTTTGTTATAGGTTTACACGCTTTCCAAGGACCACTAAAATACGTTTTATCTACATGGATATGCATTTCTCTGAAGGAAGGCATAAGTAATTTGCCGTTAGCCTCAATTACTTCAAAATCAGAGCCTTCCATATTTTTTTCTATTTCAATAATTTTTCCATCTTGAATTAGTACATCAAATAAATCTGTTTCGGTTTGAGCAACACGTCCATTTTCATAAGTAAAGCCAGTTTCAAGGCGAGCATTTTTGATAAGTAGAGATTTCATCTTTTATCCTCCCAATAAGTTCAAAGAGACTGGAGTATTACCAGTCTCTTTGAAGTGTATTATTTTACTGTCACTTCATTTAAAATCAGGTAATTCGAAGCGTCTAATCTAAAGTTTTCTACATTGTTATTATAAACTGCTAAATGCTCGTAGTTTCTAATTGGAACATATACAGCGTCGTCCATTTCAACTTGCATTGCTTGTTTATAGATTTCTTGTCGTTTGCTTGGCTCAGTTTCTACACGACCTTGTTCGATAAGCTTATCTACTACAGGGTTTTGATAATAGAAATGGTTCCCTGGTGCACCAATAGATGCTGAATGGAAGAGGTTATATTGATTGTAGTCTCCATCACCAGTCGCGTTACCCCAACCGCCAATAAACATTTGATGATCTCCATTTGTGATTTGCTGAATATATGAACCATATTCCATTACTTGAATTTCAACATCTATCCCAATACCTTTAAGTTGAGATTGAATAACTTCAGCCATATTAATTCGTTCTTTACGGTCGCTCGTTAATAAAGTAACTTTGATACCTTTATCGTAACCAGCTTCTTTTAACAAAGATTTTGCTTTGTTTACATCATACGGATATGCTTTAACGTCTTTGCTGTATCCAAATACTTGTGGACTCATCGCAACGTTTGCAAGAGTTCCAACGTTATTGTAAACACCTGAAATAATAGCTTCTCTTTCAATTGCAAAACTAACTGCTTGACGGACTTTCACATTATCAAAAGGAGCTTTTGTCGTGTTAAATCCTACATACTCAACTGCTAAACCATCCGTTCTGAATAGGTTCATTTTATCAGAGTTTTCAATTCGTTCAATCTCTGTTACGGGAACTTGATCAGAAATATGAGCTTCTCCGCTTTCAATCATAGCTAATCGAGTAGCATCTTCCGGAACAACTTTGAATACTACACTATCCACTTTAGCTTTTTCTCCCCAGTAATCATTGTTTTTATTTAAGGTTATCTCTTGTCCTGATTTCCAAGAATCAAAAACAAATGGACCAGTTCCTACTGGATGTGTTGCTAATTGATCAGGAGTTTCATTAATCATTTTAGGGCTAAGAATGCTTCCTTCATTGCTTGCTAAAATAGAAAGTAATGGAGCATATGGTGTTGATAATTTAAGTGTTATATGTGTATCGTCTTTTACGATTACTTCTGAGATCATTCCTAATTTATCTTTCTGTGGTGATCCTGTTGCTGGGTCTAGTAATCGATCAAATGTAGCTTTTACTGCTTCTGCATTAAAAGGTGTACCGTCATGGAACTTCACACCTTCTCTTAATGTGAAATCCCAAGTTAAATCATCTACTGGATTCCAATCTGTTGCAAGTAATGGAACAAAATTTCTGTCTTTATCAAAAGCAAGTAGCGTTTCATATACTTTTCCGTGAACAACATTAGCGGAAGGTATATCTGTTATGAAATGTGGGTCAAGACCAGTGGCATCTGATAAGCGAACTACAACAAGCTTTCCTCCAGATTTGTCCCCGCTTGCAACTTGCTTGTCTTCTTTTTCTTCACCTTTACTTGAACTTCCGGTAGAACAACCTTGCATAATTAACATCAATATAGACATTAATGCGAAAATCTGAATCCACTTAAACTTCTTCATTGAGTTTTCCTCCAAATAATTATTATTTGTATTGCTAATTCTCAATTATAAATAAAAGAATTAATATTATTTTTAAAATCTTTACTATTTTTTAAAGTATTTTGACTATTCTTTCTATGTCTATTTACATTCTTTCTTTTCTTATATATCGTGATGTTACCTTATAACGAAAAGGAAGCAGAACGAGGGGGTTAATTAAATGACAATTAATAGTACTGAAGTAGATTCAGCAAAGTTAATCTTGGCAAGAAAGAAAATTCGAAAAGAAAAGTGGAAAACATTCTTTATGACTATTGGTCAAAATAAGGCGGCTGCAGTAGGGGGAGTAATAATTCTTCTATATATATCGCTCACTTTATTAGCACCTATATTATCCCCATATGATCCATATGAGATTAATCTTCCAGACAAGTTACAATCTCCATCTATGGCCCATTGGATGGGAACGGATGATAAAGGAAGAGATATTTTAAGTCGAATCTTATATGGCTCTCGATTATCACTAGGAGTAGGTTTTTCCTCCGTCTTTTTTGGAGCGTTTTTTGGAATAACTCTTGGGCTAGTCGCTGGCTACTATGGTAAATGGGTAGACACGATCATTAGTCGTTGTTTAGATGTGATGCTTGCATTCCCAGGGATTTTATTAGCTTTAGCAATTATTAGTGCACTAGGTCCAAGTCTTATTAATGTAACAATTGCAGTAGGAGTCTTTTCAATTCCTTTGTTTGCAAGAATTGTTCGTGGTTCGACGATGGAAGTGAAAAAGCTGGAGTATATAGATGCTATTAGAACATTAGGGGCAAATGATTTCATTATAATTTTCCGACACATTTTTCCTAATATATTATCACCGATTATTGTTCAAGGTTCACTAAGACTTGCAACAGCGATATTGTCAGCAGCGGGATTGTCATTCTTAGGGCTAGGTGCACAACCACCATCACCAGAATGGGGTGCAATGCTTTCTAGTGGAAGAGATTTTATTTTCAGTGCACCTTACATGGCTATTTTTCCAGGTCTAATGATTGCGATTTTAGTATTGGGCTTTAACTTGTTTGGAGACGGTTTGCGCGATGCTTTAGATCCAAGGACGAAAAAATAAAAGGGGGATTTCTTATGTTTTTATTTATTTTGAAACGTTTAGTGCAAATAGTTCCTGTCATATTAGGTGTCACTTTAGTTGTGTTTTTAATTATGCAAATGGTACCAGGTGATCCAGCGGTTATTATGGCAGGTGAAGGAGCATCAAAAGAAACGGTTAATGAGCTAAGAGAAAATTTAGGTTTAAACAGACCACTTCATGAACAGTATTTTTCATACGTGGGAAATGTATTTAGAGGAGACTTAGGAAATTCTCTTAAAAACAATCAACCAGTTTTGGATGAAATTATGATTCGTTTACCTATTACAATGGAGCTTGCATTTTTTAGTATTATGATCACAATCGTACTCGGGTTAATCGCAGGAATTATTTCCGCGGTAAGGCCATATTCATTTTCCGATATTAGTGTAATGGTTGTCGCACTAATCGGAATCTCTCTCCCAAGTTTTTGGTTAGGATTATTACTAATGTATGTATTTTCTGTAAAGCTTCAGTGGCTACCGGTAGCTGGATGGGATAGTACAGCGCATATTATTTTACCTGCTATTACACTCGGAGCAGGAGGAGCAGCTATTGTTGCCCGTATGACTCGTTCAAGTATGCTCGAGGTAGTTGGGCAAGACTATATACGAACAGCGAAAGCAAAAGGTCTTAAAGGACATGTCATTATTTATAAGCATGCTTTAAGAAATGCATTAATTCCTGTTATTACTGTTGTAGGGCTACAATTTGGTAGTTTACTTGGTGGTACTGTTTTAGTAGAGTCTGTATTTGCTATAAATGGATTAGGTCGGATGATTGTCGATGCAATAAGAACAAGAGATATTCCAATGGTACAAGGCGGCGTACTAGTTGCTTCTTTAGTTTTTGTCTTCGTGAATCTGTTAGTAGACGTTATGTATAAAGTTTTCAATAAACGAATCGATTTGAACTAGGGGGATAAAAAATGACAAATGAAGTTGTTTTAGAAGTAAAAAACTTAAAAACACATTTTATATCCAATAAAGGTACGGCAAAAGCTGTAGATGGCATAGATTTTGTTTTAAGAAAAGGCGAAACGATGGGGATAGTTGGAGAATCAGGATGCGGAAAATCTATGACTTCGCTATCTATTCTTCGATTAATACCATCACCACCAGGGAAAATTGTAGATGGGCAAGTATTATTGAAGGGACAAGACTTAGTGACAATGTCTGAAGAAGAGATACGAAAAATAAGAGGAAATCGCATTTCGATGATTTTTCAAGAACCAATGACTAGTTTAAATCCAGTTATTCCAGTAGGTGAGCAAATCGCGGAAGCGCTCCGATTACACCAAGGATTGTCCAAAAAACAAGCATGGGATAAATCAGTTGAAATGATTGGTCTTGTTGGAATCCCTTCGCCTGAAAAAAGAGCGAAGCAGGAACCCTTTCAACTAAGTGGTGGTATGAGACAAAGAATTATGATTGCGATGGCATTAGCTTGCACTCCTGAAGTTCTAATTGCGGATGAGCCAACTACTGCGTTAGATGTAACTATTCAGGCTCAAATATTAGAAATCATGAAAGATTTACAAAAGAAAATTGGCATGGGCATTATTTTCATCACACATGATTTAGGGGTTGTTGCTGAAATGTGTGATCAAGTTGGCGTAATGTATGCGGGGCAAATTGTAGAACATCAAGATACAAAAGATTTATTTAAAAATCCTTTGCATCCTTATACACAAGGCCTAATCGGATCCCTTCCAAAGCTATATGAAGATCAGGAAGAACTGCAAATTATTGAAGGAACTGTACCGAGTCCATATGAATATCCGGAAGGTTGTCGATTTGCGGAAAGATGTCCGTTTGCAAAGGATATTTGTGTCCAAAAGCAACCAAATCTTATTCAGTATGATGAAAATAGCAAAGTTAGATGTTGGAAGTATTCAGATGAATGGCAAGATAGTTTAACAAAAGAGGGGGTAGCGCTATGAGTAATCTTCTCAAAGAGAAAAATCCATTGTTAAAAGTCTCAGACTTAAAGCAGCACTTTGCATTGAAAAAAGAGGCAATCTTCCAACCGAAACAAGTTGTAAAAGCAGTTGATGGTATTAACTTTGATTTGTATCCTGGAGAAACATTAAGTATTGTAGGTGAATCAGGATGCGGGAAATCGACAACTGGAAGATCTATTTTACGTTTAGATGAACCGACTGATGGAGATGTATTATTTAAAGGTGAATCTCTTTTGAAAATGAATAAAAAAGAGTTACGTAATGTTAGAGGAAATATTCAAGTGATTTTCCAAGACCCATATGCTTCGTTAAACCCAAGAAGAACGATACGTCAAATGTTAGAGGAAGCAATGGCGATACAAAAAGTACTCCCTCCTAATAAGAGAGAGGATAGAATGTTAGAACTGATGAAACATGTTGGGTTACGTCCAGAGTATTTGGAAAGATATCCACATGAATTTTCTGGGGGACAACGCCAACGAATTGGAATAGCAAGAGCGCTAGCTGTAAATCCGGAAATAATTATTTGTGACGAAGCAGTTTCTGCGTTAGATGTATCGATTCAAGCGCAAATATTAAACTTATTGAAAAAGCTCCAAAAGGAGTTTGATCTAACATTTTTATTTATTTCTCATGATTTAAGTGTCGTTCGACATATTTCGGATCGTGTTATGGTTATGTACTTAGGAAAAGTTGTAGAGATTGCGGATAAGTCTTCTCTATTTAACAATCCTATGCATCCTTACACGAAAGCTCTTCTGTCAGCTATTCCTGTAATAGATGAAACAAAGAGAAGGGAAAGGATCATTTTAAAAGGGGACGTTCCATCTCCTATAAATCCTCCTACAGGTTGTAGATTTCATACACGTTGTCCATTTGCTACGGAACGCTGCCAACAAGAAGAACCTTTACTAAGGAAAATAGATACTGGTCATTCGGTCGCTTGTCATTTTGCAGAGGAATTACTATCATAAAAAATGGTCACTTGTACGATTTACTATTAGTCATAATGAAGATACTATAATGGAATGAGGTATTTTAGAAAGGACGTATGCATCATGATGCCTTTGGAATCTTTTTCATTATACGTCTTGATTTGCGTATTAGCTCCTCTTGTAGGAGCTTTTACGCTTTCATTTGTAATGATCTTTGAGCGGCAAATTGACAATTTGCAGAAAGAAGCTTCAAAGCTTGCTTTGGAAAAAGAGTTACAGCACGCAAATTACGATCAGTTAAATCAGCAAATACAACCTCACTTTTTTTTTAATACGCTTAATACGATGTTAAGTTTAGCTCGATTAGATAGAAAAGATGAATTAATAAAAGGTTTAGAAGTAATGGCGAAGTTTTTTAAGTTTAAATATGTTACGCATGCTTCTCTTATTAAAGTGGAAGATGAAATTGCATATGTAAATAATTATTTGGATATCCAAATTTTACGTTTCGGGGAACGACTAGAAGTTACTAAAAATGTAGAAGCTTTTTGCGAAAATGCTTTATTGCCGCCGTTTATGATACAAACTATAGTCGAAAATGCATTTAAACATGGTTTTGAGAAGAATATGGGCCCTGCCCGTTTGAAAATAAATGTGTATTATTCAGATGGTTTTATGTATATAGAAGTATGGAATTCCTACTTTATTGAACCTATCAATGAAAAGAAAGAGTATAGCCCACAAGAAGAAGGGTACGGAATTCGAAACATACAAAAGAGATTAGATCTGTTATTTCCAGAACAAGTACATTATTTAAAAATGAGATACATTGGAAATGAAACACTCATTGAAGTAAAATTTCCGTTAACAAAATAAAGGAGAGAGGAGGAAGGAAATATGAATATTCTACTTGTAGATGATGAAACATTAGAGTTAGATCAATTAGAATATATTATGAAACCCCATTTTCCCAATTGGAAGTTCTACAAAGCACAAGATGCGTCCATTGCTCTTCAAATAGCGGGTAAGATTAATATTTCTTTAGCATTTCTAGATATTCAAATGCCAGGAAAAAGTGGGTTGGAGTTGGCAAAAGAGTTAAAGAAAAGTTATAAAATGGACATAATTATGGTTACAGCTTATCAATCGTTTGAATATGCTCAATCTTCCTTACGAATAGGAGTCAATGATTATTTAACAAAACCTATTGTAGAAGATGAATTGTTAGGATTGCTTGAAAAATATAGAAAATGGATATCTCAAAATGACTCCATTCAAGAAGTTCTACGTATTATTCGAGAGGAATATAACGAAAAACTTAGCCTTAGTATAGTAGCGAACCGTATACACTTGAATGCAACTTATTTAAGTCGTAAATTTTATGAAGAAGTGGGAATCGGATTTGCAGATTATTTAAATGCATATCGACTGGAAATGGCGAAAAAAATATTATTAGAGCATAAAGAGTTGAGTATGGCAGTTGTTTCTGAAAAAGCTGGATTTAACAGTCAGCATTATTTTAGTTCCATGTTTAAAAAACAAAATGGGATAACCCCATCAGAATATCGAGTAAATACCAAAAAAGCGAAAGGTTTTGGAATATGAAAACCTATCGTCACTATATTACGGGTTCTTTAGTTTTTGGAATTTCGTCGGGAATGATTAGTCTTTTGGCACGATGGATCACAGGTAATACAATTCTTTCTTCGCCTGAATCATTAGTGAAATACGGTCTTTTAGGTGGAATTGGTTATTCTCTAGTAGGTGCGTTTTCTATTTTTATGTTCGGAACATTTGCAAATAAAATTAGATTTAGATTTCCAGATGTAGAAACGATCGGCGATGTTTTTCAAGAGAGGCTTCGAAAAGATGGCTATTGGTTAATGACAATTATAATCTTATTCCTAGGATTAGATTCTTTATTCATGCAAGCGGTAGGAGCAGCCGTTTTATTTGATTTATTATTTAATATACCATTTACTGTTTCTCTATTTTTCTTCTTCTTTTATTGTTTTATAATAGCAGGGCTAGGTGGTATGAAGTGGATACAAAAATTTGAAGGGATTTCTATTTTCTTTATTTTTGCTGCAATCATTTTCATTCCATTGTACTTTTTCATACAAGAAGGAGCTTTTAAAGTTTACGATGGCATTCGATTATATCATCCCTATTTGTTGTTTGCTAAAAACCATGAAGCATATTTTTTTATTGCGACGTTTATGTTAGTTGCCTGTGGACAGGTACTTACAGATCGATCGACTTGGCAAAGATTATATATGATTGAACAGAAAAAAGTTCGTATTACTTTTTGGTCAACAGCGTTTGTTTGGAGCACGATACCTATAGCGCTTTCTGCAATGCTGTTGATCGTTATTTTTGAAGGATCTTTTGGCGAAACATATACCCTTTTGTTTCAATTAATAACAAAAATAGATCCTATTTTCCTTTCGGTTTTATTCTTTTTATTTTGTTTTGGTGCTTTATCCACAACGATAAATGCGGAGATTCATGCTACTACGATTCATTTCATCAAGCATATTCGACTCCCTTTGAAAATCTCGATGACTGATCAGCAAATGAGGAAAGAATCGTATATTTTCTCTGGATTGTTATTGTTTGTTCTCTTAATTGTGACACATTTTGCTAAATTTAGTTTGCTAAATTTTCTTTTTTTCTATGGACATCTTTATGCTGCGTCTATTCCAGTCATGTTGATCATCATTTTTTCAAAACGTAAAATATCCAGGTTATTGCCTTATTCAATTATAGCTGGTTGGTTGATTAGTGTGACGCTATTTGGTAGTTTAATATCATTACAAACTATTTGGATAAGTTTCTTCCTATCCGGGGTTTTCTCCGTTCTATCAATGTTATTTGCACGAGTAGAATTAACTTCAAAATATTCGAAGTAAATAATATATGAATCACGTCAACTAAAGGTAAACTTTTATGTAGGAATACGCTGGTGAAAAATAGGAAGCATACATCAAACGAAGAATTGAAATAACTCCCGAAATTGTCTCTTCGGGAGTTTCCTGTATGAGTAAGGAAACATCTTTTCTTTCCTCATCCAAAAAGGGTTTAAACTTATTCCTAAAGTTGAAGGAGAGCGATGGACAGACGAAAGCTATAAGATTACTTAGAAGAGAGGCAAGTCGTGACGTCAGTCACGACCTGCCTCTTCTATAGTTTTAGGTAATGATATAGTTCCAGGCTGTCCAAAATCTTCCGGAAACGATTGATAAGAGGTTCACGATCCATACTTCTAACCGTAATAATGTAGCCAAAGCACACTGGAAATAGTAAAGACAAGATGCACTTAAAGGACGCTTACGTTTTTCTTATTTAACTCTAACAGTTTATTAAATTCACTCAAAAGGTAAAGAAAGTTTAAAAAAACGTAATTATTCCGAAAATATAGTTTGTTCAATTTTTTTATACTTAAGATTAGTGCTAGAAAAGAGAGAAGGTGGGGGAAAAGATGATTGATCTATTGTTGATTCATGGAACCGTCATAACGATGGATAAAGACAGAAGAATTTTGCAAGATGGTGCCGTTGCGATAAACGGTGGAAGAATTTTAGATGTAGATATAACGGAAGTTCTATTGGAAAAGTATGAAGCTAAAAAAGTGATGGATTGCAGTCATCATTGTATTTTGCCAGGATTCATCGATGTACATGGCCATGGTGGTCATTCCATGTTTAAGACGATTGCAATGGAAGACTTCTGGATGCCGATAATAACAAATACGTATAAGCATTTTGTGACGGATGAGTTTTGGTATTATGAAGGAAAATTATCCTCTTTGGAACGTTTAAAGGCAGGAATAACGACAGGGGTTTCCGTTTTAGGGTCAATGCCACGATCAGATGAGCCGATCTTTGCGCTGAATCATGCGAAAGCTTACGCTGAAGTTGGTGTTCGAGAGGTAGTATGTACTGGTCCGTGTAATCCACCATGGCCACATTTATTTAGTCGATGGGTAGATGGTAAACAAATTACGAGAGAAGTTACGTACGATCAAGTATTACATGGTGCAGAAAGTGTCATTGAAGCATTAAACCATGCAAATGACGATCATACGAGAGCTTTTATCACACCATTTGTTATTGTCACATCTGTGGATCCTTCCAACCCAACCTCGCCAGCAAAGCTGTATGGTTTAAATGACCATGATTTGTATCAAGCGAAGAAAATTAGACAAATAGCGAAGAAATATAATACGAGAATCCATTCTGATGCTTTTGGAGGAATGATTCATTTAGCGGTACAGGATAAAGAAAATGCGCTTTTAGGTCCGGATGTTCATTTACAACATTGCCGTGGTATTTCTTTTGATGAGGCAAGAATTTTAGCTGAGACAGGAACCAATGTAAGTGCCTCACCAGGATTTACACAAGTACAAGCGAGAACGCCTATTACGGAATTAATAGAAATGGGAGCAACAGTAGCCATATCAACAGATGGGACATCACCAAGTACAAGTTTTGATATGTTCCAAGCAATGCGTAAAACCCAGTTTATTCATCAATCAGCTCTTAGAGATGAATATTATTTACCACCTGGAAAGCTGTTAGAAATGGTCACAATCGATGCGGCGAAATGTATTGGATGGGATGACGAACTAGGCTCTCTTGAAATAGGGAAAAAGGCAGATGTAATTACTGTAAATCTGCATCAACCACATCTAACGCCTGAGTTTATGCATGTCCATAGACTTGTTTATCAGGCTGTAGCTAGCGATGTAGATACTGTCATCGTAAATGGGAAAATCGTAATGGAGGGGCGAAACGTACGAACGGTCGATGAACATATGGTCTTAGATGAGGCAAATGAAGAAGCGTATGCAACAGTAAAACGTGCTGGACTTGAAAAACATATGCAACCGTCAAAATCCTTTTGGGGACAAGCACGAGAATATATTGATGAAAAGAGATATAACGAGGATGATTATAAATTTACCGTGACGAAAGGTGAGCATAAATGAAAACAAAGATAATAGGGAGATATGTCATTGGCTATGATGGACGGGACCATGTCATTCTAGAAAATGCACAAGTGGTATATGAAAACGACACGATAGTTTTTGTCGGAAAAGATTATTCTGAAGCCGTAGATGAAGTAATAGATGCAGGAAACGCAGTTATTAGTCCTGGATTTATTGATTTAAATGCGCTCGGAGATATTGATCACGATATAGTTCATCTGGAAGCAACAATGTCCAAAAGTAAAAATCTTCTTTGGTCTGAACAGTTTGTTCAAGAAGGACATGACGAATGGATGACGGAGGAAGAGGAAGCTTTTAAATCTCTTTATGCCTATTCCCAGCTCATACTGCACGGTATTACTACTGCTATGCCGATTACTTCCGTTTTTTATAAGAAATGGGCTGAAACATATGAAGAATTAGCTGCAGCTGCAGAACATGCTGCAAGCTTAGGATTAAGAATTTATCTTGGACCAAGCTATCAATCTGGCATAAGAGTAGTAGATGCTGATGGAACGATCAAGCTTTTCTGGGATGAAGAAGCAGGTCGAGAAGGGTTAAAAAGAGCAGTGCAGTTTGTAGAAGAGTTTGATGGTGCTTACGATGGATTGGTGAGAGGGATGCTTGCACCAGAAAGAATTGAAAGTCAAACGGAAGAAAATCTCATACAAACTAAGTATTATAGTGAAAAACTGGGTGTTCCAATTAAACTCCATGCTGCACAGGGTAGTTTTGAATACAATACAATTCTTGAAAAACATGGAGTTACGCCAATTAGATATTTATATAATATAGGATTTCTAGGTCCCAAAACAGGGATTCCACACGCTCATTTTATCGCTGGATATAGTGGTGCAACGAACGGAGACGGGGATGATATTGCCCTTCTAAAAGAGACTAATACGACAGTTATTCATTGTCCACTCATTATTGGTAGACATGGAGACGCATTAGAATCTTTTGCTAAATATAAACGAATAGGTGTTAATATCTGCCTTGGAACAGATACATTTCCTCCAGATATGTTCCAAAACATTCGTACAGGCAGTATGCTTTCAAGACTTATAGACAAAAAAGTAGATGATTCTACCTACTCTGATTTTTATCGAGCAGCAACACTAGGAGCAGCATCTTTCCTTGAAAGAGAAGATTTAGGAAGACTAGCTGTAGGGGCAAAGGCAGATATTATTGCAATTGATTTAGATGGATTTCATATGGGTCCTCTTGATGATCCTATTCGAACGATGATTGTAAGTGGAAGCGGAAGAGATGTTAAACTATCAATTATTAATGGACGAGTAGTTATGAAAGACCGAAAAATTCCAAATCTTGATTTGGATGAGATTAAACAAAAAGGGCAAAAGTATTATGACAAAATGAGAAAAGGATATGTAAAAAGAGATTACCAAGAGCTAGGAGAGGACCAATTACTGCTTCCATCTTTTACATATGTAGAGCGAATCGATGAAAAGAAGAAAAAATAATGAAAAATATAGTAAATAAATTTAAAATTAAAAGTCTGAATATTTTTTATAATTAGAAAAACCAAAGCGGTTTTTAAAATAAGGAGGAGAAGTAGATGAGAGGTAAGAAAAGTGCTACAAAATGGGTTTTAGTATTGTTACTGACATTACTAATTGCAGGTTGCTCTACAGGAAAAAAAGAAAATGCTACTGAAGGTAGTAAGAATAGCTCAGCTAAAGATGGTAGCACTTTAGTGATTGCTCGTTTATCAGATGCAGAGAGTTTAGATCATCAGTTTATGTCCACTATCAATGCTGCAAGCATAACGCATAGGAAGATTTATGAAGGGTTGGTAGGGCGTGATAAAAACGCAGAAATTCAGCCTTTATTAGCAAAAAAGTATAAGCAAGTTGATGATACAACATGGGAGTTTAAGCTTAGAGAAGACGTAAAATTTCATGACGGTACTGATTTCAATGCAGATGCAGTTAAAAAGACATTTGATCGTATGTTAGATCCAAATGTTGGTTCTCCTAAAGCAGCTCTATTTAAAATGGTGAAAGAAGTGAAAGTTGTTGATGATCACACTGTACAATTTCTTTTATCCGAACCCTATTCGCCATTACTTTCTATTTTAGCAAGTCACGAAGGTGGCATTATTAGTCCGAAAGCAATTGAAAAGTATGGCAAAGAACAAATTAAAGAACCAGATGGTACTGGACCATTTGTTTTTGAATCTTGGACGCCTGGACAAGAAATTGTTCTGAAGAAAAATGAAAGCTATTGGGGTACAAAAGCGAAAGTCGATAAAGTAGTATTTAAAGTAGTGCCAGAAGAAACTACACGTGTTTCGATGCTTGAAACTGGCGAAGCACAAATTGCTGAACCACTATCTGTACCGATGATGGAAACAGTAGAAGCTTCTAAAAACTCGGAAGTTTACCGTAGTGAAGGATTTGGAACAGAATATATTGGCTTTAATGTGAAAAATGAGAAGTTAAGTGATGTTCGAGTTCGAAAAGCGATTTCACATGCAGTAGAAATGGATTCTATTCTAAAAGGAGTCTATAATAACGTTGGTTCAGAAGCAAACTCATTAATGGGTTCAAAAGTTTTTGGATATAACCCTGATATGAAAACATATGAATATAATTTAAATGAAGCGAAGAAATTACTTGCGGAAGCAGGTTATCCAGATGGCTTTGAAATAACGCTGAAAACAATGGATAGTAGAGAAAGAATAAATGTTGCGGAGGTTCTTCAATCCCAGTTAAAAGGAATTGGTATTAAACTTAATATCGAAGTGTTAGAGTATGGGACTTTTGTAGAACAAGTCAACGCTGGAAATTCTGAAATGTTTATTATTAGCTGGAGAAATGCAACTGGTGATGCTGATTATAACCAATACAATCTTTTTCATACAAATTCTATTGGAGGAGCAGGAAACACTTTCTTCTACAGTAACAAAGAAGTAGACGGGCTTTTAGATGCTGCACGAATGGAAAAAGACCAAGAAAAACGAATTGAACTATATGCTAAAGCTCAAGAGTTAGAAATGGATGATGCTTTATATATTCCGATTCGCGTAATTGAAAACTTAGCAGCAACGGCAAAAGGAGTGGAAGGATTTTCAATTAGTCCTTCAGGCTATTTAGAAATAAACGATGTGTCGGTTAAATAACTCAACATGATTAGAGAGGGATATCCATATTGGATATTCCCTTTCACCATGTAATTCTCAAAAAAGAAAGGTGAATATATATGACTACTAGTTATTGGTTAAAGAATGTTCGACTGGAAACAGGATTTATGAAAGAAAATGAAAAAGTTATTGGTACAAAAACAGATTTGTTTCATCTGTTCATATCGGAAGGGAAAATTTCGAATATCATCCGTATGGATGACCAGATTACGGATAATTTTCCTGTTAAGGACGCAAAAAAACTATTGCTACTCCCATCCTTTGTTGAAAAGCATGTTCACTTAGATAAAACGTATATGGGAGAAAAATGGAAGTCTTGTATTCCTGCTGCAAGCGTTGTTGAAAGAAGTACAAATGAAAGTACTATTTTGGCGTCACTACCTTCAAGTACAAAGGAACGAGCGGAAGCATTGTTGGAAGTATTATTATCCTACGGATCCACACATATTCGAACACATGTGGATATTTATCCAGAAGCAAAATTGAAAAACTTAGAAGGTGTTCAGCAAGCTTTGCGAACATACTCAGACAAAGTAAGTGCTGAAATCGTCGCCTTTGCTCAGCATGGGCTACTGCAAACGGGTACTTCACAATTACTTAGAGAGGCAGTAAGAAATGGAGCAGGTATAGTAGGTGCAGTAGATCCAGCAACTGTAGATAATAATATTGAAGCATCTTTAGTTGAATTAATGGATATTGCAGTAGAAGGGAATGCAGATATCGATTTGCATTTACATGATCCAGGGCATCTTGGAAACTTTACGATGAAACGTCTTGCTTATTTAACAAAACAAGCGGGCTGGGAAGGAAGAGTAGCAGTCAGTCATGCTTTCGGACTTGCCGATGTTTCTACGGAAGAAGCATTTGAAATGGCGGGAATACTAAGAGACGCTGGTATTTCAATCGTATCAAGTCTCCCGAATAGAAGAATAATGCCGATTAAGCTACTAGACGAATGTGGCGTGAATGTAGCGATAGGGAACGATAATATTTTTGATTCCTGGTGGCCTACAGGAAATGGCGATGTTCTAGAAAGAGCAAGTCGTTTAATCGAACATTTTAGATGGACAGATGAAGTTTCCCTAACACAAATTTTAAAATTTATTACTGGTGGGAAAACAACATTAGACAAAGAAGGGAACCAGCTATGGCCTAAAATTGGAGATGAGGCAAGTATGCTACTAATCGATGCAAGCTGCTCAGCGGAAGTAATTGCTAGAGTTCCAAAGCGAAAAGCTGTATTTTATAAAGGTAAGCTAGTGCATGGAGAGTAACAAGAAAGCTCGAAGATAAGTGATCTCTATTTAAGACGTTCCGTTTTGTATTACTTTAACGACAATAAAATCTAAAATAGGTACCCAATTAGTAGAACAATTGGATGCCTATTTTTTATGTTCAATCCTTCCGAGCTAGTTAATATGCCGATGCCTATGAAGAGTTTTCGGATTTTATAAAATCTATCGTGGATATTCAGCCATTTTTGGAGACTTGGATGAATTGATAATTGTCGATATAATTATTTAATTGAAAAGTTAATGCGCAAGTTAGAACTTAGAACTATATTAGCGGTTGGATGGGCTACTATTAACGATATCAGTAGTGAGTAATTTAAGGAGGAGTTTTAAGTGGAGGGAAAGGTTTTATTCATAACTGGGGCGGCACGTGGGATAGGCTTTGATATTGCAAAAGCATTTTCGGAAGCGGGTGCAAATGTAGTTATTTCGGATTTGTCTCAAAAAGCCATTGATCAGGCAATAGCAGAGTTAAGTGGCAATGCAAAAGGAATTGTATGTGACGTAACGAAAGAAGCAGAAATTGAGCAAGCAATCCAGTTCACAGTAGAAACTTTTGGTCGCATGGATTTTCTTGTGAATAATGCAGGAATGCAGTATGTATCGATGATTGAAGATTTCCCTACGGAGAAGTTTGAGTTGCTAGTGAAAATTATGTTAACTGCGCCTTTTATCGCAATCAAACACGCATTACCTCAAATGAAAAAACAAGGATTTGGACGAATTATCAATATGGCGTCGATTAATGGCGTCATTGGATTTGCTGGAAAGGCAGCTTATAACTCAGCGAAGCACGGTGTTATAGGATTAACAAAAGTAGCTGCACTTGAAACAGCAGCTTATGGTATTACAGTGAATGCAATATGCCCTGGCTATGTAGACACAGCTCTTGTGCGAAACCAGTTCGAAGATTTAGCAAAAACTCGTAATATACAAGTGGAGCAAGTGTTAGAAGAAGTACTTTATCCACTGGTTCCGCAAAAGCGATTACTTGCTATTCAAGAAATTACGGATTTAGCATTATACATTGCAAGTGATTCTGCAAGGGGTATGACAGGGCAAGCAATTATTTTGGATGGAGGCTATACTGCTCAATAATATTGAGAAAAAGTGCGCTTGGAGTCTTGGTTTTCGACTTTGGGCGTATTTTTGTGTGTGTAGTTGGAATTCACCTTGAAATAATGAATGATTTTTTCGTAAGAAATATGCCTCGAGTCAATCGGTCCTTATTTTTCGACAAAATTCATGGTAGACTTAGATTTCAACTTATTGTATAGAAGGACGTGTTTTTGTGGTAGGACGTAATGATTCTTGTCCATGCGGTAGTGGAAAGAAGTATAAAAAATGTTGTGAGTCGAAAGAGACCATTTCAATAGAAGAAGTTCAAATTGAAGAGCTAGAAAGGATATTGCAAAGCTTTTATGATGAGTATCCTGAAAGAAAAGATTTAGCTGATTACGTGGACCTTGTGAAAACATGGAGTGAACCGTTAAAACAATACTTGGATCAAGAAATGATTGAAGCAATTGTAATGGATGAGTTCTTTTTCCATCATAAAAAAGAAATTTGGGAAGGTTATTTAGAAAAACAGCTTAAGAAAGTGGTGCGACCTACTACTTTAAGTGTTTTAGAGCAGTGGGGTGGACCACGTGTTTTCATCGGTGAAGTGGTTGACGTTGATAACACTTATATGACGGTAACGAATATTTTGACGGGGGAGATTATTCAACTAAGACGGGAAAGTGAAAAGCCAGTCCCAGTTGGTATGCATGTTTATTGTTTCATATTGCCTGATGGAACATTTAAAGAAAATCATTATTTAGCTATTTCTAGCCTAGTATTCTTCCCAACAGATCATAAAGAGCTGTTTGTGGATTTTGCAAAACGATTTAAGTCACAAAATGAACAATCAGTTCAAGAATTTGTGAAGGAAAACGGAATAGATCTTTGGCGCGTACTCGGAGAAAATGGCTATGAGGGCGGGGAGTACACTTTCTTCGAAGCAGGTGTTTTACAAGTTGCTATGGATTTCTTAGTAAAACATAATCGTTCATATAATGACTTAATAGAAATAGTGGAAGATTATCTATTCGAACAACAACCGAAAGCACGGAAGGAAGTGGCGATCGCTGCTGGTGCAATTCGCTTTGGGCAAGAAAAAGGTCTATTTGAACCCCTTGAATTGACAGTGAAAGAAATTGCTGAGTCGTTTCATGTATCGACATCATCTTTAAATAAATATTACAACGAACTAATTATGTACTATGAACGTACGAAGGATAATAATTAATATAATAAACGCCAAGCAGAAGAATTTGTCTGCTGGCGTTTTGTTTTTTTAGATAAGTGTAAGTATATGAATTTTGTATGTTGGGAATCCAGAAATGGCAGAGCTTTGTAGATTAATCTAATGGCGGATTTACATTCTCTAAATTACATTTAATTGCCTATCTTGTATTTGCTAGTCGGATTTAGCGCTCTGGTATTCGTTTTCCGTGGGGCGAGCGACGAGCCTCCTGGGCCAAAATTATTTTGGTCATGAAGGCGTTGCCACAGGCGTCTCATGTTCCCGTGGTTACTCGTCACAAATAAATTTACCGCCGCACTAAATCCAAGTATGTAGAGGGACTCTAGTTAGTGTTTATTAGTTGTGCTTCAAATCTTACAAGAGCTTGATCTTGATTTTTTTCTGTTACTTTCCACAGTAAATATTAATCAGTGGGTGCATGATTAGAGTAAGTGGTACTAGAGAAATAGATAGTATCCATGGAAAAAGAAGGATTGAGCGGACGAAATTATCTTCATCCATTTTTAAAAGAATAGGAAAGGATTTATTCTCTCATTATCCAAACCTAATGCACCATGTCTTTACATATTCCAAGAGGGCGACAGACAAACATCCGCCACAAGATTACCGAAAAAAATGGAACGTGAAGTGACGCAGTCACTTCACGTTCCATTACTCTAACGGTAATAGTGTAGCCAATGTTTCGTCCAAAGCACTCTAGAAACGGTGAAGACCAGATGCACTTAAAGGACGCTTTCGGTATTCTTATTTCCAAATTTTAGTATTGTTGCATATGTTATATTGCTATAGAATGGACAAATTTTAAAGGAGTGATTGTAATTTGAGAAAGTCAAAAAGTATTGCGAAAAAGTTATCGGCATTAATCATTGGATTATTTTTGATATTATTTCTTGCTTACACTATAGTAACGAGTGTTATTTTACACAACCAAAGTGTTGAAGAATCGGAGAGTTCAACACTTCTAGATGCTCAGCTCTCTGCTGCAAAAATGAGTGATCGTTTTAAGAAAACGAATGAAACCTTACAAACAACAAAGCATATTTTGGAATCATTGCAGGCAAATGGAGAGTTATCAGCAGCAGAAGTACTAAGCGTTCTTAAAACAAATTTAGCTGAAAATGAAGACGTGCTTGGAGTGTCAGCACTATTAGAAGACGGGGCCGTAGATGTAGATGCCACCATTCCAGATACCCTAATAGACAGTGAAAATCGATTTATCCCTTATTTGTATAAAAATGGTACTAAAATTGAAATGAATTCGATAAAAGGATATGAAAAAGAAGGAACTGCTGATTGGTATTGGATTCCGAAAAAAGAGGGACGAGTAGTTCTAACGGAGCCTTATGAATACGAAGTAAATGGAAAAACTGTTTCGATGACAACAATAGCGGTTCCTCTAATTAGTCCTTCTGGGACATTTTTAGGAGTAATAAGTGCTGACTTGTCCGTGGACTTTTTAGCAGACTTAGTAAATTCCGTTAAGCCGGATAGTGGATATGCTGGTATTATTACTGAAAAAGGAATGCTTACAGTAAATAGTATTAATGAAAAGTTAAATGGAACGAATATGCAGGATGCCATTGATTGGAAGGCAATTAAAAATACATTAGAAAGTGGAAAGCCTGCTAGCACGTATATTGACTCTAAACAGCTCGGAGAACAAGCCTTTAATGCGTTTGCTCCAATGATGCTTGAAGGAGTTGACGATATCTGGTCTGTTCAACTAGTGTTACCAAAATCGAAAATCTTGGAAACGTACAATCAAATTCTCGTATTAACGATAGTAGCTTCTATTGTGATGGTTGCTTTAATGGCAGCTGCCACTGCGTGGTTTATTTTCAATCAATTAAAACCACTGAAGTTTTTGCGAGAATCTATTGAAACTGCGGCTAATGGGGACTTAACAAAAAAAGTAGACAAAAAATATATTAAAATGGATGAAATTGGTGCTGTGGCGTCAGCATATAACCATATGTTAGAAAAAACGAATGATGCCATACATGCTGTGTTCAACTCTTCCACAATTTTGAATGAATCTTCTAACCAAGTACATGAAACATTTAATGAAATTGTCGCATCTAGCCAAGAGGTTTCATTAGCGACAAATGAGATTGCGCAAGGAGCTTTCAAACAGTCCGAAGACACAGAAGAAACAAATTACCGAATGATAGATTTATCTAATCAGATTGATACCATAAAAGTTCTATCTTCTCAAATGGATAACTTGTCCCATAAGACAAAAATGTCGACAGAAAAAGGAATGAATGAAGTCGAAAAACTGCGTCAACATAACTTAGCGACCAATGAAATGAATGGTAAGGTACAACAACAAATTGATAAATTAACCTCTAATATTTCAAATATTAACCAAGTAATTACCTCCATTCAAGGTATTACAGAGCAAACAAATTTACTAGCGCTTAATGCAAGTATAGAAGCTGCTCGTGCTGGTGAGCATGGAAAAGGTTTTGCAGTAGTAGCAGAGGAAGTAAGAAAACTAGCAGAACAGTCTAAAAGTGAAACGGAAGTTATTAAACAAACCGTTCAAAGTATTTTAGAGGAATCCAAACAGACAGTTACAATTATTGCTTCTAATGTAGGACTGATGCAAGTGCAAAATGAATCTGTTCATAGCACGGAAAGAGCCTTTAAAGAAAATGAAGAACTTTCAGGAGCAATTGCAACGGCCATTAACGAGTTGGTAAATGAATTATCTATTATGTTAGAACATAAAAATCAAGCGATGATGGCAATTCAGAGTATCTCCGCTATTTCAGAGGAAACTGCCGCTTCGGCTGAAGAAGTGAGCGCCTCAGCTGCAGATCAACAAGCGGAACTTGAGCGTGTAGCAGGTTCCATAGATCATATGAACAAGATAGCGCAAGATTTACAAGAAGTAGTTAATCGATTTAAACTACTATAAAAAAAAGGGTTGCCCTTAAGTCAGTGAAATTAGACTGTTGAGGGCAACCTTTTTTTAAAAGGACCAGACGTCTTTTTGTCCGGTTTTCTTGCATATAATTTCTACTCAATGATTAGCTTCCACTATTGTCGTTCTTCATTCCTTTCATAGGGGTATTGATAAAATTATCAAATTGCTTTGACAGTTTATCCCGAGCTTCTTTGTTTCTCATTAAGTATGCGGCTCCTAGTCCAAGTGCAGTTAATGCTAGTTTGTTCTTCATCCATGCTCACTCCTCTCATATTGTTATGTATGTTACCCTGTTTAATGTAAAATAAACTTTAATGAAACAGTACAACTAGATTAATGATAAAATAAACTTAATTGGAAATGATATGAAAGAAATGAGTTGATTAGCATTGAGACAATTTTGGAAAATGCCTTGGTTTTCACGACTGTTTAAAATAGTACTCCCATTTTTAATACTTGTTGTGTTTTATTTTGAATCAAATCAGGCACTAAAAAACTTAGACTTCTCTCTTTTAAAAAATAATTTTAATAAGTTAGCACTGAATCATCTATTTATAATTGCTTTTACAGGAATTATTGCTGTTCTCCCTATGGTTCTTTACGATTTTGTTTTGCGTCGACATTTACAACTAAACGTCCCCGTCAAAAAGACAATCGTTTATTCGTGGACAGCTAACACTGTCTCGAACTTTATAGGTTTTGGTGGTATAGCAGGAATGATGATTCGTACTTTTTTTTATGGTCAACACGGCTACGAGAAAAAAGCACTTGTGAAAGGAATAGGATTAATTACTCTCTTTTACTTGTCTGGTATGTCTTTATTAAGCTGGTTGCCATTGCTCGGAATTATTCATACACCTATTTTCAATCAAGTTAAATGGATTCACATTGCCCTTGTAGGAATTGCGTTATATTTTCCAGTTTTATTAATTAGTATAAAAAGGAAGAAAGATACACTTGCTCCAGAACGTATTAGTAGGAAGAGTATTTTTTCATTAGCTATTATTTCTCTTTTGGAGTGGAGTTTTGCTTTCATTTTGATTTATATAATTTCTGTTTTTCTAGGGGTTTCAGTATCTGTTCCAATTATGTTTGCGACATTTATTGTAGCTTCCTTCGCAGGTATTATTAGTATGTTACCTGGTGGAATTGGCTCTTTTGACTTAATGTATTTGCTTGGAATGGAAGGGCTGGGTGTTCCCACTGAAATAACGCTATTAATATTGTTGTTATATAGAATTAGCTATTTTATTATTCCAGCTTTACTTGGCGCTGTTACATTACTATTTTATTTCTGGGGAGAACTGAATCAAAAATTTAATCGGATCCCAGCGATTATTTTGCAAAATATTAGTCATTGGTTTGTTACTGTTTTTGTTTTAATGGCTGGAATTATTTTGTTATTATCGGCAGCGGTTCCGGCTGCACTTGAAAGAGTAAAGATGGCAAATGAAATTTTAGCTTTACCAGTGATGAATATGTCCCATAAGTTTACGGTTGGTTTAGGGATTTCTCTTTTAATGTTGACTAGAGGGATACAATATCGAGTGAAATGGGCTTACGATTTAACCTTAGTTGCATTAGTGGTTGCGGCAGTTTTTTCTTTATCCAAATGGTTTGACTACGAAGACGCGACTTTTGTATTAGTTGTTTTCCTCATATTACTCATGTCTAAGAAACGTTTTTATCGAGAAAATTTTGTACCTACTTGGGGTAAATCCATAACAGATATTATTGGAATTACAATTATTTTAGGAATATTTTTGTTTATTGGGTACGTAAATTTACCTTCATCAACTATATCCATTCCAGTAAAATTGCAACCATACGTTATAACAGATTCCACCGATTTATTTATTAGTGCAATTATAGGGATCATTCTTGCCATTCTGTATATGTCTATAGGTTACTTGCTCAATAAGCCGAGGCATTTTCCTTTTGAAAAATCTACAACATATGAAAGTGAAATAAAAGAGCATCTCGACAAATATGGAGGTACAGTGTTATCTCATTTGATTTTTCTGCATGATAAATATATTTATTGGAATCAATCCAAAACAGTGATGGTTTCTTTTCAAAGGTACTCAGATAAATTGATTGTTTTAGGGGACCTAATCGGGGAGAAAAAAGATATTCTTCGAGCAATGGAAGAATTTCATGATCGTGCAAATTTATATGGCTATACGCCAGTTTATTATCAAGTTACTTCTAAAATGTTCCCGTACCTTCATGAAAATGGCTATGACTTTTTTAAACTCGGAGAAGAAGCTTTTGTCAATCTTCCTACGTTCGACTTATCAGGGAAGAAAATGAAAAATTTGCGCGCCAATAAAAATAAACTGGAAAGGGAAGGATTTCATCTTCAAGTAGTTCAACCTCCACATTCAGATGAGTTTATTGCAAGCCTAAAACCAATTTCAGATGAGTGGTTAGATGGACGAAAAGAAAAAGGATTTTCTTTAGGTTGGTTTAATCCTTACTATTTAAAATCACTTCCAATCGCTTTAGTAGTTGATAAAGAGGGAAAAACAATTGCATTTTGTAATATAATGCCTGCTTACGATGGTGGGGAAATGGTTTCTGTTGATCTGATGAGATATGGAAAGAATGCTCCAAATGCCACAATGGATTATTTGTTTATCAAATTGTTTGAATGGTACAAAGAAGAAAATTATGTGAAGTTCAATTTAGGGATGGCTCCTTTGGCCAACGTAGGTCTATCTAAATATTCTTTCTTAACTGAGAAAATTGCCTATCAAATTTTCTTATATGGTCAGGCAGTCTACCATTTTAAAGGATTAAAAATGTTTAAGGAAAAATATGCAGATCAATGGGAGCCTAAGTATTTGGCACTTCGAAAAAAGTCTTCCTTACCAATTACAATGGCACAAGTATCTTTGCTGATCGCTCGTTCTGGACCTGTCCATAAAAAAAGATGGTGGACTATGTTTTCAAAATTTTATTAAAAGAAGGTATATAATAAATTCAGTATTGCAGTGTATATTTGAGAAAAATAGGTACAAAATTACCGGAAAAAAGATCGTGAAGTGACGTATTTACTTCACGATCTTTTTGATTTCTCCTGGTAATCGTAAAGACGAGATACACTTATAGGAAGCAATCGTTTTTCTTGAAGATTAAGAAAATATATAGATTTTCCTCCTGCGAAACCAGTGTTCATAGTACTTTAAAGAAATA
Organism: Psychrobacillus sp. L4; assembly: GCF_042944905.1. Lineage (GTDB taxonomy): Bacteria > Bacillota > Bacilli > Bacillales_A > Planococcaceae > Psychrobacillus. The sequence continues at coordinate 476,359 of NZ_CP168496.1, forward strand.
AATAATACCGCGGATTTTCGTTTCAGGTGGATGCTTTCCGCGGGGTGAGCGTTGAGCCATCTCCGTCGCATTCGCGTCGCTAGCGATGTCTCATCTGTCTCACATAGGAACAAAGGCTAAGAGCGCCACATCGTGTGGCAACGCCTTCGTGACCAACATCCTGTTGGCCTCCCGCCGGAGTCGCCACCTTTCACTACAATCCATTAAGTGAGTAGTACCTAACAAATAGATTTTCCCCAGCTATCGCTAAGAATCCAGTAATAGTATAATTTCAAGGGTTTGACCTTGATTTTTTTTAGTTTTACCTTACACAGTTTACATGAATCAGTGGGTGTATTATTAGAGTATGTGGTACTAGAGAAAAATAGATAGCATCCATTACTATAGAAGCGCAGAGCGGACGAAATTGTATCTTCGTCCGCTTTTAAAAGAATAGGAAGGTATCTAATCTTTCATTAACCAAACCTAATGCACCATGTCTCTTCCTATTTCAAGAGGGCGACGGACAAACATCTGCCACAAGATTACCGAAAAAAGAGGATCTGGAAGTGACGCAGTCATTTCCAGATCCTCCATAAAAGTCTTCGTTAATAGTGTAGCCAATGTTACATCCAAAGCACTCTGGAAATAGTTAAGTCCAGGTGCACTTAAAGGACCTTGTGTGTTTCTTATCCAAAATGGTTTAGCGTGAAGAAAATAGGTTAAACAAAGGCTAAAGATATGAAAAGGAGAGATAAGCATGATGGAAAAATCTTCTGAAGATCTTGGACACCAACATAAAAAGGGGCATCTACCAGATAATCCAGATGAGGTGAAAACGGATAAAAAAAGTATTTTTGATATGGACGAAGATATGCAAACTGTCGATCCAATTCCTGTAGAAGAGTTAAATGAAAAAGTAAAAGACGAGAAAAATAAGCGTGAGACAAAATCAACTTCATCAAGTGAAGAACGTTATCCAGATTAAATCGGCTTTCGTTTATCATTCCATTTTTATGGATATACCTTAGTTAGCCTTAAAATACAACACAACGAGGGGATATATCATGAAAATGAAAAAGTACTCGATATATGGAAGTGCTTTACTGGTAATCGCATTATTACTAGGTGCTTGCGGAGATAAAGAAAAAGTGAAAAGTGCGGCAAAAGTAGACGAAGAAAAGAGTGAGTTTGGATTTCAATCTTTTGATTTAGAGGTAGATACCCCGGATCATAAAGATGCAATTGAAGTATCTATGGTGATAAAAGGATCGACAATAGAAGCTGATTATGTGAATCGAATGGAACCGAAGAAGTTAAAGGGCGATAAAGCATATGAAGAGCTGAGGCCTATGTTGAAGAAAATAGAATTATCAAAAGATATGAGTAAAGATGATGTGATTAAAAATGTATCCAAAGCGTTCGATGTAGAAGACTACACGAAGTTCGACTTAGAAGTTGAATTCACGGATGGAAAACATAAAGTATATAAGGATGAAAAAAGTAAAAAAAGTAAATAGAGTACTTGCCAAGTCATGATTAAGTTCATAACTTGGCTTTTTTGTTGAGAAATAGAATGATATAGGAACCATAATAGTGTATGATACATAGTATAATGTATAGTGTATGTCACATAGTATAAAGGGTGAGGTGGAATATGAGTAAATTATTAAGTTCGCTAATTACAGAGTTAAGACGTGGGACGCTGACATTAGCTGTATTGAGTCAATTGCGTACACCGCAATACGGATATTCGCTTGTCCAATTACTGGAGAAATCCAATGTATTAATTGACCAAAGTACTTTATATCCTTTGCTTCGACGATTAGAAAAGCAAGAGTTAGTAGTTAGTAGTTGGGATACATCAGACAGTAGACCACGGAAGTACTATGTGTTGAGCGAATATGGGATAGAAATGTTCGATCAGTTGAAAAAAGAGTGGGAGAAAACATCAAGCGAGCTTTATATATTATTGAATGGAGATGAAGGGGATGCACCTAATTGATATTTATATCCAGGAAGTAACTCGTAGACTTCCTGAAAAGAACCGTAAGGATATTGCACTTGAGTTACAGTCGACAATTGAGGATATGCTACCTGAAAATTTTACAGAGGTAGATGTGAAGGAAGTACTTGGTAAGCTTGGAAACCCAGTAACGCTTGCTAGCGGCTATTTAGATCGTCCAATGCATTTGATAGGACCATATTATTTCGATAAATATGTAACTTTACTGAAAATGATATTACCTATTGCTGCAACTATTGCGCTCATAGTATCCATATCGGAAAGTATACTCTCTTATAATGCCAATGAAACAGTGATAAATATAGTTCTTACTATTATAGGGAAAGGTATAGTAGAAATTATAAGTACATTAATGCAGTCATTTTTTTGGATAACGCTTATTTTTGCAATCTTGGAACGTACAAATATTTCAAATGAAAAACTGTCTATAAAAACTAGTTTGAAAGACTGGACCCCTGATGATTTAAAACGTATTCCACCTATTTTGAAAGAGAAAAAAATAGCTAAATCTAAGATCTTTGGAAGTTTATTGGAAATTGGAATCTTTTCAGCTGTCTATTTTAATGCAGTCCGTTTACTCGGCGTATATGAAAATATTGACGGTAGATTACAGTTGACAATACCTTCCTTCAATCAAGAAGTTTTGCAGTCATTTTGGTTAATTGTCGTAATTGCAATTGCTGTGGAAGTTACGTTAGTATGCTACAAATTTGTTATTGGTCAATGGACGATGAATGTAGCAATTTTAAATATAGTACGACATGTCATATCTTCTATCGTTGTTATTGTTTTGTTCAGTAATTCTAGTTTTATAAATCCAGATTTTAAAGCGTATTTAGAAGGATTGAAGAATAGTCCATTTGAAATGCAAGGCCCTTTTCAGCTAGTAATTATCTTGTTATTTGTAGTCATTGCTGTTATTGATGTAATGAAAGGGTTTAGAAAAGCTAACATTGGTAAATAAGAGGAGATACTGCGGCAACTCTTTTTTTAAAAGAAAGTATATGGATTTTCCTCCTGCGAAAGCAGTGTTCATAGTACTTGAAAGAATTAAATAATAACGCGGATTTCCGTTTCAGGTGGACGCGTTCCGCGGGGGTCACTTCAGTCGCTTGCGATGGCTCATCTGTCTCACATAGGAACAAAGGCTAAGAGCGCCACATCTTGTGGCAACGCCTTCGTGACCAACATCCTGTTGGCCTCCCGCTGGAGTCGCCACCTTTCACTACAATCCATTAAGTGAGTAGTACCTAACTGTCCAGCTATCGCTAAGAATCCAGTAATAGTAAGGCTTCATAGTATGATTTCAAGGGCTTGATTTTGATTGTTTTTACTTTTACCGTACACAGTATATATGAATCAGTAGGTGTATGATTAGAGTAGGAGGTACTAGAGAAAAATAAAGAGCATCCATTAATAAAGAAGCGCAGAGCGGACGAAATTGCATCTTCGTCCGCTTTTAAAAGTATAGGAAAGGATTTATTCTCTCATTATCCAAACCTAATACACCATGTCTCTAAATATTTCAAGAGGGCGACGGATAAACATCTGCCACAAGATTACCTAAAAAGATGGGTCGTGAAGTGACGTAGTCACTTCACGACCCATAGTACTAACGGTAATAGTGTAGCCAACGTTTCGTCCAAAGCACTCTGGAAATAGTAAAGACAAGATGCACTTAAAGGACGCTTGCGTTTTTCTCTATATATTACAAAAATATTAAAAAATGAAATAGAGGTTTTTTTGTGTTCTTGCAGGGGTAAATAGTAAAGAAGACAAAACCAAGGAGGAAACACCATGAACATTGAATCGAATAGACGAATTGAAGTAGCTCGTTCAGAGGAAGAGATGTATGAAAAGTTGGAACTCCTGCGAGAACAAGGTTATGCGGAAAGTGATATCCATGTTATATCGAAAGAAAATGCACACTTAAACACACTTAATCGTCATTCAGGAGTGTCTACTCATGAAGCAGGTTCTTTTATGGATACATTTAAATCATGGTTTACTGGAGAAGATGCAGTAACAGAAGGATTACGGAAATTAGATTTAAGTGAACATGAAACGGAACGATATGCAAAAGAAGTAGCAAAAGGATGCATTGTTCTATACACCGATGTTTTAACTAATGCAGATGATGCTATTTATGGAACGCATCAAAATGATTTTGAATACACGGACACAATTGGAACAGATGTTGTCCAATCTCGATTTATGGAAACGGGAGAACCGTTGAGTGACTATGCAAAAGAACAAGGATTTACTCCATCAACAAACGAATTTGTCAATGAAACAGAGGGAAGATTTGACGAACCCCAAGATAGATTTGTTCGGGGAGAGACATTTGCTACTGATCCATATTTAGCAAAAGAGGAGAATCATATTGGTACTTCCATGCAAGAAGAAAAGGTTGTACAAGAACATCGACCGACCATTAATGAAAGTGTTACTGAGGAAAGAAAGAACTATGGTACACAATCTCCAGGAGTAGATCCAAATTTAGGTCCAGCCGCATTTGGTAGGGAAATTTTAGAGGATGAAGAAAACCATTCTCAGGAACAATACGAAGAGAAACTAGAAAGAGAAAGACAACTGGATGATATTAATCCTTTGAATCGCCTTTATTAAATACCGAAAACCTATAGATAAACCCCTTGTAGAACTCAAAAACTACAAGGGGTTTTGCGTGTTTGATAGAATATGAGATAATCTAAGTCTAAGTAATTGAAGAGGAGGAGCATGAATGGACTTTATCGCAATCGATTTTGAAACCGCTAATAGTTTACGGACGAGCGTATGCTCCATTGGTATTGTGCAAGTAAAAAACGGGAAGATTAAAGAAGAAGTACATACATTGATCAATCCATTAAGTGAATTTCATTACTACAATACAAAAATTCATGGAATTACAGAAGACATGGTCATGAGTGCACCAACTTTTGAAGAGTTTTGGCCAGATTTTAAAGAGTTCGTCGAAAATCAAACCATCATTGCACATAATGCTAGTTTTGATATTAGTGTTCTGCGCGCATCCTTAAACAACTTTCATGAGTCAACCCCAGACTTCCAATATGGTTGCTCTTATCAAATTGCGAAGAAAGTTTGGCCAAATTTATATAATCACAAGCTTTCAACGGTGGCAAATTATTTAGGTATTAGCCTAAGGCATCACGATGCTCTAGAAGATGCTCGGGCTTCAGCAAAAATAACACTACAGGCAATGCAGAAAACGAGAACAAATTCTGTACAAGAACTATCGCACTTACACAAACTAAAAGTAGGTACCCCAAATCCTACGAAAAAACAGGGGACTCGTTCGATAAAAAGTAAAACGGATGCATCTTTACAGCTTCTTGAAACCGAAGTGAATTTGCCTAATATGAAGCACCCATTTTACGGGGCTAATATTGTGTTCACGGGAAGAATGCTTTCTATGACAAGAATGCAAGCGGCACAACTAGCGGTCAATTGTGGTGCAATATGTAAAGGGAATGTGGATAGCAACACAAACGTTTTAGTTGTTGGAGATAATGATTTAGTAAAGTATGTACAAGGCATTAAAAGTACGAAAATGAAGAAAGTAGAAGAGATGATCAGTCATGGATTACCAATAGAGATCGTGGGGGAACAAGATTTTTTAAGAATAGTTCGATACAACGATTAATATATTCGAATAGTGATCACAAGGTGCTTTTAAAAGCCGCTTGTTCTATTTCTATGAAAATAGAACAAGCGATGGCTAAGCAAGGAATAAATCTTTAGGTAGGAGTGAAAGTGTAAAATCATCTATGTTTCTTAAAGGATACTTAAAGTGTTACATTTCACTAGGTGCTTTAATTCCTAATAGTCGTAAAGCTTCTTCTATTACAATAACTACTGACTGAACAAGTACAATGCGATATGCCAAATGACTTGGATCATTCAGGATGTGCACATTTCCGTAAAAAGAGTTGAATAATTGTGCCAAATCAATCGCGTATTTTGCAATTATCGAAGGATCAAATTCATCTGTTGCACGTTTAATGATGCGAGGGAATTGTTGAAGTGATTTAACCACTTCCCATTCATAATCATTCACGTAGGTAACTTCTATGGTGTCGACATCTTGGACCTTTCTTAAAATAGAACATGCTCTTGCATAAGTATATTGAACATAAGGTCCTGTTTCTCCATCGGTTTGGAGCATTTTCTTTAAGTCAAAATCTATGTCATGCTTTCGGTGTTGTTTTAAATCACTAAAAATAATAGCACCTACACCTACTTGTTTAGCTATTTCTTTTTTATTCACTAATGAAGGGTTTTTTTCTTCTATTGTTCTCTCCGCTAATTGAATTGCCTCATTCAACACGTCTTCTAATAAAATTATTTTACCTTTCCGAGTAGATAGCTTTTTGCCATCTTTCAAAATTAATCCAAAAGGAATATGCTGAAGAGTTTCCGACCATTCATAGCCCATTTTATTTAATACGCACTTTAATTGCAGAAAGTGTAAACTTTGTTCATTTCCAACAACATACAAAGACTTATCGAAATGATAATCATTTTTTCGATGAATAGCGGCCGTAATATCTCTTGTTGCGTATAAAGTTGCACCATCGGATTTTTTTATTAAACATGGCGGTAAGTTCTCACCGACATCTACTACCAGAGCACCATCAGACTCAATTAACAAGTTCTTATTTAGTAAATCTTCGACAATAGGTTCCATTTTGTCATTGTAATATGCCTCACCATGAAACGAATCGAATGTTACACCAAGTAGGTCATAGATTTTTTGGAACTCATGTAATGATTCTGTTCGAAACCATTCCCAAAGTGCCAAAGCTTCTGGCTCACCGTCTTCTAACGATTTAAAAGCCGCTCTCCCTTTGTCATTTAAGGAACCATCCTTTTCTGCTTCCTCGTGAAAGTGAATATAAAGTGCTAATAACGTTTGAATGGGAGCTTCTTGGACTTTCTTTTTGTCCCCCCATAATCGATAGGCTACGAGTAATTTGCCAAACTGAGTACCCCAATCTCCTAGATGGTTTATTTTAACAGGTTGGTATCCACTTTTTTCGAGTAACAATGCAATAGAATTTCCAATTACCGTGGATCTCAAATGTCCCATGGAAAAAGGTTTTGCAATGTTTGGAGAGGACATATCAATTGTTACAACGCCGCCAGCTCCTAAATTTGTAGAACCATATTGTTTACCTGCTTTGCGAATGGTATTCAAAATGGTATGTGTACATGATATTCGTCTCATGAAAATGTTCACATATCCATTTACCGCTTCCGCTTTTTCGATGTCTTCGTCTTGAATACAGGAAGCTATTTCTTGTGCAATTAACAGAGGTGACTTTCTTTGTTGTTTAGCAAACGAAAAGCATGGTAAGGAGTAGTCTCCTAAATGTGCATATACAGGTACCTCAATCATATGCTCCTCGATTAACTCAGTAGTGAAACTTTGAAGAATACTTAATACTTTCTGTTTCATATAAACGCCTCCTAAAATAAAAAAGCCCTCGTCTCATTATAATAATGAGACGAAAGCTTACACTCCCGCGGTACCACTCAATTTGCCTATTTTAGGCCACTTTCTCCATAACGGTGAGTCTCCGGCTTCTAAGAAAATATTAAAAAAATAAATATTTTTCTTATAAAGCATCTCCAAAGTGCGGTTCACAACTCTTCCAACTAGGCTTTCACCATCCCTAGCTCGCTTGATGCTCCGATGTTGTTACTCTCTTTTTCTTTGATATTGTATTTAAAATTATCATATAGAAAAGTAATTGTCAATAAATTTAGTTAGTTTCCGTGCCAATAAGACTGAAAGCGCAAATTTTTTAAAAAGAAGCGAAGGAGACACAGCATTTACGCCTTTACAGTTTCGCTTCAAAATAAAATTTATTGCTCTATTTTCAGTAATACTTCAGTTTTGTCTTTTATAATGAACATATATCATTCAAAAGGAGCTCGATACTTATGCCTTTACATCCGTTAATTGTTCATTTTCCAATTGCTCTTCTCGTTCTAGGTGGCATTATTGAAATTGTGAATGTATTTCTAAAAAGTGACTTTTGGAACAAGGTTGGTACAGTTTTAATAATAATTGGAGTGATTACCGGAGTTTTCAGTTTGCTTACAGGAGATGGAGCGGAAAGTTTTGCATTTGATCATTGGGGTAGATCCGTTCACGATATCATTGAACTACACTCATTACTAGCGAATATCTCCGTCATTATTTTTGGATTGTTAGCAGTAATAAAGATTTTATTTAAACACCCTAATACTAAATTTCAAATTCTTAAAAATATTCCTGTGAGAAAAGGGTTAATAACCGCTCTCGTTGTGTTATTAAGCATTGCCGGTATCGCTACATTAGCTACTACAGGTCATTTAGGCGGAAAAATTGTTTATGAAAATCAAACGATAACGACAAATAATAAGTAGTAAACGAATCATTTCACCATGCTAATTTTAGGGTAAAATATGAACAAAAATTAATCACTTAGCAAAGATTCCATTCACCTAGAAAAAGGGATGGAATCTTTCTTTTAATTTTCAGAATTGAAAGATACAATATAGAATAGAAGAGTTACGAAAATGAAAGGGGAATGGATATGACATTTTCTATTGTTGGATTTGATCCGCAAACAAAAGAATTAGGGGTAGCGGTAGCATCAAAATTTTTAAGCGTGGGGGCAGTTGTTCCGTTTGCAAAAGCTGGTGTGGGTGCAATCGCAACACAATCATGGGCAAATTTAGATTATGGAAAGAATGGTTTGGAAATGCTCGAAAAGGGTATGACTCCTGATGAAGTTCTTAAAGAGCTTGTTCAAAATGATGAAAAATCCGGTTCCAGACAAGTAGGAATTTTGGATGCAAGTGGGCAAAGTGTAACGTTCACTGGCGAGGATTGTTTTGACTGGGCTGGTGGTATTGCAGGAGAAAACTTTGCTGCTCAAGGGAATATCTTAGTGGATAAAGATACGGTAGAAGCAATGAAATCGATATTTATACAAACAGAGGGGTCTTTAGCAGAACGTTTACTTGCTGCTCTACATGCGGGAGATATTGCAGGTGGCGATAGCAGAGGAAAACAGTCTGCAGCATTATTGATCGTAAAAGAGAACGGTAGCTATGGAGGATATAATGATCGTTACATAGACTTAAGAGTGGATGATCATGAAGAACCCGTACAGGAATTAGGTAGATTGTTAAAATTGAACCGACTTTATTTTGAATCAACGTTACCAGAAGATGTCATGGGGATAGAAGGGGAGCTTGCAGAAGAACTTCAAAATCTATTATATGAAAACGGTCATTTGAATCGTGATTTGACAGAACATGACGATTTGTTAGATGCAGTGCAGTCTTATCATCTTATTGAAAACTTTGATGAGCGAGTGCAAGAAAGAGGCTTTATTGATACAAAAGTAGTGGAGTATATGCGAATTAAATAAAAGTATAAAAAACAAGATCTGACCAACTAAAAACGGTCAGATCTTATTTTTTATGAAAGAAAATTGGATTTAGTCTCGGTTGTGGACGAAATGGTCTCGTTAAGCCATTTTCATCCATTATGGACACCTTCTTTTAGCACTATTTCCTGCAAACTGTGTCGGTGACTAGTACCTGAAAGTGAATTATTTGTTTAATTTCCAAACGGCGTAATTCAGACCAAGCGCAAATGTAACCCATCCGATGTAGGGAACCATGAGAGCTCCCGCAGTTTTGTCAACTTTTTGGAATTCATATGCTGTTAATGCTATAAGAGCGAGTAAGGCAGTCATTTCAATAAGTGCTGTACCGCGTAATCCCCAACGGAAAAATAGGAAGGACCATAAAAAATTAAGTCCTAGTTGTAAGTCGTATAAAGGTACTGCAAGGGAGTTCTCTTTTTTCCAATTCAATTTTTCATCTGTTCGATATTTTGCAATTCCCATCAGTGTGTAAAGAGACGTCCAAACAATTGGAAATACTGCTCCAGGTGGTGCAAAGGAAGGTTGTTTCAGTTTTTTGTATTTCTCCTGTGCCCTACGGTTAGCTAGCCACCCAGTTACAGATCCTCCAATGACGGGTACAAGGATACTAAGTGCCAGGCGTTTTTTGTTAATATTTCCGTCTACGCTTAAAATGTCCATTTTACCTACCTCCTCCAATTTACTATTTTTACTATTCCCTATTTAACGGAAGAAAAACGATTTAATTGTATGATAAATTAAGAAGGAATTAAAATTGCTAAGTAGAATATAAAGGGATAGACCAATATAAATAATACTGGAGGAAACTATGAAATTAGAATGGGATAGATACAAATGATTAAACGTGAACCGAAAAAAATTAGACAAAGAGGAATCGTAATAGGGCGTCATCCAGTCGGGAAAAAGAATTGTATTACCGATGTTGAAGGTGTCAAAGTAGGCCATGTTACACTAGACCATCCTTTAGAAGATGGAGAATATGCATGCACTGGAGTATCGGCAATTTTACCGCATGGTGATAATTTGTTTCAACAAAAAGTAGTTGGTGCAAGTTATGTATTAAATGGATTTGGCAAAACAACGGGCCTTGTACAAGTGGATGAATTAGGTTTGATTGAGTCGCCAATTATGCTTTCAAACACATTTGCAATACCAGCCGTCACGCAAGGTACATTGGAATACATGCTCGAACAAAATCCTGATATTGGAGAGACAACAGGTACGATCAATTTAGTTGTAGGAGAATGTAATGATAGTAGATTAAACTCTATTCGCAAACTGCCGATTCAGCCAAAGCATGCGATTGAATGCATTCAAAAAGCCTCTTCAGACATTTCTTCAGAAGGTGCAGTGGGAGCAGGAAAAGGGATGATCTGTTTTGGCTTTAAAGGTGGAATTGGATCTTCTTCACGCATAGTTCAAGACGGAGATGCAGTTTATATAGTAGGTTGCTTAGTTCTAAGTAATTTTGGAAGAAAAGAAGACTTTCAAAGTGAACATTATAAGGTGGAAGGAAAGTCAGAAGTCCCAACCTTTCCTAAGCCAGCAGACGGTTCTATTATGATTGTACTCGCGACGGATGCTCCTCTTAGCAGTAGACAGTTAAAGCGGTTGGCAAAGAGATGTGGTATAGGGCTTGGAAGAACAGGTAGCCATTTTAGTAATGGAAGCGGAGATATTGTCATTGCTTTTTCCACGGCACATAGAATTCCGCATAACTTAGAGGAAAGCCTTGAAACGAGAAAGCAACTAAGAGACGACCATTCTGTTATGAATGATCTTTTTCTAGGAGCAGTGGAGGCTACAGAGGAAGCAATATTAAATTCCTTGTCACAAGCAGTAACAACCATAGGACGCATGGGCAATACCGCATATGCTTATCAGTTTGAATGAAAAAGCGGAACTGTCTTATAAATCCCTAAAATAAAACGCAAGAAAAAAATACTACATTTTTCTTCTTGCGTTTTTCCATTGGTTGCTTTAGAAGGGAAATCTGTTGCTCTCCCGAATTATTTAGTTGCTCTCATGGCGTACTTGGTTGCTGTTACACTATAATTAATCTCTCTTAGCCATTTATTTGAAATGAAATGCTGAAAGTAAACTATTAAATGGTAATTAAGCTTTAAACTCTAACTTTAATTTACCTTCTACAAATGAAAGACTGGCATTAAATGTTTGACCGTTTTCTGCAACGAATCCTTTTATCTCATTTGTTTTTCCTTTTGTGCAAAGAAGTTTAATCTGACTTGGTGTAATCTTCTTCTTTAAAAAGAAGCCATTAAATGTTTGTGTGCATCCATTTTTGTAGTTAGTGCATCCATAAAAACTTTTTCTAGCAACGATAAAACCTTCCTTACATTTTGGGCATGGAGCAATTGGTTCTTGTTTATATGAAGAATACTTGGAGCCCGACGCTTTAGGTGTAAGTTTTATATCAATATTTTTAGACTTTAATTGAATAGGAACTTCTTGTAACAAGCTATGAATAAATTTCGCAATGCTTCCCAAAAAACGCTCCTGTGAGCCTTCACCATTGCCTATTTTCCGTAAATACGTTTCCCATTTTGCTGTCATGGATGGGCTTGCAAGAAGATTTCCTTCAATTGCTTGGCAAAGAACACGTCCTTTATCCGTAATAGACACAATATTTTTTATTACGTCAATATATCCATGTCGCTTAATCGTTTCGATAATTCCACTGCGCGTTGCTTCTGTTCCAAGACCTTCTACTTCTTTTAAAATGTCAGTTTCACTTTTATCCTCCACAAGTTTTCCACAAGTTTTCATCATGGCAATGAGTTGACCTTCTGTATAAGGTTTTGGAGGTAATGTTTTTCCTTCTTTTATAGCAATATTGCTTTTCACGGTTTCCTTCTCATCTAGAGGAGGCAATGGGGGTTCCTCTTTCTCGTTTTCTTTAGCGGAACGAACGAATAATACTTTCCAACCTTTGTCACGCTCGGTTTTTCCGGTGGTGAAGAAAGGTAATCCATTTACATCCGTTGTCACTTTCGTTTCTGTATATAAATAATCGGTATGAAACATCGCAAGTGTTGTGCGGACAATTTCTTCATATAAATTTTTTTCAATAGGAGACAATTTAGCAAGTACTGCTTGTGACGGAATTTTTTTCGTCGGAATTATGGCATAATGTTCTTGCACTTTTGTACTGTCAACATAACGTTTTTTTGGAGCGAGTGAACAAATAGGAAACGACTGTCCGATAAGCTGCTGATAATCCGTCACTTGTGCAGCAAGATAGCTAAACTCACTTGGTGTAATATATCGTGAATCCGTACGAGGGTACGTAACAAGCTTTTTTTCATAAAGAACTTGCATTGTCTTCAATACATTCGCTGGGCTCGTTTTCCATAATCGATTGGCTGTAGCTTGCAGAGTAGATAAGGAATGTAGCTGTGGTGGAGGCATCCGTTTATCGAGCTTCTCAACAGAAGTAATAAAGCCTGGTGAATTTGGTTGAATACCATGTTTTGCAAGAAGCGCTTGAATGATTTCTCTTTTCGGTTCTTTCGCTTTTGCTTTTCCTTTATAAGTTCCTTGTCCTGCTGTAAATGTTGCTTCAATCTCAAAGAACGGCTCCGAAACAAAGTTTTCTAACTCCATTTGCCGTTGATAAATCAAGTAAATAGTTGGAGATTGAACACGCCCAATTGGAAAGACTTCTTTAATACCCTGTGATTGCAATAAAAGAGAATATAGTCGAGAACCATTCATTCCAACTAACCAATCACTAATTTGACGTGCTTTTGCTTCCTCATATAAAAGTAAGTCTTTACGATTATCTTGTAAATGTGCAAATCCTTTTCGAATTTCTTCTACTTCGAGAGAATTAATCCATAACCGTTTAATCGCTTGTCCTCTTGCCCCGGTTTGATAGTATATACTATAGAAGATATTTGACCCTTCACGGTCCACGTCACATGCGTTGATGACTGTATCCGTCGCTTTCATCAATTTTTTCACAATCGTGAACTGCTTGAACTTTCCCTTCGCTACCTGGAATTCATATCGATCTGGCAAAATTGGCAAACTGTTTAGTGACCATTTGTCCCATTTCGGATCATATGCTTTTGGTTCCTTCAATTCAACTAAGTGACCAATACCCCAAGTTATATAGGCTCCTTCTGGGAAAATGGGACAAGAGTTGATCTCCAAATAACCTTCATGTCGTTTGACCGAAAAAGCATCGGCATAAGCTTTTGCTTGACTAGGTTTTTCAGCTAGGATAACTGGTTTCATAACAAACACCTCTTTCGTACGTTCAAAAACATTTGTTCTTATTATCATGCAACAAATTTTGTGAGATTTCAAATGAAAGACAAATGTTTTCTAGAAGCCTTTCAATTTTAGGCTAGAAGTCCTTTACAAAAAAATTCATAAAAGTACCAACTCGCACTATTTCTTTGAATTTAAAAAGCTTATAAATTGTTTATAAATGCTTCAGATGGAGTTTATATCCCTTTGTTATATTTATAAAGAACGAGGGGGTGAAGTGATGAAGTGATGAAGTCTGTTATCATAAAACAGAAATAAAAACCCCATTCGCCCAAAAAAGGGGAATGGGATGTACATATTAATGAATTAATGATGAGCGACAATAATTAATTTGCCCTTATCTAGTTCTTTTTCAGCTTCAGCTGCTTCTTCTTTTGTTAAACCAGCTGCTTCCATTTTGCTTCGTAGTTCATCACCACGAGAAGTAAACATATTTTTCATGGATTCAAGGAAGCCTTGTTCTTTCATGCCAACATCTTTCGTGTCTAGAGCGTCGTTAATATCGTCGGATCTTTCTTTGAAATGGGCGAAAATATGAATGTTATCTCGTGAATATCCCTGTGTCTCAAGTTTCTCGATTTCTTGTTTTGCTTGCACGGCATTTTCTACAGTTAATTTGAGTGTCATTAAAATTCCTCCATCTTTTTGTTTTTGTGTTCTAACTATCTTTACCCTGCCTGAAGAATATTTAAACAAAATAATGATAGAAGAAGCCAAATGTGTGAAAGAATAGAATGATTTTGATATGCTTAAAAGAAAAAGAGAATGGATGTTGCATATATGGAAAACAAAATAGAGCAAATAGAGATGTTTAAAGCAGCGATGGGGAATTATCCAACAGGTGTTACAGTTGTAACGGCTTTCAATCAAGAAGGGAAACCAATGGGAATGACGGTTAATTCCTTTGCATCGGTTTCACTAGAACCACTGCTCATCTTATGGTCTATTGATAAAAGAGTATATTCTTATGATGACTTTTTAAAAGTAGATAAATTTACAGTAAATATTTTAGCTGCTGATCAAGGGGATTTATGTACGTTATTTTCAAGTAAAGTAGAGGACCGCTTTAGCCAATGTGACTGGAAGAAGTCAGAACTGAATTTGCCAGTGCTCTCTGATTCGCTTGCAGTTTTACAATGTAAAGTTTTCAAACAAATTGAAGCTGGGGATCATACCGTTTTAATTGGGGAAGTTTTAGATATTCAAAATGAAAGTAAAGAGCCTCTGTTATACCATAGAAGAACTATTGGTGCCATCCCTGAAGAATTTTATAATAGATAACAAGTATCAAAAAAGGATATCCACATGCGATATCCTTTTTGCATTTAAATTATTGAAAATCAACTTATCGAGGCATTGGGTATCCATGATATCCAGGATATCCAGGATATCCTTGATGCCAGTGATGACCGTGATGCCAAGGATATCCATAGTGTCCATAAGTCATATTTTGGATTGGGTACCCATGATAACCCTGTTGATGATATGGTTGTTGATACATAGGATATCCTTGTTGTCCGTAAGGCATCGGATAACCTTGTTGCATAAGTCCTCCTTGAAATGGTTGAACCATTCTTCTTCACTCCTTTTTTATCATTCCAAGTAGCATATGTAAGAGAGGGGAAATGGACCGGGATATAAAAAAATGAGAAATTCCTCATTAAACCTTCATTAATTTCTTAAAAAAGCTTCGGTAACTTTTCATAAGCACCTGTCAGAATAGAGATTGTAAGAAAGCTTCACAATAATTTTTAGGAGGAATACAGATGAAAAAGAAAATGATTATCCCTGCATTAGCAGCAACACTTATTGGAGGAGCAGTTGCAGGTAATAGCTTATTCTCTACCGCTTTTGCGAGTGGCAAAGCACCAGTAACGAACCAAGTGGAAGATCAAAAAGACGATGACAATATTGCTGAACTTCAAGCGAAGGCAAAATTGACTTTAGATGAAGCGCAAGTAATTGCACTAAACAAAGTGGCGGGGACTGTAAAAGACTCTGAGTTAGAAGATGAAGACGGCGTGGTAGTTTACAGCTTTGAAATTAAAACAACTGCTGGTGACGTAAATGATGTAAAAGTTAATGCAGAAAATGGAGAAATTGTTAAAGTCGAAAATGATGCAAAAGACGAAGAAAATGGTACTGAAGAAGGAAGTGATGGTGAAGAAAATGACGATAACATCGCAGATCTTCAAGCAAAAGCAAAACTGACTTCAGATGAAGCACAAGTAATTGCATTAAAAGAAGTACCTGGAACTGTTAATAAATCTGAACTAGAAGATGAAGATGGCGTAGTGGTTTACGGATTTGAAGTAAAAACTGCTTCTGGTGATGTGAAAGACGTGAAAGTGGATGCTGTTTCAGGAAAAATTGTAAAAGTCGAAGCGGATAATGAAGACGAAGGTCAAGAAGATAACGAATAATCTTATTTATTTAGGAAAGGGTGGGGGTGGACCCATCCTTTCCTTTTCTTCTTTAAATACTAATTAGAAGGAGGTACAACATGATTCAAACGAAGGATTTAACAATGGAATACCCGAATGGGTTCACCGCGGTTAATCAATTAAGTTTACATGTAAAAGAAGGAGATATTTATGGTTTTTTAGGACCAAATGGTGCTGGTAAAACAACAACTATTCGTATGTTAGATGGTCTATTAAAGCCAACAACCGGGGAAGTTCTAATTCAAGGGAAAAGTGTTATTCGGAATGAACGGGAAATTAGAAAAATGATAGGTGTATTACCGGAGTCACATGGCTACTATAACTGGATGACAGGAGCAGAATACTTACTATTCTTCGCACAACTGTATGGAGTGGATAAAAGTAAACAAAAAGAACGAGTAGAAACAGTACTTCATCAAGTTGGTATGACAAGTAAGGCAACTATTCCTATTGGACAATATTCTCGAGGGATGAGGCAACGAATCGGTATTGCAAAGACCATTATTCATGAACCCGTTCTTATATTTTTAGACGAACCTACACTTGGTTTAGATCCTCAAGGACAAAGAGATATTCAAATGATTTTACATGATTTAAACAAAAAACATGGAGTTACGATATTCATCACTTCTCATTTGCTCAAAGAAATCTCCGAAATATGTAATCGTGTGGCTATTGTAAAAGAAGGGAATCTAATAGAAGAAGATTATTTAGATTCACTTTTGAACAAATATGGACCATTGAAAGCAGACACTACGGAACCAATTACTTTGGAAGAGGTATTCTTTTACCTTACAGAACAGGAAGATAAGGAGATGCATCTATGATAACGGCGCTTATCCGAAAAGAAATAAAAGAGAATGTTTTTTCTAAAAAAAGCTTATGGATATATTTCGCTGTGACTATTTTGTTTAGTGGTCTTGCATTAAGTTTTGTCTCTGTGAAAGAACTAAGTTTACTTGCTCAAGTAGAAGTAAATATGACTTTCATGAAAGTAGTTTTAGGTATTAGTATTTTAGTAACAATCATTATTGGATCGAATATGTATGCAGGTGAAAGAGAAAGAGAGACGCTTGAAAGTCTTTTATTATCCCCATTGTCTAAAGCGCAAATTACTTTTGGAAAATTAGTAGGTTTGCTCTTATTTTGGTTCATTATTTCTTTACTATCTCTTCCATACTTTTACGCACTAGCTATGGGTACAGATATATTCTTGAAAGCAATTATCTTTCTCTATTTTATTTGTTTTCCATTAGTCATTGGATTTTCAGCATTATCTCTAGGCTTTTCTGCAATTCTTTCATCTACTAAGAGTTCTACACTTTTAGCGTTTGTCTTGTTTTTAGTTACGGCAATTCCAATGTTCTTATCAACAACGATGAAAAAAAGTGGATTTGCGCATATCGTTGACACAATTAGTCCATTATCACGATCCATGCTTACGTTAAAGGATTACTTTGTAAATCGCCTCGGCTTCATGGTATTGATGGTAGATTTACTACCGGTACTCATCTTCTTAGTAATAAGTATTGCAGTATTGTTATTTGGAAATAATAAAATCACGCTTAAAGGAGAAGAATAGAATGAAAAAAATATGCATTTCTTTCGCCTTCTTCCTCTCTTTTATAGTAATGCAAACGAGCGGAATCGTATCTGCTTCAGATACAATAGATATTAAAATACTGTCACCCGATGCAGTGGAAAACTATCCAGGTCTTGAAACGAACGTAGAAGTCGAAATTACCAATCTTTCGAACACAGAACTGAAGAATGCGATGGCTTATATTACAATGGCCGATATTGGGAAACATATGACAGTAAATTTAGAGGACTACGGTGCAGATGTACCCGTATTACTTGATACTTTAAAGCCACAGCAATCTGTGAAGGTTGAATTACCAATTCGTTTTGTGTATACAAGTAAATATAAGTTGTATGTAACGGTAAGTAGTGACGATGACTTACAAATACATTCTAGTGAGTCAATACCCGTTCATATTTTAGGGAATACGAAAATTGATCCACTTATTGTGCAAATTGTATCCATTGTAATGCCAGTAATATTACTGCTTTTATTATTTTTCGTAAGAACAAGAAAAAAACAATAAAGAAATTTGTCTGTCCTACCATTGTTCGATAACATGTAGATAACCTTATTCGTGGGAGGGTTCATATTGAAAAAAGTATTAATCATTGAAGATGAAGAAAGTATTACAGAGTTCCTGGAGCTAGAACTTAAACACGAAGGTTTTGATGTAACGGTTATCCATGATGGTAGAGATGGATTAGAAGCTGCATTAATTCATCATTTTGACCTGATTCTATTAGATTTAATGCTTCCTCACTTAAATGGAATAGAAGTTTGTAGAAGAATTCGTATGGTGAAAGAAACACCGATTATCATGCTCACTGCAAGAGATAGTGTAATGGACCGTGTCATGGGATTAGATGTTGGAGCAGACGATTATATGTCAAAGCCTTTTTCGATTGAAGAATTATTAGCAAGGATGCGAGTAATTTTTCGCCGAAATGAACGACATGAGGAAGATGTTGTGAAATATTTGAAGTTCAAGGAAATTGAAGTCGATACTATTTCACGAACAGTTATGAAAGGTAATGAAGAGATTCCTTTGACAAAGAGAGAATATGAGCTTCTTTTAATGTTTTTACAAAATGTAAATCGTGTCCTTCCTCGTGAACTCATTCTAGAGAAAATTTGGGGATATGAAACAGAGGTAGAAACGAATGTAGTAGATGTGTATGTAAGATATTTACGAAACAAAATTAATATACACGATGACAACTATATTCACTCTGTCCGTGGAGTAGGGTATGTGATGAAATGATGAAAAAGTTAAAGTTAAAATGGAAAATTGTTTTGTGGGCAACTGCACTTATGATTGGTTTGTTTATTTCTTATAATATATTGCAATATCTTGTGATGAATAGTTGGATGATTCATTATGAAGAGCAATCCATTGAAAAAAAGATGGCTATTATGCAAAACTATTATTCCAATCAGAAACTATCTAGCCAACTTATTAAGGAAGACGAATCATTTGTTAATTCGATTAATGAGAAATCGGAGACAATTCGCATTTTGGATAAAGATGGGAATAGTATTGTGGCGGTAAGTGAAGAAGAATTATTGCAAATACCTTCACATTTAGTCCAAAACGAACAGTTTGAGTTGATCAAATTGGGTGATGACCGTCTGCTTATTTACCGAGAACCGTTAGTTGGTACGAATTTCGTAGGGACAATTGAAATTGTACGAAACATGGAGATTTTCGATGGTCTTTTGAGTCAATTTGGATTTGTAATGTTTTTGTCAGGTATTGGTGCAGTTTTCTTAAGTTTAATAGGAGCACTTTTTCTTTCCAAACAAATAGTTAGTCCAATTCAGGATATTTCCAAAACACTTGCAAGAATTAAAAAATTCGGTTTAGAAGAAAGAGTAAATGTTCAACCTACACAAGACGAAATTTCTGAATTAGCGATCCACTTTAATGAGCTGATGGATCAATTAGAAACTTCTTTCAACCAGCAAAAACAATTTGTGGAAGACGCTTCTCATGAATTAAGAACCCCTTTATCTGTATTGAATGGAAACTTAATGATGTTGAACAGGTGGGGAAAAGAAGATGTGGAAGTGTTAAATAAATCATTAGCATCTTCCTTGAAAGAAGTGGATCGCATGGATAAATTGGTGAAAGATTTATTAGAGCTATCTAGACTCGATTCTGAAAAAACAATAAATACTGAGATTCCTTTGATTAATCCAAAAAAGGTTATTGAAAAAGTTGTAAATGACTTTGAAATTACACACCCTGAGTTCGGTTTTTCTTTTCAATTATATGATGACACCCCTCTTGCAATAAGAGCGGGACACTTAGAACAACTGCTTACAATATTAATCGATAATGCGATAAAGTACTCAAAGGATGATAAAAGAGTGAATATAGATTATCGTCAGCAGAAATTGAGTGTTCAAGATTTTGGAATCGGAATTTCAGAAGAGAATGTTCCCAAAGTTACAGATCGATTTTATCGAGTGGAAAAGTCGCGCAATCGGAAAAAAGGTGGATATGGTATTGGGCTCTCTATTGCTCAAAAGTTAATGGATTCTTATAAAGGTAGTTTAGTGATTGAAAGTCAGTTAGGTCAAGGTACCTCTGTTTCCCTTACATTTCCAAAAGTAAACTGAAAAACGAACTACTAGAAGATTAAACTTTTAGTAGTTCGTTTTATTTTATTCGGCAATATAAAAAAGCTTAAAAAGGATTTCTTTTTGTGGCACATTTAGCGTTTCAAACCTTTGAAGGAAAGCATCCTTGTCGTAAGTAGCTTGATTAATACTAATTAAGGGTTTCATTGGTGAGAAATCAATAATTGCATAAGGAGCAATATCTCCTTTAGACACCCCTAGTGCACCGGGATTTAAGTAAGTTTGGCTTTCATTGGAAAATAAATGCTCTGGATGATGATGCCCAAAACAAATAATATCAGCGGGATAATTAGCGTACATTTTCTCCATATTCTCTAAGGATGGTTCCAGTATTCCGTAAAAAGGTTCATCCTTTATATAAGCATTGCGCTTTGCTAATTCTATATGATAATGAATTCCAATGATACGAATACCATTTATTTGTTTTTCAATCATTCGTGGTAGTTGTTTTAGTTTCTTAAAATTGTCTGTGGATAATCGTTCCGCAATCCATTTATGATGTTCACGAGTATGTTTATAACTTTCGGGATGACCTTCTCCTGCAATAAGCGACAAAATGGCTTCGTCATGGTTTCCGGTAATCATACTAATATCTGGACGTGCAAACAGTAAATCGAGCACTTCGTTTGTATCCGGACCCATCGCGATCATGTCCCCAAGACACCAAATTTCTTCAATATCCTTACGTTTATCAATTGCTTGAAGAACTGCTTTTAATGCAAGTTCGTTACCGTGAATGTCTGTAATGATAGCAAGTTTCATATATTTCCACTCCTAATGTTTCGGTTAATCTACGGCATCCATGTCTTTAATAGATTTCTTTTTCTTTTTAATTAAGTAATATAGTACAATTGCGGCCACTATAATAATCCAAATAACGTGTTCATTCCAGTCAGCGGATAATATGCCTGCTGGTATTAGAGCTAAAATGAAGAAGTAAAAAAAGTTTCCGATAGTAGTAGCCAGTAAATAGGGAAGGACGCGAATAGTGCTTAATCCAGCTAAAATGTTGACCAAACTGGTTGGGACGAAGGGGAAAATTCGGGCTTGGAATACATAAGTAAAGCCATTAGTGTCTAATTCTTCGATTACCTTAGGGTGAAATTTTTCCATAATGGTTTCTTGGAAAATGTAACGTACACTATAATAGACAACAAGTGAAGCAAGAATACTTGTTAGCCAGCTCCACAAAAAGCCATTAACAAATCCAAATAGCGTAATATTAATAGTTATAACAAGAATTAGCGGAAATATGGTGAAAGAATTTTGAATTAGCATGACTAAAAATAGAAAGAATAATGCATACCCCATGTTTTTCTTTAAAAAAGTTTGAGCCGCATCTATATTTCCGTCAAAAAGTAGCGTGATTAGCTCTCTATTCATTACAAAAAAAAGTGCAAATAATAGTAAGCCACCCCATATTAGCCATTGCTTCTTTGTGAGATTATTTATTATTTTTTTCATGCGTCACCTGTGCTTTCATTTTATACTATTGTTTAATGAGGTATTTTATTCGAAATTAGTAGAACTTGGTAAGTGAAAGGAGAAAACGGGATTAATTCAACAAAACAGTCATTGAAAAATTAAGTTTGGAGAAATATACGAGTAAGTTGATCCTACATCGACCAGAAGGTATAAGGGATTTTAATGGATTAAAATTTGATCTTTCTATTCAAGAGAATAAATATGATCTTTTATTTATATTTGTATTTAATCTAGAGAATTATGCTAATTCATTAAAAAATGTAATTGAAAAGCAATTAATCGAGAAGATATGGTCACTCATATTACCCTGGATGAAGAAGAATATGTTCCATAAAGTGATTTAAAATTTTCAAAAATGGTGAGTATGAATGAAATTTTTACAGTTGAAGGCTTGAAATCATCACCTAATAAATTTAAAAAATAAATCTTTCCAATAGTCAATATGTAGATAATTATATAGATAAGGTTATGGATATTATAAAGTATTTGGAACGGAATGAAAAATTACTTAACCTGTAAGTATGTGTCAAGTTTTTCTCGACATAGTATTAACACCAGTATTTTAAGCACTCTCTATCTGTACACTTATTAAGCTACCGCGCTAACGCTTGCTGGCCTAGATATATTTGTCACGTTCTAAAAACCAAGAACCTGACAAATACATCTAGGGTACTATCTAAAGCTTTTTACTAGTTGTCCAATTGCTGTTGAATGCGCAATATACAAGCTAATAGAACCCTGTTTGGCGCCGATGGATGGTCTAGTGGGATTACGGAGTATCTCGGACATACGAACTACCTTTTTCACTTCTCGTTGCTGTCTTTCACTTCTACGCTGATGGTGCAGATACACATCACGTAATGTCCCATTTAACATGCCTTGTTTCACTTTTACCATGGCTTCTCCACCTTCTTGACTCCAATGCATTCCTCTTTTTTTCATACGAAAGGAAATATGCCGTTGATTCGATTCCATTGCACCAAGGCTTCTCGCATCCTTTGGTGAGTTCTCCACTTTCTCACGCCAGTCAAAAATACGATCCCAGTTATTCTGAATGTAAGAGCGAAACACGTTTACTTTTTCTATTTTTTTCGGGTCTTCTAGCGTGCTTTCATACGTATCTAACCATAACGTAAAGTCCTTCAACTCATGAGCCTTCATAGCCTTCCGAATGCCATTCTTATAGTCACTTTTTCCTCCACTTAATGCACGATTCAATGCTTGCGCAATATGATACTTGTCTAATTGATTTAACACGGGAAACCGTGATTGGGAAAAGGCTTCTTGAAACTTCTCGGATGTATATCCCAATCCTCCATCACTGTTTGTAATAACGCAGGCATTTTCCAACGAATAATGATGGGCACTGAACGCTTGGACTTCCCCCCAAAACTTAGTAGTGGGCTGTGTTGTCATAATGACTTTTGGTTCACGTAAGGATACTCTTTTTCCGTTTTTATCCCAGCCCTCATGTACAATCGCATGACGCACTTCCAAACTTTTTTTCTTCTCGGTTCCTCGAACAAATACACCATCTGCTTCCGCATAGAAGAAGTCCACTTTTTTTCCCTCTGGAAGGGAAGCTGCCTCTTCTAATTCCGCTACCATTTCTTCATCTGCCTGTGCTTGTGCCATCCCTACCCGCTTCACGATACTTCCTACAGTCGTATGGCTAACCTCTACAGCGGTCCACTCTTTCAGCACACGTGCAGCCTCACGATACGTATTTTCACTTGCCAATTCTGCCACTTTCACTTCTACCAAAGAACTCTGCCGTTGGTGTCTTCTTAAGCCCAACCACTCATCCAAAGGGTAATGATTATCCCCTTTTTTATCCGCCATAAGTGTATGACGGAAACGAACAGATCCAAAGGTGAATTGAACTGTTTTCCAGTCATCTCTCTTCACCGTCCAACCTAGTTCTTGTTTTTGTTCTTTTATAACCTGATTTATCTTGGTGAAAACGTCCCCCAAAAGAGAAGCAAACACTTGGTACATATATAGTTGGATACTTTCTTCCATCTCGATTAGATTATCAGTATCCTTTATTATTTGGTAGACTTTTGATATAATGGATTCCATAAGAAGGCCTCTTTCTAGATGTATTTGCCCTACGAAGCATACATTTATGATAGAGCGCCTTCTTTATTTTTTCTAGTGGAAACCCTCGAGAAATATTTTACACATACAACCTGTAAAAACAATTAACTCAGGGCTATCAAAATGGAGTGGGCTCACTACGTATATAGTGCGAAACGAAAAGAAATGCAAGAAAAAAGGCTATTCGAAATGGAGAAGATACTTGGGAGAAGAATATAAGGCAAAGGACTTATTTAGAAGAAGAGGGGGATAAATAATGGAGTATAAAGGACCAAGTGTTTATGACCAATCGGATTTTTTCAAAAGTTATATGAAAAGAAGGGGTAGAGAAGACAGTCCTAACAACGCAATTGAAGGACCAATAATGTATGAACTAATTGGAAACTTTCAAGGGAAGAACTTTCTAGATTTAGGTTGTGGAGATGCTTCTTTTGGGAAGGAATTACTGGAGAAAGGCGCAAAGCATTACTACGGAGTAGAAGGTTCGAAACAAATGGTGGATGCCGCAAATAAGCATATTTCTGGCATGAACGGAATAATCGATATAGATACAATGGAGACTTTTCGTTATCCAGAAAACAAATTTGATATTGTAATTTCACGATTTGCCATTCATTATGTAGAAGATATACAAACGTTATTCACTAATATATATAATGCATTAAAAGAAAATGGAAGGTTCTTATTTAGCGTTCAACATCCACTTACGACTTCTTCTTTTGCTAGTAAGCATTCAGGAGATAGACGTGAGAACTGGATAGTGGACGATTATTTTATCGATGGGGAACGAAAGGAGCCATGGATAGACCAAATAGTAGTTAAGTATCACCGTACGATAGAACAATATTTCCATGCTCTTAAAAAGGCAGGATTTAACATAGTGGACTTACGGGAAGGTACTCCACAACGTACACATTTTAGCTGTGAAGAGGAATTCAAAAGAAGACAAAGAATTCCGGTTGTCCTGGCTTTTTCTTGTGTGAAATATAGGAAAGGGGAATGATTTCTAACAATCATTCCCCCATTTTTTTGTTTCTATATATTATTCCTATGCAATATGGTTTGAATGTGCGATTTTTTGAATGAAAGAGGATAATTTGACTCAAACTTTAATGGAAAGGAGAGTTTCTATTGGTTTCTCTTGAAGAATCTATCAAGAAATATGCACTATCCTACAAAGCAAAAGAAGACTTAACCCCTGTAATTGAAGCTATTGGAGGTGCGAAAATTGTACTTTTGGGAGAAGCAAGCCACGGCACATCTGAGTTTTACACGGTTCGAGCAGAATTATCCAAACGGTTGATTGAAGAAAAAGGATTCACGCTTATTGGCGTGGAAGGAGATTGGCCTTCTACTCAGCATATAAATAGGTTTATTAAAGGCTACACAGATGAACAAACCAAAGTTGGAGATATGCTAAAGGCATTTAAACGGTGGCCAACTTGGATGTGGGCAAATGAAGAAATAGCTGAATTTGTTACATGGTTAAAGATACACAACGACCAAAAAGAAATGAACGAGAAAGTGGGGTTCTATGGAATCGATGTATACAGTTTATGGGAATCCTTAGATGAAGTTATTTCATATTTAAGCAATACAAATCCAAATGGAGCTGATCTGGCACTTGCCAAAAAGGCATTTTCTTGCTTTGAACCATTTAACCGTCACCCAGAAACCTATGGAGTTTCTTCGCTCAACATTTCGGAAGCTTGTGTAGATGAAGTTTCAAAGCTACTAACTTCTATTCGTACTCATAAGGATAATTACAAAGATACAAAGGAAGGAGACTTAAATTTAAAAATAAATGCAATAGTTGCCAGTAATGCAGAAGAATATTACCGTGCAATGGTTCGAAGTGATGAATTGTCCTGGAATATTCGAGATAAACATATGGTGGAAGCGGTAAATGAAATATTGGACTACCATGGAAAAAAAGCGAAAATCATCATATGGGAGCATAACACGCATATAGGAGATGCTTCCGCTACAGATATGGCAGCATCGGGAATGGTGAATGTAGGGCAGATTCTTCGATCGCAAAATAGAACAGAAGATGTTTTTGCTGTTGGATTTGGAACCTATAAAGGCACTGTTATTGCAGCAAATGAATGGGGTTTGCCCTACAAGCAGATAAATGTACCACCCGCGCAAAAAGGCTCTTGGGAGGATGAACTGCATAAATCCGGAGTATTTGATAAATTGTTGATATTTAATGAAGGAAATCGGTCATTATTTAATAATCGAATTGGTCACAGAGCTATAGGGGTGGTGTACAATCCTGATTTTGAAGCATATGGAAATTATGTTCCTTCTAAGATGAGTAACCGTTACGATGCTTTTATTTATATTGATCAAACAAAAGCTCTAACTCCTTTAGGAACAGATACCTAAAAAATGCAAAGGCTGCTCAATTATGGTGGGGCAGCCTTGTTTGTTAGTAGATCATTTGAACAACTAAATCATTAATTGTTTCTTTCAAATCATTTTGGATAGCTTCTTTTTCTAGTAAAAAGTAAGAGGATTTCAAGAAATTCTTATAAGCTAATTGAGCATAATACGGTTGTAATTCATTATTTGAAGCTGAATATTTATCTGCAAGGGATTGCTCTAATTGTTTCAGCCAAGATATTATGAAATCTTCACTAAGATGATATTTAGTTAGTGTAACAAATGCACGAGCCAACCGTTCTTCTTCATCGTCCTGATAACCATGAGCCAAGGTGAGAAATCGTGCGATATGTTGCAAAATCATGAAGGCGTCATTCTCGGATGCAAAAGGATGTTTAGCGATGGAATCTAGTAAGTCAGCGCCATGTGCAGTAGCATGAGCCCAACCTTTTTTCTTTACATATCCTCTAAAGTCTGTTTCTTTTCCCATATATTCATGTGTTGCATCTATAACTTTACGTACTAAATCTTTACTTATTATTTGTTTAGTAGAATCGTATTCTACTATTGCAGCATAAAAAAGTATAGTAAACGATCGAGTAAATACAGAGTCAGTTATGGGCTTATCTATATCCAATACTATTGACTTTTTCACTAACAGTTTATTTAGGATATATTCCAGTTGCTGTTGATCCAGATGGTTCCCTGTTATCAATGTACAAAAAGCGCTGTATATAAGGTTGTCCCTCAAGATTGGGTCTGTAGATCCTATGTTTTCAATCATTTCATTCAAAACTTCCGATGAAACAATATTCGAGTCTCCTGAAATAATGCTTCTTAGAATGTTTTCGAGGTTTGTCATATTTTTCTCCTTAAGGTGCATTTATTGGTATTAATAATGAATGCAAAATCATGAAAGGTCAAATAGAAACTTGAATCTCATATTGTTATTTTGTCAAAAGTAACAGTATTATCTAATAATTCCGTGTTAAACTAGTAATATCTAGTTTAGTAATACGGGAGGTACAAAGTGAAAAAATGGAGAAAACTTTTAGTGAGTATAGTTGTTGTATTTATGGTAAGTGGAGCAGTTTTTATCCCAGTAACAGTTGATTCTAGCGTTGAAGCTGCTGCTTCCTATACGAACTTAAAAAATACAATTAACAATATTATGATGGACAGTAGAATGAGAAACGCTTCGACTAGTGTGGCGATTCGAAAGGCTTCTACTGGAGAAATAGTGTATCAGTATGATGGGGATAAAGAGATTACTCCAGCGTCATCACTTAAATTGTTAACTGTCGCTGCAGCACTAGATACACTTGGTGAGGATTATCGTTTTTCTACCGCTGTTTTAACCGATGGCAAAGTGAAAAATGGAATATTAAATGGTAATTTGTATTTACGCGGTCAAGGAGATCCGACTTTATTGAAAATACAGTTGAATAGCTTTGCGGATGGTTTAGTGAAGCAAGGGATTAAACAGATTTCCGGAAATTTAGTCGGTGATGATACTTGGTTTGACTCGGTTCGATTGTCAGCAGGTATTTTAGCAGAAGATGAGCCTTACTATTATGCGGCACCGATATCTGCATTGACACTTTCACCAAATGATGATTTTGATGCAGGATCTGTTATTGTGGAAGCAAAACCGGCAGTTAGTGGAAAAGCAACGCAAGTAACGTTAACTCCTTTAACGAGTGTATTACAAGTAGTGAATAATTCTAGAACGGTTCCTAAAGGCAACAAAAGCACGTTGAAAATTACTCGTCAAGTTGGTACAAACAAGGTTGTTATTACTGGGAATTCTCCGATAGGGTCCTCTGGAGCAAAAGAATGGATTTCAGTGACAAACCCAACTCTCTATACACTAGATGTCTTTAAAAGATCATTAGCGGAAAAAGGAATAAC
Organism: Psychrobacillus sp. L4; assembly: GCF_042944905.1. Classification (GTDB taxonomy): domain Bacteria; phylum Bacillota; class Bacilli; order Bacillales_A; family Planococcaceae; genus Psychrobacillus. Next base: position 504,685 of record NZ_CP168496.1, read on the forward strand.
ATTTGCCATCTCCTCTAAAATAGTTCAAGGTAAAACTTCCGAAAGGGCTCATGTTTTATTGTCTAAAAAATCCATGCCTTTGAAAGAATTAATCGTTCCATTTATGAAATTGAGTAATAATACACATGCGGAAATGTTAGCTAAGGAGATGGGGAAAGTTAAATACAGAGTAGGGAGTTGGGATGCAGGTCTAAAAGTAATGCGGGAATATGCAGATTCTATAGGACTAGATAGTAACTATTGGCACTTTGAAGATGCGTCGGGAATGTCCTACTCCAATAAGATTACCTCAAGTCAATTATCACAGTTGCTGTATGTTGTCCGATCTGAACCTTGGTATCACACGTATATGAATAGCCTTCCTATAGCAGGTGAATCTGATCGTTTTATAGGAGGTACACTACGAAATAGAATGAAAATGGCTCCAGCAAAAGGAAATGTTATAGCTAAAACAGGCAGTTTAGAAAATATTAAATCACTTGCCGGTTATGCAAAGACAAAAGACGGAGAAACGCTAATTTTTACGATATTGACGGAAAATGCAAAAACGAGCACCATCCCAGTCATCGACCAAATTGCCACTGCCATTACTAATCTCAAGTAATATTACAAAAGTGTTACAGGTGCCAGGCACCCGTAACACTTTTGTTACATATAATTAGATTATTTTTATAGACACCTCAAAGAGTGTTATATATATGCCGATAATATACTGTACATATATTTTTTATCAATAAGTAAAAGAGTGAAAGTTAAATAGAAATGAGGTTAATGGATGAAACAGAAATCTTTAAGCACAAAAATGGCTCTAATACTTATTACAGTCATGTTGTGTTTGTTTGTAGCAGTTTCTGCGTTGTTTACCTATAGTACTCTCAAAACAGTGGAAGACTCTATTAGAAGTCAAGCGGTAACAACTGCGGATTATTTGGCTAGTAGAGTTGACGGAGATAAATACAAAAAGTTTATGGAAGAACCTGTAGAAAGTGATGCATATTGGGATTTAAGGGATCAGTTTGTCAATGCATTGGATAGTACAGGTGTACTTTATTTGTATACACTAAAAGCTGATACAAATTCGGTTGAAATAATGATAGATGGTTATCCAAAAGGTGCGGACGGTGCGGCAACTATCGGTCAAAAAACAACTGGCACAACTTATGAAGATGTTAAATCAGTATTAAAAGGAGATTCTGTCAGTACGAAAGTTATTAATGATCCGGAGTTTGGCAGATATTTGTCTGCTTTTTCTCCAATTAGAGACAGTAAAGATGATATTGTTGGAATCTTGGCGGTTGATATAGCTGCAGAAAATGTAGTAGGAATTCAGAACAATCTTCTTAAAACCACTATTCCCCTTGTTGCGATAATATTTCTTGTGATTATTCTTGTTCTTACAACCATATTTTATCTGTACACAAAAAGAACGTTGGCGCCTCTTACTGTTGTAAGCGAAGCCTTGGGTGACTTCGCAAAAGGAAAATGGACTGTAGCATCCCAAAAAGTGGAAGGGATAAAGTTCCGATCAGAAAATGAAATCTCCGCTTTAGCAAAATCATTTATGGCTTCTCAAGAGCAATTGAGCGCAGTAATGAATGAGATGACTAGTCATTCTTCTCAGGTATTACGTTCATCAAAGCAGCTTTTTGAGACAATTGAAATGACAATGGATAATAATCGTTCGATTAATAACAGTATGGTTGAATTGGCGGCAGGAAGTGCAAAATCATTACAGCATAGCGAAGATTCAGTCACTGCACTAGAACAGATGTCAATAGGCATACAAAGAATTGCTGATTCAGGGAATGAGATGTCCAATACTTCAAATGACGTTACTATTTTTATTAGTAAGGGTCATGAAGAATCTAAGCGAGTTATTAAACAGATTAAAGATGTTCAAGAAATGGTTCAACTAACAGGCGGGAAAGTAGAAGAGTTAAGTGGCCAATCTAAACAAATTCAAGAAATAACGAATGTGATGACAGGTATTGCTGAACAAACCAATCTACTCGCGTTAAATGCTGCAATTGAAGCAGCACGTGCAGGTGAATCTGGAAAAGGATTCGCAGTAGTAGCAGATGAAGTTAGAAGGTTAGCAGAGCAATCGAAGCAATCAGCAGAAGAAATAAGAGCGCTAATTAATAATTTCGAACAAGTCACGAATGACGTTAGCGATGTAATGGTTGCAACATCCACAAAAGTTACAGAGGGAACTGAAGCGGTTCAAAAGATTGGGGAAATGCTGGAACAGGTGGTCGGTACAATCAGTCAAATAAATTTAGAAATTCAAGATACTTCTGCCATAACAGAAGAAATGTCAGCAGGCTCAGAAGAAATACTTGCTGCCTTTGAGAATATTAAAGGGTTCGCAAGTGATGCCGCTACACAAACAGTAGAAGTTGCGAGCTCTACAGAAGAACAGACAAATGCAATGGGTTCATTGGAAAAAATGAGTGATGAACTTCAAAAAGTTGCATATTCATTAAGTGAATTGATTGATAAATTTGAGTAATAGTGAACGAAAAAAGGAAGAGCAAGCCAAAAAAATGGTTTGCTCTTCTTTAGGTATTGAGTAATAGCTTCATTTTTTTATCTAAATGGTCTGAGTTCATATGGAATTGAATTCATGTTTGTTTTGGAATTAAGGGGAATGGTAGTAACTGTGTTAACTCGTATAAGCAAAAGGAATTTTATTAATCGATTTTGGGCAGAATTCATAAAGAATGGATGGCTAATGCTTTACACTCATGCTGTTTATTTCTATAAGCTCCGATATCGTTACAAACTTATACCCTTGTTTTTGGAGTTCTGGTAGAATTTCTGCAAGTGCCTTTACAGTCTGAGAACGATCTCCTCCTGCATCATGAAATAACACAATATCACCTGGGTGAGCGCCAGATAATACTTTTTTTACAATTTTATTGACTCCTGGAGTTTTCCAGTCTTCCGTATCTTGATGCCACGACCACATGATTACTTTGTATCCATTTTCAATAGCGGTATTAATAATACGATCATTGTAACTTCCTCCTACAGGACGATAAAACAATGGATAAGTACCGGTTATATCGTGGATAATTTCATTCGTTTTTTTTAGTTCTTCTTTAAGCTTGTCTGGTGTGATTTTTAAAGGATGTGAATACGTATGATTCGCTACTTCGTGGCCTTCCTTGCCTATTTGAAGAATAAGATCTGGAAAAGACTCTGCTCGTTCACCAATAACGAAAAACGTCGCTTTAGCATCGTATTCAGCAAGCAAGTCTAATATCTGTGGCGTGTAAGTGGTATGAGGACCGTCATCAAACGTAAGTGCAATAACTTTTTCCTCGGTTTTAATTCCCCATAGAACATATCCTTTTTTTTCATAATAAGGTCTTCCTCTATCCATAGCTGAAGTAGCATATGCTATACAAAAAAATAAAACAAGTAATACTCCGATTTTAACTCCCAAAGATTTCATGAATAATTCCTCCTAGCATTGCTATATTGGGGGAAGTTTTTAATATGCTTTCATCGTTGAAATTATTGTTCACCGATGTACAATGAATTATACTGACGTAACTTGGAATAAATAATTATTAACAATAGTCTCATCATTGGAATGGTGTAATTTTTCTTAGATTTTTTGATTCTTTCCAGAGTTAAAAATAAGAGACCAGGTTTGTCGTTCGTATAAAAAGAATAATTTAAGTAAAAAATGCTTGGTAGCAGGGGAAATCCCAACTACCAAGCATTTTTTATGGAATTATGGTTGTTACAAATATGTTACTGGTGCCTGGCACCAGTAACATATTTGTAACATTGGTGAATTTCGTGTTGGATAGGTGGGTGGCGGGTTTTGGGTTAGAAGATTTTTTTGCGGTTTCTTTCGTCTTTTAATAGTTCTACAGCTTCTCTGAATCGTAGGGAGTGGATATTTTCTCTTTCTCTTAAAAACCGTAATGCGTCATTTATACCAGGGTCATCTGAGATGTCGATTAACCATTGATAGGTTGCACGTGCTTTTTCTTCGGCGGCTATATCTTCGTATAGATCGGCGATTGGATCGCCTTTTGACTGAATGTATGTGGAGGTAAAAGGAACTCCACCAGCATTTTCGTAGAAGAGTGAATGGCCATGATTGACAAAGTGGGCACCTAGTCCTGCTTTTTCTAGTTGTTCAGGTGTAGCATCTTTTGTTAATTTATAAATCATTGTTGCTAGCATTTCTAGGTGAGAAAATTCTTCCGTTGATATATCTGTCAGCAGGCCAATTACTTTATCAGGAACAGTATAACGTTGATTCATATATCGTAGTGCAGCAGCTAGTTCTCCGTCTGCTCCACCATATTGCTCCATAATGTATCTCGCTAGCATTGGATTACAAGTGGTAACCTCTACAGGGTACAGCAGTTTTTTTTCATAAACCCACATCGCTTTTCTCCTTTCTCATAATTGCCATGGCCATGGCGTTTGATTCCAACGCCAACCTACTTCTATCGCTTGTTTGGAAGGGGCGGACATTAATGATAAAGGTCCAAATTTATTCTCATAGAGTTTGCGTACCCTTGCCGCCTCTTTTATCGCTTCTCTCCATTGTTCTAAAGCATCTGCATCATCTTGGTGCGTATCTGTGTATAAAGTCAACTCTACTACGACAAAATCCATTTGTTGTACTTTTTTTAACAAGTCTAATCTTTCTTCGAATGCATTCATGAAATTCCTTCCTCTCGCGAAAATCCATCCACAAATTGCGGCCAAAGAGAACCTTGCCATAGCGCTTCTTCTGGAGAATTTTGTGGTAGGCCTGGTGGTTGGAAATTCGTAAAAAGTTGTGGCGGTAAAACAAAATCCTTTACTAAAATAGGGGGGCAAGGGTCTAATGGTGATACAAAAGGCTTATAGCTTCCTCGATATAATGACTGATCCAAATGATATCACTCCTTCAGACTATCCTATGAAAGTTGGGCACAATTGATACTAAGAGGACAAAGTGTTTATGTAAATATTAATTGGAATAAAAAAGGTTAATAAAAGTCTTCATCTAGAAGACTCTTTCTACTTATTAAATAGGTAGTTGCATAGATTGTAAGAAGGAGGGGTTTAACTGGAAAACTCATTTCAAGAAACCGCTTTATATGAACTCCATTTTTGGTTACAAGTGTTGGGGGATCATGGAAGATTTATTCATGATTCTTTAGCTCCTAGTGAAACTGAAAAGATTTCGGCTGCAAGTTCATAAGTCATCACTTTGATCAATTACTAATGGATTCCAAGCAACAACCGTTAAAGAAAGAGGAACTCAATTTTTTAACTCAACAGGCAAAAATAGCGAGTGAAGAAATTCGTGTATTTAAAATTTTTCTCATAAAAGAACATTTAGCTGGAGAAATAAAAACCTCGCTACCTCCATCTTTCATCAACCATATGGTGAACGAAGTAGAAGAGGCCATACGAGTATTTACCTATTTGGAACAAGGCCAGGAAGTTCCCTTAGTACATCCTTTACATCATGACTTACTCTGGCTGCTGGATGCTGCTGGTCATGCAGGTGCTATTGATGCAGATTTAGACCGAGTTGAAAAAACTGAAAGAAAAAGAGCAACAATTTATAAAAGACTGGGAAGATTTCTATCTAAAAGCAATTGAACTAGCAGGTTTTTTACGTGCCAATGTAGAAAGATTTCCAGCATTAGATAAATTCCATGGAGATATTGAATTGGAAGAAATGAATATTAAAAATGAAGCATTAGGTACCTTTATACCTCTTATGGCTGATCATATGGCTAGAGAGGAAACGTATTTTTTACAAAATATTCTATGACTAGGAGCTTAGATACCATGTTTAATGAAGTTCTAGTATGTGGTGGACCATTAAAAACAATTCACTCATATTGTTAAATGAAACTAGAGAGAATTGCCAAGGTGATTATTTGTTCATCTGGGCATTTTTTTTGATGGCTTGATTTTCAATTTATTGTAAATATCTCGTTTATCCTAATAAAAAGAAGGTGAAATAATACAAAAAGAAGAATTAGTTCAGTAAATGAGCTGTCCACAAGAAGGTATGTAGATGAAAAGACTAGAATGTACAGGCGAACGCTACTATTATTGAAGGAATAGAATAGGAGTGATAGATATTGGGAAGGTATAAATTTGAAACAGATGAGCATGAGATGTTTCGAGCTTCACTGCAAAAATTTCTTCAAAAAGAAGCTGTGCCTTATTATAATACATGGGAAAAAGAAAGAATCATTCCTATTTCTTTTTGGAAGAAGCTTGCGGAGTTGGGATTCCTTTGTCCTCAGGTAGAAGAGAAATATGGAGGTTTGGGTTTAGATTATAGTTTCAATGTGATCATTTCTGAAGAATTAGAAAGAGTAGGAACTAGTTTAGTTGGAGTAAGCCTGCACAATGATATTGTCGTTCCGTATATTGAATCGTTTTGCACAAAAGAACAGAAGCAAAGGTGGCTACCAAATTGTGTGACTGGCGAGATCATTACAGCAATTGCCATGACAGAGCCAGGTACAGGATCTGATTTAGCTAATATTCGAACGTCCGCTATTCGCGATGGTAATCATTATGTGTTGAATGGCCAAAAGACGTTCATTACAAATGGCATTAATGGAAATCTATTTCTCGTTATCGTAAAAACGGATTTGAAAGTAGAACCAAAACATAAAGGAATTAGTTTAATCATGGTAGAGGAAGGTACGCCAGGTTTCACGAAAGGGCAAAAACTCGCTAAGGTTGGACTCCATGCTCAAGACACAGCAGAATTGTATTTTGAGGATTGTCGCGTTCCTGCTTCTAATTTGGTAGGGGAAGAAGGAAATGGATTTGGATACCTAATGGAAAAACTGCAACAAGAAAGACTCGTTGTTGCCATTGCAGCGCAAATTGCTTCAGAAGATATGCTGGAATCCACAATAGAGTATGTAAAATCTCGGAAAGCATTTGGAAAGCCTATATCGTCTTTTCAAAACACACAGTTTAAAATTGTGGAGATGGCAACAAAAGTAGAGCTTGGAAAATCATTTTTGGAATCACTTATTGAAGACCATCTTAATGGGAAAGACGTTGTCACGAAAGTGTCGATGGCAAAATATTGGCTGACCGAAACTGCAAGAGAAATTTCCATAGAGTGTATGCAATTACATGGTGGATACGGTTATATGGAAGAATACAAAATTGCTAGAAGATACAGAGACATTCCAGTTGCTTCTATTTATGCCGGAACAAATGAAATAATGAAAGTAATAATTGCTAAAAACTTAGGATTATAAAAAAATGATGAATATAACCTCTTTTCGTTGTCTAATGGACATAGAGAAGAGGTTTTTTACTAGAAGAAAGTTAATTGTTGCTCCGCTTCCTTTATTTAATCTACTACAGCTGTAATGTTACTAGTCATTTATTTCGCATTACAAAACTCTGTTCATCTGTTTGTATCGACTATATTGGGGATTTGTGGATGGTTAATTTTTTTATTTGTTCAGGATTTTGCGGTTACCTATGTTAGGAATTTCTTTTAGAGAAAAAAGTAAAGGCAGGCTAAAGTTTATTTTAACTAGAGCCTGCCTTAATATGTGCGTATTAGTTTCCATCGTGTTTCCATGTTGTTGGATTACCAGACTTAGGGCAGTTCGGGAATAATGCTCCCGCTTCTAATTCTTTTACATCTCCATCTTTATCCTTATATTTTCCAGATTCAGGTACCTTTTCGCCAGAATTGTGATGATGTCCTTCTGCATGTTTCCAATAAGTAGCCACTTCCGACTCTGGGCAAGAAGGGAATTTATCACCTTCAAATAATTTTTTAGTAATTCCAGCTTCGCAAGTATATTCTCCAGTTTCTTTTACTACGTCGTCTGTTGAGTGTTCATACTGTTGATTTGTCATTTCATAGTCCTCCTTTAATTGTTACTTACAGTCCTTATTTCCCCTGGAAGAACAAAATAAAACATTTAAAAAAATAAAAAGAAAACTTCGATACTAGAATACTGGACAAAAGACATTGACAAAAATTTTAGTTCTACTCCAAATAAGTTTAATATTCAGAAAACAGGGTAGTGGAAATAATAAGATGAAATTTTTAGATGGACAGGAGGTGAAAAAGTGAAGAAATGTTTTATTGCATGTATAGTTAGTATTATTTTTTTGGTGGTGCTTCCTTTTCAAGTGAAGGGAGAGGAGAAGGATCGTAATCGGGGATTGTTAGGGGAGTCAATTGATCAACTTATTAATACAACAGAAGAAGTTGTTGATACTGTTAAAACGAATATAAACCGAACTATTCCCTCACAATCTATTTTAAATCCTGTAGCAGACGTTGAAGAGCAAAGTATTCCAATCATCGAGCACGTAGTCTCAGAAGTGATGAATACAACGGATTCAACCGTTAACAACTTAGTCAATGTAGTAGAGGAGTCCGTAGAAAACCTTCCTGAAGTACCCGTTGTAACTTCTGAATTGAAGGTAACTGCAAAAAGTGTGAGAAAAGTAACTACGGAGGTGCAAAAAACAGTTAAGACGGTAGTTAAAGCTGTAAAAAAAGTAAATGATATAGTAGAAAATGTAACAGAGAAGAAACTAGACAATGCTCTTTCTGAAGAAATAAATATCTCGAAACCTCCTTTAACACCAACACCATCGAAACAATCGAACAGTTTAAATTTAGTTGAATCAGAGCCTCCTTTCTCACATATAAAGAATCCCGATGAGGCGAGTAATAAGACATCAAAAGGGACTGAAGCTCATTTTGAAAATGTAGAATCACAAGAGGTAGAGAGACATCTGGAAAAGGTGACCAAGATAAATCCGCTTAATTCAGAAGTTGCCATTTTCAATGATGTGGTAAAGACCAATGAGATAAAAAATACTCCCATAAAATTAATAGAAGCAAAAAAAATGAAAACTGCTACTAATACAACATTTCCACTCGGACAGAATCGAAAGGTAGTAGTTACTAGTAGTGCAGTTATTACTGGCAGTTCTAATGTAACATTAAGTGGAGTGTCTTTTCTTTTGGGAGGCGACATACCGATTGTACTGTTGACTTCTCATCAAATGTTAAAAGAACTGGCGAGAAAGAAATGGTATCACAAAAATAGCTATGCAATTATCCAGTGGATTCATACACCACTGAGGAAACCACCGCAAATACTCCTTTTTCATATGTGATTAACATCATAAGAAAAAGGAGAGAAAAATAATGAAAACTATTAGCAAAAATTTTACTTGTACTGTTCTTGGATTTTTGACAATGCTATTTCTAACACCATCTTTTGTCGCAGCAGAGGGAAATGGCTCCCACTTACCTTTACAAATTGAAGTGAATCTATTAGACAATAATCCAGATAAGGCAGATATTATGGACGTTGAAGTGAACAATTTGATTGGTATAGATAGTATTAATATCAAAATTTCAAATGAAGGGAAAATGAAGGAAGCACTGGTAACTGCATCTGTTATAGATGAAGAAATCGGTGATACGGAAGTAAGCATACTTTCACAATCTGAAACTAAGACTGAAAGTGAAAAAGCGTTAGTAGATATTGTTACAGAAAATCCGTTAATAATTGATGAAGTCGATGTAGATATAATGAACCAGCAAGAAACATTGAGAGAAACAGATAAAACCAGTAAAGAAGCCGTTGTAAATATCGGGCTGGAAAATTTAGCAATAGTAAAAGATGTAGAGATCGGAGTACTAAAGCAGGAACAGGTTGAAGAAGGGACAACTTCTTCGCGTGAGGACCAAGGAGTACATTCAAAAATCACTGATTTACCTGTTCTGGGTACTTTACATGTAGGACTTCTTGAAAGCGAAAAGAAAGAAGCAAATGAGGAATATGTTGATAATTCGAAACTCGTCACTATAGGACTTGAGAATGCATCTTCTTCCAAGAATGCCATCTTAGACGGTTTGGAACTTAATGTTCTGGAGAACAACAATATGGAAAATGATTCTTTCGAAAAACATAAATCATCTGTTGTTAATGCAGAACTAGCTGATCAAGTTTTAGGCAATATAGATATAAATGTTTTATTGTCAGAATCAATTAAAGAAGGAGATTTTAAAAAATACGATAGTGGTGTTGTCGAATTAGTAAGTAATGAATTACCAGTCCTAAATGAAGTTCATCTTAGCATTTTAGATCGTCACAGTCAGAGTAGTGGGGAGGTGAAATCCTTTTCGGAAGGTGTTCTCCAATTAGAAGTTTTTTCTGATGTAATAGGTAGTCTTAATGCGGATGTGTTGACTAGTAAAGGTTACACAGATAACGGCGGTACTACTCAAAGAGACAATACAATTTCTCTAGGATTAAATAATTTATTGGGTAGCGTGGGTATAGATATTCTTCCACGAGAAACATACTTAGCCGCTCAACCAATTATAAACCCAAATAATCCAAACAATGATCCCGATGAGAGCACGGATGAAACTTCAGAAGAAATTAACGCTGAAGTGCCAGTGGTGGTTGATGACAATGAAGAAGGGAATCAAGGAACAAATGATGATATGACTGAATCCCCCAATGATGGTACAACTGGAATGATCGACGAAACGACAAACGAAGTAGATTTTGATGTTGGGGCTATGGATGAAGATGAAAGTAGTTTAGTTGGTTTCATTGCTAACTCAAATGTAGTATCTGGAAGTAAATCATTAAGGAATAGTGGAATTTTCACCGAATCTTCATTACCGAAAACAGGTGGATTTCTTAATAGTATGATGCTGTTACTAATGGCGGTATGTCTACTTGGGGGTGGAGTGACTATACGTAAATTTGCCTAAAGGGGGCCTACTAAAATGAAAAAATACGTAGGCAATTCGCTGATTGGAATAGGGCTGCTCCTTTTCTTTATCGTAAGTTATGGAGTTTTGGAAAATGAGCAAAATAAAAAAGAATTAATGGAATCCTTTACTTCCATTAAAACAGAAGCAGCTAGTGAAAAAGTGTATGTCGGAGCAAACTCAGTCGCAGTGAAGCATCTGAAAGAATCAAACGCTGAAGTTGTAGGTATTTTAAAGATTCCCTCTATCCATTTGGAATCTCCAGTTCTGGAAGGATCAACTACTGGAAATTTGAATCGAGCATTAGGTATGATTTCTGGACTTGACGAGCCAGGGGAACTTAATGGAAGTGCCGCTATCGCCGGTCATCAATCTCATATTTTCGGCCAATTTTTTAATCGGTTAAACGAGCTTCAAATAGGGGATCGCTTTGAATTGGAGACAAAGATGGATACGTTGGGATATGAAGTATTTAATATTCAAATAGTAAAGCCAGAGAATGTAGATATTTTAGAAAGACAAAAGGGAATCTCTTTGCTCTCTTTAGTCACATGCTATCCAGAAAGGTCCAATAAGTTTCGTCTCGTCGTACAAGCGAAAAAAGTGGTGAATTAATTGGAATTCTGAAAACGAGAAAAAAAAGTGTGCACTCTTTCATGAGGTGCACACTTTTTTATTGAAATTAATGGAAGAAGAAATATTCGTCTCGGGTAGGATAGAATAGGTCTCGATTTTAGGTAAATTGGTTGCGGAGTTGAAGGTAATCTTCTCGGGTATCCATAGTTTGGTCTCGTTCCGCCATTTAACAATTGTTAATGTATAATAATTCCAAGCCTATTTACAACTTCTCATTGAAATTCAACATCACCCACAATTTATGGCATATTGTAACCAATTTCTTTTCTTCCGTAAATAGGTTTCCTCCGAAAAGAGAATGCTATTGCTGGTTAAGGAAAGTTTGTTTCTCTGCTATTGTAAGTGCTTGATCGAAATCTGCGATTAAATCATTTACATTCTCTAAACCTACAGAAAACCGTAGCAATCCATCCGTAATTCCTCGTTTTTCACGTTCTTCTATTGGCATAGTCGCATGAGACATTTGGGCAGGGTGGGATAGGATAGATTCAACCCCACCAAGACTTACAGCAAAAACGGGGATTTGTACATTTTCTACAAATGCTTTGGCAATTACCCGATTAGGTAATCGGAATGATAGTACTGCCCCTGGGCTTTTTGCTTGTTTCATATGAATTTCATAACCAGTATGGGTAGTTAATCCTGGATAAAAAACTTCTTCCACTAATGAATGATTCTTTAAATAGGAAGCAATTTTCTGTGCAGAATCTGCGGATTTTTCAAATCGTACGCCTAATGTTTTTATTCCTTGAATTAATGAAAAGGAATCTTGAGCACCTAAAATAGCTCCGAATGAATTTTGAATAAAGGCTAATCGTTTTCCCAGTTCATCATCTTTCGTTACAGCAAGACCTGCAATAATATCACTATGTCCTGATAAAAACTTGGTAGCACTATGTAAAACTACATCTACACCAATATCGAGTGGACGTTGATAAAGTGGAGTCATGAATGTATTGTCTAAAAAAGTGAAGCAATCATTCGCATTAGCAAGCGCTACAATGCTAGCGATATCGGTGATTCCAAGACATGGATTAGAAGGTGTTTCCATATAAATCAGTTTTGTATTTGAACGAATCGCTTTTGTAACGGCTTTTACATCTGTAAAATCTGCAAAAGTATGTTTAATTCCTAAACGAGGCAATACTTCCGTTACAAAACGAAAAGTCCCACCATACACATCTTCTGTAATGACAATATGATCACCTGAAGATAGAAGCATGAAAGCAGAAGAAATTGCGGCGATTCCGGAAGCAAATGCTAATCCGCGGGTGCCGCCTTCTAGTTCTGCAATAGTTCGTTCTAAAGCATCTCTTGTTGGATTCCTGGAACGACTATAATCATATGGACCAAATTTATCAAAACTTTCTTGATGGAAAGTGGAAGATAAATAAATGGGAACATTTACAGCGCCAATTTTTCGTTCTGAACCTCCTCTTGTGGAAGCAGTGATTAAACTAGTCACTAATTGTTCGTTAGAAAAGGTCATTGTTCATTCACTTCGCTTTCTAGTGCGTCAAAAACTTGTTTCAAGTCCGCGATTAAATCATCTGCTTCTTCTACACCAACCGAAAAACGTAAAAGGCTGTTATCTACCCCACGAGCTATGCGTTCTTCTTCCGGAATATCTGCGTGCGTTTGCGTAGCGGGATAGGTGATGAAACTTTCCACCCCACCAAGGCTTTCTGCAAAAACAATTAACTGAAGTTTCTCAAGAAAAGGACCTACCCACTCACTTTTTTGTAAACGGAAAGAAAGCATACCACCTTTTCCGGAGTAAAGAACATTCTTTACGGCGGGTTCATTTTGCAAAAACTCCACAATTTTTTTCGCATTTGCATCATGTTGCTTCATTCGTAAATGAAGCGTTTTTAATCCGCGAATTAATAACCAAGAATCAAACGGTGAAAGTACAGCACCTGTCGCGTTATGATTTGCATATAATTTTTCACATAGTTCTGCACCTTTTGCAACAACAAGACCAGCAAGGACGTCGTTATGGCCTCCGATATATTTCGTTCCACTATGAATGACAATATGTGCGCCTAGTTCAATAGGGCGTTGTAAATAGGGAGTTAAAAATGTGTTATCAACAATTAAGAGTAATTGATGCGCTTTAGCTAATTCCGCATATTGCTGAATATCAATTTCCTGCATTAATGGATTTGTTGGTGTTTCAATAAAAATCGCCTTTGTCTTTTCGGTAATAAGTGATTTTACTTCATCTATGGATTCGAACTTCGAGTAGGTAGTGTGAATACCGTAGGAATCAGAGTACTGATTAAATAGTCGATACGTTCCCCCGTAAAGATCTTCTGGGGCAATCAATTCATCTCCAGAACGGAAAAGAGATAATACTAATTGGATTGCAGCCATGCCAGAACTACAGGCAAAACCTGCATCTCCACTTTCTAGTTTCGCGATTCCTTCTTCTAAAATAGTGCGAGTAGGGTTTTTTGTACGTGTGTAGTCATAACCGGTCGACTGGCCGAGTCCGCCATGTTTATATGCAGTTGATAAATAAATGGGCGGATTAACTGCACCTGTCGTCGGATCACTTTGGTTTCCTAATTGAACTAATCGTGTTTCTATACTGTTTTTAGACATAATTATTCATCCTCTTCTATTAAAATAAAAAGAGGATTCTCTAATAAGAAGAGAATCCTCAAAAAAATACTGAAGTTAGTCTTCTTATCTTCAAGACGTTAATCGTCTATTGGAATTAGCACCACACCATCATTTGGCTGGTTGCTGAGACATCTTCGGGCCAATCCCTCCGTCTCTCTTGATAAGAAATAATAATATTAAATTTTCTAAATGTTGAATTTAAAACAGTTTATCATGGTATGGATAATAATACAAGGAGCTATCATGACTAATATTCAAGTACTAATAACATCCGCCACCAGCTACACAATTCCAACAGTAATAGTGTAGTCAATGTTTCGTCCAAAGCACTCTAGAAATAGAGAAAACATGATGCACTTAAAGGATGTTTTCGTTTTTCTTAAAGAATAAGAAAGTATATGAATCTAGGATGCCAGTAATTCAGTAATAGTAAGGCTTCATAGTATAATTTAAAGGGTTTGACCTTGATTTTTTTTAGTTTTACCTTACACAGTTTACATGAATCAGTGGGTGTATGATTAGAGTATGTGGTACTAGAGAAAAATAGATAGCATCCATTGATAAAGAAGCGCTGAGCGGACGAAATTGTATCTTCGTCCGCTTTTAAAAGAATAGGAAAGGATTTATTTTCTCATTAACCAAACCTAATGTACCTTGTCTCTACTTATTTCAAGAGGGCGACGGACAAACATCTGCCACAAGATTACGGAAAAAAAATAGCTCGTGAAGTGACGCAGTCACTTCACGAGCTAAATTACAACGGTAATAGTGTAGTCAAAATCCTTTTTGCGACGAGTAACCGCAGGAGCAGATGTTTCGTCCAAAGCACTCTGGAAATAGTAAAGACAAGATGCACTTAAAGGACTTTTACGCTTTTTTCAGTTATCTTCATTTTGAATTTCGTTTACTTTTACTTTTTTAATAGAAGAACTGACTAATACAATAAGACTTCCAAGCCCTAACCAAGTTAACATTTGAACGGAATGACTCCAGCCGAACCCTTTGCCGAAGAAGAAAAGCTCACGAAGTCCTTCAATCATTTGACGCATTGGCAGCCAAGGATAGATCCAATGACGATGGAACGAAGACAGGAACTCCGGTGGCATAGCCAAAAGGGGTGCTCCAAAAAAGAGCATTAGGACAAAGATTGGTAAGCCTTTAATCCCTAGCCACATAAGCACTGCTGAAATCATTAGAAAGAACGCAAAATAAGTTAGTGACAAGAATAAACCAGTATCAGCAAACTTCGGAATGCTCAAGCCTAACATGGAATCGGCAAGCAAAGTTAAACCGAATCCCGCAATGAGTGCGAGTATAGCACCAACTAACACTTGCATAAAAATTCCTAACAATTTTTGTTTTCGATTTCTAAATTGGGCCTTACTTAGTACAACAAACATTACTGCCGCTCCGACAATGCTTCCCATCCAAAGTGGTTGGAACATGGAAACGGGTGAGTTCCCATTTGCACTTTTTGTTCCGGTTTCATTGACATTAACGACTTTTTTCATAATAGGAGATACAAGAAGGGAAGCTTGCTCGGTTGAAATTGTATTCCCGTTCATTTTAAAGCCTTCCAATATCTGCGTTCGGACGTTCCCATTTATCCCATCTACTATTCCACTCAACATTTGGTTTGCAATATTGGCAGCAGTAGGATTCATCCCTTGATTCACTAAAATTTGAATTTCAGGAGAAATCGGATTTGGTGATTGAAGTGAAACTTGATTTTTACTGAAGTCTTTAGGAATTACTAATGCAGCATAGTATTTCTTGTTATTTAATCCTTTTTGCACTTCAGTCAGGCTATCCACGGTGATCCATTTGATTGAAGAATCTTGACCAGGAATAGCTTGCGTACGAATGTTTTCGGAAATTGTGTTACCCATATTCATTTCTGTATTGTTTGGAAGAACTGCACCTTGGTCTTCATTGACAATTGCTATAGGCATATTTTTAGGAGCTGGGCTAATAGACGGAAAAAGCGTCAGCGAAAAAATAAATAGGATGGCAACTACGATGATAGGCGAAATAATTGTTAATTTGCTTTTTAAAATACTCATGAAAAGACCCCTTTTTTATAATGAACACTGTGTTGATTAATGCTCTCAGTGTATATTACAATGAAGACAATGAAATATCAATCATCAATTGATTTGATTTCGTCCTTTACTTAACAAAACGAACGACATTGTTCATTAACATAAAAAAAGAAGGAGAAAAACTTATGACAACGAAAAAAATAGATCGTCGTATTGCACGAACAAGACAAATGATTCGGGATGCATTTACGCAATTAATAGAGGAAAAAGGTTTCGAAGCAATAACAGTAAGTGATTTAACAGAAAAAGCGGATATCAATAGAGGGACATTTTATCTGCACTACAAAGATAAATATGATTTGTTTGAACAAAGTAAGGAAGAAATTTTTGGGGAATTAGAAAGAATTGTTGGAGATGCATGGGATATCGTAAACGAAGAATATCAAAAAAACATGCAAGTGGAGTTACCTTTTTCTTTCATAATAAAACTATTTGAATTCCTTAAAGAGAACTTTGTTTTTATGCGTGTTATTTTGGGATCAAATGGAGATCCATCTATTCAATGCGGATTAAAAGAAATAATAGAAAAGAAAATGTATCAAAATTTTTTTCAATATGTAATCGAAGAAAATAGGATGGTACCTCTAGACTATTTATTCGCATATGTTAGTTCCGCGCATTTAGGAGTCATTCAATATTGGTTAAAAAGTGGGATGGAGAAGCCACCACAAGAAATGGCACAGATTTTGTCACAAATAACATTTTGGGGTCCAGTCAAAGCGGGAGGATTATCCTTTAGTAAATCAGAAACATGAAGCACAATAAAAAAAGGCATGTGCCGCAAATGATCCGGACATGCCGAAGATTTGTTAGTCAATATCTAGCTATTGGAGCATCGGTAAGAAGAATGCAATTGCTCCAAGTACTATAGAAATCCAAGCGAGGAATTTTTGAGGGGAAGTTAAACCGATTAATCCTAAGACTACTGCGCCTCCACCCAAAAACATAGGATAATAAAAGAATCCCACAACCGCCAAAATAATTCCAATCCAGCCAATCCACATACCTAAAGAAGCTTTCATTGTTAACACCTCCTTTCTTATACGGAAGAACAAAAATTTCATAGAAAAATGTTCTTCCATCTAGTATATGAAGAGGAGGTCTAATCTTTATAAACAATTTAGGGAATAAAGTAGAATAAAAGAGAATTTTTAATACCCGCTACCCTGTATGAGCCACAATTGAGTTTGACACAGGGTAGTGGCTAAAAGTAGTCTCGCTTTTGGATGAATTGGTCTCGGGGCTAGTTCAATTGGTCTCGCTTCTGGGTAAATTATTCTCGGGTTCATCACAATTGGTCTCGAAGTGCCATAAAGTGTAAAAAAATGCACCTGGTTAAGCAACTTTTACATTCTAAAAAGCGTTTTGCAGTTAGTATGAAAGACAATATGCTTCGTAGAAATAATGAACTAGTACTTTCCATTGTTTATCAATAGGGCAAGTGGAACCTAAAAAAATTGATAGCATCTATTGATAAAGAAGCGATGAGCGGACGAAATTGAATCTTCGTCCGCTTTTAAAAGAGTAGGGAAGGATCTATTTTCTCATTAACCAAACCTAATGCACCATGTCTCTACCTATTTCAAGAGGGCGACGGACAAACATCTGCCACAAGATTACCGAAAAAAGAGGATCTGGAAGTGACTCAGTCACTTCCAGATCCTCGATAAAATTCTTCGTTAATAGTGTAGTTAATGTTTCGTCCAAAGCACTCTGGAATTGGTGAAGACCAGATGCACTTAAAGGACGCTTGCGTTTTTCTTACTATTTATTTTCCGCCTAAAAGGTCAAATATTCCACCGGCGATACTACCTTCATCTTTTGAGCCTCTTCCTAGGGTTTGCGGAGCGGCTGCAAATACGCGGCTTGCTAAACGGCTAAATGGTAACGATTGAATCCATACAGTACCCGGTCCGCGAAGAGTTGCAAAAAATAAGCCTTCACCGCCAAATAGAGCTGTTTTCACTCCTTTTACCATTTCGATATTATAATTTACGTCAGATGTCATCGCGACTAAACAACCAGTATCTACCCTTAAAACCTCGCCAGGCTGTAGTTCTTTTCTGTGAATCGTTCCACCCGCATGAATAAAAGCAAGGCCATCTCCTTCAAGCTTTTGCATGATAAATCCTTCTCCACCAAAAAAGCCAGTTCCTAACTTGCGTTGAAATTCGATTCCTACAGAAACACCTTTTGCTGCAGCTAAAAATGCTTCTTTTTGGCAAATAATCTTACCGCTATATTCACTTAAGTCTATAGGAATTATTTTTCCAGGATAAGGAGAAGCGAAATAGACATGTTTTTTTTCTTTACCAGCATTCGTAAACGTAGTCATGAATAAGCTTTCACCTGTTAACATACGCTTACCTGCACCCATTATTTTGCCCATTATTCCACTATCAAATGAACTTGAGCCGTCACCAAAAATGGTTTCCATGGTAATATCATCTTCCATCATCATTAAGCTACCTGCTTCAGCAACTACAGTTTCTCCTGGGTCTAATTCAATCTCTACAAATTGCATATCATCTCCATGTAATTTGTAGTCAATTTCATGATTATTCATGTATATTTTCCTCCTCAATTAATAATTAGTTATTAATACGAAAAACTGAACAAAAAGTTTCAAGTGGAAAATTCTTATTTTTCTATTTTTTTAAAGGGATTCCTAAAGTAATAGAGAATATATTATCTGTGGAAGCGTTTTCAGTTACTTTGGCAGAGGAATCAATCAACTACACGAAAAGCACGTCGCAGAAAATATGCTAGGTAAAGTGAAAGCCTCTGAAGGATAGTACAGATCCTGTTAAAGGGATCGACGAACTTGCTCGTACAAGATCTGTCTCAAACAAGCCAAGCGATTTTGAAAAAGAAAAGAGGTAAGTTAAATGAAGTTAACTAATTTTATCGATGGAAATTGGCAAGAAATAGGGGAAGTAGAGTACACAGCTGTATTGAACCCTGCTAATGGTGAACAATTGGCGGAAGTTCGAATGTCCACAAAAGACGACGTGGATCTAGCGGTTGCTGCTGCAGTAAATGCCCAAAAGAAATGGGCCTTAGTACCGGCACCAAAACGGGCGGATTACTTATATGAAATTGGTAGACTAATGAAAGAAAAGAAGGAACATTTAGCACAAGTGCTAACGAAAGAAATGGGTAAAGTCATTGAGGAAGGTCGCGGAGAAGTACAAGAAGGAATAGATATGGCATATTACATGGCAGGAGAAGGACGTCGTTTGTTCGGAGAAACTACTCCTTCGGAGCTTGCGGATAAATTTGCAATGAGCGTTCGTGCACCAATTGGAGTAGTAGGTCTAATCACTCCTTGGAATTTTCCTGTTGCGATTGCTACTTGGAAATCATTCCCTGCTATAGTTGCAGGTAATACTTTCATTTGGAAACCAGCAACAGAAACACCAATGATGGCATATGAAATGGCAAAAATATTTGACGAAGCAGGATTACCAGCTGGTGTTGCGAATATTGTATTTGGCTCTGGTTCGGAAGTTGGAACGGCACTGATTGAGCATCAGGACGTAAAAGTTATTTCATTTACAGGGTCGACGGAAACAGGCAGAAAAGTAGCCGAACTTGGTGGCAGACATCTAAAGAAAGTGTCACTCGAAATGGGTGGGAAAAATGCAGTCATTGTAATGGAAGATGCAGATTTGTCACTTGCTGTGGAAGGGATTTTATGGAGTGCATTTGGAACAGCTGGTCAACGTTGTACTGCATGTAGTCGGGTAATTGTGCATAAAGATGTAAAGAAAGATTTAGAAAAGATGCTCCTTGAGCAAATGGAAAATTTAACAATTGGAGACGGTCTTGATGAGTCAGTTAAAATCGGTCCAGTTATAAATAAACAAGCATTAGAAAAAATTCATTCTTACACTAAAGTTGGACAAGAAGAAGGAGCGAAACTTTTAGTTGGAGGAAATGTTCTGAATGAGGGGGATTTAGAAAAAGGGTATTATTATGCTCCAACTCTATTTACAGATGTAACGCCAACAATGCGTATTGCGCAAGAAGAGATCTTTGGACCTGTTGTTTCACTTATAGAGGTAAGTTCACTAGAGGAAGCGATTGAGGTTAATAACGGTGTGAAATTCGGACTTTCAAGTTCCATTTTTTCTAATGACGTAAATAAAATCTTCCGTGCTCAACGGGATTTGGACACAGGAATTGTTTATGTTAATGCAGGTACAACAGGGGCAGAAATTCATTTGCCTTTCGGAGGAACAAAAGGAACAGGAAATGGACACCGTGATTCGGGAGTAGCAGCATTAGATGTTTATACGGAATGGAAAAGCATTTACGTAGATTTCAGCGGGAAACTGCAACGCGCACAAATAGACACAGAATAATAGGGGGATGACAACATGAAGGTAGCTGTATTAGGAGCAGGGTTAATGGGGAAAGAAGCAGCTCGTGATTTAGTATTGAGCCCAAATGTCGAAAAAGTTTTATTATGTGATTTAGATGTGGGCCAAGCTAATATGTTTAAAGAGAGGCTACAAAATTCCAAGATTGAAGTTTTAAGATTAGATGCAAATGATGATGAAAACATTCTACAGATAATGCGAAAAGTGGATGTTGTGATTAATGCTTTGTTTTATTCGTTCAATGAAAAGGTTGCTAGGCTTGCAGTGGAGGCTGGCGTGCATTCAATCGATTTAGGTGGACATATAGGAGGAGCAACCGATGCTGTACTATCACTTGATAAAAGGGCGAAAGAAAAAGGTGTGACACTTATCCCAGATTTAGGGGTGGCACCTGGTATGATTAATATTCTTGCTGGCTACGGAGCAAGTAAACTAGATGAAGTATCAGGTATTCATTTATACGTGGGTGGAATTCCCGCTGAGCCAGAGGGGATATTTGGATATAATATCGTCTTCTCGTTAGAAGGTGTCTTCGATCATTATACCGATCCTTCCCATGTTATTCGTGATGGCAAGCTTCAAGAAGTTGCGTCACTAACGGAAGTGGAGTCACTTTACTTTGACGAGTATGGTGAATTGGAAGCATTCCATACTGCAGGTGGGACATCGACCCTAACTAAATCTTTTCCGAATATAGATACGTTAGAGTATAAAACCATCCGGTATAAAGGGCATGCAGAAAAATTTAAGCTGCTAGTGGATTTAGGTTTAACGAATAAAAATACGATCGTAAATGTAAATGGGAATATGGTGAAGGCCCGCGATGTCTTAAAAGAAGTATTAACACCTAAATTATTACTTGGGGACAAGGATGATGTTGTTTTGTTGCGTGTAATCGTAACAGGAACAAAAGACGGTGAAAGTATTACTTACAATTATGAGTTGGCAACGAAAAAAGACAAACTTTCAGGAACAACTGCAATGGCAAGAGCAACTGCTAACACTATTTCAGTTGTTGCACAAATGATTGGAAATAGTGTCATTTCCAAACGAGGTGTATATCCACCAGAGTTAATCGTTCCTGGAGAATTATATATAAAAGAAATGGCGAGACGTGGGGTAGATATTGTGGAGACGGTTTTAAGAGGTGTTAGCGTATGAATTTTGAATTTACCGAGGAACAAAAACTGCTTCGTAAGACAGTTCGTCAGTTTGTAGATAATGAGATTATTCCTTACATCGCTAAATGGGAAGAACAAGGGGCATTTGATAAAGGAATATGGAGAAAATTAGCTGATCTTGGTTTGATGGGTGTTTGCATACCTGAAAAATATGGTGGAAGTGGCATGGATTATAATGCGCTCGCGATTGTATGTGAGGAGCTTGAAAGAGGAGACACTGCATTCCGTACAGCAGTTTCTGTGCATACAGGTTTAAACTCAATGACACTTATGCAATGGGGAACGGAAGAGCAGAAGGAAAAGTATTTAGTTTCCCAAGCAAAAGGAATGAAAATAGGAGCTTTTGGATTAACAGAACCAGGAGCAGGATCCGACGTGGCGGCTATGTCGACAGTAGCCGAAATTGATGGAGAAGATTATGTGATGAATGGGCAAAAAACGTGGATCTCACTATGTGATGCTGCCGATCATTTCATCGTATTTGCTTATACAGACAAGTCGAAAAAACATCATGGAATCAGTGCATTCATTGTAGAACGTACAATGGAGGGATTCTCTTCAAAAGCAATAAAAGGGAAATATGGTATTAAATCAGGAAATACGGGTGAAATATTTTTTGAAAATATGCGAGTGCCTAAGGAAAACCTTTTAGGAAAAGAAGGAGAAGGTTTTAAAATTGCTATGGCGGCACTAGATAATGGTCGATTCACTGTGGCAGCGGGGGCGGTAGGTCTTTCGTTAGCTTGCTTAGAGGCAAGTGTGAAATACTGTCATGAACGAGAAACTTTTGGTAAAGAAATTGGCAAACACCAACTTGTGCAACAAATGATTGCGAAAATGGAAGCTGGCCTTCAAATGAGTCGATTACTCGTTTACCAAGTAGGAGAATTGAAAAATAAAGGAGTTCGCAATACGCGAGAAACATCACTTGCAAAATGGCAAGCATGTGATTTTGCAAATAAAGCTGCAGATGATGCAGTACAAATACACGGGGCGTATGGCTATTCAGATGAATATCCGGTGGCGAGATATTTGCGCAACTCCAAAGCACCAGTTATTTATGAAGGAACAAGAGAAATCCATACGATTATGCAAGCAGAATATGTGCTTGGTTATCGGGAAGATAAAACACTCTCTCACATGCTACCTAAATGGCCATTCGATGAATAAGAAAAAGGTTTTCCTAGAGTATGAACTCGGGAAAACCTTTTTTTTAATAGAGATATACAATTTATTGAGTAAATCCGAATCAATTTCATAATTCAAATTTAGAGCATAAAACACGAACAATATTAAAGTGAAATGGGATATATATAATATATTCATCATAAACTAACATGATTTCCGCTATAGTCAGACGCTTTCCGCGGGGTGAACGATGAGCGATCACTGCCGCATTCGCTGCCTGTCGCTCCAATCAACAAATTGAGTATTGTTCGCGTTTTAATAATTAAATGCTATTTATGAAATTAACTCATCCAGTTTAGAAATTAAGCGTAATGGAAACAACCTCTTTTTGAATATAAATATATTCGTAAGAAACGTATTAATTAATTAATTTTTCAGTAAGTGAAACCAATTGGATAAATTTGAGTCTAATGGATTAACAAAGTAATGGAGAGGAAGATCATCATGAAAAAGAGGGGTATTCCGATAATTATCCTAGTTTTGATTGTCGGATTCGTAAGTGTGTTTTTATCTACAAGAACGATAGTGAGTGCACAAGAAGTCATAATGTCAAATCAGCTTTTGGTAGTGACGTTATCTTCTCCAGTAAGTAAAGATGCATGGAACAAAGGAAATATGTACGTAACAGATAAACAGGGAAAAAAAGTAAACGTAAAGCCTAGTATTTCCAAAAACGGAAAATCTGTTGTGGTATCAGGCCTTGATGAAGGAACTTACACTTTACATGTAAATAGTCAATTAGTGAAAAAAAAGTTTCCTTTTAAAGTGTTGAATGAGATTAAAACGATCAAATCGAAGGAAGAGTTAAAAGCGTATTTTAAATTAGTAAAAAAAGTGCAAGGGGATACAGTTACAGATGCTTTAGATGATACAATGTCTATGAGTTCAAAAGAAGATTCAAGTACTAATAGAGGAGACTACTCTACTACAAACAACCAAGTAGAGGGTGTAGATGAAGCGGACCTGGTCAAAACAAATGGTTCGTATTTGTTTGCAATTAATGAAAACAATGTAGCAATAATAAATGTTGAAGATCCAGCAAATATGAAAGAAGAAACTAAAATCAGATTAGCAAATGATTTTTATCCTTCTCAACTTTTATTATCCGATCAAACATTGATTATTATGGGGCAAAAAAACATATATCGACCGTTAAACCAAGAAAGTACTCAAGACATGGCTAGAATAGCGCTACCAATGAATGCAATGACGACGGTATACTTTTATGATATTTCCAATCCAAAATCACCAAAACTATCTAGAGAGATTGCAACGGAAGGCTATATGAACGGTGCACGGTTAACGGATCATACACTTTACTATGTAACTTCCGTTTATCCAAGGATTTGGATGATGGAAGAAAAGGGTGATACTGAGCTACGTCCATTTATCTATGACTCTAATATGGATAAAGAACCAAAGCCTATGAACTACGACAGTATCTCTATTCTTCCAAATACTTTAGAAGCAAATTACAGTATTATTTCAGCCATTGATGTAGCAAATCTAAAAGGAAATAAAGTAACTACAAAAGGTTATCTTGGTGGAAGTGAACAACTATACATGTCTAAAGATAATTTATATTTAACTTCTACTCTGTATGAAACACCTAGTTCTACCACCCAAAAAATGATTTGGAACCCTGGTAAAATGGACACGAACGTATTTAAATTTGCATTCAATAAAACATCTGTTCAATTTGTTGCATCAAGTCGACTAACGGGGACAATACTAAATCAGTTTTCAATGGATGAACATAATGGTTATTTTCGTGCAGTAACAACAAAAGGAAATAGTTGGGGGAATGATGATTCTTCCGAGAACAACCTTTTTATATTAGATAATAGAATGAAAATAGTAGGTTCTTTAACGGGTCTTGCGAAAGAAGAAAGAATTTTTTCTGCTAGGTTCATGGGAGATAAAGCATATATGGTGACATTCAAGCAAACAGACCCGCTATTTGTCATCGATGTAGCAACTCCAACAGCACCTAAAGTATTAGGTGAATTAAAAATTCCAGGGTTCAGCAACTATTTGCATCCACTGGATGAAAATCATTTAATCGGATTTGGCTATGAAACAAAATCAATCCCACAAGAGGGTAGCAATGAACCACTCATTCTAACAGAAGGTATGAAGATTTCTTTGTTTGATGTAAGTGATCTCGCAAATCCAAAAGAAATGGATACGGAAGTGATTGGTGGACGAGGAACATACTCACCAATTCAGTATGACCACCATGCATTATTCCAACATCTTGAAAAGAATCTCTATGGTTTCCCGATTTCGATTTATGAAGAAGGTACTGGGCAAGAATATTCTCAATTCAAACAAGATGGTGCGTTAGTGTATCAAATCACTCCTGAAAAAGGAATTGTATTAAAAGGGAATTTATTAAAACCCGAAAACCCTGCCCAACTTTATGAAGACTGGGAAAATAGCATTCAACGTTTGCTGTATGTGGGGAATTCTCTCTACACAATATCCATGAAAGAAATAACAAGTTACAACTTACGTAACTTTGAAAAAACAGGGAAATTAGTGTATTAATATAGTTAAAAGGATGAGAGCAACTTTTAAGTTGACCTCATCCTTTTCTTGAGAGATACAAAAGTAGATGAAATTATCTGCAAGGTACGTTCTAGATGCAATGGACTCTGGTTAGTGTTTATAAGTTGTGCTTTTATCTTACAAGGGCTTGATATAGATTGTTTTTTACTTTTACCTCACAAATTATACATGAATCAGTGGGTGCATGATTAGAGTAGATGATACTAGAAAAAAATAGATAGCATCTATTGATAAATAAGCGCTGAGCGGACGAAATTGCATCTTCGTCCGCTTTTAAAAAAGTAGGAAAGCATTTTAATCTCTCATTAACCAAACTTAATGCAACAAGTCTCTAAATATTCCAAGAGGGTGACGGACAAACACCCGCCACAAGATTACAGAAAAAAATGGCTCGTGAAGCGACGTAGTCACTTCACGAGCCACAAAAAATTCAATTCTTATTTTTTTAATTCAGAAACAGTCACAAACGTATAACCTTCTCCTTGTAAATAAGCAAGCACTGCGTCTAGCCCATCTGCAGTGGATGAATGAATATCATGCATTAATACAATGGAACCATCTTTCACATGTGTTTTCACATGCTCCAGTAAGTGTTTTGCATCCTTGTATTTCCAATCGAGTGTGTCAACATCCCAAAGGATGACTGGAAGGGAAGTCTGACTACGAACTGTTTTATTTACTGCTCCATAAGGAGGACGGAATACAGTGGGTTTGCTGCCAGTTGCTTTTTCAATTGCATCGCTTGTATTATTAATCTCGGAAGCTATTTTTTCTACACTAGCTTTTGTTAAATCAGAGTGGGTCCATGTATGATTTCCCAATTCATGACCTGCTTCTTTTATTTCTTTAACAACGTCAGGGTAGAAAGAAACCCGACTTCCAAGCATAAAAAATGTAGCTTTTGCATTATACTTTTTAAGGGTATCTAGAATTTTTCTAGTGGTGACTGGATTAGGGCCATCATCAAATGTTAAGGCTACAACCTTACCGTTTGCAGGTATTTTGATTGCTTCCTCTTTTGGCGTTTCTGTTGCAACAGGCTCTTCTTTCTCAGGGACTTTACCAATAGGCTTTGTATCTACTGTGCCGGTGGGAAGTTTATACTCATCTGCTAAAATATCGTTTAGATCAGAGAGCGGGATGGAAATTATTGGTTCTCCAGCAGCTCCTGATGCAATTTCATAATTACTATAATAAAAATCAATTGAATTTGTGTTCAATACAAAATTAGTAAAGTTACCCCACTTAGGCGCTGTTTTAACCTCGAATTGATTTAGTAATAAATAGGGACTTAATTGTTTATTAGATGTAATCGCATTTCTCACTCTAGTTGAAAGTATCTCCAGTGATTTCTCGTTTTTTGCAAGAAGGTCCTCGATCGTTAGCATATGACCTGATTGGTTATGTAAATGAATGATCTTTGTTTCAGATATTCCGTTAGCTCCTCTCGTATACATTTTCGAATGGATGACAAATGAGTAATCACCAGTAGTATTCTGGAAAACTTCAAATGATATATTTAACTCACTTTTAGTATGCTTTTTTGTTTCGCCAAAGTACTTTGTTTCATCTAAGTAAAGTGTTTTAAAATTTTGGGTATATTCCTTCACTATTTTGTTGAAGCTTGGAACATCACTTTGGGGATACTGAATTGCAAAAGGTGTAAATACATCGTTGGATGTTTCGGTAATTATACGGATTCCTGGATAAACGGATGCCTTTTCATTCACTTCTTCCGCAGCTCTTATAGGTTGGTTCGCAGTAATATTGTTTTCTTGCTTTTTGGAAGAATTAGGAATCCAAAGAAGAAAAGCAATTAAACTACTTAATGAGAGGATAGCAACAATAAACATAATATCGATCCAGCGACTTCTTTTACTGGATCTTGGATTTAAAGACATGGTAATTCTCCTTTTCTAATACATATATATTATATTAGATTAGACGGATGAATGGGTGATAAAGTTTTAGTATATCTTGTTTTTATTTCCACTGTTCGATAAGATTATCGTAAATGGAGGAAGGAAGGTGTTCCAACTGACGCCAAACTATGAATTAGCAGTAGAATGCTGCCTACTCGCGGGCCGATTAATGATGGAAAGCGGAGCTGAAACATACCGTGCAGAAGATACGATGGATCGTATGGCTCAATCGCAGAAATTGACGGAATCACAAAGCTTTGTTACTCCTACTGGGATAATTTTTAGTGGAAATAAAGCACTTCCTACTAGATTAGTGAGGATTAATAATAGAACAACAGATTTAGGGAAAATTGCTCTAGTAAATGGAGTTTCTAGGAAGTTGGCAAATACAGAAATTTCATTGGAGGATGCGTATGAAGAGTTGAAAAAAATTGATGAAGAGCATAAAATGTACCCATTTTGGATTCAGATTATTGCTGCTTCCATTGCCTCGGGGGCCTTTCTTATATTGTTTGGTGCTAAGTTATTAGATATTCCAACTGCTATGATTGCGGGGGGGATCGGCTATGCTATAGCCGATAAGTTAGAACTAAAAACAAAAGTAAAGTTTTTCGCGGAATTTTTAGCTGCATTGGTTATTAGTGGTATTGCAACATTCTCGGTGGCATATGGAATGGGCAGTGAAGTAGATAAGATTATTATTGGATCTGTCATGCCGCTTGTTCCAGGTCTTCTTATTACAAATGCTGTACGTGACTTAATGGCGGGGCATTTTGTGTCAGGGTTATCCAAAGGAGCAGAAGCATTTCTTACAGCATCTGCGATAGGCGCTGGTGTTGCCATTATTTTATCATTGTAAGGAGGAAGCAAATGCATATGTCGTATTTATTACAAGGAGTATTAAGTTTTACTGCAGCAACCGCGTTTGGGATAGTTTTCAATGCTCCAAAGAACTCCCTTTTTTATTGCGGTCTTGTTGGGATGACGGGTTGGCTAATATATTCTTTTGTAGACCAACTAACAAATGATCCTGTGAAGTCTTCCTTTGCGGGAGCATTTACAATTGCATTTGTTGCGCATTTGATGGCAAAACGAATTAAAATGCCAATGATTATTTTTAGTGTAGCGGGAATTATCCCTTTAGTACCAGGAGGTGTTGCATATACAGCAATGCGCCACATTGTGGAGGAAGATTATGGTTTAGCTATTGAATTTGCCTCCCGTGCATTAATGATTTCTGGTGCTATTGCTATTGGTTTAGTATTTGCAGAGATAATTACAAAATTACTATTAAGAACGATAAAAAAGCCCAAATTAAAACCGTGAAAAAACTTAAATGTTTTTCACGGTTTTTGCATCTTTACTTAGCAATGCTTCTATTTCATTCGCTGAAATAGGTTTGCTTACATAATATCCTTGAATAGCATCACAACCCATTTGTTTCAAAAGCTGATATTGATCAATGGTTTCAACTCCCTCGGCCACAACACGAATGCTCAAGGAATGTCCAAATTGTATTAAGCCCTGAACAAGATGTTGTAGCTTCTCTTGTTGCATAAGTGAGTTGATAAATGATTTGTCTACTTTTAATTGACTGATTGGAAGAAGTTGTAGATACCTTAATGATGCATAGCCAGTACCAAAATCATCTAGCACGAATGACACGCCGTCCGCCTGTAACTTTTGCATTTGTTGGATAATCGACTTCTCTGCCTCTGCCTCTAAAGCAAATTTCTCCGTAAATTCTATTTGTAAAGTTTCTGGTGAACAATTATATTTCTCTAACATTTTGCGAATTATTTTCACCATATTTTTATCTCGAAATTCGCGTATAGAGGAATTGAAACTTACCTTAATAGGAAAACCTTTGCTTTGCCAAATAGATGCTTGCTCACAACACTTTTCAAGCATAAAAGTACCTATTTCGTTGATCAATCCAGTTTCTTCCGCAATCGGAATTAGCTCTTCTGGAGAAATGACACCTAGTACTTCATCTTCCCAACGAACAAGTGCTTCCACAGTGGTAATTTTACCGGTCTGCACATCTTTTTGTGGTAGGTACATAACATGAAGATCATTTTGATTTAATGCTTCTAGTAATCGTTTTTCGATTTGTATTGTTCTACTTAGTTTGTGTTGATCGGATTGGGAAAGACTTACAATCGTTCCTCCACCTTCTTTTTTAATCTTTTGAATGGTGGCATTGGAAGCTTTTATCAAGTGTATATAGGATTGTTGATCTTCTGGATATTTAGTAATAGCGCCACTTATTGTGATTGGAACGATCTTATTATTTAAATAAATAGGATTTTGTTTTAAATAGTTTGTGAATCCTTGTATATACCAATCGCTTAAAGGAGTGAGGAGGGCAAATTCATCTCTGCCAGTTCGAGCGATGGTCGTCTCTTCAAAATATACTTTTAACCTTTTAGTAAACTCTATTAAAAGTTCTGCTTCTGTTTGATCATTGAATATCTCTTTCAATGTATAAAACTGATCTATTGTAATGAAAACAAAGGAAAAATTCCTATTCTCCACAATATGCTCTTTAACGACTTCCTCTAAGCGATACCTACTCATCAGTCCCGTGTCCATATCCACGTATGCTATTTGCTCTAAACGAGATTGAAATAATTTTTTTTCTGTAACTTCCTCTTCCAATAATAAATAATAGAGCGTGTTATTCTTTGAGTCGGCAACTGGCATAGCAAGTAAATTTACCCAGTATTTTGCACCGTCTTTTGTTGTTTTCTCAACAGTACCTTGGAACCTTTCACCTCTGTTAAGAGTTTTCATTATTTTATCTGCAACTAGCATATTATCCGGTGTATCAGGAAGCAACTGCCAAAATGATTTACCTAAGATTCTTTTTGGAGTCCAGTTACTTTTCTTTAAAAATTGTGTATTAGCATGAGTGATTAAACCTTCTCTATCCAAATAAACAACCATAAAAGATTCTGACAGATTTTTTTTCAACAACTGTAATTCTAAAAATGAAGATGAATCTGAATTTGGAATATGATCTGTTTCAACAAGAAATAAAACATACCGATTATGTTCAAAAGTAAAGGATTTTGCTAAAAGAGAAGCCTTCGATTGTTCACCGTTTTCGTGATAAAGCAGGACGGAATCATACCGAATAGGTTCCACATTATGTAATAGGTTTTCAAATAAGGAGGAAAAATGTCCTTGTAAACTATTATCAAACAAAGGAGGATAATCTGTTTTAATATTATCAAAAGTATATCCAAAATGTCTTTCAGCTTCTCTACTAAACCAAATGATATTTCCATCTTTATCTGTCAAAAAGGTCGGATAAGGTAAATGGCTAAAAATGGCGCTGCATGAATCTAGTAATTCTTTCATAGAATTCATCTTTACGACCCCTTTCGTTATTATTCTATTAATTATATAGAATAGAGTGAATTTAGTCATTACTATAGAGCAATATATTCACGTTATTAAAGTAAATGGATATTTTGATCCAATTGTATAGTGATTTTATGACCTATTTTTGTTGTAATAAAAATAAGTTAGAGTAAAATTAAAACAATGAGAATGAGGTGACTAGAAAGTGGAACGTTGGAAAGGTATTACATTAATAATAGTGGGTGCGATGCTTTGGGGTGCTTCTGGTCCCATGATGGAGTGGGTATTACACAATAGTAATTTTTCAATTCAATTTTTTATGACAATTCGTTTGACTGTTGCTGGCCTATTTCTATTATTATTTTTAAAGTTAAGTGGAAAGAAGATTTTTGCAATTTGGAAAGAGCCAAGCTGGTGGAGACAACTAGTCGTCTTTGGGATTTTCGGAATGCTTGGTGCTCAATACACATTTGTTGCCACAATAGAAGCTAGTAATGCATCAATTGCAACATTATTACAATTTTTAGGTCCAATCTATATTGTTCTACTTGTCTCCTGGAAAAGTAGAAAGTTTCCTCCGAGATATCAAGTGATTGGTATTGTCGGCACACTTTTTGGTTTGTTTTTTTTGTTGACGAATGCCAAACTGGACGAGCTATTGATAAGTACAGAGGCTTTACTTTGGGGGCTAGGCGTAGGCCTAACGTTTGCTTTTTATACGGTGTACCCAGCTAGACTTATGAAAGAATGGGGAGTACTGATTGTTGTAGGATGGGGTATGTTAGTAGCTGGTATAGTTTTAGCAATCGTTACTCAATGTTGGCGATCAAATGAGTGGAACTATTTGGCGGAGTTTCCGGTGAATTTGATGATTGCTTGTATCATAATAATCGGTACTGTTGCATTTGTGCTCTTTTTATCAAGTATGAAATACATAACCGCGGTCGAAACAAGCATTCTTTCCAGTATGGAACCCTTAACAGCTATGGTTATTTCAGTGATTTGGTTTGGACAAATTCTTGGAGCATGGCAATACTTCGGTGTAGTAGTTATGCTAATTTTTGTTACATGGCTTTCCATTGCAGGGGAGATAAAGCGGAAGAAAAAAGTACTCATGGAATAAAAAAATAGTGTGGATAACTTTGGGATTAGGTTCCAGGAATATGAAAATTCCTGAAACCTTTTTATTTTTTAGAATTAGAAAACATAGAGGCTAAAAAGGTTGATTTCCGCTGCAGGCGTCCCCCCTTTCCGCTCAATTAATAAAATAATTATTATTCGAGTTTTAATAATTGTATGCTTTTTATGAAATTAACTTTATCTATACAGCATCTATATAAACTAGCATCTCCACTTATTAAAGTGGGCAAAGAACGCATTGTTTTTATACTGCGTCGTAAGAAAGTTACTGCTAGGATTTTCGCTGCAGAACGGACGCTTTCCGCAGGGTGAGCGATGAGCCTTCACCGTCTCTACGCGCCGTTGTGAAGTCTCATTTTGCTCACTTGATCCTGCTGGAGTCGCCGCCCTGCAGCGAAAATCCATCCTATTTGCTAACTATTCAACATCACTACTATATTTCGTTCAATCTTATGAAGTGTTTTCTAAAATAAAATCCAATAAATGGCTGAACGAGACCAATCAAGTGATGTTCGCAACTAACTTACCGTCAAACGAGACAAAAACTATCGCAAACGAGACCAAATTGCTACTCAACGAGACCATTTCTCATAATAAAGCTTTAACTTAGTGTGAGATGGCACTTATAAAGTGTGAGCTATCATTATATTGTGCAAATCCATCCAAATGTTGCTCATATCTCGCTCTATTTTGCGCATATGCCTTGTAAGATTAAGCAAAATGTATTCTATGTTGTGGATAACAAGTAAAATAATGCACATTATTGATTGCAGCGGCAGGCGGCGACTCCGAAGGGATCAGGGAGACAGATGAGACCGCACAAGCGGCGCACATGCGACGGTGCTGGCTCATCCGCTCCCCCCTCGGTAAGCGTCCGCCTAGAGCGGAAATCCCGGCGGTCACTATGACGCAGTATATAAAAAATCCGTTATATATTACGCGTAATAAAAAACACCGTGTGCATGATATTGTCCCCTCGTCCAAACTGAAACGAAAACAAACATATTTTAACGAAGATTTTAATGCTTTCCTTACAAGTATTTTGTGTAAGAAAGTGGTTAATCAAATGTGTTAGTAGTGTGAATAATCAAAGATTACCTAAACAATAGGTCATCTTTTTCTATAAGTTTTCGGATAATTATGGCATAATAGGTTTTAACAATAATTAATTCGAGTAACGAAGAATCTAGGGGTGTTTTAGACGTGAAGACAGTTTTATCTTATTTATCTCCTTATAAGTGGCTTGTAGTTACTGCATTATTCTTAATGCTAATAGAACTTTCTGTAGAGCTTATTCAGCCACTATTAATAGGTACTATCATCGATGATGGAATACTAGCAAAGAACCAGCAATCGATTATTTTTTGGGGAAGTATTATGCTAGGCTGTTCGGCTATTGCATTTTTAGCAGGAATTATTAATACATATATTGCTTCTCATGTTGTACAAAGCTATGGATATGATATACGACAAGTACTTTTTAAAAAAATTCAATCGTTTACGATGGCAACTTTTTTAAAATTTCCTTCCGCTAGTTTAATCACAAGACTAACGAATGATGTGACAATTACACAAAACCTTTTTTTTATGGGTCTTCGTATTATGTTACGTGCTCCGTTAATAGTTATTGGCAGTATCATAATGTCTTTCTTTGTAAATGCATATTTAGCAATGTTCTTAGTAATTGGCGCACCTATTTTAGTCATCTTTCTGTACGTTATGAGTCGGAAAGGGATGGAACTTTTTGCAAAAGTACAAAAAAGTGTAGACCGAGTGACGCGTAAAGTACAAGAAAATTTGCAAGCAGTTCGATTGATAAAAGCGTATTTACGTGGCAACTTTGAGTCGAGCAGATTCGCAGGAGTTGCAGATGTACTGAAAGTGGATAATGTGAAGGCATTTAGGATTATGGAGTTAATATTACCAGTACTTCTATTTATCATGAACATAAGTTTAATGGCAGTTCTCTGGTTTGGTGCAAAAGAGATACAAGCAGGAGGAGCACAAATGGGGGAGCTTGTTGCAATTGTTAACTATGCAATGCGAATGACAGGTGCTTTTTCTATGTTTTCCTTTATTATTGTCTTTTTCTCTCGAGCGAAAGCATCTGCAGAACGTATGGAAGAAGTATTAGTTGTGGAAGAAGGAATAGAAGAGATCAGTACTTATCCAGTCGATGCTCATCCAGGAGTCGGGGAAATTGAGTTTCAACACGTATCCTTTCATTATCCAACAACAGATGCTCCTGTTTTAAAGGATGTATCCTTTACTGTTAAAGCTGGTTCCAAACTCGCGATAATGGGAGCGACTGGTTCTGGTAAATCCACGCTACTAAATTTAATTCCGCGGTTTTTTGATGCAACAGAGGGAAACATTTTTATAGACGGAGTAGAAGTAAAAGAATGGCCATTAAAAGAACTTCGACAAGTAATTGGGCTAGTTCCACAACAATCGATCCTTTTTACAGGAAGTATTGAAGAAAATTTAGGTTGGGGTGACTCTACTGCAACGGAAGAGTTATTAAAAGAAGCTGCAAAACAAGCGCAAATTCACAACTCTATTGAGCAATTTCCAGATCAATACGAAACGAGAGTTGGTCAAAAAGGAGTTAATTTGTCAGGCGGGCAAAAGCAAAGATTATCCATTGCACGTGCATTAGTCCGTAAGCCAGAAATTTTATTGTTAGACGATAGTACAAGTGCGCTAGATGTTTCGACGGAAAATGCATTGTGGGAAGCATTAGAAGACGAACAAGCAACGATGCTTGTCATTACACAAAAAATTAGAACAGCTAAAGGTGCAGACCAAATTCTTTTACTAGAAGAAGGGGTTGTCTCCGCTTATGGCACGCATGATGAATTGATGGAGAGCTCTTCTTTATATAGAGAAATTGCAGAATCACAGCAGGAGGGTGATCATCATGTTGAACTTCATTCGTAAACCTTTTGGATATGAACCGATTGTAACGAGGGATGACTTAAAGAAAAGTAGTAAGAAGAAAGTGGAAAAAGCATCTGACTGGAAAAGCGTACTTGCGCGTATTTGGAAATTAGTAGACGAGCAACGATTTTTATTAATCGTTGTGCTTTTATTAGTAGTTATAAGCTCTGCTCTAGCCTTGCTTGGTCCATATATGATTGGAATAATAATCGACGACTATATTACGAAAAGCCGGTTTGCAGGGCTTTCGACAATGATTGGGATATTAATCGTTGTGTATGTCTTTTTGTCAATTGCAATGTATTTGCAAAATTATTGGATGATTGGCATTTCGCAGCAAACGATTTATAGACTACGAACCGGATTATTTAATCATTTACAAAGACTCCCAGTATCATTTTTTGATAAAAGACAACATGGTGAGTTAATGAGTCGGATGACGAATGATATTGAAAACGTTAGCCAAACGCTGAATTCATCTTTTATACAAGTATTTTCAAGTATACTAACGTTAGTTGGAACTACTGTAGTTATGCTTCTCTTAAGTCCTTTATTGACAGCTATTACGCTTGTAATCGTTCCTTTTATGTATGTTGCGATGCGTTGGATTACGAGACGTACATCGAAATTGTTCAAGGAACAGCAGCAAGCAGTTGGTGAAATGAATGGAATGATTGAAGAAACGATTTCTGGTCAACGAATTGTCAAGGCATTTTCCCAGGAAAGTCGTATGCTAGAAGAGTTTTCAGTAAAGAGCGAACGACTGAAAAGAACGGGATTTTGGGCGCTGATTTACTCCGGTTTTATTCCAAAGGTGATGAACTTTCTAAATAATGTAAGCTTTACGCTTGTAGCAGCGGCAGGCGGTGTGTTGGCTTATTATGGTCAGGTGACGATTGGAGAAATTGTAATTTTCACAGAGTATGCACGTCAGTTTACTCGACCTCTAAATGACTTAGCAAACCAATTTAATACAGTACTTTCTGCAATCGCAGGGGCAGAGCGTGTTTTTGGGATTATGGATGAACGTGTAGAAATTGACGTAGCGGTGGATAACAAAGACTACAAGATAAAAGGAAATGTCACTTTTGAAAATGTGACATTCCGGTACAATCAAGAAGAGGAAATCTCAACAATTCAGCATGTTTCTTTCCATGTAGATGCAGGTAAAACTGCTGCTTTGGTCGGTGCAACTGGCGCAGGGAAAACAACCATTATGCAACTCCTTGCTCGTTTTTATGAAGTAAATGAAGGGCGTATTTTAATGGATGATATTCCGATGGACAACTTGCCAAGGCATACATTACGTAGTCAAACAGCCTTTGTATTACAAGATCCGTTTCTTTTTGAAATGAATGTTAGAGAGAATATTCGTTATGGGAAATTAAATGCAACAGATGAAGAAATAGTATATGCTGCAAAAGAAGCAAATGCACACGACTTTATTATGAAGCTACCTAATGGATATGATACGATATTAACAGCCGATGGAGGAGAGATTAGCCAAGGCCAAAAGCAGTTATTATCGATTGCTCGAGCACTCGTAGCAGATCCTGCTCTCCTACTACTGGATGAGGCAACGTCTAGTATTGATACAGTAACAGAACTAAAAATACAGGAAGCACTCGAACGATTAATGGAAGGTAGAACGAGCTTTGTTATTGCCCATCGATTAAATACTGTTCGAAAAGCAGATCTTGTATTTGTAATGGAAAATGGAGAGCTTATCGAATCAGGTTCCCAAGAAGAGTTGTTAAAACAAAAAGGTCGTTATTTCGAAATGGTGACAAGCACGAAGATTTAAGGAGGATATATGGATATATCAATTATGACTGTCTCGATTCCGTTAGATATAGAAACAATGGAAGAAATAAACGTACTAGTGCAAGAATCATTTCTTCAAGACAAAGTAAATTACACGTCACTATTAAGTGTCGCTGAACTTTCTGATTATTATTTAAAAGGTTTTTGTGTGTTAGCATACGAAGACGAAACAGATAAATTAGTTGGAGTAGTGTCGGCTGTAGACCGGATAGCTACACTAGATTTTGAATGGAGTGCGGTTGTATTACCAAATGCTCGCAGGCAAGGTATAGGGGAGCATCTAGTGCAGGAGCTTGCGAAAAATTTAAAGCTTAGAGGAGCAGAAACAGAACTAGCATTGGTACCTGAAAATTCGGAAGCTGGTCAGCAGTTATTAAAGAAGTTTGGCTATGTACATGACTATTCAGAAATAACAATGGCAGTAAATGCAGTAGCAAATGAATCTTTTAATAAAGTACAAATCACCTCATATAATATGGAAGAGTCAGAGCTAATTGAGGTGTTAGTAAGTGCATTTGGTGACACAGAAGAAGAAGCAAGAGAAATGATTGTTTTTAATAATGAAACTCCTAATCGCAGACTAATGCTCGCGATAGTAGACAAGGAAGTTGTAGGTACTGTTGCTATCGTGGATGATTCCGATAAATTATGGGTGACAGGGCTTGCAGTGCATAAAAAATCTCGAGGAAAAGGAATAGCAACTAGGCTATTAAATTGGTCCAAAAATGAAGCCCATCATTTAGGCAAGACAGCTGTTTATCTAGATGTGGAAACAGATAATGAAAAAGCATTATCTGTCTATAAAAAAGCAGGATTTAAAAAAATAAATCATACGGATTTCTATAGAAAAGGGTGACTCGATTGGGTCATTCTTTAAGACTGTAGACAAACTCGAAAGAAACGAGTTGTCTACAGTCTTTTTATTTTTATATAGGGTAAATTTCGGTTTTCCTAAGCTTACAGCTAGTGGATGCCTCTCCAAACCAATATGAGTTTACCTACTTGTGGCGGCTAGTTTTATGGGTATTGTGTCCCTAGATAGCAATTCTAAAAAGGTAATTATTGAATTTAAAAGGACATGGATACATAAGTGGAGAATATGTTTATTATCTAATTAAAGGAGAGGATTTGGGTGAAAGAAAAATTATTAAGGATAGGAACTGTTTATATACCAGTGACAAATGTGAAGCTCGCTTGTCAATGGTATGTGAGTAAATTAGGTGCAGAGTTAAGCTATCAAGATGAAGATAAAGCAATTCTAAATTTTGCAAACCAAAGTATATTTCTTGTTAAATCCAAAGAAAACCAAAGCTCTAATTTCTATGATATTTACGGTGAAGAGCGTTTTTCTATGACTTTTGAAGTGAATGGGTTAAATGCTTTAGAAGCTATTCATCAAGATTTTATCGAAAAAGAAATAAAAGTTGGAGAAATTGAAAACAGGGGTCACGTTGGTAGAAACTTTGTTTTTTATGATTTAGATGCCAATAAATTTGATGTTTGGAGTGAAATAAGTCCAATATTTAAAGAAAGATACCTTAGCTCAGGTTAGAAAAAAATCTTAATAGCTAATGTCAAAATATTTTAGGAGGTTTTTTTATGGAGAATTCCTTCCGACAGTTCCTCCATACTTATTTAGAAGTTTGGAGAACATCATCTTTAATAGAATTAAAAGATTTAATATCAAAAGAATATCAAGCAAGAGAAATAACAGGTGGAGAAATAGTTGACTTTGGTTATGAGGAATCAATCAAAGGATGGGAAGAGGGTTTTAACTTTGTCAAAGATAATAGAGCTCAGTGGGACTTAAACGAAATTTCAATTTTGTCTTTAAACGAGGATGAAGCAATGGCAATTTTATCAGCTACTTTGATTGTTCAAGGTAAGAATTTAGAAACCGCAAATTTATTCTTTCAAACATTCAAAAAAAGTGGAGATAATGATTGGAAATTGGTAAGAAGTTATATTGAAGCAGGTATCTCTAACATCGACCGTATGCAAACTAACTAAATATGTGGTGTTAATTTATTATGGAACTAACGTAAAATCAGAATTTTTCAACTTTATATTAGGCGAAGACGTATATATTTTAAAGGGTTTAGAACTACAATGAAATGGGAGGTGTTGTGTATGAAAAGAAAGATGAAACTGTTTAGTATTACAATCGTGTTTGGCATTATCGCTATTGTTTCGATTGTTTGTAATATATTTTGGATTGAATATGCACATCCGTTAGTCATAGCAAATCCCATATTAGATTTGCTGTTTCGGAATGGCTTTAGTTTTATTATCGACAATGAATTACAGAGTCAAGAAGCGGGTAGCTATTTTTTACATTACAATCGATGGGCATATTGTATTCATTTTGTGAGTTGTTTAATAGTTGGAAGCCTTATAGATGTGGTTAAAAATAAGTTTTTATTCGGGAAAGTTTTGAGTGTTTAGTTAAATGAAGGAGCGTAAAGAGTATTTTTTTCTGCTCTCCTTTAATTTTATAGGTGATATCAACCATCCCATTAATCGTAGTCTATTAAAAAAGCAACGCATATAGCAGTGCAGTTGGTTATATGCATTTATTTATATTTATAATGCAAGATAATTATTGCCACAGGAAAGAGGACTGACACTTCATTTTATTAGTGTCAGTCCTCTTTCGTATTAGATTTCAGAAATTCTAATTTTACAAAACGGAATATTTCCAATAAAACCATATTTAGACTAACCCAAACTCCTCCAAAAAGGTATCCAGCTACTACATCACTTGGGAAATGATTATTAAAATAAATTTGACTGAGTCCTAAAAGAAATGAGACTCCTATAACAAAAAGAAACAAGCCTGACTTAATCCAAGTTATGTGAATATGACGAGAGAAAAGAAAAGATGTAAAACCTAAAACAGTTATAGTAATAAGTGTTTGTTCACTTGGAAAGGACTCCGGTAAAAGACTTGGACCAACTCGAAGGAAAATTTCTGTTAATACTTCGGTTAGATAAGCACCGCCAAGTAAAACGAATAGCAAAAAGGATGCTTCCAACAAACGATTTTCCTTTTGGAACATAATGAAAACAAATGTGATGAAAGAAATAGTGAAAAGCAGGTAATAAGAATCTAGGTAGGAAAATATTATCATCCAAAACTTCCAGTCTTCATCGAAAATAGCATGTACGATAAAGGAAGTTATATTGTCAAAATCAGCAAACTCATGTGCTAAGAAATCTTGAATTAAGCCTACCATCAAGAAGAAAAGTGTTAGAAACAAGATAAAAGAGAAAAATAGTAGAAAACGAACCTTCCTTAAAGATTGAAAAGTTTCAATCATCTTATTTAGCAGAACGGAAATTGAAACGTATAGCTGCTCTTGATGTTTATTAAAGAAATAGTAGACTATGGCTAATATTACTAATATAGAGCCTATAATTACTAAATACTTTGTGATTGTTTGATGGTACTGTTCCCATTGGGGACCAAGTATTTTTCCTAAAGAAATAAATGTGGACGTCCATAAAAAAGCACCAGTATAAGCATATATGGCATATGTTCGAAAAGGCATGCGTATTATGCCGGAGAAATAGCCAGTAATATGACGAATACCAGGAATGAAGAATGCGATTACGAGTAGCTTCACTCCAAAACGTTCAAACCATAGTGACGTTTTTTTTAACTTTTCAGGACCAAAATGAATTCTGTGACCATGCTTTTCAAAAAAACGGGGTCCTAATTTCATACCAATCCAATAAGATAGAGTCATTCCAATTGAAGTGCCTATCCCAGCTGTTAAAATGCTAAGCATCCAACTATAATGACCCTGGTAAACCATCAAACCAGCATAGGTCATAAGAACTTCCCCAGGTAAAGGTAAGGCAAGAAGTTCAAGGAAGAGTGAAATTCCAAGCACAAAGTATCCGTATTGTTCCATTAAGCTTTGAATGAAGTGTGCCATGTTGCCCTCCCGGATTGTTTGTAAACTTGAACGAAACTGGTATCCAATAAGTCGTATGACAATTTGAATTAATGAATGAATTCATTATAAAGCAATAATCTCTTCTTTAACAATTGAAGTGATTTGAAATAATAAGAACATATTGTTTTCATTCTCCGAACTCGATTAACAAACTCGAAACATACACTCCACATCTTTTTCATAAACTTTCTATAAGATGAATGGGGAAGAGACCATTCAATCGAAAAGGGGAGATATTATTGGGTTTAAATGAACACAATGTAACAATGAAAGTTTCGAAAAAACGGTTGAATTTACCTTTCTTTTACGTAAGCAAGAAAGTACAAACAAGTTTGCAAAGAATTCTATTAAAAAAAGCAAGACCACCTAAGCTGAAATATATTCCTTTTCCATCTAGGAAGTAATTAATCGTACGTCATCCCGCTTGTGTGGATGACGTTTTTAATATGTGGTGCAGTATATAATGAAATAAGGACTAAATTGATTGGGGAGGTTTTCAATTGAAAATTTATGCACATAGAGGGTCGGCAGGGACGCATCCAGAAAATACAATTGCTTCTTTTAAAGCAACTGCAAAATTCCCCGTACATGGCGTTGAGTTTGATGTTCATATGACAAAGGATGGAGAACTTGTTGTTATTCATGATGAATCCATCGATCGTACCTCGAATGGACATGGTTATGTTAAGGATAAGACACTTGCAGAATTAAAAGGTTATGATTTTGGTGGATGGTTTTCTACTAAGTATAAAGGGGAAAAAATTCCTACCTTAAGAGAAGTACTTTACGTTTTTAAAGATACACGTCACCATTTGAACATAGAATTGAAATCAGATGTTTTTCCGTATGTGGGAATGGAAGATAAAGTCCTTCAGATGTTAAAGGAATATAGATTAGAGAGCAGAGTTGTTATTTCTTCTTTCAACCACGAAATGGTAAAAAACTTTAAAATGCTGGCGCCGCAAATTGAAACTGCAATATTATTTATGGAAGTAATGATAAAACCTGATGAATATGCAAGTATAGTTGGAGCAGATGCATTACATGCGTTCTTTCCTACGGCATTTAGAGCAATGGGAAAAGAAGCAATAGCTAGTGGAAGACAATTTCGCGTGTTCACTGTGAATGACGAAATCTATGCGGATAAGCTACAAGAAATTGGTGTTGACGCGATTTTTACAGATTTTCCAGAAAAAATGTACCAATTTTTGAACCGAAGAGTTTAATGAGTAGATATATTGTAAAAAAGTCAGTTTATCTGGATATGCAAGCAATCAAACAAAAAGAGGATATCTCACTCGTCGAAAATCAAATGACGGATGAGATATCCTTTTTTAAAAAAAGAAAGTAGATAAATTTGTGAGCCATGAACAGATTGATTTCCACTGCAGACTGGCGCTTACCGCGGTGCGGGCGATCAGCTAGCGTAAATCCTTATAGTTCCTTTCAATTGGTCTCGGGTTGAACACAATTGATCTCGAAGTTCCACAAAAATTTCAACGGTAATAGTGTAGTTGATGTTTTGTCCAAAGCACTCGAAGAATTGAAAAGACAAGATGTACTTATAGGACGTTTACGTTTTTCCTATTTTTTCAATAATAAATACATAAAATAAGGAGCACCGATTAATGCAACCATCACTCCAGCTGGAATTCCATTTGGTTCTATAATATTTCGACCAATCGTATCTGCAAAAAGTAAAAGCCAGCCGCCGATTAATATAGCGATTGGTATATACAATTGATGTCTTGGACCAACTAGTGACTTTGCAATATGTGGAGCCATTAATCCGATAAAAGCAATTCCTCCCGTAACGGATACTGCTGATGCTGCAAGTGCAACAGCAGCAAGCAAGAGAACGATTCTTTCTTTCTCAATAGATACCCCAACCCCAACAGCTACAGGTTCACTTAATCCTAGTAGATTTAATTTATTTGCTTTATAAAAAGTGAAAGGGATAAGGACGATTAGCCATGGTAAAAGTGCCAATATAAACGGCCAATCAGATCCCCAAATGTTACCTGCTAACCATTTTGCGATAAAATCTACTTTTTGACGCTCTGCTGATGAAATAAGCACAATCATCAAACCGGATAATGCCATGGAAAATCCAATGCCGACAAGTATTAAGCGGACTGGCTGCAAGCCTACTTTTCGATTATAAGATAGTATGTAAATAAAAAATGCAGTAAGTAAAGCTCCGACAAATGCAACAACAGGAAGCATATATACAAAAGAACCTGGCTGTATAGGGAAAAACAAGAAAAATAGAGCTATTGCAACTCCAGCTCCAGCATTTATCCCAATAATCCCTGGGTCAGCCAAATCATTGCGTGTAATGCCTTGTAAGATTGCACCCGATAGAGCCAAGGCCATTCCTGCAAGAAATGTAATAACAATCCGTGGTAATCGAACCGAAAATAATACAAATTCTTCTTTAAATGTCCCATTACCTAATATAGTAGGTAATAAGCGATCAAATGATAAGGAAGAGTAACCAATTCCGGCACTAATAAATGCAGTTAACACAATTAGGGCAAGTAAAATTAGTAGAATGATACGTTGTTTTTTTAATAGCTGAGATTGAATCATTGGAATACACCTCCTCCTTTGCGAACAATGAGAAGAAAGAAAGGCAGTCCCATTATTGCGATGATCGCTGCAACGGGAGTTTCATAAGGAATGTTTATAGTACGACCAAGTGTGTCAGCTATCAGCATCATAATAGCGCCAACTACAACCGACATTGGAATAATAAATCGATAATCAGTACCAACAACAGCCCGGACGATATGGGGTACCATTAACCCAACGAATGCCATATTACCGACAATTGCCACAGAAGCTCCAGCAAGTAATATAACTACAATAAAAAGAATCATTTTAATTTGAGCTGTTTTCTGACCAAGCCCAACAGCAACTTCTTCATTTAGACTTAAAATAGTAAGTTGTCTAGAGAGTAGCAGAGCAACTAATATACCAATACTAATAAAAGGACTAATAATTGCTAACTGTTTCCAAGAGGTACCGATTAAACCACCTGCTGTCCACATGGAGACATCTTTTGACACTTTAAAATAAATCCCAACACCATCCGCAATTGCATATAAAAAAGCAGAAACAGCAGCTCCGGCAAGTACAATTCGTAATGGAGAGAATCCTCCTTTTTTCGCAGCGCTAATGCTGAAAACCATGATTGCACCTACAGCAGCTCCTATGAAACATGCAATCGTAATGCCTAAATAGTTGGAAACAGGCAGAAGTGCAATCGTAATAGAAAGTGCAGCATTTGCTCCAGAAGTGAGTCCGAGTAA
Source organism: Psychrobacillus sp. L4 (assembly GCF_042944905.1). GTDB lineage: Bacteria > Bacillota > Bacilli > Bacillales_A > Planococcaceae > Psychrobacillus. The sequence continues at coordinate 548,630 of NZ_CP168496.1, forward strand.
GCCAGGATCCGCCAAAGGATTGCGCGTTATTCCTTGCATAATAGCTCCTGATACAGCAAGTGCGGCACCAACGATAATTGCTGCAACTTCTCGTGGTAAACGAATTTCTCGAAGAATATTGATTTGATCATTCTTCAAATTTGAAAACATTGCTTGCCATAAATCCTGAATCGATGTTTGAGCTGCCCCAAATACCATAGCGACGATAAACATAGCGAATAGTAAAACCAAACCGACAATGAACTTTTTACTGAAATGAGCAGAAGATTTCATATTACGTTCCTTTCTCCATGAAGAAAGAGGAATTCTTTAATCGAATTCCTCTTCAATCATTACTTACTGTTTAAAAAGTGATCTTTGAAGAAATCAAGTTGGTAGTCTAATGAAATTGGATCATTAAAATAAAATTCCTTCGCATTTGCTTCAAATACCCGATTATTTTTTACTGCTGGAATGTTTTTGTAAACATCTGTATCTTGGAAAGAGTTATCTTGATCGGACGCTTTACTGAAAATAACATAGTCACCAGCAAATTGAGGTAGAACTTCTAATGATAATGCATAATATCCATCTTTTAATGCCATCTCTTTGACTTTCTCAGGCATTGCTAAGCCCATCGCTTGATAAAGTACTTCTGTTCCGCGTCCCCAGTTATTACCGAATACATATAATTGTTTGTCAAAGTTTTCAATTACTGAAACAGTAGCATCTTTGCCAATAACTCCTTTAATCTCTTCTCCCGCAGTTTTAGCGCGTTCTTTAAAGTCATTAATCCAATCTTGCGCTACTTTTTCTTTGTTTAAAAGTTTTCCTATTTCTAAATGCTGTGTTAAATAATCTAATTTTCCATAAGTGAATGTAACTGTTGGTGCAATTTCTTTTAATTTATCTAAGTTTTGTGCAGTAGAAAGACCGATGATTAAATCCGGGTCTAGTTCAATAATCTTTTCTAAGTTATCTTCTGATACTTCTTCGACATCCGATAAATAGCTATCGTATCGTGGATTTTGTTTAGACCATGAATCTACGCCAACCATTTTAACACCAAGTGCTGCAACGTTCCCAGCAAATGAAGATACGACAACTACACGTTTAGGATGTGCAGGTACTTCCACAGGACCTTCTTCTGATTGATAAGTAATTGTTGTTGGCTCTTCTTTTTCTTCCGTTGCTTTTGAGTCTGTTTTGGAATCCGAAGAATCATTACCGCAAGCACCTAAAATTAGTACAAACAAAAATAAAATGGGCATTAATAGTTTTTTCATCTTGTTATTCTCCTTTGAGTAAATTGTATGTAATACACATTGGTTTATTTGTTCTTGGATCAACACCGATTTCAGCATTGATATTGAACACATCTTGTAATACTTCTTGCGTAATAACTTCGTGGCAGGTACCAGCTTTAACGATTTCTCCTGCTTTTAAGGCAATAATATTATCTGCAAAGCGCGCCGCTTGATTGAGATCGTGTAAAACCATGACAATAGTGCGTTTTTCATCTCGGTTAAGCTTTTGAAGAAGTTCTAGTACTTCTAATTGATGAGCCATATCTAAATAGGTAGTTGGTTCATCTAGGAAAATAATTTCCGTTTCTTGAGCGAGAGCCATGGCAATCCAAACTCGCTGACGTTGTCCACCGGATAAGGCATCGACAGGGGAGTATTTAAACTCAATCGTACCAGTTACTTGGAGTGCCCATTCAATAACTTCAAAATCCTTTTTTGTGAGCCTTCCGAAGCCTGTTTGATAAGGAAATCGACCGTATGATACGAGCTCACCAACCGTAAGCCCGCTTGCACTATCGGGTGTTTGGGGTAAAATAGCCATCTTCTTTGCTAGTTGTTTCGTATTTTCCTTCGCAACATTTTTTCCATCGAGCACGACAGAACCAGACTGATGCGAAATGATTCGTGTAATTGCTTTAAGTAAAGTAGATTTACCACAACCATTTGGTCCAATAATCGTAGTAATTTTTTGATCAGGTATTTCAACAGACAATTCTTTTACAATTAACCGATCACCATAGCCAATAGACAAATCATCTGTATATAGACGAACCATGTTATAAACCTCCATACTTATAGTTGCGTAATTAAGTGATAACGATTATCATTATCATATGTAACTATATTTAATTTAATGATTAATGTCAACAATAACTTTTTACAGGAGACTAAAGAAAATGAAAAATATATTTGATGTGACAATTATTGGTGGAGGACCAGCAGGACTTTACTCCGCTTTCTACAGTGGTTTAAGGGAAATGAAAACAAAAATCATTGAATATCAGCCACAATTGGGTGGAAAAATTCATGTTTATCCGGAGAAGATGATTTGGGATGTTGGAGGACAAACGCCAATTTCAGGAGAAAAGTTAATTGGTCAATTAGTACAACAGGGGTTAACATTTGATCCAGAAGTAGTATTAAATGAGAAAGTAGAATCTATTGCTAAAGATGAGAATGGAATTTTTGTTTTACATACAGCTTCCGGTGAGAAGCATTATTCCAAAACCATCATAATAGCTGTTGGCAGTGGAATATTAAACCCAACAAAGCTTGAAATAGAAGGGGCAGAACGATTCGAAGTTGGGAATTTAAATTATACCGTAAAATCATTGCACCGTTTTAAAGGAAAAACAGTCATTATTTCGGGTGGAGGAAATGCCGCGATTGACTGGGCTAATGAACTGGAGCCAATTGCTAAAAAAGTATATGTGACATACAGAAAAGATGCCTTGAACGGACATGAAGCACAAGTAACTCAACTATTAGAAAGTTCCATAACTTGTTACTTCAATACGACTATTTCAAAACTTATAGCAAGTGAAAATCATGATGTTATTCAACAAGTAGTATTAACAAACCATGAAACAGGGGAAATATCCTTATTAGATATAGATGAAGTAGTCATCAATCATGGGTATGAGCAAGATGCGGATCTCTTAAAGAATAGTGAAATAGATATTCAAATTGCTGAAAACTTTTATGTAGCAGGAACTAGTTTGAGTGAATCTTCCGTTGAGGGTGTGTATGCTGCAGGAGATATTTTACAACATCCGGGTAAGCTGTATTTAATTGCAGGTACTTTCCACGATGCTGCAAATGCAGTCAATCAGGCAAAACAATATATTCAACCAGATGCAGATAGTATTGCAATGGTTTCATCTCATAATGAAGTCTTTAAGGAAAGAAATAAAGAACTAATCAAACAACTTATTTAGTAGAAAAAAGCTGAGTTACATTGCTCAGCTTTTTACCATTTGGCTTTGTGCTCCTCGATACAGCCTAGTAATTGATGAATTTGTAGTGTAGGACCGTTTTCTAACTGTATTTTTCCATTATAGTAACCTACCATTTGATGAACATTCGCAGTGACAAGCTTTACATCTGTTTTTGCAATCCTATGGAAGAAGGGAGTAAAAGTTAAATTTACTTCATTTGAAAACTTGGTTTTTATTGTCCAAGGTTTCATGAAATTATTCGTGTCATAGTTAAATAATACATCCTCATGAATTTTCGTGAGGATGCCATCTACAAAAACAGCATTTTCTGTCATACCTGTTCCATCTGTCCATTTTCCGCCCAAGTTCAACCCAATTCGTTTGGAACCGACACGTTGGGAAGCAAAACCCCAATTCCATAAAGCTTCTCGTGGCCAAACACCTCTGCCATAATCGAGTACAGAGAAATTATCTTCGGCTTGAAAAGAATAACGAGCATCTCCAATTTTGACAAAACCAGTAGTTGGCAATAAATGATGCTTCGCTGTAAATTGAAATTGCGTCCGACTCCATGGAATGACGACGTTGAGTGATTCATCCTCTAAAGGGTGCGAAATATGTAAATCAACATGTAAGAAATCTCCATCAAAGTTAGGGACGGTAACCATCAGATGAGTTTCATTTTGTAGATATAAAAGTTGAATCGACATTTCTTTTGAATGTAAATGAACGCTCTCTAAAACGTGAGTAGGCATTTTTACTTTATTGCCCAAAGGAATCGTTACCGTCTTTTCCACGTAACGTTGCGTTTCATAGTTTAAAAAATATACAAAGCAAACTGCTGCATAATCTAAGTGACTAATAGTTGCAGAAAAAAGGATTTCATCTCCAAACACACACCAATAATTCCACTTTTTCTTCCGCATATAGTGTCCTTTTAAATTACTTTCAATGATTGGCTTCTTTGCATATCCAATCGCTTTTGGATTTAAATTGCCTTTTTCATCACAAAGCAAAGTGGGCAATGTAATTTCTTTCTCTGCATGCTGTGGCATTAGCCTTCTTCCTTTCTAAACTAATAAGAAAATATTTTTCTTCCTACTCCGTTTCTTTCTTAACTCCAGCGCTTTTCTCGCTAGATTTTTGTTTTGATAATAAAATACAATTCATTGAATCAATACTAGCATATATTTTAAACGAAATCATATAAACAAAAGAGAGGGAGGTGGAAAATTGGCAACATATAACCGTGCCGCAGCAGTAGCCTATGCACAAAAATGGTGGAATAGTAACAATCCTAAGTTTCCGAAATTCGATGTGGATTGTACCAATTATATTTCACAATGTTTATTTGCAGGTGGTGCTCCCATGAGAGGGCAGCCGAATAGGGGGAAAGGGTGGTGGCTTGGAAATCACACGTGGAGCTATAGCTGGAGCACTCCACACGGGTTACGATGGTATTTGGCAAAATCGACAAAGGGGTTACAAGCGACCCAAGTGGATTCTCCAACGCAATTAATACCGGGAGATCTTATTTTTTATGATTTTGAAGGAGATGGTAGATACGACCACTCGACGATTGTGACCAGTATCAAGGATGGTATGCCATATGTAAATGCACATACAAATAATAGTAGAGATAGGTATTGGAACTACGAAGACTCTTATGCACATACACCAAAAACAAGCTATATTTTCTTTCAAATAAAAGATAACTTCTAAAAGAAAAAGTGTACCTAAACGAAGAATGTTTAGGTACACTTTTTTAAAATAGAATGCATATACAACTAGTGTCCAAAAACCCACTGTTCATAAGCACTTAAAGGACACTTGCATTTTTCTCATTATTTTACATACCACAGTACTGCTAAGGTTTCTTCACCTGCGTGAACTGCTAAAGACGAACTAATTTCACCAATGGATACTTGCAGGCTCGGTAATTCGAGTTGAATTGCATTTTTTAAATCCTTCGCTTGCTCTATTGCATTAGCATGCATAATGTATACTAGTTCTACACCTTCGGATTGAACAGATGCTATTACTTTTTGAATCAGATATTGTATCGCTTTTTTGTGAGATCGAACTTTATCCAGTTCTTGTAATTCACCTTTATTGTTAATTTGAATAATTGGTTTTATTTTTAAAAGACTTCCAAGATAGAATTGGGCACTACTTAATCTACCGCCTTTATAAAGCTGAGTTAAGTTGCCGATTAATATGTAGTTACGGAATTTAGTCGCTTCTATTCTTAAAGACGAAGCAATTTCCTCAAATGATAAACCTTGTCCTTCTAAATGAAACCCTCTTTCTACTAAACCTGTAATTCCAGCAGATAATGAAAGAGAATCGACACATTCAACATGAACTTTTGCAATTTGAGCGCCATTTAATGAAGAAGACATCGTTCCACTTAAACCGTTGGAAACATGGATAGCAATAATTGACTCATACTCTTTGCTTAGTTTAGTATAAAGTTCCACAAATTCACCAGCAGATGGCTGAGATGTTTTTGCTGAATCCGTACCATTTCGAATGCGTTCGTACAATTGTTCCGAAGTTAAATCTACTCCGTCTATAAATTGTTGTTGACCAAAATGTATATTAAGCGGAATAATATACACATCCGGATGCTCTTTTAGCATCGTATTCACAAATGCACTGCTATCTATTACCCAAGCTATTTTTCTCTTATTCATACTAAACACCCTATTCAATAAATTATTTATTTTATAATAATTATAGCATATTGAGCTATAGGATACTTTATAACTATGGTCAAAATTACTATATTTTATATAATGATTAGGACTGCTTTTTCCACCATCTTGCATGCCATGATTCCGCTAAATCATGGCGATGACGAACGAGAATGACTATGATTGCAACGGAAAGAGGCCATGCACTGTAAAAGGCAGGATTTATCCAACATATGAAAGCATACGAAAGAAAAGCCAAGAGCATACTTAATGTAGCACTTCTAATCATTACGAGTAAAACGACAAAAAATGCTGCCAAAATTCCAAATAACATTGGATTATATACAAGTGCTACACCGATAAAAGTAGCTATTCCTTTACCGCCTTTGAACTTCAGCCAAAACGGATAAAGATGGCCTAATATGACTAGAAGTCCACCTGTTGCAATAATAGTTAAAGAAAAATTATAATAAAAGCCTATATATATAACAAGGATCCCTTTTAGTGCATCACCTAAAAAAGTTACAAAGAATGCAGACTTCCCAAGAACTGCACCAGCATTTCTTGCCCCTAAATTTCCACTGCGTATCGTGCGTAGATCGGTTTTTTTCCATTTACCTACCCACCAAGCAGTAAGAAAAGTACCGATAAAATAACTAATTATCCAATATAAATACATTACATCACCCCATCGAGTTTGATTGTGAGAGTAGAGAAAGGTTGCCAAGTATGAAAATACGATTATTACTATTATTTTTCCCTTTATTATTTATACTAGCATCCTGTTATACAAATACCGATACTCATCCATCTGCAAAAGATGGAGAGTTGGTCTTAAGTAGAGAAGATTTCACAAGTCCGGAGTTAATCCAATTGAACGGGGAGTGGAAATTTTTTTGGGAGGAATTAGTAACGGAAAATGAAATTAAGGAAAGGATACAACAAAAAAACCAGGCAAATATGATAATACCATCCAGTTGGGAAGATAAAGTAGGGACTTCTTTTGGATACGGAACATACTATTTAAAAGTGATAATACCAGAAGAAGTAGTAGGCAATACTTTGGCCATTACAACGACCAACCAGAATACATCATACACACTTTCAATAAATGGTGTAAGAGTTGCTTCCAATGGTTATGTTGGGACTAGTTTCAGTACGACTGAACCAGTATATTCAAATCGTTTAGTATATTTTACACCGAGGAATAAAGAGATAAATATCGTTTTACATATTTCGAATTTTAGCAATCCGACAGGTGGAGCAACTAAGCCAATTTATTTAGGAAGTTCTGATCAAGTAACAAGAACCTATGATAATGCGTTAGCTTATACAATGTTTATTATTGGTTCCATTTTAGTTATGGGGATTTACGAACTATTTATTTTCTTTTTTAGAAGAAAGGAGAAAGTATTTGCTTATTTTGGTCTAATTAGTATTTTCATTTCGTTATATTCCATATTAAAGCCACCTTATTATTTTAACTATTTTTTCCCTATGATTCCTTGGATATGGGTAAATAAACTAGAAATTATTTGTATATATGTTCTCTTTTTGTTGTATTTATATTTAGTGCGAACAATGTACCCCAAGGAAATGAAGAAAACACCTGTCGTTATTGGAATAAGCGTTTCCATTGGTGCAATTATGGTCACCTTATTTACAAAGCCGATATTTTATCAACCACTATTAAATTACTTTTTCGTAATTGTTGCTCTATTTATGATTTACATTTTATATGCGCTCATTTTAGCATATAAAAGAAATAGACCAACTATTTTTGTAAATCTCTTAGCGAATTTAATATTTTTTGGATCGGTTATAAATGATGTATTATTGTCTCTAAATTGGATTCATTCCATTCCGTTTACAACTATTGGCTTCTTTTTATATGTACTCATACAGTCCATCAATTTAAGTAAAGAGTATGCTCGTAAATTTGAAGAAGCAGAGAATTTGTCTATTGATTTACAGCAGTTGAATGAAACTTTAGATGAAAAAATTAAAGAAAGAACAAAAGAACTGAAACAAAAGAATGGAGAATTGAAAAAGTTGACCCAAGTGGATGGTATGACTGGAATTTATAATAGAAGATACTTCAATGAAAATTTAGGCAAATATTTTAATGAAGCAATTTCTTCTAATAATCATTTGTCCATGCTAATGATTGATGTAGATAATTTTAAAACATATAACGACAACAAAGGACATGTTGCAGGGGACGAATTACTAATTAAATACTCCCGACTTTTGCGCGGGATGTGCAATGATAACACGTTTGTTGCAAGGTATGGTGGAGAAGAATTTGCAATAGTTTTACCATATGTTTCAATACAAGAAGCTGCTGGATTTGCAGAAAACCTACGTTTATTAATAGAAGAACAAAAGAACTCAGCTAATATTGACGATAATTATGTCACAATTAGTATTGGGGTATCATCGACGGAGAATCATGCATTTAAACAAAAAGAAGAACTAATTGAGCGAGCGGATTATGCACTTTATGAATCGAAGAAAAATGGAAAAAATCGTGTAACGGTATTATGAGAAAAGCAAGTCTTTTATTAGTATGAATTAATTGGTATGATGTACATAATCATACACGTTTATTAAAAGGGAGTTTTTCAAAATATGATGGATCAATCATTAACTGTTCGAGATGCGATTATTCAAAGACGTTCTATAAAGCAATTTAATGGGCAACCTGTGGAAAGAGACGCATTACTAGCTATTTTAGAAGATGCAATATGGGCACCAAATCATCAGTTAAGACAGCCATGGCGCTTTGTCATAGCTTGTGGAAAAGAGCTAGTAGAATTATACGATGTGTTAAAAGAATTCGCAGTTCCTAAATGGAAAGAGCTATCTGAAGACGAATTAGAAAAACAAATGAAAAAATTCACAACACCGGGCGGTTATGTATTTGTCATTGTTCCTGAAGATGCGCGTCAAAAGGAACGATTAGAAGATTATGCTGCAGCTAGTATGCTTGTACAAAATGTACAGTTACTCGCTTGGGATCGTGGAATTGGCTCATGTTGGAAAACACCAGGCTTTTTAGACAATCCAAAATTTCGTGAAGCACTTGGAGTAAAATCAGGAGAACGCATCATTAGTATGTTGCAGGTCGGATACTTTGATGAAATGCCAAAACCAAAACCCCGCAAAAATGTAGACGAATTAATTACGATATTCGAAAAACAAGCATAAGGAAATGGCTATCTCGCATAGAGATAGCCATTTCTTTGTTATATTCTTAGAGATGGCGTTGGTGTGGAATTATTATCCATTAAAAGTAAACAAACGGCACAACGAGACCATCTCATTGCTAACCAAGACCAATTTGAGCATAAGCGCAACCAAATTGCATCTACCAAAGACCAATTCCGGTAGAACAGCGACCATTTCTCATAATAAAGAGTTAACTTGACGTGGGATAGGCCTTTATTTTTGAAAAACTTCAACTGTTCTCCAGGATTTTCAACTAAAAAACACATGAATCATTGAAATCCATGTGTTTTAGTAGAAATTATTTTTTTAAATCTTCTTTAGAAAGTCCTGCAAGTTCATAATAGTAGTCTCCGATTACTCGTAAGCCTTGGTCGAAGTTTTCTAAATGGAAATGCTCGTTTGGTGCATGGAAATTTTCAGTTGATAAGCCGAAGCCCATTAACACTACCGGCAAGCCGAGAATTTCATCAAATGCTGCGACGATAGGGATGGAGCCTCCACCGCGAGTATATGCTGTTGGTACATTGTATACTTTTTCGTAGCTACGGCCAGCAGCTTGAATTGCTGGGTGATCGAATGGTGTGATAAAAGGTTTACCTTTATCGAATTCAGTTAGTGTCACTGTGACACCAGCTGGTTTATTCTTTTCGATATGAGCTCTAAGTTTAGTAACTATTTCATCTGGATCTTGATCTGGTACTAAACGACAAGTAATTTTTGCGCCAGCTTCACTTGGTAAAACCGTTTTAATGCCTTCTCCGGAGAACCCACCGAATACACCATTAATTTCTAAAGTTGGTCGAACCCAAACGCGCTCTAAATGAGAGTATCCTTTTTCTCCAAATAGTTCGTCCACGCCAACTTCTTTTTTCAATTCTTCTTCATCGAAGCCAAGTGCTTTATAAGCTTCTTGTTCTTCTTCTAATAAAGGACGTACATTGTCATAGAAACCTTCTACTTCAATAGTGCCTTCTGCATCACGGAAAGAATCTAAAATGGACACAAGTGCGTGGATAGAGTTTTGAACTCCGCCACCATATAGACCAGAGTGAAGATCGCTTTTTGCACCTTTAACATCAATTTGCACGCCGCAAAGACCGCGTAAACCATAACAAACAGCTGGTTGACCAGGGCCTTGCAAACCTGTATCCGAAATGACAATCACATCAGCGGCAAGTTTTTCTTTATTGTTTTCAATATATTCTTCTAAGTTAGGGCTACCGACTTCTTCTTCGCCTTCAATTAAAAGCTTTACATTAACAGGAAGCGTTCCTACAGTTTGAAGAAGAGCTTCAATTGCTTTTACATGCATAAATACTTGCCCTTTATCGTCACTAGCACCACGGGCATATAATTTATTGTCTCGAATTTGTGGGTCAAAAGGTTCTGTCTCCCAAAGATTTAATGGATCCACAGGTTGTACATCATAATGGCCATAAATAAGCATCGTTGGTTTTCCTTCTGCATGTAACCAATCGGCATATACAACAGGGTGTCCACTTGTTTTATCAACGATTACATTTTCTAAACCAGCTTTCGATAAAGAATCTGCTAACCATTGTGCTCCTTTTTGCATATCTTCCTTATGTTCGGATAAGGAAGAAATACTTGGAATGCGTAAGAATTGTTTTAATTCCTCTAAATGTGCTTCTCTTTTTTCAGTAAAGTAATTGTCTAATGTTGAAAATTGGCTCACTAGAATCCCTCTTTTCATAAAATTTCGTGAATAGAAATAGTATAGCATAAGATTTGTGACAACTAAAATCACAGTATGATATAGTTATAAAAAGAAATATTGTTCGACTTTATTATTTTAGGAGGATACAAAATTGTACACAGAGTTTGTACTATTAGGGTTTGCACTACTTGTTTCGTTTTTTTTATCGGGTAGTGAAACAGCATTAATGACAGTTAATAGGATGAAGGTCCGGTTGCGTGCTGAACAAGGAGACAGGGATGCTGAAAAATTACTTGTTCTTTTATTAAAGCCGGACCAGATGACAATAACAATATTAGTAGGAAATACTATTTCTAACATAGCAATGACCGTGCTGCTAATCCTTATTGCAGAACACTACCATTGGAATATAGTATGGTCTGTAATAATTTTAACTGTTGTTATTATTTTATTTGCTGAAGTATTACCGAAAACAATTGCTGCTACTTTTTCTGAAATAGTTGGTTATAAGGTAGCTCCATTGATAAGACTATTTGTTAAATTGTTGAAACCATTAACGTTTTTAGTAGCTGGACTGATTAATATGATGATTCGAATTGGTTCCAAAGGTATGGTCAAGGAAACGACCATTTCCAAAGAAGAACTTTTGAATATGGTGGATATAGCCTCAACAGATGGTACGTTTGAAGAAGAGGAGTCTGAACGAATAAAAGGAATTCTCGACTTTCCAAATAAAGATGTATCGGACGTGCTATCGACGCATCGAACAGAAATGGTGGCAATTCCTCTAGAAGCTACTTATGAAGAAGTACGTGATACGATTCTGGAGCATTTTTATACGAGATATCCTGTTTATGAAGAAGATATGGATACAATAGTAGGAATGTTTTATACCAAAAAACTAATTGAGTGGTCGATGGATCCATCTAAGAAATTAGAGGAAATTATCGATAAAGATCCATTGTTTGTCGTGCAGACATTAAGTGTTGAAAGAGTGTTTAAATTGATGCTAACGCATAAAAAGCATATGGCGATAGTATTGGATGAGTATGGCGGAACACTTGGTATTGTTACACATGAAGATTTAATTGAAGAAATGATTGGACAAGAAATAGAAGATGAAACAGATGATGATGAAGATATTTTAGTGCATGAAATGACTGAAAATCGATTAATCTGCGCAGGACGTTTAGAAATTGAAGAAATTAACGAATTATTTCATATTAATATTTTAAACGAAAATGACACAATTGGTGGATTTGTGCTAGATCAGTTGGGGCATGTACCAGAAGAAAATGAGCAGTTTTCTTATGAAAATTTACTAATTGAAGTAAACGAGATGGATCGAAACCGTGTTGCAAAACTAACAATTATAAAAAAAGAAATCATCCTTCCCGAAACGCAAGAGAGTTAACAGCTCCTTGCGTTTTTTTCTTTTGTCACAAGGTTAGAAATGAAAAATTTTAGGACGCTTTAGATGCTTATTGCGCACATGCATCGGAATGTTGCGAGTAACACATCCGATATTGCGAGTAGACGAAATAATGTTGTGAATAATGGATGTCATGTTGCGCCTAATTTATATACTGCGTCATAGTGACCGCCGGGATTTCCGCTCTAGGCGGACGCTTACCGAGGGGGGAGCGGATGAGCCAGCACCGTCGCATGTGCGCCGCTTGTGCGGTCTCATCTGTCTCCCTGATCCCTTCGGAGTCGCCGCCTGCCGCTGCAATCAATAATGTGCATTATTTTACTTGTTATCCACAACATAGAATACATTTTGCTTAATCTTACAAGGCATATGCGCAAAATAGAGCGAGATATGAGCAACATTTGGATGGATTTGCACAATATAATGATAGCGCACACTTTATAAGTGCCATCTCACACTAAGTTAAAGCTTTATTATGAGAAATGGTCTCGTTGAGTAGCAATTTGGTCTCGTTTGCGATAGTTTTTGTCTCGTTTGACGGTAAGTTAGTTGCGAACATCACTTGATTGGTCTCGTTCAGCCATTTATTGGATTTTATTTTAGAAAACACTTCATAAGATTGAACGAAATATAGTAGTGATGTTGAATAGTTAGCAAATAGGATGGATTTTCGCTGCAGGGCGGCGACTCCAGCAGGAGGCCAACAGGATGTTGGTCACAAAGGGGTTGCCACACGATGTGGCGCTCTTAGCCTTTGTTCCTCTGTGAGCAAAATGAGACTTCACAACGGCGCGTAGAGACGGTGAAGGCTCATCGCTCACCCTGCGGAAAGCGTCCGTTCTGCAGCGAAAATCCTAGCAGTAACTTTCTTACGACGCAGTATATAAATAATGTGTAATCCACATGCGGAGGAAAGTTGTTGTACTTAGATAACGATGCTGCTTAATTCTGATTTACTTACACGTTTGTAATAAAGTTGAAAGAGAATCCGATGGAGTGAAAGGTTGTTATTTGGCATTATATAGGTAACAAGAGAAGACGAGCGGAGGAATAATTATGCAGGTTAATATAGAAGGCGTATACGAGGAATACAACCGGTACATATATTTTTTATGTTTGAAATTAACGAAAAATCAAATAGATGCGGAAGATCTAATGCAAGAAGTGTGGATGAAAGTGGTACGATATGAATCTTATATGAAAGAAGTAGATCATTTAAAGGCTTGGCTCACTACCATATGTATGAATACATTTCGTGATCGTTACCGTAAACAAGTAAGACGAAGTAAGTACATTGCCAATCAACCGGAACAACTTGACGTTTCTATTCTAGATTTAATTGCCGCTGATGTATTATCAGTTGAGGAGCAACTGGAGAAAGAAGACGTTGGTGAAATTGTTCGTTCCAAAGTTGCTGAGTTAGATGGCATCTATCAAAAAACAGTTTTGTATTTCTATGTCCATCAATTTTCTTTAATTGAAATTGCAGAAGTAATGAAAGTTTCAATTGGTACAGTTAAGTCACGTTTATTTAGAGCGAAGCAACGCCTAAAGGAATTAATTATGAATGATGAATTAGCGAAGGATTCCTTAATTTTAGCATAATATGGAAAAGAGCTTTTCGACATTTTGATGTTGAGAAGCTCTTTTTTTTTAGAGATTTGGTGATTTGGTCTCGGGTCTGGTAGATTTGGTTGCGGCTAGGCCTGAAATGGTCTCGACTTCAGGCAAATAGCTCTCGAAGTGCCATTTACTGTAAGGGATTTACCGGTTTTAGTAGTGCCATTCACTATTAGAAGTAGAACCAGTTTTTAATCTGGCGAATGGTAAGACTAGGAAAGAGTCATTTCCATCAAAAAAGGCCCCAAGCTTCTAAAAAGCTTGGGGCCTGGAAACAAATTATTCTTCTACAACTTCTTTTCCAGTAGAAAACCATTCTTCAACGTTCCATACTTTTGTTACTAGGCCTTCGTAGAATTCAGGTTCATGACTTACAAGGACGATTGTGCCTTTATATTCTTTCATCGCACGTTTTAGTTCTTCTTTCGCATGAATATCTAGATGGTTCGTAGGTTCGTCAAAGATTAACCAGTTACTGTCTTCCATCATGAGTTTGCATAAACGGACTTTTGCTTGCTCCCCACCACTTAGACTAGAAAGGGGACGGGAGATATGTTCACTTTTTAAACCAGTACGGGCAAGTGCACCGCGTACTTGGTTTTGTTCCATGCTTGGGTAGGTTTCCCAAATGGATTCGATTGGAGTAATATTCCCAGCTTTTACTTCTTGTTCAAAATAACAAGGGAATAAAAAATCTCCGCGAGTTACTTTTCCACCTAGAGCTGGGATTTTGCCTAACATCGTTTTAAGTAAGGTAGATTTACCAATCCCGTTCATTCCAACTAGCGCAATTTTTTCTCCTCGTTCAATTGTAAACGTTAATGGAGGGAGCAGCGGGTTATCATAACCGATTTGAAGATGGTCTGCCTCGACAACATAGCGACCAGAACTGCGGGATTCTTTAAAACCAAACTCTGGTTTTGCTGCTGTTTCCGGACGGTCAATGCGCTCAATACGATCTAGTTGTTTTTGACGGGATTTTGCTCGTCCTGTCGTAGAATAACGTGCTTTATTTTTGGCGATAAAGTCCTCTTGTTTCTTAATGAAATCTTGTTGCTTCTCATATGCATCAATATGTTGTCTTTTATTTAACTCAGCAAGCTCTAAAAATTTATCGTAAGATGCAGTATAACGAGTCAGTTTCGAGAATTCTAAATGGAAAATGACATCTACAATACCGTTCATAAATTCTGTATCATGCGAGATTAATAAAAATGCATGTGGATAGTTTTTCAAATAGTTCGATAGCCAGTTCACATGCTCTTCATCTAAATAGTTGGTAGGCTCGTCTAGTAGCAAAACTTTTGGTTTTTCTAATAAAAGCTTGGCTAGAAGAACCTTCGTCCGTTGACCACCAGAAAGTGCTTCAACTGGGCGTTCTAAACCAATTGCATCTAGCCCAAGTCCACGAGCAACCTCTTCTACTTTCATATCTAACGAATAAAAATCGCCAGCGTCTAATGCATCTTGAATTTCCGCCATTTGTTCGAGTAATTCTTCTAATTCTTCTGGAGTAGCATCCGCCATTTTTGCGATGATTTCATTTAACTCTGCCTCTTTTTTATAAAGAGGCAAAAAAGCATCTCGCAGTGTGTCGAACATGGAGCGACCTTGTTGCAGGCGCGTATGCTGGTCTAAATATCCATAATGTGTGCCGGGCAACCATTCTACACGGCCCTCATCATAAATAATTTCACCTGTTAAAATGTTCATCAAAGTTGACTTTCCAACTCCGTTTGCTCCAACAAGCCCAACATGTTCTCCTTCCACTAAGCGAAAAGAAACTTCCTTAAAAAGAGTGCGATCTCCGAATGTATGTCCCAAATTTTCTACGTTTAATAAGCTCATCTATTATTTCCTCCAAAAAAGAAAGCTCAGCAGAAGACAAATCTGCGAGCTTTCAGACTGTTGATAAACGCTTTTTTTCTTCGTTGCAAGTAGCGCCTGACTGCAAAGCGTTTTCAAAACAGTTCAAGGTGTCACCTTCGAAAATACAAGTAGTCTACAATCTAAAAGCGATCCGTTTACAAATCTGCAAGCTGTTTGTTTAATGCTGCAAGGTCTTCTTCCATTTGGGCAAGTCTACGTTCAGCGTTTTCCAGTTGAGTGGGATATCCGTTAGACTCCAGTTTTTCCATGTCGCCTTGTAAGCGAATATAATCCATTTTTAACTCAGCTATTTGCATTTGTAGTTGGTCTTTTGTCATGAATGTTCACCTTCAGCTTTTTGCATTATTGTAGCATAAAAAGTTGGCTAGCGTACGATTTCTTGTTCCTCTTTTTTATTCGCAATCGTCTGATCGATAAGTTTTACTACTTCTTCTAAGTTCGAACTAAATTGAAAGTTCTTTTGTTTTTGTATATAAGCTTTTCTTCTGTTGTCGTGTAGAATGATTTCCATCACTGCGTTTTGTAGATACGATTGCTTTATTTTACGTCCTAACCCTAAGTTCGCAAAGCCATTTTCTTCTTGAGGAAATGCGAAATTCATTTCTTCCTCATGTGCACAAAGAATAATACAAGGAATTTTTAGCTGTGCTACTAAAAAAGGGGTGTAAGCACCAGATGTTATGACGATATCACTATTGTAGATATAAGATTCTGGTTCTTTTGTAGAAATGATTTTAATGGACTTCCGGGTAAGCGCAAATCGCTTTAGCTCGGTTATATCATGTTTGTAATACTCATCTACTACTACAGTAATCTGTAGTGGAATATGCAGTTGCACAAGATGTCTTAAAGTACGGTACGTTAAGTTTTCAGGGTCTTCATGGGGAAAGGCTACGACGATATGCGGCGGATCCTGCAGCATATTATTATTTTTATAGATTAATTGATGAGTGGGAATAAACCCAGTAGGACCATATACATAATTTGCTTTCGATAATTCCTTTGGGTTTTCATAGAGTGCTTGAAATACGATGTCAGCTAAAGCGCTACCATCACCGTGATCATCAAAATGGATAAGTGGACAGTTGAACGTCTTTAAATTCCGAATAAGATCTTTTTCGGAATTCCCACTATCATGAATAATACAATCTGGTTTAAAAAGTTTTAGTATTTCTAACAGTTGACCATTATTTTTGTATATATTAGCTTTGATATTTTGCGTTACTAGATATTCGATAAGGCCAGTGTTTGAACTAGGCACAAAAACTTTTGTGTCTGTAGATTTTATAGCAGGGAGTAGTACTTTAGCTCGATCAGCAGGATATAATCCACGGTGTGAAAATGTATTTAAAAGATAAGCTAGTTTCAATATTCATCTTCCTTTCCTGACATATTCTATTTATTGTATGGAACTGGACAGGTGCTTATGACTATAAGTAAGGATCGGTTACCTAAAGAGAGGGGTTTTATTGAAATGGGAAGAAGGACAGCAATTGTAGTTGGTGCAACGGGGTTTACAGGAAGATTATTAGTGAAACAGCTCTGTGAAAGTGAAGAGTATGTCTCTGTTTCTGTTATCGCTAGAAGAGATATTTCTTATAAGCATCCAAAACTAGAAGTGAAAATAAAAGATTTTGATATGCTAGAAGAAAAAGATTTGGAAATAGCGGAAGATCTTTTTTGCTGTTTAGGAACGACGATGAAAATAGCACAAACGAGGAAGAACTTTGAAAAAGTCGATTTAATGTATCCACTGCAAATTGCTTCATTAGCTAAAAAAAGAGGGATACACCATATGCTTGTTATTTCAGCGGCTGGTGCCAGTATGAAATCTCCGTTTTTTTATAGTAGGATAAAAGCTGGAATGGAGCAGCAGCTTATTGAATTAAACCTTCCGCAGCTCTCGATTTTTAGACCGTCATTACTCACAGGACATCGAAAGGAATTCCGATTAGGGGAACGCCTTGCAGAGGGTGTCTTTCAATTATTAAATCCCATTTTAGTCGGACCATTAAAACGATTTCGTTCCATTGATGGAAAACAATTAGCTTATGCAATGATCCATTTTGCTGTTTGGGCAAATAAAAATAAAGTGACGATCTATAAATCGTTTGATATTTTAAAGGCAAAGCCGGTTATAGAAGTGGAAGAACAACCCATCTCTCGGGAAGAATTGTTTAATTGGGAGAAACGAAAAGATATATTTGTTGAAAATGAAGAAATAGACAAATGAAGTAATTTACCGCTAAATAAGTGGATGCATATACTGCATTAATCCGCTAAATCTTTGTGTATTATCAAATAATTAAGAAGAAAAGGGTTCTCAGTCAAAAGGATGAACTTTATAAAAGTAACACTTTTTGTCTAAATTAGTCCTTCTTATTTGATACAATTAGGAACGGATAAAGGAGGTTCTGAATGATGAAAATTCTACTTGTAGACGGAACTATTATCGGCTCAAAAACAGGTGTCATTTTAGAACAAGTGAAAGACTATATAAAAAATCTAAATATGGGTTATTCATTAGAAATTGTAAATTTATCTAATTATGAACATCAATTCGTAGATGGAAGACCATTTGCCAATTACAACGATGATATGAAACTGCTAGTAAGTAAATTTGAACAGGCAGACGGTTATATTATCGCCACACCAATTTTCCAAGGATCGATTCCTGGGGTACTAAAGAATATGTTTGATTTTTTACATCCCAAAACGATGCGATATAAACCAGTATCTATTGTAGCAAACGGCGGAACGTATCAACATCACTTAGTGATTGAAAATCAGCTTAAGCCAATTTTGGATTACTTCCGATGCCTAGTCACACCAAACTATGTATACACACTTGCGAGTCATTTTGATAATAATAACGTTATAGTGGATGAAGATGTGCATAATCGTCTCCGGGAACTAGCGCGTGTATTCGTACAATACGCGGAAATGAGCAAAATGCTTAGCAAAGAGCCAATTGATACGCATTAATTTAGAGGATGTCCCCAGAATGATGGAGACATCCTTTTTTTATTTTTAAATGAATGAACTTTTTAGTCATTCGAATGTCTAATGTATAACAGCAAGCGAAATGGGGTGGCACGGTGGAGGAAGAGGAAGTCGCAAGTAACGCAATAAAACGGGATGAACAGGCTTTTATACAATTAATGCAATTACATAAAGAAGATTTATATAGAACAGCTTTTGCATTTTTAAAAAATGAACACGATGCAGTCGAAGCAATGCAAGAAGTAACTTTTAGAGCTTATGAAAAAATATATACAGTAAAAGAGCCAAAATATATGAAAACATGGCTTATTCGAATTATGATGAATTACTGCCAAGATCAATTGAAAAAGAAGAAACGATTTATTTCAAATGAAGTTTTGCAAGAGGCGGGCTATTCAGTGGATTCTACTATGGAGTTGGAAGAAGCTATAGCATCCTTGACTAGTGACGAGCAACAGTTAATATTTCTGAAATATTTCCAAGGTACAAAGATTAAAGAAATCGCGGAAATCAAGAAAATTCCAGAAGGAACAGTAAAATCGAGACTCCATACGGCACTAAAGTCATTGAGAAGTTTCCTGGCAGAGAAAGGAGATGTAGATCATGTATGAAAAAGAAGAAGAAATGTTGGACGAATCAAGAAAGCAATTGGAACAAATCGAGATTCCTGACCAACAAATAAAGAATGCAATCCAGCAAGGTTTGCTCCAGGCAAAAAATAAAAAAAGAAAGCGAAAGAATAAGCTTTGGACTCTTTTAGTTGCTGCTATCCTAATGCTCACCTTCGTGACATCTATTCGTGTATCACCTGCTTTTGCAAGCGCGATAGCCTCTATACCTGGTATGGAAAGATTTGTTGATTTAATTCAGTTTGATAAAGGATTGGAAGCTATCATTGAAAATGATTATTATGAGCCAATCGGCATCAGTCAAGTGAAAGACGATATGACATTTACCGTAGATGGGGTTATTTTAGATGAAACTGGAATGGAGATTTTTTATACACTGGAGGCTCCATTTTCTATTGAAAACATTAGATACGAAGGGGTTGATGTATTAATCGACGGTAAAAGTCTAAGTGATAATGCATCCATTTCTTATGGGTATAACGGTCAGGAAGAAACAAATCGAATAGAAGAACAATTTAGCTTTAATTTTAAAGAGGCACATCAGTTTGCTTCAAAGCAATTTGAATTGAAATTTCAATTAAAGAATGAAAAGAAAACGACTTTCGATATTCCATTTACTATTAAAAATGATATTAAAAAAGGGAAAGTCTATTCAGTAAACCAAGAAGTAAAGATGGATGGTCAAAAGATGTTGGTGAAAGAAATTACCATTTATCCGCTTCGCGTAGCAGTAAATATAGAATTTAATGAACAGAACGATATGGAAATTTTACAATTTGAAGATATGCGCATTGAGGATGAAAATGGGGAAGTATGGAGTTCTATTCAAAATGGAACAAGTGGTTTTGGCGGAGCAGGGTACAAAGAAAGAAGCTACTTTCTGCAAAGTAACTATTTTAAAGAACCGAAAAAGCTCTATTTTAAATTTGATAAAGTGCAGGCGCTGCCTAAGGATGAAAGATATTTATTAGTGGACTTTGAGAAGAAGGAAGTTTTGAAACAGCCATCGGATGGTAAAGTAGAAGTTACAAGTATCAATAGCAATTCAATCGAGGTGAAATACCCTCAAATCAAGAAAAATCATATGTATTCTCTTTTTTTTGATGCTGAAAATGTAAATCGAGAAAAAATCGCGATGCCATCAGAAAGTATACATGGGGATGAAAAATACAATTATGCAACTGTTACTTTGGATTCTAAAAACATTATTAATCCAATCAAAATCTATTTTTCTTCATATCCAAATCACTTAGACAGCTCTGTTTCTATTCAAATTAAATAAAGTGGCATATTTGTTTTCCACTAAATGGCTAAGGGAGACCAAATGGAGTGAGAAAGCAATCAATTCACTAGTGAGAGCAACCAATGCATAAATGAAAGCAACCAATTCATTCACTAGAGCAACCAATTCACATACGGGAGCAATCATTTCTGCGACGATCTCAGCGAAGGAGTACATAAATCAATAAAAGCAGATACTTAAAGGAAATAAAGACTCAAACAGTTGTTATAAATAACTTTTGAGTCTTTTTTTATTTGGTAGTAAGTGGTTAGGCGTTAGCAATTAGCAAGTATATCAAAATTTTTAGTAATAGATGAGGATCTAGTTACAAATAAATTAGATATATTTATATATAAATATTTATATATAAATATTTACATATAAAGATATTTGAAGTACACTATATTAAAAATAGTGGAGGTTTTTACATGCAATTACTTCGTGAAAAGGATTTTAGAAATTTATTTACTGGCAGAGTGCTTAGTATATTTGCTGATTCAATCATGTTTTTTTCTTTATTGAAATGGATAGAACTTTACTCAAGCGGTTCTAGTTCTTTTACATGGTTTTACATTGCCTATTATTTACCCATGACTATTTTTGCCCTTCCTATTGGAGCTTGGCTAGAGGATAAAACACTTCAAAAAGTTATGGTTTTTTCGGATGGAATACGCGTTTTCATTTTAGTGTTATTTTTATTGACGATGAGCTTCATCCAAGTAGAATGGACGTATTTGTTATTACTGTTTATTAGTCTATTGGGGTTGTTTTTTGTGCCCGCAAGCCAGTCATTATTACCGTTTGTTGTAAAACAAGAGGATCGTGCAAAAGCAAATAGTTTATTTCAGTTAGGATTTACGGTTTTACGCATGATTGGCCAAATTTCAACTGCAGCACTTATAAAACTTGGAATTCCAATCCCTATTCTATTATTGATTGTTGCTAGTTGTTTATTGTTATCTTTAGTTTTTATTTGGAATGTAAAACCATGGTTTCGCAAAGAATCCTCAGAGAAGGTAGGGCAATGGGAAATGATGATGGATGGTATACGCTACATAGCAACTCACCAGACGCTAAAGGCACTTTTTTTATTGCTTGCCTTTGCAATGCTAATTGTATCGTCTATCGATCTTGTACTAATTTCTTTTTTAACGGAGCGTTTAAAAGTTGGGGTAGAAAATTTGAGTTTTATAGGAACGTCATCTTTAATAGGTATTATTATAGGAGCGAGTATTACGCCAAAATGGTATCGTAAAATAGATAGAAAAAAACTTATTATTCCATCCCTTTTTGCTATATGTTTTACACTAGGAGCTCTTCTTTTTATTCAGAATTGGTGGTTTATCCTGCCTTTATTCACGATACAAGGAATAGCTATAGGAGTTTATCAAGTTACATTTGTTACATATCTGCAAGATGTGGTTGCAAAAGAAAACTATACGAGAACTTTTAGTTTGTTTCATATGATTACAAGCACAATGGCGTTACCTGGGATAATAGTATTTGGGTTATTATTAAATAAAATAGGAACAATGAATTCAATTTTAATGATGGTATGTACCCTATTGCTCTTAGCAATTGTAAGTTGCTTTACTGTACCTGCTCTTGGCAAAGGAGAAATAAGGAAAACATCATAAAAAAGGAGATGAATAGAGTGTCTTTAAAATACGGTATGCTAGGGCTTTTAAGTAAATGGGAAGCAACAGGTTATGATATTAAAAAAGAATTTGATTCATTTATGAGCATATTTTGGCATACACATCTTTCGCAAATTTATCCTGAGCTAAGTAAATTAGAAAAAGAAAAACTAATTGAGAGTAGAATGATTCCCCAGGATGGTAAACCAGATAAGAAGTTATACTCAATTACAGATGAGGGAAGGCAAGAGTTATCCTATTGGTTAGAGACTCCACCTGAATCTCCGAATGTAAAGGACTCCTTTTTAATGCAGACTTTTTTTATGGATAATCTGTCTGCAAAGGAAGTTATTTTTCAATTAAAGCATTACCAAAAACAACGTGAAGCTAGGCTAAAAAAATTAAAACATACTTTATATGAAAAATGGCAGCAGATTAAAGAAAATGAAAAGTTTTCATCACGAATATTAATGAGTTCAGTGGTATTAAAGAGAGGTCTTGAGCAAGAGGAAGAATACATTCTCTGGTGTAAACGAACAATAGAGCTTGTAGAATCGATGGAGCACTTATGGGATGCTGAAAAGGATAATAAGGTAGCTGCCGTAGAAGAAGTAACTGGCCTTTTTTATCGTTATTTTGAAGTGGAGGATGAAGAAGGATTAAAGAACAGATTTAATTCTGGAGATTTTTTAGTATGAGACAATTTGCAATGCGCTTTAGTGCATTTACGTTGCTATGGTTGTTTTTCATCTTTTTTGCATATAATGAATCTTCTTCTTTGGCATTGATTATTACACTTTTTGCAGCATCATTAACCTTGCATTTTTTTCTTCCTATTGTAAAAAAGCCGCTTGTTCTTTATTTGTTAGGTCAGTTAATCCTTGTTTTTACGCTATTTTGGACTGACAGTTTTGAATATATGTTACCTCTAATTGCACTAAGTCTACTAGAAGGTGCATTTCATTTGGAGGAACGACGATTGTGGATGCTTGTTGGTGTAACGCTCTTTTTTGCATTTCCAAGTTTGATATACACACATACATCTTATGCAATCAGTGGGTTGTTTGTTTTGTTCGGTATTGTCTGTTTATTTCTCAATCGCTATATTAATGAGACAAACGAGAAGCGTGAATTATATGAGGAACTACTTGGAGAGTATCGAAATTTAAAACGGAACTCTTTACGGCAGGAGGAAGTTGTTCGATTAGAAGAACGTACACGTGTTACCAGAGATATTCACGATTCTGTTGGACATAAACTGACTGCCCTTTTAATGCAGTTAGAAATGGATTCGATGATAGGAAACTATCCCAATATTGTCGAATTAAAAAAACTAGCAAGAGATAGTTTAGAAGAAACGAGACATGCTGTTCGTCAGTTAAAGCAAGAAGAAATAACCGGTATACAATCAGTGCTACTGCTTATTCGCAAGCTAGAATCCGAAAGTCATCTACTCGTTCGCTTTATTACAGAAAAAGGAGCGCTTTCTATTCCACTCACGAATGAACAGAGTATTACTTTGTACCGCGTGCTTCAAGAAGCACTAACGAATGCGATGAAACACGGTGCATCACGGGAAGTTGAAGTGACGCTAAGGCAAACTTCTAATAGAAATTTACAGTTTTTGGTGAGCAATAAAACCTCCAACGCAATCCCGATTGAATTGGGATTTGGCTTAACTAATATGAAAGCTAGAGTAGAAGAATTAGGAGGAGAACTACGAATCTTACGAACAGAGGAACACTTCCAAATTGAAGGATCATTTCCTGTTAAGGAGAATTGAGCATGTCAAAAAAGGTTTTAATAGTAGAGGATCAAGCGATTGTTCGGCAAGGCTTACGTATGATGATCGAACAAGATAAAGATTTTACAGTAGTTGCAGAAGCATCTAACGGAAAAGAAGCAATTTTAGCTTTGGAACTAAATGCAATTGAGATAGTTCTACTTGATATTCGGATGCCTGAGATGAATGGTGTGGAAGCAACCAAACGAATAAAGGAGCGCTGGCCTCAAGTAAAAATATTAATATTAACTACCTTTGACGATGATGAATATGCAATCCAGACATTAAAAGACGGGGCAAGTGGCTTCATGTTAAAAACGGCAGAACCTAATAAACTTATTGCGGCCATCCATAGCATTTCAAATGGAGGTCTGGTAATAAATGAAGAAGTCGCAGCTAAAATGATGCCACGCCTTCTGCAAAAAAATAGTGAACCAATAGTCGAGCATTCTTTAACAGTAAGAGAGATTGATATTTTGAAACTAGTAGGAGAAGGAAAGACGAATAAAGAAATTGCCGGGGCACTTTTTCTATCCATAGGCACGGTAAAAAATTATATAACGAACATTTTACAACAGCTAGAACTTCGTGATCGTACTCAGCTAGCGATTTACGCAGTAAAAAATGGTTTCGTTTAATAGGAGTTGTCCCAAATTTGTCTTTGGGGTAACTCCTTTCTTATGACGAGAGGTCAAATTAAGGACTTTCAATTGTGCATAAGTAAATTTAAAAGTAATCTTGCGATTTAGGATGTGTACTTTGCGATTAGAGTGTGGATCTTGCGATTCGCATATAATTTTGCAAAAAGTTATTCCAAACTTGCGAGTAATGGACAAGATATTGCACATATGCACGGAAATGTTGCGAGTAGCTCATCCAATCTTGCGAATACGCCAAATAATATTGCGAGTAATGAACACTATGTTGCGAGTAACTCATTTATTGTGACTCGCATAGAGATTACTCTTTATTATGAGAAATGGTTGCTCTTATGATGGATTTGGTCGCGGTTAGATGTGTAATGGTTGCTCTACGATGCGAATTGGTCTCGCTCTGCCACTTCTTAACTGTTAATAGATAAAAATTACAGGAAAATTTGTCTGAAGCCTTGCGGATAATTTATACGTTGTATGTAACTTAACGAGTTGCGATTAATTAGAAAACCCATTTTCTATTTAGTGACGGAGGTCATGTGTGGAAATGACTTAAGATAGTAGGGGACAGTTTGTAAATATCATATAGTAATGTGGAAGGGAGAGATCGATATGTTAGAAGCTGTAGAGTTATCTAAAATGTATAAAAAAGTAAAAGCAGTGGATAATCTTAATCTTTATGTAGAACGAGGGGAAGTTGTTGGATTACTTGGGCCAAACGGTGCAGGGAAGTCGACGGCAATTGCGATGATTTCTACACTCATAGCTCCTTCAAATGGGGATGTGAGAATTGATAATAAAAGTGCATTGCAACATCCAAATGATTTGCGAAAAATACTTGGTGTGGTTCCACAAGAAATCGCATTATACGAAGAGTTAACAGCTCGGGAAAACTTACAATTTTTTGGTCGCATTCATAAAATGCCAAATGCCCAACTAAACGCTCGAATTGAAGAAGTACTTGAGCAAATTGGCTTGCAGGATCAACCTAAAAAGCTTGTGAAACATTATTCTGGTGGGATGAAGCGACGGTTGAATATCGGTGCTGCACTATTACACGAACCTCAATTTCTAATTATGGATGAACCGACAGTTGGTATAGATCCACAATCTAGAAATTATATTTTAGAAACTGTGAAGCTTTTGAATAAAGAAAAGAAAATGTCTATTTTGTATACGAGCCATTATATGGAAGAAGTAGAGTATCTATGTGATCGCATTTATATTATGGATTCAGGTCATATTATCGCTTCTGGAAGTAAAGATGAGATTAAAAATATTTTATCCTCTGAAAAAACGATACGTATAAAGCTTGAGCGAACTGTACCGGAGTTTGTTGTGGGGTTAAAACGTGAAACGGTTATTTCACAGCTTCAGGAAAAGGGGGAGACGATTGCTGTGACCGTTGCGAAAGATGTGAATTTATTTCCTAAATTATTGTCATTATCTGAACAAACAGGAGCAGTACTTGTAAGCGTGGACGTGGATGCACCAAGTCTAGAGGATGTGTTCCTTCATTTAACTGGAAGAGCACTACGAAACTAGGGGAGGAGCGAGCGAAAATGTTTCTAGCATTTATGAAAAAGCAGTTTCTCTTGTTTGTTCGTCGCCGACAAGAGTTACTTATACTTCTAGTGATGCCGTTTGTTCTCATTAGCATTCTTGGATTTGCTCTGGGTCCAATAATGGACGGAGATGGGCAAGCTATACAGCTGAAGGTAGCGATTGTTGAGCATGCGAGTGAAAAGCAGGAGTTAGAAGAAATTAAGAATCAATTTGGAGAAATACCAAATGTTATCACCTTATTACCTCTCCATATATTAAAGGATCAAATATTTAACAGTGAAGAAGTAAAGTCTTTTATTACTTTAGATGAAATAAGTGTGGATAAACTAGAGCAAGCTAAGAAGGACAGTGAATATGATGCAATTATTGAAGTTCCAGAGCATTTTACATCGCAAACGATTCAAGCAGTTTTCTTAGAAAATCAAATAACACCAGAGCTAATTCTTTATACGAATGAAACAAAAAGTTTATCAGCTAATATAATACAAAGTTTAATCGATTCCTTCCAACAACAGTATTCGAGAATGGTGCTACTTGGTAAAAGCGAATTATTAGTGAATCCGATGGATGTGGATATTATTTCGGATATTCAAACAATTGATGACCGGAAACCTGTTGGTGCAAAATCTTATTACACTATTGGTATGAGTGTGATGTTCGTACTATTTGCTGCCTCAAGTGCATCTACACTGGCCTATAATGAGAAACGACTACACTTATTTGATCGAATTTTGCTTGCAAATGTCTCACGTTGGTCGTATCTATTAAGTATTTTTACATCGACATTGTTGTTAGTATTTACACAACTAATGATTTTATTTGGTGGAACATATTTATTTTATGGAGTAAAGTTTCCGACCATCACTACTTTTCTATTAGTCAGTCTAATGCTTAGTTTTGTCATAGGAAGTATTGCTACACTGCTATCATCTATTAATTATCGCGTCAATTCGCAGAGTGCATCTAACTTGTTTCAATCGGTTTTTGTAGCAATGCTAGCTTTTCTAGGAGGAAGTTTTTTTGAAGTAAGTAGTTTTTCAGATTTCTTTAATATGGCAGGTAACTTAACGCCGAATGGTGCTGCGATGTCTGCCTATATAAAACTAATGCAAGGGGATAGTCTAGTAGAAATCAGTAATCATCTATACGAACTAGCAATCTTAACGATAATTTTATTAAGCATAGCAATAACTCTATTTCCGAAAAAGGGGGGGATAGCGTGATCGGGATCATCTTTGCTAAGTTACGATTATTTCTAAGGAAACCAGCAACATTTATCCTTATGACTCTAATTAGTATAATCTTTGCCTATTCAATCGGTTTAAGTGGGCAGGGAAAAATAGAAATACCTGTGTATTCATCTTTATCCAACATAAATGAATTATTAACGAATCTTAACGAATCAGAAAGTTTTTCATTTGTTTTACGTACAAAAGAAGAAGCGGAAAATGAATTAAGAGGGGGCCGAGCGGTTGCAACTGTTAATTTGTTAGAAGATAGGTATACAATCATTCGCTCTTCGGATGAATCGGTTATACCACTAATTAATAACGAACTTCGACTTGTATATACTACAATGGTCCAAGATAAAAGCGTTTTGGCACAAACAGATGAACCTGAAAAGGTGGAAGTTCTATTAAAACAAACGGAAGAAAATCCCATTTTTAAAGTGAAACAGTCTAACTTTAAAAATGATCAAGAATTTATTTACGATAGTCGGTTGCATACTCTCTTTGGTTTTTCACTTTTTTTCGTAATTTATACGATAGGGAATAGTGTATTCCATATTGTAGAAGAAAAACAAAATCGCATTTGGGATCGACTAATATTATCCTCGGTTCGTAAATGGGAAATATATACGGGTAATCTACTATATAGTTTTATAACTGGTTACGCACAAGTATTACTTATTTTCTGTACGTTCCGTTACGTAGCTGGAGTGGATTTTTATGGAGGATTTGCGAAAACACTTATTGTATTAATTCCGTATGTTGTTGCGATTGTAGCACTTTGTATTTTACTTGCATCAATAGCTGGAACACCTGGAAAGTATAATGCCTACTTGTCCATTACGGCTGTCCCGCTTGCAATGATTGGTGGAGCGTACTGGCCGCTTGAAATTGTAACCTCCAAAGTAATGCTATTTTTAGCAAAAATCACACCTGTAAACTATGGGATGCAGTTGCTTAATGGAGCAACCGTGAATGGCTATTCTTATGGAGAGCTACTAGAGCCAATGAGTATCTTACTTTTAATGGCGGTTATTATGATGGGGATTGGTATAAACGTAATGGAAAAAAGAAATACTTAAATAGGAAAGCGGCTTGAAAGTAATGTTCAAGCTGCTTTTCTATTTGTTAAATAATTTATGCTTCCTGATTTTTATTACTATGGTAGTATTATTTGAGAATTCGTTTGTTATGGAGGGTTTTATTTGGTTTCTACAATTACGGCAATCATTATTTTCGTTATAACACTCGCACTTGTTATTATACAGCCGAGAAATTTATCGATTGGCTGGTCAGCTTGTGGAGGAGCAGTAATCGCATTATTAGTTGGAGTGGTCGATTTCCATGATGTGCTTGATGTTACAAGCATTGTTTGGAATGCGACACTCGCATTTATAGGGATCATTATTATTTCACTTATTTTAGATGAAATTGGATTTTTTGAATGGTCGGCGCTCCATGTGGCTCGAGCTGCAAAAGGAAATGGCGTTCGTATGTTCATCTATGTATCCATTCTTGGAGCGATGGTTTCAGCTTTATTTGCGAACGACGGAGCAGCACTTATTTTGACACCAATTGTACTTGCAATGGTTCGTAATTTGAATTTCAATGAAAAAATGGTGTTTCCATTTATTATAGCGAGTGGTTTTATTGCAGATACGACTTCGCTTCCATTCATCGTGAGTAACTTGGTCAATATCGTATCTGCGGATTTCTTTGGGATTGGATTTGTAGAATATGCAACACGAATGATTGTACCCAATCTTTTTTCATTAGTTGCAAGTATTCTTGTATTGTTTTTATTTTTCCGTAAAAGTATCCCGAAAGATTATGATATAGCCGAGTTAAAACGTCCAATGGATGCAGTAAGAGATATTAAAATGTTCAAGCTGTCCTGGTTTGTGTTAGTAATTTTACTTGTTGGGTACTTTTCTAGTGAATTTATTGGTATTCCAGTTTCGTTTGTCGTTGGGATAATCGCCATTTTCTTTTTAGTTATGGCAAGAAGAAGTCCATCTATAAAAACGGAAAAGATAGTAAAAGGAGCACCTTGGAACATTGTTTTTTTCTCTATAGGCATGTATGTAGTTGTATACGGACTTCAAAATGTGGGACTAACATCTGTTTTGGCAAAGGCTATCCAAGCCGCAGCGAATCAAGGATTATTCGTGGGGACGTTGGCAATGGGATTTATCGCGGCCATTTTATCTTCGGTCATGAACAATTTGCCTACAGTTATGATTGATGCTTTAGCTATTGCAGAAACCTCCACAACGGGTACAATGCGTGAAGCATTAATTTATGCAAATGTTATCGGTTCTGATTTAGGACCTAAAATTACGCCAATTGGATCCCTTGCAACATTATTGTGGCTCCATGTGTTGTCTCATAAAGGGGTTAAAGTATCATGGGATAGCTATTTTAAGGTAGGAATAGTGCTTACGATTCCAACACTTTTCCTAACGCTAGTTGGCCTTTATGTTTGGCTGTTGATTGTTGCTTAATAAAAGCTGATGCTGAAATCAAAAATATTAAGTTTTCTGGAATAATTATAATTTTTTCGAATTCTATTAGTTTAAACCAACTTGATTGAAAGAATCAAATTGGTTTTTTTATTGGTCTATTTAATTGGAGAAGCTTGATTTTTCATAGAATTGTATGGTGACACTTACCCTTCGACAGAATAAAATACTTCACCCTTTATTGGGTATTTATGTTAAAGTGGAGATAGGTTTGTGAAGATTTTCACTTAAACTAACGGTGCATTTAGTTAATAGTCAGTAATATTTAGGTGGATGAGGAAATATTTAACTAAAAGGGGGGGCTTGAATTGAAAAACATATTTATGTGCATTTTTATCACCTGTTTAATGTTGGTGTTAGTCTCTTGTGAAAACAATAGTGGTCTTACATTCAAAGGCGAAGGTGTAAATTGGAGTGGTGAACTAATTACTAAATATGATTTTTGGGGAAAAGAGCATCAGAGTATAAGGATTACCTATAGTGGTGAAAACCCTGAACAACTAGATGCACTTAATTTTTTTGTAGAAAGTCCTGACTTCTTAGGTTGGGGGTTAGTAGAAAGAGAATTGGATAAAAATGGTATATATTATAATGACGATGTTAATCGATTGGATACTAAAACTCCATCTTCGTCTAAGATAATATTATCAATAGAAAGTGAAGCGTCTGAAACTATAACGTTAAGTTCAAGTTCATAAAATTTAGTTCTTACTTCTTCAACTAACGGTGCATTACTTCAATAAGCAGGTTTTATTTCACGGATGTAGAAGTATTTATTATAAGGGGAGTTGTAACCGAGTAATACTAATATAAATTGTACGAATAGAATGCTAAGAATATTGAGGAATGGAAAAATGAAGCACAATTTTCAAAATTGAAAGTAATACAACCCGCACATCTCCTAAAAGCCTGTTCAAATGAGAAAACAGGAGTTCTTAGAGAAACATCTCTGAAAATCAACTTAGATAAGACTTCATTGAAAGCTATGATAAAAGATATTTCAAATCAGCAGACGACAAAGAGTGTTTTAGCTGCTTGGATTGCTAAAGGTTGCAAGAATTCGATAAAGGAGTTGTAATGACAACTTGAATTTCTTATTGTGCTAATGACGTAGCTTTCTGAAAAACAGTTAGTTTTTTTAGAATGTCGAAGTAACTATTGTGTGTGGAAATATTCTAGTTTCGAAGCCTGAAAGGATAAATAATATGATTTTACAAAGGTTATGTCAGATGAATGAAGATGAATTTAATGTTTATCTAGAAGAAAAGCAAAAGCGTTATGCAGTAACGTTAGAAGAAAATACATTTGAAGTAACGGAATCTGCAACAGCTCAAGCAAAAAAACAGCTAATGAGGTTCTTACCAAACGGTTTTTATACAGAACTGCATGAATTTTTTTCAATTAAGAACGACGGATCGCTTTGTGGTTATGTATGGTTAAAAATTGATCAAAAAAAACAAAAGTGCATTTCTCTATGAAATTTTCCTTTTTGATGAATTCCGTTCAAAAGGCATTGGAAAAGAAGTGTTACGTGAAATTGAAGAATACTTGAAGAGTAAAGAAATTATTTATTTTAAACTACATGTATTTGGTACAAATGAAAAGGCAATAAAATTATATAAAACAATTGGCTTTGAAGTCGCCGGAATTAATATGTATAAGCAACTTTAAACTATTTGTTTTTTTAAAAATTTCATAATTTCAAGAAAACCTTCTAGATTCATTACTGTGCTAGTTAAGAAGCCGCTTTATTTCTATTGTGAAATATAGGTGATATTTCACAACTTGCAGATAGGGGGTGTAATATGAATAAGATGGTTGAAACTTTTAAAAATATGTTCTTGGATTCAGTTTCGATGGTTAAAGGCTTAATATATGGATTTGTAATGATTGGATTGTTGATTTTAATTGGTGGTACTTTATTATACGGTATTCTGTTTCTAAGAAATCTTATATTTTAACCACTTTTTAGTAATTAATTCCCTACTTCACTAACGGAGTGCTTTAGCAGAACAAGGCTAGTCAGGAGACAGTCTTTATAATTATTCAACTAAAGACCCGAAGAGTTGGAGAAGGATATTATATATTGTAACAAATAACATTTCAATATTTTGGGAGGATATATAAGATGAATCAAGTATTAGCGAAAATTATTTATTTTGTATTCGTAATATATATTTTCATTACGTTATGGAAGTATACGGGTGTATTGTGGAATGCCTATGTGCCTTGGAATGTTCAAACTGACCTATTAACAATTTTTGTTGTAACACCAATACTTATAGCTGTTTCGTTTATTTTATCAAGTTTGTCTTTTAAAGTCATAAGGAGTACTAATTAATATTAGGATTTTAATTAGTACTTATTGCAGTAACGCACTCCATAGTTCAAGAACATTAGGTTGCTTAGGCAACTCTTTTTTCTTGTTGAAATAAAGCCGCATTTTTGTTGAGGAAGAAGCAGGTATTTTTTTTGAATCGTATCAAAGCACTTTATTAAACACAGGAGGTAATCTTTTGGATAAAAAAACAAGTCTAATTCTAGGGTCGTTATTCATTTTAACTAGTGGTTTAATTTTTACGATTGAACGATTAACTGCATATGTTTATTGGTCAGCACAAATAAATACTGGAGCGTGGGATACTATTCCACAAACATTGCCATTATCCGATAACCTTTTCACAGGGCTATTTTCACTTGTTGGAATTGTCTTTATTATTGTCTCTTTCAAGAAGGAAAGGTAATTGAACTAAGGTGGCGTTAATCCAAGAAGGATTGACGCTATTTTTGTAGAACTTATTGAAGCAAAACTGTAGGTTAGTTGAAGAAAGTTATAAACGGGGGGTGGAAGTATATGAGTGAACGATTTGAATTAAGTTTTAAAAATAAGGAAGTAAGAGTGTGGGTTTATTTGGCCGTACCAACGCTTATGATAGGAATCATCATTATATATTATGGTGAACGAAACTATCAGTATATTTCTTTGTTTGCGTTTTGGACTATCTTTTATCTATGGCGTTTTTTTTACAGGAGGAAACTGAAGAACAAAGGAAAAAAGTCTAATTAAATCGGAGGCGTTAATCCAAGAAGGATTAACGCTATTTTTGTAGAACTTATTGAGGTAAAGCAACTATCTAAGGCTTACTGAATAAGTGTATTGAAAAAATATGCATTATGAAACCTAACAGTAGTTAGAATTTTATTATGGAGGCGTTTTTTTGAAAGGAATTTGTCTGTGTATAATCTCTTTGTTTGTAAGTATTTCACTGATGGGATGCGGTTCAAATGTTCAAAGTACTATAAAAGATTATAATGACGATGACATAGCGGCAATCGTGAAAGGTAGAGAAATTACGATAGGTGAATTACGCTTTTTGTATCCAGATGAAAAAGTATTAGATAATATTAATGGATTTGTAAAAGCTGAATTAGTTATGCAAGAAGCCAAAATAATGCATCTTGATGTTTCCGATAATCTAAATCAAACAAATAAAACGATGTTAACTCTTTCTCAAAAGGATACCAACGATCCAACAGAAAAATCCAATCGTGAGTTTGTCGATTCGCAAGCCCAAGAGTTTGGTATGGAACCTGAAGAATATTATAAAAAATACTTAGAAACCACGGCTGAACTAATTGCATATATAAATGCTTATACTCAAAAAATGCTTGGTAAACCAGAGGTAGACAAAGAAGATGGGATACAAGAATATAATAACAAAGCCAATGATTTATTAAATGAGTTAGTAAGAGAATATGAGAATGAGATCGAGATACTAATCAAGTAACTTTAATATGCTTCTCTATTTTCTTATTGAACTAAGGTGGCGTTAATCCAAGAAGGATTAGCGAATTTCCAGATTTTCTTTATATTTAACATCCACAGTATACCTGGATAAGTGGGCTGGAACCTGAAAAATAGCTAGCATCTATATATAAAGAAGTGTTGAGCGGACGAAATTGCATAATAATAAAATAAGCGACCCATTTTCATCCCTCCAAATAATTTGCTCTTGTTGGCACAAGCTATAAATGAAAAATATTTTAGAGAGGCTTGATACCGCATGAAAAAAATTACTTATATTTTGATTGCAATAACTTTTTTGATTAATCCTAGTAAGATTAATGCCCAAAGTGAGCAAATTGATTATAAACTTATATATGATACATTGATTACAACTCTTGACCCATCCATACAAAAGGAAATTATTAATTACTATGGATATCTCAAACAATATGGTTTATATGATGCTAAGATTTTGAGTATTACAAGAGCGCATGAGGGAAGTTTTGATTTTAATGCAGAAGTCCAAGTAACAACATTTGAACATGCATATGACCCTCCTTATGGGAAGGAAACAATGACTTTTAATATAAGTCCATTTGGGGTTAAAACCATTAGCTTTAAACATGAGGAAGAAAAATTAGAAAAGGATATAAATGAATTTTATAAAGCATTACTTTCAGATATAAAACAGTCTTTTAATATGAATTTAGAGTCTTACTCTTCTTACACATACAATCAATTGCAATATCAAGCGGAAATAAATAAGGAATTTAAATCACTATTTAATATTGCAGAAGAAATAGTAACCAACATTTTACTTCCAGAGAGAAAGATACCCTACAAAAATGTGATTGACCCTGTAACCTTTATAAAAGGCAATACAGGATATATGGTCTTTAAAAAGTCCGATGGTACAAATGTAAATTATCAAGTACAAAAGAAAGATGATAATTGGATAGTAACAGATAAAAATAGTAAACTTGGTAAGAAAATGGATTATAAATTGCCATGGTATGTATGGGAAAAAAATAAACCTACTGATTAATTTATATGCTTGAAACTCAGGCAAAGAAATTAAACCTTTTAGAAATTGATACGGAAGCTAGTATTACGGCTAAACCATTTTTTGAACAGCGAGGGTACAAAATGATCAACATAGAACACTTGGAAGGTATATAAGTTTTCCTAACGTTAGTTTGGCTTAGTGATTGTTTCGTAATTAACGCATCCCAGAGCCCCTACTTCCACATAAAAAAGAGACCCAAAAGCCATTTAATACGACTTTTGAGTCACTTTTTTATTACTTCAAATTCAACTTCTTTAAGGCTTCTGCAAGCGCATTATTCATAGGTTCTTCTTCTTGGTTTTGTTTCTTTAAGTATTTTTGCACATCGCGTTTATCCACTTTTCCACCAGAACTCTTTTTACGACGTTCGAAGGCAGATAGTTTTTCACGATAGCCACATTTACATGTGAAGATTTGTCCTTCGCCTTCTCCTCGAAGTTCGAGCTTTTTCTTACATTGTGGACAACGAGCGTTTGTAACTCTAGCAACGTTTTTACGATGTCCACATTCGCGATCTTGGCAAACGAGCATTTTACCTTTTTTGCCGTTTACCTCTAACATTGGTTTACCGCAATCTGGGCAGCTTTTTGTTGAAACATTATCATGTTTAAACTTTTTATCGCTGTTTTTAATGTCATGTACAATTGTTTTTGTATAGACTTTCATTTCATTAATAAAAACATTTTTGTTCAATTTGCCTTTTGCGATAGCTTCTAGTTTTTGCTCCCATTCAGCTGTAAGTGCAGGGGTTTTTAAGTCAGATGGAACTAATTCGAGCAGTTGTTTACCTTTTGAAGTCAGGTAAATGTCTTTACCTTTTTTCTCCATAAGGAAAGAATTGAAGAGCTTTTCAATAATGTCTGCTCTGGTAGCAACTGTTCCTAATCCACCCGTTTTATCGAGTGTTTTTGCTAGTTCTTTATCTTGTGTACCCATATATTTTGCTGGGCTTTCCATTGCAGTAAGTAAGGTACCTTCATTAAATCTTGCTGGAGGTCTTGTTTGCCCAGAAGTTTCTGTAACCAATTTAATAGATAACTTATCGCCTTTTTCAATACGAGGAAGTATCTGTTCCTTCATTTCTTCTACATTTTCATCTTCCTCAAAACGGTTTTCATACACTTCCTTCCAACCAGATGAAAGAATAGTTTTACCTTTTGCTACGAATGTTTCGTCTCCAATAGAAGCTTTAACTGTAATTTGTTCATATTCGAAAGGAGGGTAGAGTACTGCTATAAAACGTTTCACAACTAAGTCATATATTTTGCGTTCTTTATCCGTGAAGTTAGTTAGATTAACAATTTCTTCTGTCGGTATGATGGCATGATGATCTGATACTTTACTATCATCTACAAAGGCCTTATTTGCTTTAATCGGTTTAAGTAAAACTTTGTTAGCAAGTTGTCTATATTGCCCGATGCCGCATGACTTTAGACGTTCTTGTAGTGTTTCAACAATATCACTTGAAAGGTATCTTGAATCCGTACGAGGATATGTTAATACTTTGTGGCGTTCATACAATGTTTGCATAATGCCAAGCGTTTCTTTGGCAGAATAACCAAAAATCTTATTTGCATCACGCTGTAATTCTGTTAAATCGTAAAGTTGTGGTGCAAAGCTTTTCTTCTGTTTCTTATCAACTTCCACAATTGTACCTTGCTTTTTATCTACTTTTGCAACAATCTGTTCTACTTTTTCTTTGGAAAATGTGCGAGTGTCGTTTGTTTGTTTATCTATCCATGTTAGCTTTAGTTTTTGGTCTGTATGTGCTTCAATTCCGTAATACGTCTTCGCTTTGAAATTGCGTATTTCTTCTTCTCTTTTCGCAATCATTGCGACTGTTGGGGTTTGGACACGTCCACATGATAACTGCGCATTAAATTTACTAGTAAGTGCTCGAGTCGCATTTAATCCGATATACCAATCAGCTTCCGAACGCGCAACTGCTGCATGATATAGGTTTTCGTAGGCCTTTCCAGGTTTCAAATTTTGAAAACCTTCTTTAATTGCTTTATCTGTAACGGATGAGATCCATAAACGTTTAATCGGCTTATTTACTTTTGCTTTTTCAATAATCCATCTAGCAACTAATTCACCCTCGCGTCCAGCGTCAGTTGCTACAATAATATCACTGACATCTGTGCGAACTATTTGACTTTTGACCGCATTGTACTGTTTACTTGTTTGTTTAATGACAACTAACTTTAAGTCATTCGGAAGCATAGGTAAGTCTTCCAGATTCCATGTTTTATATTTGGTATCGTACACTTCAGGATCTGCGAGTGTAACAAGATGCCCGAGTGCCCAAGTTACGATATATTTATCTCCTTCTAAAAATCCATTCCCTTTTTTATTGCAATTCAATACCCGTGCGATATCACGAGCTACGGAAGGTTTTTCTGCGATTACTACACTTTTCTTCATGTTTAAACATCCTTTCCACGGTAACCATTGAGTTTAAATATAGCATAAAACGTAGCAATTGTTAGAAAAGCAGAGACTAAAGTTAAGTTATTAGATGTTACGGATTTATTAATTAAATCTAATACAATTAACAATTGAATACTGGAGAACCTTCTCACAACATTAGGTACTGTTCTTTTTCACATCAAATAGTTTTGAATCTAAGAGGAAGAGAGAGGATTGTTTATGTTGAAGGCTGCCCATCAGTCAATTAAATTATTGACTTTTGGGACAGCCTTTTTAGAAGACAAAAGAAAATATAACCTAACTAGTTATTCTTTTTATAATCTTCTTTAATACTAAAGAATCTGTACTAATTCTGAGTTTAAAACTCGTTGAGCAGTAATTATAACACCTGAAGCTGTTCTTCCGTAAGCGGTATATAATCCGCCGGTTTGATTAGGAACAATTTCAGTTTCATATTGAAACGCTCCTCCAACTAAATTTAGTGTTACAAAAGTAGAAGCATTTGCACCTACGCTGAAGTTAGATGATGAAAGAAGTCTTCTTGTTCCGTTGAGTCTAAAAACTCTGACTACTCCTGTAAGTGTACCTCCAGTACGATTGAGGATTTTAACTCGAACATTAGTTGCATTAGCAGGTTGATTTCCAATGTTTTCAATTGGCCCAGTTGTTAAAGGCATATAGCATACACCTCCTCACATTGATGGAGTTATAATCTGCAGATTATATCGACATTCTATTCAGTAATCTATTATTGCTCTAGACGGGTTAATCAATTTCTATAATATAAACTCACAGAGAAGATTATTTTGGTTAATTATAAACATTTATTCGTTAACTAAATGTATTTGATAATCTTGATTTAGAAAAAATCGTTGTTGTTACTGTATAAATTAAGTTTAAATACTTCCCTTCGAAAAATAAATACACTACAATGAGTAATGCGAGGTGATAAAGCCGTGTTGATTCGAAAATTTAAAATAAATGAAAGCGGATTGAATCGCTTTTTTGGACCTCTTGAGGCAAAAATTTTGGACATTTTATGGAACGATGTGGAAATGACCATTAAAAATGTTCAGCAAGTTCTTGATCAGGAAAAATTGACAAATTTCAACACCGTTATGACTGTCATGAATCGATTAGTAGAAAAGGGAATTCTTCAGAAGAGGGTAGAAGGAAGATCCTTTTTATATCAACCGATTCAAACAAGAGTTGAGTTTTTGCATACGCAGTCAAAAGAGATGACAAACGAATTAATGGATGAATTCGGAAACGTTGTTGTAAGTCATATGCTAGATGCACTGGAAGACGTAGATGATGAGCTTGTTGCTAAACTCGAACATAAAATTAAACAATTGAAGAAGGAATTATAATTTATGTCTAAGCGTCCATCTTCTCGTATGTTTTTCGTGTCACTTTTCATTTCTGGTACCATTTTTATTCAAATGGCTTTATACGTCATTGCAATGTTGGCAGGCTGGAATATCAAGTTTAATTTAGTGGAAGTATGTCATAGTACATTAAAATCAATTGGACTGTCCTCACTCGAATATGTTCTCGATGCGCTCGTAATTTATACGCTACTATTTTCGTTTTGGAAAATGGGTTCGCAATTAGTACATGCTTCTCGAATGAAAAGAAGATTTCAGCAATATAGAGAGAAAATGTTGACTATCGATATGAATGAAATGTATACAAATGGAAAAGAGGACCTGGTTGTTATCTCTTATCCAGGACCAATTGCTATTACCATGGGGTTTATTCGACCTAAAATTGTTATTTCAACTGGTTTGATAAAACTTTTAAATGAAGAGGAATTAAAAGCGGTCATATCTCATGAGAAATACCATAAAGAAAATCGTGATCCTCTAAAAATCTTTTTGCTTTCCCTTTTTGCGTCTACGATGGGCTATATTCCCATACTGAAATGGTTTAATCAGAAATATAGAATTATTCAGGAAGTATTGGCGGATGAATTTGCAATTGAAAAACAGAAAACGTCGGTGAATTTGGGCAGTGCCCTTTTGAAAATGTTAAAGGTAGGGAAACAAGAAAAAATGCCTTTTACGTATGTGTCTTTTGCCGATACGTCTGTAAATTACCGGATTGAATATATGTTAAATCCGGTAAAGAAAATCCAATTAAAGATTCCGTTGGAGGTAGCATTTATATCTTTAGCTATATTTAGTTTAATCTGTGCATTTTTTATTTACGCGCTAGCGTAATTTTTTTACCAATCACACTACATAGTGTAGTTATAATTAGGAGTGTTTATTTTGTCAAAGAAAATATTTTGGATTATTGGTATAGTAGCAGTCTGTTTAATAGCGATTATTGTATTAACAGATGTGAAAGAAAAGGGAGTTAATATTGAATACGAAGGACAACCGTATCTAGGGGAAAAGTCAGCACCAGTTGAAATTGTGGAATTTGGTGATTATAAATGTCCACACTGTGAAGAGTTTAATAATAGTCTCTTTCCAATTATTAATAAAGAATTAGTGGAAACAGGCAAAGCAAAGTTTTACTTCATGAATTATTCATTTATTGCTGCTGATTCTACAACAGCTGCACAATTTGCGGAAACAGTTTACAAGGAACTTGGCAATGAAAAGTTCTGGGAATTCCATCGTCTACTATTTGCAAATCAAACAACAGAATCTGGCCAAGAAAATGAAATGACAGAAGAATTTTTAAAGGCAGTTTTAGAGAAAGTAGCAAGTCCAGAAGAGACGGAAAAAGTAATGCTAGCTTTTAGTAAAAATGAAGGAAAAGAAGCTTGGGACAAAGATATGGCTACGGCAAAAAATCTGGGAGTCTCTTCCACACCATCGATCTTTATAGGCGGAAAAGAATTCAAGGGAAGAACAATGGATGATTTTATAAAAATGGTGGAAGAGGCTGCTGCAAGTGGTAAATAAACCTCTTCTCTTAGCTTGGATAGCATCCATATTAGCAATGGTAGGGAGTTTGTTTTTTAGTGAACGTATGGGTTTTATTCCTTGTACACTTTGCTGGTATCAACGAATTTTGATGTATCCACTTGTATTTTTCCTAGGCATTGCTTTTTACAGAAATGATCGAGAAATTTATAAGTATGTGTTGCCGATTTCAGTCATTGGACTAGTTGTTTCAAGTTATCACTATGCTTTGCAAAAAATCCCATCCATGCATGAATTCAGCGCATGCACGAGCGGGGTTCCATGCTCAGGTCAATATATTAACTGGCTCGGTTTTGTAACAATTCCTTTTTTAGCGCTCATAGCATTTACCATCATCACAATTATGATGCTAATGCTTATGAAGCGTAAATAATAATTATTTTCTTTGGCCTCCTGCTGGAGTCGCCACCTTTCACTACAATCCATTAAGTGAGTAGTACTTAACAAGAAGATTTATAATTTAGCTGAGCTATCGCTAAGATGATGTAAATAGTTTAAGTAAACGAAGTGATCATGTCATTGTTGAATAAGAGGTGCTATTGCTTTTTAAAGATTAAAAAAGTATATGAAATATCGTGTCCATTGTGTTTTTAGTTTCGCAGGATTGTCTAACGCTAATTTGTGCCATCTCACATAAAGTTAACTCTTTACATAGAGAGATGGTTGCTCTCACGATAAAGTTGGTTGCTTTCTTCAAGGCGTTTGTTGCTTTCAGTGTAGAATCTGTAGCTTTCATCTTACATTTAGTCGCTCTATGACAGTTTTTAACTTTTTAGTTGTGCATTTAAACTTAATAACACTAGTAATCCTGTGTAATTTGAGAAAAATAGATAGTATTCATTGATAAAGAAGGCTTTAGCGGACGAAATTGCATCTTCGTCAACTTTTAAAAGAATAGGAAAGAATTTATTCTCTCATTAACCAAATCTAGTGCACCATGTCTCTAAATATTCCAAAAGGCGACGGATAAACATCCGCCACAAGATTACAGAAAAAAACGGATCGTGAAGTGACGCAGTCACTTCACGATCCATAGCACTAACGGTAATAGTGTAGCCAATTTTTTTTTTTGCGACGAGTAACCGCAGGAGCAGATGTTTTGTCCAAAGCACTCTGGAAATAGTAAAGACAAGATGCACTTAAAGAACGTTTGCATTTTTCTTATAACAGATAAAGTCATTTTATTTGCATACCCCTTATAGGTATAATATAATGACATTAAGGATTGGAGGTTGCTTTGTTGGACAATGTAAAAGAAGAGGGTACAATCGAATCAGATATGACTTGTCGAAAAAGTCATCATCCGGAACATGTAAAAAAAGATTTAACAAATCGTTTAAATCGAATAGAAGGTCAGATTCGAGGAATTAAAGGCATGGTAGACAAAGATGTCTATTGTGATGATATTATTACCCAGCTTTCTGCGACTCAATCAGCTTTGAATAGTGTGGCAAAGGTCCTTTTGCAAGGCCATCTAAAAGGTTGTGTAGTGGAAAGGCTAGCTGAAGGTGATAATGAAGTGCTAGACGAGTTATTAGTAACGTTTCAAAAATTAATGAGAAAATAAGAGGAGGAATTTTATATGGTAAGTCAAGTTACATTAAATGTGCAAGGAATGTCATGTGGTCATTGTGTAAATGCAGTGGAAAGTAATGTTGGAAAATTAGATGGCGTGGAGCAAGTTAATGTTCATTTAGAGACTGGAAAAGTAGATGTATCATTTGATGAAAAAAAAATAACAGTTGAGAAAATTAAAGAAACGATTGATGATCAAGGATACGAAGTGAAATAAATGAGTGCTGTAAAGGCGCTCTTTTTCTAACAAAAATATATACCCCGTAGCGGTATGCGTGAGAGGTGAAAACCAAATGAGTAGTGAACTAAAAGAAACAAGTCTACAAATTACAGGGATGACCTGTGCAGCTTGTTCAGCAAGAATTGAAAAAGTATTAAGTAAGATGGATGGTGTAGAAGAAGCCAATGTTAACTTAGCTCTAGAAAAGTCTTCGATTAAATACGATCCTAATAAGCTTAGTGAAATAGACTTTGAAAAGAAAATCCAAGATCTTGGCTATGGCGTTGCCAAGGAGAAAAAAGAGTTTGCTATTTCGGGAATGACCTGTTCTGCCTGTGCAACGAGAATTGAAAAAGGGCTTAACAAATTAGATGGAGTATCGCTAGCAAATGTTAACTTAGCACTTGAAAATGCTACTGTAGAATATAACCCTTCTCAAATTACCGTTTCAGATATTATTTTGCTTGTAGAGAAGTTAGGATACGGAGCACTAAACAAAGATAATGAAAAGGAGACAGTGGATTACCGTGAGCAAGAAATCCAACGTCAAAAAAGAAAATTTTTCATTTCTGCTATATTATCGCTTCCTTTATTGTGGACGATGGTCGGTCATTTTTCATTTACATCGTTTATTTATGTGCCCGAATTTTTGATGAATCCATGGTTGCAAATGGCTCTCGCGACACCGGTACAATTTGTTATTGGGAAACAGTTCTATGTAAGTGCCTATAAAGCGCTCCGAAATAAAAGTGCCAATATGGATGTGCTAGTAGTAATGGGAACATCCGCCGCTTATTTCTACAGTGTCTACCAAGCCATCATAACGATTGGTAAGCATCATATGGCGAACTTGTATTTTGAAACGAGCGCCGTACTGATCACGCTTATAATATTAGGTAAGTTGTTTGAGGCGAAAGCAAAGGGACGTTCCTCAGAAGCGATCAAAAAACTTATGGGACTGCAAGCTAAAACAGCATTAGTCATCAGAAATGAAAACGAAATAGAAATACCGCTTGCGGAAGTCGTCACTGGAGATACAATCCTAGTGAAGCCTGGTGAAAAGATTCCGGTTGATGGAGAGGTCCTAGAAGGAAATACTGCTGTGGACGAAGCTATGCTAACAGGAGAAAGTATTCCGGTCGATAAAATGATTGGCGATTCGTTGTTTGGTTCAACGATCAATAAAAATGGGTTTATTAAAATGAAAGCTACGAAAATCGGAAGAGACACTGCACTCTCTCAAATTATTAAAGTGGTAGAGGATGCGCAAGGTTCGAAAGCTCCTATTCAAAGACTTGCCGACAAAATATCCGGTGTTTTTGTGCCGATTGTAATCGGTATTGCCATCATCACCTTTTTAGTATGGATTATCTTGGTTCGTCCAGGTGAGATTACACCAGCATTAGAAGCGTTGATTGCTGTACTTGTTATTGCTTGTCCATGTGCGCTTGGACTGGCAACTCCTACTTCCATCATGGCTGGTTCTGGGCGTGCAGCAGAATTTGGCATTCTATTTAAAGGTGGAGAGCATCTGGAAACAACTCACCATATTGATACAGTCATTGTTGATAAAACTGGAACTGTTACAAATGGTAAGCCAGAATTGACAGATGTAATTGTGGCGAAAGGAATGGATGAAGAAGCGTTTCTTTCTTTCATTGGATCAGCTGAAAAGCAATCAG
This sequence comes from Psychrobacillus sp. L4, assembly GCF_042944905.1. Lineage (GTDB taxonomy): Bacteria > Bacillota > Bacilli > Bacillales_A > Planococcaceae > Psychrobacillus. The sequence goes on from NZ_CP168496.1 coordinate 592,403, forward strand.
AACATCCACTTGCCGAAGCGATTGTTCAAGGAATTCATGATCGAGGAATAAAGCTACAAAATGTGGAAGCTTTTGAAGCAATTCCAGGCTATGGAGTTAAAACAACCGTCAATCAAAAAGTGATTTTAGTAGGAACTAGAAAACTAATGAATCAGTATGATGTAGATATTTCGGATGTACTAGAAGTGATGGAGGATTTAGAAGCTAAAGGTAAAACTACTATGTTGGCAAGTATGGACGGTCAATATGCAGGTATGATTGCTGTAGCAGACACGATTAAAGAAACTTCAAAAAAAGCGATCAAACGATTAAAAGAGATGGATATTGAAGTCATCATGATGACAGGTGATAACGTGCGTACAGCTACTGCAATCGGTAATGAGGTTGGAATTGACCAAGTCATTGCTGAAGTACTTCCAGAAGGAAAAGCAGAAGAGGTGAAGAGACTCCAAGCTACTGGTAAAAAGGTAGCGATGGTAGGTGACGGAATTAATGACGCACCTGCTCTAGCAGTCGCTAATATTGGTATGGCAATTGGAACAGGAACAGATGTAGCAATGGAAGCTGCTGATATTACATTGATTCGTGGAGATTTAAATAGTATAGCGGATGCTATCATTATGAGCCGCAAAACAATGAAAAATATTAAACAAAATCTATTCTGGGCCTTTGCTTATAATGCTCTTGGCATTCCGATTGCGGCTTTCGGTTTACTCGCACCTTGGGTAGCTGGTGCTGCCATGGCATTTAGTTCAGTGTCAGTAGTATTAAATGCTTTGCGATTACAGCGAGTGAAATTAGAGAAGTAAGTGTAGCGAAGAATACACTAATACATTGGTATAGATGTTGAACATTAGTTTAATAAAAAAGAATAGTGGAAATATATTTAGTGAAATACTTATAAAAGAGGAGGATAAAGATGAAAAAGATAGTAGTAATAGGAGTTGTTTTCTTGATCTCCTTATTTATTTTATCCGCATGTGTTAGTGATAAAGAGGAGTCCAGTAAAGATGAAAGTATGCACATGGACCATACTAGCTCAGGTGAAGTTCCTAAAGGTTTGAAGGCAGCAGAACATCCAACTTATAAAGTGGGAAGTAAAGCAATTATTGAAACAGACCATATGAAAGGAATGAAGGATGCCGAAGCGACAATTGTAGGATCCTATGATACTACAGCTTATGTTATTTCCTATACGCCGACAACTGGTGGGGATAGGGTGGAAAATCATAAATGGGTTATTCAAGAAGAGATAAAAGATGCAGGTGATGGAACATTAGAACCAGGAACTGAAGTCACGATAGAGGCAGATCATATGAAAGGGATGAAAGGTGCAACTGCAGAAATTATTTCAGCAGAAAAAACTACTGTGTATATGATAGATTACACTCCGACTAACGGTGGAGAAGAAGTGAAAAATCATAAGTGGGTAACAGAGAGTGAGCTATCTCCCGTAAAATAAAGTAAGAACACAATAAATATATTATTGAATGAACAAATTCATATTCCATAGCAAAATGCACCTTGAATTCCCCATTCAAGGTGCATTTTAAATTGGAGATTTGCAAATATACGCTAGATTTTTATTCCCACTTTGCTTTTAATCTGATCGTAAAGACGAAATAAAACTTGTACAATAGGCTCTAGCTTTGTTGAAAAGTAAATAACCAAACCACTTGTTGCACATGAAAGTAACGCACTACCTATCAAATCAGCTGGATAATGTACGCCAACATAAATTCGTGATAGTCCAACAACTATCGCCCATATTAAAATTGGATACTTCAAACGGTCATTTCGCATAATAAATATCCATGCAATCGCAAACACTAAAACTGCATGATCACTTACAAAAGAAGAATCTACAGTATGTGGGACTAATTGATGAACATGATGTGTAACAAAGGGACGTGGGTGGTAATAAACCAAATGAATAATCGCATTTATAACCAATGCAATTGCTGAAGAAAAAATAGCATATATAGCGGTATACCGTTTTTCGATACCTTGTTGCTTGTTCCCTACAAACCAAAGATACAAAATGATGGCTACTGCTATATAAGGTAGACTATCAGACATGGTTATCATTATTGTATCCAATAACCTTGAGTGTCCTGCCCAACCATTTATTTGTTGGAATATATTAAAGTTCATAGTATTTCTCCTTTCGCAACTAACTATTTCGTAATTGAAACCGGAAAAAATACGATTTCTAGTATTAAGGATAAACATTGAATCTGAAAATACGATGAAAATTAGTAGATGTAGTAGGTTATTTATTTTTATAGTTCTTTTAACCTAGTATTGGAATTTTCATTATTTACGTCAATAGATAGTTTGATAATTCTGATAAAGTGGTAAAATGTTAGATAGGAAAACTATATGGAATGAGGTGGTTAGATGACTTTAATAAAGGCTACTGGTAATGGTATGTCTCATCAAATTACTAGCTTGGATGAAAGAAAACGAGCGATGCAGCGCAAGGATGCTGGAGAAGCTTATCGAAAACATGCAACATATTTGCAGCCGAAAGTCCCTTCTTTATCTGAACTAGAGAATCTCTTATTAGGTAATAAAGAAAGAGAGGAAGAAACGCCTGAAGTAAGTGCAGCTGTAAAAGAGTTTCAGCAACTAGAAGGTGCGAACAGTAGACCTACGAAAGGGCCAAGCACTCCAGTGCAAACAATTGGAGGACCAACACCTGAAAAAACCATTGAGCTTTTAGAAAAGGTGAGAAGTTCAGCATTAGCTCCAGTTGAACCAACTCCGCAAGATATACGTGTTGCAGCCAGTGCTACTGCTAAAATTCAGCAAGTGCAGACACAAATTACATTAAACCAAGAAGCGAACCGGCAAATTAAATTGGAAGTTAAAAAACAAAAAGAGCAAGAAGCAGAAGTTTTTAATCATTCTATTCTATCTGATGTAGATTCTCCAAAAGAGTTAAAAGAGAATTTAGTGAACTTACAGAAAAAAAGACTAAAAGAACAGGCAATTGCCAAATATTCATATCAAGTACATTTGAAGCGCTATGGTTTTACCGACCAACAGTCTAGCTTCTTTCGAATAGCTTAGGAGAAATACTATGGGAAAAAAGCAAAAAACGAATGCAGTAAGAATATTAGAGCAACAAAAAATATCGTTCGATTTAATTGAATATGAACTAACGGGCGATCAAGTAGACGGGGTAACCGTAGCGAACAAAATAGGCTACCCTGTTTTTGTTGTGTATAAAACACTACTTGTTACGGCTGGATCAAACAAATACTTTGTATGTATTATCCCGGTAGATAACGAATTAAATTTAAAGTCCGTCGCAAAAGTAGTTGGAGAGAAAAAAGTGGAATTGCTCCCACTAAAAGATTTACTCCCAACTACTGGCTACATCCGCGGAGGGTGCTCTCCCATTGGGATGAAAAAGTTATTTCCAACGATAGTAGATGCAAGCGCACAGAATCTTGACTATATAATTGTGAGTGGTGGGAAAATAGGACTTCAAGTAAAGCTTACAGTTCCTGAATTACTCCAAATGACAAAAGGTGAACTTGTATCCATTAGTAAGAAAAAAAGTGATTAGCTTTTTGGCTCTAAGAAGTTATAATGAATGAATAGTATTTTCTCCATTCCAACCATGTTGTGAATGTTTTTTTTACGGAACAAGAAAGTAGGATTTGTATGAAAAAGGAATTTGTTTGGCGCTGGGGATTCTTTATAGGTGGCGTCATCTTAATGGCATTAGGGATTTCCATGACGATCAAAGGGCAACGATTTGGAATTGGACCGTGGGATGTTTTTCATGTAGGACTGTTTAAACATTTAGGATTGTCCATTGGAACTTGGGCTATTTTAACAGGAATATTTATTGTAGTTGTCACGATGATTGGAACGAAAAGATTTCCACAGCTCGGTACTTGGCTCAACATACTTTTCATTGGTTCATTTATTGATGTATTTAACTGGCTCTTGCCTGAGGTTACAAGCTTTATGGGACAACTGATCATTTTCCTAATTGGTGTGGTAGTAACGGGGATTGGTGTTGGGGTATATGTGGCGCCTAATGTTGGAGCAGGACCTCGCGATTCACTTATGTTGTTACTCATAAAAAAAACGGGATGGAGTATTAAAAAAGTACGTACATCTCTAGAAGTCATCGTTGGACTCGTTGGTTGGGCACTTGGAGGTCCAGTAGGTTTAGGGACGGTTATTATTGCAGTTTTGTTAGGTCAACTGGTTCACTATACATTGCCGATGTCTCAAAAGCTTTTATTTCAAATTTGCGGCTATACAATGCCATACATAAAAAAGAGTGCTGAAGATCAGGAATGATTTTCAGCACTTTTTTCATATAATCCAGTTGTTTTACATATATTAATCATTGAATGAATGATAGAAAGGATGACGATTTGAACGGAACAATTACGCACTATATGGGCAAATCATATACGGGACAAGGTGTTAAAAGTTTCTATAAAGAAATCATTCAAGAAGCCAAAAAAGTTTACTTTTTCAAGGGACCTACTTCCTATCGACTAACAGATATATTAAAAGAAATAGGGTATGCAGGTATTCGTAGAGGGAAAAACATGGAATGGTTTTACGATCCCCTTCATGAAGATGTATTAGAAGGTATATATATTAAGGATACCAAAACGCTTTATCTACAAACGGATGCAGTCGATCCATCTTATTATGGTGCTGGTCATGAGTGGGTTCCATATTATGACGCGTATGATGAAAGTAAACTTCGAGAAATTGGTCCACAAATTCGAGATAAGCAAATTACGAATGATGTGTGGCTTTCAAAAGGACTACAAGCACTTTCTCGTGCAAAAGTTATCCATGATGAATGGGAGCAACTTATCCAACCAGCAGTGAATTGGGAAGGTATAAATGTTTTATTGGAAGAATTAAAAAAGAAAGCAATTGGTAATGTGGCACTTCAAAAAAATCCAAAGGTGACACACCGCCTAATGGGATCACTTACTCCACTCGGTGCAAAGGATACGCTAAATTCAATCTCTAAAAACTTAAAATCTAGGTTATTTATCAAAGGGTTACCGGGTAGCGGAAAGTCCTCCTTTATGAAAAAGTTTGGGGAAGAGGCAAAGGTACATGGGCTAGATGTTCGCTACATTTGGTGTGGATTGGATGCAAATAGTGTGGACGGTGTCGTCATTCCAGAATTGCAATTATGCATAGTGGATGCAACTAGTCCTCATGTATACGAACCAGAACGAGAAGGCGATGAAATAGTGGACTTCTTTACTCATATTGACCAATCATTACTGGATGAAGAAAAACTAAAAGAAGTGCAACAAAGGTATTCTTCTGAAATGGAGATTGCACAAGACTATCTCTGTACGTATGCTGCAGATTTAAAAACGATTAAAATGATGTACGATTCTTCTATTGATGAAGATAAATGGAGTAAGTTGCATAATAAAATGATCGATACGATAGGGTGAATTGCGGAGATTAAAACTACTCTCCAACTAAACTAGTGATTATTCCAACTAAAGTGACCATTTTTCCAACTAACCAGAAATTTTCATATGCAATAAATAATAAATTATGAAAGCCAAGCCGTTGACTCATGTCTGCGGTTTTTTTGTCTTTTCGTCTCGGCATGGTAAAATAGAAGAGAATATTTCGCTTGAGAGGAAGATGACCTTGTCTAACGTATTAAACAATTTTTTAACAGAAAACCTAAATGAATTGAAAGACCAAGGCTTATATAACGAAATCGACCCTGTAGAAGGACCAAATGGTGCGAAGATAAATGTCCGAGGCTCGGAACTTATCAATCTATCGTCTAATAACTATTTAGGGCTTGCGACAAATCCGGAACTTAAACGCATTGCAAAAGAAGCAGTGGACAAGTATGGAGTTGGAGCAGGAGCAGTTCGTACAATTAACGGTACACTAGATCTTCACGTAAAATTAGAAGCTAAACTTGCAGAGTTCAAAGGAACAGAAGCAGCTATTTCGTATCAATCAGGCTTCAACTGTAATATGGCAGCAATTTCTGCTGTAATGGATAAAAACGATGCGATTCTTTCGGATCAATTAAACCATGCTTCCATCATAGACGGTTGCCGACTTTCTAGAGCAAAAATTATTCCTTTCAATCACTCTGATATGAATGACTTGCGTGCAAAAGCAAAACAAGCAACAGAATCAGGCATGTACAATAAAGTAATGGTAATCACGGATGGCGTATTCTCGATGGACGGAGATATTGCAAAACTTCCAGAAATCGTAGAAATCGCAAAAGAATTTGACCTAATTACTTACGTAGATGACGCACACGGATCAGGCGTTACTGGTAAAGGAAAAGGAACAGTGAAGCATTTCGGTTTAGAAAAAGAAATCGACTTCCAAATCGGTACGCTTTCTAAAGCAATCGGAGTAGTAGGAGGATACGTAGCAGGGAAAAAAGATTTAATCGACTGGTTAAAAGTTCGCTCTCGTCCATTTTTATTCTCAACTGCATTACCACCAGGCGATGTAGCAGCAATCACTGCAGCAGTTCAAATGATCATCGATTCTACGGAATTACATGACCAACTATGGGAAAACGGAGATTACTTGAAAGCTGGCTTATCCAAACTAGGCTTCAATATCGGTGCATCCGAAACACCAATCACACCATGTATCATCGGAGACGAAAAACTAACACAACAATTCTCTAAACGACTATTTGAAGAAGGCGTCTACGCAAAATCCATCGTCTTCCCAACCGTACCAAAAGGCACAGGCCGCGTCCGTAACATGCCTACTGCTGCTCACACGAAAGAAATGCTGGATGAAGCATTGGGGATTTATGAGAAGGTTGGGAGAGAGCTTGGGGTGATTTCATAATTAAGCATAAGAAAAAAGCAGCCAAATTCGGCTGCTTTTTTCTTACTTAATTTTTCTTTCCATATTCTCAAAAGAATAAGGATGACATATATTATTCGAGTGAAGAAAAGAAGTGGCAGTCATTTCTATCATCCATGAAAAATAAAAAAATATTTTTTTGTTGACTGTTAGCCGAATTTTCTGTAATCTATTCTAAATACTTGTTAATTAATTAATAATTTAGATTAATAGAGAAAGTCTACGGTAACAAGTATATATTTTTTATATAATTAATTTCACCATTGGAGAAATTAATTATATAAAGCATTATTAATAAAGATATTTCACATAAATTAGGTGTAATTTTTAATGTGGTGGTTAAAATTATTTTCTATTTATATTTTCATCTGTATAGATACGAAAATATTTTATAGATTTACAAAAAAACGAACCAAGGGGATGGATATTGAAATGAGAAAGGCTAATTTTTGGAAGTTCCTATTTTTCGCTTTCATTTGTTCAATCGTAGTTGCTGGCTGTTCAAATGAAAAAGTCACAGGTAGCGAAAAGGGGCAAACAGATAGTGGCAAAGGGGAAGCATCAAAAGACAAAGAAATTGTAATCGCAGTAAACGAAAACTTTATTTCCATGGACCCACATAACACTGGGGATACAAATTCAAACTCAGTTCAGTCGTCAATGTTGGAAGGTTTATTGGGCTTCGACAAAGATGGACTAATAATGCCTGTATTAGCAAAGGAGTACAGCGTTAGTGAAGATGCATTGGAATATACGTTCGAATTGAATCAAGGGATAAAATTCCATGATGGTGAAGATTTTAATGCAGAAGCAGTAAAAGTGAATATTGAAAGAATCATCAATGATAAAAGTCTACGATTAAATAGTAGAGGATTCAGCTTAATAAGTAGTATAGATATTTTAGGAGATTACGAGATTAAGTTTACTATAGAGAAAGCCTACGGACCTATGTTAACTAGATTTGGTGCGGCTAAAATGATTAGTCCAAAGCTAATAAAAGAAAACAGTGCTGATATTCCAAAGAGCCCAGTAGGGACTGGTCCATTCAAGTTTGTAGAATGGGTTCAAGGTGATCACTTAACAATTGAAAGATTTGATGATTACTGGCAAAAGGGAGAACGTGTTAAGAAAATAACGTATAAACCGGTTCCAGAAAACGGTTCTCGTGTTGCGATGCTAAAAACAGGTGAGGCAAGTATCATTTATCCATTGCCAGCTCAAAATCTGAAAGAACTTGAAGCAAATAAAGACGTTGTAGTTGATAAAATCCCTTCAACAATAGCTCACTATGTATCTATTAATACAATGAAAGAGCCGTTTAATGATGTTCGTGTTCGCCAGGCTTTAAATTACGCGGTAGACAAAAATGCATATATAAATGTTGTTAACTCTGGTTTTGGCTTACCTTTAGACTCAATTATCCCTAGTAAAACAGTTTATTACGTTAAGCAAGGTGTATATGAGCAAAACATTGAAAAAGCAAAAGAACTACTGAAAGAAGCAGGATTTGAAAATGGATTTACAACTGAAATTTGGGGTAACACAAACTCCGATACGATGAAAGGCATGCAATTTATCCAACAACAATTAAAAGAAATTGGGATAAAAGTAGAGATTAAATCTATGGAAGAAGCGACATTATCAGATGAAATCTATGGAGCGCAAACACCAGAAGATACAAAGTTACAAATGTGGTACGTGAGCTGGTCTGCTTATGCATCTGATATAACAAATGCGACAAAACCATTATTTCATAGTGAATCTTTCCCTCCGAATGGTTCGAATACCGCTTATTACAAAAATGCAGATGTGGATGAGTGGATGAATGCAGCTAATTCTACTGGTGATACGAGTAAACAAAAAGAGTTGTATGAAAAAATTCAATCCACGGTTTATAAGGATTCACCTTGGATTTTCCTTGGAGTAGATGAACTGCTTGTTGGAACGCGTTCAGATGTAGAGGGCATTTATGTTGAAACTGGTGGAGGAATAAATGTAAGTAATGCAAATTATAAATAATTAAAACGATGAAATAGAAACAATCAGGGCTTACAACTATAATAGGGCGATATTATCTAATCGCCCTTCTATTATTAAAATCCTTGCGGCAACTTATTTCATCAATTTACAATAGTTACTTTTATCCACCTTTATAGAGAGGGGAAATAATTCGTGTTTCAATATATTTTAAAAAGAATTATGGAAATAATTCCACTAATTTTGGTTGTCTCCATTTTAACTTTTCTATTTATCCACTTGATTCCAGGTGATCCCGCTCGCTTAGTGGCTGGAAAAGATGCAACACTTGATGATGTTACCCGTGTGAGTATCGAAATGGGCTTAGATCAGCCGATATGGAAGCAGTACATAACGTTTATGGGCAATTTAGTGCAGGGGGATCTTGGAACTTCATTAAAAACTGGGTTACCGATTTCCGCTATGTTTGCAGACAGATTTATGCCTTCCATCTATTTGACACTTATAAGTTTAGGTTGGGCGTTAGTCCTTGGTCTAATAATAGGAGCACTATCAGCTGTATTTAAAAATAAGTGGCCAGATTATGTAGGGATGGTAACTGCTGTATCTGGTATCTCATTACCAGGATTTTGGTTAGGGTTAATCCTCATCCAAATCTTTTCTGTACAACTAGGCTGGTTTCCAACTGGTGGTGCAGAAGGATGGAAGAGTTATGTTTTGCCTTCCATAACATTGGGTGCAGGAATAATGTCGATGCTTGCGCGTTTTACAAGATCTTCATTACTTGAAACGTTAAAAGCTGACTACATACGAACTGGTCGAGCAAAAGGATTGAGAGAATCTAGTGTTCTTATTAAGCATGCATTAAGAAACTCGTTAATTCCTGTTGTAACAATTGCTGGATTACAATTTGGCTTCCTGTTAGGTGGATCGGTTGTTGTAGAAACTGTATTTAGTTTTCCAGGAATGGGACGTTTACTTATAGATTCGATAGCATTTAGAGATTACCCTGTTATTCAATCTGCAATATTATTGTTTTCAATTGAATTCATTTTAGTGAACTTACTGGTTGATATTTTATATAGTTTGCTAAATCCAAAAATCCAATATGAATCATAAAGGAGAGTAACTATGGTATTTACAAGTGCGGTAGGTGAAAAGAAACAAGTTGTTCCCCAAAAAAAGTACTCACCTATTAGAGAATTTTGGATGAACTTCAAGCGTCAAAAGACTGCTTTATGTGGAAGTATTTTTATCTTAGTACTAATGATTATTGCAATCCTGGGTCCTTCTATCGCTCCTTACGACCCATATCAACCAGATTATGATGTGATTTTACAAGGTCCGAGTAGTGAACATGTTTTAGGCACGGATGAATATGGTCGAGATATATTTAGTCGAATACTAGTGGGAACTAGGATTACATTAAGTGTAAGTTTGTCATCTGTGCTATTAGGTGCCATTATAGGTACTGTTTTAGGGATAATTAGTGGGTATTTTGGTGGCTGGTTAGATCGAATTATTATGCGATCTAGTGATGTAATGTTTGCATTTCCAGACTTATTATTAGCCATTGCGATAGTTGCGATTTTAGGACCAGGATTAAATAACGTAATTATAGCGGTCTCTGTGTTTAGTGTCCCTTCGTTTGCAAGATTAGTTAGAGGCTCTACTCTGGTAGCGAAAGAAAATACGTTTGTAGAAGCGGCAAAATCAATGGGTGCCCCCCACAAAAGGATTATGTTTAAACATATTTTTCCTGAAACAGTTAGTGGTTTAATCGTATTCGTAACGATGCGAATTGGTGGTGCCATTATAGCAGCATCGAGCTTAAGTTTCCTAGGATTAGGAGCTAGTCCGGAAACACCTGATTGGGGAGCAATGCTTAGTATGGGGCGTGACTATCTAGGGACAGCTTCTCATGTAGTAATGATGCCTGGTATCGCTATCTTTTTGACAGTTTTAGCATTCAATCTCATTGGGGATGGATTACGTGATGTTTTGGATCCTAAAACAAAGAACGATTAAGGGAGATAGTTAAACATGAGTGAAAAACTACTGCAAGTTGAACAACTTCAAACTGAATTTACGAAAAATAAGCAAAAAGTTAGAATTCTGCATGGTGTTAATTTTCATATAAACAAAGGGGAAGTTATTGGTTTAGTTGGTGAATCAGGGTGTGGTAAGAGTTTAACATCCCTTTCTATCATGAGGCTATTTCAAGGAACTAGTGGTGAAATTACAGGTGGGCGTATTCAATTTAATGGTAAGGATTTAACAAGTTTAAATGTTAACGAAATGCGGAAAATGCGTGGCAAACAAATTGCAATGATATTCCAGGAACCAATGACTTCTTTAAACCCAGTGATGAAAATAGGGGAGCAGTTGATGGAACCTATTCGAATTCATTTAAATTTGAACAAAAAGCAGGCAAAAGAGCATGTAATTGCTATGTTAACGAAAGTTGGCATTGCTCGTCCAGCTGAAATCATCCATGAATATCCACATCAATTATCAGGTGGGATGAGACAAAGGGTAATGATCGCTATGGCAATGTCTTGTAATCCCAATTTACTAATAGCGGATGAACCTACAACTGCGCTCGATGTAACGATTCAAGCGCAAATATTGGAATTGATGAAACAGCTTCAACAACAAGAAAATATGTCTATTTTATTGATAACTCATGATTTAGGTATTGTTGCTGAAATGTGTGACCGAGTGGTGGTTATGTATGCAGGAAGAGTTGTCGAAGAAGCGAATGTATTTGATTTGTTTGAGGAACCAAAACATCCATATACTCGAGGACTCATTGGTTCTGTACCTAAAATTGGTGTTAAAAGGGATAAGTTAGATTCGATTAAAGGGAATGTACCAGACCCTAGCAATATGCCGACAGGGTGTAAATTTGCGCCGAGATGTACACAAGTAATGCCAATTTGTTTGAAGGAAGAACCAACGAGTATCATGCTAGAGAACGAGAGGTTATGTAGCTGTTGGCTTTACGATAATGAACGGGGGGGAACACTTGTCTAATACGCTTCTAAAGGTAAAGGGGATTAAAAAAACATTTGAGATTCCAAATGGTATTTTAGGAAAGAAAAAACTACTAAAGGCTGTTAGCGGTGTAACTTTCGAAATTACAGAAGGGAAAACGTATAGTCTTGTAGGGGAAAGTGGTTGTGGAAAATCTACAACTGGTCGTCTGATCTCTCGTTTACTTACACCGAGTGAAGGTGAAATTTGGATAGATGGTGAAGAAATATCTCAAAAAAAAGAGTCACAGCTAAAGGAAATGAGACAAAAAGTTCAAATGATTTTCCAAGATCCATATGCTTCTTTAAATCCTAGGATGAAAGTGCGAGATATTATCGCTGAACCGCTTTTGATACATACCAAGCTATCAAAATTAGAGCAACAAAGGTTAGTTTCCGAGATTTTAGAAGTTGTGGGTTTAAATGAATCTCATGCGGATCGATATGCCCATGAATTTAGTGGAGGTCAACGTCAACGTATTGGAATTGCTCGTGCGCTTATTATGAAACCACGATTAATTATTGCGGATGAACCTGTTTCAGCACTGGATGTTTCGATACAATCTCAAATTTTAAATTTACTAAAGGATTTACAAAGTGAGTACAATATCACATATTTATTTATCTCCCATGACTTAAGTGTGGTAGAGCATATTAGCGATTACATCGGTGTAATGTATTTAGGAACAATTGTTGAATCAGGACCAAAGGATGCAATTTTCTCTAATCCGCAACATCCTTATACAAAGGCGTTACTATCTTCAGTGCCTATACCAGATCCAAAGTTAAGGAAAGAAAGAATTATCCTAAAAGGAGATTTGCCGAGTCCAATGAATCCTCCGACAGGATGTCCTTTTCATACCCGTTGTCCGGTTAGCGTGGAGATATGCAAGACGATAGAACCAGAAGTTACAAAAGTATCAAAAGACAATCATTTCGTTTCATGTCATTTGATAAACTCATAAGTTTTGACATATATATCAAACTAGTAGCTTTAAAATGCATCATATCAAATTGAAGAGGTGAAGAGAATGAAAGTAGGCTTAAGTACATACAGCTTAGTAAAAGAATTGAGAGAAGAGACAATGACAGTTTTGGATGTTATCCAATGGATTGCAGACAACGGAGGGGAACATATGGAAATTGTTCCTTATGGCTTCACTGTAGTTGATAATGTGGAATTAGCTGATCAGATTAAGGCAAAAGCCGAATCTGTTGGAATAGAATTATCTGCATATTCATTGCCAGCAAATTTCGTACAAGAAACGGAAGAAGCGTTTGAGGAAGAAGTAGCTCGTTTAAAGCAGCATGTGGATATAGTGAATCGACTAGGAATTAAAATTATGCGTCATGATGTTACGGCATTTACATTGCAACCTGAAGAAATGACCATTCAATATTTTGAGAAGCATTTCTCTAAAATGGTGAAAGGTAGTCAATTAGTTGCGGACTACGCTGCCCAATTCGGAATTACTACTACAATTGAAAATCATGGATTCAATGTACAAACAAGCGATCGAGTGCAAAGTGTTATCCATGCAGTGAATCGCGATAACTTTAAAACAACGCTTGATGTAGGAAACTTCCTATGTATAGATGAAGATCCGCTTGTAGGTGTGAAGAAAAATTTGAAGTATGCTGCAACAGTTCATTTTAAGGACTTCTATATCCGACCTTACTATGAAAATCCAGGTGACGGGGTATGGTTTAGAACGGTGAATGAAAACTATTTGCGTGGCGCTATTGTAGGACATGGTGATATTAATATCCGAGAAGTGATGAAATTAGTGAAAAACTCCGGTTACGATGGGTATCTTACTATTGAATTTGAAGGAATGGAAGATTGCAAAGTAGGTTCAAAAATCGGGATGGACAACGTAAGAAGATTCTGGAATGAAGTATAAATACTAAAAGAAAATTCATAAGCATAAAGGGGATGTAAATTTGAAAAAACTAAAAGTTTGTATAATAGGGACAGGATCAATCTCAGATTTTCATTTCAAATCATATGCAAATAATCCGGAGGTTACTCTACACGGGGTCTTTGATTATGTGACAGAAAGAGCTACGCAAAAAGCGGAACAATATGGTATTTCTCATGTGTACCAAAGTTTAGATGAAGTATTTGAAGATCCAGAGATTGATGCAGTAAGTATTTGTACATGGAACAATACACATGCAGAAATCTCTATCGCTGCTCTTAATGGTGGAAAACATGTTCTTGTTGAAAAACCTTTGTCTTTAAATGTGGAAGAAGCGCTTAAGGTTCAAGAGGCAGTTGAACAGTCTGGAAAATTGTTACAAGTAGGATTTGTGAGAAGATTTGCGACAAATACTAAAGTGTTAAAATCATTTATTGATGCAGGCAAGCTGGGTGAAATTTATTATGCGAAAGCCTCATGTCTAAGACGTATAGGAAATCCAGGCGGATGGTTTGCTGATAAAGAAAGATCTGGTGGAGGGCCACTTATTGATTTAGGTGTTCACGTAATAGATATTTGTTGGTATTTAATGGGGCGACCAAAAGTGAAGTCGATTTCTGGAAATACATATAATAACTTGGGTAATAGAGGGAACGTTGAAAATTTAAGATTTTATAAAGCAGCTGACTATGATAAAGCAAAAAATACAGTAGAAGATCTAGCTAATGCACTTATTACTTTTGAAAATGGGGCTTCTTTGTCTGTGGATGTTTCCTTTACTTTACATGCCAAAGAAGATGATATTAGCGTGAAGCTATTTGGGGCAAATGGCGGAGCTGAATTAGAACCTGAATTGGTAATCGTAAGTGAAGAAAATAATACGATTTTAAATATACATCCACAATTAGATAATTTATCTTTTGACTTTGAAAATGCATTCCAAAGTGAAATTGATTCTTTTGTCAATTGCTGTTTAACAGGAGAGAAATCAATCGCTCCAATTGAAGATGGAGTAGAAATTATGAAAATTTTGGAAGGTATTTATGAAGCAGCGGAAAAAAAGTGTGAGGTGACATTTCCGTAATGGATTTACAAGCGAAATTATCCAACAAAATAGGTGTAATTGTAGATAGTCTTAAATTGCCACTTTATGAGGGTTTGAAAAAAGTGAAGGAAATAGGAGCAGATGGTGTTCAGATTTATGCAGTAAATGGCTCAATGGCACCGGAAAATATGAGCCCTATCGCTCGTAAAGAGTTAAGGAATTTTCTTGATTCAATAGGATTAGAAATTTCAGCTCTTTGCGGAGATTTAGGAGGACATGGCTTTCAGGATGCTGTTCTCAATGAAGAAAAAGTGGAAAAATCGAAGCGTATTTTAGATTTAGCGGTAGATTTGGGAACAAATATAGTTACGACCCATATTGGAATAATACCTGAAAATCAAAATAGCAAGATCTACGAGGCAATGCAAATAGCATGCGAGGAACTAGGTGTATATGCGAAAAGTCTCGATGCATTTTTTGCAATTGAAACAGGTCCCGAAACAGCGAGCAGATTAAAACAGTTTTTAGACAGTCTTAGCACAAATGGTGTTTCTGTTAACTTTGATCCGGCTAACATGGTAATGGTGACAGGAGATGATCCGGTAGCTGGGGTAAAGTTGCTACAGGATTATATTGTTCATACGCATGTAAAAGATGGCGTTCAACTAAAAGCTGTTGATCCTAAAGATGTTTATGGCTTTTTAGGTTATGGGGGAGGGGTAGATCATGCGAAAATTGCTGAAATGGTTTCCTCTGGAACATACTTTAGAGAAATGCCATTAGGACATGGGAAAGTGGATTTTCCAAACTATTTCGCTGCATTGAAAGAAATAAATTATGATGGTTATTTAACGATTGAACGAGAAGTAAATATTAATCCTGTTAAAGATATTGCGGATGCAGTGATGTATATTCAACAATTTATACACTAGGAAGGTTTATCACAAAGTCTGTTTTCAAGGAATGGGACGAAGCCTAACTGTGAAAAATGCAGTATAGGCTTCTCCTTATAGATTAAAAGTTGGTTGTGCATTATGATGAAATTAGCATACCATTACTAATTGAAAAGAAAAATAATTCATGCTTTTTGGTATGTAAATAATGCTTGGATAGATTGGTTAAAAGCTAATCGTCCTAAAAAGAAGGTTAAATGATGGAAAAACAAGACCAAATATTAATGAAGAAACAAAATAAAACATTCGTACTGGACTTAATCAAAAATATGGCGCCCATTTCTAGAATGGAAATTTCGAAAATGACGAAGATGAGTCCTACATCTATCACTCGAATTGTTGGAGAGTTGCAGGAACAAGGGTTTGTTAAGGAAACCAAATTAGTTACTTCAGGAGTTGGGAGAAAGGCTGTCTTACTGGATGTTTGTGGAGATGTCTTATTCACAATCGGGGTAGAATTGGATAAATCCGTATTGAAAATTGGTGTTGTAAATTACCTAGGTGAAATGATTAATTTGCAAACTTATGTAAGAAATCCCCTAGAATCTTATGAAGTAACAGTTCAAAATATTGCTAGTAAAGTAAATAGTATTATCGAACTAAATGTAATTCCTATCGATAAAATTATTGGATTAGCTGTAGGGTTACCTGGTTCTATTGATTATGAGAATGGTATTGTAAGAGTTGCAGAGCAATTGAGATGGAAAAATGTTCATCTTAGCCGTGATTTAAGTGAATTAACTTCATTAAATGTAGTGATAGATAATGAATTAAAAATGAAAATTATTGCTGAAAACACAGTAGGAAAAGCGAAGGATTCTAAAAGTACTATCTTAGTTGGTATTGGTTCAGGTATTGGTTCTGCAATTCTTCTAAATGGCGAAGTTCATCGTGGAGAATCTAATAACGCTGGTGAAATTGGACACACTGTTATTGATCCAAATGGGAACGTATGTAATTGTGGGAAATTTGGTTGCTTATGTACATATATTTCAGAAGGTGCCATACTTGCTGATGCAAAAAAGATGAAGGATGTTTCTTCAATAGATGATGTGTTCTCGGCGTTTAGAAACGGGGAGTCGTGGGCACTCAATATTTTGGATCGTACGGCGACTTATATTGCTTTAGCTATTAGTAATCTTGCTTGTTTATATGAACCAGAATGCATTATATTAAGCGGAAATTTAATTGATAAAATGCCCGAAATTAAACAACAAATTGAAGAAAAATGTGAAAGGTATATGTGGGAGCCGATTAAAAAGAACTTGCGCATAGTCCATTCAAGTTTAGGGAGTCATGGTGTTGTACTTGGAGCTGCAATTCAAGCGCAAAATTCATTAATAGATTTAAATTAATGACAACTTTTACCTTGGCTAAGTTTCCGGTTAGTTTAAGAAAATGTATGGAAATTAGTAAGGATGACTCTAAAAGTAGTTAATAAACGACTTTTTTGGTTCATCCTTTTTTTTATAGATATAGAAGAAAAGAATACTGGGGAATGGAGATGGTGGTATGTATGTATTAGGTATTGATGGAGGAGGCACAAAAACTTCCGCTGTTATTGCAGATGAAAACGGAAATATTTACAGCAAACTAGTAGCTGGCCGAAGTAATCCAACTGCGATGTCAAAGCAAGAATTTGAGTTAGTGATACGAGATGTAATACTTAATATTCAAAGCCAAAATCCAAATATATTTTGTGAGTTAGATTGTTGTTACGCTGGTATGGCCGGAGTGGGAGAAGGGAACTACGAAAGTGTGCTGCAGCAAATACTTCAGCGATACTTGCCATCAAAGACCGAGGTATTAATAGCAAATGATGCAGTTAATGCCTTATTTTCGGGAACATTAGGCCGTGAAGGAATTGTGCAAATCGCTGGTACGGGTGCTATAACTGTAGGGATTGACGAGCAAAAAGAATTGTTTCGTTCAGCGGGATGGGGATATATATTTGATGACGAGGGAAGTGGTTATAATATAGGAATAGCGGTAACAAAGGCTGTTTTTAAAGCGTACGATGGGAGAGGATTAGCAACTTCTTTAACGGAAAGATTGAAAAGTCACTTTGGTGTCAGTTCCATTCCAGAAATAATTGAAAAAGTGTACGGAGACGCTCATCCTCGTTCGGTTATTGCTCCATTAAGTGTATATGCAGTAGAGGAAGCCTTAAATAAAGACGAAATTGCACAAGCAATCATTCAAAAAGCATGTGAGGATTTATTTATTTCTATAAAAGCTTGTCA
Organism: Psychrobacillus sp. L4; assembly: GCF_042944905.1. Classification (GTDB taxonomy): domain Bacteria; phylum Bacillota; class Bacilli; order Bacillales_A; family Planococcaceae; genus Psychrobacillus. The sequence continues at coordinate 610,457 of NZ_CP168496.1, forward strand.
TAGCAAAATGAAATTAAAAGAGAAAGAAACAATGGTTATTTTATCAGGTGGGGTATTTTCAAAAGTAGAATTGTTTATTCCGAGATTAGAAGAGTTAGCGAAGCAGTCACATATTAATGTTACATTTAAAAAGCCACTTATTCCACCAGTTGGAGGTGCAATCATTGCTGGATTAAATTCTCGAAATGTCCCAATTAGTTCAGTTTTTGTAAGGAATTTTGCTGAACAACAAAAAAACGATTACCTAACGATGAAAGGGCAAGTGGGTGAATAAAGTGACGGAGATGTTAGTGCAAAATATTCGAATTGCTTTAGAAAATGGTCAAGTAATCCACGGGGAAATATTAATTAGGAATGGCAAGATCGCGCAAATTGCAAAGGAGCCTATCCAAAATTATCAGGGAAAGAGATTGGATGGACAAGCATTGTTGGCTCTTCCAGGTTTTATTGATACCCATATTCACGGTGCTATGGGAGCAGATTTCATGGATGGCGAAGAGGAAGCTACAAGGAGAGTTGCAGAGTACTTACCTAAGGAAGGGACAACCTCATTCCTAGTGACAACGATGACGCAAGCACCCGAATCTATTCAAAAAGCTATTGAAGTAAACACGAAAGGTCTTCCAAACTCTAAAGAAGCTGAAATGCTCGGCATTCATTTGGAAGGACCTTTTATTAATGAAGAGTCCGCAGGTGCACAGCCAGTAGATTATATTTGTAACCCTTCCAAGTCCACCATTAAAGAATGGTTTGGAGAACAGTTAGAACATTTGAAAATAGTGACATTGGCCCCTGAAAAAGATACGAATTATGATGTTACTCGTTATTTGTCCAATAACGGCATTATCGTTTCAGCAGGCCATACAAAAGCAACATTATTGGAAATCACTGAGGCGATGGAAAATGGGTTAACACAATTAACGCATTACGGTAATGCTATGAGTGGACTCCACCACCGTGAAATTGGTGTTGTTGGTGCCGGTCTATTAAATGAACATCTTTTTTGTGAAATTATTGCGGATGGAGTCCACCTCTCAAATGATATGCTGAAGCTTATTTATAAGATCATTGGTGCCGATCGAATGATATTGATTACTGATTCAATGCGCGCGAAAGGTATGCCAAATGGTAAATATACATTAGGAAGTCAAGAGGTAACGATTATTGGAAATGAAGCTAGATTGGAAAATGGTGTACTTGCTGGTAGTGTTTTAAAAATGAATGAAGCATTAAAGAGAATCAATTGTTTGGTACATCCACCTGTAGAAGATTTAATGAAAATGTCCTCTTCTAATGCTGCAAAACGTTTAGGTATCTTTGACCGTAAAGGAAGTATAAAAGTTGGTAAAGATGCAGATATTGTCCTTTTAAATGATAAGTTCGAGGTAATATATACGTTTTGTAAAGGAGAATTAGTATACGCTGCAAATGCATAAAAGAAAGGGTTGGCGAGCTTAATGATTGAACAGAAAGCGATCAAGTGGATAAAAGTGAGCTCTTATGAAGAGATGAGTAAGGTCGCGTGTTCGATTTTTGTAAAGCAATTACAACACAAATCTAACAGTGTATTAGGGTTTGCTACTGGAGGTAGCCCAGTTGGCTTTTATAAAGAGATAGTGAAAAGCTATCAAGCTGGGGAAATCTCCTTTGACCATGTGAGGTCTTTTAACTTGGATGAATATATTGGTATACCTTCTAATAGTCCTGCTAGTTATTATTCCTATATGGTAGAAAATTTTTTTCAGCATGTGAATATTTCGAAAGAAAACTACCACTTGCCAGATGGTAATGCAATTGATTTAAAAGAGGAATGTGTGAGATACGATAAAAGCATTGAGGAATCAGGCGGTATAGACTTACAACTTTTGGGGATAGGTGTAAATGGTCATATTGCTTTTAATGAGCCTGGAACTTCATTTGCATCCCTAACGAATATTGTAAATCTTACAGAATCTACACGTATCGAAAATGCTCGATACTTTGAAAATATAGCAGATGTACCCACACAAGCAATTACTATGGGTATTCAGTCGATTATGAATACTAAAAAAATTGTACTAACAGCCTTCGGAGATAAAAAAGTAGCAGCGATAGACCAGTTATATAGCGGTAAAATTACCGAGGATTATCCAGCAAGTCAATTGTTAATGCATCCGAATCTTACAGTTATTTATGGTAGTGAAGGATAGGGAAAAACACATCACTAAGTGACCGATATTGAATAAGCATGGAAGTTATTCATACATAGACACCTACCCATTTATATGCATTCATGCTGAACTTTCAGAAAACCCTACATGTACCATCGGTGACGAAAAACTTACACAACAATTTTCTAAAAGACTATTTGAAGAAGGCGTCTACACAAAATCCATCCTCTTCCCAACTGTACCAAAAGGCACAGGCTGCGTACGCAACATGCCTACTTCTGCTCATACGAAAGAAATGCTGGATGAAGCATTGGGGATTTATGAGAAAGTTGGTCGAGAGCTTGGGGTAATTAAATAAACTGCAATAAATAAAGATTTGATAAAATTATAAAATATAACAGAAAAACCTAGTCATTTTGAAGTTTTATCAAAATACTAGGTTTTTTAATTTAAAAGATTAGTTAAGTAAAGATAATGGTTACAAAATAAAAAAACATTTACGGTTGAAATCTATCATAATTGAAAAAAGAGCAAAATAGATATACGACATAATTGTCAAACAGTGCAAAATAAGGACTATCAACATAATTCAGCACTTATTAGAAGTTATGTCGTATGTTGTTTTTCACCTTTATGATTTTTGCTGTTTTCTATAAATGTTTATAAGTTCAACTACCTCAAGAATTTAGTAACTCGAATGCAAATCAAATATATTATGAAGCCGAAGCAGATTGAAAGATTTATAATAGAAACGTCTTATTACTATCACCGACTTTTTTCGATTATGTTGAGCATCTTCAGAAAAATCGAGTTTTAATATTTATAGGTTATGACATCGCAGGATTGTGTAAACCTAAGAACACAAGTAAATCTAGTGAAACTTTATATGTGCCCTTACTATATATTTAATTAATGATAAATGGTTGATACTAAATCGTTTATACCATAAAATTACGAGTATACAGAAAATTATAATAAAATTATAAGGAATATGGTTAGTTCATTTCATACATGTGGATTGAGATTAAGTTAAAAAGATTTAAGAATTATGTGGCACTGACTATTATAGATATTCAATTGCTAATGAAGAACTGAAGGGAGAGGATAATTTGAATAAAAAATTACAAGTGTTTGTATCATCAACTTACCTGGATTTAATTCAAGAAAGACAAAAAGCAGTTGAAGGAATACTAAGAGCAAAACATATTCCAGCTGGAATGGAGTTGTTTATACCAAGTGATAAAAGCCAGTGGACAATAATTAAGGAATGGATTAAAAGTTCTGATGTACTACTGCTAATATTAGGGGGGAAATATGGATCTATTGAACCTGAAAGTGGTAAAAGTTACACACAACTAGAATATGAGTTTGCTATATCTTGCGGAATCCCTGTTTTCTCCATAGTGTTGAATAAACAATTCCTGGCAAATAAAAAAAGTAGAAACATTGAATTAACCGTTTACGAACACGAAAATGAAAATCCTTTAAACGAAAATTACGATTTATTCAAAAAAATGCTAATGTCTAATTATGTAAGTGAAGTTGGTGATATCAACCAAATATCCACTGAAGTTTCATTAGCTCTTCAAGAATTTTTAAGTAAGGATTCTACAAATTACCATTTTAGGGGGTGGGTAAGAGGTGAGGAGAGAGCTAATCCTATTAAAATGGAAATATCCTATAATATTGAAAATTTCTTAGATGATAAGCAGAGACAAGGACTAGTAAAAAAAACGATAGATACATATAGGGGTGAACTAAGGATATTTCAAAAATATTTTCTTGATAAAACATTAAGTGAAATCGAAACTACTGAGATTAAGGATTTTCTTAGATACAGAGAAGACAACTATTCTATTAAGTCCAAAAGATCAATGGAAAGAGCAAGGGGTATATTAAATGTGTTTTTTGATTGGCTTGTTGAAGAAGAAATAGTTGAGAAAAATCCTATTAAAAAGATTAGCCCTTATAAATTTCACAAAAAAGGAAACAATGCATTAAATAAAAATGAACTTACAGATCTTCGAAAAGGGTGTAAAAAAATTTGAGAACGAGCATTACTAGAGATTTTGCTATCAACAGGATGTCATTTATCTGAATTGGAAAGAATGTATTCGAATCATATTGATTGGACTAATAAAACAATTGTTGTAACTGATTCAAGAGGAAAAGAGAGAGTTGTTTTTCTAACTGTATTAGCAGAAAAACATCTGAAAAACTATCTACTTAATAGAGAAGATAATTTGAAAAATCTTTTTGTTACAGAGAGAAGACCATATCGTCAAATAGGTCATAGAGCTATTCAAGATGAAATAGCTAATATTGTAAGAAGAACAACGATTTCTAAAAGTATAACCCCTCGAACATTCCGAGAAACTTTTTCAAGAATTATGTTAGAGAAAGGTTATCAATCTAACATAGTAGAATCATTGTTGGGGTATGACTCGAAGTCAAGTAGGTCAGAAACTTATTTTGTAATAACAAACCATAACATATGGGAAATCATTCATTCACGCCCGGATTTTTAAAACATATTATTTGATAGACTTAAGATGTATCTATATGGAGACTCAATATTATATGTGAAACTTCACATTATTAACCTGGTGAATAGGTTCAAATGCAATTCTGGCATTATTCCGACTAGTTAACAGTACTAAGTTCTCATACAAATGCTTTGAAATAATAATAATACGAAGCGTTTCTAACTTAACTAATAATGCCCTGTGATAAGTGTCAGGTATTAGGTTCTAATAAAATTCAGAATAGCATCCGGGTAGTATGAGAATCTTGTACCCATGAATTATCTCAGCACTTTGTATGACCGTGGTATCGCACTTTACACGAATAACTTTTAATGAAATGATTTAAATAAATTAGCATCTCCCTGAATCGTAAGCGATGAACCACAACACCAAATGTATTGAAATGTTTTAAATACCAATATCCTAAGTTGGTAATACCTTTTTTTTAGATGGAAATGAAAATATATTTGTTCAAACAAAAAAGCAGCCAAATCCGGCTGCTTTTTCTTACTTAATTTTCCTCTCCATATGCTCAAACGAATAAACTAAACTAAACTTCTGAATTCCTCTTGCATGTTCAATGCTGTTCTTAGCTTCATTTTGAAATTCTTCCATATCTCCCTGTTCTTTAGCAATAATTGCTTCAATCGCATAGGGCATCCATCCAGTCGGCAAGTTTTCTTTTAGTTTCCTTGCTAATTTGTTTGCCAGTTGTTCTATTCTCGAAACGTTATTTTCATACAATGCAAGATTGGTTTTATACACTTCTTGCAAGTAGCGATTCTTATGTTTATGTAATATGGCTAGAATTGTTTCGATACTTTTTTTCTGAATCACCGGTTTTTATAGCAAGCGCATAAGCAAAAATGGGGTTTCATTTATTTTCTTCTAAAAATCGCGCAATCCGCATTAAATTTTTGGATTTATATATGGTGTACATTGGGGGAACGACTAATATGAGTACATATAAAACAAGTGTGCTTAATAAATAAACCAAATTGGTAATTCGATCATACGCATAACGTGTATTAGCGCTATTCCAAATAGAATAATTAATGTATTACGAAGTAATTTCATTATAGACCTCTTTTTTCTTTTCATTATACCAAATCATTACTAAAATGGGTTGTTGTATTCCACCACCGAACATCGTATAATCAGATTTGTAAAAACATTATTAAATCAACGTTTTTTCAATATAGTATGTTCTCTCCAAAAACACATTTGTTTTCGAAAGGAAGAAAATAGTATGAAAAAGATTATGGTTACCGGAGCTTTAGGCCAAATTGGTTCAGAATTAATTACAAAACTACGTAAAGAGTACGGTACTGAAAATGTACTGGCAACAGATATAAGAAATATTTCATCAGGAGTAACAGAAAGCGGTCCTTTTGAACTTTTAGATGTGACTGATGGAGAGAAAATGCATCAGATTGCCAAAGATTTTGGAGCAGATACGATGATGCATATGGCTGCTCTTTTATCAGCAACTGCAGAAGCGAAGCCTTTACTTGCTTGGAATTTAAATATGGGTGGACTTGTTAATGCACTTGAGGCTTCGCGTGAATTAAACATGCAATTTTTCACACCAAGCTCAATTGGAGCATTTGGACCATCTACACCAAAAAAAAATACACCACAAGATACGCTTCAACGCCCGACAACTATGTACGGAGTCAATAAAGTTTCTGGGGAGCTTCTTTGTGATTATTATTTTCAAAAATTTGAATTAGATACTCGTGGTGTGCGTTTTCCTGGATTGATTTCGAATGAGACATTACCTGGTGGGGGAACGACGGATTATGCGGTGGATATTTACTATAAAGCTTTAGCGGAAGGGAAGTATACTTCGTACATTGCGGAAGGAACGTATATGGATATGATGTATATGCCAGATGCTCTTCAAGCGATAGTAGACCTAATGGAAGCAGACGCTTCGAAATTGATTCACCGTAATGCATTTAATGTTACGGCAATGAGCTTTGAGCCAGAAGAAATTGCTGCATCTATTAAAAAAGTAATACCAACATTTACGATGGATTATGATGTGGATCCAATTCGCCAAGCAATTGCAAATAGCTGGCCAGATTCAATTGATGCAACTGCTGCTAAAGAAGAGTGGGGCTTCACATATAAATATAACTTAGACAATATGACAAAAGATATGCTTGAAAAACTAGCAGCAAAAAAATAGTTAGTATAGATGTAAATAGCTGATACTAGTAAATAGGTATCAGCTGTTTTAATACCCGCGCCCCTGTGTCAGCCACAATTTGGGGAACAATTGAGTCTGACACAGGGGCGCGGGAGGGTCAGTGGTACTGGAGAATAAATAAATAGTATCCATTGATAAAAAAGCGCTGAGCGGACGAAATTATATCTTCGTCCGCTTTTAAAAAAATAGAACAGGATCTCTTCTCTCATTAGCCAAACCTTATGCACCTTGTCTTTAAACATCGCAAGAGGGAGATGGACAGACATCTGCAACAAGAATAACGAAAGAGAGTATCTGGAAGTGACACAGTCACTGCCAGATACTCCATAAAATTATTAGTTAATAGTGTAGCAATGTTTCGTCCAAAGCACTCGGAAATAGAAAAGACAAGATGCACTTGAAGGACGCTTTAGCCTAATCTACTTTAATTAGAATAACAAATGCGCAACTACTGCAATAATCGGGAATGAAATAAGTGTACGCAATAAGAAAATAACAAGTAAATCCTTAAAATTCACTGGAATTTTCGAACCGAGTAACAATCCACCGACTTCCGACATATAAATTAACTGCGTAACCGACATCGTCGCGATAAAGAAACGAGTCATTTCGGAGTCAACCGATCCACCTAAAATAGAAGGCAAGAACATATCCGCAAATCCAACAACCATCGTTTGAGCAGCTGCTGCAGCTTCTGGAATACCAAAAAGCATTAATAACGGCTCAAATGGTTTTCCTAAAATGGCAAAGACCGAAGTATATTGCGCGAGCATCAAGGCAATCGTACCGAATGCTAATACAACAGGTGCCACGCCAATATACATATCAATCACATTCTTTACACCATCCGAAAAGAACTTAGAAAGAGAACGATTGCGATCAGCCGTATTCAATGCCTTTTCTAGTCCATGCGTAAATGCATTATAGTTTTCAGGATACTTTTCAGCCTCCAAATCTAATGGACGACCGTCAATATGTGTTTCTGATTTACCTGCAAGCGGATATATTCTTGGCATTATAAAAGCAAGAACAAGCCCACATAATAATACAGTCAAATAATAAGGAATGAAATAATTAGCCAATCCAACTTGCTCTATTACGACAATACAAAAAGTAATAGAAACAACTGAAAAAGTAGAACCAATGATAGCCGCTTCTTTTTTCGTATAATAGCCTTCTTCATATTGTCTACTTGTAAGTAGGACTCCAATAGTTCCATCACCAACCCAAGAAGTCAGTGCATCCACTGCAGAACGTCCAGGAAGTTTGAATAAAGGACGCATAATTTTAACCATCATCGTACCGAAAAATTCAAGCAATCCGAAGTTTAATAGCAATGGTAATAGCAATCCAGCGAATAAGAAAATAGTAAAGAGGAAAGAAACTAATCCATCTGGACTTAATAACATTCCACCAGTATTCTCATTCCAAACAACCTCAGGTCCAATTTGAAAAATGATTAATACCGCAAATACTGCTCCAACAACACGTGTAACCGTCCAAAATAACGTCACTTTAAATAGATTGTTCACAAACGTATTATCTTTCGGTTTGAATAAAAATACAACAGAACCACTTGCCGCAATTAGCATGGTTGCAAGTGCTATCCAATGCACGATTGGTTCTAACCAACCTGATAATATACTCCCAAACAACGCAATGGGAATTTTAAAACCATCTGAAGTAGGGAGGGGAATCATAAATAAAATAACACCAGCTATGGATGGTAGCAGGAATAAAATCCAAGTAGATAAGGAAAACTTTTTCAAAATAAAAGACCAACTTTCTATAAATGAATATTTATGCGAATAAGTAAATTATTTATACATACTAATTCATTTGTATTAGAAAGTCTATAGCATTACAGGATGTTCTACTATTCGAAATCTTTGTTGAAATCGTATGTGTAGAAACGTTCGAAATGTAGCCAGTTCTCTGCTTCTGGCTCTCCATCCGCTAAACGTTTGTCCATTTCCTGTAGCATCCAAGCTGTTTGTGAAATATGTGCTCGCATCGATCCCATTTTTTCATCACGGGAATCTTTAATATTATGAATAATATCCGGCTCACCTAGATCCTCTTTCGAATTGTTCGAAAAGGCAAGAGCATAAATAGTTGGACGATTTTCTTCCGGCATACGACGAATGGCACGAATCATCGCGCGACCAGTAGCATCATGATCGGGATGCACGGCATAATTTGGATAGAATGTGATGACTAGAGACGGATTCGTATCTTCTATTAAGTTCTCCATCATGCCAACCATTTTTTCATCATCTTCAAATTCAATCGTTTTATCACGGAGACCCATCATTCGAAGATCTGTGACACCCATAGATTTGGCGGATGCCAGAAGCTCTTGTTTTCGAACTTGTGGAAGTGTTTCACGAGTTGCAAAAGGAGGATTTCCTAGGTTTCTTCCCATCTCTCCTAAAGTTAAGCATGCATACGTTACAGGTATTCCTTGTTTTATATAAGTTGCAATCGTGCCAGAGACACCAAAAGCCTCGTCATCTGGGTGAGGGAATACAACTAATACATGTCGTTCCATTGGTAAAGTCATTTATTTTTCCTCCTTAATAAGTAAATGGTGTTCTGCTAATTTCAAGCGCAACCGCTAGTTTTCCGCTTTGATCGTGGCCAGCCATAAGTAGGCGGCCATGCTCGTCTAATTGAAAGTGCGTAATACCTTGCGCATAAACCCACCCATGAGGCAATTTTAAGCCAACACGATGTGGTGCTTCACCAGCCACTTTACCTAGTTCATAACGGATTAGTACATTGCGAATAAAAGCACCCGCATTGAACACATTCTCATTAAAATGTGTGGCATAAGCCCCGTTCGTTGTTTCTAAATGTATATAAACATCTTCGTTTGCAAAATTATTCAAAAGCTCTTGTAACCGTTCAACATTAACAAGTTCCATCTCTATATCCTCCTAGCATACTGTCTATTATTAGTATAATGAAAAAAAGTTCATCATGCGAATGATTGAGATTTTGAGTGCAAACATGAAAAATCGCAAAGTCGGAAATGACTTTGCGATAACTATTCTTAAACTATAGTGGTAGTTACTTCTGGAGCACCGTATTTGCCTTTTGCTCCGTGTAGCACCGGTCCAACGTATTGATTTAGCTTCCAACCATGTGCAATAGCAGCAGAAACGAATTCTTTTGCTTCGAACACGGCATCTGAAACTGTCAAGCCATTTGCTAAGTTAGCAGTAACGGCAGCTGCGAAAGTACAACCAGCCCCGTGATTATAAGTGGTATCTGTTTTTTCCGTTTCCAGTAACGTATGAGTATGTCCATCGTAGAATAAATCAACTGCTTTTTCATGCGCTAATTGTTTTCCGCCTTTGATGACAACATTTTTTGCACCAAGTGCATGAATCTTTTCCGCAGCGGCTTTCATGTCTTCGATTGTTTTTATTACTCCAAGACCTGAAAGTTGTCCAGCTTCGAAAAGGTTAGGAGTGACAACCTGTGCACGCGGAAGTAAGTATTTGATCATTGCGTCCACTGTACCAGGATTAAGCACTTCATCTTCGCCTTTACAAACCATCACTGGGTCAATTACTACATGACTCACACCTGATTCTTCAATAATAGTACCAGCAGTTTCGATAATTTCTTCCGTGCTTAACATACCTGTTTTAATCGCATCCACATTTGTAGACAATGCCGTTTTTGCTTGACGTTTAATCTCCTCAACAGGAAGGGAAAATACATTGTGGCTCCACCCGTTGTCAGGATCCATTGTAGCAACCACCGTTAAAATATTCATACCGTATGTACCATGTTCTTGGAAAGTTTTTAAATCTGCTTGTATTCCAGCTCCACCAGAAGTATCAGAGCCAGCAATTGTTAATGTTTTTTTAATAGACATCTCAAAAGTCTCCTTTATATTTCCATCATTTAATATATTTCATTGTAGCAGATTAAATCGAATTTTTGAATTAAGGAAACTTTGGGGCAGTCCATAATTTAATCAAAACAACTAATAAAATAATTGCAATGAAAATAGTAATAACCGCACCTATAACAATGCCATTTGCAAATAAAGAAAATGCTATGAATAGAAGAAATGCTATGAATAAAATCGTTCCCAAAGTGAAACAGCCCATTCCAAAATTTTTTGCCTTGTCAGGAATTTCATTAGACACTGTAGCTGCTTTCTCGATCGTCCTTAACTTTTCGCGATAATGTAAATCGGCCATTTGCACATCCCCTTTTTTTCATCGTACCATGTATCGAATAGTTGTTAATAGAGAAACTTTTCGTTACTGTTAACGTAGTAGAGTGAGAGGAAAAGAGGGATGACATGCGAAATGAAGATAAAATTCGTGAAATGGAAAAATTACTAAATGAACTAAAAGCACAAAATGAAACAGCCGCTACGATTGCAGAAAGCCCTATTAATAGAGGATTCGGCTTTTGGAAAGTGCGCCGTCTTTTATTTAAACTAGGCTTTAAATCCTTTTTTGCGATTGCACTAATTGTTCTTCTACTGCTAGCAGCCTTACCATTTGCTGCATTTTGGGCAATCAAAGGAAGTACATTTACGGAAAATAAAGGATCGTTTATTGAGCAAGTACAAGCTTTGAATGAATTATCAACAGCTCAAGCTTTTACAAAAGTAATTATTGAACGACAAGATAATGCATTATTCGGAAAAGAAATTGGTATTGATTTACCGGGAACAAAAAGACAGCTTTTAGTTGTAGTGCCAGGCTCCGTGAGAGCAGGAGTGGATTTTTCACAAGTAACAGAGATGGATATAAAAGTAGACGAGAAAAATAAAACAGCGAAACTCACATTGCCTAAGGCCCAATTTTTAGGCGGACCAGAGATTTTATTCGATCGAGTAGAAGTATTTTCTTATGAAGGATTATTCCGTGAAAAAGCAGACATTAAAGAAGCGTATGACCTAGCAGAAACAGCCAAAGAAATGATGATCGAAGAAACTACTGGGCAAGGGTTATTGCAAATAGCAGAAGCAAACGCAGCGAAATCGGTGCAAGAAATGTTCCAATTAGTGGACTATGACGTACAAGTAGAATTTAAGGAGTGACGCGTAGTGGTAAGTTGGGAAGAAATTCTAGTGGAAGAACAAGAAAAAACCTATTTTGTGAAACTGAAATCCTTTCTAGAGAAAGAATATGCAGAACATACGATTTACCCAGCACGAACTGAAATCGGCAGTGCATTCCGGGCCACACTTTTCAATGAAGTGAAAGTAGTGATTCTTGGTCAAGATCCTTATCACGGAGCAGGACAAGCGCACGGTATGAGTTTTTCGGTGAAACCAGGAGTACCAATTCCGCCAAGCTTGCGCAATATGTTCAAAGAACTTTCGGACGATATTGGTTGCCCAACTCCTACAAGCGGATATTTGGAAAGCTGGGCGAAGCAAGGTGTTTTATTGCTAAATACGGTATTAACTGTTCGTGCAGGGGAGGCTAATTCTCATAAAGGAATTGGCTGGGAAACGTTAACAGATACAGTCATTAAAAAGTTATCGGGACGAGAAAAACCGATCATTTTTGTTTTGTGGGGGAAACCAGCACAAGCGAAAAAGAAGTTAATTGACACAAGGAAGCATGTCATTTTAGACGCACCCCATCCAAGCCCGTTAAGTGCATATAGAGGTTTTTTGGGAAGCAAGCCATACTCCAAAATAAATGCACAGTTACAAGCATGGGGAGAGACGCCAATCGATTTTTGTCTGTAATTATGCTACTATATGGAATGGAAAGTGGGGGAGTGCAATGGCTGTGAACTGCTTTAAATGCCGACACTTTTTTACTACATGGGATGCTAGCAATCCTCGTGGATGTAAGGCATACGGATTTAAAACGAAAGAGCTCCCATCTGCATTAGTAAATCGTACCTCTGGCATGGAGTGTTTAAAATTCGAACCAAAGCAAGTGGAGGGGCATAAAAAATGATCTCAAGTGAACACATTTTAAGTCAAATAGAAAAACAAATACATAAAGCGAAAATGGAAACGAATGAACAGGTTACCCGCGAGGCATTTGCTGCCATCCGTGCATTATGTGATGTAGTACTAGACTCCACTATATCCGTTAGTCCTATCCAGTCAGCACCAGTTATTTCTGGACAACCAATTGCATTAAAAGAGGAAGATGCAAATGGCGAATCATTATTTGATTTTTAATCTATTTCAGTAGCGCTGAAGAAAGCAAAAACCTCTGGGGGATCAATTATAAATTGAATAGTGCATTCATAATGCAAAATGTGAGCATAAATAGACTATTAGAAAGTAGGAGACTTTTGTGAAATTTTTTATCATCGCAGGGGCGATTAATGGATTTTTATCTGTTGCGCTAGGCGCATTTGGTGCACATGCTTTAAAAGAAAGACTATCTGAAAAGTATTTAGCAGTATGGGAAACGGCCGTTCAATATCAAATGTTCCATGCACTTGCATTAGTTGCGATTGGCATTTTGATGAGTAGTAAATTACTCGGTCATGTCACTTCCTTGAATACAGCAGGATATTTAATTTTAGTGGGTATCATTTTATTTTCAGGAAGTTTGTACGCATTAAGCTTATCCGGTATCAGTGTTTTAGGTGCCATTACCCCAATCGGTGGAGTAGCCTTTTTAGTAGGATGGATCATGCTAATCGTTGCAGCAGCAAAATTCGCAAACTAATAGTTGGGTAGGCCAAATCTATAATGGATTTGGTCTTTTTTTGTGAGAAAATTGCTTTCTTAAAAATATTTACTGGAATTATTTTCTATTATTTGTTGCAATACGGCACTTCGAGACCAAATGCTATGTAGACGAGACCAATTTATACTTATTCGCAACCAAATCGCCTAAAAGCGCAACCATTTCTCACAATAAAGAGTTAACTCTGTGTGAGACATAATCTATAAGCAAGCTTCAGCTAATTTGCCTGTAATTATTATCTATTAACAGTTAGTAACTGTCAAAGGGAGACCAGTTGCAACGTGAGAGCAACCAATTCTGGCGCAAGAGCGACCAATTTGCATCTAACCGCAACCAATTTCTACGTAAGAGCAACCAATTCTCATAATAAGGAGTTATCTTCAGGTGAGAAACAATAAAGTAGCAAGGATTAAAGTGTCGAAGTATCCAGTGAAGGATGCGGATGTGATTAGGGGCGACAAGGTCACGGAGGAAAACGTTCAAACCGTGAAGGACATGGATTCGGCCCTTGCCTATAAACGATTGATTACCTAGGGTGGATTGCTGAAGGAAATTCATAAGGAATTGAAACTAGGAGATCCGGAAGATGGCGATTTGATACATATTGACGGAGAATCGGATGAGGTGCCATCGGGGCGGTCGATGTGATGGCTTACTGGCATGTAGGTTTAAAAAACTATGTGATTTCAAAATAAAAAAAAGAGTGGCACGGGTTCGGTTGATGGGGAGAAAAACGCTATTAACATCTGAATACACTATTAATCAGCGCATATTTCAACAACAAATTAACAATATAAATGGCAAGTAAAAAACGCTCATATATGAGCGTTTTTTTGATGTATATTTTACTATTCTTATTCAATGACCTTTTTTTCAAAAATGAGTTTTATATCAGTTGTGCCACCAGTGGTTGATGATAGTGGTGCAAAGGTATGTAAACGCCATTCTTCCTGTGCATACTTTTTTATAATCTCCTCTGGATTTTCTTTAGGATTACCATTCCAGTCAACCTTAATATTAACAAATTCATATTTAAACATATTAATACCCCCTTGGTCTCATCTAGTTTCCCTAATTCGCACCAGTTTTAGCATTTGTTTTAACAATACCGCATAAATTATGTGGTGTCTACACTTAGTATGTGAATTAATATGTTAATCAGAGTGTCAAATATATTGAAGTATGATATGACAACAAAAAAGGATCCACCAATACATTTGTGAATTGCGTCCCCAATTATGTTGTTATGTACTTTTTTCTTCTCAACAACCGAACCAGTTAATTTATAACGAGCAAGTCGTTCCTTATGGAGCAGGTGAGTGGAATACTCTTCTTTAATTTGCCTGTATTTATTATCTATTAACAGTTAGTAACTGGCAGAGCGAGACCAAATGCAACGTGAAAGCAACCAATTTATATGCAAGAGCGACCATTTCTCATAACAAAGAGTTATTTTAGGTGAGAAATAATAAAGTAGTAATGATAAAGTAATTTGCCTGTAATTATTATCTATTAACAGTAAGAATCCGGCAAAGGGAGACCAATTCCTATAGAAGAGCAACCAATTCATATGAAGGCGCAACCAATTCGCACCTAACCGAGACCAATTCCACCACAAAAGCAACCATTTCTCATAATAAAGAGTTAGCTCTATGTGAGACATAATAAATGAGCGATGCTTCAGGCTAATATGCCTGTATTTCTCCTAACTTTCTATTGTACAAAAAAAGACTATAGACATATTCGATTTTCATCGAGTTTGTCTACAGTCTGTGGCTTATCCGCAATATCGGATAAGCCTCTTTTCTCATAAGTTATAGTTAATTTCTTCATCAAATGTTGCATAGTCAAAGTAAATCATGAGCATTAAGTATCTTTTGCCGTTAGGATCACTAAGGATAACGTGATCTCGTCCGGCAGCTTCGACATAGCCTGTAATAACTTTAGAGTTATGTTCTTTACTGTGTTCGAATGTAAAATAGAATGTGCCGAGCTTTCCTTTATTCATTCTCAAAATATTTTCAATATAGGATTCTTCCTGACGTCTAGCAGCAGGTAGTTGAACGTTTGGTGGGGTCATTTGTTGCTGCTGTTGTGGATAGCCTCCGGGGTACCAATAATATTGAACCATTCATACATCCTTTCTGTAATTAAATGCTAGGGCAATCCTCTTCTGAAGGGGAGTAGAAGCAGTGAGCTTTAAAACGTCCAGTGTTCCATTGGTTATACCACTGAGCAGGGCAATCGCCACCTGGGTCAAAAAACCATAAAGAACGCTCTCCAGGATGAAAACGTTCTCCGTTAATCACGCGCCTTGCTAGTTTTCTATCAACCTCCCGTGCACGCTGATAAAAATACGATTTTGTTGTTGCTTCAAATCCACCGGGTTTTTGAAAAACCATGTCTTCCAAATTGCGGACATCTTTGAAGTCTAAGCAGTCAGCACGAACTCGGTTTACTCCAACATTCCCGACCAACAGCATTCCAAGATCGCCTTCACCTTCTGCTTCTGCACGCATTAATCTTGCAAGTAAATCCAATTGCTTATCCGTAGAACGAACTACTGCCAATGCATCACCTCCTACATTACACTATGCAAAGAGGTGTTACATCATGCCCAAAAGAGAGTAGCTCAATAAAAAAAGGCTGCAAAAACTGCAACCTTTTCCACTTATAAGAAAGCATGGATTTTCTATAAAGTTACTGTTTAGTCTCCAGGCGCCAGCCGCTCGAGGTCAAATGCCAATTTCCTGCGGTGGCTGAGGAACTGCCTCCTCAGGAATCGTCATTTGCTTTTCGCGGCTTAGCGGGCGCCTTTCGCTTTTCTATTAAATATGAAAAAATTCTCCGCGTTTTTCACCAGCAAGAATTGTACCAATAAAGAATGAACCGAATTCCGCATAGCGCGCACTTACCTCATCAAAACGCATTTCATAAACCAATTTTTTAAACTGAAGTACATCATCTGAGAATAAAGTGACACCCCATTCAAAATCGTCGAAACCTACAGAACCAGAGATGATTTGTTTTACTTTACCAGCATATTGGCGGCCGATCATACCATGGCTACGCATTAAGCTTTTACGATCTTCCATGGAAAGCATATACCAGTTATCTTCGCCATTGCGACGTTTGTCCATTGGATAGAAGCAAATGTACTGAGAACGTTGAAGCTCCGGATATAAGCGAGCACGCACATGTGGATTTTGATATGGATCTTCGTTAGATTCTCCAGCTAAGTAGTTCGACAGCTCAACTACAGAAACGTATGAATAAGCAGGAATTGTAAAATCGGCAATCGTTAATTTGTTGAATTTCGCTTCTATTTCTTGAAGTTCATCTATTGTTGGGCGCAATGTCATTAACATGAAGTCCGCTTTTTGGCCAACAATTGTGTAAAATGCATGAGCACCTGTTTTGGCATCATCTGCTTGTTGCAATTCATCAAGGAATGCGACAAATTCATCTGTTGCTTGTTTTCGAAGTTCTGGATCTATTTGTTTCCATGATGTCCAGTCCATTTGGCGAAAATCATGTAAAACGTACCAACCATCTAGTGTAATTGCTGCTTCATTCATTGAGTAAGACACTCCTTTTAATTAAAAATTTCGCCTTTTAAGTGTATCATACAAGCCCCAATATTTCCCGCTTGGCATGCATTTTTACATGACAATCTGTGACGAACTCGTGTATGCTTGAACTAGCAAAAACTTCAATAGGAGGAGCGAACTTGGCTAATTTATTTCACGAAATAAAGCACAAATTAAGTGGAGCCAATATATCCATTGTATTACCTGAAGGAACAGATGGGCGAATCATAGATGCAGCTGAAAAATTGCAAGCGGAGGGGATCATTCAACCTATCGTAATTAGTTCTTCTAAAAAATTGTCAAAAAATTTGACGGTTATTAACCCTGAAACGTACGAAGGGATGGACGACCTCGTATCCGCATTCGTAGAGCGGCGTAAAGGGAAAATCACAGAAATAGAAGCAAGAGCGCTTTTGAAAGACGTCAATTATTTCGGAACAATGCTTGTCTATACGGGCAGAGCAAATGGTTTAGTAAGTGGAGCAGCCCATACTACAGCCGAAACAGTAAGACCTGCACTGCAAATCATCAAAACAAAACCTGGTATTACCAAAACGAGCGGTGCATTTATTATGGTGAAAGATGAACTTCGTTATATTTTTGCTGATTGCGCAATTACTATCGCTCCTACAAGTGAAGACTTAGCAGAAATTGCAGTGGAAAGTGCGAAAACCGCTACTGCCTTTGGAATAAAACCAAAAGTCGCTATGTTGTCCTTCTCTACAAAAGGCTCCGCTCAGTCAGACGAAACGGAAAAAGTGGTGAAAGCAACTATATTAGCAAAAGAGCTGGCACCAAATATAGCAATAGAAGGGGAGTTGCAATTTGATGCAAGCATTGTTCCAGCAATTGCAGCCAAAAAAGCACCAAGTGCAGTTTTGCAAGGTGATGCAAATGTCTTTGTATTTCCCTCTTTAGAAGCGGGGAATATCGGATATAAAATTGCAGAGCGTCTAGGTGGGTTCGAAGCAATTGGCCCCATTTTACAAGGCTTAAACGCCCCCATCAATGATTTGTCACGTGGCTGTTCAGCAGAGGATGTATACAAATTAGCTTATATTACAGCAGCGCAAGCGTTAGAATAGGGAGTTAAGAAAATGTCTCAAATAGAAACATTATTACAGCAAGAAAATTGGCGGTTTTGGGATCAATCGCTTAGCGGAAAAAGTCGTTCCGCATTAGAATCATTTGCTGCAGATGATTTGCTCTGTCATTTAGTTGGACAAGGGCAATCGCCCGCAACGATTCGTACTTGGGTACACACGAATACAGTTGTATTAGGAATCCAAGATCACCGACTTCCGTTTGTAGATGATGCACAGGATTTCTTACGCACACAAGGGTTTGCACCTATAGTGCGTAATTCAGGAGGTCTAGCGGTTGTCTTAGATGATGGAGTTCTTAATGTTTCGATTGTTCTTTCTGAAAATAAGCAGTCCATTGATATTTCTACTGGGTATGAAGTAATGTTAGAATTCGTTAAGCTTTTATTTCCAGAAGCAGAAGGTAAAATAGAAGCTTATGAAATTGTCGGATCGTATTGCCCAGGTTCATATGATTTAAGTATTGGTGGGAAGAAGTTTGCTGGGATTTCGCAACGTAGACTTCGACAAGGGATCGCCGTCCAAGTGTATTTATGTGTAGAGGGTAGTGGAAGTGAGCGAGCAGATTTGATTCGCCAGTTTTACGAAATTGGAGTACAAGGGGAAGAAACGAAATTTAGTTATCCAGTAATCCATCCAGAAGTGATGGCCTCTTTGAATGAATTGTTACACTCAAGCTTTACAGTTGAAGATATTGTCATACGCATTCAACAAGTATTGCAACATCTGTCTACTAATGTAGTTTCGCAATCTGTCACGCAAGATGAAATGGAGCTCTACCAATTTTATATGCAACGAGTAGTAGATCGAAATAAAAAGATGCTTACAAAATAAGAAAAACCACCAATCCATTAAACGGTTGGTGGCTCTTTTGATATTAGATTTCCGTTTTTCTCCATTTGAAAAACTGGTACAGTTGGTATTTCTTCATCATTTAAAGTAACTAGTCTTCTTGCGCGGTTCATAATTTGAACGAATTGCTCGTAATCTTGTTTAATTGCTGCGTTTTCTTTTTCTAGTTTTGCAAGTTCACTTTCTAGTTTTCGAATTTTTTCGTTTGAAATAGTTGCTAAATGACGATACCTTGATATGTCTGAATCGCTGTGCTGTAATCGAACGAGATAGGCGATAATGATATCGATCGATAATGCAGAAACTGGAATGGAAGCTGTACGTTCGCCACTTTCTGCTGGTTTTGCTAAATAGATCCCGTTTCCTCTTCGTCTATAATCTTTCCCTAATATACGAAGCTTTTCTTTTCGTTCTTTTTTCGCTTCTTTTAATTCTGCTTCATATTGATGGCGAACGACAGCATTCCAGCGAAATCCACATGCGGCAGCTGTTCGATTTAACTCATCTCCAGCTTCTTCAAATGCATTTAACTGCGTACTTCCTTCGCGGACGTGTCTTAGTACCATTTCTGCTAGCATTTCATCGTTTTCATCCATCCAAGCATCTTGTCTTATTTTTACCATGTTTGTCCTCCTACCATGTTCATAGTTTCGTTGTTCTATTAACATAATGGACAACTTATTGCTCTTTTATTCACGTAAAATACACTTGATAGCAATATAAGCTTTAAGATACAATGACCTGTAGACTATTACTATTTATAGAAAGGGTTGTGGACAAATGGCAAACCATTTTCGAGTTTGCGATGAGTGTCAGGCCGTTAATTTGAAATCATTAATTCCAAAGCTAAAGGCGATAGATCCAGAAGCAGAAATTGAAATAAAAGAATGTCAATCTTACTGTGGTCCAGGACGAAAAAAAACGTTCGCATTTATTAATAATCGTCCAGTAGCTGCTTTATCGGAAGACGAATTAATGGAAAAAGTACGTGCCAAATTAGAATTGTAGGGAGCTCGTTTAGCTTTCTCTGCGACGAGCAAAACATTGTAATCAGAACTTTTGCCGCCTTTCAAAGAGCGGTTTTTTTCTTTATAATAGAATAAATAATACCCGGTTTCAGCACCTTATCATTCGAGTTCAAATGTAGGTGCTTTCACTTTAATATACGGAGGTGGCTAAATGAGCTATGCAACGCAAAAGCTTGCAGAAGAAAAAGTGTTTAAAGACCCAGTTCATCGATATATTCATGTTCGTGATCAAGTAATTTGGGATGTTATCGGCGCAAAGGAATTTCAACGGCTTCGTCGGATTAAACAGCTAGGAACTACGTATCTCGTTTTTCATGGTGCAGAACATAGCCGTTTCAATCATTCTCTTGGCGTATATGAAATTGTCCGTCGAATAGTGGATGATAGTTTTAGTGGACGTCCTGAATGGGATGCTTCTGAGAGACTAGTAGTATTATGTGCGGCGCTTCTTCATGATTTAGGTCATGGACCATTTTCGCATGCGTTTGAAAATGTGTTTGGGTTAGACCATGAAAAGTTTACCGGTGCTATATTGCTTGGGGATACCGAAGTAAATGAAATATTAAAAAGAGTAAGTCTAGATTTTCCACAAGAAGTAGCGGACGTTATTGCAAAAACTTACTCAAATAAGCAAGTTGTAAGCTTAATCTCCAGTCAAATAGACGCGGATCGTATGGATTATTTACAACGCGATGCTTATTTTACAGGTGTTAGCTATGGTCATTTTGATATGGAACGAATTTTGCGTGTTATGCGTCCTCGTGAAGATCAAGTAGTTATAAAATCAAGCGGTATGCATGCGGTAGAAGACTACATTATGAGTAGATATCAAATGTACTGGCAAGTGTATTTTCATCCAGTTTCTCGAAGTGCAGAAGTAATATTAACGAAAATTTTACATCGTGCAAAAGCTTTAAGTGAAAAGGGCTATGATTTCAAGCAACAGCCTACTCACTTTAAATCTTTTTTTGATGAAACTTTTTCATTAAAAGATTATCTCGCATTAGATGAAGGGGTATTAATGACTTATTTCCAACTCTGGATGACGGAAGAAGATCCGATTTTAGCTGATTTATGTGATCGATTTGTCAATCGTAAACTCTTTCAATATATTGAATTTGATTTGGCAAAGGATTACATGAAGATGAAAGAGTTAGAGTTATTATTTAAAAAAGCGGGTATAGACCCAGAATACTATTTGGTTTTTGATTCGTCTTCCGATTTGCCCTATGACTTCTATCGTCCAGGGGAAGAGGGAGAACGAATCCCAATCCACTTGCTCATGCCTTCAGGAGAGATTCGAGAACTTTCACGTGAATCAGGAATAGTAGAAGCAATTTCAGGGAAACGACGAACCGATCATAAGTTATATTTTCCAGAAGATTTCTTAACAGAGGACGGCAAGAAAAAAGCATTGAAAAAACAAATCTTAGAGTTGTTAAAGTAAGGGTGGATTCGAATTGCTAGAAGAACATGCAAAAGTAGTACAATTTATCGGAGTAGCGGATGGAATAACTGGACGAAAGAAACTTCAGAAAATGATTTATATTGCCAAAAAACTGCAATACCCATACAAAGAAAAATATGAGTTTCATGTGTACGGACCTTACTCAGAAGAGTTAACTTTACGAGTGGAAGAGCTGTGTAATATGGGCTTTTTACACGAAGAAAGACAAGACAAGGGTTCCTACGTTCAATACAAATACCAAATGACGGATGCCGGGGAGCATTTTACGCAAATGGCTCAAGTGGAAGAGGCAAGCCCAGCTTTACTTTCTTGCATTACCCAAATGAAAGCAAAAAGTTCGAGATTCCTTGAACTTGTATCCACATTACTTTACTTCGACCAGATGCCAAAAGAGGATCAAATTGAAAAGCTTCATGTTGTAAAAGGAAAACTAAATTTTACAGAAGATGAAATTGAAGAAGCATTTTCATTTGTAATGAATTTAATGAATGAGCGAGCTATCCTATAGGGATGGCTTTTTTTATGGTTTTTTTTGTTGCACAGCTATTTTATAAGTTGAATTGCTATATCTCACACGAAGTTAACTCTTAATATTGAGAAATAGTTGCTTACACGATAAAACTGATTGCTCTCGTAACCGAACTAGTTGCTCTCAGTGTAAAAGTGATTGCTTGCTCCTTACAACTGGTTGCTCTATGACAGTTTTTAACAAAATAAAAAACGAACCCCAAATAAAAAAGGAGTTCGAATCTGATTATTTATCACTAAACCGTTTTCCACCGACTGCGTAATGATTTTTAGACATTTCCTCGATGAACACAACAACGTTTTCCACAGGTGCATTTGCTGTTTCAACCACAGCAGCTGTCACTTTCTCAACAAGCGCTTTTTTTTGCTCTTCGGTACGGCCTTCGAGCATTTTTATTGTTACATATGGCATATCATTTCCTCCTTTAGTGAAATCTTCTGTATACTAGTATCATAACAGAACGGAGGGAACTTTCGAATGGCTAATGAAGAAAAACCAAAACAAAAAATAGGCTTCACTATTATAAAGAATGATCCAACAGACGGACATAAAGGATTTGGAATTGGTTCTCTTTCATTAGAGAACGTATCACCAGTGATTATCGATGTAGAAGAAGACATTGCAAGAGTAGAGATTGGTGCAATGCATGCAAGAAGTGATACCGAACGAGGGATTAAATTTACGACCAATCGAGAAGATTCCGAAGGTGGGAAACCGTATTGGCTTGTTTGGGTGACAATTGACCAAAAACAAGAGGGTGCCTATTATGCTGGGGTGACGGCTTGCGAAATGGTTGTCAATCGCGAAAAACGTAGAGGCTATAAAATTCTTGCTGATCATGTAAATCGCATGGATAAATCAATGAAACGACACATTCTTGTAGACTTTATGGATGATCGATCTAAGAACATTCTCAGTGATTTTTTGCAAACGCATAATAAAGAAATGTGGGATCGAAGCGAAGAAAAACTACATCTAGATTTAACAATCTAATACGTATCAATAACTGACCTAATTGACAAAATGTTTAGACTGGTATTATTAGGTTGAATAAATACTAAAAAAAAAGTACAATCTAGTTAAAGCTTACTTTACAGTAATGCTAGGACACTTAGTGAAAGTAATTATGCATGGCCTTGTGAAATTTGTGACAACCCAATCCCAAACTTACAAGCTTTCTGAAGTACTTTCACTAGGAAAAAGCTTTCTACTACCTAATTTAGGTAGTAGAAAGCTTTTTATTTTGTAGCAAAAAATTAATTTTGATTTAGTCTCGGGTAGCCACGAATTGGTTGCGGCTAGCTATGAATTGGTCTCGCCTAATCCGAGATTGGTCTCGAAGTGCCATTTACTGGCTGAAACTAGCAATATTTATCCACAATTTGGATATTTCCAATACAGACCTTCAATTAGTCTCGGTTAGCTACGAATTGGTTGCGGCTAGACATGATTTGGTCTCGCCTAACTCAAGATTGGTCTCGAAGTGCCATTTACTGGGTGAAACTAGCAATATTTATCCACAATTTGGATATTTCCAATACAGGCCTTCAATTAGTCTCGGGTAGCTACGAATTGGTTGCGGCTACCGTTGAATTAGTCTCGGGTAGACATGATTTGGTCTCGCCTAACCCAAGATTGGTCTCGAAGTGCCATTTACTGGCTGAAACCAGCAATCTTTCTCCATTCGAACTAATTTAATTTCCAATTTTTAAATCGGTTCTTGGTTTTATTCTCCAAAAAGTGAGAAGGGAAAAATGGACCATGGATGGTCATCCTCTGTTCTTTCTTCAAATGTTTGTGGTTTTAACTTCGGATCAGTACAAAGCTTTGTTGGAACATCTTTTTCCTTTAAATAGACAAGGCGTTGTTTCTTACAAGCAGAAGTCGCAATTCCACCGGTTTCAATGTCTACAATGACTCCACGTATACCTGGCGGAGCAATAAACGGCTCCACGGGTAACCCTTGGTGTGCCTTCTCCATAAATTCAATCCAAACCTGCTTTGTTACTTGCTTTGCTTCGGCATCACTCACTTGTTTTCCTTGGTCATAGCCATTCCAGACACCTGCAGTGAGTTGTGGAGAGAATCCGATTATATATTGATCGGTATTAGTTGTCCCAGATTTTGCTGCATATGGTCGTGTTTGTTTGGAACGAATGCTATTTCCTGTTGCTGGAGAATAATCATTAAAAGTCGGGTCAAACATTCCTGTGAGTAGATGTGATAGCATAAATGCATCGTGCTCCAACAATACTTTCTTTTCTTTCGTTTTTTCATTGTCCACATCGTAGATTATTTTGCCTTTATTATTTGTAATTTTTGTTATATAAGTTGGTGCTTTTTGGATACCTTTATCAGAAATCGTGTTATATGCTTTCGTCATATCAAAAAGGGAGACTTCAGATGTTCCAAGTGCCGTTGCTGGAGTATCCTTAATTTCCATATCAATATTAAATCGCTTAATCAGTTGTTGAAATGGTTTGTAGCCGATTTGTTCAAACGTTTTTACTGCATAAATATTATCCGAAATAGCAATTGCCTGCGCCAGTGAAATGGGGTGCTCTGCGAATTCACCATTTACATTTTTCGGTTCATATTCACGCCGGCCATTATCATATGTGAAAACAGTTCTTTCGCTATTCATAAACGTTAACGGGGAAAAGCCATTTTCGAGTGCAGCCGCATATAATAAGGGCTTAATCGTAGAGCCGGGTTGCCTTTTTGCTTGAGTGACTCGGTTAAACGGACTTTCTGCAAAACTGCGTCCACCAACCATTGCCGTCACATAGCCTGTTTTCGGTTCCATGCTAATAAACCCAATTTGCAACTCACCTTCTGGCATCCACTTTTCAATCACTTCTTCCGCAGCTTGTTGATGTTGTCTATTTAATGTCGTTTCAATTGTCCACCCACCTTCCTCGATGCGTAGACCTTTTTTCTTTACAATTTCGCTCGCTTCTTTCCAAACTTCCTCTAAAAAGTAAGGAGCAGTTTTCTTCGTTACAACAGAATCTTCCGCTTTCAATACGAATTTTTCTTCTTTTGCCCGTTCACGTTGTGCTGTTGTTACAAATTGTTGATCTTCCATAAGTTTCAAAATTAGTTGTTGTCTGTCTACTGCTTTCTTTTCGTTTACCAAAGGAGAATAATGCGAAGGTCCTTTTGGAATAGCCATTAATAAAGCGGACTCTGATAGTGTTATATTTTTTGCGCTTTTTCCAAAATAAAACCTACTTGCAGCTTCTACACCGTACATTCCGTGACCAAAGTAGACCGTATTTAAATAACCTTCTAATAGATCTTCTTTTTCGTAAAAAATTTCTAACCGGTACGCAAATAATGCCTCGTTTATTTTCCGATTCCATGATTTTTCATGTGTTAAAAATAAATTACGTGCGTATTGTTGCGTAATAGTGCTAGCCCCTTCCACTTTTTTACCTGCTTTTACATCTTTCAAAAGGGCAGAAGCAATTCGGGAATAATCAAATCCGTGATGCTTATAAAAGTCCTTGTCTTCCACTGCAATTGCGGCTTGAGATAGGAAAGGGGACATCTCATCCAATGAAACCCAGTAACGTCTTTGTTCTTCAAATCGATCACCAATTACATTTCCTTGATTATCTAAAAAGACAGAGGAAATAGGTACTTGAATAATAGGTGCACCAACGATTTGCGCATAAATACGAAGAGTTACAAATGCACCGGATAATGCACAAATAGCAGCAATGCTAAGTAGAAAAAACCTTTTCATGCGTTTTGATCGTTTGACTTTTTTTCGATGTTGCACACGACGCATAAAAATCTACTCCGT
This sequence comes from Psychrobacillus sp. L4, assembly GCF_042944905.1. GTDB lineage: Bacteria > Bacillota > Bacilli > Bacillales_A > Planococcaceae > Psychrobacillus. The sequence goes on from NZ_CP168496.1 coordinate 636,429, forward strand.
TCTTTTTGATGTTTTCATTAGTATGAGAACAATAGATTCAAATTAAACAGAAGAAGAAAAAAGTATTGCACTTTTGTCAAAAACCTCTATACTTTCTTTGTATTTAATTTTTTAAAAAAAGTACACAGAAAATATATAGTTAGAGGAGATAGATACATGGCTGGATTTTGGTTTACAGAGAAGCAAACCGAGAATTTTGGCATCACAATGAAGGTGAAACGTACACTTCATACGGAGCAAACGGATTTTCAACTATTAGAAATGGCAGAAACAGAAGAGTGGGGGAATATGCTCTTTTTAGACGGCATGGTAATGACGTCACAAAGAGATGAGTTTGTGTATCACGAAATGGTAGCACACGTTCCTTTATTCACACATCCTAATCCAGAAAACGTATTAGTTGTCGGAGGCGGAGATGGTGGTGTAATCCGTGAAATCATGAAGCATCCAAAAGTGAAAAAAGCAACACTTGTTGATATAGATGGAAAAGTGATTGAGTATTCGAAAGTATATTTACCAGAAATCGCTTGTGAATTAGAAAACCCACGTGTAGACGTTCAAGTTGGCGATGGCTTCATGCATATTGCTGAGTCAGAAAACGAATACGATGTAATTATGGTAGATTCTACAGAACCAGTTGGACCAGCGGTGAATTTATTTACAAAAGGTTTCTACGCAGGAATCTCTAAAGCACTTAAAGAAGACGGATTATTCGTTGCACAATCGGACAACCCATGGTTCAAAGCGGACCTAATCCGACAAGTACAAAAAGACGTAAAAGAAATTTTCCCAATTACAAATATGTACTTGGCAAATATTCCAACTTACCCAAGTGGTCTATGGTGCTTCACAATTGGTTCAAAAAAATATGATCCACTTCAAGTGCCGGAAGAGCAATTCTTTGATATAGAAACGAAATATTATACAAAAGAGCTTCACAAAGCGGCATTTGTATTACCGAAATTTGTGAAAGACTTAGCAGGAGAGTAAGCCGATGAGATTTGATGAAGCTTATTCAGGAAATGTATTTATAAAAAGTAACCAAAATTACGAAGAAGCACAAGCAGTTATTTACGGCATGCCAATGGACTGGACGGTAAGCTATCGTCCAGGTTCACGTTTTGGCCCGCAGCGTATTCGTGAAGTATCCATTGGATTAGAGGAATATAGTCCGTATTTAGACCGTGAGCTAGATGATGTAAACTATTTTGATGCTGGAGATATTCCACTTCCATTCGGAAATGCTGCAAAAAGTTTAGATCTAATTGAAGATTTTATTAGCAAGCTAATGCAAGATGGGAAAATTCCTGTTGGGATGGGCGGCGAGCATTTAGTGTCATGGCCTGTCATGAAAACAGTGGCAGATAACTATAAAGATCTAGCGATTATTCATATGGATGCTCACACCGATTTACGTGTTGAATATGAAGGAGAACCGCTTTCACACTCCACACCAATTCGTAAAATTGCAGAATATATCGGACCGAAAAATGTGTACTCATTCGGAATTCGTTCCGGAATGAAAGAAGAGTTTGACTGGGCAAAAGAAAATGGCATGCAAATTGCCAAATTCGAAGTATTGGAACCTTTGAAAGAAGTACTTCCTACTTTAGCTGGTCGACCTGTCTATGTCACAATTGATATCGATGTATTAGACCCTGCACACGCACCTGGAACAGGAACAGTAGACTGCGGCGGAATCACAAGCCGAGAGCTACTAGCTTCTATCCACGCAATCGCAAATTCAGGCGTAAACGTTGTAGGTTTCGATTTAGTAGAAGTTGCACCGATCTACGATTCATCGGAGCAAACCGCAAACACTGCTAGTAAACTGCTACGCGAAATGATCTTAGGCTTTGTGAAATAGAAGCGTAAACAGCTACTTATTGGGTAATCCATTATATTAAATAGTGAGATAAAAAAACGTGATGTCCTTTTACTAAGGCATCACGTTTTTTGGTCTCGTTAAGCGATATTCTAACTAATAATAGAATTTAGTTACAAGTAAGCTGTGGATCAATAGCAGTCATCTCACATCAAGTGAACTCTTTATTGTGAGATTTGGTCTCGGCTAGGGAAGAATTGGACTCGTTAAGCCATATTTTAACTAATAATAGAAATTAATTACTGGTACACCCGTTGAATATATACTCATCAATCGAAATTAGCGGTCATCTCCTACCAAATGAACTCTTTATTGTGAGATTTGGTCTCGGCTATGCCGAAATTGGTCTCGCTTATTGAAAATTGGTTGCGGTTATGAGTTAAATAGTCTCGTCTACCGATGAATTGGTCTCGTTAAGCCACATTCTAACTAATAATGGAAATTAATTACTGGTACGCCTCTTGAATCAATGCTCATGAATCGAAATTAGCAGTCATCTCACATCAAGTGAACTCTTTATTATGAGAATTGGTCTCCATTATGCCGAAATTAGTCTCGCTTTATGAAAACTGGTTGCGGTTATGAGCAAAATGGTCTCGGCTTACCAGCAAATGGTCTCGTTAAGCTAATAATTGTAAGCAATAAGGCCATTTTTGATTTATATGGATTACTTTATTTCTTCCAGATGATTTTGCTAAAATAGTGTATTCATTTTTGATTAGTTGTCATTGCCTAGCCTTTAGCCTTATAATAATAAGGTTATAGTAAAAAATGTTCTAAAGGATGAAAGTAATGTCTCAACCACTTAAAAAGCAAGTAAATATTCGTTTATTATCAACGATTAGTCATCCTGATGTCGAGAAAGAAATGTTCGATATTCAAACGACAGGGGAACTAATTTTAAAAGGGGCTCAACCTTATTTAGTTTACGAAGAAGTGCAGGATGAAAAAAATAGTCGAACAACTGTAAAGCTAGGTGGAAAGACGGCTTTAATTATGCGAACTGGTGGAGTTAAAATGCGGTTGCCATTTGCAAGTGGGGAGCTTCAAACAGGAAGTTACGATACAGTTTATGGCGTGATAATTATCACAACAAATACGAAGCACTTGCATTTTGAAGATGGGCATTTCCAAGTGGAATATGAGTTGTTAATAAGTGATGAAGTTGCAGGTACATATACATTAGAACTAACTTATACGGAGGCGAATTAAATGAACGCAGTAGAAAAACTACAACAATCCATTAAAACGGCGTTGAAGGAAGCGATTATGAAAGCGGAACTTGTAACAGATGATCAAATTCCTGCTATCCATTTAGAAACACCAAAAGACAAAGCGAATGGGGATTACGCAACGAATATTGCGATGCAATTAACAAAGCTTGCAAAAAGAAATCCTCGCCAAGTTGCTGAAGCAATTGTAGAAAATCTAGATATGACGGGAACAATGATGGAGAAAATCGACATTGCAGGTCCTGGATTTATGAATATTACTGTACGAAAAGATTATTTACAAGAAGTAGTGAAAGCTGTCTTAACTGAAAAAGAAGAATACGGACGTACTACTGCAGGAACGGGAGAAAAAGTGCAAGTCGAGTTCGTTTCTGCAAATCCAACTGGTGACTTACATTTAGGGCATGCTCGTGGTGCATCAGTAGGGGATTCCTTATGTAATGTACTAGATTTCGCTGGATACGATGTAGCCCGTGAGTATTATATTAATGACGCTGGTAATCAAATCCACAACTTAGCTATTTCGATTGAAGCTCGCTATTTTGAAGCATTAGGTTTGGAAAAAGAAATGCCAGAAGACGGGTATCGCGGTCAAGATATTATTGATATTGCTGCAGCACTTATGAAAGAACATGGAGACAAGTTTGTATCTATGTCCGATGAAGATCGTTATAAAGCATTCCGTGCACACGGTTTAAAAGTAGAACTTGCTAAATTACAAAAAGACTTAGCGGATTTCCGTGTAGGTTTTGATAATTGGTTCTCTGAAACTTCTTTATATCAAGGTGGAAAAATTGACGTTGCCCTAGATAAATTAAAAGCGAATGGTCATATCTTTGAAGAAGAGGGAGCAACTTGGTTCCGTTCTACTACTTTTGGCGATGACAAAGACCGTGTATTAATAAAAAGCGATGGCTCATTCACCTATTTATTGCCAGACATCGCATACCATGAAGATAAATTAGTGCGTGGATTCGATCAACTGATCAACATCTGGGGAGCAGACCACCACGGCTATATCCCACGTATGAAAGCGGCGATTGAAGCACTTGGATACGAACGTGAAAAACTAGAAGTATCGGTTATTCAAATGGTTCAGTTGTATAAAGACGGCGAAAAAATGAAGATGAGTAAGCGTACAGGGAAAGCCGTTACGATGCGTGAGCTTGTGGAAGAAGTAGGACTGGATGCAGTTCGTTATTTCTTCGGCATGCGTTCAGGCGATTCGCATATGGATTTCGATTTAGACTTAGCTGTTTCTCAATCAAATGAAAACCCAGTATATTATGCGCAATATGCACATGCACGTATTTGCTCCATTTTACGAGCAGCAGAAACTCAAGGGATGAAGGCTTCTACAAACTCCCTTGATTTATTACAAAGCGAAAAAGAATTAGACTTATTGAAAAAAATCGGTGACTTCCCACGAGTGGTAGCGGACGCTGCAAAACTTCGTGCACCTCACCGTGTTGCAACATACATCCAAGAAATAGCTGCAACTTTCCACAGTTTCTACAATGCTGATAAAGTACTGAATGCGGAAAACGTTGCACAAACAGAAGCACGACTAGCATTAGTGACTTCAGCACGCCAAACAATTGCAAATGCACTTCGATTAATTGGTGTAGCTGCTCCGGAAAAAATGTAATATCCAACACTTCGGCCTCGGTCGGAGTGTTTTTTTGATGTGAAATAGCGTTTAGTTGGAAAAAGTATATTGTTAGTTGGAATTTTGAGATGTTTAGTTGGTATTTTAGAGCATTTAGTTGGAAAAATGAGTGCGTTAGTTGGAAAATGATATTTTCCCCCAAACCGTTCTCCAAAAATCTCTGTCGACAACAATTCTATTTAATGTATAATAAAAACGATGCATCACGAATATTTTGAACATAAAGGTGCTTGCTAGTTTACTAGTGAGTTAAAAGGGAAGCTGGTTCAAACCCAGCGCGGTCCCGCCACTGTAAGTGATAGAACGTTATCACGAGTCAGAAAACCTGCCTTTATGTGTTTACACTTTTGTACCTACGAGGATAGGTTCGTGTAAGTCAGCTTGTTATATACATAAACTAGCAGATTTATACCTATTTTATCTCTCGTTCATTAGACGAGGGATTTTTATTTTGCACAAAAATGGAGGAATGACAGATGAAGAAGATGTGGCAATTATGGATGGCATCCGCATTAGCAGTATTATTGCTAGTAGGGTGTGGGACAAAAGAAGTAACACCAGTAGATAATAAAGATAATGCACAACAAGAAACGGCAGTAAAGGAAGCAACATTCCCACTAACAATCACTGATGCAGTTGGAAACGACATCACATTAGAAGAAGCGCCAAAAACAATCGTTTCGATGATACCAAGCAACACTGAAATCTTATTTGCACTTGGTTTGAATGATGAAATTGTTGGGGTAAACGACTATGATGACTACCCAGCAGAAGCGCTTGAAAAAGAGAAAATCGGCGGTATGGAATTCAACGTGGAAAAAATTCTATCCATGAATCCGGATATCGTATTTGCACATGAGTCTATGTTAGGCATGGGCGAAGCGGGGTTACAACAACTTCGTGATGCAGGTGTGAAAGTATTCGTTGTAAAAAATGCAGCAAACTTTGATGAAACATATACTACAATCGAGCAAATTGGACGTGCAACTGGGAAATTAACAGAAGCACAAAAAATTGTAGAAGGTATGAAAGCAAAAGTAGCAGATGTTACAGCAAAAATCGCAAAAGTAAAAACAAAGAAAACAGTTTTCGTCGAAACATCCGATGTTCCTGAAATTTATACACCAGGTAAAGGAACTTTCATGCAAGAAATATTAAATATGGTGAATGCAGAAAATGTTGCAGCAGACCAAGAAGGCTGGTTCAAAATCGAACCAGAAGAAATTGTTAGCCGTAATCCAGATGTTATTCTTGTTATGTATAGCTATGTAGATGGAATAGTTGATAGTGTTAAAGCTCGTCCTGGATTTGATTCAATTAATGCAGTGAAAAATAATGAAGTCGTGCAAGTGGATGAAAATATCACAAGCCGTACAGGTCCTCGTCTTGCGGATGGATTAGAAGAAGTAGCGAAAGCAATCTATCCAGAGGCTTTTAGTGAGTAAAGCCATGATCGGCTACATCTTGTCTATTGCTGCTTTAGTAGTAGCAATTTGGCTAGGTGTATCGGTCGGATCCGTAAAGGTACCGATCAGCACATTATGGGATACGGGAGCAGATAAAATTGCGACGAATATCGTTTGGAAAATTCGCATGCCGCGTGTAGTACTTGCAGGGCTAGTTGGTGCATCACTAGCCATTGCAGGTGCCGCTTTTCAAGCGTTATTTAAAAATCCGCTTGCCGATCCTTATACGTTAGGAGTGTCGTCCGGTGCCTCAGTAGGCGCCGTGGCTACGCTCTTTTTCGGTATTTCGGTGCCTTTTTTAGGGATTTATACGTTACCCATTTTTAGTATGATTGGCGCTTTAGTTACGATGCTCCTCGTTATGTCATTTGCCAAACTCGTTGATCGTTCGATGAAAATGGAGACGATTATTTTAACAGGTATCATTTTTAGTTCTTTTCTAGGTTCTGTCATATCTCTAATGATTGCACTAACAGGAGAAGAGTTACGCCAAATAATTGGCTGGCTTCTCGGGAGTGTATCGATGCGGGGCTGGAGCTTTGTACAAATGGCATTACCATTTATGATTATTGGAGGATTTTTATTAGGCTTGAATACAAGAGAGTTAAATGCCATGCTATTTGGAGAAGAACGTGCAAAACATTTAGGAGTTAACGTCAAACGACGAAAAATGATGATATTAATCGGCGGTTCGATGCTAACAGGAACTGCAGTTGCAGTATCTGGGACGATTGGATTTGTAGGGCTTGTTGTGCCGCATATGACCAGACTTTTATTTGGTTCCGATAATCGACATGTATTGCCACTAAGTTTTGTCAATGGAGCGGCCCTTTTAATCATATGTGATTTAGTGTCGCGCACGATTATTTCCCCAACGGAGCTGCCGATTGGTGTCATAACTGCTTTTATTGGGGCACCTGTTTTTGCATTTATTTTCTTTAGACAACGAAAAAAAGGAGGCATTTAATTTGTTGAAAATAGAAGGGTTATCTGGTGGGTACGATCACAGGTTAATCGTAAAAAATGTCTCCTTTGAAGTAGGAAAAGGAGAAATGCTTGGAATTCTAGGCCCAAACGGAAGTGGGAAATCCACATTATTGAAGGTGATAAGTGGAATTTTGCCTATGGAGTCTGGAAAAGTCTTCATTGAAGGGGATTCTCTCCAATCCTATTCACCGAAAGAGCTTGCTAAAAAAATGGCAGTGCTCCCACAATTACATAGTCATGCATTTTCCCATACAGTGAGAGATACTGTTTCGCTTGGACGGTATCCTCATCAAAGTGGTTGGTTTGCTTCGTGGTCCAAAGAAGACGAAGCTGCCGTTGTTGAGGCGATGAAACTGACAGCAATGGAAAAATACGAGCATCAACTATTAGATCTATTGTCTGGTGGCGAACAACAGCGTGTATTTGTTGCCCAAGCACTTGCGCAACAAGCTCCTATTCTATTGCTCGATGAACCAACAAATCATTTAGACATAGCACACCAAAAGCAACTGCTCGATACAATCAAAACGCAAGCAATCGAAAAAGGAATTACGATTGTTAGTGTATTTCATGACATAAATCTTGCTTCTATTTACTGTGATCGACTGTTATTAATGGATCATGGAGAAATAAAAGCAATCGGTGCCCCGCATGAAGTAGTGACGAAAAATCAAATTGAAACAGTGTATGAAGCTCGTGTCAGTACAAATCCACACCCGGAGCGTCCAAAACCACAAATTACCATTCTTCCAGATGTGAATGAAAAGAAGGATGACAAACGAATAACAGCTGAAAACTTTCAAGTTACTGGAGATTTAGTCATATTCCAAGCGGAAACTCAGCTGAAAACTTGGTCCTCTGCGGTAATCAATGCAGGAAGCGGTTGGTATAAAAACTTCGTGAACAGAAGAGTAGATGCCAATTATGCATGTGATAATGTGCATGAAGAAATGTTAGCATACCTTGCGAATAATGGATTTTCTGAAGCGGATACAGTTGGCATGATGACCGCAGTAAATACAAAGGACGCCGTAATAAAAGAATATGCCACACCATTTGGTAGTATTGTCATCATGGTTACAGCTGGTGTTGGAAATGCAGTAGACGTATCTAAAGCTCACGAAGTAGAAATGCTACCGGCAATTGGGACGATTAATACATGGATCATTGTGAACGGAGAGCTTTCGGATGAAGCATTTATTCAAGCTGTTATAACGGCAACAGAAGCAAAAACGAAAGCATTAGCATTCGAACAAGTGAAAGATCCACGTACTGGAACAATTGCGACAGGCACTTCCACCGATAGCGTATTAGTAGCAGCGACGCAACGTGGAATGTCTATTCCATACGCAGGTCCTATTACGGAAATTGGCAAAAAAATTGGACAAGGCGTGTACGAATGCACAGTAGAAGCAATCCAAATTTATAAAAAAGCAAAAGGATGGGTGTAAATAATGGGTCCGCATATTATTGCGATAGCAATTGGTCTACTAGTAGACAGAATCATCGGGGACCCACCAAATTGGCCACATCCTGTTCGGTGGATAGGTTCCCTAATTTCGAAACTCACAGACTGGCTGAATAAAGGAAGGGCTCGAAAAGAGAAAGGATTTCTACTAGTTATCCTAGTCGTTGGAATTACATTCTTTAGTACAGTCGCTATATTAATCGGTGCGTATTCCATTCACATATGGGTTGGAATTGCAGTTGAGAGTATTTTAATCGCCTCGGGACTTGCACAAAAAAGTCTAAAAGAAGCGGCAATGGATGTATATAAACCTTTAATGGCAAAAGATTTACCTACTGCTAGACAAAAGCTTTCGTGGATTGTCGGTCGTGATACAGAGGAATTAGATGAGAAGGAAATTACAAGAGGTGTCGTAGAAACGGTATCTGAAAACATAAGCGACGGAATTACTGCACCACTTTTTTATGCATTTCTTCTTGCTGGTGCACCAGGGCTATGGTTGTATAAAGCAATAAATACACTCGATTCCATGGTCGGCTACAAAAATGAAAAGTATGAGAAATTTGGTTTTGCAGCTGCAAAGTTAGATGATATTGCAAACTACATTCCAAGCCGTTTAACGGGATATATTATTATGCTTTGGGGAAAAAAAGAAAGTGTATTACCTTTTTGGGAGCGCATGAAAGGCTGGTGGCTTGATGCGAAAAAACATCCAAGTCCAAATAGCGGTTATTTAGAAGCTGCAACAGCTTACCAATTAGGAATACAACTAGGCGGAGTAAATACATATAAAGGGGTCGTATCAAATCGAGCGTTAATGGGGATTGGGGAAGTTACATTAACACCTCGTCATATAGTAAGTACAATCTCGCATTTGAATACGGCTGTTTTTCTATTTTGGCTTTGGATGATGGTCATTGGAGGGATTTTATTTGTCATTACCTAATCACGGAGCAAATGCTCATCACTTATATGAAAGTCTCCGTATGAAAATGCCTGAAAAGGTGATTGATTTCAGCGAAAATGTCAATCCAATAGGTCCGCCAGCATTTGTGAAAGAGCGCTGGGAATCGTATGAAGACTTAATCACAAAATACCCAGATCCTCATGGAGAACCATTTTTATCGGCAGCTGCGAACTATCATGATGTGCATGTTAAAAACGTTATGGTTGGAAACGGAGCAGCTGAAATATTTGCAAGTCTTGCGAAACGATACGAAAATAAACGGGCTATTTTGATTCATCCGACCTTTTCGGAATATGCAACAACCCTTGCCCCTTATCATGTGTACATAAAAGAAATAATTGCAAAGCAGGGGCTCCCACTAGATGAAATATTCGATGAAATAGAGTTTGCAGAAGTAATTTATATTTGCAGACCGAATAATCCGACTGGCTATTTGATTCCGTTAGAAGAGATTATACAAATTGCAGACTATGCGAAGAGATATAAATGTGAGGTCATCTTAGATGAAGCATTTCTTGATTTCATTGATGAGCGTGAGTCATTTATTCCTTATTTGACAGATTTTCCGAACGTCATAGTTGTTCGTTCGATGACCAAAATGTATGCAATTCCTGGATTGCGACTTGGTTACGCAGTAGCGAGTGGATCAATCATTAATGAAACTCGTTCAAAAATGCCGCACTGGAATAGCAATGCAATTGCAACAACGATTGGTGCAGCGTGTTTACAGGAAGAGGAATACCGTTTACGGGCAATTTCATATGCCAAGGAAATGCGGGAGCAATATACTGCTTTCCTTGAAAAGTGGAACTGTATTGTGCTTCCATCTAGAACAAACTTTCTTTGTTTTCAACTTCCAGATCCAACTAAATCGAGCGAATTCTTTCTGTCTTTATTAGCAAAAGGCTGCGTACTTCGTCATACCGAGAACTTTAAAGGACTTGATGGTAAATGGTTTCGAGTTGGAATGAAAGAAAAATGGCAAATGGAATTATTGCAAAAGGAGATGAATGCATGGTTCGAGGAAAACTTGTCTTCATAACAGGTGGCGTGCGGAGCGGAAAAAGTAGTTTCGCAGAGCATTATTTAATGAACGAGCAAGCAAAACGAAATGTGTATGTCGCATCTGGCGTTGCAGTAGACGGTGAAATGAAAGAACGAATTAAGAGACATCAAAACGATCGTGAAAATTATCCTGTCGAATGGGTGACAATTGAGCAACCACGCAATTTCGAACAAATACTTCCGCAAATCCAAGAAGGGGATGGCATCCTTTGGGACTGTGTCACCACTTGGCTTGCCAATGAGCTTTATGATAATGATATGGAAAAAGTAGAAAAGGCACTATTTGAATCAATCGAACAGTTACTAAGTAAAGCAAAAGTAGTTGTCATTGTGTCAAATGAAGTGCTCGATGAACCTTTATCCAAATATGAAAGTGTCGTCCTATATCAAAAGTGGATTGGACGAATTCACCAGCAGCTTGTTGCAAAAGCAGAACAAGCATTTGAAATGGAATATGGATTAAGTCAGCAGTGGAAATGAGGAATAGTATGAAAGGATTAATGGTACAAGGGACGGCATCGAGTGTAGGGAAAAGTTTAGTATGTACAGCTATTTGTCGACTACTTGCGAACGAAGGAAAACGAGTAGCACCTTTCAAATCACAAAACATGTCTAGCTTAAGCATTCATACAGAAGATGATTTTGAGATAAGTGTTTCGCAAGCATTGCAAGCAAGAGCCGCAAAAACTCCTTATTTAACGGAGATGAACCCAATTTTATTGAAACCCACAGGAAACATGGAAACAGACATGATTATTCTAGGCAAAAAACAAAACAAAATAAATGGCATGCATTACCGGGAACAATATTTTGAAGAAGGTCAAAAGCTTATAAAAAACAGTTTACAAACACTGTCCAATTCCTTTGAATACTTAATTTTAGAAGGTGCAGGCAGTCCTGTTGAAATGAATCTGAGAGACCGTGAACTTGTGAATATGCGCGTTGCCGATTTAGCAGATGTTCCGGTTATATTAGTAGCGAATATCGAGTATGGTGGTGTTTTTGCATCCATCGTTGGAACCCTTGCACTATTACCGGAAGAGCAAAGAGCCCGTGTGAAAGGAATCATTATTAATAAGTTCCAAGGAGACGTTTCTTTATTTCAAGAAGGAATTGACTTCATCGAAACGTATACAGGTGTGGACGTATTTGGGGTTATTCCTTATTTTCCAAATGAATTGGAAGAGGAAGACGGGGAAGTAGCACATAATAAGATTGCTTCTGATGAACAAATAAATGACTGGGCTAACCATTTTAAAAAGTTTATCAAATGGGATAAAGTGAAAGCCATTTTAGAAGGGGATGTGTAGATGAAGGGCTTGTTATTAGCACTTCAATTTTTCACCATCGTTCCTGTGCATAAAAATTTACCAATGGAAAAGCAGCAAATCTCAGGAATGTATAGTTTGTTTCCTTGGATAGGTGCAGGAATAGGAGCAATTGCTTGTTTAGGACTCTATTTCGAATGGAGTACCCTAATGACGGGATTTTCTATTGTGTTTTTAGGGATCTTTTTATCTGGAGGTCTTCATATGGATGGGTTTATTGACACTTCCGATGCATTTTTCTCGTATAAAGATCGACTGAAACGATTTGAGATTTTAGATGATCCACGAGTCGGAGCTTTTGGAGTAATGGCAGTTGTATTACTGGTCATCGGAAAAGTGATTATTGTTTCTGAAGTGTTAGCAGCCGAATCGTTTCACTGGATTTTTATCTTGCTAATCCCTTTTTTCTCAAGGGCAACACTGACGATGCTATTCGTATTAACGAGAAGTGCGAAAGAGAGCGGGCTTGCTCACTTTTTTAAGCAGAAAATGAATGCGAGTAGGCTCATACTTGCGACTTCATTTAACTTTTTTGTTGGTCTATTCATAATAGGATGGTTTACGGATTGGATGATTGCCATCACATTTGGAGTAGTTTTATTTATTTTTATTTGCTTATTTCGGAATTGGGCATGGAAAAATTTTGGTGGAATTACTGGTGACTTGCTTGGTGCGAGTGTGGAAGTTTCGGAGGTGGTACTATGGCTGACCCTTTTACTATTACTCTCATAAGACATTTGCCGACGAATGGGAATCGAGAGAAGAAATATATCGGCTGGACAGATGAACCAATCATTTCTGGTATAAAAACGAAAAAAATGCCTTCCGAAATTAAACAAGTAATCGGCAGCGATCTTCTTCGTTGCATGCAAACGGCAGAACAGTTATTCCAGCGTGTTCCGTATATTGTGAATGCAAATTTTCGAGAATGTTCCTTTGGTGATTGGGAAGAAAAAACATATAATGAATTAAAAGAGGATATTATCTATAAAGTTTGGCTTAAGAATCCACGAAAAATAGCTCCACCAAATGGGGAGTCACTGACTAACATGGAAGAGCGTGTGCTACAAGGGTTTGATGAAGTGGTAAAAGAATTTGAACTGCCTATTATTGTGACACACGGTGGACCAATTCGTTTTTTATTAACAAAGTTTGCAAGTGTGGAAAAAAGTTTTTGGAATTGGGAAGTACCCCATGGGAGCTGTTATAAATTGCAATGGGCAACTAAAAAAGACGTACTGGAGGGAAAGCGGTGCAAGTCATTTTCGGTGGAGCATTTAATGGAAAACGAGCATATGTAGAACATCATGTTCAAGGACGAAGCGTACAGTGGATGGATGCCGCTGAAGACACCCAGACTTTATTGTCAGATACGGAAATGGTTGTTGTATTTGGGGTAGAAAATCTGCTTGAACCTCAGTTAAACAAATGGCTTGGGCAGCTTGAACAATGGAATAAAACAATAGAAGTTATGGTAATAGCTACGGAAATTGGACGTGGCATCGTTCCGATGGAAGCAAGTATGCGCAAGTTGCGAGATGACGTCGGAAGATTTTATCAACAACTTTTTACAAAAGCAGACCGTGTAACACGAATTTGGTATGGAATTGCACAAACAATAAAGGGAGATGATTGGGATGAAGATTTACACAAAAACGGGTGACAAAGGGCAAACAGGATTAATCGGAGGAAGAACAGATAAAGATGATATTCGCGTAGAAACATACGGCACTATAGACGAAGTGAATTCGTTTATCGGGAAAGCAGTTACAGAGTTAGATCCAACTCTTTTCGCTGATATGTTGGAGGATTTAGAGACGATTCAACACGAATTATTCGATTGTGGTGGAGACTTAGCGAATGTATCGAATCGACGAGTGTATAAAATGACGGACGAACCGATTGAAGCAATGGAAAAACGTATTGATGTGCTTGTCGAAGAAGGTCCAGTGTTAGAACGATTCATTTTACCAGGTGGAACGCCAGCTGCTGCAACTCTTCATATTGCACGCACGATTACAAGACGTGCAGAGCGTCAAATGGTCACATTGATGAAAACAGAAGAGGATGTGCCAGCAGTTGTGCAACGTTATTTGAATCGTTTGTCCGATTATTTATTTGCAGCAGCACGTGTTGCTAATTCTCGAGAAAATGTTTCGGATGTAGAATACTTACGAAGTGCAAAAGTTTTTAAAAACGTAGGAAGCGTAAAAGAAGAGGGGAAGTAAATGCAATGAAGCTTCGTTTACTAACGCTCGCAGCAATGTTTGCAGCATTATGTACAATTGGTGCATTCGTGAAAATTCCAGTAGGTATTGGAAGTGCAGCACTTGATACCGTTCCAGCACTTGTATCGGCTGCATTTTTACCTCCTGTTTACGCAGGAGCTGCTTCTATGATCGGTCATTTATCCTCGTCTCTTTATGCAGGATTTCCTTTAGGACCATTGCATGTATTGATTGCTGGTGAAATGTTTTTGATTTTATTCGTGTTTACGAAACTTCATAAAGCGGGGTTGCATGTATGGAAATGGATATTTTTTATATTTGCCAATAGTGTGCTTGCAACACTTCCGTTTTATTGGATCATTTCAAAGGCATTTTTTGTTACTGTATTACCCGAGATTACTATTGCAACCATTTTGAATGCTGGAATCGCAATGATTGTCTTTCCAGTAGTTGTGCGCGTAATGGATAGAGTGAAAACCCATGCGTAATGCGGTTTTATTGCCAAATGGTTTTGTCGTCACAACCGATAATTCAGCAGCGATTGGTGAAAAAGCAGCTGATGTTGTACGCGTTAATGATGAAGTTGTTGCTTATTTTGCAGCAAGAGTCGCCCTGGTGGAGCAATGGGCTGCTGGAGCAATTCCCATCTCCATTGTCGTGCATAACTTTTCAGGCAATAAAAGCTGGGAAAAGTATAGTGCCGGGATAGAGAAATTATTTTATGAGTTAGAGCAGCCTTGCCCTGAGATTACCGGAAGTACCGAATCCAACATGGATACGTTACAATCCGCAATGGCCGTAACGATGATTGGTGAGCGCAAAAGAGAAAGTGATACGGCATGTAAATGGTATGTATACGGAAAACCATGCGTCGGTGATGAAGTACTCATGGAATTAAGAAAAATTGCGGACATAAAGAAAATCTGGACCGGAATCACTAGTGGACTAGTGAAGCGTATATGGCCAGTTGGTTCTGCTGGAATAAAAGAGGAATGCCAGCGACTAGGATTAAACTGTAATCTGAACGACTGGGACATTTTGAAATCCGCAGGTCCAGCAACTTCCGTGTTACTTGGCGTTTCGATTGATCAAATAGAAGAAGCAAAACAGCTATTTGGAGAGTATTTTGAAGAAATTAACTGATTAAAGAGCTATCTCACATTGAGATAGCTCTTTACTATGAGAAATGGTTGCTGTTAGCGACGAATTGGTCGCTGATGTTAGTAAATTCGTTGCTTATAAGGTGAAATTGGTCTCTCTTTGCCGTATAGTAACTTTTAATAGAAAATAATTCCAAGCCAATATTCTTCAATTAAAAATAGCGAGCTATCTCACATTGAGATAGCTCTTTACTTTGAGAAATGGTTGCTGTTAGCGACGAATTGGTTGCTCATACGAATGAATTGGTCGCTGATGTTAGTAAATTGGTTGCTTATATGGTGAAATTGGTCTCTCTTTGCCGTATAGTAACTTTTAATGGAAAATAATTCCGAGTGAATATTCTTCAATTAAAAATAGCGAGGTATCTCACATTAAGATAGCTCTTTACTATGAGAAATGGTCGTTGTTAGCGACGAATTGATTGCTAAAGCGAGTAAATTGGTTGCTTATATGGTGAAATTGGTCTCTCTTTGCCGTATAGTAACTTTTAATGGAAAATAATTCCGAGTGAATATTCTTCAATTAAAAATAGCAAGCTATCTCACATGAAGATAGCTCTTTATCATGAGAAATACTCTCCAAATAGAGAATAATCCCAATTTAAAATTCTCTATCTCCATCCACGCTGAAACAACTTTTTTAATTTCTGAAACAACTTCCCTATTCCCAAAGAAACTTTCTGCCATTATAATCAATCTCGAACACATAAGAATAAATTGATGTTGACTGAATGCTCATTCAGTTTTAATATTAAAATTACTTCTTTATCATTCTACTAGCCAAATGGTATTCTATCGGTAACACGTCATTTTACAACTCAAAGGGGGAGAAATAAGATGAGTCCATTATTAATCACAAACTGGGTGCTGTTTGTAGCAGTTACTTTGTACGCAATCGGATTGTTCGCATATTTATTGAAAACAAGGTATGCATATATCAAACTAGGGAAAAAAGTTGAATTTGAAGACAATGTGAAGGAAAGACTTCGCAAAATTTGGGTGTATGTTTTCGGCCAAAAGAAGCTATTAAAAGATAAGAAAAGTGGAGCAATCCATGTAATGTTCTTCTATGGTTTTTTATTAGTTCAATTTGGGGCACTCGATTTTATTTGGAAAGGGTTAGCACCTGGTTCACATTTGCCACTAGGGTCTGTGTATCCAGCGTTTACATTTTTCCAAGAAATCGTGACATTTATTATTTTAATAGCGGTTGTGTGGGCATTCTACCGACGCTATATTGAAAAATTAGTACGCCTAAAACGCGGATGGAAAAATGGGCTAGTGCTTATTTTCATCGGGGGGTTAATGGTTTCTGTTTTAGTTGGTAATGGAATGGGAATGATTTGGCATGGCCATGATGCAGTGTGGACTGAGCCGATTGCATCCTCAATTGGCACAATATTTGGTTTTATACCACCAATAGCAGCCGCAGTAGTTTTCTATATAATGTGGTGGGCACATTTGCTTTTCCTATTAACATTCTTAGTATATGTACCACAATCAAAGCATTTCCACTTAATAACTGGTCCTGCAAACGTTTACTTCCACCGTTTAGACAATGTTGGAAAATTACGTCCGATCAATTTTGAAGCGGAAGAAGACGAAGAGGCAGATGAAGAAGAAATGCCGTCGTTTGGTGTAGGTCGCATACAAGATTTTACACAAGCACAAATGATCGACTTATACGCATGTGTAGAATGTGGTCGTTGTACAAATATGTGTCCAGCAACGGGAACAGGTAAAATGCTGTCACCAATGGACTTAATCGTAAAGCTTCGTGATCATTTAACACTTACCGGAGCAGTAGAAACAAAGACAAAACCTTGGGTGCCAGCACTTGCTTTTCAAGGAACAAAAGGAAACCAACTTGCGATGGCTGCTGGTGCTGAAGGTGCCGTAATCGAAGACATTTATAGTCCATCACTAATCGGAGACGTAATCACGGAAGAAGAAATTTGGGCTTGTACAACTTGCCGTAACTGTGAGGACCAATGTCCAGTTATGAATGAACATGTGGATAAAATTATTGATCTTCGTCGCTACTTAGTGATGACGGAAGGAAAAATGGATCCAGATGCACAACGAGCTATGACGAATATTGAGCGCCAAGGAAATCCATGGGGCTTGAATCGTAAAGAGAAAGAAAACTGGAGAGATGCACGTCCAGAAGTGCACATCCCAACAGTAAAAGAAGTATCGAAAGCTGGAGAAGAATTTGAATACTTATTCTGGGTTGGCTCGATGGGGTCGTTCGATAATCGTTCACAAAAAATCGCTTTAGCTTTTGCACATTTGATGAACGAAGCTGGAGTGAAGTTCGCCATTCTTGGCAATAAAGAAAAGAACTCAGGAGACACACCTCGTCGTCTAGGAAATGAATTCTTATTCCAAGAGCTAGCGTCGAACAATATCTCCGAGTTTGAAAAAGCAGGCGTAACAAAGATCGTCACAATTGATCCGCATGCATATAATATCTTTAAAAATGAATACAGCGATTTCGGTTGGAGCGGAGAAGTGCTTCATCATACTGAAATGCTTTATGATCTAGTGCAAGCTGGGCGCTTGAAACCACAATACACTGTGGAAGAAACCATTACATTCCACGACTCTTGTTACTTAGGTCGATATAATGATGTATACGACGCACCACGTGAAGTGTTGAAAGCAATTCCGGGTGTGAAATTAGTAGAGATGGATCGTAACCGCGAAACAGGAATGTGCTGTGGAGCAGGCGGAGGCCTAATGTGGATGGAAGAGCATGTTGGAAATCGTGTAAACGTTGCTCGTACAGAACAAGCGCTAGAAGTAAACCCAACTATCATTTCTTCTGGATGTCCGTATTGCTTAACGATGCTATCGGATGGTACGAAAGCGAAGGAAGTAGAGGAAACAGTCGGCACTTATGACATTGCAGAGCTTCTTGAAAAATCTGTTTTCGGAGAGTTCATTCCACCAGTTGAAGAGGAATCAGTTGTTCAATAAATAGACATAATTATATTGCAATTAAAGTGATAGTTTCGTAAACTAGTGTTAATAGTAAGGGAGTGTAAAAGCTCCCTTTTTTCTAACAAATGAAATCGAGCGAGCGTTCAGTCAGTAACATTTTTTATTTTATTTATGTTGAAAGCGCATACATATCAGACAAAGGGGTGGCTAGTATGACAAAGACAGTTATTTTGGATGGCGCACGTACAGCTTTTGGGAAATTTGGAGGAGCGCTTAGTAGTTTAACGGCTTCTGATCTTGGTGGAGTTGCAATTAAAGAAGCTTTGTCTCGTGCAGGAGTACCTGCTGATGAAGTTGATGAAGTAATTATGGGAACTGTTTTACAAGCAGGGCAAGGGCAAATTCCTTCTAGACAAGCAGCAACAAAAGCAGGTATTCCATGGTCAGTCAAAACCGAAACGATTAACAAAGTATGTGCGTCAGGTATGAGAAGCGTCAGTTTTGCAGATCAATTAATTCGTCTTGGAGACGAAGAAATCATCGTTGCTGGTGGAATGGAATCAATGTCGAATGCTCCCTATTATTTACCAAAAGGCAGATTCGGACTTCGTATGGGAGATGCGCAAATGGTGGATGGCATGGTCTATGACGGACTTTCTTGTTCATTCCATCCAAAGCATGTGCATATGGGGACTTACGGAAATACGACGGCAGAATCATTTGAACTTTCTCGTGAGAAGCAAGATGAATGGTCTTTTAGAAGTCATGACCTTGCATTAAAAGCAATAGACAACGGCATTTTTGCAGAAGAAATTGTCTCAGTGGAAATTCCACAACGAAAAGGTGATCCAATCATCGTAAATGAAGACGAAGCACCTCGCCGAGATACATCAATCGAATCACTTGCGAAATTAAAACCAGCATTTGGTAGCGATGGAACGATTACTGCAGGGAACGCACCAGGAATAAATGACGGGGCTTGTGCAATAGTTCTAACAAATGAAGAAAAGGCAAAAGAGCTTGGAAAAGAGCCACTTGCATACGTGCTAGGTCACGCTGAAATAGCAATTGAACCAGAAAATTTCCCTCAAACACCAGGTATAGTAATCAATAAATTACTTGGTAAAACTGGGAAATCACTAGATGAAATAGACTTATTTGAAATAAATGAAGCATTTGCTGCTGTTGCACTAGTAAGTAGCCAAATCGCTGGTCTAGACGAAGCAAAAGTAAATGTAAACGGCGGTGCAGTAGCGCTTGGTCATCCAATTGGAGCATCTGGAGCTCGCATCATATTAACACTTGCATACGAATTGAAACGCCGTGGTGGTGGTATTGGAGTAGCGGCAATTTGTTCGGGTGGCGGGCAAGGAGACGCTATTATGATCGAAGTTCCAAAAACAGGGGGAAGCAACGCATGACAATTCAAAAAGTAATGGTAATCGGAGCAGGTCAAATGGGATCTGGAATTGCACAAGTTTGCGCACAAGCTGGATTTGAAGTGAAATTAAATGACCGTGAACAACTATTTTACGATCGCGGCATTCAAACAATTACGAAAAACTTGTCACGTAACGTTGAAAAAGGTCGTATGACAGAAGAAGAAAAACAAGCAGTTCTTAGCAAAATTACAAAATCACTTTCCATCGAAGACGCAAATGATGTGGATTTAGTCATCGAAGCAGCAGTAGAAAACATGGAAATCAAACAATCTATTTTCAAACAACTGGATGAAATAACGCCAAGACATGCTATTTTGGCAACGAACACTTCGTCTTTACCAATCACGGAAATAGCAGCGGCAACGAATCGTCCCGAGCAAGTAATCGGTATGCATTTTATGAACCCGGTGCCAGTGATGAAACTTGTAGAAATTATCCGCGGATTAGCAACTTCCGATGATGTATATACAGCAATTGAAGAAATGACGATTAAATTAAGTAAAACACCAGTGGAAGTAAATGACTTCCCAGGTTTCGTTTCCAACCGTATTTTAATGCCGATGATCAACGAAGCAATTTACACGCTTTATGAAGGTGTTGCATCAAAAGAAGCAATCGACGATGTGATGAAAATGGGTATGAATCACCCCATGGGGCCACTTCAACTAGCTGACTTTATTGGCTTAGATACTTGTTTGTACATTATGGAAATTTTGCACGAAGGTTTTGGGGACAGCAAATATCGTCCATGTCCACTGCTTAGAAAATACGTTAAAGCAGGTTGGTTAGGCAAGAAATCAGGTCGAGGCTTCTACAGCTACGAGTAAAAGTGAAACTTCAAACAGTGGTGCTTTATCCCACTGATTGTTAGTTGAACCATTCGGGTTTTTACGGGCTGTTAGACTCCCACTTATTCTTCCCGTTAAAAAAGCGTAGAAGTGGGAGTCTTACTGCCCGTTAATACGAGTAAAAGTGAAACTTCAATCAGGGGTGCTTTATCCCACTGATTGTAAGTTGAACCATTCGGGTTTTTAAGGGAAAAAGGGGCTTTTAAAATGGAATTGAAATTCACAGAAGAACAATTAATGATGCGCAATATGGTGCGGGATTTTGCAAAAGCAGAAATCGAACCTTATATTGAACGAATGGAACAAGGGGAGTTCCCTCGTGAGATCATTAAAAAAATGGGCGAACTTGGGTTAATGGGAATAACTGTACCAGAAAAATACGGCGGAGCAGAAATGGATTTTACAAGCTACGTAATCGCGATTAATGAGCTATCAAAAGTAAGTGCTGTTGTTGGCGTAATTCTTTCCGTTCACACATCTGTTGGCACGAACCCAATCCTTTATTTTGGCAATGAAGAGCAAAAAAATAAATACGTTCCAAAGCTTGCAACTGGTGAATACTTAGGCGCATTTTGTTTAACAGAACAATCTGCAGGATCGGATGCTGGAGCACTGAGAACGAAAGCAATTAAGAAAGACGACCATTACGTATTAAACGGGTCCAAAGTATTTATTACAAATGGTGGCGAGGCAGATGTGAACATCGTGTTTGCTTCAACAGATCCATCCCAAGGATCAAGAGGAATTTCTGCATTCATCGTGGAAAAGGAAACACCAGGTTTTATTGTCGGAAAAGATGAAAAGAAAATGGGCTTGCATGGTTCTAGAACTGTGCAAATCACCTTCGAAGATATGAAAATTCCTGTTGAAAATAGACTAGGTGAAGAAGGCGAAGGATTTAAAATTGCGATGGCGAACTTAAATACTGGTCGTATTGGAATCGCTACGCAGGCACTCGGAATTGCAGAAGCAGCGTTTGAAGCAGCGGTTGGATACGCAAAAGAGCGTGTGCAATTTGGTAAGCCAATTGCTGCAAACCAAGGAATAGGCTTCAAGCTTGCCGATATGGGCACAGCGGTAGAAGCGTCTAGACTTCTTGTTTACCGGGCAGCGAGCCTTCGCGAAAAAGGACTCCCTTGTGGAAAAGAAGCTTCGATGGCAAAATTATTTGCTTCGAAAACAGCGGTAGATGTCGCAATTGAAGCAGTCCAAGTATTCGGCGGATACGGTTACACGGAAGATTATCCAGTAGAACGCTATTTCCGTGACGCCAAAATTACAGAAATATACGAAGGAACAAGTGAAATCCAAAAAATCGTAATTAGTAAGCATCTAACGAATTAAAAGAAATTCTAGTAGCGGATACTTAATAAAACAAACTATAAAGGCGGGATAACAATGAATTTCCAACTATCAGAAGAGCATGAAATGATTCGTAAAATGGTACGTGATTTTGCAGAAAACGAAGTAGGGCCAACAGCTGCAGAACGTGACGAAGAAGAACGCTTTGACCGTGAAATTTTTGACAAAATGGCGGAACTAGGATTAACAGGTATTCCTTGGCCAGAAGAATATGGCGGAATCGGTTCTGATTATCTTGCATACTGTATCGCGGTAGAAGAATTATCCCGCGTTTGTGCTTCAACAGGTGTAACGCTTTCTGCACATACTTCACTTGCTGGATGGCCGATTTTCAAATACGGCAATGAAGAGCAAAAACAAAAATACCTTCGTCCAATGGCTGAGGGAACGAAAATCGGTGGATACGGTTTAACGGAAGCGGGTTCAGGTTCTGACGCAGGTGGCATGAAAACAACTGCTAAATTAGATGTCGATCATTATGTACTAAATGGTTCTAAAATTTTCATTACAAATGGTGGAATCGCGGATATCTATGTCGTATTTGCAGTAACTGATCCAGAATCCAAACATAAAGGTACAAGCGCATTTATCATAGAAGCTGATTTCCCTGGATTCTCTGTTGGGAAAAAAGAAAAGAAATTAGGAATCCGTTCTTCGCCTACGACTGAAATTATTTTTGATAATTGCCGTGTACCAAAAGAAAATCTTCTTGGGGAAGAAGGAGAAGGCTTCATTATCGCAATGAAAACATTAGATGGTGGACGTAATGGCATTGCTGCTCAAGCAGTTGGTATCGCACAAGGTGCACTCGATGCAGCAGTTGGATACGCTAAAGAACGCGTGCAATTCGGCAAACCAATCGTTGCGAACCAAGGGATATCTTTCAAACTAGCGGATATGGCAACTTCTACAGAAGCATCTCGTTTACTTACGTACCAAGCGGCATGGTTGGAATCCAATGGGCTTCCTTACGGCAAAGAATCTGCGATGGCGAAACTGATGGCTGGCGATACAGCGATGAAAGTGACGACAGAAGCGGTTCAAGTGTTCGGTGGGTATGGTTATACAAAAGATTATCCAGTGGAACGCTTTATGCGCGATGCAAAAATCACACAAATATACGAGGGCACACAAGAAATTCAACGTCTCGTTATTTCTCGTATGCTAACAAAGTAGTAGATGCCGATGGAAAAAAAGCATGAAGTGAAGACATCTGTCAAAGATGAAAATCTGATCGAAAAAAGGCGTCACCAAATGATTCGTGCAGCTGTCACTTTATTCAAAGAAAAGGGCTTCCACCGAGCGACAACGAGAGAAATCGCAAAAGAAGCAGGCTTTAGTATCGGAACACTTTATGAATATATTCGTACGAAGGAAGATGTACTCTATTTAGTTTGCGATAGTATTTACAATGAAGTGCATGACAAACTATCCCAAATTACCGCACAAAATGGCACAATTGAAGACTTGAAAACGGCAATCCGCCACTATTATCAGGTAATTGATGATATGCAAGATGAATTCGTTGTGATGTATCAAGAATCCAAATCTTTACCAAAAGGTGCACTAGAATACGTTTTGAATAAAGAGCTAGAGATGATTAATATTTTCCGAAAAATTCTTGTTGACTGTGTACAAAATGGGGAACTAAGGTTAACAGAAGCGCAAACAAACCTTTATGCGCATACAATTGTCGTTCAAGGACAAATGTGGGCATTTAGAAGATGGGCTTTGCGAAAGGAATATACGCTTGAACAATTTACAGAACTACAAATAGAATTTGTACTCAATGGGATGGGGAAATAAGTTTTATCTAAAAGAAGGGGGAACAACATGTCAACTGTAGAAGTATATCGTCCAAAAAATCATGTTCGTTTTGTCACGGCATCTAGTCTATTTGACGGTCATGATGCTTCGATTAATATTATGCGTCGCATTTTACAAGCAAGTGGAGCAGAGGTAATTCACTTAGGCCATAACCGTTCTGTAGAAGAAGTCGTGAATGCTGCTATTCAAGAAGATGTACAAGGGATCGCAATTTCTTCCTATCAAGGAGGGCATGTTGAGTATTTTAAATATATGAAGGACTTACTCGTAGAACGCGGCGCACCTCATATTCGCATATATGGCGGTGGTGGTGGAGTAATCATTCCGAAAGAAATAAAAGAACTACAAGAATACGGAATTTCTGGTATCTTCTCACCTGAAGACGGTCGCAAACTGGGCCTTCAGGGTATGATCAATCGGATGTTAGTAAAATGTGATGTACCGACAAAAGCTTCCGGAGCACAAAATGAAATAGAAACGGTTTCTACTGAAAATCCAGAGGTACTTGCTCATTTAATCACAATTGCTGAAGAAGCACATCAAACAAAAGACGCTGAAGTGAAAATAATGATTGAACAAGCAAGAACAATATCAAAAGGCACTCCTGTTTTAGGAATTACAGGTACTGGAGGAGCGGGAAAAAGTTCCTTAACAGACGAATTAATTCGTCGTTTCCTACATGAATTACCTAACAAAAAAATAGCCGTACTATCGATTGATCCGACGAAACAAAAAACGGGTGGAGCATTACTTGGAGATCGAATTCGTATGAATGCAATTTTCAATAAACGAGTATTTATGCGTAGCTTAGCGACACGTGGATCTCGTACCGAATTATCAGGTGCACTTGCAGATGTATTGGATGTTGTAAAAGTAGCTGGTTTCGATTTAATCATTGTAGAAACAAGTGGTATTGGGCAAGGGGACGCGGAAATTACAAACGTATCGGACGTTTCGATGTATGTGATGACAAGCGAGTTCGGGGCACCATCTCAATTAGAAAAAATCGACATGATTGACTATGCAGATTTAATTGTCATCAATAAATTCGAACGTAAAGGCTCAGAAGACGCACTTCGACAAGTTCAAAAACAATATCAACGCAGTCGCGAGCTATGGCATGATGATTTAGATACAATGCCCGTTTACGGAACAATTGCAAGCCAATTTAATGATAAAGGTACCAATTCTTTATTTGCAGCTTTAGTTGATGTGTTGAATGAAAAGACAGGTACTAACTGGGAAACTTCGTATGAACAATTTGTGAAAACGCAAAAGCAAAACGTCATCATTCCAAATGATCGCCGCTATTACTTGCGTGAAATTACAGATACCGTTCGGGGATACCATAAAAAGTCCGATGAACAAGTGTCTTTCGCGAGAAGATTGTTCCAATTAGAAGGAGCAATGGAGACGGTGAAAGAAAAAGCTGCGAATGATGCTTTAGTTCAATCACTGGAATCATTAGCGAATGGAATTCGGGATGAGTTAACAGCGGAATCAAAGCGAATATTGGAAAACTGGGCAGCTTTAAAAGAAGCGTATGCTGGGGATGAATTTGTCACGAAGGTTCGTGATAAAGAAATTCGCACAATCCTTCGTACAGAAAGCTTGGCAGGTTTAAAAATTCCAAAAGTTGTTCTTCCTAAATTCGTAGATTATGGTGAAATATTAAGATGGGTGTATAAAGAAAATGTACCTGGTTCATTCCCTTATACAGCCGGAGTTTTCCCATTCAAACGCGAAGGGGAAGATCCAAAGCGTCAGTTTGCTGGAGAAGGTACACCGGAACGTACCAATCGACGTTTCCATTATTTATCCAAAGACGATGATGCAAAACGTCTCTCTACTGCGTTTGACTCCGTAACACTTTACGGAGAAGACCCAGATCATCGCCCAGATATTTACGGAAAAGTCGGCGAATCTGGCGTAAGCATTTGTACGTTAGAAGACATGAAAAAGCTATATGATGGCTTTGATTTATGTGCGCCATCAACATCTGTATCGATGACGATTAATGGACCTGCTCCAATAATTTTAGCAATGTTCATGAATACAGCAATCGATCAGCAAGTTCGCATTCAAGAAGAAAAACTTGGTCGCACCCTGACTGTGGAAGAATTTACAGAAGTGAAAACCGCAACGTTGCAAGTAGTTCGTGGAACGGTTCAAGCAGATATATTAAAAGAGGATCAAGGTCAAAATACGTGTATTTTCTCGACAGAATTTGCCTTACGTATGATGGGTGACATTCAACAATATTTTATTGACCAAAAAGTTCGTAATTATTATTCGGTATCCATTTCTGGTTATCATATTGCAGAAGCGGGAGCTAATCCAATATCCCAGCTGGCGTTCACACTTTCAAATGGTTTCACATACGTGGAGTACTACTTGAGTCGCGGTATGAATATTGATGACTTTGCACCTAATTTATCGTTCTTCTTCTCGAATGGTTTGGATCCAGAGTACACGGTAATTGGCCGCGTTGCTCGTCGCATTTGGTCTGTCGTAATGCGAGACAAATATGGTGCGAATGATCGAAGTCAAAAACTGAAATACCATGTTCAAACATCAGGTAGAAGTCTTCATGCGCAAGAAATCGATTTTAATGATATTCGCACAACACTTCAAGCGTTGATGGCATTGCAAGACAACTGTAACTCGCTTCATACAAATGCATATGACGAAGCAATCACAACACCGACAGAAGAATCCGTTCGTCGTGCAATGGCCATTCAAATGATTATTACAAAAGAACATGGATTATCGAAAAATGAAAATCCACTGCAGGGAGCATTTATTGTCGAAGAAATGACGGACCTTGTCGAAGAAGCAGTTCTTTCTGAATTTGATCGAATAAATGACCGCGGTGGCGTGCTTGGTGCAATGGAAACACAATACCAACGCGGAAAAATTCAAGAAGAATCCATGTACTATGAAATGAAAAAACACACTGGCGAACTACCAATTATCGGTGTGAACACATACTTGAATCCAAATCCTGCTTCTGCAGAGGACATTGATAATATGGAACTTGCTCGTGCAACGAAAGAAGAAAAAGAAACACAAATTACAAATCTCCAAAACTTCCAACAAAAACATGCAAATGAAGCAGAGGAAGCACTCGCTCGTCTAAAACAAGTAGCGGTAACTGGTGGTAACATCTTCGAAGAGCTAATGACAACGGTTCAGAAAGCAAGTCTTGGACAAATCACGAACGCTCTTTACGAGGTTGGTGGGCAATACCGACGAAATATGTAAAAAAATAAGTGTTCCGAGGTAATATCGGAACACTTATTTCCTGTTTTTTTGTATAATGAAACTAACCTTATTCAGCAGAAGTCAGAGGCTTCTGCTGAATAAGGTTAGAGCACCCCGGCGGATGTCACAAATTTTGTAAAGGAATTCATCAAGCAAGCTCAATGCACTGTTTTCTGCGACGAGCTATTGCGCAAGAGTAAAATTTGGACACAAATATGCCAAGGTAAATTTGACTAAGTAGTAAAGGAGAAATGACATGAAAATAGTAATTCACATAATGGTCATTATCGTACTCCTACTACTTACTGTTTTCCTATATAATAAACAATTGGGATCCATTCCTTTACTATTAATTTCATTTTATTTATTTTTATTGGCAACTTCGAAAAATTCATTTTTCAAAAAAAATAAATGAATGTAGCATATAACATACTTGTTTGTATATAATGGGAAGTATGTAAACGGACATTGAAAGGACGTGCACGATTTGAAATTTCGTGAAATGACAACAGCACAATTAACAGAAGAATCACTAATAGATATAGGCTTTGCTATATTAGAAGATAAGAAAAACTCATTAACACTAACTGAACTATTTGATGAAATTCAAAAACTAAATGGCTTTACAGATCAAGAAATGGCGGATCGCAAGCCTCAATTCTATACAGATATGAACATCGATGGTCGTTTTTTAGCTACTGCTGAAAATCAATGGGGTCTAAGAGAATGGTACCCTGTAGAACAAATAGAAGAAGAAACTGCCCCTACTGTAAAAGTTCGGAAAAAGAAAGCAAAAGTTTCGGACGACGACTTAGATGATTTAGACGAAGATGAAATTGTCTTCGAAGAAGAATTCGATGAGTTTGCCGAAGATGAAGATGAAGAAGAAGATGAAGTAGTAATTGATTTCGTAGAAGGAATCGATGAAGTGATTGAAGAGGATTTAATCGATGAAGACGAAGATGAATTTGAAATCATTGAAGATGAAGAGTTGGACGACGAAGATTTAGAAGACGAGGAATAATTCTTGACTTCTACTTCTATACGCTATAAGATTCAATTGGGCTCTTTTTAAGAGACATTACTCATGTGCATATGCGCTCCCCTGCCAAACAGCAGGAGGGGCGCTTTTTTGTTGTTGCAATAAGGCTAATACACATAGGAGGAACAATAATGACTAAATTTATTTTTGTAACTGGTGGAGTAGTTTCTTCATTAGGAAAAGGTATAACAGCGGCGTCGCTAGGCCGTTTATTGAAAAACAGAGGGTTAAATGTAACGATTCAAAAATTTGATCCATACATTAACTTAGACCCTGGAACGATGAGTCCATATCAACACGGAGAAGTTTTTGTGACAGATGATGGTGCAGAAACAGATTTAGATTTAGGACATTACGAGCGTTTTATTGACATTAAATTAAATAAATACTCGAATATCACAACCGGGAAAGTATACTCATCTGTTTTAAGAAAAGAACGTCGTGGCGATTATAATGGTGGAACAGTGCAAGTAATTCCACATATTACAAATGAAATTAAAGAGCGTTTATTTTTAGCTGCAAAAGAAACACATGCAGATATCGTGATAACGGAAATCGGTGGTACAGTTGGAGATATCGAATCACTTCCATTCTTAGAAACAATTCGTCAAATGAAACGTGACGTTGGTAGCAAAAACGTGATGTACGTGCATTGTACATTGGTTCCATTTATTAAAGCTGCTGGTGAAATGAAAACGAAACCAACCCAACATAGTGTGAAAGAATTACGTAGTCTAGGTATTCAACCAAATGTTATTGTCTGCCGTTCAGAAATGCCAATTCCACAGGATATGAAAGATAAAATTGCGTTATTCTGTGACATTAAACCCGAAGAAGTAATCGAATGTATTGATGCAGATTCACTTTATGAGATTCCATTGATGCTTCAAGCACAACATTTAGACCAAATTGTAGTGGATCATTTCCAATTGGATACAAAAGAAGCGGATATGACAGACTGGCAAGCACTTGTCGATCAAGTAAAATCATTATCGAAAACAGTTCGTATTGGTTTAGTAGGTAAATACGTAGAACTTCAAGATGCATACATTTCTGTAGTAGAAGCGATGAAACATGCTGGTTACAAATTTGATGCAGATATTGAAGTGAAATGGGTGAATGCAGAAGAAGTAAATGATGCAAATGTTGCAGAAATACTTTCTGACGTGGATGGAATTCTTGTTCCTGGTGGATTTGGAGACCGCGGAGTAGAAGGTAAAATCGCAGCTACAAAATTTGCACGTGAAAACAAGGTGCCTTTCTTAGGTATTTGTCTAGGAATGCAACTTGCAACAGTTGAATTTGCACGTTCTATTTTAGAATTACAAGGAGCTCATTCGACAGAATTAGATCCAACAACAGTATATTCAATTATTGACTTATTGCCTGAACAAAAAGACATTGAAGATCTAGGTGGAACACTTCGTCTTGGATTATATCCATGTAAACTAACTCCTGGCTCTAAAGCGCACCAAGCATACGGAGAAGAGCTTGTATACGAACGACACCGTCACCGTTACGAATTCAACAATGAATACCGTGAACAATTCGAAGCAGCAGGATTTGTGTTCTCTGGTACAAGCCCAGATGGTCGTCTAATCGAAATCATCGAGCTACCAGATCACCCATTCTTCGTAGCATCTCAGTTCCATCCGGAATTTGTGTCACGTCCACAACGTCCACAACCATTATTCCGTGAATTCATCAAAGCAGCCGTAGAAAAATAAACGAAGAAAAGCAGTTCGACTTGTCGAACTGCTTTTATAATGGGGATAAATGGCAAAGAACAACCAATTGTACATGGAGAGCAACCAATTATGTGGTTGTAGCAACCAATTCTTCAGTGGAAGCAACCAATTCAATAAGAAGAGCGACCAAATCTCAGAGCTAAGAGTTAACTCCAGGTGAGACAGTGCGTTTTAATAATAAAATATTCAAGCTGGGGCGAGAGTTTTGAATTATTATCCATAATCAGTAAGGAATTAGCAGAGCGAGACCAAATTGGACCAACCCGAGACCAATTATGTCATACCCGAGACCAAATCGAAACAACCCGAGACCAATTATTAAACACCCAAGACATAACAAAAATCGCCCCAAGAAATAACATATTTCTCGAGGCAATTTCTATGATTATTCATCAACGAGCATTTCGTCGAGCTTCATTTTGACAGCTTCATATACAAACATTGCGCTTAGAGCATAGGGCAAGACAATGCGACTTCCATCTTCAGCAGGAAGCAAGCCTTTAGAAAACTTCAAGGAAATATATGTATATGCTAAACTAGCAAGGTGGTTCGCGTCATCTTCAGGCTCTGCGGCAGTAACGCTAAATGGAATAAAGTCATCACTTAATTTTTGCGCGAGTGCTAGCGCTTCTTTATTTTCACAAGATCTTGTAATAATCCAAACGCGGTCAATACTTGTAAGTACTGTATCTGTTGTCCAAACTTGCATACTTGGAAAAGCTTCTACGGCATATTTTGCATTAATTGCGATGCTCTCCATCTCGTCGAAAGTGGCGAAATAGATTGTACCTTCACGTGCAGCGGCTTGCGCAAGAAGTCTAGCGGTTTCTTCTATATTCTCTTCTTCGGAAGCAGCGATTCTTTGAAGCAGCCCAGAAAGCTGTGTTGTTAACATTTTCATAAGATTTCACCTCTTCATTATTATAAAGTAGAAGCAGAAATACGTAAAACAGGAATTATTTAGAGTATTAAGAAGGGAAATAGATATTAGTAGCGAATAGTATAGAATGTGGAATAGGGGAAATTTGATAAAAGGGGTTTGTCCATCATGAAACACATTTTAATTGTTGATGATCAACTAGGAATACGAATGCTCTTGAAAGAAGTTTTTTCACAAGATGGCTATGAAGTGAGTCTCGCTTCAAATGGACTGGAGGCATTGGATATAGCTGAAAAACAAGCTATTGACGGTGTTTTGTTGGACATGAAAATTCCTGGTATGGACGGGATAAAAATTCTAACATACTTAAAAGAAAAGTATCCAAGTTTACCTGTAATGATGATGACGGCATATGGGGAGTTAAACATGATCCAAAAGTCGATGGATTTAGGTGCATCACTTTACTTTACAAAACCTTTTGATATTTTTGAGGTCCGTGATGCAATAAATAATCTGTTGAAAAAGTAGTCCACAAGCAGGCAGTGGAAAACATCGCCTGTTTTTGTTATGATGAAAAAGAAAAGTGGAAGATGCCGATTAGCTGTTGCTAGGCGACAAGATATAAAAAGTAAATAAATGAGCATAAAAGCAAAAAGAGGAGGTCCATTCGAATGGCTTTAGTATCGATGAAAGAAATGCTTATAAAAGGAAAAAAAGAAGGATATGCTGTAGGACAATTCAATATTAACAACCTTGAATTTACACAAGCTATTTTACAAGCGGCAGAAGAAGAGAAATCACCTGTTATTTTAGGTGTGTCTGAAGGTGCAGCAAAATATATGGGCGGATTTACAACAGTTGTACATATGGTAAAAGGACTGATGGAAGATTATAAAACGTCCGTTCCAGTGGCAATACATTTAGATCATGGCTCTAGCTTTGAAAAATGTAAAGAAGCGATTGATGCAGGGTTCACATCTGTTATGATTGATGCATCTCATCATTCATTTGAAGAGAACGTAGAAATTACTTCTAATGTTGTGGAATACGCACATGCGCGTAACATTTCAGTAGAAGCTGAGCTTGGAACAGTTGGCGGACAAGAAGACGATGTAGTGGCGGATGGCGTTATTTATGCAAATCCTTCAGAATGTGCGGAGCTAGTAAAACGTACGTCCATTGATTGCTTAGCACCTGCACTAGGATCTGTTCACGGCCCGTATAAAGGGGAACCTAACTTAGGATTTGAAGAGATGGAAGAAATTTCAAAACTAGCAGATCTTCCTTTAGTATTACATGGTGGTACAGGAATTCCAACGCATGATATTGAACGTTCCATTTCTTTAGGAACTGCTAAAATCAATGTAAATACAGAAAATCAAATTGCTGCAACAAACGCAATTCGAAACTATTTAAATGAAAATTCAAGTCAATATGACCCACGTAAATATTTAATACCAGCACGCGATGCGATTAAAACAACGGTTATCGGAAAAATGCGCGAATTTGGAAGCTCAAACAAAGCATAATTCAGTCGGGTAATATTGAAAGAAGGAGAAGTGTTCTGTTTTAAATCAGAAGCTTCTCCTATTTTTCCATCAATAGGAGGATATTATTAATATGAAATTTTTTATAGATACAGCCAATTTCGATGAAATCAAGGAAGCACACGCATGGGGTATTTTATCCGGCGTAACAACAAATCCTTCGTTAGTCGCAAAAGAAAATATTTCTTTCCATGATCGTCTTCGTGAAATTACGGCATTAGTTGACGGATCTGTGAGTGCAGAAGTAATCGCGTTAGATGCGGAAGGTATGATTAAAGAAGGAAGAGAGCTTGCTGCAATTGCTCCCAATATTACGGTTAAGCTACCAATGACACCTGAAGGGCTTAAAGCATGTTCTGTCTTTCGTTCAGAAGGAATTAAAACAAATGTAACACTTATTTTTTCTGCAAACCAAGCTTTATTAGCAGCTAGAGCAGGGGCAACATATGTATCTCCATTTCTAGGTCGTTTAGATGACATAGGGCATGACGGAATGGAGTTAATTGCGAAGATTGCTCAAATTTTTGAAATGCACAACATTGATACGGAAATTATTGCAGCATCTATTAGACATCCGCAACATATTACAGATGCTGCGTTAAATGGTGCGCATATTTCTACAACACCAATTAAAGTATTAAAACAATTATTCCATCATCCTTTGACGGACAAAGGAATTGAAGGATTTCTAGCGGATTGGAACAATCGTAAAAGCGAGTAACCAGACGAAGGAGAAGCGTATGGAAGTTTATAAAATAAAAGGTGCAAATCGGCTACATGGAACGATTAAAGTAAGCGGAGCGAAAAATAGTGCAGTAGCACTTATTCCAGCTTCCTTACTGGCGAACTCCCCTGTGACTATAGAAGGTTTACCGGAAATTTTAGACGTTTGGACATTAAAAGAAATTTTAGAAGAAGTAGGGGCTAAAATTACATTCGAAGACGGTACGATGACAATCGATCCGACGAATATAGTAGATATGCCGCTCCCAAATGGTAATATAAAAAAACTACGAGCTTCTTACTATTTAATGGGTGCGCTTCTTGGGAAATTTAAAAAAGCTGCCATCGGATTACCTGGAGGATGTCATTTAGGGCCTCGCCCAATTGATCAACATATTAAAGGTTTTGAAGCTTTAGGAGCTACTGTTTCCAATGAGCATGGGGCAATTTATCTGCGTGCGGATGAATTAATAGGATCTAAGATCTATTTAGACGTTGTAAGTGTGGGAGCTACGATTAATATAATGCTTGCCGCTGTACTTGCAAAAGGCAGAACGATCATTGAAAATGCAGCAAAAGAGCCAGAAATCATTGATGTTGCAACTCTTTTATCCAATATGGGTGCAAACATTAAAGGTGCTGGAACGAATGTCATTCGAATTGATGGTGTGAAAGAATTGCATGGAACGAAGCATACAATTATTCCAGATCGTATTGAAGCAGGTACGTTCATGATTATGGCAGCGGTAGCAGGAGACGGTGTTACTATTGATAATGTCATCCCCTTTCATGTGGAAGCATTAACAGCTAAGCTTCGCGAAATGGGCGTTAAAGTAGAAGAATATGAAGAAAAGATCTTTATTCCAAAGTCTCAAAAATTGCAAGCGGTAGATGTTAAAACACTTGTGTATCCAGGATTTCCGACTGACTTGCAGCAGCCGTTTTCGGTATTAATGACGCAGGCAACTGGTACATCTGTTATTACGGATTCCATTTATTCAGCTAGATTTAAACAAATTGATGAACTTCGTCGTATGAGTGCAATTGGACGAGTAGATGGTAGAACTGCAATAATTACTGGTCCGGTTAACCTAGAAGCAGCAACGGTTCGGGCAAGTGACTTACGAGCAGGAGCAGCGCTAGTTCTTGCAGGTTTAATCGCCGATGGAGAAACAGAAATTCAGGATATATTCCATATAGAACGTGGCTATAGTTCGATTATTGAAAAGCTTCGAGGGCTTGGTGCAGATATTAGACGAGTGGAAATAAAAGAAATAGAAGTAAACAACGAATAAATCGCATCCTTTTTTACAGAAATGAAAGCATAACTTTTCGATAAAGAAACTGTTCAAACTCCAAATACCTTGTACTTTTCTTATTTGGAAAATATGCTACAATGTAACAGGAAGAAAGACAGGACGGATTTATAAACCGTAAACCGTAAAACGGGAGGCACATATTAGATGGAACGTAGTTTATCAATGGAATTAGTCCGAGTAACAGAGGCCGCAGCTATCGCATCAGCTCGCTGGATGGGACGCGGATTAAAAAATGAAGCAGACGACGCAGCAACTACTGCTATGCGCACAGTTTTTGACACAATCCCAATGGAAGGTGTCGTTGTAATTGGGGAAGGTGAAATGGACGAAGCACCGATGTTATATATCGGAGAAAAGCTAGGACATGGAATTGGTGGTCCTCAAGTAGATGTGGCAGTGGATCCTTTAGAAGGTACGAATATCGTGGCTTCAGGTGGATGGAATGCACTTGCAGTACTTGCAATTGCAGATCGTGGAAATTTACTTCATGCTCCAGATATGTATATGGAAAAGTTAGCAGTCGGTCCTGAAGCAGTTGGTCAAGTGGATATTAACGCACCAGTTATTGATAACTTAAGAGCAGTAGCCCGTGCAAAAAATAAAGATATTGAAGACGTAGTGGCTACCATTTTAGGTCGTCCAAGACACCAAAAAATTATCGATGAAATTAGAGCTGCTGGAGCACGCATCAAGTTAATCACGGATGGCGATGTAGCAGGAGCTATTAATACAGCATTCGATAATACTGGTGTAGATATTCTTTTTGGAATGGGTGGGGCACCTGAAGGGGTTATCTCTGCAGTTGGATTAAAATGCTTAGGCGGAGAAATCCAAGGGAAACTTATTCCTCAAGACGAAGCAGAGCTGGCACGTTGTATCAGAATGGGTCTAGATGTAAATAAAATTTTACGTATGGAAGACTTAGTTAAAGGTGACGACGCTATCTTTGCTGCTACGGGCGTAACGGATGGAGAACTTCTACGCGGAGTACAGTTTAAAGGTGCTTTTGGTTCTACTCATTCTATCGTTATGCGTGCAAAATCAGGAACAATCCGATTTGTTGAAGGACGCCATAGCCTAAAGAAAAAACCGAATTTAGTTCTATAAAACTAAACTTCTCTAATGTATACCCGGCTTAGTCGGTCGGGTATCCTCTTTATAAACTTCAATCCTATTAAATCTTTTTCAACTGTAGTCTCCCATTTCTACAAAAACTAGATGAGTGTCAATAATTCATAAAGTTCAGTGGTCTATTGATATTCCATTGAAAAGGATAAGGCCTCTGGCATGTGCCGCAGATTTTGTAAGGGAATTAATCACGTAAGTAAGATACAAAATCTGGGCGCATTTTTTGCGACAAGTAATCGCAGTATAAAATAAGCCAAGGTATATTTGATTTCCCAAAAAACGAAACAACAAAATATAATAAAGAGTGGTGCTTTGCCAATGACACAAACAACTATTAATGAGCTAGAAAATATGACTTTAAAAGAGCTTTATGCCCTTGCACGAAAGTATAAGGTTGCAACGTATAGCAAACTTTCAAAAAAGGAACTTATTTTTGCTATATTAAAATCTCGTGCAGAACAAGAAGGGTTTTTCTTCATGGAAGGCGTATTAGAAATTATCCAACAAGAAGGCTTTGGTTTCTTACGCCCTATAAACTATTCTCCAAGTTCTGAAGATATCTATATTTCTGCTTCCCAAATTAGAAGATTTGATTTACGTAACGGAGATAAAGTAACAGGAAAAGTGCGTCCTCCTAAAGAAAGTGAACGCTACTATGGCCTTTTACATGTTGAATTAGTTAATGGTGAAGATCCAGAAATTGCGAAAGAAAGAGTCCATTTTCCAGGGCTTACAGCACTTTATCCAGACCGTCATATCAAACTTGAAACAGAACCAGATAAATTATCGACTCGTATTATGGATTTAGTAGCCCCTGTTGGTTACGGACAACGTGGATTAATCGTAGCTCCTCCAAAAGCTGGTAAAACTTTATTGATTAAAGAAATTGCCAATGCAATTACAACGAATCATCCAAACGCAGAACTAATCGTTTTATTAATAGACGAACGTCCAGAAGAAGTAACAGACATTGAGCGTTCCGTTAAAGCAGATGTGGTAAGTTCTACATTTGATGAAGTACCAGAAAATCATGTGAAAGTAGCGGAGCTTGTTTTAGAAAGAGCGATGCGTTTAGTTGAACACAAACGCGACGTTATCATTTTAATGGATTCGATTACGCGACTTGCTCGCGCATACAATTTAGTAATACCTCCAAGTGGACGTACGTTATCAGGTGGTATTGATCCAGCAGCATTCCATCGACCAAAACGTTTTTTTGGAGCGGCGCGTAATATCGAAGAAGGCGGTAGCTTAACAATTCTTGCTACTGCATTAGTAGATACAGGATCACGTATGGACGAAGTAATTTACGAAGAGTTCAAAGGAACGGGTAATCTAGAACTTCATTTAGACAGAAGTCTTGCGGAACGTCGAATTTTCCCAGCGATCGATATCCGTCGCTCAGGTACCCGAAAAGAAGAACTTCTTATTCCTAAAGATCAACTGGACAAACTATGGGCAATTCGCAAAACCTTCTCCGATTCAGGAGATTTTGGAGAACGTTTCTTGAAAAAGCTTCGTCAGTCAAAAACAAACGAAGGATTCTTCGAGCAACTCGCAGTAGAAATGAAAGCACATCGTAGTGGAAAAGTGACTCTATAAAAAGAAAAACGCAAGGATAGATTATTAATAGATGCGTTAGTTAATTTCATAAATAGCATTTATTATTAAACACGAACAACACTTAATTTATTGATTGGAGAGACAGGCGGCGACTCCAGACGGAGGCCAACAGGATGTTGGTCACGAAGGCGTTGCCACACGATGCGGCGCTCTTAGCCTTCGTTCCTCGGAGACAGATGAGCCATTACAAACTACGCGAATGCGATGGCTCATAGCTCACTCCGCGGAAAGCGTCCGCCTATAGCGGAAATCATGCTTATTTATTATGTAGAGTATATGATACATATTCTCACATTTCACATTAATATTGTTCGTGTTTTATGTTCTAAATTTGAATCATGAAATTGATTCGCGTTAGTAATAAAAACAATTAGCTTGCGAATCAAATGTGAACATGCTATTATATATGATGTAAGTTTACAATTTTCTGCTACATATACGATTGGCCAACAATCGGATCGTGTAAGGTATCAGTATCATAACCAACTCTGTTCCAGATGGTTCAGGGCGAGAGGAGAGATAGAGATGAAAGCAGGAATTCATCCCGATTACAAAGAAGCAACAGTATCATGTTCATGTGGTAACGCATTTACAACTGGTTCTGTAAAATCAAACATTGTTGTCGAGTTCTGTAACGAATGTCACCCATTCTATACTGGACGTCAAAAATTCGCAGCTGCGGATGGCCGTGTTGATCGCTTCAACAAAAAATACGGTATCAAAGAAGAAATTAACGAATAATTACCAAGTACCTACAAAGCACATTGTGTTTTGTAGGTATTTTTATTTTTGTTATGTCATGGTCACCCACCTATGATATAAATAGATAGAAGAAATGGAAAAATATTAGATGAATAAAATGAAATGCAAGGAGAATTAGAATGGCGCAATTATTTTATAAGCATGGTGCAATGAATAGTGGCAAATCGATAGAAATTCTAAAAGTAGCACATAATTACGAGGAACAAGATAAACCGGTTATCATTTTTACACCTAGCATTGATACAAGAGATGAAATTGGGTATATCTCAAGCAGAATAGGATTAAAGAGAAAAGCTACTGCGATCTACGAGGATACAAATTTATATGAGTTGGTGAAAGACCATTCACCAAAACCGTATTGTGTCTTAATTGACGAAGTGCAATTTTTGAAAAAAGAGCATGTCTTACAATTAACAAAAATTGTGGATGACTTAGCTATTCCCGTTATGGGATTTGGATTAAAAAATGACTTCCAAAATGAGTTATTTGAAGGTAGTCGTTATATGTTAATATACGCGGATAAAATTGAGGAAATGAAAACAATTTGTTGGTTCTGCCATAAAAAAGCGATTATGAATTTGCGGGTAGATGAAAATGGACAACCTATCTACACTGGCGAGCAAATACATATTGGTGGCAACGATTCTTATTATCCAGTATGCCGAAAATGCCACGCCAACCCACCTTTATAACACATAGCAAAATCCACTTTATTCTATCCGAGTAAGGTGGATTTTTAATTTGGTTTGTGAATTTGGTCTCGGGTTGGTTTGAAGTGATCTTGCTTGGGAACAATTTCATCTCGAATCCACGAGAATTAATTTCCTTCTACCGTTTAATTGTGGATTATGGATAATAATGCAAGATAGTGCTTCACTCTATTCACTAGTTAGTCAATCTCACATAGAGTAAATGCTTTATTGGGAGATTTGGTTGCTTTGTCGGTTGAATTGATTGCTCATACGGATATTTGGTTGCTCTCCTAATCTAATTGGTTGCTCCTACAGTTGAAATGATTGCCCTTATCCATTTATATCCAGTAATTCAACATAGATGCTTCAATCGCACACAGATTAAACTCTTTATTGTGAGATTTGGTCTCGGGTATGCTCGAATTGGTCTCGCGCTGCCGTTATATGTAAACTAACAACTTACTTTGGAAAGAATATATAGAAAAAGTAGCGAGGACGACATTTTTTCTTTATAATAGGAAAGATATATACTTATACGAACGAGGTGAGCTCGATGTTTGATCGATTACAATCGGTAGAAGATCGTTATGATAAATTAAATGAATTGCTTAGTGACCCAGATGTGGTCAATGATATAAATAAGCTGAGACAATATTCAAAAGAGCAATCGGATTTGCAGGATACAGTGGACGCGTACCGTGAATACAAAGAGGTAAAAAGTCAACATAAAGATGCAAAGCTGATGTTAGATGAAAAGCTTGATGCAGATATGCGGGACATGGTGAAGGAAGAAGTAAATGATTTAGTAGCTCAAATCGAGGCATTAGAAGAGCGACTTAGGCTTTTATTAATACCGAAGGATCCAAATGATGATAAAAACGTTATTATGGAGATTCGCGGAGCAGCTGGGGGAGATGAAGCAGCATTATTTGCTGGCAATCTATTCCGTATGTACAGCCGCTACGCGGAAACGCAAAACTGGAAAGTTGATATTATGGATTCTTCTCCGACGGGGCTTGGTGGCTTCAAAGAAATTATTTTCATGATTAATGGGAATAATGCGTATTCGAAAATGAAATACGAAAATGGTGCGCACCGTGTACAGCGTGTTCCAGAAACAGAGTCTGGTGGACGTATTCATACGTCAACGGCTACAGTAGCAGTTCTTCCTGAAGCGGAGGAAGTAGAAGTGGAAATTCATGAAAAGGATATTCGTACCGATACATTTGCATCATCTGGTGCGGGTGGACAATCGGTTAATACAACGATGTCCGCTGTTCGTTTGACACATCTTCCAACAGGAATTACAGTTTCGATGCAAGATGAAAAATCGCAAATTAAAAACAAAGAAAAAGCAATGAAGATTCTTCGAGCGCGAGTTGCGGACAAATTCCGTCAAGAAGCACAAGCGGAATATGATGCTGTCCGAAAATCGGCAGTAGGTACCGGTGACCGCTCCGAACGAATTCGCACATATAACTATCCACAAAATCGTGTAACCGATCACCGTATTGGATTAACGATTCAAAAACTCGACCAAATTTTAGAAGGAAAGCTTGATGAAGTAGTCGATGCATTAATATTAGAAGATCAAGCAGACAAACTAGAAAGATTGAACGATACCAATGTATAAAACAATTTATGAGGCCCTAAATCGGGCTTCTTCTTTTTTAGAAGAAAACAATCGAGAAAAAGAAGTAGCTCGTTATATGTTGCAGTATGTGCTAAAGAAAAACTATTCACAATTGATGTTCGCAATGTACGAGGAGTTATCCGCAGAAGATCTTCAAACATTTTGGTCATATGTTGAAGAACATGCAACTGGACGTCCGTTTCAATATATTATTGGGCAGGAAACCTTTTACGGTCGAGATTTCTTTGTAGATGAAAGCGTATTAATTCCACGACCGGAAACAGAAGAATTAATAGAAGAAGTAAAAAAACGTGTAAAATCCCTTTTCGAAGCAAATAAAACCCTGCAAATTGCCGATATCGGTACAGGAAGCGGCGCAATTGCTGTCACTGTAAAAAATGAAATACCGAATGCAAAAGTTACTGCAACGGATATATCCCAACAAGCACTTGAAGTGGCGATGAAAAATGCACAGTTATTAGATGCAGAAATTCAATTCAAACTAGGTGATTTACTAGCGCCACTAGCCGATCAAAAATGGGATATTATCCTATCGAATCCACCATACATTGGTCAGCATGAAGCAGATTCTCTTTCCGATACTGTAATCGATTATGAACCACATTTAGCATTGTTTGCAGAGGAAGAGGGGCTACAATTATATAGAAAAATGGCAGAGCAGCTACCTTCTATGATGAATGTTCCTAGTTTCATAGGCTTTGAAATTGGCTATGAACAAGGGAATGCCGTACAAAGTATGCTTCAAACTGTATTTCCAACAGCACGCGTAGAAATAGTGAAAGATATTAATCAAAAAAATCGTTTTGTTTTTTGCACAATTACTGAATAAGTTATGAATCTATTGGTAACAATGTTCCTAAGGGGGAATGTTATATGTTACCAGATTATGAGATAAAGAGAGCTCCAAGTATTGGCAAACAAGTAGATGCGATTATTTTCTTCGTGTGGATGTTACTTCTTATTCAATTTTGTTTATTTTTCTTATTTCAATCGACCGATCAAGCAGATGGGTTACGCTTTCGATTGATCGCAAATAGTAATACAATGGAAGACCAACAGGTAAAGAATGAAGTGAAAAATAGTATTGAGCCTCTGTTGATCCAATATCAAAATAATCCACAAAGTTATGCAGAACTTGAACAAGTTGTGGATAAGTTATCAGAAAAGTTTGAACAAAAAATTTATTTATCCACAGGCTTTGCTTTATTTCCACCAAAAGTGTGGAATAAAGGAATAACTGCTCAAACAAATGTTGAATCTGTTGTGATAACAATTGGGAGTGGTCGCGGTGATAACTGGTGGTGTGCGTTGTTTCCGAAAGTGTGCTACAAAGAAGAAGTAGTGGAAGAGAAACCTAAGTTTTGGGTATGGGAATGGTTAAAAAAGAAGTTTTCCACATAATTATCCACAAAATTCAGAAAGTTATCAACAAATTGTGCATAAGTAAGACGGGAAGGAGAAAAAACGAGATGAAAACGCAAATA
Source organism: Psychrobacillus sp. L4 (assembly GCF_042944905.1). Classification (GTDB taxonomy): domain Bacteria; phylum Bacillota; class Bacilli; order Bacillales_A; family Planococcaceae; genus Psychrobacillus. The sequence goes on from NZ_CP168496.1 coordinate 678,175, forward strand.
GTAATTGTGGATAACTTATCCACAAAAGAACAAGGTTACACACAAGCTGTGGATTTATTGAACCTTGGTGAAACGGTCGCTTTCCCGACAGAAACTGTATATGGATTAGGTGCTGTTGCAACGAATGAGAGAGCAGTAAGTAAAATTTTTGAAGCAAAGGGAAGACCACAAGATAATCCACTTATTGTGCACATCGGTGAAATAGAGGAACTCGAGTCTTTCACGAAGAATATCCCGCAAATAGCGAAGGATTGCATGGATGCTTTTTGGCCAGGCCCACTCACGCTTATACTTCCCCTAAAGCCAAATTCACTAGCAAAAAATGTATCAGCTGGACTAGATACAGTAGGGGTTAGAATGCCTGAACATCCGGTAGCGCTTGAATTACTTAGACGTTTAAAACTACCCGTTGCCGCTCCGAGTGCAAATAGAAGTGGAAAACCAAGTCCTACGAAAGCGGCACACGTATTCCACGACTTGAACGGTAAAATCCCTTTAATAGTAGATGGTGGGGCGACAGGTATTGGCTTAGAGTCAACAGTACTAGATATCACATCCAAAGTACCGACGATTCTTCGTCCAGGTGGAATTACAAAAGATATGCTTGAAAAAGTAATTGGTCCAATCAATGAATCAAAACCGACAGATCATGCGGAAGCACCTCGTGCACCAGGTATGAAATATGCTCACTATGCACCAAATGCCCCTGTCTATTTAATTGGAAATTCCAAACTAACCGTGCGAGATGCGGTTGAAAAAATACATAGCGATTCTCAAAAAGTAGTTTTAATCGCAAGTGAACAGTATGCTGATATCGGGGTAGATTACTTTTTTTCATTGGGAAAAGAGAATCAATTACAAGATGCGGCACATTTATTGTATGAAGCATTAAGAAGTTGTGATGAAACAGATGCAGACTTAGTGCTTGTTCCTGCTTTCTTAAAAGAAGGAGTAGGAACCGCTATTATGAATCGATTAGAAAAAGCTGCAAACGGCAATTGGTACGGCAAGTAATTTCGGTTCGCATTGATATTCGACCGATTGGATTCGGTATTCAACCGATTTTTAGCTGTATTCGACCGATTTTAGTAGAATACGACCGATTACCAGTAATATTCACCCAATTGTCGATATTATTCGACCGTTTCACCTATTTTAGCTATGCAGAGGTAAACGGTTCTTAAAAGGTAGCAGTGTATTCTCTCCTATCTATTTGCATATAGTTAATTATGCAAATGGACAGGGGGGATTTTTTTGTGGCGTGAAATTTTAGCAGGCGTTTTAATGTCTGTAGACGTGCTTATATTGTTTTCACTTGTATCGTATCGAAAGCAAGTTTTTACCATTGCTGCGTGGGTAGCTTCATTACATATGCTTTTCCCTTTAATCGGTTATTACGCTGGAATCGTTGTGCAAAACTATTTGCAACATGCTAGTCCTTATTTATCTGGAGTTCTTCTTTCGTTAGTTGGTTTACAAATGATTATTACGCAATCTCCTAAACAAGTTCCGCTATTCTCTCCTTATCTTCTTGCGATGGTTGCAAGTATTGATACCTTTTCAGTAAGTATTTCATTTGGTATGCTTAAAGTGGAAAAGTTTATATTTATCTTAAGCGCTGGAATCTTTTCTTTTTTGGGTGTATTTATTGCTCAAAAAGTCATTTTTAAGCATGCATTTATGAATCGAGCGATCATTATGCGTCTAGCAGGACTAGTTCTTTTATTGATGGGAATTCTGACTTTACGAAATATTTAACAATATTTAAAACATTTATAGGACTAAATATTATATACTAGAGATGGGGAAATAGAATGATAAATATATTGTTTGTTTGTACGGGGAATACGTGTCGCAGTCCGATAGCAGAGGCGTTATTGAAGGCTCGTTGTTTAGATGATGTGCTAGTTCGTTCGGCAGGTATTTATGCCGTGAACGGAGGAAACATTTCTCTTAATGGGAAATTAGTATTAGATAATGCGCTAATACCGTTTACTCATGAAACAACTGCATTAGATGAGCAATTAGTAGATTGGGCAGATCTTATCTTAACGATGACATTTTCTCATAAACAAACAATCATTCAAGCATTTCCACATACTAAAACCAAGGTGTATATGTACAAAGAGTTTGTAACACCCCAAAATGTACAAGATGTATCAGATCCTTATGGTGGGGACCTGTGTACATATGAAAACACATTTCAAGAACTACTTGTACTGACAGATGAACTAGTGAAAAAACTCAGGGGGGATTTGGGATGAAAGAGAAAAAGAAGAAGTATGCATTCGGACTACAAAAAAAGATTGTATTATTTGTCACTATTTTAGCTATTATTACATACACAACAAGTGCAGTTTTTATAAATTTCATACAACCGTTAATATTTGAAAGCGCAACAAAATCATTTAACTTTGAAATAGCTATGTATGCTTTGGGTATTTTTTGGTCTGCTGTATTAGCTTATTTTTTCAGTGGGGTAATTATAAAGCCTTTATTTAATTTAGAAAAAGTTGCAACCCTTGCTTCAGAAGGGAAAATTGGTGTGGACGTAAATGTGCCTAAGTCCAAAGATGAAATTCAATCTGTCGCTATTGCTTTCCAAACAATGCTTGTGAACTTAAGAGAAATGGTCCAAAGTATTGAAGCTAATTTTGAGAAGACAAATAATACTGTCCAGCAATTATCGGAACAATCGTCCGGTGCTTCTGTGCAAGCTGAGGCAATCGCTCATACAATTGCACAAATTTCTCAAGGTGCAGAGCAATCAGCGGTAGCAGTACAAGAAACTGCTGAATCGGTAGAAGATGTAAGAGTACTAGCTTCTGAAGTAAATAGACGTGCAGAAGAATCTTCTGTTCAATCAAAAGAAATGATTGCAGGCCTAGCACAAACTACAGAAGTCATTGAGTCACTTGTAAATGGTATTCGTAAAATTGCCTCTGGAAGTGAAGCAGCACTTGGAAATGTCCAACAGTTGGAAGAAAACGCAGGAAAAGTAGAAAGTATTATTCAGCTAGTAGGGGATATTGCAGCACAAACGAATCTACTGGCACTAAATGCATCCATCGAAGCAGCGCGTGCTGGGGAGCATGGAAAAGGTTTTGCAGTTGTCGCAGAAGAAGTTCGCAAGTTAGCGGATGAAAGTGCAAAAGCTGTTCAAGGTATTTCCAAATTAATCCTTGCTATTCAAACAGATGTGCAAACAGTTGTGCAACAAATGACTAACCAAGTTAGCTTTGCGGTAGGGGAAGCCAAACGAGTATCCGATACAAACGCAGCAATCGAGGGGATGTCCAATAAAATCCATAACATGGCTGGGTCTGTTGTCGAAATATCTACACTCATCGAACAGCAATTAACAAATATTGAAAGTACTGCTCGTCAATCGCAAGAAGTAGCTGCAATTGCAGAAGAAACATCAGCAGGTGCAGAAGAAGTAAGAAGTGCCACAGATGAGCAAGCGCGCTCAATCGAACAAATTGACCATTTATCTGAAGGTCTGAAACAACAATCAGAGGAGTTATTCAAGGTTATTTGTCAATTCGATCGTACCTCGCAATAACTTTGTATGATAGGTAATAGAAAAAGAAGCTTGTCAGCGATATATTCACGAACATAAATAATGAAAATATAATTATAGTTCGTTTTTAAAAAGGTTTTAATGAAGATAATGAAGTGAAATTAGAAAAATGGCAGAAATTAATCCGATTCTTTGTATTGAATACAATTCACTTTGTGTGAATTGTATTTTTTTATTCTGAAAAATGGTATGATTAATTAGAATTTAAACAGAAATGAGGGAACGAGTTGAAAATAGCCATTTCTTCCGATCACGGTGGTAATAACCTACGTAAAGAAATTATTCAACAGCTAGAAGAGCTTGGACTTTCCTATGAGGACTTCGGTCCAACTAATGACGATTCAGTCGATTATCCAGACTATGCGATGCCGGTTGCAGAAGGTGTTGCTAGTGGAACTTTTGATCGTGGAATATTAATTTGTGGTACAGGTATTGGAATGTCAATTGCAGCAAATAAAGTAAAAGGTATTCGTTGTGCATTAGTACATGACGTGTTTTCTGCAAAAGCAACGAGATGTCATAATGATTCTAATGTCCTTGCGATGGGTGAACGAGTTATAGGTCCAGGACTTGCAAGAGAAATCGTTGCAACATGGCTTGGTCAAGATTTTGAAGGTGGACGCCATGAGCGGCGTGTTGAGAAAATTACTGCATTAGAAAAAGCATAAAGAGGTGATTTCGGATGGAAGCAAAACATTTGTGGAAACAACAAATAGAACAGCTTCTACTAGAAGTGGAGCAGCAAGTGATTTTAAAAGAAAATGATTTATTTGTCATTGGTTGTTCTACTTCTGAAATTATCGGCGAGAGAATTGGTACTGCTGGTGGCATAGAAGTAGCGGAAGTTTTATTTGAACCATTACAAGCATTTGCGAATCGACTTAAAGTACACTTAGCATTTCAAGGCTGTGAACATATAAATCGAGCAATTACAATGGAAAGAAAAACGCAACTCTTCTATCGATTACCGGAAGTCTCTGTTATTCCAGTTGTTCGCGCAGGCGGTTCTATGTCTGCTTATGCGTACACTCAATTTCAAGACCCTGTAGTTGTCGAGCATGTGCAAGCACAAGCCGGCATTGATATAGGACAAACCCTTATCGGTATGCAATTACAACCAGTTGCTGTACCGATTCGCGTGTCCACAAAGCAAATTGGGGGAGCAGTCGTTACGATTGCGAAAACACGTCCGAAGCTAATTGGCGGAGAGCGTGCATTTTACGGATGATATTGGAGGAGGAACTAAAAGTGGAGAAAATTTTATCACAAGATCCAGCAGTATATGAAGCTATGCTGGCGGAGAAAAAGCGTCAACAAGCTAATATTGAGTTAATCGCGTCAGAAAATTTCGTATCCGAAGCAGTTATGGAAGCGCAAGGATCGGTACTTACAAATAAATATGCAGAAGGCTACCCAGGTAAACGCTACTATGGTGGTTGTGAGTATGTAGATATAGTGGAAAATATTGCTCGTGATCGTTTGAAAGAAATTTTTGGAGCAGAACATGCAAATGTACAGCCACATTCAGGTTCACAAGCAAATATGGCGGTATATATGACTGCTTTACAACCTGGTGACACGATGTTAGGTATGAATTTGTCACATGGTGGACATTTAACGCATGGTTCTCCTGTAAACTTTAGTGGAATTCAATATAACTTCATTGATTATGGTGTAAGTAAAGAAGATGAAACAATCGATTATGAAAACATTCGTGCAATTGCATTAGAACATAAACCTAAAATGATCGTTGCTGGAGCAAGTGCGTATTCACGTACAATTGACTTTGCTAAATTCCGTGAAATTGCAGATGAAGTAGGAGCATACTTATTTGTTGATATGGCGCATATTGCAGGTCTTGTTGCAGCAGGACTTCATCCAAACCCAGTACCACATGCTCATTTTGTTACTTCAACTACACATAAAACATTGCGCGGACCTCGTGGAGGATTAATCTTAACGACGGAAGAATTTGCTAAGAAAATTGATAAAACGATTTTCCCAGGAATTCAAGGCGGTCCACTAATGCATGTTATCGCTGCAAAAGCTGTAGCATTTGGTGAAGCACAACAACCGGAGTTTAAAGATTACCAAGCGCAAGTAATTGCAAATGCTAAAACACTAGCAGATAGTTTAACAGCAGAAGGTATTCGTATTGTATCTGGTGGGACGGACAATCACGTGATGTTATTGGATGTTTCAGCTTTGGGATTAACTGGTAAAGTAGCAGAACATGTCCTTGATGAAGTTGGAATTACAGTAAATAAAAATACCATTCCTTTTGATACAGCAAGTCCATTTATCACATCTGGCGTTCGAATAGGTACACCAGCTGTGACAACGCGTGGATTTAAAGAGGAAGAAATGAAAGAAATCGCTTCTATCATTGCAAAACTATTGAAAAACCACGAAGATGAGGCAATCTTAAGAGAATCGAAAGATAAAGTTGCTGCATTAACTTCTAAGTTTCCTTTATATAGTTAATAGTTTAATAGTTAAAAGCTACTTTTCGTTTTGAAAAGTAGTTTTTTTATGCGCGTGTCCCAGAAGTGCCACAAATATTAGCCACCTGGATTTAGCGCTCTGGCATCCATTTTCCGTATGAAGGGGCGCTTGAGATAACTCCTTCGCTGCGCTTTTCAATTAGTCTCGGGTGAGAAAGAATTGGTCTCGCTTTCTGATGAACTGGTCTCGGGTCTGGGGTAATTGGTCTCGCCTCTGAGTAAATTGGTCGCGGGTTCAACACAATTGGTCTCGAAGTGCCATTAAATGCAAAAAAAATGAGCCGGTTGAGTGGCTCTTGATTTCTAAATAGACATCTTGGGTAATGAAAAAAAGTAATTCTAATGAATCTGTTAATAAATAGTCGCTCCTGTGCAAGGTCGTCGCAAAAAAAAATCGACTGCGGTTGCTTGTTTTATAGAAGATTCTCTCTTCTTGCGAATTGTAGTTATCATTTTTGGGCAATATAATGGTAATTGAAATTTAATTAAAAAATATTTGAGAAAAGTTTGTTGTTTAATTGGTCAAGATTTTTATTTTTACAAACTGATGACGCCAAAGAAATAGACGCAATAGTAAGAACGGAGGATTGCTAGTATATCACCCGCGATTTTTGGTATAATTAGTAGAATTGCAACTAAAACGAGAAGGAGATATGCCATATGACAAAAGTATTTGTATTTGATCATCCACTTATTCAACATAAACTTACATATATCCGTGATGTAAATACAGGAACAAAAGAATTTCGTGAACTTGTAGACGAGGTAGCTACATTAATGGCTTTTGAGATTACACGTGACTTACCATTAGAAGAAACAGAGGTAGAAACGCCAGTCCAAAAAACCAAATCAAAAGTGTTGGCAGGTAAAAAGTTAGGGATTGTGCCTATATTACGTGCTGGTATTGGAATGATTGATGGGATATTAAAACTTATTCCAGCTGCAAAAGTAGGGCATATCGGTCTTTACCGTGATCCAGAAACACTACAGCCAGTTGAATATTACGTAAAACTTCCTGCGGATGTAGCAGATCGTGATTTTATCTTAGTTGACCCAATGCTTGCAACAGGGGGTTCTGCAATTGAAGCAGTGAACTCATTGAAAAAACGAGGTGCAATACATATTAAGTTTATGTGTTTAATCGCGGCTCCTGAAGGTGTGGAAGCATTGCAAAAAGCGCACCCTGATGTGGATATCTATATAGCAGCATTAGATGAAAAACTGAACGACCATGGCTATATCGTTCCAGGTTTGGGAGATGCAGGGGATCGCTTGTTTGGAACAAAGTAAAAAAGTGAATATTTTCCTGCTCTAAATTTGTCGATAAGATGTCAAATAGACGGTATTTGTGAAGAATTTCACTACTTCTAATTGACATCATTTTGCCCCTATTGTATGCTTACAAAGGATATAAAATGATAGGGGTTTCATGTTTGAAATACTTGTCGTATCAACTTCCTACTAGATTCACAGTTTTTACTTTAAAAGAAAAAACGTGAGTATCCTTTTATGCGTCCCAATAGACGCCCGTTACAAGGGATAGCAATGTATTTTTGCGAATCTCTCACAGCTTGTCGGTTCTATCTTAATAGATATATTCACAGGAATGTGGATAGATAATATCTATTAGAACCACTCCATTATTTTTAGTAATAAGTTTGCTCGCAGGCCTTATGGTCGGTGTGTTTGCCATTATTACTACCATTCGAAAATATGATTCAGGAGACTAAAGACTAATGCATGAATTGCAACGTATCTTTACGAAGCAGAAAAAGTACATATTTTTTTTGCTCGCAGTATGTGTGCTAGGTTGGGGATTCACCCCATATTCGACAATATTTGCAGGCTTAGCGCTAGGTTCTTTATTTGGTCTGTATAATTTCTGGATTCTAGTACGTAGAATGGAGAAATTTGATCGTGTGTTAACAGATGGAAAAGGACGAGCTGGTCTCGGGACAACTTTCCGCTTCGCATCAGGAGTGGCTGCTGTAGCGATAGCTCTAGCATTACCAAATTATATTCATCTAATAAGCACAGTTATTGGATTAATGATACCCTATGTTCTACTAATAGTAGAACGAATTATGTATTACACAAAACACCAACTATGAGAACGTGAAAGAGAGGTGAAAGAATCGTGGAACATGCAAATCCAACGTTCGAGTTTTTAGGGATGTATGGTAACTGGTCAAATATATTAATGCTTGCCGTTACTACACTAATCGTATTTTTGATCGCTTTTATTGCGACAAGAAACTTGAAACTGAAACCAACTGGTATGCAGAACTTCATGGAGTGGATTATGGACTTCGTGAAAGGCATTATTAAAAGTAACTTTGATTGGAAAACAGGCGGACAATTCCATGTTCTTGGAATTACATTGATCATGTTTATTGCAGTAGCAAACGTATTAGGTCTTCCATTCTCCATTAAGTATGATGGAGTACTTTGGTGGAAATCACCAACTGCAGATCCGACAGTAGCAATGACGCTATCAGTAATGATTATCCTTTTAACGCACTATTACGGAATCAAAATGAAAGGTTTCAAACAATACAATGTAGATACGTATTTAAAACCACTACCATTTTTATTTCCATTGAAGATTATTGAAGAATTCGCAAATACGTTGACACTCGGTCTTCGTCTTTACGGTAACATTTATGCAGGGGAAGTTCTACTAGGACTACTTGCAGGTTTAGCAGTATCAGGTCCATTAGGCTTTTTTGGAGCAATTATTCCAGCAATGGCATGGCAAGGTTTCTCGCTATTTATCGGCGGAATCCAAGCGTTCATTTTCGTTATGTTAACAATGGTTTATATGTCACACAAAGTGTCGACAGACCATTAATATAACTGCTTAAATTCTTAAGCAGAAATAAATAAAAACAAACAACATTCCAAGGAGGAAATTACACAATGGTAGGTTCAGTTGGTCTTTTAGCAGCAGCTATAGCAATCGGTTTAGGCGCACTTGGTGCAGGTATTGGTAACGGTTTAATCGTTTCAAAAACAGTAGAAGGTATCGCTCGTCAACCAGAAGCACGTGGAGCTTTACAAACAGTTATGTTCATCGGGGTAGCATTAGTTGAGGCGATTCCAATTATCGCAGCAGTTATCGCTTTCATCGTATTAAACAAATAATAACTTAATGGCGGGTTTCTATCCGCCATTCTCTTTATGAATAAGAAAAAAATGCATACTAACTTACATTATATAGAAGCAAGATCTCTTAATAGCGTTTGAAAGGAGTGAAACAATCGTGTCTTTTGATTACCTTGTACTTGGTGCGAGTGCCCATGATGGGTTAAATCTTTGGGATATATTAGCTACATTATTCTTCTTTGTTCTACTTTTATTTCTATTAAAGAAAGTAGCATGGGGTCCACTGATGGGTATTATGATTCAACGTGAAGAGTTAATTGCAAGCGAAATCGAAGCAGCTGAAAATAGCCGCCAAGAATCAGTGCGTTTACTTGAAGAACAACGTGACTTATTAAAAGAAGCACGTACGGAAGCATTAGCGATTGTAGAAAATGCGAAGAAGCAAGGCGATGCATCTCGTGAAGAAATTATGACGACTGCTCGTTCTGAAGCTGTGCGTTTGAAAGAATCTGCTATCCGTGAAATCGATACAGAAAAAGAAAGAGCGATTGCAGCAGTACGTGAAGAAGTCGTTTCACTTTCAGTACTTGCAGCGTCCAAAGTTCTTGAAAAAGAAGTTTCGGAAGAAGATAATCGTGCGCTAATCGAGGCAACGATTGCGAAGGCAGGCGAAGTTAATTGAGCAATTCAACTGCCGCAAAGCGTTACGCAATCGCATTATTCGAACTAGCACAACAAAAAAATGAGCTTCGTTCTGTTGAAGAAGATTTACGTGAGCTTAAAATTGTCTGGAATACAAATAAAGAATTGAATACACTATTCACTTCACCTAAGTTATCTCTAGACAAGAAAAAAGAGCTTATTCGACAAATCTTTACAACTGCTAATCCAATTGTGATTAATACACTTCTAGTGCTTATTGACAAAAAACGATTAGGCGAAGTGGGCAATATTATTAATGAGTTTATGACGCTTTCAAATGAAGCACAAGGTGTTGCAGATGCGAAAGTATATTCAACTCGTGCATTAACAGAAGAAGAACGTACGAACATTTCAATTGCATTTGCAAAAAATGTTGGTAAACAATCTTTACGTATAGAAAACATTGTAGATCCATCAATTATTGGTGGGATACGTGTTCAAATCGGAAACCGCATTTACGATAGCAGTCTAATCACTAAATTAGATCGTTTAAAACGTAACTTGATCGGTTAATATTATGAATTTAGAGAGGTGACATACATGAGCATCAAAGCTGAAGAAATCAGTGTCTTGATTAAACAGCAGATTGAGAATTATGAATCTGAGATGAAAGTTAGCGACGTTGGTACAGTTATCAAAATAGGTGACGGTATCGCTCTTGCTCATGGCCTCGACAACGTCATGGCCGGAGAACTCTTAGAATTCTCAACTGGTGTTATGGGAATGGCACAAAACCTAGAAGCTAATAACGTAGGTATCGTTATTTTAGGACCATACTCAGACATTAAAGAAGGCGATGAAGTACGTCGAACTGGCCGTATTATGGAAGTTCCTGTAGGTAAAGAATTGATTGGCCGCGTAGTTAATCCACTAGGTCAACCAGTTGATGGACTAGGTCCTATCGCAACTACAAAAACTCGTCCAATTGAAAGTCCTGCACAAGGGGTTATGGCACGTAAATCGGTTCATGAACCACTTCAAACAGGTATTAAAGCAATTGACGCACTTGTACCAATCGGACGTGGACAACGTGAGTTAATCATCGGTGACCGTCAAACAGGTAAAACATCTGTAGCGATTGATACAATCCTTAACCAAGCAGACCAAAATATGATTTGTATCTATGTTGCAATCGGTCAAAAAGAATCGACTGTACGTAACGTTGTAGAAACACTTCGTAAAAAAGGTGCATTAGATTACACAATCGTTGTAACTGCATCTGCATCTCAACCAGCTCCATTATTATACTTAGCTCCTTATGCTGGTGTAACAATGGCGGAAGAGTTTATGTTCGATGGCAAGCATGTTCTAATTGTTTATGATGATTTATCAAAACAAGCAGCTGCTTACCGTGAGCTTTCTTTACTTCTTAAACGTCCTCCAGGTCGTGAAGCTTATCCAGGGGATGTATTCTACTTACACAGTCGCCTTCTTGAACGCGCTGCGAAGTTAAATGAAACACTTGGTGCAGGTTCAATCACTGCATTACCGTTCGTTGAAACACAAGCGGGAGATATCTCTGCTTATATTCCAACAAACGTAATTTCTATTACAGATGGTCAAATCTTCTTACAATCTGATCTATTCTTCTCAGGCGTACGTCCAGCAATCAACGCTGGTTTATCGGTATCCCGTGTAGGTGGTTCAGCACAAATTAAAGCAATGAAAAAAGTTGCGGGTACGCTTCGTCTAGACTTAGCTGCATTCCGTGAACTGGAAGCATTCTCTCAATTTGGATCAGATCTTGACGCTGCTACTCAAGCAAAACTTAACCGTGGTGTACGTACAGTAGAAGTATTAAAACAAGACTTGAATAATCCTATTAAGGTAGAAAAACAAGTTATTATTTTATACGCACTTACTCGTGGCCATTTAGATGATATTCCGGTAAAAGATGTTACTCGCTTCGAAGCTGAGCTTCATAGCTGGTTAGATTCAAACCACACAAACGTTTTAGATCATATTCGCACAACAAAAGATCTTCCTTCAGATGAAGACTTAACAAATGCAATTGCTGCATTCAAAAAGACTTTCGCTAAATCCGAATAATTCTTTTGTCTAAGTGAAAAAAACAATAAGGTGGTGAAATACCAGTGGCATCATTACGCGACATTAAAAGTAAAATTACGTCAACAAAGAAAACTAGTCAAATTACGAAAGCTATGCAAATGGTTTCTGCTTCTAAATTGAACCGTGCGGAGGAAAATGCGAAAGCATATGTTCCTTACATGTCGAAAATTCAAGAAGTAGTAGGTGCAATTGCTACAGGAACAAGTGATGGTGGACATCCAATGTTAACTTCTCGTCCTGTCAAAAAGACTGCATATCTTGTCATCACTGCAGATCGTGGTTTAGCAGGAGCTTATAACAGTAACGTAATCCGTGCTGTATCTAATGCGATTGCTGAGCGCCATGCTTCAAATGAAGAGTATGTAATTTTGGCGATAGGTCGTATGGGACGTGACTTCTTCGTAAAACGTGGTTCGAATGTAATAGAAGAAGTTATAGGTTTACCAGATCAACCTGCTTTTTCTGATATTAAAGAAATCGCGCGCAGAGCTGTTGGTATGTTCACGGATGGTACATATGATGAACTTTATATGTACTATAACCACTTTGTCAGTGCCATCTCTAGTGAAGTTACGGAGAAAAAGGTACTGCCACTTACGGATATTGCAGTAGAAACAGGCACAACCGCTTCATACGAATTTGAGCCTTCAGCTGAAGCAATTCTTGAAGTGTTACTTCCACAATATGCGGAAAGCCTAATTTTTGGTGCATTACTCGATGGTAAAGCAAGTGAACATGCTTCTCGTATGTCTGCGATGAAATCCGCGACAGACAACGCAACTGATTTAATAGGTAACTTAACATTAGTTTATAACCGAGCACGACAAGCGGCAATTACACAAGAAATTACGGAAATTGTTGGCGGTGCAGCGGCTCAAGAATAGTAAATGATAGAAAAGTAAGACAGGAGGGAACAGCAGTGAACAAAGGACAAGTACTACAAGTAATGGGTCCAGTTGTTGACGTTAAGTTTAACAATGGCCAATTGCCAGCTATCTATAATGCATTAACAGTAGCGATTCAACGTCCAAATGAAGCGCCTACTACATTAACATTAGAAGTAGCTCTACACTTAGGAGATGACTCTGTTCGTACTATTGCAATGGCATCTACTGACGGCCTTAAGCGTGGTACAGAGGTTATAGATGCTGGTACAGCAATTTCTGTTCCAGTTGGTGACGTTACATTAGGACGTGTATTCAACGTACTAGGTGAAGTTATCGACTTAGGAGAGGAGATTCCAGCGGGTGAGCGTCGTGACCCAATTCACCGTCAAGCTCCAACATTTGAAAACCTTTCAACTGAAATTGAAATTCTTGAAACAGGTATCAAAGTAGTAGACCTTCTTGCTCCATATATTAAAGGTGGTAAAATCGGTCTATTTGGTGGTGCTGGTGTAGGGAAAACAGTTCTTATCCAAGAACTTATCAACAACATCGCACAAGAACACGGTGGTATTTCTGTATTCGCTGGTGTTGGTGAGCGTACACGTGAAGGAAATGACTTATTCCACGAGATGAGCGATTCTGGCGTTATTAAGAAAACAGCAATGGTATTCGGACAAATGAATGAACCACCTGGAGCACGTATGCGTGTAGCTTTATCTGGTCTTACGATGGCTGAATATTTCCGTGATGAACAAGGTGCAGATGTACTTTTATTCATTGATAATATCTTCCGTTTCACACAAGCAGGTTCTGAGGTTTCGGCTCTTTTAGGTCGTATGCCATCAGCAGCAGGTTACCAACCTACACTTGCTACAGAAATGGGTCAATTACAAGAGCGTATCACGTCAACTAACACTGGTTCTGTAACATCAATCCAAGCGATTTATGTACCAGCCGATGACTATACGGATCCAGCTCCTGCAACAACTTTCGCTCACTTAGATGCGACAACTAACTTAGAACGTAAATTATCTGAGATGGGTATTTACCCAGCCGTGGATCCTTTAGCTTCTTCTTCTCGTGCGCTTTCACCAGAAATCGTAGGAAAAGAGCATTATGAAGTAGCACGTCAAGTGCAATATACATTACAACGCTACAGAGAGCTTCAAGATATCATCGCAATCTTAGGTATGGATGAATTAGGTGACGATGACAAGTTAACGGTTAACCGTGCTCGTCGTATTCAGTTCTACCTATCTCAAAACTTCCATGTTGCAGAACAATTTACTGGTCAAAAAGGTTCATACGTTCCTGTTAAAGAAACAGTTCAAGGATTCAAACAAATTCTTGAAGGTAAATATGACCATCTTCCTGAAGATGCTTTCCGTTTAGTTGGACGCATTGAAGAAGTTATTGAAAAAGCTAAAAGCATGGGCGTAGAAGTATAATAAATCGGACCAGGAGGTAAAAATATGAAGACACTTACAGTCAATATTGTCACTCCCGACGGCCCGGTATACGATTCTGAAGTAGACATGATGATCGCTAAAACAGCATCTGGTGAAATCGGTATTTTACCTGGCCATATTCCAATGGTTGCACCTCTTGTAATCGGTGCAATTAAGTTGAAAAAAGATGGTAAAACAGAGTATGCAGCAGTCAACGGTGGTTTTATTGAAGTTCGTCCTGAAAAGGTTTCGATTTTAGCTCAATCATCTGAAGTTGCTTCAACTATCGATCTAACTCGTGCAAAAGAAGCGATGAAACGTGCAGAAGAACGTCTTCAAAGTAAGCAAGATTCAACTGATTTTAGTCGTGCTGAACTTGCCTTGAAACGTGCGATGAATCGTATCAACGTTTATGAGGGTAACATTTAACTTTATTTTTCATGGCAGAATAAAGTTATAGTCTTGAGCGGACGCTTTAGTTTACGCCAAGGTGAATTTGATTTACATGAAAAAAAAACGGACAGAACTAGTTCTGTCCGTTTTTAGCATGTAAGAAAGGGTTACTAGAATTGTGAAGGAGGATAAAAATGGGTTTATTAAATGGAGAGCAGGCAATAATTGCGATTTTAGCCAATGTGTTTTTTATCGGTATATCTTTTTATGCACTTCAAGCAATTATGATTGAAAAAGTTATTAAAAAAAAACGAGTCTTCCAAGCACAGTTATTCTATATATTAGCTAGTATACTTATCGGTTCGACAGTAGCGAATTTTTTCTTAAATTTAACAGCTTGGTCTAATCAGTTGCAATATCTGTTTAACTAAAAAGGATTCTATATGCTCATGCAAATAATGGAGAAGTTTGTATGAGCATGTAGAATCGCCTCAAATTTCCTGGGAAATATTTTGTCGAATAGGTTTATGTGAAACACACTAGGGTAATTTAAGATTATCTACACGAAAAGACAGGGTGTTACGTATACTATAGCAATAAAAAATATCAAATTAGCCGGTGAAAATAGTGTTTTAGATGCTTGTATATACGCGAAATACATTGTATGATGTATATTGTTTTGAATTTCTAATAATGACATCATACATATTTCATTTATATAAAAGCAAATGAGGATAAAGAACGCGGAGGGAAAGAAGTGGATAAAATCGTTGTTAAAGGCGGTCAAACTTTAAAAGGCAATGTGCGAGTTGAAGGTGCGAAAAATGCGGTACTGCCAGTACTAGCTGCAGCTTTACTAGCATCCAAGGGAGTAAATGTTATAAAAGAAGTGCCAACACTTGCAGACGTTTTGACAATAAATGAAGTATTAAAAAGCTTAAATACGAAAGTTGAATATAATCCTGAACTTAATGAAGTAATAATTGATTCACAAGAAAGACTCTCTAGTGAAGCACAATTTGAGTATGTGCGAAAAATGCGTGCATCTATACTGGTAATGGGTCCCATTTTAGCGAGAAATGGTTTTGCTCGTGTTGCATTACCTGGTGGTTGCGCAATTGGATCTCGTCCAATTGATCAGCATTTAAAAGGCTTTGAAGCTATGGGTGCAGAAATTTCATTCGGACATGGTTTTGTAGAAGCTAAAACAAATGGTCGTTTACAAGGTGCTAAAATTTATCTAGACGTACCAAGTGTTGGCGCTACAGAAAACATTATGACAGCAGCAGCCCTTGCAATAGGAACTACGACTATCGAAAATGCTGCAAAAGAACCGGAAATTGTCGATTTAGCGAACTTCATCAATGAAATGGGCGGAAAAGTAAAAGGTGCTGGTACCGACACAATTCGCATTGAAGGTGTAACTGAACTTCATGGTACTGAACATCATATAATCCCAGATCGTATTGAAGCTGGCACATTCATGGTTGCAGCGGCAATTACTAAAGGTGACGTGCTCATCGAAAATGCAGTCCCTGAACATATGACTGCGCTTATTTCCAAAATGCAAGAAATGGGTATAGAAGTGACAGAAGAAAATCACGGTATTCGTGTACGCTCTTCAGGTCAACTTAAATCAGTGGACATTAAAACGATGCCGCATCCTGGTTTCCCAACAGATATGCAATCTCAAATGATGGCGTTAATGATGACAGCACAAGGAACAGGTATCATTACGGAAACAGTATTTGAAAACCGCTTTATGCATGTAGAAGAATTCCGACGCATGAACGGCAACATGAAGATTGAAGGACGTTCTGTAATTATGGATTCACCTTCTAATCTACAAGGCGCAGAAGTTGCAGCAACCGATTTACGTGCAGCGGCAGCCCTTATTATTGCTGGTCTCGTAGCAAAAGGAATAACTCGAGTAACCGAACTATATCATTTAGACCGCGGCTACGTCGACTTCGACAAAAAACTCGCAGCTCTAGGCGCTGATATTGAACGTATCGGTAGCGAAAGCCCAGAGAAAGCAATTCAACTCGTATAATATATGTAAAGCACTATGCATTCATACATGCATGGTGCTTTTTTATGGACAATTGGGTTAGTCTCGATTTATAGCGAATTGGTTGCGAGTTTGGTCCTATTGGTCTCGAAGTGCTATATTTTGGAATTTGTATGAAAGTTTCATATAGGTATTCGGTTGATTTTTGGTTTAGTCTCGTTTAATGGAGTATTGGTTGCGAATTTGGTCCTATTGGTCTCGATATGCTCAAAATGGTCTCGACTTTGGCGGAATTGGTCTCGGTTATAAGTGACTTGTTCTCGAAGTGCTATATTTTGGAATTTATACGAAAGTTTCATATAGATATTTCGTTGATTTTTGGTTTAGTCTCGGTTAATGGAGTATTGGTTGCGAATTTGGTACTATTGGTCTCGACTTTGGCAGAATTGGTCTCGGTTATAAGTGATTTGGTCTCGAAGTGCTATATTTTGGAATTTATACGAATGGTTCATATAGGTATTCGGTTGATTTTTGGTTTAGTCTCGTTTAATGGAGTATTGGTTGCGAATTTGGTCCTATTGGTCTCGATATGCTCAAAGTGGTCTCGACTTTGGCAGAATTGGTCTCGATTATAAGTGATTTGGTCTCGAAGTGCTATATTTTGGAGTTTATACGAAAGTTTCATATAGGTACTCCATAGATTTTTGATTGTGTATTTATTTCGGAAAAATGGCACTGTATTTTGTATTTTTAGATTGACCAGTTTTTATTAGCATGCTATTTTTCAATATTCTTGTTGCTTCGTGTTTATTGTTTAATTGTAAAAAATGTTGACACTCTATATTGGACATAGTGCTTTTATATATTAGAAAATATTCGTCTATTGTTTGTTCGTGTGCTTTTTTTTGATAGATTTTGCATCGAGGACAAAACCAGTTGTGTGGTAACTTTTTCATGCCAATTAAACCGCAGTGACTACACTCAACTCCTATTTGAATCGTACTCGGATCTATTCCATAGTAGTTGCTTATTGGAAATGGCTGAAAATCGATGTTTGCTTTAAGCAGATATTCCTTTAAGTTATCCAGTTCGGCTTCGTTTAGAATGGGAGAGTTGGTTTGTATGTTTCTTATATAAGGTTTGATACCTCTACGAAACAATAAGGTTTTATTTGTTGGTGGAACTTTAATATTACTTGTGGCAAACGCGAACACGACAGCTCCGTGAATGGGTAAAGTGATACCAGAAGCTTTAAAAATTTGATTCAATTGATATTCATACTCTGCTAACTGTAGTACTGGATTTTCATATGAGTCAGTTTTGTTTGTTTCCAGTGTTCTTGTCAATTGCTGATCAGTGAAAACAATTTCTCCTTTAATATTTTTCACTTCGAAAACGAATGCATAGTACGGAGTAATTAATAAGACATCAATCTGAAAAAGCGATTCGGCGTATAAAGAAATATTATGAAAAACATAGAACTTATATGGCAATTTCAATTGCTCAAATACTTTCATCACAACTTCTTCACCAATTTCACCATTTAATTTTTGATAGTATTCATCTTTAATCATTACATATTTTGGATGGTTTCTCGGCATTCGTTTATGCAGAGTATGTAGTGCTTTTACGTGTAGGGAAGCTGAATATTTTTTTGCTATCATTATGTCACCTCACGCAAAGAGTACCATATTTTTATTGATAGATAGAAATCACCAAAATTCTATTTTCGAACTATGTTTTACATGAAATTAGTTACAAAATCGTATTTTGGACAATAAAAAGGCTTCGCAATTCTATTTTGGTAGTTTGAAAAATAAATTGGTTGCTCTTAGAAGTTTTTAGTTGCTTTGATTCGCCATTTGGTCGCTTTCGATGATGAATTAGTTGCTTTCCTAATTGAATTGGTCTCCCTTATACATATTACGTTATTTTGTGGATAATAATCCCTTGCGATCAAAACAAGTCTCCTAACACTCGTTCATTTTCCCTCAACCTTCTGCATATAGTACCTCTATGAAACAAAACATTCTCTTATTATTAATTTGCATCGGTCTCTTGTTATTACCGTTTTTATTAATCAAAGAAAAGCATGACGCAAAACAAGCACCTAAGTTGGAGTTAGATTTTGAAATCGAATGTCCAATACTAATCGAAGTGAAAGGGGAACTAGAGAAAATTCCTCTCGAAACATACGTTTTAGGAGTCGTAGCTGCGGAGATGCCAATTTCGTTCCATGAGGAAGCATTAAAGGCACAATCAATAGCTGCACGGACGTATGTGTTGCGGGAAACAAATTACGGAGAAAAGGCTATATCTAAAACGGTGCAAAAGCAAGTCTATGCAAGCAAAGAAGAGCGCAGGAAAAAATGGGGGGCATCCTTCGACGAATATGAAGATAAACTCCAACGTATTGTCGCATCTACTGAAGGAGAAATTATTGTCTATAAAGATCAACTAATCACGGCGATGTTCTTTTCAACGAGTAATGGACAAACGGAAAGTGCAGAAAGCTATAGTGGCAATGCGATTCCTTATTTAGTTTCAGTCCCTAGCCAATCGGAAGAGCTTTTTTCACCAAATGTTAAAAAGCAATTCGAATTTACAAATAAAGAATGGGCAAATGCTTTTGGATTGAAATGGTCAGAAAGCATGGCAAAAACCTTTCAAGTAACAAGAACGGATTCTAACCGAATTAAGTCTATTCAAATGATCGGCAAAACATGGTCAGGTAGAGAAGTACGTGCATTACTTGGACTACCTTCCACCGACTTCACGGTTTCTTTTCAGCGGGATAAAGTGGTAGTAGAAACGGTCGGATATGGGCATGGTGTTGGTATGAGTCAATATGGTGCAGAGGTGTTAGCGCATGATTCTGTGAGGGCTCACGACATTTTACTTCACTATTATAAAGGAACAAAAATAAAAATATTTTCAACATGTTTAAAATCACCTACAAATGCAAAGAATAGCAATTGAGGTGATGAAAATGAGAGAAGAACAATCGAACAAGCCTTCTCAGAAGAACAAAAATCCGAAAAAACCGTGGTTTTGGCCACTAATTTATGCGGGGTTTTCGGTAGCATTCGTTGGAATGATTTGGGGTTACAACGTGTATGTTAACTCCGACACGGCAGGAGAATGGAAAAAGGCTGGAGATCCTGATAAAGTGACCATCGAGACCAGCGCTCTAGCAGAATCCTTGAAGTATCCTTTCAAAGAGACGCTGCAAGATAGCATGGAAGTTGTACAGCACTTTTATGACATGGAATCTGATGAAGCGACACGTGAAAAATCCATACTTGTGTTCAATCAACAATACAGAACAAGTACGGGTGTATCTTTGTCCATGAAAGGTGAACCATTCGAAGTAATAGCTGCCATGAGTGGGAAAGTAGAAGAAGTGAATTTAGACCCGTTTGAAGGAGATGAAATCGTCTTATCCCATGCAAATGGAATGCAAACAAAATATCGTTCTGTCACTGGCATTCTAGTAAAAGTTGGGGATGTAGTGGAGCAAGGACAAGCACTAGCAACATCTTCTGAAAGTGAATGGAATCCAACTGCAGGTGTTCACTTGGAATTTGAAGTTTTAGAAGACGGCGTTCTTATCAATCCGGAATCAAAACTAGCGTTTTAAATTCATAAAAACCTATACGTATGCATAAAGTGATGAAAAGTGTTCCTTTACTAACGAAAGGAAGAGTTAGTGCACGAAACAATACGTCATAGATGCATACGTCTTGGTGAAATGGTTATTGAAACTAAGAAAACTGTCCGTGCCATCGCGAGCACAACCGGTCATTCTAAAAGTACAGTTCATAAGGATTTGACGGAAAGACTCCATTTAGTAGATCCGCAATTGGCAAAAGAAGTAAAAGAAATTCTTGCGTATCATAAATCGGTAAGGCATTTGCGAGGTGGAGAAGCAACGAAACGAAAATGGAAAACTAAAAAGGAAGATGGGAAAGGTCGTGATTTGTAACGAATCGCGGCTTTTTTCTGTTTGCTCCACTAATAGAAATCTAATTAGTCGGTTTGGTCTCGGGTACAGAGTAATTAGTCTCGAGTGCGCGCCAACTGGTAACGAACAGCCAAAAATTTCAAGCCGTTCGCATTTTTTGCGTTGGATCAAGTAATTGGTCTCGGGTCAAGCGGTTTTGGTTGCGGGCATAATCCAAATATTCTCGAACAGTCGTCTCCTTCCACAACTCACTTTTATCTGTGCTAGAAAGCGGTTAATTTGTCAATAAAAAAAGTGTGTTTATTCCAAAACTATGATAAAATTATAAGTTAGAGACGTATCGAAATATACATATTAATTGGGTTGGACAGGGAAGGAGAAAAGCTGTTAATGTTTGCGAAGGATATAGGAATCGACTTAGGTACTGCGAACGTATTAATTCATGTAAAAGGTAAAGGGATTGTTTTAAATGAACCATCCGTTGTTGCGATAGATAAAAATACCAATAGGGTGCTTGCTGTAGGTGAGGAAGCACGACAAATGGTCGGTAGGACGCCAGGTAATATTGTGGCAATTCGACCCCTAAAAGATGGAGTAATTGCAGATTTCGATGTAACGGAAGCAATGCTTAAACACTTTATAAATAAATTAAACGTTAAAGGATTTTTATCCAAACCTCGCATATTAATATGCTGTCCTACAAATATTACAAGTGTAGAACAAAAAGCGATAAGAGAAGCGGCGGAAAAATCGGGCGGTAAAAAAGTGTATTTGGAAGAGGAACCAAAAGTTGCAGCAATCGGCGCTGGAATGGATATTTTTCAACCAAGCGGTAATATGGTCGTCGATATCGGAGGAGGTACTACAGATGTAGCTGTCCTTTCGATGGGGGATATCGTTACTTCTGAATCTATTAAAGTTGCGGGAGATGTTTTTGATAATGACATCCTTCAATATATTAAAAGAGAGTACAAGCTTTTAATTGGTGAACGAACTGCGGAAAATATTAAAATTGAAATTGGGACTGTATTTCCAAATAGTCGACATGAAGAGATGGATATTCGAGGACGCGATATGGTTACAGGTCTTCCAAGAACTATTACGATCCATTCGGAAGAAATTGAAAAAGCATTGCGCGAGTCAGTAGCTGTTATTGTACAAGCTGCAAAAAATGTTTTAGAAAAAACACCGCCAGAATTATCTGCTGATATTATTGATCGCGGGGTTATTATCACAGGTGGTGGCGCACTTTTACATGGGATGGATCATCTTCTTGTGGAAGAATTGAAAGTACCGGTATTTGTAGCGGAAAATCCAATGGATTGTGTCGCAATTGGAACAGGATTGATGTTAGATAATATTGATAAAATCTCCAGAAGATAGATAGAAAAGTAATGAAGAAGTTATTCTGCTACTAGCTTACTCAGAAGAATGGCAGAATGACAAGAGAATGGAGGCTTCCTAATGTTTCGTGGGTTTCATACAGTTGCATCCGGCATGATTGCACAACAGCGTAGAACGGAATTATTGACAAATAATATGGCAAATGCCAATACGCCTGGTTATAAAGCAGATCAATCGGTGATTAGATCATTTCCAGAAATGTTTTTATCCAAACTTGGACCATCAAATATTCCTACTGAAACACCTATCAAAGGAAAAAATGCAACAGGTATTGGAGCACTAGGAACGGGTGTTTACATGCAAGAGACGATTGCTTTATTGGAACAAGGACAGCTTCAGGAAACCGAACTAAATACAGATATTGCATTAATCGATAGTGAATTACCGAAAGACGCACAAACTGGGCAGACCGGTGCTATATTTTATCGCTTGCAACATCCAGTAGAAGGGGAAGCATACACTCGTAATGGAAGCTTCACATTGGATCCTGGAGGCTTTTTAACAAATGCGCAAGGGTTATTCGTCCTTGATGCAAACGGACAGCGCATACAGCTTCAAAATGATGATTTTCGAGTAGCAAGCGATGGTCAAATTTATGCAAATGATCAAGTGGTTGCACAAATAGGGGTTTCATTTGCAGCACAGCCTGAAACATTGATGAAACAGGATAATGGATTATTTAGGACTGCAGATGGCGCGAATTTACCTTCCGCCTACAATGCAACAAACGTTCGCTTTTCAATGCAACAAGGATATATCGAGCGATCGAATGTCGATTCTGCGAGAACCATGACGGATCTACTTACGGCGTACAGAGCTTTTGAAGCAAACCAAAAAATTCTGCAAGCATACGACCAAAGCATGCAAAAAGCGGTAAACGAAGTAGGACGCGTAAACTAACAAAGAAAAGCGCAAGCGCCTATGTCTGCCCTGACAGGCTAATGGGTAAAGTGTAGGTCTGCAAAGTTCGCCACATCCTGTGGCAAAGCAGACATGACCCGCATCGTGCGGGCCCAGGAGGCAGCTCCCCAGCCACCACAAACGCTCTTGTTTGCGACGAGCTTGCGCAGGAGAAGCGTCTTGTTTGCGACGAGCTTGCGCAGGAGCAGCGTCTTGTTTGCGACGAGCTTGCGCAGGAGCAGCTTTTCCCATTTGACCCCGAGGCGCAACGCCCTTCTGCGACGAGTAACCGCAGGAGCACAGAGGCCACTGAAAAAGTCCAATTTTCCCGAAAATGAAAATTCCATAAAAACTCATTCCCAAAAAAGTGCTATTTTTAGCTACTAAAGTGGGGGGATTCTGCTTATTCTAAAGGTTTTTACCTATGAAAGTGGGGGTAAGAATTTTCAGGATTTTCAAATTCAAATATTTAGTCACTTTTTCAGTGGCCTCGGAGCACAGGCGCTGGAGTCTGGACAGTTACTTAGTAGAAATGCATATACTTTCTTAATCTTTAAAGAAAAGAGGCTTCTTGAATGTTACGTACAATGATTACTGCTACTAATACAATGACGCAGCTTCAGAGTCAGTTAGATATAATCGGGAATAATCTGGCGAACTCTAATACGCATGGCTATAAAGGGAAGGATGTAAAATTTCAAGAGCTGCTTTATCAACAATTTAATAATGACAAATTGGATAAAGTAGAGCGTCAATCTCCTACCGGTATTCGTTATGGCGTCGGAGCATCATTAGCTCAAACGACCATGAATTGGAAACAGGGAAGCTTGCAATCTACCGGACGGGATTTAGATTTTGCTTTCCAAGAACCAAAACAATATTTTAATGTATTAATGCCAGATGGTGAAAATGGGCAACAAACAGCATATACTCGGCAAGGTGCTTTTTATGTTTCGCCGATGGAAAATGGTAGCTTAATGCTTGTAACTGGCGAAGGCTATCCAGTTGCGGATTCTGCGGGACAAGCAATAACTATTCCAGACAACGTTTCAAGGTTTTCTGTCAATGAGACTGGCATATTAACTGCTACGTACCCGGATGGTTCCACTGTCAAAAAAGAATTAGCGGTTTCCGTTTTACAAAAGCCACAGCTAATGGAGCACTTATCCGGTACGTATATTAAGTTACCAACTAATTTGGCGGAGTTAGGCGTAAATGCGCAAGATGTAATAGCAAACCTTCAAGGGGCCAATCGTAGTGACATCTCCGTTGCAAATCAACAATTAGAAATGTCTAACGTAGATATATCAAAAGAGATGACCGAGTTAATGACAGCACAACGTTCCTATCAGTTTAATGCAAGATCGATAACGCTTGCAGACCAAATGATGGGTCTGATTAATGGAATTAGATAATTTTCCTAGTAAGGAGTTAAGTGTATGACAGAAGAAACAAGTATTTCTGGCAGACGACAACGAAAATTGGAACAAGCAAAAAAAGCTAACTCGAAAAAAACCTATTGGGTTCAAATCCGCATGTTCCCTATTTGGCTGCGTATACTAATAATCATCGCACTTTTTTTTGGTGCAGCAGCTGCTGGCCTAATGGTTGGATACGGTGTAATAGGCAGTGGCACTGCAAAAGATGCACTAAAATGGGAGACATATCAGCATATTCTAGATATAAAAAACGGTAAATAGGGAAATATCGGAGGGAAGACCATGTTAACAACAGAACAAGTTCAAGCACTTTTACCTCATCGTTATCCATTTTTAATGATAGATCGAATTCTTGAAGTAGAAGAAGGAAAACGAGCAGTAGGATTAAAAAATGTTACCATTAATGAAGAATTTTTTAATGGGCATTTCCCAGGTTATCCCGTAATGCCGGGAGTTTTAATCGTAGAAGCCTTAGCACAAGTAGGAGCAGTAGCAGTCCTACAAATACCTGGAAACAAAGGAAGACTTGCTTTCTTTACAGGGATCGACAATTGCCGATTTAAACGCCAAGTCAAACCAGGCGATCAATTAAAACTAGAAGTAGAACTTACCAAATTACGTGGTGCAATGGGCAAGGGACATGGTATTGCCACAGTAGACGGCGAACTTGTTTGTGAAGCGGATATCCTTTTCGCGTTAGGTCCCGTTGTAGAACAAGAATAATAATAGTATTCCTCCGTAAGCTCGAGGATATGCTTCTTTCATTTTTTAATTGAAAAAACAGGCATAATTGCCATGGGATATTTCTTTCCTTTCCTGGACAACCTATCGTAAGTCACATACGTGTGATGAAGATATCCAAGAAAGGAGGAATTTTTTTATGTGGAAAAAAGCCGTTCCTGCAGTGGTGATGTGTTCTTTTTTATTAGTCGGATGTAATACTAACAAAACAGTTCCTACCAAAAATGAAACACCAATGCAAGACGTTCGTGAGGGTGTAGATCGAGTCAATCCAAACCTAACTACGCCAGAAGTGAATACACCATCTCCTGGAACTTACAATAAAGGAATGAATGGTACAAATGGCACGAATGGCACAAATGGTATGAATGGAACGAATGGCGTAAATGGTAACAATGGTGTTAATAATGTGGGACCAAATGTTGTTCCGGACGGCAATGTGATGAATGAAACAACTGTACCTAACACAGAAGTTATTAAAGAAGATGTGAAAGTTAAAACAAAATAACAATTAGTAAATCTAATGAAAAGGCTGACTCAAAGAATAAACTTTTGAGTCAGCCTTTTTTAGTTTTGATCTTTTTTTAGGGAAGGTCTTGTTTTCATATCATGCTCAAATTTTGCCAAAAGTTCTTCTCCACTGAATCCATCCTCTATTAATTCGGAAAGTAAGGACTCTGCATATTTTCTTCTTAATCGTTTTAAAGTTCCTTTTAGCAAAACAGAAACATGCTGACCAATTTCCTTCACTGAATAAGTTACAACCTCAAAATGAGCAGGTTCATTTTCAGGATATGAAATAACAACTTTTGCACTTATTATTTCATTTGAGGACTGGAAACCTTTAAAAAGGGCCTCATATTTTTTATCAACAAAAAGCTCCAATATCCAGGAACGACTTATGTTTTCTTGATTGATCACAATGCCATCTTCAATTGAAATAGGATAAATTTCTTGATCACGAATAATATCAACCGACATCATCTTAAATGTTTTCATCTACACTCTCCTTCAGAAGGATTTCATTAAATTTATTATAACATAAGAAGAAATTAGGTAGTGTCGATTCATAGGGAGGAAGTAGCAAGTTAACTTTTTTTGAAAAAATACCAAATTTCCATTTTTGATATTACAAAACGCTGAATATACAGGATTTGCTAAAAATTGCGAGGCAAACAACTTCATTTTCATGAATAAAAAGCGCTTAAAATCACTTTTTCGACTTTTGCTAACATTTTCTTATACCTATATGATGGTTGTAATCAAAGAAAAGGAGGTGAAACGGTGAACACTGTTTCATTAATCGGACGAATGACAAAAGCTCCACAACTCAAATATTTAACGGAGGGAAGATTGCAAACCAGTTTTGTAATCGCCGTAAGTAAAGGATACAAAACGGATGAAGCGGACTTTGTGCTATGCACGATTTGGGGAAAGCTCGCAGAAACAACTGTAAAATATTGTGGGAAAGGCTCACTTGTCGGGATTACAGGTAGGCTAAACACGCGGTCATATGAGAAAGGAGAGGGAACGCGAGTATTCGTAACAGAGGTAGTTGTGGAGGACATCCGATTTTTAGTTACAAAGAAACGAGACGAACAAGAAGACAATCAAGAACAGAAGAAAGTAGAAACAGACTTCGTATTTCCAACATCACAACCAAATCAACTTCCAGTATAAATACTTAGCAGACCGCAATAAAACCGCTGATTTACAAGAGAAAAAACCTGACCGAAGAAGCGCGGTCAGGTTTTTATATAGTTACATTTTAGAAATTCACGTCAATACGAGAGCAGTTCACACCGATGCGAGAGCAGTACACGTCAGGCCGAGACCAACTCAAATTGACAATGTCAATAAATCTTGCAAATCGGCATCGGACATTTCAGTAATCCATTGACTAGAGTGAATTAATTCTTCAGACAACGCTTGTTTTTCGATAAGTAACTTATCAATTTTTTCTTCAATTGTACCAATCGTTATAAATTTATGCACATGTACGAAGTTTGTTTGTCCGATTCGATAGGCGCGATCCGTTGCTTGATTTTCAACGGCTGGATTCCACCAACGATCGGCGTGCAGTACATGACTTGCAGCAGTTAAATTTAACCCAGTTCCTCCAGCTTTCAATGATAAAAGAAAAACAGGAAATTCCTTTGCTTGAAAGGCTTCGACTAAATGATCGCGCTGGTTCTTCGGCATACTACCGGTTAAAAATGGAGCATCGATTTCATATAACTCTGTTAAACAATGCTGCAACAAGTGACCCATTCCAATATATTGTGTAAAGATGAGACACTGCTCACCGCGCGCTGCAATTTCTCCTGCAAGTGTAACAATACGGGCAAGTTTCTCGGAACGCTCCATCATATCATCTGCATCATCAAATGGCTCCTTCAAGTAGAGCGCAGGATGATTACAAAGCTGTTTTAACTTACTAAGCATTTTCAAAATTAGCCCTTTTTTCTCAAATCCAGAAAGCGTGTCGAGTTTACTAACTGTTTCTTGGATAAGCGATTCATACAAGGCTGCTTGCTCGGTTGTTAATGCACAATATTCTCGTTGCTCCAATTTTTCAGGCAAGTTAAGAAGTAATTCTGGATCTTGTTTCGTTCTTCTCATCAAGAAAGGCTGAATTTTCACACGTAGTTTATGTTTGGTCGTATCAGAATCATCGCGTTCAATCGGTACAATATAATTTTCTTGAAACTTGCGAAATGATCCTAAGTATCCTTTATGAATAAAATCAAATATGGACCATAATTCAGATAATCTATTTTCAACAGGTGTACCAGTTAACGCAATATGATGGGCCCCTGTTAGTTTGCGGATGGCGCGGGACTGTTTCGTATGCATATTTTTAATATTTTGTGCTTCATCCAATGTGATACTGGACCAAACAATCTCTTGCAGAGATTCAATATCCTGCATCGCAGTACCGAAAGTCGTAATGACAATGTCGGCAGTTTGATCGATTTCTTTCGTACGAGCATTCCCATAATGCGTTTGTACATTTAAAGAGGGAGCGAATTTTGCCAACTCTTTTTGCCAGTTTCCAAGTACGGAAGTGGGACAAATGATTAAAGAAGGAGCAGACTGCTCTTGTTTCTCATGTACATGCAATAAATAGGAGATCAATTGGATCGTTTTTCCAAGTCCCATATCATCCGCTAAACAAGCACCAAACTGTTCATTTCGCATGAATACGAGCCATTCGAGTCCAAGTTGTTGATATGGTCGAAGGGAAGTCAATAAATTTGGAGAAACTTGGACTTCTGGGAATCCTTTTTTCTCTGATAATTGCTCCATCAGTGATTGCAGTGATTTCTGTAACTCAAATTGAAATAAAGGATCTTCATTTGACCGTTCATCATCGTCTAAAACTAGCGCAATTTCTTCGGGAATTTCTCGGAATAAAAGCTCTTTTACAGTCCAGTTTTCATCTTCTGATTTTTTCATTAATTCTCTAATTTCGTGCATCCATGCAGCATCTATACGGAACCATTCATTTCCTGCTTGAATATAGGAACGGTTTTCATTGACAAGTTGTTGGAAATCTTCCGAAGAAATCTCTTGACCATTCAATGAAAAACTCCAGTCAAACTTCAAGATTTCATTGAGACCAGCAGCGGTTTTATACGTATTCGCAGTTTTGGCAATACTTTTGACACGCATCTTCGTTTCTTTTACAGCCTTTAACCAAGTAGGAAGAACAATTTCGAATCCAAGTGCTTGTAGTTTCACAAGGTCATCTCGAAGAAAGATTCGTACCTCTTCATCCGACAATGTAGCTGAGAAGAAAGTTTCGGTATTTAGTTGATCAATCGAAAAAATGAGCGAGAATATTTTCGTTTGTGTTTCCTTAATATAAGCACCAAATTCACTCCATTTGTCCGGCAATGCATCCTTAATTAGTGAGGTCTTTTTCCGAAAAGCGGGGGTCCAGTAAACACTACTTTTCTTACCGCGAACAACCGTTTCTAATAGCCATGTGTCGTCAAGTGCTTCTGGTTCAGAAAGCCTTAATGCGACCAATAAATTCGGATGAGTGGCTTGAGATTTAATTGGCCATCCACCTTGTTCGAAAAAAGGAACAAGTGAAGGAACATCTTCCATCGTTAATCCTGCTTGATAAAGCTTTTGTTTGACAGCATTCGCTAATAGAATTTTCCCGTTTTCATCGATGGGCGCAGTCGTTTCAATAGTATCCCCATCCAATTTTAGCTGGCTCCATAATTCAGGAGTCAACCAAATGCTTGCTGCTTGTCTAAATGTTTGAAGCCAATTTTCAGAATCCGAGTTCGCTCCTGTGAATGAAATAAAAGGATGAGATTTGCCCGAGAATAGCTCCATTATTTCGACAGGAGTGGCAATTAAGGCATTTTCTTCGATTTGTGCGAGTAATCCGAAGAAACTTTCTCGATGATTAATATACAAAGAGGGTACCCATTGTTCGGCAGCTGATCCCATGGATATTAGGTGGAAATTTCCGTTTTCTGTAACATTTACTTTTAAAGGTAGTTCTTTATTAATAGACAAAGGTTGAGTCATAATGGCAAGTTTCCTTTCTCTATTTCTTGTTGTAGTGCACGCAGACGGCGATATTTTTCACGAATCGTCTCCACATATTCATTCCAAAAATCCGTATCATTCGTTTTTTTTGCTACTTGTTTCATTTTCTTCCAAATTCGAATAGCTTGCTTGTAACTATAACGATTTTTTTCCAAAATGAAGCGCATGGCGTAGTGGTGATAAAGCGGCAATAATACCTCGGGAGCTTCTTCTTTCACAATTGAAAGACCACATGCTTCCGCATATTCTAGTGAGGAATTCGCGGATTGATGCAGCGCCATCCAGTCATGGTAACGTTTTTCTTTTAGGAGTAAATTTGAATAAGATTGAATGCCATACAACCCAAATGACTGGTATAAATTCTCGAGTTCATTCGTTTTCAATTGAATCGAATCAAATAGTATTTCCAATCGGCGAATAAGCATTACTCTTGATGGGTTTAAAGCTATTTCATTTAAATAGGAAGGAACATGTGGCAATAATTTTCGAGCGAGCTCTTTTGCCAAGTCTTTGTTGGAAGCATGAAGAGCCTTTTCACACACTTCGACCCATTCCAAAAGCTGCTCTGATTCCATTAGGTCAGCAGCTTCTAGTAAATCATCTATTCGAGACAACATAATATAAAAATAGGGAAGTACCATATTTAAAGGAATATCGTCTTCTGTTTTTTCAAGCGTTTGTAAATAAGCAACCTCTTTTTCACGCGTTGCTTTATCCACCACAAGCGCATCCCAGAAGGACAAATATATATGCTTGCGATAGCTGATGAAAGATTCCATTTCAAAATAGAAGTTGCGAACGCGTTTCATCATTT
This sequence comes from Psychrobacillus sp. L4, assembly GCF_042944905.1. GTDB lineage: Bacteria > Bacillota > Bacilli > Bacillales_A > Planococcaceae > Psychrobacillus. Next base: position 708,712 of record NZ_CP168496.1, read on the forward strand.
CTTCATAAAACGTATCTGCAGCAAATAATCGTGGTTTAGACGCCAATTGTGCCAATGTATCATCTAATTCTTCCACATATTCTTTCAGAAAATAAAGTACCCGATTGCGCATATTCGATTCCGCAAATGGTTCCAAATAGGGCCAAACTTTCATTAAAACGACAAGATCTACATACACATCGAAAATGGGTTGCCATTCCCGTTCAAATGGCCGCGACTTTCGAATTTGTTTTTTTAAATCTTGGACCGCAAATTCTAAAAGATAAAAACTATTCGGCGGATAGTTGGAAATGAATTTCCGGAAAAAGTTATCAACGAGGATATCCCAACTCCTCGGACTACGCTCATCTCTCAACAACGTCAACTGAGCCTGGTCCGCAGTAGAACGCCAATTGGAAATCCACGTAGATAGCGAATCATTTTGCTGATACAAATAAAAAATGGACGCAACAATATGACGACATGGCTTGTGCATCGGGCAAGGACAGCTATAGGAATCCGTCAAAATATGATAAGTAATTTCTATATTACTGACATCTCTTACACTAAAATCAACCCGATGCTCTTGCGGATAATAATTGGTAATCGACACAACGCCATTACGGACAAAAAATGCTGCACGACGAACAAGCTCCTCATCCTCTAATATTGCAGGATGGAACTTCTTCTGTATCGTCTGCATCGACAGGTCTATATACTTTTTATAATGTGCTGCTAATTTTTGGTACGAAGTAAGGGTCAAACAAATCTCTCCTATGAAAAAAGGCTTTCCTTCCATTATACGTATAAATCAGCATTATTAAAAGGCATAGCTCATAACCCTTCAAAAAACATTGGCGTCGCCGCCCGATACGAGAGCACTGGCCGACAAATAACAACAAAAAGAAAAGCCTATGCCATAGAATTTCTGCAAAACTACCTGGCAGAAAAACGAGCAAAAGCTTTAAATATCATCTATTTTTTTTATTTTCTGTAGCAAACTTTCCGCATCTTTTTTTTCAAGGGAATTTAAACGACTTAATAAGTTGCGGAATTCCTTTGAATCGTAAAGTTCCAGCTTAAGCACATTTTGAAACGCCGTAATATACCGGCTTTTATTTTCTCTTGCTTCAAGACCTGGGTTACTACTCTTTTGACGCGTATCTTCAAGCATATCCATAAACATGTCCCTTGGAATTGCATACACACTTCTTAGTTTTGGCAACAATTGTATTGGAATCTCTAATTTACCTAACTCATATTTGGACAAGGCTGAGTGGTCAATGCCAAGTCGATCTGCGGCTTCGATTTGCGTAATATCTAATTGTTCTCGATATTCTCGAATATGTTCATTAAAAGGCATATGACTACCCCCTTTATTAATGAAACAAGAATATCGAAATAATGATTGAGAACTATAAAAATCGCCATATTTGCGATTATAAAATAATCTGTCAAATTTTGTTGTATAAAAATAATATACATCCTGTTACAGTGGTGTTAATATTAGGGATTAACAAAAAAAGGAAGGGAAGTGGAAGAGGTAGATAAAATCCAGTTTTATATACCTTCATTATTAGATTTTCTAGATCATCATAAGAATATGTGGTTAGAAGAAATAAGAATAGTTGGCGTTAAAACAAGAAATGTTAAATATTTTATTGGTCACTCCAATCAACAAATGACACGTATCGAAAAAATAGTAGCTGAAGATTTTACTATTTACGACCTTGAGCTCGATTTCCAAAAGAAAACGCTCTCATTTTATTTAGATAGTGTTGTCATGCCTTCCCACTCTATCATTCTGCAAAAAGTGTTTCAAACTTTTTTAGTACGATATAGCGCTAGAAAAGTAGGTTTTTTCCTGTACGCATCCGGAAGAAATAGACCTCAAACAGCAAAGGTATTAACATAATATAAATATTCTAAAGCGAATACATATTGTGTTCGCTTTTCCTATATTTGCACTACACCAAATTTTTGAAATATGATAAACTAATAGTAATCAGAAAATTCTAAAATAGGAGGGTTATTATGTTACTTGTACAATTAATGAAACCATTTTATATAAAGCAAGAGGATGGACGGATAAAGTTAGTTTTTGCGTATCAATATTTTTCTATAAAAAAAGACGATGAATTATTCCACTTTATTCCAGTTGAAGGAAAAGAAATTATTGTAAATGCAAAAACCATGCAAGTCGAAAACTTATCGGAAGTGTTCGTCTTCCAAAAAGGAAATCGGTTTTTACGTTTACCACTTTATCAATTATTACTAGTTTCTGATATTCATACACACTTACTTTCTATCATTGAATCAACAGATGAAAAGGACTCTACCTCATTTCTAATTGAAGGGGCGGAAGAAATGATTCAACAGTTAGAAAAAGAAAATTTTGATCGAATGATAGACTATGCATTGATCCAAAGAAATGAAGCGTTATTCCAAGAACTACAAGCGTATAAAGAAATATAACGGAGGCTGTCACTATTGAACATATTTTATTATTAAAAAACACCTAACGAAAAATAAATTTCAATAGGTGTTTTTATATGTCAAAAAAATTAAAAGGAAGTAAAAAAATAGAGAAATAAAACGAATCCACTAGAGCCAAGTATGCCAAACAAAATGTCCTCCCAACTTAATCTTATAAATTTGTCGATTTTCATGTTCATTGCCCTCCATTCTTGTAAATTTCCCGGGAAATAGCACGATTTTTGAATAAGTCGAGAAACAATAAAAAAAGTTTCAAATAGTTTCCCCAAAATTAATAAATCTATTCAACTAGATCTACAAAGAATTGTTACAGGTGCCAGGCACCTGTAACAATTCACACGTAACATATTTGTAACAAAAGTCGGCATGGCGGAGATTTTTCTAGTATTATAGGTTTATATGCTTTAATAGGGGGAAATGAAATGAAGAGGATTTCCGGTTTAGCTATTATTATGATGATTTTGAGTATTTTAGCGGTTCCTTTTTCTGTACTCGGGGCTCCGTTAGATGAAGTGAAGAAGATTGTGAGTGAAGATTATAAAGGAGAAATTCCTTCGAACTTGCAAAAACTAACAACGATTGATGCGATTATTGGACTGTTGGATCCATATTCTACTTATTTTACGAAAGAGGAATTTGAGGCGTATACAAGCTCGATCAATAATACGACAACTGGGATTGGCGTTGTGATTGAAGAGCATAAAATGGGTATTCAGATTGTCAATACGTTCGAAGGTGGAGCAGCGATCGAAGCAGGCGTCATTCCAGGAGATATTATTACCGAGGTAGACGGTGTTTCTACCGAAAAAATGTCGATTCAGCAGGCTTCTTCACTAATAACCGGTAAAGAAGGCACAGTAGTTAAACTTGTAGTTTGGCATCCTACTACTCAAAAAAAAGAGACGTATAAGTTAACGCGCAAGAAGTTTCAAGTGCCTGTTGTGACAAAGCAACTTCTTTATGGAAAGGTCGGTTATATCGCGATTAATTCGTTTTCAGATGATGGGGCGACTCTCGTTCAACAAGCAAAAAACGCGCTTCAAAAGCAAGGAGCAACTTCTTTTATTCTGGATTTAACAAATAACGGTGGTGGTTATGTACATACAGCAGAGGAGATGATTGGTTTATTTCCAGATAGTCCATATTCCTATTATCTTCAAACGAGAGGGCAATCTGGGCTGGTGAAATCGGTCCCACATACTTCTTTATTTCCAAAAAACACTAAAATCCTTGTAAATGGCTATAGTGCAAGTGCGTCTGAAATGACAGCAGCGGCCCTACTTGACCAAAAGTCGGCGACACTTTATGGGCAAAAGACGTACGGGAAAGGATCGATGCAGACATTTTATAATTTGTCGGATGGATCTTATTTAAAGTTGACCATAGCAAACTTCACCGGACCAAAAGGTACGATTATCAATAAAACAGGAGTCCATCCTAATGTTGTGACGGCAGAAGGCAAAGAGCTTGCCAAAGCCCATTTAGATACAATCTTAGATGCAAATAAAACCTATAAAAAGTTACCGGCATTATCCAATGTGCCAACAACCAAAGCATTTACCGTTACATTTTCAAGTGCAATAGAAGACAATAAACAACAGAAAAATATAGAATTAGTAAAACTTGGCGGAACAAGCAGCGTTCCTATTACAATCAAACAAAACTCACCAAAGCAGTTCGTTGTAACGCCAAATGCACCATTAGAAAAAGGAGCAGCATACTTACTACTCATTCATCCGAAATTTCAGCCGAAAAACGGAAATGTGATGAAAAATGGTGCTTATGTGGAAGTAACTGTTCAACCATAGAGGGGGAACAATGGAATGTTTTTTGAATTTCGATTTTGGAAAAGTTTTTTCAATCAAAATGAATTGATTGAATCACTAAATAATACAACGATGCGCCATTTTGAAAAGCGTGTCTGGCTAGTAGCATTTTTAGGTATTTTGCTTTACGCACTTCAAGATATTTGGGGAATGCATACCGAATCCCTTACCGCCATTTTTGTAAATGGTTACACAGATACGTATTCAGTCGCAAGAATTGCTTCCTTATTAGGAGCAATCATTTGGTCAATCCTATTCATAGCGTTTCACTTTTTCGGAATGGCGTTTTTATACCATAAAATTACAGCCGTTGACTTGTCCAAAGTGGCCGTTTTGCAATTGTTTGTAGTGGCTTTATTGTTAATGGAAAAAGCACTAATCTTCTTCATCTTTGCAATCGTTGGCTATACAACTGACTATTCGTTACTTTCTTTCGGTCCGCTAGCGGCAACGTATATAGACAATGAATTCTTTATTTATTTCTTCAATCAATTAACGCTCATAACTGCTTTCACAATCGCGATACAATTTCAGTTTTTGCGTGCATTTACGAAGATGTCAGCTCGGAATCTATTAATTATTTTAATAGTAGTCCAAATCGTTCTCGCATTAATTTCTGCAACATTTAGCGTACTCCCATTGCAAACTTGGTTTGAAGGAGGGGAACTGTCGTGAATAAAGTCATTACAATCGGTATTGCAATCATTGTCTCCACTTTCATTGCGACAAATGCCATTCTATTATTTTCAACTAATAGCCAACTGAGTCGTAGCTATTATGTTAGTGAATACGATCGTGTACACGAAAATACATACACAAAAGAGCTTGAAAAAGAAGCGGTCGTAGTTCCTGCAAGCGAAACGACAATAACAATTGAAGCAGCTTTAGTCAGTAATCTAACAGTTACTCCAGGAGACAAAGTCCAAGAAGGCGCTGAACTAGCGCAATTAAAAACGGAAACAGCAGACAAACAGCGTTCACTTTGGGAATCAGAGCAACAAGCGTATACACAGGAACAAACCCAGTTGCAACAAATTCTTGACTCACTTGAATCGGACCGTGCAGGAGCTAACTCGACCTCGTATGGAAACGCATCCACAACTGGAAACATGACGGATGAGGTAATGGATGTCAATGTCCAAGTGGAGGTAAATGTCTCACCAGAAGGCAACTTCGCACAGGCAATTGCCCAAACGGAACAAAAACTCGCAGAAGTCGCTCGCAAGTTACAAATCGTCAACACCCAGCTTAGCCAAGAAACAAGCACACTCGCTATGCTCAGCCCATTTGAAGGAAACGTAGCAAGCATTGAAGAAAAAAACGGACTATATTTCATCACGATTTATTCCAATGAAAAATCAGTCCTCACGTTCGTGAATGAAGCAGAGTGGCATGACATTGCAGAAGGGCAAAAAGTAATGAACCACTCCGCGCATAAAGAAGATATTATAGAAGGAACCATCTTGGCTAAAACGGAGGTACCAGCAACCCATTCCGCGTGGCTTAAAGCATACAAACAATTTGACAATAAAACCAAAGCACCTTTATACGAAGTACGCATTCAATTAAATGATGCGCTAGAAACATTGCCATTCGCAGCAAACATAAACTCCATCATCAGCACGAATGAAGCGGAAAATGCAGTACGAGTAAATTCTAACTGGCTACTAAATAGATCCAAGCAAACTGCCGAAATATACACATTAACAAACGAAGGACACATCGTGCGTAACCCAGTAACTGTGCCCTTTGACTTAGAACAATCTGCTATCCTATCTGTAGGATTAGAAAATGAAATGGTCGTACTAAACGCTGAACCAAAAAGAGAAGAATCACGCGCATTCCTTCCACTCCCATTAGACCTTCCTACATGGAACAGCATCAAAGCAGTCGGCTGGAAAGACTATCTAAGATACTTAACTTACAAATAAACCAATCAACAGCTTTTGCAAATATGCAAAAGCTGTTTTTCAATACGTATAAAAGTACTGATAACCTCCGGTGATAAGTAACCGAAAGTTAAGAGGCATACAGGACCGATATATGGTCAGATACGACCAAGATATGGGTAGGTACTGTGAGTTAATGGGCAAATAGCGCCTACTTAGGGCCACCCCGAAAGTTAAGGGGTATACAGGACCAAGATATGGGCATATAGCCCGAGTTTACGGGCAGATACAGCCTATTTAGGGGCAACCCGAAAGTTAAGGGGCATACAGGACCAAGATATGGGCAGATAACCGAGTTTATGGGCAGATAGCGCCTACTTAGGGGCACTGGAAAGTTAAGAGGCATACAGGACCGGTATATGGGCAGATACGACCAAGGTATGGGCAGATAACCCGAGTTAACGGGCAGATACAGCCTATTTAGGGGCACCCCGAAAGTTAAGGGGCATACAGGACCAAGATATGGTCAGATAACCGAGTTTATGGGCAGATAGCGCCTATTTAGGGGCACCCCGAAAGTTAAGGGGCATACAGGACCAAGATATGGTCAGATAACCCGGGTTTATGGGCAGATAGCGCCTACTTAGGGGCACTGGAAAGTTAAGGGACATACAAGACCAAGATATGGGCAGATAACCAAAATTTACAGGCAGATACCGTGAGTTAACGGGTAGATAGCGCCTACTTAGGGGCCCACCGAAACTTAAGGGGTATACAGGACCAAGATATGGGCAGATAGCCAAAATTTATGGTCAGATACCTTGAGATAACGGGCAGATAGCGCCTACTTAGGGGCACCCCGAAAGTTAAGGGGCATATAGGACCAAGGTATGGGTATATAGCCAAAAATTATTGGCATATAACTCGTGTTTATGGCCAAATAGCGACTATTTAGGAGCACAGCAATTTGAAGGTACAGATAATTTTAAGTAGAAGATAAAAGCATAATCCACGAAACTTCTCTTAACATACTAATTTAACTTCGTTATACTAAAGTGAAGCATTATAACCGGTAGGAGGGGTTGGAGTTGGATCCTCGATTTAAAATTGCTCATCGAGAGGCGCTTATTGGTGTTGGACTTGCTATTGTTCATTTTCTTTGGTGGTTTGGTTTTGCTTATGGGCTTGGCTCGAGACCAGTAGAGGAGTATACGTATATTCTTGGTTTCCCAGATTGGTTTTTCTATAGCTGTATCGTTGGATTTATTCTCGTGTCTGTGACAGTTATTATATTAGCAAAATATGTTTTAAAAGATGTTTCGTTTGAGGAAGAGGGGGACGGACAGTGAATATTGAAGTTATTATTCCTCTCATTATTTTTCTTGCAATTATTTTTTTCATCGGGTATTGGTCTAGTAAAAAGCTTGAATCATCGACAGGTGGATTTTTACAAGAGTACTTCTTAGGTGGGCGAGAGCTAGATGGTTTCGTTCTTGCGATGACGATGGTTGCGACTTATGGTAGTGCATCCAGCTTTCTGGGAGGACCGGGAACTGCTTACACGATGGGCTTTGGATGGGTTTTACTTGCAATGACTCAAGTCGTGACAGGTTATTTTGTGTTGCTTATTTTAGGGAAAAAATTCGCAATTTTAGCTCGCAAATACAATGCCATTACGTTAATTGATTTCCTAAAAATGCGATACAATAGTACTGTGGTTGTGTTGCTTGCAGCTGCAAGTATGATCATCTTTTTATTTTCCGCGATGACGGCACAATGGGTTGGTGGCGGCCGTTTAATCGAGTCTTTGACTGGTATGAAGTACACAACCGCTTTATTTATTTTTGCAGTATCCGTTCTTGTATATGTAGTAATTGGTGGCTTTCGCGCGGTTGCGGTGACAGACGCTGTGCAAGGCGGAGTTATGGTCGTTGGTACACTCATCCTTTTAATCGCGGTTATTATCGCGGGTGGCGGCGTGCCGAATATTATGCAGGACTTACTTGCAGAAAATCCAAACCTTGTAACGCCATACGGCAATGAAGGAAATTTATCCGCTGCGTATGTGTCATCCTTTTGGATACTTGTTGGAGTAGGAGTTGTTGGGCTTCCACAAATGGCAGTGCGCGCAATGTCCTATAAAAATACTCGATCGATGCACCGTGCACTAGTGATCGGAACGATTGTTACTGGTTTTATCATGTTAAACATGCATTTAATCGGAATTTTCGCTCGTCCGATTTTACCTGGCATTAAAGTAGCAGATACAGTCATTCCACTTGTTGCACTCAAAGTTCTTCCTGCTTGGCTAGCGGGAATTGTGTTGGCAGCGCCACTTGCGGCAATCATGTCGACCGTTGATTCATTGCTCATTTTAGTGAGTTCTTCTATTGTAAAGGATGTTTACATAAATTATTTAAATCCTAATGCGAGCGAGAAAAAGGTCAAAAATCTGAGTTTTGGCGTGACAACGCTTTTGGGGTCGGTTGTGTTTTTATTGGCATTAAATCCTCCTGACTTGCTTATTTTCTTGAATCTTTTTGCGTTCGGTGGCCTTGAAGCAGCTTTTATTTGGCCGGTTGTTCTAGGTCTTTACTGGTCTTATGGCAATAAATACGGAGCGATTGCATCGATGCTAACAGGAATTATTTCTTACATTGCGCTACATTTTTATAATCAAGCAAATGGCAATCTATTCGGTGTACACACGGTTGTCGTCCCGGTAATTCTATCGTTATTGGCATATGTAGTTTGTAGTTTATTCATCAAAAAAACAAAATATATCTTTTAATAAGGAGGTCCTCAGATGAAACAATGGAAAATTTACATAATGCTCGTCTTCGTCATGTTCGCCTGGGGAGCAAACCTACCGATACTCAAATATTTAGTAACCATAGTTCCCCCTGTCACATTAACGGCGTTTCGCGTGCTCACTGCAGGATTGGTAGTCTTAGTTATTTTATGGCAAATGAAACTCCTTCGATTGCCTACGAAGAAAGAATGGAAATATATAGTATTAGGAGCACTGACGAATGTAGTGCTTCATCACTATTTTCTAAATATGGGACTTTCCATCACAAGCGGAACTCATGCAGGACTAATCTTAGGAACTGGTCCTATGCTAACGGCAATTTCAGCGGCTATTATTTTGAAATATTTCCCGTCGCGATATCAATGGCTTGGACTTGTATTAGGTCTTGCCGGAGTAAGTGTGTCCATATTAGTTGGCGGCGAATCAAACGGAGCGAATATTGGAGACTTCTTCGTATTCCTAGCAATATTCGCGCAAGTGCTAAGCTATATGGTCGTAAGTAAAGCAGCGAAAACACTCGACCCAAGACTACTAACTGCATATATGATGCTAGTCGGTGCAGTAGTTTTGATCGTCATCAGCTTCGTGCAAGAGCCAGGAGGAGTAACTGCATTTACACAAACAACCCCATTTTTCTGGTGGTTATTCTTAGCATCCGCTATCATTTCTACAGCTATCGGGCATCTGATGTATAACTACGCTGTAGGCAAAGCAGGTCCAACAAAATCGGCTATCTTCATGAACCTAAACCCGGTATTTTCGCTCATTCTCTCCGCCATCTTTCTTGGAGAAATTCTGAACTTCCGTCATTTCATCGGACTTACCTTCATAATAGCCGGAGTCCTACTCGGATCCGGAGCAGCCGAAGACCTATGGAAAAAATACAAACAAAAAAGAGCGACTCTCTAAAGGTCGCTCTTTTTTCAAATAAAAATAAAGCGTAACCCAAGTAGAAAGTTAAATAAACCCAAAATGCACCCATAAATTGGCTGAACACGACAAACCACGCAGTAAACACGACAAACAACTCATCGAACGCGACAAACCACGTCCTGAAAGCGACCATTCCCCTAGCCAACGCGACAAACTAAAACGTAATAAAAAACTTTTTTAAAAAAATTCACCCCGACCCCCATAAAACAGACCCATCAAAACGAATAATATAGTGTCCGGGAAAAAGAAGGACAAAATCTAATTCGAGGTGATTTGATGAAATGGAAAAAAACAGGAGCAGCATTGCTTGTGACTACTTTAACGGTAACAAGTGCGGGGTATGCATTCGCAAACAATCAGTTATTTGATACGGTCGATTTGAGCAAATTAAATCAACAACCTGCAAAAACTACTGTAGTTACAACAGTTTCAGAGAAGCCAGTTACTCCTTCAACAACTAATGAAGTGAAGACGACCAATCAAACAAACAATCTACAAGAAAATGGGCTGCCTGTAATTCCAGCGGATTACCCATACGACAATTTAAATGGCTTATACAATGCATATGAAAATGCACAAAATTCTAAAGCAAAAGAAAAAATTAAGCTAAAAATCCAATATCTAATTGCAAAGTACGAAGCGGCAAAAGAATACAAGAATGATGACGCCAAAGAACAAGCAAAAGAACAAGAAGAATTAAAAAAAGAAGCACTTAAAGAACAAGAAGAATTAAAAAAAGAGGCACTTAAAGAACAAGAAGAACAGAAAAAAGAAGCACTTAAAGAACAAGAAGAACTAAAAAAAGAAGCTCTTAAGAAGCAGCAAGAAGCAATTAAAAAACAACAAGAAGAGAAAAAAGAAGCCATCAAAAAACAGCAAGAAGTAAAAAAAGAAGCACATAAAGAACAAAAAGAAAAAGAGAAAGAATTAAGAAGAGCACAACAAGAACTGAATAAAAAATTCAAAGAAAAAGAAAAAGAATTACACAAAGCTGAAAAGCACAAGAACAAACATAACCAAAAGAACAAGCACGAAAATGATGACGAAGATAATGACGAAGATTAATCATGTTAAAATATAACCGCTTTTCATTCTTCACTCAGCCAGGTAGAATAATAGGCTAAGGAAAAAATGAGAACGGGAGGGTATGTATGCTTTTGTCCATTATTCAAGGAATATTCAAAACAAAAACAAAACAAAAACAAAAACAAAAACAAAAACAAATATCGAGCGAACTTGCTCAAAAAGCAAAAGCTGGTAACCAGGAGGTTTTAAATGACCTCCTTTTTGCCTATACCCCGTTTATGAAAAAAACAGCTTCCTTTGTATGTAAACGAACCATTGATGAGCATGACGAGGAGTATAGTGTCGCAATGAATGGATTTCACGAAGCAATAATGAATTTTAATCCAAACGAGCCAGCTTCCTTGCAAACCTATGCCCATCTAATAATAAAAAGACGCATCATTGACTATATTCGAAAAGAAGCAGCGCGAAATGAGAAAGTCACATTTATACATACGTCAAGAGAAGATGCTTCAACTGAACATCAACTACTAGACGAGCAAGCAATTCATACTTATTCCATAGAACAACAGGCAGAAGCTAGAAAAGATGAGTTAATCCACTACACCCAATTGCTGAGTAAATTTGGATTATCTTTTGAAGAGTTAACGCAAGCAGCACCGAAACATGCGGATGCAAGAAGAACGGCATTTCAAACTGCGCAAATCATTGCAGAAACAGAAGAATTCTATGACTTTTTAATTAAACACAAACGTTTACCACTAAAAGAAATCGAAGCAATAGTTGAGGTATCTCGCAAAACACTTGAACGGCAAAGGAAATATATCATTGCGGTTGTTTTATTATTAAAAAGTGATTTCGTTTATATAAAAGAATATGTCAAAGGAGAAATCGTATGATGCGCGTATATAAAGGCCTTGTTTGCGAAAAGAAAAATAAATATAGCGTTTTCATTACGAAAGAGGGCGAATTTCTCCGAGGAATTCCTTTAGGAACGAATCCAGAAATAGGAGAAGAAGCGCACTTTCACTTATTTGAGGCGACCACTCAAAGGAGAAAGTGGTTGAAACCTTCCATATTAGGACCAGTTCTTGTAGCAGCAATGCTTCTCATATTTATCGTCGTTTCATTCATTCCAAATCCAGATATAGCATTGGCCTACGTTCAAGTGGATGGAAAAAATGCAGTAGAATTAGGAGTCAATAAAAACGGGCAAGTAGTGACAATACGTTCATTAAATGACACTCCTATAGATTTAGTTGATTGGGAAGGACATCCAATTGACCTCGTATTAGCAAAAGCAGTAAAACAAATAAGTCCATTAAACGAAGAAATAGCGATAACAACCGTATATGAAAATAAAAAACAATCATCTGAGATGAGAAAAAAGATTGAAATGGCACTAGAAGAAGTTCGAAATAGCCACTCGGAGAATGTTTGGACAATTAATGAAAGTACCGCGGAAGAACGAGAAAAAGCTAACAAACAAAACACCTCCATTCAAAAGCTCAAACATAAAGAACATCAAATAAATACCGAAAGAAAAAAACCTGACACCTATATAAAAGATTCTAATAAAAATAATCCAAAAGACGCTAACAGAGATAAATACATTAACAAAGATAAATACACACCATCCAAAGAAAACAACGAACATAGAAAAGAAGCTAATGAAAAAATAAAAGAACAACAATCAAAGGAACAAGCAAAAATAAAAGAAGAATTAGAAAAACAAAAAGCGAGGCAAACAAAAGAGCTAGAAAATCAACAAGAAAATCTAAACAAAGCAAAAGAAAAAGCAACAAAAGAAAAGGAAAAAGAGAGAGAAAAAGAAAGAGATAAAGCAGAAAAAGAACAAAAGAACGAACAAAAGAACGAACAAAAGAAAGAAGAAAAAGAGAAAGAAAAAAAAGAGAAAGAAAAAGAAAAAGAGAAAGAAGAAAAACATCACCGTCAGGACGACCAAGGTGAAGATGACTAAATAAAATAACACCAACTACCAAAGAGCAACTTTCAAAAGTTCGCTCTTTTTTCTATAAATTAAAGCTACATTACAAAATTATTACTGGTGCCAGGCACCCGTAATATTTCATCCAAAAAAAGGCTGTACAAGTCCAGTTTCCCCTCGAACAAGACAAACTACCCATCAAATCAGACCAACTACTTAACAACCTCAAAAAATCTCATTGCATTCACTCCAAATTATGGTACACTTTAGAAAAATTTAACACTTAATCGCATTCCAACAATTAATGAAATGGGGTAAGCACTTGTTAACTTGGCACAAAGAAATCATCATTCCAACACCGATTGACCAAGTATGGAATCTCTTTGAATTGGATCAAATTCAAAGAATCATGCCAAACGTCGTCGAGCATAAACCGGTAGAAATAAAAGAGGAAGTTATCGGTTCAACATACGAGCAAACCTATCGAGAAGGCAAAAGAACCGAAACGTATATCGTGACGGATATCGAATATGAAAATACCGAACAAAAGAAACATAAAAAAGTTGAGTTCACATTAGCGAAGGCATTTAAAATTCAAACAGCATTTACCCTCATCAAATTAGATGATCAATCCACAAAATTTATATACACTGGCCAGAATGAAGGATTAAATCTGATGGGAAAAACGTTCATCAAATTAGGTTCAAAGAAAAGGAACGATAAAGTAGTAGACGAGTTTGTCGAATTGGTTCGTTCAGAAGCACTCAAAGATTCATAATTTAGGAGGATTTACATGACGATCGACTGGAGTAACTTAAATTACGTAGCTATAATTATAGGTGGATTCTTATACATGATCTACGGCACAATCTATTATTCGATTTTATTATCAAATAAAAAAGGGCAACAAACGAAAGGCCCGATAAAATACATTTATTCGGTCATCATTGCATTCGTCAGTTCTTTCTTTGTAGCAATCCTCATTAACGCAACGGGGGCAGACACACTCCTTCAAGGTGCACTTATTGGATTCATCATCGGAATTATTATTAAAATGGTCTATGTAAAAAATGCATTGTTTGGTCTCATCTCTATGAAATCAACACTAATCGCGATTTGCGATCACGTCATCATCTTTACATTACTCAGCGCACTACACGGCTGGCTAGTTTAACAAATCAAAAGCCCTTTGAGTCTATCAAAGGGCTGTTTTTATGCAAATAAATTACTACCAAAATCCAAGAGCCACCCCACAAACCCCTAAAAACTATGCGTCATCGCCCAAATCGCAACAGCATCCACCTTGCCAGTATTCATAAACCGGTGCGGCAGCGAGCTATCAAAGTAAATACTATCGCCTTCATAAATCATATGCGTCTCACCTTCGACCTCAATACGTATGCTACCACGCAGCATAATCCCGCACTCCTCACCCGAATGATACATAAACGGTGTATCTAATTCCTCACCGGGCTCGACGACCATCTTGAAAAAGCTCATCTGCTTCCCAGTGCTCGGCGATAACAACTGATAACTCACATTAGGCCGGACACGTTTAATCAGTTTTTCCTCACCAGACCGGCAAATCGTCACAGCATTTGATTCTTCCGTTTCAAAAAAGGAAAACACAGGAACCTTCAGACTATGACTTAACTTCCAAAGTGTTTCCAAAGAAGGGGACACTTGGCCACGCTCTATTTGAGAAATCATACTTTGACTGACTCCGGTAAGTTTGGCAAGCTCATCTGACGTTAAGCCCTGCAACCTACGTAAATATCTGATTCGCTTGCCAACTTCTTCTTTAGGAAAATCCATGCAAACACCCCTTTGAATAAAAATGCAATTAGCGGAATAATTAAACATATAACAATTACTTACTAAGTAATAATATAATCATATTTAATCAATGTCTACCAATTAATTCTATATTTAATTTAATAGAGTCAATAATAAAAATATTATGTACAATTATTTTTTATGTAGACACATGAATAATAATAACTTATACTTTTAATAATTCAGTAGTTTCATAAAGGGGACTAAGGAAAAACAAAATGGGGGTAAATGTACATGAAAATGAAAAAATGGTTAGCAGCACTATTAATGATTACCGTTTTGATGGTTGCAGGATGTAGCAATGATTCTGGGGGCGTATCAACAGAAAACTCGACATTACAAAAAGTATTAAAAAATAAAAAATTAGTTATTGGGATGTCTTCAGGGTATTTCCCATTTGATATGAAAGATCCTAAAGGTGACTTTGTAGGATATGACGTAGACTTTGCAAATGCACTAGGAAAAGCACTTGGGGTAAAAGTAGAATACAAACAATTTACATTTGATGGTTTAATTCCTGCACTTCAAACTGGGGAAATTGATATGATTTTCGCTGGTATGACCATTCGTGGGGACCGCGCACTTGCAGTAAGTTTTGCAAACCCTTACTTTAAAACTGGTCAAGCAGTTATGTTACCAGCATCTGATAAAAAAACAAAAGTATGGCAAGATCTTGATGTAAAAGGGAACAAAATTGCGGTAGGTATCGGAACAACCGGTGCATTACTTGCAAAAGATGTATTCAAAAACGCAGAAATTCTTGATTTTGAAGATTTCCCTGCAGCAGCAGCAGCTATGTCGTTAGGTAAAGCAAATGCAGTAGTATATGACGAGCCTGCGATCGCAGTTTGGAACCTTAAAAATGCTGGCCAAGTTCAAGCGTTAGAAGGATTAATTTCTTCAGAAAACCTTGGTATTGCTATTAAGAAAAATGATTTCGAAACAGTACAATGGGTTAACTCTTTCTTAAACAGCTATATCGAAAGCCCGTCTGAATTAGCTTCTCGTCACAAATGGTTTGAAACTTCCGACTGGTTAAGTGAAGTAGTAGAAGAATAGACACTCTGACAACTTAGAGGGGGATTAGATATGAATTATGACTGGAGTGTAATCCCGCGTAATATGGACGTCTTTATCTATGGTGCGCTTAAAACACTGGAAATTTCGGCGTTAGCAATTCTCATTGCGATTCCAATAGGTATTATCTTTGGATTGGGACGTATCTCGAAAAATAAAATTTTTAGATTAATATCTTCTGCTTATGTAGAAATTATTCGTGGCGTGCCACTGCTTGTATTACTTCTTTGGATATACTTTGTACTTGGACAATATTTCAGTCTCGGCTCCTTTTGGGGAGCTATAGTCGGGCTTGCGATATTTGCTGGTGCATTTATTGCTGAAATCGTACGTACTGGAATTCAAGCGGTACCAAGAGGGCAAATGGAAGCTGCACGCTCACTTGGAATGTCACATACAAAAGCGATGACACATATTATTTTGCCGCAAGCATTTAGACGGGTATTACCGCCGCTTGCATCCCAATTTATTATGCTTATCAAAGATTCATCGCTTGTATCCGTGATTGCGGCAACCGACTTAACGTTAAACGCAAAAAACCTAGTGGCAACATCGTTCCGTTCAATCGAAGTATGGACATTCGTTGCATTAATCTATTTCATCATGACATTCAGCTTATCGCTAATCATTCGATACTTCGAAAAACGATTACTGAAAAGCGAAGCATAAGGTTAAGGAGGGTGTATCTATATGATATCAATCAAAAATGTCAATAAAAGCTTCGGCGATCACCATGTCCTAACCGACGTCTCGCTGAAAATACCAAAATCGAATGTCGTTGCATTAATTGGACCGAGTGGAGCAGGGAAATCCACGCTCATTCGGACAATAAATGCACTAGAACCAATCGATAACGGAGAAATCATCGTCGATGGCATCTCCATTCACAATAAAAAAACGGACATCAACGTAGCCCGCACAAATATCGGCTTCGTATTCCAAAGTTTCAACCTATTTCCATTTTTAACTGCTTTAGAAAACGTAACAATGGCGCCAATGAAAGTAAAAGGATTAAGCAAAGAGGCGGCAGAAAAAAGAGGGAAAGAACTACTGGCATCCCTTGGTTTAGCTGACAAATTCGATGCCTACCCTAGCAGACTTTCCGGTGGCCAACAACAACGTGTTGCTATAGCAAGAGCACTAGCAATGGATCCAACCGTCATGCTATTTGACGAACCAACATCCGCACTCGACCCAGAAATGGTAACCGAAGTGCTCGATGCCATCCGCAAACTAGCAAAAGACGGCATGACTATGGTCGTCGTAACACATGAAATGGGCTTCGCCAAAGAAATATGCGACGAAATCGTATTCATGGCAGAAGGAAAAATAGTCGAACGCGCAGCGCCATCCAAATTCTTCACCAACCCAGACACACAACGCGCCCAAGACTTCCTATCCAAAGTCCTAAACCACTAGAGAAATCTAGTGGTTTTTACTTTTTCAATCAAACACCACTTATCACTTGTCGACCACCACAAAACACTTGTCGAGTACCACATAACACTTTTCGAGTACCACATACCCAAGTCGACCACCACATAACCACTATCTAGCACCACATAACCTAGAGCGAGTACCGCATAACCACTATCGAGTACCACATATCCCATGGCGAGTACCACATACCCAAGTCGACCACCACATAACCACTATCTAGCCCACATACCCCGTGCTGAGTAGAAGTGTTACTGGTGCCAGGCACCAGTAACACAAATGTAACACTACGAGTCTTACATAAAAACTAATCCTATAAACATTTTTTAGACTTGGTCTTGGTAAATGAATTTAATAAAAACATTCTTCTCATCTCTTTCGGGACACGAGTGAACTTCCCTTTTTATCAAAAATCAAAAATTAAATTTTGAATCCATAAAGGGGCTTAAACTTTCATTTTGAAGCCTTTTCTGTGTTAGAAATGAAATAGTTGCGTTTGTAGTACATTTATGACAATTTACTTCCAATTAATACTGTTGTATGGTGAGACGAAGAGGTATAATACAACTAATAACTATGAGGTGAATACCATAAACCAAAAAGCTTTAAATAAATTTCCATTATCTAAACTGATGGACTTAAAAGTAGATTTTGCTTTCTAGCAGATGTTTGGAAGTGAAAAAAACAAAAAAATAACAATTGTCTTTCTGAATGCCATTTTGCGAAGTACTGGTAGGAGTACAATTAAAGAAGTGGAATTTGCAAATCAAGAAGTTGGTGGCGAATATAAAGATGACAAACAATCAAGACTAGATATTGTCGTAAAAACACAAAGTAACGAACTGATAAACATCGAA
This sequence comes from Psychrobacillus sp. L4, assembly GCF_042944905.1. Classification (GTDB taxonomy): domain Bacteria; phylum Bacillota; class Bacilli; order Bacillales_A; family Planococcaceae; genus Psychrobacillus. Next base: position 726,828 of record NZ_CP168496.1, read on the forward strand.
GTGCAGCTATCTGATGAGCATGACATGATCAAGCGTACATTGTATTATTGGTCAAGGCTCTATAATTCACAATTAGAGAAGGGGAAAGGCTATAATACCCTGGCACCAACAATTACCATAAATATTTGTAATTTTACACTATTCGAAAAAAGTGAGTATTATCACAGTACTTTCCACTTATATGAAGATTCAACAATGCAGCGTATAGATGCGATGGATGATGTGTTAGAAGTTCATTTCATTGAAATGAATAAGTTCCTAAATATGTGGCACCGAAATGAACTGAATGCATTAGACGATATTCTCGTTAGATGGTTACTGCTACTCGGCATGGTGGATGTACGCAAAACGAAAGTGTATAACCAAATTTATAAAGAGTTGGAGGAGTTAGCGATGAAAGATGAAAACTTGTTAAAAGCATTTTCTGCTTGGGAAGAATTAAGTCGATCCAAAGAAAACATTCAAGCTTACGAATCACGCTTGAAGTATATCTTGGATGAAGAAGGAAAGTTAGACGACGTGAAGTACAAGGCGGAGAAAAAAGGTAGGAAAGAAGGTAGGGAAGAAGGAAAACAAGAGGGATTAGAGCAAGGCCTAGAACAAGGTCTAGAAAAAGGTCTAGAACAAGGAAAACAAGAGCGAGATGAAGAATTTGTTCGAAATTTATTAAAGATGAATTTTGAAATGGATGTAATTCATAAGGCAACAGGATTATCCGTTGATCAAATTGAGAGAATAAAAGAAAAATTAGATTCCGAATAGGGGGAATAAACGTTGCGTGAAGAAAAGATACAGCAAGCTCTGGGAATTTGGGAGGAGCTACACCAATCTCCGAATAATATTCTAGCCTTCGAATCACGCTTGAAGTATATCTTGGATGAAGAAGGAAAATTAGACGACGTGAAGTACAAGGCGGAGAAAAAAGGTCTAGAAAAAGGTCTAGAACAAGGAAAACAAGAGCGAGAGGAAGAATTTGTTCAAAACTTATTAAAGATGAATTTTGAGATGGATGTAATTCAAAAGGCAACAGGATTATCCGTTGATCAAATTGAGAAAATAATAGAAAAATTAGAAAATCCATAGCACAAGTCGAAGAAAAGTTGCCGTGATTGATTTATTCGCTAATAGAAAAAAGTAACCCCCTCCGCTCTGCAAAAGTGTAGGGTAGTTACTTTTTAGAAACACTCGTACAACTGGTCAACCGCACTTCAAGCGGTATGTTAGTTGTATTGACTGGACGTTCCAACACATTCAGTCTTTTTTAGTATACGTCAAGTTAACACACTAATACGAAAAATACACGTGAATCAAAATACGAAAATAAAACAAACCATCCGGGCAACACACATACCCAAGCCAAGCACCACATACCCCAACCGAACCTCAACCCACTATTGCCTTCCAACCAACTCTCTAATACCCCTATCCATACCAACAGAAAGGAGCAATTACCATAGAAATCATCAGGCCAGTACCCCACAACCATCACGCGCTAACCCGACTTATAGCACGCCTACCAAAACAGCATGACAAATATCCCAATATCCTAGAGAAACTAGACAAAACAAACGCAGGCTACTACGGAGAATTACGTACCGATCGATTCATCGAAGAAGTCCGATTTCCACAACAAGTAAACATCATCCCAGACCTGCACTTCCGCCTGCACGACAAAAGACACATTCAGATCGACACCCTAATCCTAACCAAATCCTATATCCTAATAACGGAAATAAAAAACATAACAGGCACACTTCGATTTAAAGAATTCCCAAACAAACTAGTGCGAATCGTAGACCAGGAAGAAGAGCCTTTCGATTGTCCTCTAATCCAACTAGATCGAAACTACGACGGCGTCAGCAAAATTCTGACAAAAGTAAACCTGAATCTTCCCATTCATCAAGCACTCGTGTTTCCATCCCAAAACACGCTAATTGAAAATGCTCCTCGAAATAGAAACATCTTTTTCGTCAAACAATTCCCGTTATTCATCCAAAAACTAAACAAACTACCACCAGTCCTAACCGAAAAGCAATTCACCCTATTAACAAATAAACTATCAAACATAAATAATAACTTTACACAAAAACCACTATGCGAGCGCCTGAAAATAAATCCCGAGCACTTAAAAAAGGGAGTCCTATGCAAACATTGTGACGCAACACTATTAAGAAAATCCCTTCGAACCTGGATATGTAGCGCATGCAAAACGATAGATACCAACCCAATACCAAGAAATATACATGATCTATTTTTACTAATAAAATCAATCATAACTGTAAAAGACTGCATGCACTACCTTCAAATAAACTCAAGATACACAATCTACAACAGCCTACAAAAAATGCAATTAGAAAAAAACGGCCACAAAAAATCAAGCCAATACACCAAAGCAACAAAATCATCCACTTTAAAATAAAAAAAGGAAGCCAATTCACACTTTGGTTTCCCATTCATATCCAAAAATCTTTCCAACGCCAAACAAATCCTCGCGACCGCCACATACCCCATGGCGAGTACCACAAACCCAAGCACGAGTACCACATACCCCATCGCGAGTACCACATACCCAAGCACGAGTACCACATACCCCATCGCGAGTACCACAAACCCAAGCACGAGTACCACATACCTCATCAAGTACCACATAACCTAATCTGAATACCACATACCCCATCGCGAGTACCACATAACCAAGCCCGAGCGCCACATACCACATCTTAAGCACCACATACTCCATCAACCATTTTCTCTTCTCCACTGAATGCACCGCATCATCATAATATGAAATGAGAAGGATGAGAAACGATAAGAGCATGTATTGTTGTAGGTGGTCCTGCTGATTCCGTTGAGCAGATAATGGAAATGGGTGCTGAATTTAAAGGCATTGAATTTATTGCGTATCCAGACACACATGTCCAAGAAATAGAGAAAATAATTGCCGACAATAAAACCCATGTAGATCAATGGTACTTTTCAGGTCAATTTCCTTATTATTATTATGCATACCAAAACGGGTGGATACGATCCGATGAAGCGGCCTATGCACAGTTGCATGGCTCTGGGTTTCTAGGGGCATTATTAGAAGGGATTTTCTCGAAAGGAGAAATCATCCAAAGAGCGAGTATGGACACCCTTTGCAATAGAGGATATAAAACGTAGTCAATCATTTTACCAACTACATACAATTCACTTTGAAACGTTTCCATATGAAGGATATTTACCTGCTGAAAAGCTAATCGAATTCCATATCGAGCAGTTTGAAAAAAACAACGTCGAAGCAGCTTTTACATGTATTTTATCTGTGTACAATGAAATACGTCGAAGGGGGTACCCGGTGTACCGAGTTATTCCTTCTGACGTTTCGATTCGAAACCTTCCATATACGTACCGCTTGAAAAAGCAAGAATTACATTTACATGAATTATTGTTAAGTGTAGCAGAAGACGTGCAAGGGTCATTACGACCTTTAGGAGATGGACTGTTTTTCATCTATTCCACATATGGAGAAATAGAACATTACGTAAAAGTAGGGAAACTGCAAAAACTAATGCACTTATCCAAAACCCAAACCGGACTAGAAATACGAATGGGAGTTGGGTACGGAGCATCTGTACTGGAAGCAGAAAACCACGTCCTCCAAGCATTTGAACACGCACGCCAAGCAGACTTCCCACAACTAGTTGTTATGAATGAAGATAATGAACTAATTATTCTCGACACCGACGACTCCGCCATGACGTACGAAGCAAACAACTTCGGATCTGATTGGCACGAACTATTTGAAGGAGCAACCATCACGCCAACGATGGTCGTAAAAATACTATCCTTCTCCCAGCACTACAACAAAGTAACCTTCACATCCCAAGACGTTGCCGCATGGATGAAAAGCACAGAACGCAATGGCAGAAGAATCGTCACAGAACTAGAAAGACTCGGACTCATACACGTCATAAAAGAACAACAATCCGGCAACCGAGGCCGCCCCCGCAAAGTATACGAGTTTAAAAACATCCAACAATAAAAGGAAGCCGACTAGGTGGCTTCATTCTTAATAGCTAAACAAACTTGCGCATATGCGGAATGAAACAAGTCGAGCCCCATGTAAACCCAAGCGACTACCACATGCTATAAAAATACTTCTATATAATATAGAAGAAACCAATAGATCATTTAACATGACAAATTAATTCCAACACATACCATTAAGAAATTTAATGGAACTAAATACAATGACTTTACTACTCTTATGAAAGCAAGTTAGTGTGAGGATGCATATTTTGAATCTAAATTTTTGAATGCAAGAGATTAAATAATTTCTACAAATAAAAAAGCAGCCGAAGATGAAATTCGGGCTGCACGTTCCATGAATGACTATATGATTGGACATACTATTGCTTAAGTAGACTAAAAGTGAAGAACAGCCAGAGGATATAAAAAAATACAGCTACGATAGTTGGATAAGCACAACGATCTCGTATTCCAATTAGAACCTCATAGCCCGCTAATTCTATAATCTTAATCCTAGGCTTTAGTAATAACCAAATAAAATAAGAAGAGAAGCATCCGAAATTCAGATGCTTCTCTTCTTGAGCGATAAAACGAAGGAAGTAGAAGGCTGCACATTAATGAATGTACAAACAAGTTTACGGCGTTACACATTTATAAGTAACCTTCTATACTGTACATCATAACACAAAAAACAAAAATTGCACGCATTTATAATAAGAAAAAGTAAAAAAAAAAAAGATAAAATATTTGTTCTATTTAAAAGAGGGAAACAAGAAAAATCTAGTAATCTAAATTTAGTTAGAATTATCCACAAAAAAAAGGTGGCGCAAATGGAATTATTCCTGTAATATGGAATATGTAATAGTGTCCTTGGTGCTTCCACAACATCATCCTCAAAATAAACTGGTAATCTTTAAGGATATTAGTTGATTTTAGCATATGAGTTTTGTATACTCATATATTAGTTAGGGTGACGATATTGGACGCGATCAAGCGACCGGTTTTACACACTAAAAAAATTGCAACACACAAGCGAAGGGAGATCACAAGTTTATGAAGAAAAAAGCTATCAAAATTGCAGCTTCAACTGCAGTAGCAGCTTCAGCATTCGTTGCAGCAGCACCAGCACACCAAGCTGACGCAGCAACAAATGTGAACCAATTAGTAACAGACGCACAAAATGCAGGTACAGTATTAAAATGGGCTATCTCATTAGAAGGATCTGCTGACTTCGTTACTCGTCCGTACGATCAATACAATGCAGCTAAAAAAGCAGTAGCAGCAGCTGAAGCAGCAGCTAAAGGGCTTTCTACATCTGAAAAGTTAAGCGTTGACGCTAAACTTGTAGATGCAAAATTACAAGTGAAACGTGCAGAAGCTTACATCGATGCAATCACTTCAAGTGAAAAAATTAAAGACTTAACATCTAAATTAAATGCAGCAATCGCTACTGGCGATATCGAAAAAGTTGAGCCTGCTTACCACACAGCATCTGCTGAGTACCGTAAACAAGCTAAACTTTTAGACCGCGTATATGGTCAATCAACTCGTGACGAAATTCGTAACGCAGTTAAACCAGCTATCGAAAAAGCAGTTGCTTCAGTTAAAAACGAAGTAACAGTTAACATGCTTGTTAAAGCAGCAGCAGCAGACGTTAAAGCAGGGCTAATTGTTGAAGCTAATGCAAAACTTGCAGAAGCACAAGCAATCCTTGATGCAAACGTTCTTAAATGGGAAACTGCTCTACAAAAATCAGTAACAGACGCAGTAGCTTCAGTTCCTGCACTTCCTGGTAACATTGCTGTTGAAACAGCTGCATTCCACGGTGAAGTTGGTCAAACTTACGCAGTTGTAGCTACATTTAAAGCTAAATCTGGTGGAGCTTATAATGGACCAGTTAAAGTTTCTTTCACAGATGCTACTGGTGCTGATGGTAAAAAAGTTGCAGATGCATATAAAGTTGTAACTGTAAATGGAGCTGCTCCGAACAGTGATAACACTTATTATCCTGATGTAAATGGACAATTAGTATTAACAGTTACAAATAATACTTTAGCTACTGTTCCAGTAGCTGGCGGTCAAGTTAAATTTGTTACTTATCCTGATGGATCTTCATCAGCGGATACTAAAACTTCTGGTACTTTGAATTTCTATAAAAAAGCAGACGATAATACACCACTTTCAAGTGCTACTGGTGTAGTAAAATATGTAGATGCTGCTAATAATTATTTTGTAACTAAAAATCTTGACAAGTTTACTTTAACAGCATCAGGAAATGTATATCAAGATACAAACAATTCTATTATTACATTTGATGCATTTAAAGCAAAAGTAAAAGCAGGAGATACAGTTACTGGTAATTACAGAACTGGAAGTGGGTCAACTCTTAAACTTGCACTTAGTGTTCAAGCAGTTTCAGAATTTTGGGTTGATCAATTTGATCAGTTAGAAACAGATGTTTATCGCATAGAAGGATATTCTGTTAAATTATCTGGGACTGGCGAAGCAGGAAAAGTAGTATCTATTTACAATGAGAAGCTTAAAGGCAATCCAGTTGCACAAGTTCAAGTAGGGTCTAATGGTCTATGGGCTGTGAATGTTGCTGTCCCAACAGCTACTACATTTGTAGCTCGTCAAGCAACTAAGGTAAATGAAATTGCTCCAACTTACGACCAATTAACTTTAGATGAATTAGAAAACGCAATTGATGTTGTTCCTGGTAAATTTACAGCTAAATATCCTGCAATTGAAGTTGCATCTGATAAATCTGTAACTGGTCAAACAGTTTTCTTTACAGCAGATATTCCTGCAGATCAAGACAGCACTGCAGTTATCGCTAAAAATGCATCAATTACTTTACAAGATGGTAGTTTATTGAGTGCTACTTATACTAATGGTGTTGGTGGTACAACAATTACAACAGATGCAAAAGGTTTTGTAGTTACATTTGGTACACCATCTAAACTTTCTGTAGTAGGTAAAAACCTAACTGGCTTATTAAATGTTACTGAAGTAACTGGTGTTACAAATGCTTACGGATTTAAAGTAAGTGTTTCAAAAGAAGCTAAATAATTTATCTTAAGTACTAGGTTTTAATGCAGTACTGACAATATAGTTTGAGAAAACTAGGTTGTAAGGATGAGGAGAGTCTCTCAATCGAGAAATCGATTGAGGGATTTTTCTTTTTATTAAAATAAAATTGATGAGCTCAGTTTCCTACGCAATTCAACAAATCAAGATTTTTAAAATTTTCTTCAACCTCATGCGATTTTACTTGGATTTTTTTCGATTGATAATACCTTAATTCTCGCCAACAAATCACAATAGCAAATTTGATTTGATATACTTACGTATATAGTACTACTTTTGGTATGATGGTATAATAGATATTCAGTATTCGTTTTGAAAGGATGTTCTAATGTTTAAATCAAATAAAGTACCTCAACCAAAGTTATCCAATAGATTGAAAACTACGTTAGAATTTAGCGACTTGTGGAATCTAAACGAACAAGAACGCTACGTTTTTCAAGCTGCTCACAATAAATTAAAAGGTTTAAATCCAAATCAAATTAATATTCATGGAGTAAATCTTCACAAAACAAATGACGGATGTATCATAACAGCAATCATTCGCCAATCTTTGCAAAAGAATTTAGCTTTAGCTGATATTCGGTTAATAGTTCGCGATATAGCCGGAAAAGAAATTGCAAAGAAAGATTTTAATATGGAACACTATGGTGAATTAGCTCCTCTAAGAGCTCGTCCATGGATGTTTGAATTTGAAAACGAATTTTTACTTGTAGCATATGATGATATAACTGACAAAATGGAATTTGAAGTAGTTTTTGAATACAAACAAGAATCTATATCAGATTTTTCCTTACAATTAGATGAAAAGTGGACACAAGAATTAACTAAAGATCAAAAAGAATCATTAGAGAAAACACTGGCTTCTTTAAATCCATTAGCACTTAATGATGTGTCAATTTCCACCATTAGTTTAGCAGAACAAGAAAATGGTGTTACCATTGATGTATTTATACGGAATTCTTTCGATAAGGGAGTCATTCTTAATAGTCTACCTATACAATTGTTTGATGCAGACAAAGATCTAGTTGCTCAACATGAATTTCAATTAAAGGAATTTAACATTAATGCAAAGCATGCTCGTCCAATGAGTTTGTTTATTCCAAAAGAAAAAATTAAAAAAGTAAATCCAGATTGGTCCAACTGGAAAATTGAAATAATAACTAGCTAATAGCACAAATATTGTCTATGTAATTTAACTCTCAATCGGATTTTATTTTCGATTGAGTTTTTTTATCCAATACTGGATGAGGTATTTGATCATTATATTGCTATTCATCTCAATAAAATGAAACTTTTTTTTATCTAAAACGTACCAATAGAGTAAAGGAATAATTCAGAAAAAAGGATTATTGATGTGTAGTGTAGAATACGTAGTAAGAAATAAAAAGTGTAATTTATCCAGAGTTTCGTATATTTTTTGGTGTACATTTAAAAAGTGAAATATGTAAGTATTTTAATAAAAGGGAGCAAAAATATGAATAAGAGTACAGTTAAAATTGGGGCTGCTTTAGCAGTTGCAACATCGGCATTTGTGGCAACTGCACCAGGTCAACAGGCGGATGCAGCACCAAATATTGATAAATTAATGACCGATGCACAAAATGCAAGTAACGTATTGAAGTGGGCGATTTCTATAGAAGGTTCTGCGGATGGAGTTACTCAGCCATGGAATCAATTTAATGCAGCGAAAAATGCTTTAGAAAAGGCGGAAGCAGCACTTAATCAATTGAGTTACTCGGATAGACTGAAATTGGAAGCTCGTTTAACCGAACCGAAGATTCAAATGCAACGTGCGCAAGGATATCTTGATGCAATTACTGCAAGTATAAAAATTAATGAAAAAAAGAATAAACTTTCAGCAGCAGTTAATGCAAATAATATTGATAATGTTGAAACGGCGTATCACGAAATGACGGCAGAATTTCGTAAACAAACGATATTATTAGATCGTGTTTATGGTCAATCAACTCGTGATGCTATTCGAAATGCTGTAAAAGGACCAGCTGAAGACCTCATTAAGTATTTAAAAAACGATGTGACGGTGCATATGCTTTCCAGAGATGCAGCAGCAGATATTAAGGCAGGTAGAAACTTAGATGCAATTAGAAAAGTGGATGAAGCTCAAGCAATTCTCAAAGCAAACGAATTAATCTGGGGAAGTTCTTTGCAAAAAAGAGTGGACGATGTATTGAAAACTTTACCACTTCAAATATCAACGCTTACACGAATAGATAACACAACTGTTTCTGTAAAATTGAACAGAGCGGTTACAACGATTCAAGCTTCTGAATTTACATTAGATAATGGTTTAGCTGTTACATATGCGACTCTAAGTAAAGACGGCTTAACTGTTACTTTAACAACCACTGCCCAAACACCTAGTATGAAATACACATTAAAGTATAAAGGAAGTTCAGCAAGCTTTACCGTTCCAGGTAGCATTGTTCCTATTCAAATAGGAAACATGACTACGCAACATAGAGATACATCAGAAGTGCTTGCTATATCTGCTACTTTCGCTGGTTCTTATGGTTATAATACTGTACGAATCGACGTTCCAACGGGTGTTAAAATATTAACGATAAATGGTATTGAAAACATTATCTCAGGAGCTAAAAGTGTAAATGCTTTGCCAGATAAGAATGGTACAGTCACTATCACATTTACTGCAAATAATGTAAGTACTACTGCGATGGATAAGACGATTTCATTCAACAAAATGGAGAATAATAGAGTAATAGATACGCAAACATCTGGCATTATAAACTTTTATGCACCAGCTAAAGCAGGAACTATATCCAACAAGAAAGTACTATATGTGGATGTGTATAATAACTATTTTGTCACTACGGATGGACTAAAGTATATATTAAAGGGTACTCTCGATTCTTATCGTAATGAAGGAATTGCAGTAAACTATGATACCTTCAAATATGCGTTAAATAAAGAAGATACAATCAATGGAACGTATCAGCCGACATCAAGCTCATCTTTTAACATAGCTGAAAATTATTATTTCATTGGCTTAACACCTGATTACAAGTTTTTACGAAAATCTGGTACTGCTGGCTATCGAATGATCGGAAATAGTATTGAACTTTCAGGTTATGGACAGCCAAATGAAGAACTCTTCTTTTTCAAAAACTCAGGTATCTACCTTGGAAAAGTAAGAATGAACTCTACAACGGGAGAATGGAAGTTTAAGACAAACGTTGATCAAAATGAATTAACTGATTTCTACATTATGCAGCAGCAAGCAGGAAAAACTGTTCCTATTTTTAACACATTGAACGCAACAACACTAAGAGTAGTTGAAGGTCCAATGAATCTTTTATCTGTAAGTGAAGGAACAGGCGAAAATGAAGACATATCAAATAAAGAAGTTACATTCACAGTTGCTCCGATAAAACGAACAAATGGGACTGAAGTGGCTCAAGATCAAGTTGTATTATCTAAAACAGCTTTCATCACTCTACAAGATGCAGACGGAACAAAAGTTCAATATACAAACAATGCAAATGGAACAATTTTCTCTACTGTCACAAACGGTTTTAAAGTGAAATTTGGACCAACTGTAGAGGATAAAATTGCAGGATCCATCTTAGAAAAAGGTGAGGATGGAATATTAACAGGCCCATTAAATGTTATTGCAATTGAAGGGGTAACAAATGCGTATGATATGAACTTGAAATTAACTAATGGCTTTCAAATAAAAGGATATTGATAATCTAGTTTCAATGTTATTGTAAATTGTGAGTCATTCTGATATTTAGTTGGAATTCACGAATAAGTTTTCTTGCTATTAAAACATAAATCTATCCAACCATACTGTAAAAATACAAACAAGCAACCAATTTCTAACTTGGTTGCTTGTTTTATTTTCTAATATTTTCGTACAATCTTTACCAAGGCAACAGAACCACTAGTTTTTGTATAATAACAAAATTCCACGAAGGCGTATCCCAAAAAGAATTTGCATAAATTTCGATTGTTTTTTACTTATGTCTAAAATATCTCAGACACAATAAGCACGAATTCTACCATCATTGTCCAAACGTATTGAGGTTATGAGCAAAAAAAGATACGATTTCATTACGTAAGTACTGAATCATTGAAATAGTAAAATTATTGAATGGTAACCTTGATAAGTAGTAGAAAGGGCGGTTATAGCGGATGGAAAAAAATAAAATTTTAGCGATACTAGAAAAGGAATTAGTTATTGCGCTTGGGTGTACGGAGCCAGTTGCTATTGCATTAGCAGCTGCGACTGCTAGAAAGCATGTGAACGGTGCCATACAAGAACTTGTGGTAAAAGCGAGTGGCAATATTATAAAAAATGCAAAGTCTGTCGGTATTCCTGGAATGTCAGGGAAGGGATTGGATTTTTCAGCAGCCATAGGAGCAGTTGCAGGGAATGCGGATAACGGGTTGGAAGTGTTAGCTGGTCTTACGGCAGAGGATGAGCGTGCAGCTTTTAAATTGATACAAGAGGGAAAAGTGAAAGCGAGTCAGGCGGACACACCGAAGCGATTATATATTGAGGTTATTGTTCAAACAGAGAGTGAGCACGCTCGGGTCATCATTTCAGACAATCATAGTAATATTTCGTTAATAGAGGTTGATGGAAAGGCAGTATTCCGAGGTGGCTGCGAGAATAGTAGTGTTCAGTCAGGGGAAGAGAGTCTAGACAAGTTAACGATCGATGAGATCTTTGAGTGGGTACTTGAAGTAGATATCCAAGACCTCACAGTTGTCAAAGAGAGCATTACCTTAAATCGTGTCATTGGAGAAGAGGGGCTTACTGGTAATTACGGACTGAATGTAGGAAAAACGATTCGAATGAACGTGGAAAAAGGAATATTATCCGATGATTTAGCTACTGCTGCTATGTCTCTTGCTGCTGCAGGATCAGATGCAAGGATGGCGGGTTCAACGCTCCCGGTTATGGCTAATACCGGTAGTGGTAACCAAGGAATTGCGGTGACGTTGCCAGTCGTTGGAGTTGCAGAGAAATTACAAGTATCAGAAGAAAAAATGATACGTGCGGTTGCACTAAGTCACTTGGTAACGATTCATATTAAATCAAAATTTGGTAGACTATCTGCATTATGTGGTGTGACAACTGCAGGGATGGGTGCGAGTGCAGCAATCGTGTATTTACTTGATGGCTCTCTCCAACAAGTAAAAGCGGCGGTTCAAAATACGATCGGAAACGTGTCGGGAATGATTTGTGATGGAGCAAAAGCGGGATGTGCTATGAAAGTTTCTACTAATTCCAATGTTGCAGTTCAATCTGCTTTATTAGCCTTGAATAACCAAGAAATTAAGTCAACAGACGGATTTATCCATGATGATGTAGAAAAAAGTATTGAAGCATTTTGTACACTTGGAAACGAAGGAACAAGGCAAACAGATGAATGGATTCTAAAGTTAATGATGGAGAAGTAACAACTAATTAGGAGTGAAGGAAAATGACAGAAGAAAAAATATACGATGTAATAATTATTGGAGCAGGACCTGCTGGAATGACGGCAGCTGTATACACTTCTCGTGCCAACTTGTCTACTTTAATGATTGAACGTGGTGTACCAGGCGGACAAATGGTGAATACGGAAGAAGTTGAAAACTATCCTGGGTTTGAACATATCCTTGGTCCAGATTTATCGAAAAAAATGTTTGCACATGCGAAGAAATTTGGTGCGGAATACGCCTATGGAAATCTTAAAGAAATTATCGATGGCAAAGAATATAAAACAGTTATTGCTGGATCTAAACAATATAAAGCCCGGGCTGTGATTATTTCTACGGGAGCAGAATACAAAAAACTTGGTGCGCCAGGGGAAAAAGAACTTGCAGGCCGAGGTGTTTCCTACTGTGCAGTTTGCGATGGTGCCTTCTATAAAGGAAAAAAACTAGTGGTAGTAGGTGGAGGAGACTCTGCTGTGGAAGAGGCTGTGTATTTAACGCGATTTGCAACTAGTGTCACGATCGTTCATAGAAGGGAAGAACTACGCGCGCAAGCTATTTTACAGCAACGAGCATTTGACAATGAAAAAATTTCGTTCATATGGAATCATACCGTCAAAGAAATTAATGCAGTAGAAGGCAAAGTGGGAAGTGTTACGCTAGCCTCTTCTAAAACAGGAGAAGACCAGGATGTTCCAGTAGATGGCGTATTCATCTATGTAGGTATGCTACCGCTATCCAAACCGTTTACAAACATAGGAATCACGAATGAGTTTGGCTACATTGAAACCAATGAACGAATGGAGACAAATGTACCTGGTATTTTTGCAGCGGGTGATGTTCGCGAAAAAATGCTTCGTCAAATTGTTACTGCAACTGGTGATGGTAGTATCGCAGCGCAAAGTGCTCAACACTACATCGAAGAACTTATAGAAAGCATGAAAGTACAAGTATAAAGAGCGGTGTTTAACCGAATGACAGAATGAACAAGAAAAAGACCATCATTGACATAACGTATTGAAGTGGAGCAAAAAAAAATATACAGTCTTAATATGGTTTCTGAATTATTAGAAACAATAGTTAGTTTAAAATATACAGAATACGATTTCAGGGGGATTTGAATAAATGTCATCAATTAAGAGTGTTACTATAAATGAATTTCAAAAGGAAGTTTTAGAATGCGAACTTCCGGTCATCGTGGACTTTTGGACAGATAATTGTGGACCTTGTGAAGCAATGGTACCTATGCTGGAAGAATTTTCAGAAAAATTAGAAGGTAAATTAAAACTAGTTAAATTTCATGTACCCATTGAAGAAGTAATAGATGAATCAAATGAAATTGTAAAAAAATATGAAGTAATGGGCTTTCCGACATTTCTTATTTTTAAGAACGGTGAACTGGTAAAATCTGAAATTGGCGGGATGGAAGAAGAGTATTTTCAGAGCTTTATAGATTCAGCTTTATAAGGTTTACATATTTTTAAAAAATTTAATTCCAAAGGGGAATTTTAACATGTCAAAAGTAATTTCAATTACAAAAGAAGAGTTTCAAAAAGAAGTAATAGAAATGGAACTTCCAGTATTGGTCCAATTTTGCACAGATGAGTGTGGTCCATGTGAAGCAATGGAACCAACTTTAGAAGAATTCGCAGAAACTAGTTTTGGAAAAGTAAAAGTAGTAAAACACAATGTGACGTATGAAGACGTTATGGAAAAGCTAAGCGATGTAGCTATAAAGTATGAAATTATGAGTTTCCCAACAATGTGCATTTTTAAAGATGGCGAAGAAGTAAAGAGATTCATCGGGGGACTATACGATGACCAACTACTTGAATTTGTAAAAGGAGAAGTTACGGGTCTCTAAGTATATCTAGTCAGTAAGTGGTGAATGGAAGAAGCATTTCAACACTTTATAAATGCTGCATTATTCCAGTCCTATTTGGAAAATCAACAACAAAAAGGAGATAAATTAATATGTCAAATGTAATTTCCATTACAAAAGAAGAATTTAATAAAGAAGTACTAGAAAGCGAACTTCCAGTATTAGTAGATTTTTGGACAGATGGTTGTGGACCATGTGAAGCAATGGTTCCGGTTTTAGAAGAAGTTGCAGAAAACCTTGCAGGAAAAGTGAAAGTAGTTAAACACAAAGTAACTTATGAAGATGTAGTTGAAAAACAAAGCGATGTTGCTGTGAAATATGAACTGATGGCTTTTCCTACTTTAATGTTATTTAAAGATGGCAACGAAGTGAATAAATTTATCGGCGCTAAATTTGAAGATGAACTACTAGAATTTGTGAAAGAAGTATTATAGATCTCTGGTCATAAGAGATAAGGAGTGAAAACATGCTACAACAATCAATCGTAGAGAACGTGCTACATGCATCACTTGAAACAGGTGGAGATTTTGTGGACATATTCTTAGAAGATAAAAGAAATACTTCCCTAAGCATGATTGGCGGCGTACTGGAACAAGCAATTTCTGGTCGAGATTTTGGGGTTGGAATTCGAATTTTGAAAGATGAATATTCCGTTTATGCATATACAAATGATGCAAGTGAGGAAAACTTAATCCGAGTCGCACGTGCAGCAGCACAATCGATTCGCAGCAATCCATTAAACCTATCTATAGATTTACGTAAATCTATTATTGATAATAAGCATCATATTATTGTGTTGCCAAATTCCGTGTCAAAAGATAGAAAAGTAGAATGGTTAAGACGTGCGAATGAAGCAGCAAAAGGTTATGATCCTGTAATTACACAGACAATGCTTTTTTATAGTGATTCGATAAAAGATATATTAATCGCAAACTCAGAAGGATTGTTCGTTGAAGATCGTAGAAGCTACAATCGTCTTGGTATTAGTGCGATGGCTGAAAAAGATGGACAAAAGGAATCGGCATTCATGGGTCCAGGATTTTTCGGTGGATTAGAGAATATGGAGAAATTAGATTTCGAAGCACATGCACGTGAAGTTGCTCAAAGTGCTAAAACAATCCTGTTCGCAGATCATGCACCTTCAGGAAATTTCCCGGTAGTCATTAATAATGGTTTTGGTGGAGTAATTTTCCATGAAGCGTGTGGTCATGGTTTAGAGTCACATGCTGTATCAAGAAATGCTTCTATTTTTGCGGATAAACTAGGTGAACAGGTTGCATCTCCACTCGTAACTGCCTATGACGATGGAACACTCCAAAATACATGGGGTTCTTTAAATATAGATGATGAAGGTATGAAAACTCAGAGAAACCTTCTAATCGAAAACGGCATATTAAAAGGCTATCTCATAGACAAAGTTGGAAGTCGCAAAATGGGAATGGACCCAACTGGTTCTGGAAGACGTGAATCGTATAAATATGCGCCAACGTCAAGGATGAATAATACATTTATTGCTCCTGGAACTTCAAGCCCGGAAGAAATCATCGCAAATACTGAGTATGGGATTTATGCAAAGCACTTAGATGGTGGCTCCGTTAATCCAGCGACAAGTGATTATAACTTCACAGTGAGTGAGGCGTATATGATTCGAGATGGTAAGATCGCTGAACCAATCAAAGGTGCAGCATTAATTGGTAAAGGTATTGACACATTGAAGAAAATTGATATGGTTGGAAACGATTTAGAGCTTGGTATTGGAATGTGTGGGGCAAGTAGTGGTCAAGTTCCAGTTACAGTTGGTCAACCAACAATCAGAGTGTCTGAACTAACGGTTGGCGGAAGAGGGGGTAACTGATTAATGGAAATCACTGAATTTCAACACGAGATTTTTCAACAAGGGAAAGAAATAGGTTTTAGTGAAATGGAAATTTATTTTTCTTCTAGTAAGGCCATCTCGATAAGTGTCCATAAACATGAAATTGATGAATATACCATCGTTGAACAAGGTGGCGTTTCACTCCGTGGATTATTTAATGGACAAATGGGTTATGCGTATGCGGAAAAAGTTGATCTTGACTCCATTTCGCTATTACTGGAAGAGGCAATGAGCAATGCGAGGGTAATAGAAGTAGAAGATTCGGAAGATTTATTTGAAGGGTCTGACGAATACGCTGCTCCTAGACCATTTTCAGAATCACTAGCTGAGATAGAAGCAAGCCAATTAATCGAAGCTGCCTTTGAAATGGAAAAAACAGCTTTGGAATTAGATGACAGAATTGAGAATGTGAACTACTGTGGAGTATCGAAAGTGGTAAGTGAATCATTGATCGCTAACACAAAAGGGTTGCTTTGCCAATCTAAATCTTCCTATGTTTCCGCGGAGATTTACTTGCAAGCGAGTGAAGGAACATCAATGGCAACAGGCGGAAAATCCGATTTTACGTTCGTTAAATTTTCAGATTTGAATTTTAAAGAAATTGCTAAAAAAGGTGTCGAAGAGACTGTTTCAAAATTACATGCAGAATCGCTTGAAACTGGCGATTATCCTGTCATTTTACGCTATGACACAGCGACTGACTTGCTTGGTTCTTATCTAGGTTTATTCTCTGCCGAATCTGTTCAAAAAGGCTATTCTAAGTTTAAAGGAAAGCTGAACGAACAGGTTGCGGGTGATAATATTACATTGGTAGATGATCCTACAATGACTGGTGTAGTTGGATATGCATCATTTGATTCAGAAGGTTATCGGACAAAAAGAAAAGAAATTATTAAAAATGGTCAGTTATTAACCTTTATGCATAATCGTAAAACAGCCAAAAAAGATGGCATAGAGTCAACAGGAAACGCAGTTAAGGGTGGTTATCGTGGAACACTTGGAGTGGGTCCATATAATGTATACCTGGATCCTGGTGAGTCCTCTTTAAATGAAATGATTGAAAAGATGGATAAAGGAATTATGCTTGTCGAGCTTCAAGGGATGAATGCTGGAATTAATGGAGTAGCAGGTGATTTTTCAGTAGCTGCAATTGGATTCCTAATTGAGAATGGAAAAATTACTCGCCCAGTTGACCAAATTACTGTAGCAGGAAACTTCTTTGATATCCTCCATAATATTGAAGAAATCGGTAATGATTTAGATTTCCGAGGAAGTGTAACCATTCCATCTCTTAAAATAAAACAACTCTCATTCTCAGGTAATATACAATCCTAATACAAGATTGGCGTGCTTACACGGATGGTCTAAACGACTAAGTTGTACGCCTTTCTTAAGGTTTTTTTTAATCTATATTATCTGAAAATTAAATAAATAGAAGAGATTTTACACGATGAGGGGGAAATATCTTTGGAATTATCAAAAAGAAAACTTAGAAAAGAGAAAGAAAAAGGCATTTGGAAAGCTTATTTTAAACTTATGTTTAAAGCAAAATTACCGTGGGGATGGTTAATTGGTGTTATAATTCTAAATCTTATCGCAACTTCACTTTCTCTTTTATTCCCTCAATATATTACAAAAGTATATTCCGGTGTTTTTACAAAAACAGTTATTTATGGGGCGATGGCGGTTTTAATCGCAAGAACAATTATGGATGGAATTGTTGGCTATACCGGCAAACTATTATTATACAAAATAGATATGAGTTATCGTGGGTTAATTTGGGAGCGTCTTATGCATTCCCCACTTTTCATGTACGATAAAGTGAAGCCTACTGAAATGACCAGCCGTATAACAACAGATGCGGGGACAATAAGTCGAGTACTTGGAGGATGGTTCCCATCATTCATCTCGATGATCTACTCTACCATTGCAACAGTAGCGATATTATTTACGTATGAATGGCGTTTAGGTCTAGCTGTAATGATCTATATTCCTTTTTACCTTACTTTCAATCTTTACTACGGAAAGTGGAATTATCGTGCAAATAAGGTAGCGTATAATCGACTTTCCAACCTTACTCAGTTTCTTTCAGAGTTGCTAATGAGTGTCCCGCTTATTAAGACTTTTGTAACGGAAACAAAGGAAGATCAAAGAGGAAAGACACAACTAGACAACTACTATAAAGCAAATTTACGAAGATCAATTGTGGCCTGGATTGAAAACCCAGTATTTGCAGTCTTAGGTATTATTCAAGAAGCCTTTGTTATTGGTTATGGTGTGTATTTAGTGAAAGATGGCTCCATCACAATGGCTCAATGGATTGCATTCTTCTCGTATGTGGGGATGTTATGGCCAACACTGACAATATTCATCTATTTATATATGGATATAAAAAGTAGTCAAGGTGCGACAACTCGAATTGCAGAGCTGATGGATAGTCCATTAGAAGAGTATGAAAAAGAGAGCGCTATTACAGAAATAAATAGTGAGCTAATTTTTGAAGATGTTTCCTTTGGCTACGGGGATAAGAATGTCTTGTCGGATATTAATTTCTCGATTCCATCTGGAAAACTTACAGCAATCATAGGACCGAGTGGTAGTGGGAAATCTACTATTCTTGCACTTATCCAGCAACTGTATCAACCTAATTCTGGGAAGATCTCGTTGTCTGGTAATTCGATTGACAAGTATCATTTAAATGATTGGCGTAATCTATTTAGCTATGTTGCACAAGACAGCCCATTAATTTCTGGTACCATTCGTGAAAATATCAGCTATGGGGTTGAGCGTGAAGTAAGTGATATTGAAATTGCCCAAGCGGCCGAATTAGCTAATGCACTTCAATTTATTAAAGAAATCCCAGGCGGATTTAGTGCAGATGTTGGAGAAGGTGGAACAAGTTTATCAGGTGGACAACGTCAAAGAATTGCAATTGCACGAGCAATTTTGCGAAATGCACCAGTTCTACTGTTAGATGAAGCAACGGCTAGTCTTGATAGTCAATCAGAAAAAGCGGTCCAAGATGCGATGAAAGTATTAATGAAGGGTCGTACAACCGTGATGATTGCGCATGATTTGTCAACCATTCGGGATGCGGACCAAATTGTTCTTATAGACTCTGGAAAAGTTGATGGTATTGGAACACATGAAGAGCTCATAGAAACAAATGCGCTATACCAATTATTTATAAAGCTTCACTTAGAGGCATCAGCGAGCTAATGTTTTCAATTCAACTTTTTAGGGGGAATAAATGATGCAAGAGGAAAAAAAGCATAGTTATAGAGAGTTTTTTAGGCTTATTTTCAAATCTAAGCTGCCATGGCATTTATATATTTTCGGATTTATTGCGATGATTGCCTCAACAACTGCTGGACTTAGTCTACCGGTCGTTTCTACCAAGATTTTTGAAGGGAAAATTTTTGACCTTGACATCGTTTTGAAATACCTTGGTATATCTGCAGCAGCGTTTTTATTGGCGAGTGTTTCAGCGTTTTTTGTATCCGTTTCTGCACCAGCTGCAAAACGAAGTATTCAAAAGACGATTTGGACGAAAATCATTAATATGCCAATGCGACAATATAAAAAGCAACCATCTCAACAACTCATTAGTCGCGTAACAGTAGATACGGGGTTTATAGATAGTGTCGTTTCAGACTTTAAGGCACTATTAAACTCAACATACGGACTCATTGGTTCGTTTGTTATTATGTACAATATGAATGCAAAGCTAACATTAGCGTTGCTTCCCGTAATTCCGTATATTTTTATCGTAACGGTTGTTACCGGACATTATACGCAAAAAACACAATCAAAAGTGCAAGGGCAATTTTCAGGTGTTACGGCATTTTTTGCGGAAAGATTACCGAGAATTCGTTTAATCAAATCTTTCGGAAAAGAACATGGGGAAATAGAGAAAGGACATATTGCACTGAAGGAACAGTATTTTGCAGAGAAAAAACGTGCATTTGTTGATTTATTTGCAGAACCCCTTAGAAGTAGTTCTCAGGCTGTCATACAAGGGACGACACTTATTTACGGTTCTTACCTTGTAAGCCAAGGAGAGTTAAAAGTAAGTCAAGTTATCGCATTTTTTATGTATGTGTCTTATATTCATACGGCTGTATTGAAATATAGTTTATTTTGGAATAATTTGAAACAAGCCAAAGGTGCTTCTGATAAAATCTCAGCTCTTTTAAGTACAGAGAGTGAGGAGTTTAAGCGGAAAACTTCATTTGACCAAGCTTTTCAAAAAGATGGAAGCGGTTTGGTATTAGAGAATGTATCCTTTAGCTATGAAGATAAAAACGTATTATCCAATGTTAACCTCACCTTTCCAACAGGTAAAATTACCGCGATTGTTGGGCCAAGTGGAGGAGGAAAGTCTACCATATTCAATTTACTTGAACGCTTTTATGAACCGAATGTCGGTAGAATTGTATTAAACAATACACCTGCAGAAGATATCCATCTGGATGAATGGAGAGAGTCCATATCTTATGTATCCCAGTCCAGTCCACTTATATCTGGAACAATTCGTGAGAACATCCTATATGGGGTTGAGAGTGAAGTAAGTGATGAACTTCTGAAGGAAGCTGCAAGAATGGCGGATGCACTTGAATTTATCGAAGAGTTTACGGATGGCTTTGAAACAGAAGTTGGGGAGTTCGGTTCCAAATTATCAGGTGGCCAGCGCCAACGTATTGCAATTGCTCGTGCGTTTATTAAAAATCCAAAAATATTATTATTAGATGAAGCGACAGCGAGTCTAGATGCTCGCTCAGAGCATGCCATTGACAAATCGATAAAGGATTTGACGAGTGGACGAACGACCATTATGATTGCGCATGATTTAAATGCTGTAAGGGATGCCGATCAAATAGTTGTAATTGAGAATGGGAAAGTAAGTGGTGCAGGTAACCATGAGGAATTGCTTGAAACGAGCCCAATCTACCACAAACTAGTTGAAATCCAACAAGAAAAAGAAGCAAAATTATTTGTTTTACAACCTAGCTAACAAATAGCTTTTACTGTTTATGATTTATTTGGTTATAATGTCGAGATTTCGATGTTTAACATAAAAAAATAATTTATTGGGGGAAGAAAGATGAAAAAATTATTACCATTATTAATGCTAATGCTAACACTTACATTTGTATTAGCGGCATGCAACGATGACAAGAAAGAGACTGGAAATGCAGATGCAGAAGCACCAAAAGAAGAACAAGTTTCTACAGATGAAACTACGGAAGTTAGTGGTGAGATAGTAGACCCAACTTCAGTAGACAATGAATTTTTTAAAACTGTAGAAACGCTTTTAAAGGAAAAAGGATATGATGTTGGAGAACTTAAAGCTACTGACCACGGATTTTTTGGTGCAAAACAAGCTGTGGCAATGGAAATTGATGGAGAAGACATGCTTCCATTACAAATTTATGATTTAGATCCAGCTGATGAGAACTTAGTTAAGGCGAAGGAAACAGGAATGGGAATGGCTACATTTGAAGGTGAACAAGGGGAAATTCCAGTTTTAGCAATTGACCACTACTATTTCTTCCTTGGTGAAGGACATCCTGCCCAAAAAGATATTTATAAACTTTTAGAAGAAACTTATAAGTAAGTTTCTCGTATAAACGAAGCCGATTGAAATCGTTAGGTTATAAAGCCTTTTATCTTTTACCTAGAAATAGTAGGGGAGGATGAAAGGCTTTTTCTATTGGATTTCGTCATCTAGGAAGGACTAATACGAATGCTGCACGAACTAATGAAACGTCATGCTTGTTATTCGGAAAAACAACGCCTACAGCTTTTCTCTATATAATGTATAATGCTAAATAAGCGTGTAAAAATTGAATATTGAAGGTTCATTTTGGCTATTGTATAATATGTAATAATCTGTGGAAAACAATGATGGAGCGTTACGGTGTATCACGAACATCCATCTGAAATTTTTTATGTAGATAGAGAGAAGGTGATAAGATGAGTTGGGAAATTTCTACTTCTATCTTATCGATCATTATTAAAATAATTGAAATCAATACCGGCCTTTTCATTGGATTCTCATTAGTAGGAATTGACTTAGTTAAAAATGTTAGAAAATTGACGTTAGTCAGTCTTTTTGGAGGGTTATTATATTATGTAGGTCAATTTGTTGATGAAAGTCATCTACTTTTCATCTTTATTTTTATCGTTCTTACACCAATTGCTAAATATTATATAAAAATATCTTTTGCCCAAACAGTCGTGGCAATTCTGCTTTCTTTGACATTTGATTTGATGGTTATCCATCTAGTAGAATATAATTTTTTTGATCTCCTTTTACAAGTAAGTCAAGAAAAAATGGACATCGGGATAAAATTTTCACTAGATATATTCATTGGTTTAAATAATGTTTTATTTTCTCTAATTGTCTATTATAAAAAACCGCTCCTATTCTCTGAAATATTATTTCAAAAAAAAGTACCAGGTGATAGTCCTGAAAACTCATATCGATTTTATCTACACTTCGTAGTGTTTCTTTTACTTGTTTTAAACTTAGGGCTTTATTTGATGACGTTGGAAATGGGTCATCTGCGATTGTATTTTAGAATCTTGCTATCTATATGGAGTATCATTGTTTGTATCTCTTTGCTGTTCTTTTTAAGGAACGCGATTAATAATAAATATGAAAGAATGCAATTTTTTCTCGATAAACAATATCAAAAGGATTTGCTCTCTTTTTATAGTATTATTCGATCCCAAAGACATGATTTTAACTTTCATTTAACAGCTATGTATGGATTAATACAAAATAAACGATATGATGATTGTAAAGTATATATTGATGGTATGGTAAAAGATGCGTATGAAATAAATGACCTCTTGCCGCTGCATCACCCTGCAATTGGGGCAATGCTTAATGCATTTAAAGAGTTGGCTGCGGACAAAGGTATTAAAATTAATTATTATATTCTGGATGATTTACGTAATATGCCTTGCTCGGTTTATGAGATGAATAAAATATTAGGTAATTTAATACAGAATGCCATAGATGAATATGAATATCCAAAACAAGCACAGAATGTGATCGAAGTGGAAATAAAGAGTGAAAAGATGAATCTTGTAATTGTTGTAGGAAACTCGACAAGTGTGATGGAGGAAAGTCTTAATCATATTTTTCAAATTGGTTATTCTACAAAGCCAGCTCACGAAGGGTTAGGACTTCCAACAGTTCAAAAAATAATCTCAAAATATAACGGTGTTATTTACCCGGAACTTGAAGAAGGTTTTATATCTTTTGTAGTGAAAATCCCTTTCTCATCTTAAAAAAGAAAGATAAAAGACGGATCTTCCAATCATGTTCTAGTTTTAACGTACAGATAATATCTATGGGGGAGGAACGGTCATGTTAGTAAATGCTTTAATAGTGGACGACGAACAATATTGTATAGAAGCTTTAAAAGCTTGCTTAGAATCTTTCCCGATGATTAAGGTGATAAAAGAAATCCACTCTGCAGAGCAAGCGCTTGTATTTTTAGAAGAAGGAACGGTCCAGTTGGTCTTTTTAGACATTGAAATGGAAGGGATGGATGGTTTACAGCTTGCCCACCTGATCGAAGAAAAATATCCCAATATGATGATCATTTTTACGACAGGATACCCTGGATTTGCGCTTGAGGGCTACGAGGTACACCCTGTCGACTTTTTAACGAAGCCGGTCAATATTAGTCGTTTAGAAAAGGCATTAAAAAAAGTAAGAGAAATCGTGTCTGTTAATGGTAGTGAAAAGAAACAAAAAGTAGGATTGAACCTTGCAGGTGGAATTAGAATGATCAGTGTGAAGGATATCCTATATATCGAAAAAAAGGGTAGAGTCATTACCGTTGTATGCAAAAATGATGAAAAGTTTACATCAAAGGATTCGATGAAAAACTTAGAATCCATCTTTAGTTCCTTCCATTTTTACCGTTCTCACCAATCATTTATCGTACCAATCCAACAAATAAAGTCAATCAAACCCGACAACTTTTCAAGATCCTATACGATCGTATTAAATGACGACAAAACGCTCATACCACTTAGCCGAAATAACTACCACGAATTGAAGGACCTACTAAAAGAAGATGCGAATGGTGTAACGATTAGTTGAATGGTATTTCGGATTGGTGTTGCGTCCCTCTGTCAGACTCAATTGTTCCCCAAATTGTGGCTGTCACAGGGACGCGTGTTACTAAAAAAAGAAGTAGCCGAAATTAAAATCTCGGCTACTTTTTGTTATCAAAATGGCAAGCTACTCATCAACTTATTCTTTTTCTTCCTCAAAACGGCCATCATTTTTCTTCTCATTTTGCCATCAATTAGTGGGTAAAGCATTAAAGGTAATCCAGGTAGTAAGGAAACTACTGCAAGTGCTAACCAATAACTTTTTTCTGCTAAAGAGTAAATAAGTGATGACGGTAAAAACGGATAAAATAATCCTACTTGAATAGATGATTGATACTTACCGGGTTTTTCAGCTTTTACCGTAAAAGTGGTTTCAATCTGCTGACCTTTTGCAAGGGGGATATTTGTATGGCTAACCTGAATTTGTTCATCGTTTGTTGTAATAGTGCCGATTAGTTTGAAGACGCCGCCATTACTAAGCTCTGATAATGGTCGAGTAACTTCGTCTCCAACCATTAAGATGCCCACTGCACTCCCCATTAAAACACCCTGAGTTGTATCAGAAACTTCATAATCTATGGTTAACCTTTGACCAGAAGCAATCATGGTCGAGCCCATAATAACGGAAATAGTTAACCCACCTATTATATAGATGAGTTGTAGCTCCAGTCCTTTACTTTTCTTTTTGCGTTTCTGACCAGATGTTAGTTCACCAACACCAATAATTACAGCAAGGATTACGGCGAAAATCGGTAAAATATACGGGTTTTTTTGATACTTTTCCATCCATAACGATAAATAACCTAATTTAGGAATGACAATAGGTTTTCCTCCTATTGTTAAGGCTCTTCCGGTTATCCATTCTCGTCGGATGGGACCGTCATCACCTAATTCCTGGTCTGTATAATCATTTGCATCCCCCTTCGTTGTATAACCTTCATTAGCATTTCCAGCCAATACTCTGTGAGCAATCCATCCTTTTGAAGCCAAACTACCTTCTTTAGATTTAAAAAATACAGTATCTCCAATTTCTATACTTTTCTTTTCTTTCATATTCTCAACAATTACCATATCCCCGCGTTCCCAAACAGGATACATACTATTCGAACGAATGACGGAAAGTAAAATCGGTTCTTTTGTAATAGCAGATCCAACTGAAGAAATTAGTGTTAATAAGATAGTAATGATAATTACGGTATTAATTACTCTAGATACTATTTTCATGGAATACCTCCTACCTTCTATTTTATTGCATATTCAGAAAAGTATAATTCCTCTAAAGTAGAACTAATATGGCTCAAAAGTATACCTTTCCTATACATCTGAACTAGTATTTAGTATAAAAAGTAGTAGATAAAAGTAGACAAGAGATATGCAAAAAGACCTCTTCCGAGTGAGGCTAACAATCTCAAATCCTCCTATACTGAGGTTAGTTCCAATAACGGTGAAGAGCCGAAAAAAACATTAGGAGGAATTTTTAAATGAAGATGAAAAAAGGTTTATTATCAGTAGTATTTCTACTAGCAACATCAAGTGCGATGGCGGCAATGTCGTTCTCAAGTGCAGCAGTAACAGCGGATGCAACATATTCGGTCAAGAATACAGATGAGTCATTACTGGCACTTATTGGTAACCCTTATCATAGCGCAACTGAAAATCTCAATGTGCATGGTGAATTGGTCCTGAATTTGGATAAAGGGTTCAATAAGAAAGCGTTTGGTGTTCAAGAAGAAAGTGTCTACTCTTGGAATAACATATTTTATATTAAAAATAACTCAGAAAACACGATTAAGGCAACAGTGTATGCCAAAGGGAGTGACACAGTAAGTCTAAGTTCACTTGAGTATGATACTGCTTCTAAAGAACTTAAGGCTCTTGCTGATCTTGATAAAAATAACTTGGAGATTCTTAATGGTTTTGGAATAGGTGAATCTACTTATACAATCCCGGCTGGAGGACAAGTTGGAGTAGATCTTACTTTACTTAACTACAAAGGTGGATTTGAAAACAATAAAAAAGTAGACATAATTGTTAAGGCTGTAAAATAAAAGAATATAATATTGTGATAGCTCTATGAAATACATAGAGCTATCTTTTTTATTGCACTGGTTAAAATACATATAAAAGCAATCACGCTCATACTATTACAAAAATAGAATGTTTTCCTCCACATTAGATGATGCATGTTTGTCTTAAGATCTGTGATGTACGTCCTACATTTATGAAGAATGAATTTACATATGCAACTCTCCTTATTAAACTGGAGCTATGTGAATCACCAATAGACATGACATCTTCTTTTTAGACAAAAAAAGAACCTAGAAAACCGCGTAGAATGACGTTATATTTGGAGTAATTTGGTTATACTGAACTATGAAAAGTAATATATAACGGAAACTGTGAAGTACATTCTGCATTTGGGCACCTGGGATGTATGGAGTTAATGGTGCAACCGGCCTGATTGTAATTGGATTTTTATATCCAATATAATTGGGCTTTTATTATGTAGTTAGGAGGAAAAGCATTGAGATCAATTTTATTACTATCGGGACTTTTTATATCTATTTCCTTACTTGTTATACAAAGTGATAGCTATTCAACAGCAGGAATAACGAGTGATGCAACAATTAGTCTGGTTCCAGAGGGGGAAGCTTTAATTGCAATAAACTATGATGTAGAAAATAGAAAAATAATGCTTACTAATAATATGGAAAAAACGGTATATATAGAAAGCATAAATCCAAGTGGTTATTTTGAACTTTTACAGGGAGTAATCGGATCTGGAGAAACGCTAGAGTTTGATGTTATTGGAAAATCACAGGATCTAAGTGAGCAGAATATAAGTATGAAAGTTCGTTGGAGTGAGGGAAGTGCTCTAATATCCTCAATGCTACCAATGTTTGCAGAAGAGCCAATAGAAGAATTGTCGGTAGAACCGGAAGAAGGCGAAGCCGAAGAAGAAGAATTAATAGAAGTAGGACCAGAAGAAACAGCGACACCTGAAGAAAACGAAGTTGAAGAGGCAGATGCTGAGGTAGAGGAAATACAAAAAATCGAAGAACCAATAACCATACAACCAGATACAAAAAAATAAGAACAAATAATTGAACAATGAATCGACAAAAAGAGGGGCGATAGAATTGAAAGAAGTCGTAGAAAAGTTACTAAAGCGAGATAAGAAGAAGATTAGTTTCATCCTATTACTATTACTAACTATGTCAGCAATTATTTCTGTATATTCTTGGTCAATGACAGCCTCCGAGACGAAACAAATAAACGAAAATGTGTCGCAAATTCAAACAAGCTATGATTACAAGGCAACACTTACACCCAATATCCTATATCCAAATGGAGGTACAGTGGAAGCAGGAAACACGATTATGAAGAAAATTACAAAAGAGATACCTTTTACTCTTCTATCAACTGTAAATTCGGAGGTGCCAGTAAGTGCAAATGTGTCCCATGAGGTAAATTTACTACTAAAAGCGGGAGAGTATTGGGAAAGATCTTTCCCTTTAGAACAAAAGAAGACATTTGAAAAAGCAGGGACAGAAGTGACTATTATTAATGGTAATTATAAAATTGATTTAGAAATGATTAAAAATTTTATTACTAAAGTAGAAGATGAAATAGGAGTAAGATCTGATAAGTATACGATGGAAGTTGTTCCAAATGTCCAAGGAACAATTAGTTATAATGGGACTGTGAAGAATATTCAAATGGAGGATCACTTAATTTTCCAGCTTTCATATGATGAAATTTTATTAGCTAGTGAGAAAGAATTTGCCTCTTCCATTCCATTTGTATCTACAAAAGTTAGTTCAAATACAATTAGTTTGTTCGGATTTGATACATCTCCAGTTCCTGTTCGTATCACGAGTACTGTGTTCGTTCTTCTTTTTGCCGTATTAATTAGTTATTTGAATAAAGACTTTGTGGCTAATCGAAAAAGGATTGTTCCATCTCAAGGGGAAAAAATTAATAAAAAGTATGGAAATAGATTAATACCAGTGTCCAATAAAGTAGAAATTGGTCAAAAATCGATCGTGGGATTAAATTCATTTAAAGCTATTATCCAAATTGCAGATGCAAAAGAGTTGCCTATTTTTTTCTATGAAAGTAAGTTGTATTTCATCATAGATGGGGATTATATGTATCAATATGAAATTAATGAAATGGAATTATCGCGAAGTCGCAGTAGAAGTCGAAGTAAAAATAGTAAAGATGAAACAGAGAGTGATCCATCATATGCACTGGAATAATCACTTTTATTCTTTACTACGTAAGAATCCTTCTAGTAAAACGCATCTGGTGCTTATATATCGATCTATTTCTCTTCTATTAACTTCTTGCTTTTTTTTATTAGGGCCACCGCAATCGTCATTAGTTTTTAAATTAGGGTTAGTTGTATCGCTTGGTGTAGCGGCTTGGATCTTAACGGATTTACAACGAAGAAATAGAGAAAATAATAAAATATTAAAGACGATTGTTTTAACTGAAACGATTGGTTTGACTTTATTACTCATTCCAACAGGTGGTATTGCAAGTCCATTTATATGGTATGCGCTGAATCCTGTATTGGTAGCTGCAAGTTTTCTAACTCCTTCCTTCTGTTGGTGGGTATTAACTTTCTATTTAAGTAGTGCGACATTCATATCCTATACTTTATTTAATACAAACAATATACTCCACATTTTACAAGAGAACTCCTATGTTTATCTAGTCAGTTTACTAACTGCCGTTCTTGTCATGTTATTTTCAGGTCTCATGAAAGGGATGGATTTGAAGGCAACTATACTAAAAAGTCAGCAAGAGGAATTATTACTTGTAAATAAAAAGCTTTCAAAAGCAAATGAAATGTATGCGGATACTTTAGAACATATCATGTCCCTTTATCACTTAATGGATAATTTTTCATCCAATAAAAACCCAGAAAAGTTAACAACAGAAATTATATCTTCTTTGATTAAATGTACCCAAAAAGAATCGGCTTTCTTTTGGTTAATAGATCTTCATCAACAGAAAAGTTATCTAGCAAATACAACGAACATTTTGAACATGGAAGAGGAACTTAAAAAAGAATGGCATCATATTAGTCAAAATAACGAATCGTTTATGGAAAAGATTCACAATGAATACTTTTGGATGAAAATCATTAGAACATCTAAAAATGTAGGGGTTGTCGGGATCAAGGTCAGTAGTTTCAGTGAGGTAAAAGATACTTACTTACTAAACCGCACATTTGAATTTATAGCAGAGCTTAGTGAAATCATGCTGGAGAGAATCCACATGGACCAAATGATGGATCAGTTAATTATCATTGAGGAACAAAATCGTATCGCCAATGAAATACACGACAGTGTTTCTCAGAAACTATTTGGAATTGTCTATTCATTGCATAGTTTACAAGTAAAAAGTCTGAATATTACGAAAGAAGAGTTGGGCAAGGAGTATCAATTTCTATCAAAGACCGCGAATTCGACTATAAAAGAACTAAGAGCAGCTATTTACCGACTCAGTTCGGTGAAAAAAGGAGAGAAGCCATTTTTAGTACTTGTCAAAAATTATTTGGTTGAATATGCCAAGCTAAATGATGTGAAAATTAACTATCAAATAACGGGAGATGAGTCTTTCATTCCTCCTAAACTAAAAACGGAGCTCTATCGAATCATTTGCGAGGCGTGTGGAAATGCAGTTCGGCACGGGGAATGTAGTGCGATGGAGATAAGGTTATCTTTACATGAGGAAAAAACATTACTTGTATTGCAAGACAATGGGATTGGATATAATCTGCATAAGCAGGAAGACAAACAGGAAAAGGGAATAGGTCTTTTTAACATAAGAAGTATTGTAAATTCATATAATGGAACATTCGTGCTAGACGGGATACAAGGAGTAGGAACAAAAATTCAAATAGACATTCCAAATGATAAAATGCTAAAAAAACAAGAGGTGCTTAGTTCATGAAGGTAGTTATTATTGACGATCATCCATTAATTAGAAAAGGGCTAAGATCATTATTTTCTTTAGATGAGTTAATGGAAGTACTTGGAGAAGCTACGAATAGAAGAGAAGCATTAGAACTTCTTCGAACAGTAAAACCGGATATTGCGATAGTAGATCTTCGTTTAGGGGATGACTCAGGATTAGATTTAATAATGGAGGCTTCTCGTGTAGGAATAACATGCAAATTTGTTGTGTTAACTTCCTCCACAAATGAAGAAGATTTTAACCAAGCGAAAGAAATTGGCGTAGCTGGCTATTTATTAAAAGAAGCTCTACCAGAAGAGTTACTACATGCTCTGCAAATGATAAACAAAGGACGTAAATACTACGATCCGACCGTATTAGATTTAATCATGAATGCAAAATCACCATTTGAAGAAGATGGACATATTGAACAACTAACGCCAAAAGAAAAAGAAATATTAATAGAACTTGGCAAAGGACATTCTAATAAGGAAATTTCAAAAACGCTCTATATAACCGAATTTACAGTGAAAAAACACGTCAGCCAAGTGTTCGCAAAACTAGGACTAGCCGACAGAACCCAAGCAGCCCTTTACGCAAATGCAAAAGGCCTAGTCAAATACGTCATAAACTCCTAACTGAAACTCCGGAATTATTACAGGAATTGTTACAGGTGCCAGGCACCTGTAACAATTTTGAAAACCACCAAGACGGTAGAGATTGCAAGGAGAGGAGCGATTTACCGCTTCTCTCCTTTAATAAATTCCCTTAAAAATTAATATATACAAAGATTCACAAGCCTTTTATCTTGATTTTGACCTGTCAGGTTCTAATACAGCTCTGACAAAATAATTAGAGCAAGCAAGGGTGGGAGGATGAACTCTTTCCTACTAAAAAAAAGTTTAATAGGGGAGGATGTGGTCCCACTTTATGAAACGGCAGGAAAAAATAAACGACAAAATTTCGTCAAGGTGAAATGACTTTATTGATAGAATATTAATGTTTACGACAAAAAATGGATAGATAGTTTGGAATCCTACAATTTAAATAATCCCCAAAAAGATAATAAGTGATATATTTTGACACTAATTATTTTAATGTTGTGAATTGTCGAATTAATATCATTGATAAATGGTAATCTTGGTTATAAAGTAAGGTGAGTATGGTAATACTTTAGTCATGTTATTTATTTCATTGGAGGTGTGTCATGAACAAGGAAAGGTTGAAAAAGTCAGTTGTAGCAGCAGTGATTGCGACATCTTTACTAACTAGTTCAAATGTTAGTTTCGCTAATAATTCAATCCAAGAAACGATTGATAGAGCAAAAATTGACATGAAAAACGCAGCATATGCCTATGTAAAACCGGCAGAGAACAGAAGAATTGTTTCAAGTGAAGAACTATATCGAGTATTGAACTTGGCGAAAGAAAACTATCAAAATGCAAGAAGCTTGGTAATAAAATCAGAACTGTCAAATAAGGAAGCAGTACTGAAAGAGTTAGATACTTTGTATAATGAAAGATTAACAAAAGGACTCATTCCTTATATTGATGCATTCAATTATGTTGATAAATACCTGAACCCTATTATGGCCGAGATAAAACAAGCTGAATCTGAACAAGATTGGCCGGCTCTTGAACAAGCATATCATAAATTGTCCGTACAACTTAATACCCGCACAGATATTCTTTACAGATTTACAGGAAAAGTTTCAAGGGATTTACTATTAGAACAGTATAAAAAACCAGCAAATTTGAAACGAGATCAATTAATTGTTCCTGTAACGATATATATGAAAGTAAAAGAAGCCGAAACCTTAATGGCTTTAGGTAAAAAGGAAGAAGCGAGTAAAACATTAGAAACTATAATACCGTTATTAGAGAACTTACCTACAGCAAAAGTCTTTCCTATGATTGTGGAGCTAATAAAAGAAATTGAGATTGTAAGTAAGGCTGCTGGACTAGTCATATTTCCCCCAGCTCCCCATCCATCACCGATAACTAGTGGAAGTAGTAAGAAGGATAAAAACAATACAAATGCCGATGAAAGAGCCGCTGCGAATAAAGCAGCCGCAAGAGCGGTAATTGCATTGATAAATGCTCTTCCAATACCATCAAATGTGCGTGTTAGTGATGGAGTAGCAATCGAGGCAGCGCGAGCAGCATATGACAAGTTAACAACCGTTCAAAAAGCAATGGTGGATAATACTGTTATTACTAGATTAAAGGAAGCGGAGAAAGCTTTTAAAGCAGGCGTAGTAAATGAACAAGCAGCAAAAGTAGTGATAAATTTAATAGAATCCCTCCCAGCGGCAGTTGATGTAACAGTTGAAGATGAAGAACAAATAAAAGAGGCCCGTACATCATACGAAGGATTAACAGACGTTCAAAAAGCAATGGTGGACATTACTTCATTAATAACTGCGGAGAAAGCCCTTGAGGAAGCTAAAATAAGTACCGCAGTAAAAGATAAGGCGAAAGCTCAAGAAGTAATAATATTAATAGAAGGAATCCAAAAAAGTAATACTGCTATTAAGTATAAACAAGCTCTCGAGGCTGCAAAAACAGCTTATGAAAGTTTGACAGAAACGCAGCAAGCATTAGTAACAAACTTCGAAAAACTAAAGAATGAACTAGCAGATTTTGCAGCCGTAGAAACGGAGGCATCAAAACTGACCGCAGAAGCAATCGGTGTATTAGTCGAAGGTGACAATTTGGTAAAAAGAGCAAAAGCACTCCTCGAAGATGGATATACAGTAACTATCTTGACTTCGCAAGCAGGAATGCTTAATGGAAAACTAATTGTTCAACCAAAAGCTGGTGAAAAAGCGAATATTGGAACAGTAGAGTTTCAAGTTAAAAGTGCCAATGGTACGAAAATAGAACGTTCAGTCGTGCTAACCGTTGAACCAAAAGATGATTCAAATAAATTAGCAGTAGAAGCAGTAAAATCTTTGATTGCCGCACTTCCAAAAGCAAAAGAGGTAACATTAAAGCATGAAATTCAAATCCAAGCAGCCCGTGCAGCATATGAAGGATTGACGGACGTTCAAAAAGCATTAGTGAAGATTACTGCATTAACAAATGCAGAGAAAGCCCTTGAAGTAGTGAAAACAAAAGCAGCTAAACAGGATAAGGCGAAAGCTCAAGAAGTAATAAAATTAATAGAAGCAATCAAAAAAAATAATAGTAAGTATAAAGAAGCTCTCGAAGCTGCAAAAACAGCTTATGAAAGTTTGACAGAAACGCAGCAAGCATTAGTAACAAACTTCGAAAAATTAAAGAATGAACTAGCAGATTTCGCAGCCGTAGAAGCAGAGGCATCAAAACTGACCGCAGAAGCAATCGGCGTATTAGTCGAAGGTGACAATTTGCTAAAAAGAGCAACAGCTCTTCTCGAAGATGGATATACAGTAACTATCTTGACTTCGCCAGCAGGAATGCTTAATGGAAAACTAATTGTTCAACCAAAAGTTGGTGAAAAAGCGAATATTGGAACAGTAGAGTTTCAAGTTAAAAGTGCCAATGGTACGAAGATAGATCGTTCAGTCGTGCTAATCGTTGAACCAAAAGATGATTCAAGTAAATTAGCAGTAGACGCAGTAAAATCTTTGATTGCCGCACTACCAACAGCAAAAGAGGTAACATTAAAGCATGAAATCCAAATCCAAGTAGCCCGTGCAGCATATGAAGGATTGACGGACGTTCAAAAAGCATTAGTGAAGATTACTGCATTAACAAATGCAGAAAAAGCCCTTGAAGAAGCTAAAATAAAAGCCGCGGCAGAGGATAAGAAAAAAGCTCAAGAAGTAATAAAACTAATAGAAGGAATCCAAAAAAGTAATAATGCTGTTAAGTATAAAGAAGCTCTCGAGGCTGCAAAAACAGCTTATGAAAGTTTGACAGAAACGCAGCAAGCATTAGTAACAAACTTCGAAAAACTAAAGAATGAACTAGCAGATTTCGCAGTCGTAGAAGCAGAGGCATCAAAACTGACCGCAGAAGCAATCGGCGTATTAGTCGAAGGTGACAATTTGCTAAAAAGAGCAACAGCTCTTCTCGAAGATGGATATACAGTAACTATCTTGACTTCGCCAGCAGGAATGCTTAATGGAAAACTAATTGTTCAACCAAAAGCTGGTGAAAAAGCGATTATTGGAACGGTAGTTTTTCTAGTCAAAAGTGCCAATGGTATGAAGATAGAACATTCAGTCGTGCTAATCGTTGAACCGAAAGAGGGTAAATAAAACTAGCAGCTTATGCAGTAATATCTTTATAAACTGGGGACCATAGGCTTCGCGAAATTTAGACACAATGCTGACGATCTTCTAGTTGGATAAAAAAGCTGTTCCGGCAATTTATTTGTCGGAGCAGCTTTTTGGTTTATTAAAAGGAGTAATTTAAGATTTGTAAGTATTCAACTATCGGCGAATTGGCAACAACGATGAGAAAGAGGCTAAATACAATGGCCAAAAAGAGTATGTATAGCATTAATCCATATAGAGGATCGACATCAATGTATTTCTTTATGATTAAAAAAACAATTATATAAGGTGGGAGAATAAAAATACCGAAAATCAGGCATACAGTCAAAATAACATTTCCATACGTATACAAATTTCCAAATATAAAAAATAAGGAAACAGTTACACCAATAAGGAGCGGAGCTAATTGCCCACCATAAAAGCCGACAATTCATCAAATGTGTGCTGTGGTACAAAAACATAGTTAGCTATAAAAATTGAAATGATAGCGATTCCAATTAAAACTAATGTTAGCAAAAATACTTCTATAATAAAGGATGAAAAGCATAATGAATTGAATAAGTTTAAACTTTTTGTAAGTAAAAACAAAGATATCGTAAAAAGTGCTATAAATAATATAATGCTAACTTGGCCACTTGATAATTCTGTTTCGCCTCGTTCATATGCCGGTGAAGGTTTTCTTAATTGTTTCGTAAAATAAGTACGGTATACACGGAATCGCTGCTTCATAATCTGAATATGGACATTAGGTTCTACTTCTCGTCTTGTTAAAGTAACTTCATTAGTTAGCATGCTTTGCGAGTCTAAAAGAGTCGCTACTAATTTATTTTCACAAAACTGCCCAGTAACATGTACGTTCCCATAATTCGAACAGTGCACCCGCTATTCTTTCTTTACTAAAATCATATGAGGTAAATAAACGGTATATTCGGCAAAGTAGTGTACCAGGCACCCGCAAAATGTATAGCATACCTGTGTTAGGAAAAAAAGAATTATTTAGAAGATAGTGTAATAAAAGGTACATTATTTTGTCTAAATATTGAAGGTTTCAAAATAAGACAATAAAAAAATTTCGCCAATTGAAAATTACTTTTTTTGACGTTTTTTTTTATTCACAACAATTAACGCGCTGAATTGATAGGGAAAAAAAGAATATTGAAAAACAAAAAGACTTGGAACATTGCTAATTCGACAGCATTCCCACATTGGTAATTACATTAGTCTGAATTGTCGGATAAATACTATTGATAAAAAAGGATTCAAATATTAACGTAGAGTACATGGTATTACCTCGATTCACGGTAAATCGCCATATGAAATTCTTGCAGTATAAAAAATGATATCTACTCATAGGAGGCGAGTAATGAAATGTAATAGTTAAAAGAGTAAATAATAACAAATGTTTTAATTAGAATTACTTGTTTTGGAATTCGGCGAAGAATGTCTAATAAGTGAATTAGGAACTACTTTACAGTTTTATAGAAATAGTTTACTAGAGAAATTAATAAACATATCTTCTATTTCAAATCGTCATAGAAATATTGACCAGCACATACATTAGGAAAGTACCATATCAAGCATAAGTTACTCCATTTCATAGGAAGGATGCGGTCCCAATAAAACGATATTAGCAATTAGTATGGAAAAACTCATAGTTTCATAATGCAAAACTATCTGTACTAAGGGGGAAACATATTGAAGAAAAAATTAGTTAATAGGTTATTTAGTACTTTAATGGTACTAGCTATGGTATTCTCGTTGATTGGTCCGACGATGACTGCATCTGCAAATGTAGGAACGAAACCATTCAAACAAACTATTCCGAACGAAAGTACGATGCAGTTAAAGGCAGCAATAGCTGAGCAACTAGATTTGTTGGATGGTGGACCAAAGCTACACAAAGAATTACAAAATTTATCGGGCAATCAAGAAGTTGCAGTAATCATCCATTTATCTGAAAAACCAGTTGCCCTTGAAAAGGGAATAAACGAATTAAAAGGAAAAACGTTCTCAGTCTCACAAGAGAATCAAGTAAGAACCAAAGTACTAGCACAACAAGCATCTGTAAAAAAAGAATTAAATTTTAAAAACATTAATATTAAACAAGGGTATACATTTGATACCGTTTTGAACGGTTTTGCAGCCGTTGTAAAAGCGGACGACCTCAAGAAACTACTTACAATTCCAGGGATTACGCTAGTGGAACCTGATGCAATCGTTTATGCAATGGAAGAACCAAAAAAATCTAAACCAACGAATACAACTAACCCAAGTAAAGATGCGCAAATAGATGCAAAGATGAATACAAGTATTTCGTTTCTAGGAATTGAAAAGCTTTGGAATGAAGGAATACAAGGACAAGGTATTAAGGTTGGAGTACTTGATACAGGAATCGATGCAAATCACCCAGAGTTTGCGGGAATATTTAAAGGTGGAAAGAACTTTATCCCGAACTCATCTGCCTATACAAAACCTCGTGCGGATGATGATGCATCGGAAACTTCTCCTGTAGAACGTCCTGCAGGAACTCCAGAGATTAATGAAAGAGGAAGTGCGTTCTATACTTCTCACGGCACGCATGTTGCAGGTACAATCGCAGCAATTGGCGCGAACGAATACGGCATTAAAGGGATTGCTCCTAAAGTCGACCTTTACGCTTATCGAGTACTTGGAGCATATGGAAGTGGGTCTTCTTCTGGTATCGTAAAAGGAATTGACACAGCTGTAAAAGACAAGATGGATGTTATCAACTTATCTCTAGGTGGAGGATCAAACACAGAAACCGATGCAGGAGCCTTTGCGATTAACAACGCAATGATGGCGGGAACAATTAGTGTACTTGCAACTGGTAACGATGGACCTAATCGTGGAACAATTTCACCTCCAGCTACATCTCGTTTAGGAATTGCAGTTGCTAACACTACTAACCCAGAAACTATGTACAACGGAGAAGTAAAAGTTACGGTAGGTGCTTATAATCTTACTAAACAACTGCAATTGATGGGCACGACTTTTGGGAAAGATTTAGCAACACAACTTCAAGGCGAATTTGACGTAGTTGCAGTTCCTGGAAACGGAGAAGCAAAAGATTATGTTGGACTCGATGTAAAAGGAAAAGTTGCGCTGATTTCTCGTGGAAGCATTGCATTTGTCGATAAAATTGAGTATGCAAGAGCCAATGGAGCAGTAGCAACGATTATCCATAACTTTGCTGGTGGTACGAATGCACCGAATGCATCTGGAACTTTCCTAGGTGATTCATTTGCATTTATTCCAACGTATGATATGTCTCAAACAGATGGCGATGCAATTCGTGCAGCTTTAAAAACTGGAACAGGAAAAGTTAAGTTTGGTAATTTTAATTCTACTAAAACACTTGGGGATGTTGTAAACGATTCAAGTTCACGTGGACCAACTACTCCAAACTTTGATATCAAACCAGATGTAAGTGCACCAGGTACAAATATTATGTCAACAATTCCAATGTACAAAGCGGATTTCCCAAATGCTGTTTATGATGAAGCGTATGATCGTAAAACGGGAACGTCGATGGCTACACCGCATATCGCAGGAATCGCGGCACTTGTCAAACAAGCGAATCCAACTTGGAATGCATTCGATGTGAAAGTAGCGCTTTCAAATACAGCGAAAATTCTGGATAAAGCGAAATATGATGTATTCGCTCAAGGTGCTGGACGTGTGGATGCATATGCGGCCGCTCACCCAAGTGTACTTGCTTATGCTATTGATAAGGCAGTTTTAGACAGTAAAGGTACAGTTGTAGATAACATAAAAGGAACTGTTACTTTCGGTCCACAGCCACTATCAGCAAATATTTCGGTTACGAAACAAGTCCTTGTAAAAGATTTGAAGGGTAACGGTGGAAATTATAATGTGACAGTGGATGTTACCAAGACATTTGGTGATGCCAAAGTGACTGTTGACAAACCGACATTCACGTTGGCTGGTGAACAACTGTTAAATGTTACGTTAACTGCTTCAAAAGCTACGGCTCCAAAAGGGTCAGAAATACTAGGATATATCCGTATTAACGGTGGAGGATCCGAAATTTCATTGCCATTTGCAGCTGACTTAAGTACCGTAGTTCCAATAGCAATTAAGGATATGAAAATAACAGAAACAGACCTATCCTTTAATGGAGATGGTGTGAAAGATGAGGCTGTTCTTTCCTGGACGCTGACCGGCAATGTTGCAACAAACTATATTGAGATTTGGGATATTATGAATCCTAACGGTGGAGAATACGGGGATGGATATATCGGCTATATACATGCAGCTGCTTCACTTCGGGCTGGTTCATATACGCTACCAGTAAAAGGGCCGTACAAACCATGGGGCAGTGCACCTGTAACAACGATTCCAGATGGTTTATATACGCTGGACTTTTCTGCAACGACAACTACAGGACCAATTGGTGACTACGTTGGACCAATTATTGTTAAAACAACAAAACCAGTAATTACAGGTTCTGTGAAAGATAAAGTTGCAAAAGGGCAAGTGTCCGACAAATATATCGATTACAATAAAGAATTATATAATTATGATTTGGATTATGATTTGAATGTAAAACTACACGCTTCTTATGTTGCGACTGTAAATGGGGTAGCAAAAGAAGCAGTGAAATTCAATTTAGCACAAGATGGATCATTCTCATTCCCTGTAACTGATGAGACAAATTCTGTAACCGTTAAAGTTACGGATGAGGCAGGCAATTTTGGAGAAGCATTAATTTATGAAAAGAAAGAACCAGAAGCAGTAGTAACACTTTCTGTAAACCCAACGGAGCTTGATTTGACTACTGGCGTAACAGCTCAACTTGCTGTTACAGAAACTTCCACACCAGCAACAGGGCAAGCTACGAACAAAGACGTAACTGCAGCAGCTACGTACGTTGTAGCAGATGAATCAGTTGCAAAAGTTACGAACGGACTTGTAACTGCAGTGGCAAAAGGCTCCACTACGATTACTATTTCTCATGGTGCCAATAAAGTGACTGTAAATGTGACAGTGAAAGATCCTGTAGTAGTGGTACCAGGTGTGACACTGACTGCGAACAACACACAAATTGGTTTAGAACCTGGAAAAGAAGCGCAACTGACGATTACAGAAGTAACAACAACTTCAGATGGAAAAACAACGCAAAAAGACGTGACAAAAGCTGCTACGTATAAAGTGGCGGATAGTAAAGTGGCTTCCGTAACGAATGGTTTAGTAACAGCAAAAAATGAAGGAAGTACAACAATTACCGTTAAATATGGTAAAAATGAATTAACTGTAAATGTGACAGTTAAAGCACCAGTGGTGACACTGACTGCAAACAAAACAGAACTTAATTTAGATCCAGGAAAAGAAGCAAAACTGGTTATTAAAGAAGTAACAACAGCAGCAGATGGAACAACAAAACAGACAGACGTAACAAAAGCTGCAACGTATAAAGTAGCAGATGGTAAAGTGGTATCTGTATCTGAGGGCGTAGTAACAGCAAAAGCGGCAGGAAGTACAACAATCACGGTTAAACATGGTAAAAATGAGTTAACAGTAAATGTGAAGGTGACCGAACCAGGGGTGACACTCACTACAAACAAAACAGACATTGTTCTTGAACCAGGAAAAGAATCCCAATTGACGATTAAAGAAGAAACAACAGGGGCAGATGGAAAAACAAAATCGACAAACGTAACACAATTTGCAACATATACTGTTGCAGATGAAAAAGTAGCTTCTGTAAAAAATGGTTTAGTTATAGCAAAAGCAGGGGGAAGTACGACAATCACTGTTAAATACGGAAAAAATGAATTAACAGTTAATGTGAAGGTTACAGAACCGCAAGTAACTCTAACTTCAAACAAAACAGACATTGTTCTTGAACCAGAAAAAGAATCAAAACTAACGATTAAACAAGTAACTATCGGAGCAGATGGAAAAGAAAAACAAACAGATGTCACAAATTTTGCAACGTACACAGTAGCAGATAGCAAAGTGGCTTCTGTAAGTAGTACAGGTATCGTAAGAGCAGAGGCAGTAGGCAGCACAACAGTCACTGTTAAATATGGGAAAAATGAATTGACTGTCAATGTGCAGGTTGCAGAACCAGTAGTGACACTAAGTGTAAACAAAACACAAATTGATTTAGAACCTGCAAAAGAATTCCAACTGACAGTTAAAGAACAAACGATATCAGTGGATGGAAAAATAACAGAAAAAAATGTGACAAAAGCAGCGACGTATACAGTAGAAAATAGTAAAGTGGCATCCGTAACGGATGGTTTAATAAGAGCAAAAGCGGTAGGAAGTACAAAAATTACCGTTAAACACGGTAAGAATGAATTAACTGTCACTGTGAACGTTACAGAACCAGTAGTGACACTAGAAGCAAACGTAACTCAACTTAATCTAGAACTAGGAAATGAAGCACAGCTGAAATTAAAAGAAGTAACTACAACGGCGGATGGAAAAGTAACAGAAAAAGACGTTACAACTTCTGCAAAATATAAAGTAGCAGACGGTAAAGTAGCTTCTGTCACAAATGGTTTAGTAAAAGCAAAAGCTGAAGGAAGCACAACAATCACTGTTAATTACGGTAAAAATGAATTAACTATAAACGTGACTGTTGCAGCACCAGTAGTAACATTAGTTGCTGACCAAATGAAACTTGAGTTGAAACCAGGAAAAGAAGCACAACTTACTTTGAAAGAAGTAACAACAATGCCAAATGGAACAAAAACCGAAAGAGATGTTACAACCGCTGCAAAATATACAGTTGCAGATAGTAAAGTAGCTTCTGTAAGTAACGGTTTAGTAAGAGCAAAAGCAGAAGGAACTACAACTATCACCGTTAAATACGGTAAAATGGAAGTGACAATTGTAGTGATCGTTGGAAATCCTTTAATAGTAGGATATTTAGAAGTTAACTGATTTCTATTCCCATTAATAAAGTGCTGACAAAGCTCAACAACTGAGTAAAGGTACCAGATTCTAAAACAATCCTGAATTCATTGAGAAACTGGTATTTTGCATTAGAAAACCTATAAAACTCGTACTAAAAAAGTATTCAAGTTATCTTTTATTACAGGAGTGTTACTGGTGCCAGGCACCTGTAACACTCCTGTAACAATTGTTTGACTAAGGATACATCATATCGGCATTTAATAAAATATACATTGTACAGTACAGCATTCGATTGATTAAGGAATCTCCAATTGAAAGTGTTGTTGCATTCAACTTAGTGATTTGTAAAAAAAGGACGGAATCTAAAGCATCTGTAATTATCAATGTAATACAAACTCAAATCTCCACTAGCGTTAAAGATTGTCATTAAAATTGCCAATAGGGGGAAACTAATTGAAGAAAAAAAAGCTTAATAAGTTTTTTAGCGCTTTCTTGACGTTAATTATGGTATTCACGATGCTATCTCCAATGAACGTATTCGCAAACACTGGAGACAAGCTAAATAGTCAAAATGCTACTAATGAAAGCAAAATACAAGCAGAAAAAGCTATTAATGAACAATTAGCTTTAAGAAATGTACAAGCCACGTTACATGAAGATTTACAAGATTTAACGGGGGAAGAAGAAGTAGCTGTAATTATTCATTTATCTGAAAATCCAGTAGCGCTTGAAAAAGGAATTAAAGAGTTAAGTGGAAAAAAATTCACAGCAACAGATGCATCATCTGCCGAGCGAAAAGTAAATGCACAACAAGTATTTGTTGAAAAAGAAATGAAATTAAAAAATATTTCCATTAAAGAAGGTTACTCTTTCCATACTGTTCTGAATGGTTTTGGTGCTAAGGTGAAAGCAAGTGATTTGAAAAAAATTATTGAAATCC
The DNA here is from genome assembly GCF_042944905.1 of Psychrobacillus sp. L4. GTDB lineage: Bacteria > Bacillota > Bacilli > Bacillales_A > Planococcaceae > Psychrobacillus. Next base: position 769,375 of record NZ_CP168496.1, read on the forward strand.
AAGGTGTCACTTTAGTAGAGCCAGACGAATTAAGATATGCACTTGATAACACAGAAGAAAGTGTAAATGTTGATGCAGTAAACGGAAATATTGGTGAGGCAAATAATACAAGTATTTCTCATTTAGGTATTGAAAAAGTATGGGCAAGAGGATTCAAAGGGAAAGGGGTTAAAGTTGGAGTAGTCGACACAGGAATTGACTACACTCACCCTGAATTTGTTGGAGTATATAAAGGCGGCAAAAACTTTGTACCCCATGATGGAGGGGACTATGCCCGTCCTAGAGATGCCAATGACCCTTATGAAACAGCTCCATTGGACCGGGATCCAAATAATCCAAATACACCAGTCACACAAGCTGGTAGTACATTTGCCACTTCTCACGGTACTCACGTATCAGGAACAATTGCGGGGATTGGAGCAAATGAATATAGAATTAGTGGTCTTGCTCCAGAAGTAGAATTACACGTATACCGCGTTTTAGGTGCATATGGAAGTGGGTATACTTCGTGGGTTATTAGAGGAATTGAGGCAGCAGTTGAAGAAGGAATGGATGTTATTAATTTATCCCTAGGTGGACCTTCCATGAGTTCAGTTACAGCTGACGCATTCGCAATTAATAATGCGATGTTAGCTGGAACAGTGGCGGCTGTGGCTACAGGGAACTCTGGATCTGCTCGTGGATCTATTGGAAGTCCTGCAACGGCAGCACTTGGTATTGCGGTTGGGAACTCTACAAATCCTACAATTACGGAAAAAGGAGCAACACTAGTAGTAAAAGCAGAATCATATGACAAATCATATACACTTAATTTTATGGCATATAAATTTGGTGACAAACCGGGTGAACAACTTACTGGTGATTACGATCTTGTTGCAGTTCCAAATGTTGGAGCACCGGCAGATTACCAAGGCCTCGACGTTAAAGGGAAAGTTGTACTCGTTTCAAGAGGGACACCAACATTCCCTGTACAAATTGATGCTGCAAAAAAAGCTGGAGCAATTGCAGTTATTATTCATAATAATGCAGGTACTGGATTGATAAATTCTAATCAGGGTTCTGGATTTGCCTTTATTACGACATTTGATATGTCCTTCCCAGAAGGAACGTTACTAAGAACTGCGCTTGCTTCAAAACCAGGAAAGATTTCATTTAGCAATTTTACGAATACAGTAACTGGAGGAGACACGTTAAGTTCTTCTAGCTCACGTGGACCTACAAATCCAGATTTTGATATAAAACCAGATGTAGTTGCACCAGGTACGAGTATAATGTCCACGATACCTATGTATGGAAAAGACGTACCAGGAGCAGATTATAGCGGAGCATTTGGAAGGAAATCAGGTACTTCAATGGCGACGCCACATATTGCAGCTATTAGTGCGCTAATGCTTCAAGCGAATCCAACTTGGACGCCATTCGATGTAAAGGTATCCTTATCAAATACTGCAAAACTGTTAAATACAACTACGTATGACGTTTTTGCACAAGGGCCTGGGCGTGTTCAACCTTATGAAGCTGCATTCCCTACCGTTCTTGCATACGCACTGGATAGCAATTTAATTCAGAGAAAAGTGATAGAACATGAAAAAGGAACAGTAAGATTTGGGAAATTAAGTGAGGTCTCTGAAAAAGACGTTTCTGTTACAAAACAAATTCGAGTAGAGGACTTTGCAAAACTTGGCGGGGACTATACAGTTGATGTGCAAATTACAAAAGCATTCACTGGGGCGACAGTTACGGTTAATAAATCGACATTCAAATTGAATGGCTCAGAAATGATTGACGTAACATTGAATGCACCAAAAACAACAGTTACCGCTGCAGCTGAAATTCTTGGTTACATTTATATTAAAGGAAATGGAAAAGAAATTTCATTGCCATTTGCAGCAGAATTCACGCCAAATTCTATAAAAGCTGTTGGTGTATCAAGTGTTAAAGTAGCGGACTATGATTTGTCATTTAATAGTGAAAGTACAAAAAAATCATCGTCCATATCGGGTGTATTAGGTGGGACTGGGACCACCAGATATGGCGAAATTTCCGTGGAACTATCAGACTTACTAAACCATGGAGATGAAATTGGAACAATCTACAATAAAGCAGGTTCGTTCACAAGTGGGCCACTCTCTTACCCGATTAATGGAACATATACAAATGGTGATGGTAATATTGTAAAAATGGCTGACGGAGCTTATTCGCTTGCCATTTATGCATCAAATACTAGTGGTAGTACCTGGTATGGCGATGCAGATCCAGAGCCATTATTCGTGAAGAGTACACCAGCAACAATCGATACAGCGAAATCACATGAAACTGTTAAACCTGAGTATCAGTTTAATGGAACAATTGTGGATGATTACATTAATTTTATCAAGGCTCTTGTAGCAATTGGATATAAATTTGATGTAAATGAAAAACTATCTGTGCTGTTCAAAGTAGTTAATGCAGAAGGTGAAAAAATCGGTGAAGGCCCAGTGACACTCAAACAAGACGGTACGTTCTCACTCGACCTTACTAACTTAACACTAGGTGAAAACATAGTCACAATCTATGTAAATGATGCAGCTGGAAATAAAGCCGAGCAATCGTTTGAAGTAGCTTACTCTGAACCTGTAGTAACACTTTCTGTAAACCCAACGAAACTTGATTTAACTACTGGCGGAACAGCTCAACTTGCTGTTACAGAAACTTCAACACCGACAACAGGGCAAGCTACGAACAAAGACGTAACTGCAGCAGCTACGTACGTTGTAGCAGACGAATCAGTTGCAAAAGTTACGAATGGACTTGTAACTGCAGTGGCAAAAGGCTCCACTACGATTACTATTTCGCATGGTGCCAATAAAGTGACGGTAAATGTGACGGTAAAAGATCCAGTAGTTGTGGTACCAGGTGTGACACTGACTGCGAATAACACACAGATTGGTTTGGAACCTGGAAAAGAAGCGCAACTAACGATTACAGAAGTAACAACAACTTCAGATGGAAAAACAACGCAAAAAGACGTAACAAAAGCTGCTACGTATAAAGTGGCGGATAGTAAAGTGGCATCCGTAACGAATGGTTTAGTAACAGCAAAAAATGAAGGAAGTACAACAATTACCGTTAAATATGGTAAAAATGAGTTAACTGTCAATGTGGCGGTTAAAGCACCAGTGGTGACACTGACTGCAAACAAAACAGAACTTAATTTAGATCCAGGGAAAGAAGCACAACTGACGATTAAAGAAGTAATAACAGCGGCAGATGGAACAACAAAACAAACAGACGTAACAAAAGCTGCAACGTATAAAGTAGCAGATGGTAAAGTGGTTTCCGTAACGAATGGTTTAGTAACTGCAAAAGCTGCAGGAAAAACAACTATCACCGTTAAACATGGCAAAAATGAGTTAACAGTAACTGTGAATGTGACTGAACCTGGTGTGACACTTACTACAAACAAAACAGACATTGTTCTCGATCCAGGAAAAGAATCACAACTGACGATTAAAGAAGTAACAACAGGAGCAGATGGAAAAGAAAAACAGACAGACGTTACAAAATTTGCAACGTATGTAGTAGCAGATGAAAAAGTGGCTTCTGTAAAAAGTGGTTTAGTCATAGCAAAAGCTGCAGGAAGTACAACAATCACCGTTAAATACGGTAAAAATGAATTAACTGTAAATGTGAAGGTTACAGAACCACAAGTAACTCTAACTACAAACAAAACAGACATTGTGCTTGAACCAGAGAAAGAATCAAAACTAACGATTAAACAAGTAACTACAACGGCAGACGGTAAAACAAAAGAGGTAGATGTAACAAATTTTGCAACGTATACAGTAGCAGATAGCAAAGTGGCTTCCGTAAGTAGTACTGGTATCGTAAGAGCAGAAGCTGTAGGCAGTACAACAGTCACTGTTAAATACGGTAAAAATGAGTTGACTGTCAAGGTGATGGTTGCAGAACCAGTAGTGACACTATCTGTAAATAAAACACAAATTGATTTAGAACCAGGAAAAGAATCACAACTGACGGTTAAAGAATTAACCATCTCAGTGGATGGAAAAACAACAGAAAAAAATGTGACAAAAGCCGCTACTTATACAGTAGAAAATAGTAAAGTGGCATCTGTAACAGATGGTTTAATAAGAGCAAAAGCGGTAGGAAGTACAAAAATTACCGTTAAACACGGTAAAAATGAATTAACTGTCAATGTAACAGTTACAGAACCACAAGTGACACTGATTGCTAACCAAACGCAACTTGATTTGGAACCAGGAAATGAAGTACAACTGACCATGAAAGAAGTAACAACAACGGCAGATGGAAAAACAACCGAAAGAGATGTTACAACCGCTGCAACGTATAAAGTAGCAGATGGTAAAGTGGCTTCCTTAACGAATGGCTTAGTAAGAGCAAAAGCAGAAGGCAGCACCACAATCACTGTTAAATACGGTAAGAATGAAGTAACTGTCAATGTGAACGTTAAAGCACCAGTTGTGACATTGTCCGTAAACCAGAAAAAACTTGAGATGAAACCAGGAAAAGAAATACAACTGACTATGAAAGAAGTAACAACAATGGCAGATGGAACAACAACCGAAAGAGATGTTACAACCGCTGCCAAATATACAGTAGCAGATAGTAAAGTAGCCTCTGTAAGTAACGGTTTAGTAAGAGCAAAAGCAGAAGGAACTACAACAATCACTGTTAAATACGGAAAAAATGAATTGACAATTGAAGTGATCGTTGGAAATCCTTTAATAATAGGAGATTTTCTAAAAGTTAACTGATTTCTTTTCATTTTTGATAAAATGCTGACAAAACTCTACAACTAATAGAGAGTAGAGAAAGGTTCATATGATCCAAAACGAAGTAGCCAGAAACTTGGCTACTTCGTTTTTGTTTCATTACCGAACGAGAGCAATTTTAGCCAATGCGAGAGCACACTCCACCTATATGAGAGCGACAAAGGCCCTCTTAATTCTTCGCAGCCATATTCTCCCGTAACTTAGTCAACAAGCGTTCTCGTCTTTTCTTGATGCCAGGTATTGTGATTCCTGCTCGTGTTGCTGCTTGTTGTAGAGAGATCCCTTCGACGAAGATCCATAAGATCAGTTCTCGCTCGTTTGTTGTTAACTTTTCTAATGCGAAAGCTAACGCTTCATGGTGGATGCTTTGGCTTAATGTTTGCTCTATTAGAAATGTCAGTTTTTCTTCTTCCATAGGATCGATCGTTTCTTCTATTTGTTTTTCTTTTTTTAATTCGTCTAGAATCCCTCCGTAAATGCATCGGTATGCATATGGGGCAAAATCACCTCTCTCCGCATCGAATTTTACCCATGCTCTCCACAAAGCAATTCTTCCAGCTTGTCTATATAATTCATGATTTTTGTAGATAGATAATTTTCTTATACATGCAGAAATCATTGGTTCATATTGTACTAAATTCTCTTCGAATGTTGACACTGTACTTTCCTTTGGAGTCGTGCACGATTCAATTATTCCTAGGTAGCCTTAGCATAATCGGTCTTCACATTATTTACCAAATGGGGAGAAAGGACTTTTGCTTGTACAAACTACCAGTTCGATCTAGAAGAAGTAGTTGTTTAATATTGGGAAGGTTAACTAATACATAAAGAAGATTCACATAATTACATATTTTCAGTAAAATTAGACTATACAAATATATGAAAGTTTGGTAGTATATAACCATAGTAAAGGAAAAGGGGGATTTAATTTTGAAAGACTGTGATTCTAATTTAATTAACAAGAAAACTTTGATGCTTGAATCAGTATTTACAGGAGAGTTTAAAACGAAAATTATTACAACCCATGGCATCTATCTCTCCAAAATGACTGTGAAACAATTGCTCGGCAATGCATGCATTCTATTCGCTTCTACACTAGAAGGACGTATGCAAGCAATAAAAAAACTAATGAATTATGTCGTTAAAACACCTATACTCATTGATCCAAATGAGATAGGAGCATTTCCAACTATGTCTTATCAACACGTCGAATGTGTTTGGATTTTTAATCACCAATTTGAAATAGAGGAAACAGGAAAAGGAGTATCCCTTGTTATATTTAGCAATGGAATGTCTGCTCAGGTTAATGTTTCTAAAAACGTCCTGCTGAAACAACAACAAAGACTACACACATTAATCGACACTTACCGCATCATTCATCGTGATTTAGATCAAAAGTAGGAATGAATGGTGGTGTAATTTTATAATAAGTAGCATACGTATAAGCGGCTGAGTGTTAAACTCAGCCGCTTATTTTTTAAAAAGAAGACCCCAGCGTCCCTGTGTCAGACTCAATTGGTCCTCAAATTGTGGCTGACACAGGGACGCTCTTAAAAATTAAAAGCCGTTATAGGTCTTCCCTATAACGGCTTTACGAGTAATTTATAAAGTTTGTGGGATCATTTCAATCATCCATGAGCTAAAATCAGGATTTTCCTTCAGGAACACTTCTTTTGGAAAAGATAAATTAATTGGGCGAGCTTGTTTGGATTCGATTTCAAATTGTCCTATTGGGAATCCAAGTTTACAAACTATATCACCAGCCGCATCAAATAATTGAATTGGCAGGTTTTCGATCGTTAATGTATCTGCGTATGAATTGCGAATAATGATATAAACTTGAACGACATTTTCCATTTCATGAAAATGGAATCCAACGATCGATAGTTCATTTTCTTTTAAAGGTTCTAACGAAGCTACTAAACTTTTCACATATTCTTGTTGATCCTCTGAAAGTCCATTTAACCAATTCTCATCTAAATATAATTCAAAATTTGTTACTACTTTTTCGTAATACTCAAATACTATGTCGAAATCCATCTCATTTGTTATTTCTTCATAAGGAACTAGTAAATCTTCCATTTCAAACAAAAAGTTCCATGGTCGTGCAGTACACGCTTCTAGTTCTCCAAACAATTCCATTTCAAATTGTTTCTTCGCCAGTTCTCTACCTTCTTTATCTCTCACGATTAAGACTACTTGATCTAAACGTAATTTTTTCGGTAAGGAGTGTCTAATAATAGCGGTTGCAATAATACCAGCTTCTACTTTATATAATTTTACCCCATGAATATGAAGTTGGTTAGCTACCAAATCTTCTAATTGCTGATGAAAATATTGAAAAATATATTTCTCTTGTGCTGGTATTTCCCAATCATCCGAAAAGCTTATTTCAGTTTTATATGTGTTAGGTGAATTTGTCATGAGTAAATTCCTCTCTATTTAAAAGTAATATTCTCTTATTATAACACAACAAGTCAAAACGCTTAACCACTTACATATACAGTTAACCACAAGCGTCCCTGTGTCAGACTCAATTGTTCCCCAAATTCTGGCTGAAATAGGGACGCAGGTTAATTAGATAGTAGATAAAGCGATTCTATTGTAAAATAGAAGAATATTCAAAAGGAGGGAATTTATTATGATGAAAAAAACTGGACAAATAGCATTCGTATTTATTCTTTTTCTATCAGTTTTGACGATGCATACATTTCCAGCGAGTGCGAGCACCAAAGTGATGTGGGGAAAAACAGAATTAAAGGTAGGTCAAATCGGTAAAGTAACGATTCTTACAAACACAAGTTTATGGAAACTAGAAAAAGATAATTCTTTGACAAAAATCCGTGAGCTGAAAAAAGGGGAAGAGTACCGCGTATATAGCTATAAAAGCAATAATGGTGGACTTTACGGAGTTGGTGGAGGAGCTTTTGTTCAAAAAGGAGCTGCTATTAAGTATGAAACACCTTCTAAGAGTAAGTTGAATTTATTGAAACAGGTAAATAGCGGAGAATCTCCTTTAGAAGTAATCTCCGTGGAGTAGGGCTATGAGTTGAACTTAATAGCCATTAGAAGTGAGATGAGCTAATTGATTATTATAGGGAGAGTTATAAATCTTAGAGACTAATTTCTACATCTATTTGGACAATTCAGTTCTGACAAAAAAAGAATAACCGCTCTATAAGGAGCGGTTTTCTTTACTATCTTTTAGGATTAGTTCCATATTTGTTCTCACTATTCTGTCCATCTTGACACGTAAAAACAAGTACAATAATAGGACCAACTAGAGGAATTAAATTAAGTAAAAACCACCATCCACTTCGACCAGTATCATGTAATCTTCGAACGGTAACAGCTAAAGCTGGAAGCAAAGTAACTAATGAATAAAGTCCTGTTAATAAAGAAGATAAACCCGCAATTGACTCAACGATTGCAAAAACGATGGAAATGATTATATCGAAAAGAATAAACATCCAGTATTCCTTACGTCTTGCTCTACCTTTAAATCCTACATAATTTTTTAACGCTTTTAAATACCAATACAAACAAAATCCCCCTGAAAATTCTAAGATGTGCGCAGTAGTTTATGACTATTGCACTTTAAGTATAGCATTTGGTTATTAATTTTTTAATAGGTAAATAATTCCTGTAGCAGTGTTCGTTTAGCCTACAAGGATTCATAGATTATCATTTCAATCATAAATAGATAGAAATACAATAATCGTCTAATTTGGTTGCTGGATTTCTTTATATGGAAGTAAATCTATGAAAAATTTGAAAGAAACATATTGATCAATTTTCTTTACTTAGTTTATCTGATTAAGTTTTGGTCTAACGAAATAAACAAAGATTAAAACTATGGTATATAGGGATTTGCGAAGGTTTTGATTATTTAGGCAAATCTATCAAAATTAGCATTTTGAGTCGTTTAATCTTCTTATTTGTAAAAAAAATTGATTTTCATAGGTAGTTTTGTAACGATTTATCGGATTATTAAGTTGAATAGTTCCTAATTAAATAGTATTATAGGTTTGTTGAAATATATTGGAAAATTCTCAACTAGTTACCTAAATTATGAGGAGGAATAACATGAACAAACGATTTATCAAGCAAACGACAGCAGCAGTACTATTAACAACATCTGTTTTATCTTTTTCACCAGTTGCATTTGGAGCATCTACATCAGTAGATCAATCCGTTAACAAGGTGAAGGCAGAATTGAACAAGGCTGCTACTCAGTATGTGTATCCAGCATTAGATGGAAAGCTAGCAACAAGTGACTCATTATCCCCTGTATTAAACAATGCAAAGAAAAACTATCAAAATGCGGTAAAAGAAATTCAAGCTTCTAAACTTTCACAAAAAGAGAAGCAAGCAAAGTTGAAAGAGATTGAAACGTTGTACAATGAAAAAATTACTAAAGGACTTGTTCCCTATATTGATGCATATAACTATGCGACGAAATATTTAGATCCTCTATTAGCAGAAATCAAAGCAGCAGAAGCGAAAAATGACTTTGCAGCAGTTGAAAAGGCTTATCACCAATTGTCTTATCAATTAAAAGGCAGAACTGCTATTTTATATCGCTTCTCTGGAAAAGCATCACGTGATTTGTTGCTTGATAAATACAAACAACCATCTGATCAAAAACGTGATGATTTAATGGTCCCTGTAACAATTTATATGAAAATGGTAGAAGTTGAAAAACTTGTAAAAGATGGTAAATCGGAAGAAGCGAAAAAACTAATGGTAAGCATAGAAGCTTTAGTTAAAACACTTCCAACTACAGGCACATCTAGCTTTATAAACGCATTGGTTAAGAAAGTAGAAACTGTGAAAGAAGTAGTTACTCCAGTTACACCACCTGCAACTGGCGGCGGTGGTGGTGGCGGTGGCGGCAGTGACACGTCATCATCAGGCAATGATATTTTAAATGAAATGCTTCGTACACAAATTGCTTTAGGTAATACTAATACAGGTGATACAATGAAATTTTCAATTGATGGAAACAAAATTGGTGTAACATATAAAGCTGATAGTAAATTAGGTCATTTTTATGATGAAGCCAATAGAGTTTTCCTTGTATTTAAATCTAAAGATACAGTTGTCGCTTCTGCTTCTGTAACGTACAAAACTCCAGATGGAGAAATTACAATTGGTTCTAGTAATAATGCTTTAGACTTTGATAAAGTTATTGAAAAAGCGTTGGCTAAGGTAAACTTAGATAAAGACACAACGTTGAGTGTTTTAGATGGTAGAACAATTACTCTTCATGTAGAAGGAACTGTAAGCGGCAAAAAATTTAAAGACACTTATACATTTGAATTTAACAAATAATTGAAATTACAGAAATCCCTTTATGTCCTTTTGACGTAAGGGGATTTTTTTCAACTCACGCCCTACTCAGCATAAAAGGCGTCCCTGTGTCAGCCACAATTTGGGGGACAATTGAGTCTGACACAGGGACGCCTCACAGGGCACTGGAGGACAAGAGGTACCTTCCAATCAAAAACAATACATAAGTACTATGCGGTTTGACACGCTACAACATAAACTAACAAAATCCACCACTTCACACCTATTTTCCTATATAACTCTACTCAACTGCTAATCTTCATGCTAAACTTAAAACTAAGATAAAGTAAAAAGGGGAATATTATGAAAAAAAGAAGAAGGTTAAAAATTACTTTGCTAATAGCTTTAATCATTATTATTGGGGCGGGAAGTTACATACTATATGAACTTAAGTTTAAAACATATGATGTGGCCGATGAGGAAGTAACCGAGATTGTTGCTGACCCATATACTGTGGAGCTACCTGATGGAAGTAAAATTACCATTGATGAAAAAGGAAATGTGGTAGAAGAAAAGTCCTCATTTTCAAAAACCCAAACGGCCGATAATTCGACAACAAATGAAACAACGAATAGTAGCGCAAATGAAGGACAGTCGTCGGCAGGGCAAACGCAAACTTCCGGTAATACGGTTACTTCTGGATCCACAACTTCAAACAATTCAACTACTAAACCAACTGTTGGTTCCATAAAAGAAAAATATGTACCGGCATTCGTAGGGTTAGAAGCGCAAGCAGATTCTAAAATAAATGCACTTGTAGGTCGTGCGAAAAGTGAATATATGGACAAGCAAGCAAATGGAGAAAGTATCAATGTTGGATACTTCTACAATAAATACATGGCTGCAGCAAAAGGTTTAGAAGCTAACACCGATAAAGTTTTCAATGGTGTTTTAGGTGCAGTGGAGAAAGATCTTTCGAAAAATGGATTTGATAAATCATATGCACAAAGCTTTAAAAAGGAATACGAAGCATCCAAAAAGGCTAGAAAAGATAGTATTTTAAGTAAAGCACTTGGAAAATAAACGCTCAAAAATCCGTAAAGAATAGTAGATGTATCTTTACGGATTTTTTGAATTCACTTTCTACTCGCGTCCCTGTGTCAGCCACAATTTGAGGAACAATTGAGTCTGACACAGGGACGCTGGGGGAACCGCATAAGTCCGCTTGACTATAACTATTTATCTATACATGAATATGTCGAATAGGCAATTTTTTTATTAAAAAATGAGAGAATTTGTAATCAAATTGGGATAATATATGTTATAATAGAATTTATTAGTAAATGAAGATAATTGAGGAGTAAAGGGGAAACTAGTACATATGGAAGAAACGATTAGTTTACAAGACTTATATAAAACATTGAGGAAGAGACTTGTATTGATTATTAGTATGGTCTTTCTTGCAGTGATAGTTGCAGGAGTCATTAGCTACTTCTTTTTGACACCAATCTACCAAGCTTCAACACAAATTCTTGTCAATCAACAAAAATTCGAACAACAGCCGTTTAATTCACAAGACATACAAACGAATCTTCAATTGATCAATACATATAACGTCATTATAAAAAGTCCAGCGATCCTGTCGAAAGTAATTGAGAATCTAGATCTTGATACGACGCCAGCTGCATTAACAAACAAAATCACGGTATCCAGTGCGCAAAACTCTCAAGTAGTGAATATTAGCGTACAAGATCCAGAATCATATAAAGCAGTCGATATTGCAAATACAACCGCGCATGTATTCCAAGAAGAAATCCAAAAGCTAATGAAAGTAGACAATGTAAACATTCTATCGCCAGCAGTTCAATCGGAAAATCCATCACCAGTCAAACCAGATCCAGTTCTTAATATGGCGATTGCTGCAGTAGTCGGATTAATGCTCGGTGTAGGAATTGCATTTTTACTCGAATATTTAGATACGACGATTAAAAATGAACAAGATATTGAAGACATTCTTCAACTCCCAATACTAGGTCTTATAAGCCCTATCCAAGAGAATAAAAATGTGGATATTGTTACGAAGATTATGCCACGACGAAAGCGAGTGTAAAGCATGGCGAAAAAAACAAAAAGTTTACAGCAAGTGGCACGTAAATTAGTGGTGATAACGGATCCAAAATCGTTTGTATCGGAACAATTTCGTACCGCTCGCACAAACATTAACTTCTCCAAACCGGATGGAGAGTTAACGACTTTGTTATTCACATCTTCCGTACAAGCTGAAGGGAAATCCACATCATCTGCTAATTTAGCTTGCTTGTTTGCACAAGAAGGAAAAAAAGTGATCTTAATCGATGCAGATATGCGCAAACCAACCGTACACTATACGTTTCATCTTACAAACACGATAGGGCTATCCAATATTTTAACGAAGAAGACTCCAGTGATGGAAGCATTGAAAGAAACAAATATAGAAAACCTTCAAATTATTACGAGTGGACCGATTCCACCGAATCCAGCAGAGTTGTTAAGTGCCAAGTCTATGGATGACATGATAGTAGAGTTGAAAAAACATTTTGATCTCGTTATATTTGATGCACCTCCAGTGTTATCGGTAACCGATGCACAAATTTTGGCGAATAAGAGCGAAGGCACGGTGCTCGTCATCAGTGCAGGAGCAACGGATAAAAAAAGTGTGCTAAAAGCAAAAGAACTGTTAGCTGCTTCCAAGGCGAAAATTATTGGAACTGTACTCAATAACTTCAATCTGGAAAAAGATCATTATTATTACCAATACTATGGAACAGAGGAGTAAAAAGCACTTAGGGTGCCTTTTACTCTCTTTTATTTTACTTTTATTACAAGGAACGGGAGAATTAGGCGATGATCGATATACATAGTCATATATTATATGGGATAGATGATGGACCTTCTACTAGAGAAGATACCATTAAAATGCTCGAAAATGCGGTGAAAGAGGGAATAACCGAGATTATTTCTACATCGCATGCGTACCATCCGCAATACCATGCAGAAGCAACCTCAGTGAAACAACAACTCATTACACTACAACAAGAAATGGACGAACAACAGATCCCTTTAAAATTACATATTGGTCATGAAGTTCGTTTAAGAGATAATATCGTCGACTTACTGAAGGAACAAAAAATTCTTACATTAGCAGGCTCTAAATACTTGCTATTGGAACTGCCTTCTCAAGGGATACCAAAATACACGACGCATGTGATTCATGCGTTATTATCCGAGAATATATTGCCTGTTATTGCACATCCTGAAAGAAACAGAGCCATTGCAGAAAATCCAGCTAGATTAACAAAACTGATTAGTAACGGCGCAATCGCACAAATTACAGCTGGAAGTTTAGCTGGACATTTTGGACGAGGAGTTCAAAAATTATCGTTACAATTGGTAGATGCAAATTTAGTCCATACCTATGGGTCAGATGTTCATAATCTCAAAACGAGAGCCTATAAATTTGACGCGGGACTTCGGTATTTAGAAAAACAAAAAAGATTGGATGCAGTCGACATTTTTCTCGAAAATAATGCAAGAATCGTTGAAAACGACGAAGTTATTATTTTAGAGCCGGAAGACCTAGGAAAACCAAAGTGGTGGAATATTTTTGCGTAGTTTAATAGATTCTTGTTAAAAATATGCAGTGTATAATATGCCGTAAAATTCCATGGATAATAAATTACAATTCCCAAAACATTTATAACGCATCCAAAGAACTGGTTTTATGGTATAAATGATGACTTTCTAAACAAAATACCCTAATAAATTCCCAATAGTGCTATAATATTCTATAGCAGTTTAAGCAAAAGGGATGAGGGATCTGCGTGTCACTTAAGAAAAGAATGTCTATGTTAGTAATAGTAGATTCTTGTATAGTGTTATTTTCCATTTATATCGGCTATTTCTTACTATATCCAATTGATAATCCTTTTACAGACCTATTTCTAGTAACCAGTTCGCTTACTATTTTTATAGCACATCATGTTTTTGCGATGTATTTTGGATTATATCGAAAGGTTTGGGAATATGCATCTGTACGAGAGTTATGGTTGATTTTCAAAGCGGTAACAATATCCATACTTATTGTAGCAATTGTACAAGGATTTCTTCCAGGGGAAGTATTATTTAGAGCGTTATTGATCACTTGGATGCTTCATATATTACTCATTGGAGGGTCAAGGCTATCATGGAGAGTTTTCCGTGATTCATACATATCAGGTGAACAGTTCAATGAAAAAAGAAAGCGTACACTTATAATCGGTGCGGGCTCAGCAGGTACGATGATTGCTCGTCAATTATTTAAAAATATGGAATCACCATTACAGCCAATTGCTTTTTTAGATGATGATTCGAAAAAAAAGGGATTAGAAATCTTTAATATTCGTGTATTAGGTGGAACTGAAATTATTGCTGATGCTGTGAAAGACTTGGATATCGAACATATTATTATTGCCATTCCATCTGTTGACAAACAAACAAGTACGATGCTCATGCAACAGTGTTTGGACACTGGCGTTCATACGCAAATAATGCCACTTATTGAAGATCTATTAACAGGCAAAGTATCTATCAATGAAATAAGAGACGTGAGAATTGAAGACTTACTTGGTCGTGAGGAAGTAGAACTAGATTTGGAATCCATTTCTACGAAGCTAACGAACAAAAAGATTCTAATAACTGGAGCGGGCGGCTCGATCGGATCTGAGATTTGTAGACAAGTAGCTAGATTCGACCCAAGTGAGATCGTTCTCCTTGGTCACGGCGAAAATTCTATTTATACAATAGACATGGAATTGCGCCAAAAAGTTTCACCAAATACAAAAATTATTCCAATCATTGCCGACATTCAAGATCGCAATCGTATATTCGATATTGTAGCAGAGTATAAACCGGATGTGATGTATCACGCTGCAGCGCATAAACACGTTCCGTTAATGGAATATAATCCAATGGAAGCAGTGAAAAATAATATTTTCGGCACGAAAAATGTCGCAGAAGCAGCGGATATGTTTGGTGTGGAATACTTCGTCATGATTTCAACGGATAAAGCAGTTAACCCGCCGAATATAATGGGTGCAACGAAGCGTTTTGCTGAAATGATCGTTCAGAATCTTGCAAAAGAAAGTATGACAAAGTTTGCGGCAGTACGTTTTGGAAATGTACTAGGATCTCGCGGAAGTGTCGTGCCATTATTTAAAAAACAAATTGCAGCAGGTGGACCAATTACGGTTACGGATCCAGAAATGACTCGCTATTTCATGACCATTCCAGAAGCATCCAGACTAGTCATTCAAGCAGGCACGATGGCGAGTGGTGGAGAAGTGTTCGTGTTAGACATGGGAGACCCAGTGAAAATTGTCGATTTAGCTAATAATCTTATTCGACTATCCGGGTATAGTGAAGAAGAAATTGGCGTTCGATTTTCAGGAATTCGACCTGGTGAGAAGATGTATGAAGAGTTATTAGATGAGAAGGAAATCCAAAGTAAGTATGTATTTCCGAAGATTCATATTGGGAGGGCTACGCCGATTAGTTATGGCGAGTTGACTTATGTACTGGATAAGTTGCTTGATATGACGGTGGATGACATGAAAGAGTTGTTGATTGGTTTAGCGAATCGGAAGAATGTGAAACAGATGTTATCCGAACCAGTGAATGTTGTAAGTTAGGTTTAGGAGGGAGTGTGCAGGATGAAAAAAGTGCGGAAAGCGATTATACCAGCAGCGGGACTTGGAACACGTTTCCTTCCTGCGACAAAAGCGATGCCAAAGGAAATGTTGCCGATTGTGGACAGACCTACCATTGAATATATTGTGGAGGAAGCAATCGCATCTGGCATAGAGGATATTATTATTGTGACGGGTAAAGGAAAACGTGCAATAGAAGATCATTTTGATCGGAATTTTGAGTTGGAAGAAAATTTGATAGGAAAAGGGAAATTTGATTTACTAGAAAAAGTAAATCAATCCTCTAAGGTTGAAATTCACTATATCCGACAAAAAGAACCTAAAGGATTGGGACATGCAGTATGGTGCGCACGTAATTTTATAGGTGATGAGCCATTTGCTGTATTACTAGGGGATGATATCGTACAAGCTGAAAAGCCTTGTTTGAAACAATTGATCGAACAATATGATGAAACTGGATCATCCGTGATTGGTGTGCAAACAGTTGCGGAAGAAAATACGCATCGATATGGCATTATTGATCCAAGTTCAAAAGACGGAAGATTATATGAAGTGAGTAATTTTGTGGAGAAACCTGTGCAAGGTACTGCGCCTTCTAATTTGGCGATTATGGGTAGGTATATTTTAACACCGGAAATCTTCGATTTCTTAGGTAAGCAGGAAACTGGGGCTGGTGGAGAGATTCAGTTGACGGATGCGATTCAGAAGTTGAATGAGATACAGAATGTGTACGCGTTTGATTTTGAGGGTAAGCGGTATGATGTTGGGGAGAAGCTGGGGTTTATACAGACTACAATTGAGATGGCTTTGCAGGATGATGGGTTGAGGGATGATTTGTTGGAGTATTTGGATGGGTTGATGGTTGGTAGATTGGTGGTTTAGGGTTTAGAGAGATATAAAAAGGTGAAGCCCATATTTTGTGGGCTTTGTGTTTTTTAAGGTTAGGAAATAAATACATAAGTTATAAATGGTCAAATAAATCAATACATAAAAAAGCTATTTAAATAGGAAGGAAGTCTACCCAAATGCACGATAAAGTATTTCTTTCATCTCCACATATGAGTGATGAAGGCTATGAAATGCAATATGTAAAAGAAGCATTTGATACAAATTGGATTGCTCCACTTGGAGAGAATGTCAATGAGTTTGAAAAAGAGTTAGCTTCAAAAGTTGGTTCTAAAGCAGCTGCAGCACTAAGTTCTGGTACTGGGGCTATTCATCTTGCGCTAAAAGCGGCTGGGGTTGAATCAGGAGATATCGTTTTCTGTCCTACTTTAACATTTTCAGCTACAGCTAATCCGATTATTTATCAAAATGCCATTCCTGTTTTTATAGATAGTGATTATGAAACGTGGAATATGTGTCCGAAAGCATTAGAAGAAGCATTTTTGAAATATCCAGAAGTAAAGGCTGTTATTGTTGTTCATTTATATGGTTTATCCGCTGATATGGATAGAATAGTAGAACTTTGTAAAAAACATCATGTAGCTTTAATAGAAGATGCTGCTGAATCTCTAGGGACATACTATAAAGGGCAACACACCGGAACATTTGGAGATTATGGGATCTTCTCTTTTAACGGTAATAAGATTATTACTACATCTGGTGGTGGGATGCTTGTTTCTGATAATGAAGAAAGAATTGCTAAAGCAAGATTTTGGGCTACTCAAAGTAGAGATCAAGCAAGACATTATCAACATAGCGAATTAGGTTTTAATTACCGTATGAGTAATGTAGTAGCTGGAATTGGTAGAGGGCAGCTTAAAGTTTTAGATCAGCGAGTTGAAAAAAAACGTTACATATTTAAATATTATAAAAGAGAGTTAGGTTCACTTGATGGGATTGAGTTTATGCCGAGTAATGAGTGGAATGAACCGAACTATTGGTTAAGCAGCATGACTTTATATGGCAAGATTAGACCAATTGATGTGATGGAAGCACTAGAAAAAGAAAACATTGAGTCAAGACCTGTATGGAAGCCAATGCATATGCAACCGTTCTTTGAAAAGTATGATTTTGTTGGTACGGATGTATCGGAGAAGTTGTTTGAGAATGGGATTTGTTTGCCGAGTGATACGAAGATGACGGATGGGGATTTGGAGAGAGTTGTGGAGATTGTTAAGGGGTTGTGGTGTTAATATAGAAAGGGTGAAGAGTTTAAAATGAAAAAGATTAATGTCCTAATCCTAAGTGCCGGAAGAAGAGTAGAATTAGTACAAGCATTTAAAATGGCAGGACAAAAATTAAATATTAATAGCATGGTTGTGGCGGGTGACTGTTCTGAAGCGGCACCAGCCTTATTCTTTGCAGATAGAACTTACAAATTACCTCGTATTAATGAACCTAACTATATTTCTTCTATAATTGAAGTGTGTAACGAAGAAAACATTGCTATTGTAATTCCAACTATAGATACAGATTTATTATTACTTGCAGAGAATAAAAAGTATATAGAAAACGAAACAAATGCAAAAGTATTAATTTCGGATATTAGTGTTATAGAAATTTGTAGAGATAAAATAAACACTCAGAACTTTTTAGAGGCTAATGGATTTGGTATTCCTAAAATGTACTCGGATCAGGATTTAGCAAGTAGTAGTATTGAATATCCATTATTTATTAAACCCATATCAGGGAGTTCCAGCATAAATACATTTAAAGTGAATAATAAAAAGGAATTGGATACTTATAGGGATTTAATAGAAAAGCCTATTATTCAAGATTTTATGGAAGGTGAAGAGTTTACGGTTGATGTCTTTCTAGACTTTGAAAGTAATATAATCACAGTTGTTCCTCGCCTTAGAATGGCTACTCGGAGTGGAGAGATTTCTAAGGGAAAAATTGTAAAGGATCAAGAAGTTATAAAAGATGTAAGTCGCTTGATGAATACTCTAAAACCCCTCGGACATATTACCGTACAACTTATGAAAACAAAGGAAGGGATAAAGTATATTGAAATAAACCCCCGATTTGGAGGAGGAGCTCCAATGAGTATTCATAGTGGTGCTGATTCATGTGAAAACCTCTTTAAATTATTGATGGGGCACAAACTAAAATATAACGAAAATTATAGGGATAATATTATGTTCTTGAGGTTTGATAGTAGTATCTGTATAGATGAAAACATGAATATAATTGATAACTCCAACTTGGATAAAAATATGGACCTAGTTAGATGGTGAAGGCGAAAGCGGTAATATTTGACTTAGATGATACTCTGATTTCTGAAAAACAATATATTATAAGTGGCTACCAACATGTATCAAAAATATTAAGTGGGAAATTAGAAAAAGATGAAATAGAGCTATATGAACTACTTATTAAATTGTTAAGTGACAGCTCTGAAAATGTTTTTAATAGACTTCTAGATAAATTTGAGTTTAAGTACACAAAAAATACCATTTTAAATCTTGTTCAAGAGTATCGTAATCATTTACCAAATATTAATTTTTTTTATGACGTATTACCATGTTTAGATATCTTGAAAAGTAAAGAGATGAAAACAGGAATAATAACAGATGGTTATTCAAATGCCCAGCAGCAAAAGATTAAAGCCGTTGGAGCAAGTAATTATTTCAATAAAATTATTGTTACAGATGAGTTAGGAAGAGAATTTTGGAAACCACATCCCAAAGCATTTGAAATTATGAAACATGCGTTAGACGTTAAGTATGATGAAATGATTTATGTTGGGGATAATCCTAAAAAGGATTTTTATATAAGTAGCATATACCCTATTAAAACTATAAGGGTAAAACGAGAAAATGGCGTTTATGCTACCAGTGAATATTTTCAAGGTGTAAAAGAGAATATCACTATTTCCTCTTTAAAAGAGATTATTGATGTGCTCAATTTATAGACTTTTAATGATTGGAGATCATTTATGAATACAATTTCTAAAAGAATTGCAATTACTGGGCCATTCGCAGATGTTAACTTTGGTGACTATGCAATGCTTATTAATAACATTTACGACCTAGACATTAAAGACATTACACTATTTTCTTATGATAATGATTTCCTTAGAACTATAAAAGAAGATTATTTAAGTGATTATAATGTAAATATAGTTGAGGTTAAACTCACAGATGAATATAGCAATTGTATAAAAAATGATTATACATTTACACCAATTGAAATATTATCAATGGTAAGTAATTACAATGAGCTACTAGAGAAAATAAAAAACATTGATGTTCTGATAGTAAATGGTGGAGGTTATTTTAACGGACTATGGAGTATGCCCCATAGAATAGTAAGGTTAATAAAAATAATTGCACCAATACTTGTTGCAAACCAATTAAATAAAAAAATAATGTTTACAGGTAATAGTTATGGGCCATTTGCAAAGGATTCAGGGTTTTTTGCTTCTCTATTTAATGCATTGAGTAATGTAACTTTTGGATGCCGAGATAATTTATATTCTCCAATGTGGGCGAGACAAGTAGGAGTAAAAGACAACGATATAAGAAATATTCCAGATGACTTATTTTTAATTAACGATAGGATTCTAACGCAACAAATAACTTCATCAGTAAAAAGTAAGGATTATATTGTTATGGAAACTTATTTACCCATAAATTTTATTGAAGATAACATTCATTATTTCAAAAATTTTTCAAAGAAAATGTATGAACGATATGGTTTAGAAATAGTTTTTTTACCACTTAATTTAGAGCATGGTGGTATGCAACAAGCGGTATATCTTAATGAAGTACTTGAGAACTATGATTATGTGGATATATCAAAGAAGGGTTACCTTCCAATTCAAGATGCGGTAGAAGTAATTAGGAATGCGAAGTTGGTGGTTAGTTCCAGGTATCATGCTTTGGTAGTTGCATTAGGAACTGAAACGCCAACCATTAGCGTCTTGAAAGATGTCATGGGCGATAAAAGATACTACTATAACAAGAATTGTGGAATGTTAAGACTTGTTTTAAATGGTACTAACTTTGATGAAAGATATTACATAAGAATGGATTATCTTGAAACTTTAGATTTCATTACAAATAATTTTAATGAAATTGTTGAAGAACAGAAGAAAAACTATAATGCACAGTATATCTCAAATAAAGAATTTCTTAAGAATATTAGAGAAGAATATTTAAATGAAATAATTAATTAATATGGATTCCTATTTAATTGATTGGTGAGGGTGAATAGATGATTTATAAAAAATATCTAAAAAGAGTAATGGATATCATTTGTAGTGGATTAGCTTTATTAATCCTGTCTCCTATATTTTTAATTATTGCTTTAACGATAAGATTAGATACTAGAGGACCTGTAATTTTCACACAGAAAAGAGTTGGCAAAGATAAAGAACCATTCAATATTTACAAATTTAGAACAATGTTGACATTTGAAGATAGTTTTTATGAAGATGGAACACCAATTGAGAATTATGACCGAAAAACAAAAGTGGGAAACTTCTTGAGGAAAACTAGCCTGGATGAACTTCCACAGCTTATTAATATATTTATAGGTGATATGTCAATTGTAGGCCCTAGACCAACCTTGTTATATCAAGTGGAAAAGTATAATTCAACCCAAGCAAGACGTTTAGAGGTTAGACCTGGTTTAACAGGACATGCTCAAGTAAGTGGTCGTAATAGTCTTAGTTGGGACGAAAAAATCCAATGTGATTTAGACTATGTCAATCGTATAACATTCTTAAGAGATTTTAAGATAATCTTAAAGACCATATTGGTAGTGTTAAAAACTGAAAAGGTTGAGTTTACAAAACCAGATGAAATAAGTAAGCATTCAGGGGATATAAGAAAAGACATTTCATAGGAGGATAATGGACTTTTGAAAAAAGTTTTGATTTTATCAAATCATATTTTAGGCATTTACAGTTTTCGTAGAGAACTTATACAAAGAATGCTTGATGAGGGGTATGAAGTATTTATTGCAGCGCCTGCACATGAAAAGACTTCTTATTTTACTCAAATGGGTTGCGAATGTATAGAGACACCAATAAATAGACGAGGGACTAATCCAATTACTGATATTAAACTATTATTTAATTATTTCAAAGTAGTAAAAAAGTTAAAACCCGATGTTGTATTAACTTACACAATTAAACCTAATGTTTATGGTGGTATTGTTTGTAGATTATTAGATGTTCCTTATATAGCAAACATTACCGGACTAGGAACAGTGGTAGAAAATAAAGGTATTTTACAGAAAGTCACCTTATTCTTATATCGTATTGCATTAAAGGGTGTAAGCAGTTTATTCTTTCAAAATGAAGAAAACCAACGCTTCTTTAAGAATGAGAATATTGCAGTAAATAAGCATCAGTTAATCCCCGGATCTGGTGTTAATCTAGAACACTTTAATTTATTGGATTATCCAGGTGATGAAAAAGTAGAATTCCTATTTATTGCAAGGATAATGAAAGAAAAGGGAATAGATCAGTACTTGGAAGCGGCTGAATATATTAAGGATAGGCATCCTAATACTGTGTTTCACATTCTTGGAAATTGTGATGAAGATTATATTGGTAAGTTAAATGAAATGGATAAAAAAGGAATTATTACATATCATGGAAGACGAGATGATGTTCGAGAATTTCATAAGTATTCACACTGTACAATACACCCTACGTATTATCCAGAGGGTATGTCAAATGTATTGTTAGAAAGTGCAGCATGTGGGAGACCCATTATTACTACTAATAGACCAGGTTGTAAAGAGATTGTTGATAATGGTCAAAATGGATATTTAATAATGCAGCAAAACAGCGAGGACTTGATAGAAAAAATTGAAAAATTTTTAAGTATGGATTATGAAACTAAGAAAAAAATGGGGCTATATTCTAGAAAAAAAGTTGAAAATAAGTTTGATCGAAATATAGTTGTTAATGCATATATTGAGAAAATAGATCAAATCAACAAATAGAACAATGAGGATATAAAAATTCACCATATTAATTCTGAAGTAAGATTATTGATCATTGAAAACCTGAGTGAGGAAGGTATGAAATGAATAAGCAATTAATTTCTGTTATATGTACAGTGAAAAATGCCGAACAAACAATATCAGAAACAATTGACTCAGTCATAAATCAAACCTATGAAAATTGGGAAATGATAATTGTTGATGATGGTTCAACTGATAAAACTAAATATATACTAGAGGAATATTCAAGATTAGATAAAAGGATTAAACCACACTTTTCTCCTGGGCCAGGTAGAGGAAAGGCTTTAAACAAAGCAATTGAATTGTCATCTGGTTATTATGTAGCTAATTTAGATGCGGATGATGTTTTTCACCCTCAAAAACTTGAAATACAAATCAATACTTTTAATAGTGATAAAAGTTTATTTATTGTTGCAACCAAAAGTATTATTATCTATAACAATGATAAGGCGGCATGGAAAAAAGTAAAAAGTGACCATCACAATTTTCATATAATAGGTAATGAAATATTAAAGAAAAATGTACTTAATCATTCTTCTACAATGATGATTAAGAGCAAATTAGATGGTATTGGAAGGTACAATCAAGGAAGACAATCCCAATTAGACTACGAACTATGGCTTAGAGCTCACAATAAAAGTTTAATAATAATGAGATTAGATATAGCATTAACAGCGAAGAGAATTCATAGTAATCAGTCTTTTGAAAACAAAAAAAGAATTAAATATCTATTTAATAGTTCAACATTACAACTTAAATATATTTTATTACAAAAAAAGTATCATCTAATACTATTATTACCTATAAGAATAACCCTAGGACTTTTGCCGTTTCATCTAAGACAAAAAATTAGAAATCAAATAAAGATATAAAAGTGTCAAAGTAGGAGTTGATATATTTAGGTATGAAAGATATTTTTTAGAGAAATTTAATGCTAGCAGACTTAAAGAATATCAACTAATTGACATAGAATAAGGTTATTAACTGATTCAAAAAGTAGTATCTATTTACTGATAGATTTATTTAAGGTTTTCACCAATTGTTTGATAAATTAAACGAAACTGAACAAATGCATGATTGCATTCAATTAGAATATTTTTCTTATAATATACCGATTACGCTTGAAATGTAGTCTACGAATTGCATTGATAGGGTTATTACCTCATTCTCAGCCGCATTTGGATTAAGGTAGTAATGATACCTTACAATTTCCTCTAATTGTAAATTGTTCTCAGAAAAACTGACAGCAGGGAGAATCAAGGGTCTGACTTAGGTAACCCCGGATTTCATCTATTCTTGTATTAATAACAATGAATCTGCCGGAATTTTAGTTTTTAAGAACAACACCTGACGGGAAATATTTAGATAGAAAATAAATACCTCAACATACGTTAAATGTTATACTAACAGAATTGACAAATAAGTAGTTGTTTTGAACTAAAATAACAGCGTAATACAATTTTGTTTTAGGAAAATGAAAGAAAATATGAATTTGAAATTTTAAAAGAGTAAAGGATACTTTTAAATAAATTTATGATTTGCTATATGTAAATATTTATGCTTTGAGAAGGAGAAATATTTAATGACTGATTTACAAAGCCTACTACTCTATTTAGTAGCGTTCTTTATTTCTTGTTTTTTTGCTTTTTTTGCACAACAGGAAAGTTTAAATCGTTATCTAAAATATGAATCCCCCAAAAATACTTTTGTATATTTTATTTTATTAATCCTATCAAGTAGTATACCAACTATTATTGCAGGACTAAGATATAATGTTGGTGTAGATTATGGAAGGTACGTAAATGGGTATTATCAAGTAGTTAATGAAGGGATAAAAGAACATATTTTTGATAAGGAAATAGGACATATGGTTTTAATAAAAATGTCCGAACTTATTTTTAATGATCCACAAGGATTGTTTTTATTTTCAGCTTTATTAACCATGTTTTTTTTATATCTCATTTTGAACTATCATAGATATAAAATTCCGTTTTTTCTTATATTAATTTTGTATTACTCAAAATTTTATGCTGTGTCTTTAAATGTAATGAGACAATCCATATCCATGGTTATCATAGTTTACTCGTTAAAATACATTATAGAAAAGAACTTTAAAAGGTACTTATTTTTTGTTCTTTTAGCTTCAATGTTCCATACTACAGCACTAATAGCCCTACCTTTTTATATAGTGTTTGATAAAGGTAATAATATAAAAATATATAGAAAAATCCTAATTTTATTAGCTGTGGCATCAATAGTTATATTTTTACCACAACTTTTGTCTTCCTTTTCCAATATTCAATTTTTCAAATATGATGCGTATGCTACTCTAAAATCAGCAAATTTAAGTTTCTCTTCTTATCTAACAACCATATTTCTAATATTGATATTAATAATAAGAAGGAGAGATTTACTTAAATATGATAAGCGGGTTGAACTATATACATGGTTATATATTTACGGAGCCATTTTTAGCCTTGCGAGTTTACACTTTGAGTATGCTGGAAGAATTTCTCGATACTTTGATATTTTATCTATTTTGTTAATTCCTTATATCGTTATAATTATAAAAAATAAACCGATAAAATATTTCGTGTATTTTTTAGTCGTTGTGTATGCAATTTCAACATTTGTTATGGCTAATTATATATATGATAGTCACCAGATTATCCCATACAGGCATGTTTTTTATAAATAAAATAATAATGCTTATTTGATTACTAGAGTTAAATCCTTAATTACTCAAATATACAGAGAGTTTGGAAAGTAGTACACTCGCACCTGGTCAGTTCAAGAGTAGAATAGAGCTGAATCCGACGAAAAGGATACTGTTAGAATAAATAAATACATTTATATTATTTAAGTAATCGTAATCTAGAAATGAGGTTTACTATGATTAATCTTTCTATAATAATTCCACATTTTAATTCTGTATCATCACTAAAAAAATTGCTCGAGAGTATACCAAATTCAAAAGATATCCAAATAATTGTAGTTGATGATAATAGCGAAGGAAGCCATAGGGAAGAATATTTAAAACTAAAGACAAAATATAATCAAAGTAATATAGAGTTTTATAATAACGAGTCAAAAAAGAAGGGTGCTGGTGCTTGTAGGAATATTGGATTAAATCAAGCAAATGGAAAGTGGCTACTTTTTGCAGATGCTGATGATTATTTCACGGATGTTTTTTTTGATATTTCCAAGAGATACTTTAACTCAGATAATGACGTTGTTTTTTTTAAACCGGTCAGTATAAATTTAGATACAGGGAAGCCTGCCGATCGTCATCTAGCATATGATAAACTAATTGATAACATGTTATGTGAATGTTTATATTCGGAGGTATTTTTGAGATATCGCTTTTATGTCCCATGGTCTAAACTTATCAAATCAAGTTTGGTTAAGGAGAATAAAATATTCTTTGATGAAGTCATAGCCGCAAATGATTTGATGTTTTCCGCAAAAGTCGGATATCATATGAGAAATTTTGATGTATCTGAGGAGAATATTTATTGTGTAACGAGAAATAAAGGTAGCCTGACAGCAACGGTCAGCCATGATGTTTATAATTCCCGATTATATGTATATATAGATTATTTTAACTTTTTAAAAAGGTATTTAAATAGTGATGATTTTAAGGCATTGAATTTAAGTGGTATGGGATTTTTGATTTCTTCATTATTGAAATTTGGAGTTAAAAAAATGTTTTTTGTTTACAGGAAGTTGAAGAAAAATAATGTTCGTATTATTAGTCCTAAAGCATTTAATCCTGTTTGGTTTATGAAAAAAACTTTAAATGTTCTTAATAAGAATAAAAAAATGAAAAGCTATGTTATAAGAGAGTAGAAAAGTCACGTACGATTAATGATGAACTAATCAGTATTCAGAGTAGGAATATATTTCAGTCAATTGACGATGGTCCTATCGACTTTGTAGGAAAAGTACTCAGAACGTGTCAGTAAATTTAGGTACAGAAAATTGGCTTAAATCCATTTCTTTAAAAGGATACACTTGCAGTATAGTTAGTTACAAAAGAATTACTTTTATAATTTATCTACAAAAAAACATTAATAGCAATTTGAGGAATTAAATATGACAAGTATAAAGAAAAACTTTTTATATAATTTATCTTATCAAGGGCTTTTGATCGTATTCCCATTTGTTACTGTTCCATATATTTCCCGTATTCTTGGCCCCGAGGGTATTGGTATATATTCTTATACCCTCTCAATTGCAAGTTATTTTGTATTATTAGCAATGCTAGGTGTAAAGATTTACGGTAATCGAAGTATAGCTAGGGTGAAAGATGACAAATTAAAACTAAGTAAAACATTTTGGGAAATTTATACTTTTCAACTATTAACTTCCTCATTAATGATAGTAATTTATATCTTGTATGCGATATTAGTAATAGAAAATCATTTTCTTATTTCTTTTATTCAATTAATTTATGTTTTATCAGCTGCGATTGATATTAGTTGGTTTTATTTTGGAGTTGAAAAGTTTAAAATAACTGTTTTAAGAGGAATGGTAATTAAAATATTAGGCGTTATTGCAGTTTTTATATTTGTAAAAAACCCTCACGATTTGTGGATATACGTTTTAATTATGTCATTAACTACGGTACTTAATCAATTAGCATTATGGCCATTCTTATTAAGGTATGTAAATTTTATAAAACCAACTTTGAGGGATATAAAAGCTCATATAAAACCAAATATAATTTTGTTTATACCTGTTATAGCAATTAGTTTATACACAATAATGGATAAAGTTATGGTAGGTTCTTTAAGTACAATGACAGAACTAGGATATTATGAAAATACTATAAAAATAATAGCGGTTCCATTTGGTGTTATCACTGCATTGGGCACAGTTATGATTCCAAGAATGTCTAATTTAATTGTAAATGGTAAATTTACACAAAGTGAAAAATATATTAATATTTCAATGAAATTTGTTTTATTTATTAGTTCCGCAATGGCGTTTGGTATAGCGGGGATTGCACCAATATTTGCACCAATATTTTTTGGGGAAGGGTTCATGCCAGTAGGAAATTTAATGGCATTGATTTCTCCTATAATAATATTTAAAGCATGGGCCAATGTGATACGTACACAATATTTAATTCCAACATTAAAGGATAAAGAATATATAAGTTCTGTAATATTGGGTGCTTTTGTTAATTTAATATTAAATTTGATGTTAATTAAGCCGTTTGGAGCGCTTGGAGCAGTTGTTGGTACAATAATTGCGGAGTTTACAGTGTCTTTACATCAAACTATATCTGTTAGGAAAGAGCTAGATATTCTATCCTATCTTAAGAGTGGAATATTCTTTATCATAAATGGATTGATCATGTTTGTAATTATAAGACTGATCGGTTTTTCTATGGGAACATCAATTTTGACTCTTATTATTGAGATTTGTTCGGGTGCACTAATTTATCTCCTTTTATGTTTAGTATACTTTAATTATACAAAGGATGAGGTTTTTACAAAATACTTTAACAAAATAGTTAGACCAATTTTCAGGTTACTTAAAAAATAATAATAGGGATCGCCCAATTTTTAGCCAGATCTGGGCTTGTTTCCATAATGCAGCTCTTAAATAACAGCATATTTGTAGGGGTTTTGCTACTATTGTTTTAATTTATGCAAGGATGTGCAAACAATGAACAATTAGTGCGATAAAAATACTTGATTCTGAAGCAAAAATTTATTTGGCACTCAAATTTAAGTGGTTTGTATGGGAAGCACGGGGACAGTTCTTTTGCTTCCTAATTAGTAGAACTACCACTTAACTTTGATATTTACCAATTTATTAATACGATATATTATACTCTATTTGATCACTAGCAGCAGTGCTAGTTTTTTAAATCTATTATACAATTATATGTTTAGGGGGAGCTCAAATGTACAAAATAGCAGTTGCAGGAACAGGTTACGTCGGCTTAGTGGCAGGCGCTTGTTTTGCTGAAGTTGGCCATCAAGTAACATGTGTTGATATAGACGAAAAAAAGGTCAAACTAATGAAATCTGGTGTATCTCCAATCTATGAAGCAGATTTAGAAGAATTAATGCAGAAAAGTTATGTTGATGGGAGAATTGATTATTCAACTGATTATCAATCAGCTTACAAGGATGCGGATGCGATTTTTATTGGTGTTGGTACACCGGAACAGTCGGATGGATCTGCTAATCTTTCTTACATAGCAACTGTGGCAAGGCAAATTGCTGAGTCCGTTGAAAAGGACTGTTTGGTAATTGTGAAATCGACAGTTCCGGTTGGTACGAATGACAAAGTGGAACAGTTTATTCAAGACTTTTTAGTGAATGATGTGCGAGTGGAAGTAGCATCGAATCCTGAATTTTTAGCTCAAGGTTCAGCTGTACATGACACATTACATGCAGAACGAATTATTATTGGCACTGAAAGTGATTGGGCAGAACAAGTGTTAAAGAGCATATATGAACCTTTTAATTTACCTATTGTTTCTGTCAATAGACGATCTGCAGAAATGATTAAGTATGCTTCAAATGATTTCCTTGCACTTAAAATCTCTTACATGAATGATATTGCTAACCTTTGTGAATTAGTTGGGGCAGATATTCAAGATGTTGCAAAAGGAATGAGTTTTGATAGTCGTATTGGAAGTAAGTTTTTAAATGCAGGTATTGGTTACGGTGGCTCTTGCTTCCCTAAAGATACGAAAGCATTAGAGAATTTAGCTAGACAAAATAATTACGAGCTAAAAACGGTGAATGCTGCCATTGACGTGAACGAAGAACAAAAGACTAAATTATATAAAAAAGCTAGTAAAAGGCTGATTACTTTTAGCGGTCTTAAGGTAGCGGTACTGGGATTGACGTTTAAACCAGGAACGGATGATTTAAGAGAGGCAGCTTCTCTTGAGAACATACCTTTACTATTGGAACAAGGTGCAGATATCTATGCCTATGATCCTGTTGGTTCAGAAAACTTTGCTAAAGTACATCCAGAAGGTAACAACGGTAAAGGGACTATTACGTATGTTGCTAATGTAGAACATGCATTAGATGGTGCAAATGTTTGCTTTATCTTTACTGAATGGGGTGAGGTTAAAGCAGTGACTCCGGAGACTTATAAGAAGTTAATGAGAACTCCATTAGTATATGATGGTAGAAATATTTACAGTGTGCAAGAAATGCAACAAGCGGACGTAGAGTACTATTCTATTGGAAGAAAGCCGATTAGTAGAGAAGTGTTAATGGAGGCGAAGAACCTTGAATTACAAAAGTCTAGATTCTAGTAAAGTATACCTGATTACTGGGGCTGCAGGTTTCATTGGATATTTCTTGTCTCGAAAGTTATTAGAACAAGGTTGTAAAGTGATAGGTGTTGATAATCTGAATGATTACTATGACGTGAATCTTAAACATGCGCGTTTGGATTCACTTGAAGCATTTACTAGATTTTCTTTTATCAAAGGAGATATTTCAGATAAGTCATTGGTCATGAATATTTTTGAAGAGTATAAGCCGAATGTTGTAGTAAATCTGGCTGCCCAAGCTGGGGTTCGTTATTCTATTGAAAATCCAGACGTTTATATTCAAAGTAATATTATCGGTTTTTATAACATACTGGAAGCTTGTAGACACAATCCAGTGGACCATCTTGTGTATGCTTCATCTAGTTCAGTGTATGGGGCAAACAAAAAGGTTCCTTTTGAAGAGTCTGATTTTGTGGACAACCCAGTATCCCTTTATGCATCTACTAAAAAGTCTAATGAATTGATGGCCCATACATACAGCCATCTATATAAGGTTCCTGCTACAGGGCTACGATTCTTTACTGTTTATGGCCCTATGGGAAGGCCAGATATGGCTTACTTTGGTTTTGCTGATAAGTATTTCGCTGGTGAGCCAATTAAGATATTTAATAATGGTGACTTTGAAAATGACTTGTACAGAGATTTTACATATGTGGATGATATTGTTGAAGCGATTGAGCGTTTATTAAATAATTCGCCTAACGGCGAAGTTCAACATAAAGTTTTTAATATAGGCAACAACAATCCTGAAAAGTTAATGGTGTTTACTAAGACTTTAGAGAAATGCTTGAGTAATTCACTTGGTCGAGAAGTGGTATTTAAGAAGAATTTCGAACCTATCATGCCTGGAGATGTTCACGCTACTTATGCATCAACTGATTTGTTGAAGGAAACAATAGGCTTTCAACCGAAGACTTCAATCGAAGAAGGTTTACAGCAGTTTGCGGATTGGTATGTGGAATATTACGAGATTGATTGAGAGAAAAAGGAAAATGGGCTATTCTATTGCGCACTTATATAAGTGATGCAATAAAATAGCCCATTTAATTTATAGTTAAAGTATATTACTAATCTTAGAAAAAAACATAATAAAAACACAATTTGACAAATTGCGCAATTTTTGATACTATTAAAATGACGATAGGTAGAGAGGTACCAGACTCTGCCTAGTTTTTCTGATGTTAGAGCATCAGATATACAATTCAGTTCTATGCATAGTAATAATTTTGACTACAGTTATCATTATACTATCTAAGAATTTAACATACAAGTATTTTTATAAATAATTTATTTATGCTCTTGTATTATATATGAATTGTGCAGATTCTGCGGATCCTTTCTACCTATTGAAAAATAGGAAGGAGGACAAGCGTATGTGTAAATTATCAATACATTTTCGCAAATCTCATATGGTACGCGGACATTTCCGCAAGGGTATTTGGATACCAGAGCATCAACGTTCAGGTACTACCGTAAATGCTCATTGCCTCATTAACTAAAACCTATCGTTGAAAATCTTTTATAAGATAAGGACCCTCGCATTTTATATGCAAGGGCCCTTATTTTAATTATATTATCATAGATGTTATAGCCTATATAAAAAGTAGTTGGATTTTATTTTATAAGTTTTCTTTATTATATGACGAGTTGTTGAACGTTTTGTACAATAGATATTCTCGATTATTCATTTCGAATGGAAAAACGCGTCCCTGTGTTAGAAACAATTCCACACTATTCTGACAATAGACTACAATTCACTATGAATAATAATAGTATTCATGTTCTAGTAAAGGAAAAAGCAGAAGTAGCTACATATAGCGGTTGGCACTCCCTTGAGAAAGGGGGTGTTTATATATGGTGACTTATGAAGCAATGAACATGTTATTCCAATTCGGAATGTTCCTCGCAACAGCAGCAACAACTGTCGTAGCGATGATTGCTCTATACACCAATAGAAAAAAGTAACCACCTTCCGCTAACGCCCAAGTAAGCAGAGTGGTTACTCCTTTGTAACACCTTTTTTGTTTACCACTGGTCAACCGCACTTCATGCGGTATGTCAGGTGCATAGACTGGGTGTTTACGCACTCAGTCTATTTATTATATTATTTGCCCATTTTACCATGCCTAAACTAAAAATACACATCAGTTTGGGTTAAAAACGCGTCGCTGTGTCAGAAGCAATTCTATACTACTCTGAGAATTAACTGCAATTATTTTTAATCGGAGAACTTCCAACAACAGTAGATGTAAAAGAGGCACGTGCAGCATATGAAGGATTGACAAGCATTCAAAAAAGCAATTGGTAGGAGACAGAACTGCATTAGAAGAAGCAGAGCGAGCTCTAGTAAGCTTTTTGCCAATATGTAATTTATTTTAGAAATTGAAATGCCCTGTATTCTGAATAATTCAGAACACAGGGACATTTTCATTTTACACTAAACTTGTCCAACATTGCTTCACGTGTACTTTTACCATACACTCGGTAAATCATCGTATTTGTTTTTTGGGAAAGTTTTATTAACTCATTATACGCTTTTTTTGTTTTTTCGCTATTTGCATCATGCTTATTCAAAGATTGATAATTTTGAGACTGTACCAACAATTTCTCCCCAGAATTTATAGCGTCAATATATGCCTGGGTTCTAAGAAATATATCATCTAAGACATTTAATCTCTCTACAAGATCGCTATAAAGCAATACATATGAATTAGCTTTTGCAGCATTGATGGCACTTTTGGTATTATTGTACAGCTTCATATCAATCTGACTAACAGGATTACTGGAATACTTTGATACTCTATAGTCATATGAAGTTTCCCATTTAAGAGAACCTGCATAGCTTTCAGCAGTTTTTGAAAAACGCGTCCCTGTGTTAGAAACAATTCTACACTATTCTGACAATTAACTACAATTCACTTTAAATAGACAAGCACGAAATCACGCCTACTTGAAGAACAGGTGGGCGTGATTTAGCGTTAGCATACAGTGACGCGTCCCTGTGTCAGAAACAATTCTACACAATTCTGACAATTATTTGCAATCCAAAGGTTCATCAAACAAGATCTCTCCTGCTGTCTATTGAACAGATGGAGAGGTTTATTTATAGTTAGTAAAATTGGATTGAAAAATACCTTAGTAAACAGCTAAATGGAAATTACTGCACAATCGAAAACGAGTAACCAATAGGTGAACTTAAGTAGGAATCAAATTGAATGCACATTAATTGTGCGGAAGTATGCATATATAAATTAACATTTGTAGCATACTCAAAATCTCTTCCCATATTTATCTTGAAGTTAACTTTAATCCTTTTTCAATCACCCAATCCAAGTAATTTAAAAGATGGTTCATTATTCCTTTAGGAGCAGCATCTAACCAACTCAATTTAGTACCCAACCAATACTGAGAAAGTTCATAGCCGTTTAGTGACGCGTCCCTGTGTTAGAAACAATTCTACAGAATTTTGACAATAGACTACAATTCACTATTTAATAGTGATTGATAGGGTACGAGGTTCAAACACAATTCGGAATTGTTTCAGAACCTGGTACCTGAAATTATGTCCTTTGCACTCCGTGTCCGACATAAATTCAAAAAGATTCCGAATCAACCTGGTTTGAGAAAGCTAGATTTGGTATCGCTATCTGTCGATTAATGTTTCTGAAAATGGTAAACTTATAGGAGCAGCTACATAAAGCGGATGGGCGGTGGACACTCCCTTGAGAAAGGGGGTGTTTATATATGGTGACATACGAAGCAATGAATATGCTATTTCAGTTTGGTATATTCCTAGTAACAACAGCAACAGCAGTTGTTGCCATGATTGCTTTATACACCAATAGAAAAAAGTAACCCCCTCCGCTGACCAAGTAGATGGGTGGTTACTTTTTAGATAAACATTCTTTACAACTTGGTCAACCGCTCTTCAAGCGGTATGTTAGTTGCCTTGACTGAACGTTTCTCAGACGTTCAGTCTTTTTTAGTATATGTCTAGTTTATCATACTCATACGAGAAATACACGTGAATTATAAAGGGTACCAGAGTGACGCATCCCTGTGTTAGAAACAAGCTACCCAGAAAAGTATCACGATATTTTGGTCATTATTAACTTAATCAGTATACTAGAGAATAGTTGTCACAGGTCACCAATTAAATGACCCGTCCCCACTAGCGTTGCATAGTTTCAAAAATCAGTAAAAAATAGAATAAATTTAAAATAAATTTTTGAAATAATACTTGAATAAACACAAAAAAACTCCTAATGTAGGTAAGGAAACGACAACTAAATCAGTTCCCTACACAATCAAAAGGAGTTCAACCATGAAAAGTGTACACAAAGATTTAGTCTTTCGTCAATATTTATCTAATTTACCTACCAATGTTTTAGCTTGTCCACTTATGAACTATGATGCAAAGAAACTCACGGACTTTTCTTTGGTAAAAATATTTATTCTGGCAAACCTCTGTAAGTGGGATAGTCAAAGGAAAATTGAAACCGGTCTTTATTCAAAACCCAAGTTTTTAGAAGAACTCGGAGTAGAATCGATCAGTCACTCGACAATTGGGAGACGATTAGCGAATCTGAATACGGTCCATTTAGCAGACCTTCTAGGACGTTTGGCTGCACATTATTGGCGGTTAAAAAGGGATGCTAAAGGGTTGAATGCCAATGTAGGCCTCCTTCGAATCATTGATGGTACCTATATCAAGCTGCCAAATAACGCTGCGAATTGGACCGCAATTTCTAAAGATTCCTGCGGAATAAAATTACATGTCCGTATAGCCGTCGCTTCGTCCGACAGTGTTTTTCCAGAAAAGATGATTCCATCCACTGGAAATGTGGCGGATTCTGATGCGGTAAATCACATCATCGATGCGGATGGTGCATTATATGTAATGGATCGAGGATATGCCCACAAAACAAAAATGGGTGGTTGGCTACAAAGAAATATCCATTTTCTTGTTCGAGTAAGAAAGACTTTTCGAATGGAAACATTACGATCCTATACGCCTACAAATCCGAGCGTTAGGAAAAATGAAAAGGTATCCATACTAACCCGTGAGGAGCCTCTCCGCTATATCGAATTTATAGACGATAAAGGAACTGTATTTCATTTGATTACAAATCGTCTCGATTTGTCCGAGGACGAGATTTTAGAAGCCTATAAAAATCGTTGGTATGTGGAGCTTTTCTTCAAGTGGCTCAAACAGCACGTCAAGGTAAACCATTTGTTCAGCGAATCTCCTATTGGTATCTGGAACCAAATGTTTATCGCCTTAATAACGGTTGCGTTAACGGAAATTATGCGGCTTACCTACCAACCAACGAAAACGCTTTGGACATTTTTTAGTACGATACAGGAGTTCAAACTGAACAAAATGAAGGAACTTTTACAGCACTTCAATCGGAAACTTAGAAAGAGCAAAGGGCGTCAGAAAGTCCCGATACCAAAACCTAAAACAATCCAATACGGAGAAGATTTTGCCATTGTCAGTCCAATCACAAGAGAACATTTTGTCAAAAAAGAAAAGAAGAAAAAAGCATTAGAAAAAAAGAAACAGCAAGATCGAACTAAATAGTAAAAAAAAGGGAACTGATTTACTCTTGGAAACCTGTTCTCTTTTTTATTTTTTTGTATCCGAAATTGCTGTAAATATATTGATTATATAAATATATTTGTAACTCTTGCAACGCTAGTGACCCGTCCCTGTAGTCTAGCCCCTATTTTATGGACAGTGTAGAATTGTGCATTAGCTAGCTGAATGTTTTAACTTTAAATAAGCAGTTGGACTTAAATAACCCAGTCTTTTTTGACCACGGTTTTGGTTAAAATATGCAATGTATAAGAGTAAATCTTTCTTTACCTGTTTGGCATTATCTGTCGCATACAAGTGCGGGAATTCTGTCTTTAATTGCGAAAAAAAGCTCTCAATTACAGCGTTATCCCAGCAGTTTGCCTTCCGAGACATACTTGGTGAAAAGTGAAGTTTCTTGGCAAGATTTTTATACTTAAAAGACTTATAGACACTTCCTTGATCAGAGTGAATGATGACGTTTGTTAAGTCGGGCAACTTTCTAGTTTTCATTGCTTGTTTAACAGTAGTTTCTACCAGGTTTGCAGTTGGACTATCGCTCATTTCAAATGCAATAATTTCTCGATTACAAAGATCCATGATTGCAGAAACGTAAAATTTATCTTCTTCCACTGTAATCTCAGATAGATCGGTAACCCATTTACGATTGGGCAGCGAAGCATCAAAATCTCTATTAAGAAGGTTTGGATATACCCAGTCAGATTGTGCATCTTTCTTAGATTGGAAGTACTTCTTAACTCGAATTTTAGATTTAATATTCATCTCATTCATTAATCGCTGTACACGCTTGTGATTAATTACATGATCGTGGTTAGCTTTCAGTTCACCAGCAATTCTTTTCACGCCAATGGTGCCACCAGTAAAATCATATAAGCTTTGGATGACCGTAATATCGATTTGATCCCGCTCAGAAAGAGACTTTTGAGGTTGTGCCATATAGTTGTAATATCCACTGGTTGATACTTTTAATGTTTTACAAAGTGTAGTTACTGGATAATCCTTTCTCAAGGCCGTAATGGCTTCGAAGCACTTCTTTTTTCGTTCTCCTTGAGAAAGGCCTGGAACTTTTTTAAGATTTCATTTTGTATCAATTGCTCCTTGTACTTCTTTTCTATATCTCTTAATCTATTTAGTTCTGCAGTGTGTTCAATCAAATCTGATTTCTCATAGTGTGAGAGAAGTGCATCTTCACCATGTTCTCTGTAAAGTTTCAGCCACCCTGTCAATGAATTAATATGAATTTCCAGTTCGTCCGCGACATCTTGCCTGTTACGTTTATTCAGACGTACTTCATTTACTGCAAATAACTTTTGTTCATATGTGAGTTGACGTTTTTTTGTTTTCTTACGAATGTTCATGATCATGCCCCTCTCAGATGGTTGTATTTACACAATTATAACACTCTATGTGTCCATTATAAGGGGGTCGACCACTGTGTTAGAAACAATTCTACACTATTCTGATAATAGACTACAATTCACTATTGAATATTATCTAGTATACTAATCTAATCATTATTTGTTATCAAAGTATGGCCGTACAAATGATTCAGGAGTTAATACATTTATTGATTTTGAAAAACTTAGTCAAGAATATGGTGCATTGCATCTACCGAAGAGTTGTTTTGATAAGGGGTCCGCTGTTAAAGAATTTATTTTAAATGATCAAACATTAAATATACATAATTCTAATCACCATCCTTTCCATCAATGGTGGGCTGAAAGTACACTTTGGTTGTATCAACCCAAATTTATTAGTTGCAAGAAGATCAAAAAATAACTAGAAAGATAACAAATTAGGCTCAACTCCATTAGGGAGGTGAGCCATTTTTTTATGTTTTATGGACTGAAATTGAAAAAATGAAACGAGGAATTAGTAGAGGAAAGAAGTGATTAGTTATAGTACATATCATAGACTGAAATTTTTTTGTTGAAGAGTTTGACAATTTTAAAAGTGACGTATATGATAATTATACAATCGTTAAGATTCGTGACTGTTCGTGACGAAGTGGAGGGATTAATAATGAATATTTTTCAGATTAAAACAAAGCCGCATAATAAGGAAAGACTTAATGAATTCGTACATGGAAAGTTTATTGCTATTGGTTGGCCGGGGATTGGTGACCTTACTGGGATTGAGAAAGAAGAAATTCGACAGAGACTTGAGAAACGCTATACGTACAAAAATGCTCGTAGCTTAGGGAATGATCTCGGAAATGTGTGGGCTTTCGTTAATACGATGCAGGAAGGTGATTTTGTGTTATTCAATGGACATCAGGATTATGTTTATATTGTGAAGGTAGGGCCATATCAATATGAAAAGCGTTATGACAATGAGGAGGGAATGGCCCATCAAAGAGCATTTGAACTGATAAAAGTTGCAAAGAGGGACGACCTGAACCCTAAAATACAGGAACTTCTTCGTAATCGCAGTGCTGTGACCAAGTTTAAATATCCGTTAGAGGATGCTGAGTTGGATGATATACCATCAATTGGGCCGATTAACTCCAATCAAAAAATAACGGTAGATAATGCAGCTATAGAAAAAGCTCTAAATATCCTTTATTCAGAGCTTGAATCAAACGATTCCGACCGGTGCTTTAAAGCAGCAATTGAACTGTTACAGTTTGCCAAATAAACTATTAACTTTTAATAAGTTGTCTAGGAGGGATAACCTTTGACTGATATTACAATGGATTTTGTAACGGATTGGCAAAATGAAATGATTAAAGAGATGGAAGAAGAGGGTTTGCGATTTAAGAAATCACTACCTAAGGATAGTTTAATTATTAAATATTTCAGCTATCGTAGAAAAAGAGGGCTTCAAAAACCCTATAACATTTTTAAATCTAATGAATTTAACTGCCCAGAAGAATATCAAAAAGGTTTAAGTAACTTAGAGGAAATTCTTAAGAATGGCGGTGATATATCCCCGTATCTGAGCAAAGATGTAGAAAAATTAAAAAGTGATTTAATGTTTAATGACTGGAGCGTTTTACATCTTCATTTGGGAGAAAAATTTGAGAATAGCAACAAGTATATTAAGCGGACAGGTCCTTTGTTATTTTTGTATTTTAAAGGGGAAAATGTGTATTTGATTAATATTTTTCAACATCAGGACTGGACTAAAAAAGAAGTTTTACAAATTATGTATTCCAATTGGCCGGAATTAATACAACCCTATATTATGAAAATTGATGGTTTCCAGGGCCTTCATCCAGAATATACAGAAGATCAGCACTTAGAATTAAGAAAAGCAGGAATAACAGTAATGTTAGAGTTGATGGACGCAAACGGCAAAAAATTCCCTCTAATTCCAACAGGCATGGGAATAACTGCATCCGGTGATTCTATGAATGATGTTAGGCATTATCAACATCAAATCAAAGAAATTCGTAGTTTAGAAGATATGGTTAGGAGCAATATAGATTTTGTAAAGCAAACTATGAAATCACTTAATGTGAACATACCAACATCACTAAATTTCAAATTAGTTTATAAGGATGGTAGATTTCAGGTACAAGAGGCAAATACACAACTGTTTTTTGATCTAAAACGTTAGAAACAATTCTACACTATTCTGACAATTAACTATTATATATTATCTAGAATTCTTGTTGTATAAAAGGAGAAGGCAGCCGAAATTGAAAACATTCGGTTGCCTCTTTTAATATTGGGGTTATTTCCCTTACCTAAATTCGACCATTTATTAAAGATATTTTGGAGCTTCCCTATATCGGCAAAATTTTCCGATGAAACAACTTAAAGTGACGCGTGCCTGTGCTGAAAAAGTTTATACACTATTCTGACAATAGGATACAACTCACTATTATATATTATCTAGTATACATGATTTAAAAAAGGATAAGCAGCAAGAATATGTACTGCCTCGTAAATGTAAGACACAGACTAACATTTACGGGGTATTTTTTTATGGAAAAATTTAAAAAAGAAGATAAAATCAAGATGTTATTTCGTTATTTGGAGCCGATGAAAGTTATCAGGAAATAGGACTTCTATAGAATTGATGAAGATCACTCTCGAGAAAAGAACTGTTCATGGTGGAAATCCAGTTTTAAGATGGTGATGGATAATATCTTTGTTGAAACAGATCTGGCGGGCAACATTAAACCGGATAAAGAGAAAAGTACAGAGCGAATTGATGGTGCAGTGGCGCTGATATTGGCATTAGAACAGCGAGTCGGAATGAGAATAGAGAGTGTGTTTATGAGGGTCGGGGGATATTGATTCTATAGATTGAGAGTGCAAAAGCCGAAGTGATAAATCCATCTTATGATATAATAATAGTACAATAGATACTTGCTTGCTGTTGACGCAGTATTATACTAAGGTGGTATTTAATC
The DNA here is from genome assembly GCF_042944905.1 of Psychrobacillus sp. L4. GTDB lineage: Bacteria > Bacillota > Bacilli > Bacillales_A > Planococcaceae > Psychrobacillus. The sequence continues at coordinate 809,390 of NZ_CP168496.1, forward strand.
ATGGCGATAGGGAATATAAAAGAGGGTAGGTTACTGTACCATTTAACCAGATTATCAAATTTAGATTCCATACTTGAACACGGTTTAGTTTCAAGAAAATTGGTTAAGGATAATGATGTTAAATTTTTTGATATTGCAGATCAAGAAATTATTTCCAAGCGAACAGAACTCGGTTTAGATGAATATACTCCATTTCACTTTCATCCATACTCTTCATTTGATGTTGCCGTAAAAAACACATATGTGGATGAAGAATTTATATATATTTGTATTAGAAGAGAGCTAGCCAAAGATAATAATTTCAAAGTGCTACCAAGACACCCACTCACGAACGAAGAATTTCGATTATATGACTATGAAGAGGGCCTTAATGCCATCGACTGGGTTACGATGCATACACTAGGTACGGAAGATCGCTATACAAAGAATGTAAAAATGGCTGAGTGTTTAACGCCTTTAATTGTCCCAGCCAAGCTTTTTCATTGTATTTATGTAAAAAATGAGGAAACAAGGGCGGACGTTAAGGAGAGATTGCAGTCAAGTGGAATAAGCAAAACACCACCGTTTGTGGATATTGGTAGATGGCTATAGAAAAAAACTGTTAAAGAAAGTGAGGTGTAAACGTGATTATTTATACTACTGGTGATTTATTGAAATCGTCCGCAGATGCTTTGGTGAATACTGTGAACTGTGAAGGTTATATGGGTAAGGGAATTGCCTATCAGTTCAAACTACAGTTTCCTAACAATAACAAAGATTATGTCAAGGCGTGTAAAACTAGGGAACTACAAATCGGAAAGTTACATTATTTTAGAGAAGACGGTAAAATAATTATTAACTTCCCAACGAAAAACAAGTGGAGAGCCAAGTCCAAGATGGAGTATGTAGAAAAAGGATTGGATGAGCTTGTCAAATTAATTAAGCTGCTTGATATCAAAACGATAGCGATACCACCTTTAGGAAGTGGAAATGGTGGTCTAATATGGAGTGAAGTGAAAAATCTAATTGAAAAGAAGCTAGCTGATGTGAATGAAGTGGTTCAAATTTATATTTTTGAACCGTCTCAAAATTATGTGTCGCAACCTAAAGCCGAACCCAAGTTGAGTTTATCTGCACTCGTTTTAATGGATATCAAACATCACTTGAATAAATTTGATACGTTGCGACTTCAAAAGACAGCTTTCTATATGGATATCTTTTCAGGCCAACACTACTTCAATTTTACAAGACATAAATATGGACCATACGACAACTCGATTTCCATCGTCAGTCGTAGCATCAAAGAATTCCAAAAATATCATGGAGTTAAGGATACAGATGAGGCTTACGGTATTCTGCATAATAAAATCGTTAGTGATCAAGTAGAGACAAGGCTTTCAACCTTACAACCTTTCATTGAAAAAGCAGCAGAGTTCGTAAACAAGTTTAAAACAAATCATGAATTAGAATGTCTATCCACAATTACGTATTTATTAAAAGAAAAAGTAGAATTAACACAAGCAGAAATTGTAGATGAGTTTAACCGTTGGTCAGAAGATAAAGCAAATAGATTTCCAAAAGACGACATTATTAATGGTATTGACAAGTTATATGAATCTCATATCATAGAAAAAACATTAATGGGTTACACACTTAAACAAACGACTACTTATAATCAAAGATAAAGGGTCGAACTGTTGTAGCATCTCATACGAGGTGCTTTTTTTTAGTGCGCCAGGCATGGCGACTATCTAGGTGGTGAAAGTCCACTGTGGGGGTACACATCAACTAACCACTAGAGAAGCGCAAGGTACTTATCGCGAGGTAAGGGCTTAAAGACGCGTCCCTGTTAGAAACAATTCTAAACTATTCTGACAATAGACTACAATTCGCTTTAAAAAAGCATCGCTGTTGTAGAAAAGATTCTATAACATTCTGATTACCCACTACAATTCAAAGGTTGATACAGAAGTTGATTCCTTAAAGTAAGCGTCAAATACACCCTTATCCAAAATTCAGGATAAGGGATTATTTGGCGCTTATATATGTAACAACCCTTACCAAATGAATCATGTTTTTCATTTTGAATTCATATTGTTCAAAATTACCAATGATTCTATTCTTAAGATCTTCCCAGGTATATGCTCCTTTAAGCAATTGCACAACTATCCTCTTTTTAAGTCAAAATAATCTCACACGCTTCTGATCTGGTATAAATCGTGCTATGCTCTGACAACTTACCGTTTTAATGATAAGATAATCATTATAGGCAATGGTGACTTGGCAAAAATTTTTAGCTTTCCTTGACTACTTTTTATATAATAATTCCTATATAAATGTAAAAATAAAGAGGAAAGTTTAATGTATTTATCGAATTTTATAAAAAGATTATTCTTAACCCTAGATTATTCACCAACTAATACAAAATCCCACTGAAAACCTGACTAGTCGGCTTTTCAGTGGGATTCTATTTTTCACTTAAATGATGAAAAAAGAATCCATTTCTGCTAAGGTTATTACGACCAAGAAACAACCAAAAGAAAGGATTCTTATGATGTCTACTTTATCGCAAAACACCTTACATTTCAACCGTTCTATTAAATTATCCAACGATGGAGGCGCACTCTCCTCAGACACCGGCGAATTGATTTACCGGGAATTTGATGAGAAATTAGGCTTCTCACAAACCATTGCTAAACATCTTCAGTTAAAAGATGAACGTACGTATTGTATACATGAAAACGAACAACTTCTTCGTCAAAAAATCTATCAGCTCACCGCTGGCTATCAGGAGGACGACGCAGCGGACCGATTGACACACGATCCGATTTTCACACAAGTTCTTGGTACAGCTGCACTGGCTTCTCAACCGTCGTTATCTCGGTTTTTCAAGCGCTTTGACACGCAATCATTAGACCAGCTTCAAGTGGCGAATCAGGAGTTGCTTGACCGGGTTCATCACGCGCGTCAATCGAAGGCACTCATTTTCGACTTAGATTCCACCCATGCCGACACATACGGAAACCAAGAAAGTTCATCCTACAACGCCCATTATCGCACAATGGGTTTTCATCCACTTGTTGCGTTTGACGGACTAACAGGTGATTTCTTAAAAGCACAATTGCGTCCGGGAAACGTGTATACTTCCAATGGTGTAGTTGATTTTATGCGTCCACTCATCCAACACTATAACGAAGTTTTTCCGGAAACGTCTTCTCTTGTCCGTGGAGATAGTGGCTTTGCGGTGCCTGATCTATATGAATTATGCGAAAAAGAATCGGTGTACTATATCATTCGTTTAAAAGCGAACGCCAAGTTAAAAGCACTGGCGGAAGAACTGCATCCAGCTCACGAAATTCGTGATGTGTCCGTAAGAGAAAGCTACGTCGAAGAGTCTATTTATCAAGCATCGTCTTGGTCGAAGCCTCGTCGTATAATCATTCAGTCCACTCGCCCAGCAGGTGAACTGTTCTTTTCGCATGCTTTTTTTGTGACAAATACTGGCGAAACCTTTTCACCACAAGCGATTGTACAGTCATACAAACAGCGTGGCACGATGGAAAACTTCATCAAGGAAGCGAAAGATGGCTTTGGTTTTGATCAGATGAAGAGCCATGATTTCCTAGTCAATGAAGCACGCATGATGTTAAGTCTACTTGCGTATAACTTCACGAACTGGCTACGCACTCTGAGTTTTCCACCTTCCAGCAAAGGCATTCAAATACAAACGATTCGCATACGTTTGGTGAAAGTAGCGAGTAAACTGGTGAAATCCGGACGCTCCTTATATGTCAAAATCTCCTCCAGTTTTGTCTATGAGCACTTCTTTTGGGACGTTCTGGCCAGGGTTCAGCAGCTAGAATTCATTTAAATAGCCCTTTTTAAAAATTCGAACTCGCACCAAGGGAGTAGTATGTCTAAAAATCGGTTTTCTCCCAATGCTCGTTTCAGGTCTTCTCGATATAGGCTACTATCTCAATACAAATTTACCTTAAAGTTATTAATCTCTTGAAATTCTAAAAATTTTAGATTGCGGTGAATAATTCAGGTTAACTTAAAATTAGTATTTAAAAACAAATTCATGACCGGTTTCGATGCAATATTTCAGAAAAATAAAATTCATTATATTAAGGAGGTATTGACATGTCTCGAGATGTAGGTTTTCTTAGAAGTTTGCTTACTGAATTGAGAAGACTTTCGAAAGAAACAGGATGGGTGGAGTTTAAGCATAATAATGCTCAACCAGAAATGATCGGCGAGTATATCTCTGCACTAAGTAATAAAGCTGCATTAGAGGGGAAAAAAGATGCTTATTTATTATGGGGTATAGAGGACGAAACTCACAATATCATAGGTACAAGTTTTCGTCCAAGTGAGGTGAAAAAGGGGAATGAAGAACTTGAGAGTTGGCTTTTAAGACTTTTGTCACCTCGTATTATGTTTAGATTCTATGAACTTGAGACTGAAAATGGGCATGTAGTTATATTAGAAATCGAAAGAGCTTCAACTAAACCAGTTCAGTTTCAAGGGCAAGAGTATATACGCATTGGATCTTATAAAAAAACTTAAAAGAGTATCCAGAACAAGAGCGTGAATTATGGCGTGTTTTTGATCACACTCCATTTGAAGAGACGATTTTATTAGATAATGTAGCAGAAAGTAATGTACTTAGCTACCTAGATTATCCTTCTTATTTTGAATTATAGGATATTCCTTTGCCCGAAAATAGAAAACTGATTTTAGAGAGACTTGTTGAAGATAGAATAATAATAAAAAATTCGGCTTCTGGATATGATATTACTAATCTAGGAGCAATTTTACTTTCAAAAGAACTTTCTAAATTCCCTAGCTTAAAACGAAAATCAGTTAGAGTAATTATCTACAGGGGTAAGGATAGAATTGAAACAATTCGAGAACAAGAAGGGGGAAAGGGCTATGCTTCTGGATTCGAGGGGTTAATTGGATTCATAAATAACCTCTTACCTAGAAATGAAGTTATTGGGAAAGCATTAAGAAAAGAGGTACCTATGTACCCAGAACTTTCAGTTCGTGAATTGGTTGCAAATGCTATTATACATCAAGACTTCACTTTAAGAGGTACTGGTCCAATGATTGAAATATTTTCAGATCGAATGGAGATAACTAATCCGGGTGTTCCGCTTGTAAAAACAGAAAGATTCTTAGATAGCCCACCAAGATCAAGAAATGAGTCTTTGGCTTCTTTTATGCGCAGAATCGGTATATGCGAGGAACGTGGAAGTGGGATAGACAAGGTAGTTTCTCAAACGGAATATTATCAGTTGCCTGCTCCTGTTATTGAAGTTACTGAGGGTCATACTCGAGTAACATTGTATAGTTACAAGCCATTTAATGAAATGGAGCGACAAGAAAAAATCCATGCTTGTTATTTACATGCCTGTTTAAAGTATGTGACTAAGGAATATATGACTAATGCAAGCCTTCGTCATCGTTTTGGATTAGATGATAAAAATAGTTCTACAGCATCTAGAATAATTAGAGATGCTGTAGATGCTCAAAAACTCAAACCCCTTGATCCAACTACAGCTCCAAGGTATATGAAGTATATTCCATTTTGGGCCTAAAACCCAAATGTATGCAGTTAATCAAGAAAAGTTTAATCTCTGAATATTTCTGGGAAATGGTTCTAATTTAACTTGCCGGTAACTTGCAGAACAGATTCATCAATGGTTAAAATCATTAGGGAATATAGAGAAATAGACGGATTTTTAACTTGCTGGTAACTTTCAAGAGTGATTTACAGATGACTTTAAATCTCTGAATACTTCGTGGAAATGGTTCTAATTTAACTTGCCGGTAACTTGCAGAACAGATTCATCAATGGTTAAAATCATTAGGGAATATAGAGAAATAGACGGATTTTTAACTTGCTGGTAACTTTCAAGAGTGATTTACAGATGACTTAAATGACGCGTCCCTGTGTTAGAAACAATTCTACACTATTCTGACAATAGACTACAATTCATTATTTAAGATGAGTAAGTACCAAGTAACGCCGACCTGACTAATAGGTTGGCGTTACTTTGCATTTTAAATAATGTTATATTCAGACTATTTTATATTAAAGAGCTTTGGTACAATATGACTATAAGTAGAATGTTGAGGAAGGGGTTTTATAAAATGGTAGTTCCAATTTTTGATGAGGAAACAGAACAATTAATTGACAGCATTCCGGGAGGGGAAATTTACCGCTATGTAAGAAAAGCATATGATCATATTACAAAGGGTGCTTACTTCTCTTCTGAGGAAGATGTTCCTAAATATGATTTGGAAGCACTGGATGAAATAGTGAAAAAAATGGCAAGCAAGAAATTTCAAATGTCCGAGGAGGAGGTATGGACTCAGTATGAGAAAATTTCCTTTTACATAACAGCATTTCGATTTGAGCGAGAGAATGAACGAGTGTCCCCGTGTTAGAAAAAATTCTACAAATAAAAACACTGGTAGTGAAAGAGGGTAAGATACTTGCTAAATATATTTTCGGATGGTTCTAATGATTTTAGAAGATTAATGCATGAAATGCTTAATGATGTAATAGTTTACTTTATTGAATTAGGTAGAGACGCAGAATACGAAGATATTTATACATATGGATTTCCAGACGATACCATGGAAATGACAAAGGAAGCAGCCGAGACCCACTTAAAACGGATTGAAAGTTATGTTATTGATTACTACGACCATAATTTACGTCCGTTGGATGAATATATAATATATCATATCATCACATATGTTGACGAAGTCGTTACTGAACCGGAATTTTTTTTCGAAAACTACGAGGTGAAGATCAATAGCAGTGATCAGTTAGACATCGATGAGAAATATTTCCTAAGTAGAATTATTCGACCGATTGACTTAATCGATTTATTCTTCGAGGATGTAGATTTTTTGGATTTAGATCGTTTTATTAAAATGTATAAAACACAACCTGAGTTGGTAACAAATTTCTTTGCGATTAACTTAGATGAATACGAAGAACTAATTCCAAGAAATATTTTTGAAGAATATAAAAGTTTAAAAAGTGAGAGGGAATTGTCAGTCAAACAAGATAACCCCTGGGAAATAGAGAATGTTCAAAGTTTTTATGTTATGATCGAGAAATTTTTTGAAAAATTGAAGTTTTTAATTGCTCACAATAGTGGAAATAGAGTGATTAAAAATAAGAATGGAACTTTGGATGAAAAGGGGGTTCAATCATTAATTTTAATTACAGCGAAGATGTTCTTTCATCAATACCCAATAGATATTAGTAGTGAGAGCGATACAGGAAGAGGTACTGTAGATTTTAAATTTTCATATGGAAGTCATTATAAACTTCTTACAGAAGTGAAATTAAGTTCACATACCGGCGTGGAAAAAGGTTTTAAGTTTCAATTACCTACGTACTTACATGCAGAGGAGTGTACCCGTGGGATCTTAGTATTAGTTTGTCTAGAGGAGGAAGATTATAGGAAGGAAGAAAGTTATTTGGACAGTTATGATAAGACTCTCTTTACTATTAAATTCTTTAAAATTGATGCAAGCGGTAGTTTATTGTCAGCCTCAAGGATTAGAAATGAAGATGAAATGGGAATAAATCATTGATCATAAAAAGCGTCTCTGTGTTAGAAACAATTCTACACTATTTTTGTTTTATAAGGATTCCATTCTATTAATAAAATAGACTTTATTTCTTGTACTTGATTGAAAATGGTGAAAATAAACGGGTGGTAATTATTATGAATGGCTTAAGAGAGAAGGGGTTATCTTGAACAGTAATAAGATGATTAATAGATATGCTAAGGGCAGTAGCCATGTATATTTCAGCGAACTTGGTGGAAGTAATGAACGTTCCCATATATTTAAAGGGTATGTGAAGTGTAAGTTGATTCACACAATTGGTGAATCTCTAATTGTTCCAGATCTAATATTCTTGGAAGAGGATGAAGAAAATAGTTTTAAATGGATACAGCCTCTATCTTTTTTCGGCTGTCGATTAGCAATTACAGACAACGATAACATCCATTGTTCAATTGTAGTTGATATTTCTAGTAAACAGACATTAGAATTAAGGTTTTCTAATAATGATTATGTAAGGGGATATGATGATTATTCAGAGCTTTATAAGTGTGAAATTCATGCCCCTAAGATGTTAAGTGAATACGCAACAGGAACAGGGTACTTTAAAGAGAACTTTGAACCTTACATTAGTTTATATCACCATACGACTGCTATCGCTAAAGAAAGTATTATGAAAAGTGAACATTTTTATGATAGTCGAGGCAACTTTGCTGGTACTAAAGAATTGACTTCAATTGGATACTTGTATTTAACATGTTTAGATAAAGTTCTTAATGAAGCGGACTTGCAACAGGTATCTATGTCTAGTCAAAAATATATTTTTTTAAGAACAGATGATGACGTTCATATTAGAAGGTTAAGAGTGCTTCATCGGCAGACGAAGGAGTTAGAAGCTGTTATTCCATTGGATGTAAATGTTCAAGCAATCGCTTCTCAGCATTTACATCGCCATCTTATTGGTGCTACTTATTACGCAATTTGTAACCCATTTATTTATAGAATCGGAGTTGAACCAAAGTGTGGAATAGATTTTATTAACTCTACTATAGAACAAGATAATACGAAGAAAGCAGATTATATTGTAGGGGGAGATTGTAGAACGATTGAAGGGGCAATTGCTCCATATGACGAAGAGAACACAGAGTACATTTATAAGATTGAAAAAGTAAGCGAGTCAGGGAATTCGAATGCTTTAGAGTTTTGGCTAACAAACAGGAACTCAGATCAATATACAGGTAAACATGTGAAGTTTACTGAATTCATGAAGTAAAAACTATAAAAACGCGTCCCTGTGTTAGAAACTATTCTAGACAATTCACTACAATTCATAAGTATATCTACAGAAAAATTGACGCGTCCCTGTGTTAGAAACAATTCTACACTATTCTGACAATTGACTACAATTTCCTTTAAATAGGTAAGCTCGAAATGTAAGCTTCAAATAATCCCCACCAGTAAATCAGGTGGGGATTCGTTTATTATTTAGTTACTTTGTTAAACACTATGCAAGTGACTGGAATGGTCTTTGATCAAGGTAATAATCGATCTAGTGAGCGGTAAATACTACTGATCTGATCCTACAATATTTATCTACGATTCTGATGGTATCTTCGTGAGGTGTATTTTTAGTGACGCGTCCCTGTGTTAGAAACAATTCTACACTATTCTGACAATTTACTACAATTTACTCTAAAAATGCATCGCTGTGTTAGAAAAGATTCTATAAAATTCTAATTACCCACTACAATTCAAAGGTTGACAGAAAAGTTGATTTCTTAAAAGTAAGCGTTAAATATACCGAAACGCGAACGATGCGTCATTACAAACATAAAATAACAATTGAGAACCATATCGAATTGTTAGATGTATTAGAAGCTCATCCAGGACCTGTTCTTTTATCGGGATTTGCACAGCAAGTATATGACGGTAGGTTAAGACATTGGCGAAAAGAAACTTTAAACGTAGCGGTAGAAGCTGGAGCAAAAAGACAAGATGTACTTTGGATTAATCCTGTAGCTACAGAGTTTAAATATAAGCAACAAACGTTGTTTTAAATTCAAATATTTTAAAAGTTGATTAATGTACGGAAACCCTACTGTATCAATGAAACATTAAAATCAATTGCTGCTTATTCGTTCGTACTTATGTAAGTATTTATTTATAATTAATTATATTATGTCCGTTACCAATCAATAAAGATTGATTGGTTATTACTAAACTAAGAAAAGGATGATTTAAAATGGATATATTAATAGTTTACTTATGTTAACTCATAACCAACCCTATTAATTAGGAATTGGTTATTTCAAATTATGCTGTAATTAATCTGAGAAATGTTTCGGCGATCAATATGATGGCTTTTATTAGGAAATTTTTTATTTCTTTGTTTTTAAGCATTCTATTACCTCCTTACAGGAAGGATGTAATAGTATATGCAATTTTGTTTCAGTAAGTGATGCCGTCTTGGAGTAGAAAAATTCATCAATATTCTTACAATTCGCCGCGATTTAAAAAGAGAGAAGTTAGCCTTGTAATCACTAGTGGCTCTATATCTCTTTTAAGTAGCTGTAAAATATTTTACATGTGTCACATTCGCATGCTCTTAATAATGATCATATAATAAATAGTCAGCTAAGAAATGGTAGAATTTGTCTGCTGGCTATTTCTTTTTTATATTTGAAAAAAGGTACTATGTAAGAAATTTTCATGTTTGTTTCTAACAGAGGAACAAAAAATACAAAGAAGTGATACCAGCATCCAAAGTAGATGTTGGTATCACTTCTTTGTATTTTTTAGATGCTTTACTATTATTGTAGTAAACTTCTTCATTATAAGAAGAGGTCAATGCTATCTGGAGCAGGTGATTTTACTAATTCATGCTCTTGTAAAATACGAATCATTTGAATTAATCCATTGGCCCCAACAGAATTACCAGTTAGCTTTGAGAATGCGAATTGTCCATAAAACTTAATAAGAGAAGGTACATCTTTACACTCAAGTGTTAGAAGTCGACCACCTAATTTTTCTTGTCCATCAAAAATAGTACTCAAACAATAATTCATCAATTCAAAACCTGCAAAAATATCTGCATATGTATCATTCTTTCCGAATTGTCCGATGAGGATAGATGGGACTTCGGTAATCACTTCGTTGTCTTTCTTTGCATATAAACCATCCAATTTTAATCTTTGACGATTAGAGACATCAGTAGGAATATTGAATACTCGTATTGCAAGAGAATAGTATCCTAGAATTTCAAATCCAGCTGCAGCATCTTCATCATGATAAATAAAGAATGTGCGGCTCTTCCCAAGCTTTTCGAATTGAATGGCTCTATTTGTATCTTTCAAAAAATCCTCAATATCGGGATCTTTCTGACAAGAAAAAATAGAAATAAGTTCATGAGTCCGCTCCTCACCACTTATTTCTATCAGTTTCTTTAGCGAGATAACATTCGTTTTAATCGTTCTTCACCCTGCTTTACTTTTTCAGGAGCTGTAACTGAACGATCAATTTCAACACTTTTTTTCGGATTGTTCACAATGCGAACGAATGATTCCACTGCTTCTTCTGTTTCTAAAGTGAATACTTTGTCAAAAGATGAAGTTGCCATCAGACATCAACCTCCTTACTATTTATTCCTTACATTATAACATATGCTTGATGAATTCGTAGAGGTGGATATTAATCTGCTTTTTGGACATATTAATTTATTCGGAGAGCATGTCATTTATGCCGTTACAAAATTGAAGCTTCTTCCTGATTAAATAGATTTTATTAATGGGCTTCTTTTTTGGATTATGAGTCCATTGAATACACATTGGAACAATTGCTATTGATTTTGTATCGAACAACTTTTCCGTAGAATTTAGGATGTCCAAATTCATTGAAATTATCATTCCATAAAAAAAAATAGTGACGCGTCCCTGTGTTAGAAACAATTGACTAAAATTAAATTTGATATTAGCTCCAAATATTGATTGCAATCAAGAGTACATACATAAACTATTAAATAAAAGTATAATTACCGATAAATCCCTATAGTGGTTTTTAATTTACAAATAACAAATAACCTATTATAGTAGAGCTAAGGAATAAAGTATCATTTCATGTGTACTAAAGTCGATTTCGAAAGGAGATCGTACATGAAAAAAATAACACATGAAAAGTGTTACTATTTAGGAGTTGTATCGGTATTATTTTTAGAAACACAAACAATATCGCTGACAGTTCAAATTGACATTAACTTTGAAGTCGTAATTCTAACTATGGCCATTTCATTATATATTTCTCAAAAGAAACAACAATAATATTCAATTTTTTTAGACACATTAAAAATGAAATGATACATTCCGTTATATAATGAGGTTGTTTTTGGAGCTTTGCTCTCAAATAGATTAGATTCTATTTGAAGGGCGGCTACAAAAATAAACTATTATAACGGAGATGTATTTTCACACACTGTGTTTGAATTAGTGATGAGTACCAGGTTCTAGTCCAATTAAGAATTTTGAAGAACCTGGTACTCCAAACGAAAAAAGAAATAGTCAAAGAAAAACTTTGACTATTTCTTTTTTTTGAAAACGCGGCCCTGTGTTAGAAATAATTCTACACTATTCTGACAATTGACTACAATTCTTATAAAAACTTACCTTAATAATGAAATTTGGATTCTAAAAACCTGCAAAGCATTGTTCTTGCAAGCTTTTCACAAACTTATTTGTAACAAGTAGCTTATTAGAGAAATTCTTAGAGAAAAGCCACTGAATTAAAAAACGCGTGTTAGAAACAATTCAGAACTATTCTGACAATTAACTACAATTCATAATTAAATAGAATAGGTTGTACATGTAAGGTTGTTTAGAAACCAGAACTACAACGTTTTGGTACGAGATATGGTCATATCGGAAGGATTTATCAAAAAAGATACTTTGCGAAGGAAGTAAACTCACGATTAGGGCTACTTGTTGTAAGTAGTTACATACAACGTAATCCGATTGATACAAAACAGCCGATTGTTGAACGACTAGAATGGTATCCATACTGCTCTTTCCCATTTTCGACGAAACAAAAACACCACCGCCTTTTGTAAATCGGGAATTCTTGAAGAAATTATTGCCTCCTACAATGGAAAGGACAAATGCTGCCTACTGCCAGAATTTACAGAAGAACAAATGGATGAATTAAAGATTTGTGCAATGGTTATGGAAGATTGAAAATGTTCCCTCTGCTAAAGAATAGGAAAAATTGAAATTTTCAAGAAAGTAAAGCATATACTGATAATGCTGCATTATCGCTTGAATGCATGTATTAAAATATCCGTTAGTTTGAACTTTTGGAAGTGGGGAATTTATATGGCTACCTGGACAGTAGGAAAAAATGCGATTTGTTTTATTGAATTAAAAGATTATATTAACTATTTAAGCACACTAAGTGTAGGAGAAGTGAATCGAGGAAAAGAAGCGTACGTTAGCAGATTAATGGAGATATATCCACTGCTTAAAGAACACGGTACAACAGAAGCCGTAATTCAACATTTAGACTATTTATATGCACTTGCGATGGGAGAAATAAAGACGAGCACTGAAAAAGACCAATGCTATTTTGGAATCCTTTCAAATCCGACTGAATATGTGAATGAGTGTGGAGCGGAAGAACTTATTGAAGAACATGAATTTGTGGATGGGGAGGATGAAACTAATCTCGATATAGAAACGTTAGACGATAGTATCAGTTTAACAGGTGAACATAGGGATTCATTATTATCATTTATTGGACATGGTCATTTAGGAAACAAATATTGCTTTTTTTAGTATTGAAGGTGGATTGGGTGGAAAATCTAAATACTAAAACCAAAGAAAGCCCTATTAGAATTAGCGAAAGAAATGTCTGTCGCTTCCTCTACTAGACAAACAAAAGAAGTCATAAAACATAGTATCATTAAATATTTTGAACGATAAAAAATGGATGACTTTATTAGAATAGATCGACATTAGAAATAGTGAGACTCCCCTGTGTAAGACGCAATTCCAAACCATTCTTGAAATTGAATACAATTCACTTTTGACGTTTATCGAATATTAATAAGATGGAAACACAAAAACCGACACCTTTTTTCCAAAACTTCACAAAAAGGAAGTGAACCCAATTGAATTTGGGATTGCTTCCTTTTTAACATTTTACTTTCTTAGTTCATAGCTTTCAAAAAGTTCAATTGAACCAAAACAGATGTGCCATTGAGCAGTTCTTCTTTGTCTATTCTATTACCTTCTCCATCTCGCACCTTCTCCAGTAGAAGTAATTTTCTGTAGATCAATCAATATTTGAAGCCTCTTAATCCTGAAAATGGGTTGAGAGGCTTTTGTATTGTCGATACATGTCGAAAGTATTTGGTAGAATCAATGCAAAATATCGTGTAAAGTAATGTTAGTATTATAGGTAATTTGACAGATGGTGTTGTATTGGATTTGAATGGGGGAAATTATACATGTACAAAAAAGCTTCTGCAATTTTTTTAATTCTTTTTATATCAGTGCTATTTATTAATATCAATCAAGCAACTGCGAGTTCCAAAGTGATGTGGGGGAAGACCGAGTTAAAGATTGGACAACTTGGAAAAGCGACAGTTCTTTCTAATTCAGTTTTATGGAAAATGGACAAAGATAATTCTCTCATAAAAATCCGTGATTTGAAAAGAGGCGAAGAGTATCGAGTATACAGCTATAAAGGTAATCATGGGGGAATTTATGGCGTTGGCGGTGGAGAATTTATTCAAAAAAGTACTTCAATAAAATATGAAACGCCTTCAAAGGGTAAGTTGAACTTACTGGCAAAGTTGAGTAAGGATAATAATTCGAAATCGCCTGGCACACAAGATGATTTAGAATCTATTACTTTAGCAAGTAGTCCATTTAGTGGTGCGGAACATGTATTTACTCTCCAAGGAAATGACCCATTCAATAGACGTCTCATTGTTTTTAACAAAATTACTGGAAAGAACGTATATATTCCAGCAGATCATGAGATTTTTAATGATAGTGACAATATCTATCTAGATGGTACAAAAGACTTTATATTTATAAAACATTATGCGAATAGAAAAAAATCCACCTATCGTATTTCATTATTACCACCATTTGAAATCAAGCAAGTACTTAAGGATATTCATGATTCCATAGTGTTTAATGACAAATTGTATTTTTTTAATATAAATGAAATTGATCCAATTACGCACAAATTAAATCTAATGTCTGCAGATTTAGATGGTAGTAATCATGAAGTTTTTATGGAACTTGAACCAATTTACATTCCTACCTTTCGATATTATGTACCTGGTTCAGTATTAGTTTCATTAAAGCATACTGATTCTGATATGGATAGAGATAGTATAAAACACTTGAACCTAGAAACGAAAGAATTAGAAGTATGGCGGAAATGCCAAAGTCGCAAAGATAAGGGTCCCTGTTTCAGAATTATTCCTGAACCACAATAGACTATTCAATAGCCGTCCCTGTAGTCTAGCCCCTATTTTATGGACAGTGTAGAATTGTGCATTAGCTAGCTGAATGTTTTAACTTTAAATAAGCAGCTGGACTTAAATAACCCAGTCTTTTTTGACCACGATTTTCGTTAAAATATGCAATGTATAAGAGTAAATCTTTCTTTACCTGTTTGGCATTATCTGTCGCAAACAGGTGCGGGAATTCCGTCTTGAAAAACGCGTCCCTGCGTTAGAAACAACTCTACACTATTCTGACAATTTAATACAATTCACTATCGAATATTATCTAGCATACATGTGCCAGAAAAGGAAAAAGCAGTCGAAATTGTGTCTTCGGCTGCTTAATGAATATATTTTAAAATGTATTGCCTTTTTCATA
Source organism: Psychrobacillus sp. L4 (assembly GCF_042944905.1). GTDB lineage: Bacteria > Bacillota > Bacilli > Bacillales_A > Planococcaceae > Psychrobacillus. The sequence continues at coordinate 824,848 of NZ_CP168496.1, forward strand.
ACTTAAACCTTATAAAGTCGATGCAAAAAGTTGAATTAGAATGCAGGGCAAGTATTAACTAACCCTACAACCTATATTAGCTATATTCTAGTTTGGAATCGCTGATAAAAATCTGAAGTGATGTATCGATGCCCAAAAGCGAGTATCAAAATATGAGAAATTGGTTGGTAGACCATTCTCATATCTTCTTCACCTTGAAATTTCGGATAAGGACTTGAAAAGTGATAAGATTTCCAACCTTCAAGATTAAATTTCAAATCTTCCCCTATACGATCATTATTTATAACGTCATAAATAGCAGTCTTCAATGAATTTATGACATTCTTAAACTGTGATTCATTCTCTTTAAACACCTCGGAAAGAGCTAAAACATCTAAAGCTAAATGATTAGGATCCATTTGAATTCCTTCAATTGATGCAATTTCCTTAATTGTTTGTTTTAATAATGCACGATCAATCATTCACTTGGGAACCTCTGGTATCTAACAGTTCGTCTAAGTAATCCGATGCAGCTAATGCTAACTTATCTCCAGTTAACGGTTGCGTTTCTTGAACTCGATGACTATATAAATTATTTAGTTGAACATCCATTAGTTCTTGTTCTAATAATTTTATCTGTTTAATTAGACTAGGTACCAAATTGGGAACACTAATTTGGGCGACTGTGTCAACGCCAGAAATAACTTCAATTGTACTATACTGTTCTAAAAGTGGAATCCACTCTTTCGTGTCACGAATTTTAGATAAAGCAACACGATTAGGGTTTGGCATTTCACGTTCCAAATCAGCAACCTTATAATCAGCAGCTATCGGCATTTTTTCCACCTTCTCTTCTTTTTCGATCATTTTGTCCTCCTCATTATAACTAATTGGATATTATTTGTACATTATTATGCACAAAAATATCCTTTTTGTATAGTATGTACAGGATCCTTTAAAATCAACAGTTTTTCAGTTTTATTTTTAAAACCCGTCCCTGTAAAACCCGTCCCTGTAGTCTAGCCCCTATTTTATGGACAGTGTAGAATTGTGCATTAGCTAGCTGAATGTTTTAACTTTAAATAAGCAGTTGGACTTAAATAACCCAGTCTTTTTTGACCACGGTTTTGGTTAAAATATGCAATGTATAAGAGTAAATCTTTCTTTACCTGTTTGGCATTATCTGTCGCATACAAGTGCGGGAATTCTGTCTTTAATTGCGAAAAAAAGCTCTCAATTACAGCGTTATCCCAGCAGTTTGCCTTCCGAGACATACTTGGTGAAAAGTGAAGTTTCTTGGCAAGATTTTTATACTTAAAAGACTTATAGACACTTCCTTGATCAGAGTGAATGATGACGTTTGTTAAGTCGGGCAACTTTCTAGTTTTCATTGCTTGTTTAACAGTAGTTTCTACCAGGTTTGCAGTTGGACTATCGCTCATTTCAAATGCAATAATTTCTCGATTACAAAGATCCATGATTGCAGAAACGTAAAATTTATCTTCTTCCACTGTAATCTCAGATAGATCGGTAACCCATTTACGATTGGGCAGCGAAGCATCAAAATCTCTATTAAGAAGGTTTGGATATACCCAGTCAGATTGTGCATCTTTCTTAGATTGGAAGTACTTCTTAACTCGAATTTTAGATTTAATATTCATCTCATTCATTAATCGCTGTACACGCTTGTGATTAATTACATGATCGTGGTTAGCTTTCAGTTCACCAGCAATTCTTTTCACGCCAATGGTGCCACCAGTAAAATCATATAAGCTTTGGATGACCGTAATATCGATTTGATCCCGCTCAGAAAGAGACTTTTGAGGTTGTGCCATATAGTTGTAATATCCACTGGTTGATACTTTTAATGTTTTACAAAGTGTAGTTACTGGATAATCCTTTCTCAAGGCCGTAATGGCTTCGAAGCACTTCTTTTTTCGTTCTCCTTGAGAAAGGCCTGGAACTTTTTTAAGATTTCATTTTGTATCAATTGCTCCTTGTACTTCTTTTCTATATCTCTTAATCTATTTAGTTCTGCAGTGTGTTCAATCAAATCTGATTTCTCATAGTGTGAGAGAAGTGCATCTTCACCATGTTCTCTGTAAAGTTTCAGCCACCCTGTCAATGAATTAATATGAATTTCCAGTTCGTCCGCGACATCTTGCCTGTTACGTTTATTCAGACGTACTTCATTTACTGCAAATAACTTTTGTTCATATGTGAGTTGACGTTTTTTTGTTTTCTTACGAATGTTCATGATCATGCCCCTCTCAGATGGTTGTATTTACACAATTATAACACTCTATGTGTCCATTATAAGGGGGTCGACCACTGTGTTAGAAACAATTCTAAACTATTCTGACAATAGACTGCAATTCACTATTATATATTATCTAGAATTCCTGTTGTATAAAAGGAGAAGGCAGCCGAAATTGAAAACTTTCGGTTGCCTCCTTATTATTGGAATTATTTAAGTTTCAAAATGCGGCCATTTATTAAAGATATTTTGAAGCATCCCTATGTCGGCAACATTTTCCGATGAAACAACTTTATTATTGTCCGAAACGACTTTCTAACTCAAATATTCGTTGTTCTAGTTCAAGATTTTTATGTTCGATAAAGCTCATTTTTTTACTTGTGTGATCGCGATTGTTGTCCAATTTTTCACCGTTCTTAATTGCATATTTTTCTATCGTTTCTAAGCGTTCATTCATTTCCATGCGAAATTCTTTTTGTTCGGCTTGAATAGCTTGTAGTATTTCTATGACTTTTTCCATTACTTGGTTGCACCCCTTATATCCAGGTAGTATTTGTTTAATTATATCAGAAAACCCCTTCCTGTTCACAGCGAAAATTTTGTCGTGTCCCTGTGTCCGAAACAATTCTGACAATTCCCTACGATTTAATCTTAAGATCATGAAGAGGGGATACTGTTAGAACAATTTCAAAAGAATGTTAATGATATAGGGAAAGTATTAGAGCGGCTGAAATTTCATCTTCAGCGGCTTTCTTTTCTAAAAGTTGTGCATTCTGCTTTCGTATTTGAAAAACGCGTCCACTGTGTCAGAACACTAGCGTTGCAAGAGTTACAAATATATTTATATAATCAATATATTTACAGTAAGTTAGGATACGAAAAAATAAAAAAGAGAACAGGTTTCCAATGGTAAATCAGTTCCCTTTTTTTTACTATTAAGTTTGATCTTGCTGTTTCTTTTTTTCTAATGCTTTTTTCTTCTTTTCTTTTTTGACAAAATGTTCACTTGTGATTGGACTGACAATGGCAAAATCTTCTCCGTATTGGATTGTTTTAGGTTTTGGTATCGGGACTTTCTGACGCCCTTTGCTCTTTCTAAGTTTCCGATTGAAGTGCTGTAAAAGTTCCTTCATTTTGTTCAGTTTGAACTCCTGTATCGTACTAAAAAATGTCCAAAGCGTTTTCGTTGGTTGGTAGGTAAGCCGCATAATTTCCGTTAACGCAACCGTTATTAAGGCGATAAACATTTGGTTCCAGATACCAATAGGAGATTCGCTGAACAAATGGTTTACCTTGACGTGCTGTTTGAGCCACTTGAAGAAAAGCTCCACATACCAACGATTTTTATAGGCTTCTAAAATCTCGTCCTCGGACAAATCGAGACGATTTGTAATCAAATGAAATACAGTTCCTTTATCGTCTATAAATTCGATATAGCGGAGAGGCTCCTCACGGGTTAGTATGGATACCTTTTCATTTTTCCTAACGCTCGGATTTGTAGGCGTATAGGATCGTAATGTTTCCATTCGAAAAGTCTTTCTTACTCGAACAAGAAAATGGATATTTCTTTGTAGCCAACCACCCATTTTTGTTTTGTGGGCATATCCTCGATCCATTACATATAATGCACCATCCGCATCGATGGTGTGATTTACCGCATCAGAATCCGCCACATTTCCAGTGGATGGAATCATCTTTTCTGGAAAAACACTGTCGGACGAAGCGACGGCTATACGGACATGTAATTTTATTCCGCAGGAATCTTTAGAAATTGCGGTCCAATTCGCAGCGTTATTTGGCAGCTTGATATAGGTACCATCAATGATTCGAAGGAGGTCTACATTGGCATTCAACCCTTTAGCATCCCTTTTTAACCGCCAATAATGTGCAGCCAAACGTCCTAGAAGGTCTGCTAAATGGACCGTATTCAGATTCGCTAATCGTCTCCCAATTGTCGAGTGACTGATCGATTCTACTCCGAGTTCTTCTAAAAACTTGGGTTTTGAATAAAGACCGGTTTCAATTTTCCTTTGACTATCCCACTTACAGAGGTTTGCCAGAATAAATATTTTTACCAAAGAAAAGTCCGTGAGTTTCTTTGCATCATAGTTCATAAGTGGACAAGCTAAAACATTGGTAGGTAAATTAGATAAATATTGACGAAAGACTAAATCTTTGTGTACACTTTTCATGGTTGAACTCCTTTTGATTGTGTAGGGAACTGATTTAGTTGTCGTTTCCTTACCTACATTAGGAGTTTTTTGGTGTTTATTCAAGTATTATTTCAAAAATTTATTTTAAATTTATTCTATTTTTTACTGATTTTTGAAACTATGCAACGCTAGTGGTGTCAGAAACAATTCCAAACTATTCAGACGATTTACTGTTAAATAAGCAAGCACTAAATAACATCTACTTCAAAACAGCTAGGCGTTATTTTTCGCTTATATTTGATAAATTTCATAGGATTCATTGTAGACAATTTTAGTTTTTGAGAGGAAAGCATTCAGTCTATCGTTATTATGATAAAATAATAGTGCAACTAAATATTGGATGGGTGGTTGGTTGTCGTGCTTCTTTCCTTAATGGAAAGGAGGTGATAATCATGGAAACATTTCTTGTAATTCTACGAGAAATTCTGAAAGGTGTTGTGCGCGAAACAAGTGCATTTTTCTTTCGGAAAAACTTATTAGTAAACAAAAAGAAAACCACCACGAGCCGTCGTAAGCATAAGGGTGGTTCTCAACGTAAATAAATTAGTTTGACAACCACCACCCTGACGGTAGAGGTTGCAAGAGAGGAGCGTTAGAGCGCTTCTCTCTTTTAATATATGTCCATTATAAATTAGTATAAACAAAAATTCAATAAAAATTCGTTCACTTCAGTGACGCGACCACCATTGAGTGACAAGTCCCCACGGTCATCATTGTAATGGCGTGACGCGTCCCTGTGTTAGAAAAAAAATCAAAGTGAGATATAAAAGTTAAATTCATATAAATTGGCTTTCATCATTTGACTCATGCATTCCTTTGTTGGAACTAATGAAGAAAATTAACCTTTTGTCCAATACCTGTTTTACTTTAATTATTTGAATGAAGCAGGTAATCTAATTTAATAAATCTAATACATCGTAGTTATAATACTCAATGTTCCGTTTTTGGCTAGTATCTTTAAAAATTAATCCTAGCTCATCTAACTCATTTAATACATTGCGGGCTGTTGAAGCTGCAATGTTGAAACGGGTAGAGACTTGAACAGCTGTTGTATTAGGTTCTCTAAAAGTAAATAAGTATACGTCCTTTTGGATTGGTCTTTCACATTTTTCAAGACCTACTGTTGCAACTAATTCTGCACGATCAAGTAGGTCAGTCAACTTGTCAGCCATGCGGTCTGAAGCACTTAAAAAGAATTTTAACCAGCTATTCCAATCTGGATTTTGACCTCTGACGCCGTTCAACAAATGATAATAACGTGAACGTTGCTTTTCTAACTCTTCACTTACAAAGAAAATTGGGCTAGAAACGAGTTTAGATTGCACCATGTATAGAGCTATTAAAATGCGACCTAGACGACCATTTCCATCTAAGAATGGATGAATGGATTCAAATTGAGCATGCAGTATGGCAACTTTCAAGAGGGGATGACTATCTTCATTTAAAATAATTTCATTTTTTATAAGATGTTCTGTTGACAATTTCTCTCCGTAGGAATGTTTATTTGCATATACTTCCCAATTCTCCATGAATGATTCAATTTCATTTGCACCAACAGGAATATAAAAGGCATCTTCTATTTTGTTTGTTGGACCGATGAAGTTTTGAATTTTACGAAACTCCCCACGTGCAACGTTTGTACCTCGAGCACCCTCCATTAAAATACCGTGAAGTTCTAATATAAGGCGAGTTGTAATAGGATAACCATTCCGAATACGTTCATGTCCAGAAATCAAAGCATGCTGATAATTATTAACCTCAATATGCTCCCATTTTGGGTTTGCTTTATGTGTCTGTTCAACCATATCTGTAAAGGTAACTTGAGTACCTTCAATACGTGTAGATTGAACAGATTCCTTTAATGCAAGTGTATTAATAAAATCACTTCTTAAAATGGAACGTTTAAACTTTTCGTCTAGTCGACCAATTTTTCCTGATATATCAGCTAGTTTCATAAATAATTCATAGGCATCCGTATGTTTGATTGAGATAGGTAATTTTTTGACTCCTTGTACCGCACTAATATTGTCCGCCTCCTAAAATTAAATTTGAAAATAATGAGAATCGAACTTATAATTATTAATATTACCATGTTAAGAGCGGAATATGCAATATGCACTCTTTGAAAATCAAAAACGCGTCCACTATGTCAGAAACTAGTGACGCGTCCCTGTGTCAGAAACAATTCTACACTATTCTGACAATAGACTACAATTCAGTGTTACGTAATAAGCAAGAGGATAACCTTTATATACAGTCCTTATGAAAAGTATTGATAAGGTGCAGAAGCAGAAACCTCTGTACTATACCCCTGAAACCCTTAACTAATGGTATAATATCAGGTAATAGCACTGTGATAGGGGGAAGGTTCGATGGAAGAGGAAAACCGTAAATTAAGACAAAGCTTCACCAACTTAAAGAAGGCTTTAGGTCGCCTGGAAGAAGCGTTAAATGAAAATCAAGAGAATAGCCTAATTGTGGATGGAACAATTCAACGGTTTGAATTTACGATTGAAATCTATTGGAAAATGTTAAAAAGATTATTACTTAGCGAAGGAATTGAAGCAAAAACACCGAGAGAAACGTTGAAAGAAGCTTATCAAGTGGGATGGCTTCAAAATGAGCAAGCTTGGCTACAAATGCTGAAAGATCGGAATGAAACTTCACATGCATATGATGAAGACATGGCTAGGAATATTCTACAGAACATCATCCGCTATTTTCCGGAAATGAAAACAACCTTTCAAAACTTAGAACGACAGTATATGAAGGAATTAGATAACAATGAATGAGTTGCTTTTAAATCAGTTAAGGGGAATAGCGAGCAGATATCCCGAAATTGAATCCGTATTGTTATTTGGTTCTCGTGCTCATGGTGATTGTAATCATTTATCCGATATTGACATAGCGATTAAAGCACCTAACATACCGCAAAAGGATTGGCTATTGCTAACGGAACAAATAGAGAATGAGTTAGATACACTTTTGAAAATTGACTTAGTTTTATATGATCGTGTATCGGAAGAATTGCGAGTACAAATCGACCAATGTTATCAAGTTTTATATAGGTGAAGTGTCCCCGTGTAAAAAACGCATCCCTGTAGTCTAGCCCCTATTTTATGGACAGTGTAGAATTGTGCATTAGCTAGCTGAATGTTTTAACTTTAAATAAGCAGTTGGACTTAAATAACCCAGTCTTTTTTGACCACGGTTTTGGTTAAAATATGCAATGTATAAGAGTAAATCTTTCTTTACCTGTTTGGCATTATCTGTCGCATACAAGTGCGGGAATTCTGTCTTTAATTGCGAAAAAAAGCTCTCAATTACAGCGTTATCCCAGCAGTTTGCCTTCCGAGACATACTTGGTGAAAAGTGAAGTTTCTTGGCAAGATTTTTATACTTAAAAGACTTATAGACACTTCCTTGATCAGAGTGAATGATGACGTTTGTTAAGTCGGGCAACTTTCTAGTTTTCATTGCTTGTTTAACAGTAGTTTCTACCAGGTTTGCAGTTGGACTATCGCTCATTTCAAATGCAATAATTTCTCGATTACAAAGATCCATGATTGCAGAAACGTAAAATTTATCTTCTTCCACTGTAATCTCAGATAGATCGGTAACCCATTTACGATTGGGCAGCGAAGCATCAAAATCTCTATTAAGAAGGTTTGGATATACCCAGTCAGATTGTGCATCTTTCTTAGATTGGAAGTACTTCTTAACTCGAATTTTAGATTTAATATTCATCTCATTCATTAATCGCTGTACACGCTTGTGATTAATTACATGATCGTGGTTAGCTTTCAGTTCACCAGCAATTCTTTTCACGCCAATGGTGCCACCAGTAAAATCATATAAGCTTTGGATGACCGTAATATCGATTTGATCCCGCTCAGAAAGAGACTTTTGAGGTTGTGCCATATAGTTGTAATATCCACTGGTTGATACTTTTAATGTTTTACAAAGTGTAGTTACTGGATAATCCTTTCTCAAGGCCGTAATGGCTTCGAAGCACTTCTTTTTTCGTTCTCCTTGAGAAAGGCCTGGAACTTTTTTAAGATTTCATTTTGTATCAATTGCTCCTTGTACTTCTTTTCTATATCTCTTAATCTATTTAGTTCTGCAGTGTGTTCAATCAAATCTGATTTCTCATAGTGTGAGAGAAGTGCATCTTCACCATGTTCTCTGTAAAGTTTCAGCCACCCTGTCAATGAATTAATATGAATTTCCAGTTCGTCCGCGACATCTTGCCTGTTACGTTTATTCAGACGTACTTCATTTACTGCAAATAACTTTTGTTCATATGTGAGTTGACGTTTTTTTGTTTTCTTACGAATGTTCATGATCATGCCCCTCTCAGATGGTTGTATTTACACAATTATAACACTCTATGTGTCCATTATAAGGGGGTCGACCAAACTGTGACAGAAACAATTCTACACTATTCTGACAATAAACTACAATTCACTATTAAATATTATCTAGAATACATGATCTAAAAAAGGAAAAGGGGCTTGAAACAGAGGGGGAACCACTTGTAATTGAATGGTTAACTTCTCTCCTAAAATCATAGCGAATTGTCAGAGTAGCACGAAATCTCCCTAACACAGGGGCCAGTTTTAACCGTCTCTATTAAATAGCACACGCATCACTTTTTCAAGTCTTTATTCAGCTCAGATCCTTTTGTATCAAATTTAATATTAAATTCATAGATTACGACTAGTTTCGACATTATATTTAATGACTCTGTATTACAATATACTGAAAGTTCATTAATTATTAATTGATACAACCTGTAGTGAAAAACGTAGGAGGGTATGGTTGCATGACTTCAGAAGAATTACAAGAAGAATTCAAGCGTATTTTAGAATATGGATATCTTCGAGGGAATGAGAATGAATTGATTAAAACGGATGATTTTATTGGAGAATTATCCAAACAGCTATTAAATTTGCTGGAGAAGAATAAAGTTTAATAAGGATTATATAGAAGAACTCACTAGCGTCGCATAAATGAGTTCTGAATGTTCCGTTTTTTATTTTTCTTGGTTTTAATTAAAAACGAAGACACTCAAGTAGAGGTAGTAAACATCCATTTTTTGACTATAACCTAAGACTGGTGCGACAGAGATTAGCTAACTTTATGGGACAGTACTCCCTGTGATTTTACGCAACCAGATTTTTGCTGGTTTCCATAAAGCTGCTTTTAAGTATCTACTAATTTGTAAGTACGTTCGCTTACTTTGGGTATTTAACTGAGCGAGTACATTTAGACAGTAAACAATCATTGCGATGTACACTTGGTTGTGTACGGCTTGCTCACTGCAACCGTAGAACTTTTTAATGTTCAGATGTTGTTTCATCCATTTAAAGAATAACTCGATCGCCCAGCGTGATTTGTACAATTCAGCGATTTCATCTGCACTCAAATCAAAGCGATTGGTTAGTAAATGAAGCTCATTCCCTTTGGAATCGAGAACTTTGATTAAACGAAACACGTTTTCAGCACGATTCTGGATCGTACCAATGACCACCATTTCATCTGATATAACAGATGAATCTTCAGGTAATCTGAACGTTTCAAGTACACGTATGACGGCGTTTTTACGCAAGCGGGAGACGAAGAAATAGCCTTCATCTGTCATGCCGTCAAAACGTTCGTAATCCAGGTAACCACGGTCAAATACGTACATGCATTCCTTGTCATCAACGAGTACTTCCAATTGACCACGATCATGTTCTATCGCATTCGTTAGGACGGCTTTATCCGGATAGGAACACCCTTTTTCCATGAACACAAGCCGTAAGTGAAGTTTGACGCCCGATTTTGTTTTTCGGAATTTCGCCCACTTGTGATTCGTTAAATTTAACGGTAAGGTGCTCGAGTCAATGATTTTGAGTGGCGTGGTTGTTTTTCGTCTTGTTTGAAAGTCTGTCTTGTTGTGAATTTGAGCAACTAAATCAAGAAGTATAGATTGAAAGAAATCGGTCGGTACTTGATTTAAACGACGGCCTAGTTGAGAAAAACTGATGGAATCTAGGTTCGTTACATGCTGCAGTTCCTCTGAAAATACACAGTCACTTAAAGCGCGTAAACTCTCTGTTTCATGAAGTTGTGCAAATAACAGTAATTTCATAAACGAAGCCATGTGAAGCTTCTTTGTATAGTAGTCTAAATGTAGATTTTTCACTTGGTTTTCTAATAATTTGTTGGAAATCGGTGAAAACCATTGTTCAAATGATGTTTTTCGTGTAATCTTATCCATGAGATTGATCCTTTTTAATGGATTTGGATAGGTTACTACCACCAAACCATTATAAAGGATTTTTTTATGGAAAAATAAAATTACAGAAATTTCAGATTAAATTATGGTGATGAATTATTTTGATGCGACGCTAGTGAGAAGAACTAAATCCTAAATAAGGGCTCGTTCTGTTCTACTGCTCACTCAACTGTAGATTATTCTTTTGTTCAACTCCATTCTAAAGCAATAATAAAATTGAATTGTTATAAATGTTCTAAACATGCCCCTAAGATTATACTTTAATGGCAGGGTTACCTACATAAGGTTATGTCTTCGCATGTGGACAGGTTTTAAAAGAAGAGTTGAAATGTCATGAATGCAAGAGAGTACACCATTGCCGAAATAACAGTAAATTAAGAATGATGAAAATCAAACAGGATAAAGGATGGTTTATTATGGAATTTAGAGATTTAAAGACACAATATCAGAAATATAAACACGAAATTGACTCTGCTATACAAAAAGTTGTTAATGATGCCAATTTCATTGGTGGTAACGAAGTAAAAGAGCTAGAAGAACAATTAGCAGATTATGTTGGGGTAAAACACTGTATTACCTGCGCTAATGGAACAGAAGCAATGACTTTAGTAATGATGTCTTGGGGAATAAAAGAAGGAGATGCAGTATTTATACCAGACTTCACATTCTTTTCAACTGGTGAAATTGTATCCTTTCTAGGTGCAACTCCTGTTTTTGTAGATGTAGATAGCGAAACATTTAATATAGATACAATAAAATTAGAAGAAGCAATTATTAAGACGATTGAAGAAGGAAAGTTAACTCCAAAGGTTATTATTCCTGTTGATTTATTTGGTCTACCAGCAAATTATCCTGAGATAGAGAGAATTGCTAAGAAGTATAATTTATTCGTATTAGAGGATGGTGCTCAAGGATTTGGTGGTAATATCAATGGAAAAAGAGCATGTAGTTTTGGAGACGCTGCTACTACTTCGTTCTTTCCAGCTAAACCACTAGGTTGTTATGGAGATGGCGGGGCCATTTTTACTAATGATGATAAATTAGCGGAATTACTCAAGTCTTTCAAAGTTCACGGAAAAGGCGAGAATAAGTACGATAATGTTCGAATTGGTGTTAACTCCAGATTAGACACTATTCAAGCAGCCGTATTAAAAGTAAAACTAAAAGCATTTATCGATCATGAAGTGGAAGATGTAAACCGAGTATATAATTTATACAATGAAAGATTGAATGGAACTATTGAAACTCCAATCATACCAGAGGGATTTTATTCAAGTTTTGCCCAGTACACTATTAAGCTAAAGAACAAGGAACAGCGGGATGGTCTACAAGCAAAATTAAAAGATGAAGATATTCCTAGTATGGTTTATTATGTTAAGCCAATGCACAAACAAGATGCTTTTGCATATTTGGATCTTAATGATCAAGACTTTGAAACTACTAATAAACTTTGTGATACAGTGCTTTCCTTACCGATGCATCCTTATTTGAGTGAAGAGGATGTGGATAAAGTTTGTGATGTGATTAAAGAGTTTATGGTTTAAATTAAAAACGCGTCCCTGTGTTAGAAACAATTCTACAGAATTCTGACAATTTACTACAATTCGCTTTTAAATAGTATCTAGTAAAGTAAGCGTCAAATAATGCCCACCTAATTATCTTGGTGGGCATTCGCAATTATCCCTCAAAACCCATACCCTTCCAAAATAATTACAAATCAAAAACGAATCCCTTTTTATTCCTATTTTGGTAGTGGTTTATTGCTTCCTTCCATTGATTAGGCTCTATTTAACCTGTATTATTAATCAGTTGAGATATAATGCATATTTCACAACAACTTAGATACATACATCAGGAGGAATTACATGAGCAAAGGCTTAGTCAAGTCAGTAGCTGTAACAGTATTATTAACGGCATCGATCTTATCATTTTCTTCCGTAGCATTTGGAGCAACATCTACGATAGAACAATCGGTAAACAAGATGAAAACAGAGCTTAACAAAGCTACAACACATTATGTGTATCCTTCATTGGAAGGAAAGCTGGTACCGAGCAGCGAGTTATACCCTATATTAAACAGTGCAAAGAAAAACTATCAACTGACTAGAAGTGCGGTAGTTTCCTCAAAAATTTCATCCACACAAAAGACAGCAATTTTGAATGAAATGGACACGCTTTATAAAGAAAAAGTTTCAGAAGGACTAGTAGCTTATATGGATGCGTATAACTATGCTACAAAATATTTAGATCCATTATTAGGTGAAATAGAAGGTGCTCAAGGGAGAAATGACTTTGCTACAGTTGAAAAGATATATCACCAATTGTCTTATCAATTAAAAGGTAGATCTGCCATTTTATATCGATTTACTGGAAAAGCAACTCGCGATTTGTTACTTGAAAAGTACAAACAACCATCAGATCAAAAACATGATGAATTAATGGTACCTGTCACTATTTATATGAAAATTATTGAGGTTGAGAAACTAGTAAGCGAGGGAAAAGAGCAAGAAGCAAAAAAGGTATTTGAAAGTATTCAAGCTTTAGTAGAATTGCTTCCAAAATCTAGTTCAAGTACATTTATAAATAGCTTGCTTAAGAAAGTAGAGAAAGTAAATGAAGTGGTAAAATTGGCTTCATTTCCAAAAGATAAAATACCAACTCCACACCCTGCAGATTTAGTATTGAAAAGTGTGTATTCCACTGGATATGAAGTAAAGAAAAATCATACAGACTTTGAGGTGTTCAATAAAGAACAGATCAAAGTAGTAGGGTTTGAAGGGAACATGTTCACGATTTGTGGGGATTTAAGCGACACAACTTTAATTAAAGCAGCAAGAAGTATTAGTAATATAAGTGGACGTATTAGTTATAACGATATGTACGCCTTTTTTAAAACTGCAAGTCAAGGACAGATTATTAGTAAAGGCGATATGAATATATATACAGATGGCAAAAAAATTATCGTAAGTTGGATTTCAAATGAACAAGATTTAAAAACATTTTTGAATACTGCTCAATTTATTCAATATTACATAAATTTTAGCAGTCAGGTTGTTCGTCTTCCTGCAAATGAAATAAAAATGCAACATAATTCTTATTTTACAGACACATTTATTGATCGATTTATCACGGAGCGAATGACAGCAGAAGTCATAAATGGTGAAACTAAGTATTATTTACTATCTAGAGAAAGCGGACACTTAGTATTGGGCACCATTTATTGGACAGAAGATACAAAAGTGACTCATTTTGAAAAGAACAGCATAAAGTACGTCGAAATAAGTGAACATCATGATAGTAAACTCACTGCTAATCATACGGACTACATTATTCTTAAAGAAGAAAACGGGAATTATAAAGTGGACGATATTAGATTAGAGTACGATAAGTGATGTGTCCATATGGGCACCGTTAGTGACGTGAAACGCGACCACTGTGTCAGAAACGATTCTACACTATTCTGACAATTGACTACAAATTTAGATTCACTAGAACGAATAACACCTCCTACACTTGAATCTATAAAGTGTAGGAGGTGTTTGTTTTAATTGCTATTCGAACTTTATGCGGCTGAAATTTCATCTTCAGCCTCTAGTGACGCGTCCCTGTGTCAGAAACAATTCTACACTATTCTGACAATAGACTACAATTCACTACTTGTGTCAGACACAACTTCAAAACAATTCCTAATCAATCTGGCTTGAGATAGCTAGATTATGGTAGTGCTTTCTGTCGATTATTGTATCTGAAAATGATAAACTTATAGGAGCAGCTACATATAGCGGATGGCGGTTGGCACTCCCTTGAGAAAGGGTGTGTTTATATATGGTGACTTATGAAGCAATGAACATGTTATACCAATCCGGAATGTTCCTCGCAACAGCAGCAACAGCTGTCGTAGCGATGATTGCTCTTTACACCAATAGAAAAAAGTAACCACCTTCCGCTAACGCCCAAGTAAGCAGAGTGGTTACTCCTTGTAACACCTTTTTTGTTTACCACTGGTCAACCGCACTTCATGCGGTATGTCAGCTGCATTGACTGAGTGTTTACGCACTCAGTCTTTTTTATTATATGCTCATTTTACCATACCTAAACTAAAAATACACATCAGCTCGGATTAAAAACGCGTCCCTGTGTCAGAAACAAAGAAATAGGGAAATAGTGAAGTGTCCACTGTGCCAGAAACAATTCCGAACTATTCTGATAATTTACTGCAATTCAAGATTCTTTATAACCAATAATACCTCCTACACTTAATGGATATAGTGTAGGAGGTAGTTGTTTTTTTGAAAAGTTAAGAAAGCATATAAATTTGGCTACTAGTAGTCTCGGATGAATAAAAATTAGTCTCGCTTTAGGGTAAATAGATCTTGAAGTGCCATAAAGTGTAAATAAATACATCTGGTTATGCAACTTTTGTATTCTAGTCTTGGCACTAAAAAGAAATAGGCAGCATCTATTGATAAAGAAGTGCTGAGCGGACGAAATTGTATCTTCGTCCGCATTTAAAAGAGTAGGGAAGTATCTAATCACTCTTTAACCAAACCTAATGCACTATGTTTTTACATATTTCAAGCGTGCGACGGAAAAACATCTGGAACAAGATTACCGAAAAACGTGGAAAGTGAAGTGACACATTTACTTCACGTTCCATAGCCATAACGGTAATAGTGTAGCCGATGTTGTCCAAAGCACTTGGGAATTGGTAAAGACCTGATGCACTTAAAGGACGCTTGCGTTTTCTCCAGGAATGATCATGATCAACCCATCATAATCCGTAACACCTTTATAAAAGCTAAAATTGTTTATTTCCAAAACTTTAGTGGTTAAACAGATTTTTATATCATTATGTTCTTCTTTACTTCTTGGACTAAGCATATAGATGAATGATGAATACTTTCAAGACAGGGAGATGGGTAAATAATTATTAGAGTAACTTGAAGGATTTCGATTACTGCTTCCGGTAGGGGCTTATCAATTGATGGTAACAAATAATTTAACTGACAAGAATGGACAGTAAGGAAAACAAATGCATTAAAAATGAGCTTTAAAGTGAAATAACAAGGAAATAAACACAACTTAGGAGGAATATCATGAAAAAAAATCTAGTGAAAACAGCGGCAGCGGCAGCACTATTAACGAGTTCCATTTTAGCATTTTCTCCAATTGCTTATGGGAAGTCAATCTCTGTCGATCAATCTATTAACTCAGTGAAGAGTGAGTTAAATAAGGCTGCATCACAATATGTATATCCTACGCTTGAAGGAAAGCTTGTTCCAAGCGAATCATTATACGCTACATTAAATAGTGCAAAGAAAAACTACCAGGCTACTAGAAACGCAATTGTATCATCTAAGCTTTCTACAAAAGAAAAAGAAAGTAAACTGAATGACATTGATTCTTTATATAATGAGAAAGTATCTAAAGGTTTAGTTCCTTATATGGATGCGTATAATTACGCAACAAAATACTTAGATCCTTTGATGAAAGAAATTAACGAAGCAGAAGCAAAGAATGATTTTGCTACAGTGGTAGCAGGATACCATCAGTTATCTTACCAATTAAAAGATAGGACATCTATTTTATACCGTTTCTCTGGTAAAGCAGCTCGTGATTTATTGCTAGAGAAGTATAAAAAGCCGGCAGAGGCAAAACGTAATGAATTAACGCTCCCGGTAACCATTTATATGAAATTAGTAGACCTTAAGAGTTTGTATGCTGCTGGCAAAAGTGAAGAAGTTTTAAAAGCATATGCAGAGCTTAATATTTTATTAGAAGGTTTACCAAAGACAAATAAATATGCAGCTCCATTATTCGCAGAAGTAGCAAAAATAAAAGCAATCATAGATGCTCCTCTTGTGGCATTGACGGAACAACAAGCTTTTGATAGTAAAGTAGCAGATTTTGTGGAGAAAGTTAATGCCGGTCAAAAAAACATTACGGTTTCTTCAACTGCTTCTAATTCATTAACTGTTACAATCAAAGAAGATGTCAGCATTTTAGAATTTTTAAGTCAAGGATTCTATACATCACTAATTAGTGGCTTAAATGTTACGAAAATTAATGGAAATGACCCATTATCAGAAGCAGCAATGAATGGGCTTAAAGCGGCATTTTCTGCAGATGCAAAAACATTGGCTGACCTAAAAGGAAAATCATTTCCTTTTCCTTTAACAGTAAACGCCGGTTCAGAATTTGACGTTATTTTTACAATTGCATTTAACTGAAAAAAACATTCGTCCCTGTAGTCTAGCCCCTATTTTATGGACAGTGTAGAATTGTGCATTAGCTAGCTGAATGTTTTAACTTTAAATAAGCAGTTGGACTTAAATAACCCAGTCTTTTTTGACCACGGTTTTGGTTAAAATATGCAATGTATAAGAGTAAATCTTTCTTTACCTGTTTGGCATTATCTGTCGCATACAAGTGCGGGAATTCTGTCTTTAATTGCGAAAAAAAGCTCTCAATTACAGCGTTATCCCAGCAGTTTGCCTTCCGAGACATACTTGGTGAAAAGTGAAGTTTCTTGGCAAGATTTTTATACTTAAAAGACTTATAGACACTTCCTTGATCAGAGTGAATGATGACGTTTGTTAAGTCGGGCAACTTTCTAGTTTTCATTGCTTGTTTAACAGTAGTTTCTACCAGGTTTGCAGTTGGACTATCGCTCATTTCAAATGCAATAATTTCTCGATTACAAAGATCCATGATTGCAGAAACGTAAAATTTATCTTCTTCCACTGTAATCTCAGATAGATCGGTAACCCATTTACGATTGGGCAGCGAAGCATCAAAATCTCTATTAAGAAGGTTTGGATATACCCAGTCAGATTGTGCATCTTTCTTAGATTGGAAGTACTTCTTAACTCGAATTTTAGATTTAATATTCATCTCATTCATTAATCGCTGTACACGCTTGTGATTAATTACATGATCGTGGTTAGCTTTCAGTTCACCAGCAATTCTTTTCACGCCAATGGTGCCACCAGTAAAATCATATAAGCTTTGGATGACCGTAATATCGATTTGATCCCGCTCAGAAAGAGACTTTTGAGGTTGTGCCATATAGTTGTAATATCCACTGGTTGATACTTTTAATGTTTTACAAAGTGTAGTTACTGGATAATCCTTTCTCAAGGCCGTAATGGCTTCGAAGCACTTCTTTTTTCGTTCTCCTTGAGAAAGGCCTGGAACTTTTTTAAGATTTCATTTTGTATCAATTGCTCCTTGTACTTCTTTTCTATATCTCTTAATCTATTTAGTTCTGCAGTGTGTTCAATCAAATCTGATTTCTCATAGTGTGAGAGAAGTGCATCTTCACCATGTTCTCTGTAAAGTTTCAGCCACCCTGTCAATGAATTAATATGAATTTCCAGTTCGTCCGCGACATCTTGCCTGTTACGTTTATTCAGACGTACTTCATTTACTGCAAATAACTTTTGTTCATATGTGAGTTGACGTTTTTTTGTTTTCTTACGAATGTTCATGATCATGCCCCTCTCAGATGGTTGTATTTACACAATTATAACACTCTATGTGTCCATTATAAGGGGGTCGACCACTGTGTCAGAAACAATTCTACACTATTCTGACAATAGACTACAATTCACTTTAAGATGTTTTGAAACATATTTTTTAAACTAGCTGTTTTCCTCTACCTCATTCTGACAGGAACATTTAAACGAGCGTCCCTGTGTCAGAAACAATTCTACACTATTCTGACAATAGACTACAATTCACTTTAAGATGTTTTGAAACATATTTTTTAAACTAGCTGTTTTCCTCTACCTCATTCTGACAGGAACATTTTATGTTCTTTTGATTTTCCCATTCTCATTTTAATTAATAAGGAAAGATAAAATTAGATTTTGCTATTTCATTACTTATCTATTATTGAATCGAATTTTTATAAATCACTTTTTCTTTCTTAGAAAAGAAGTTAAATTGAGTTCATCTCTAATATAAAACATTATAAACAGAAAAATCATAAAAATTTAATGAATTCTTAATTGTACTTCATATTATTAAATGGTATGTTTTAACTAGAATCATATTAATCTATTAATTTCATATCATTGGAAAATTATTGATAGGATTCTATCGTTATTATATTAATATAGGAGGGGAATTATGAATAAGAAGATGAAAAGGTCCGTAATGGCAACAGTACTTGCTACCTCATTGCTAGCTCCTACAAATGTAGGTTTCGCTAACAATTCATTACAAGATTTGGTGGATCAAGCGAGGAAGGATATGAAAGAGGCAGCCTATGCGTATGTAGTACCGTCTCAAAAAGGAAAAGTTGCAACAAGCGAAGAATTGTATCCAGCATTGAATGTAGCAAAAGCAAATTATCAAAAAGCAAAGAATGCGATCGAGAAATCTAATGCAAAAAATAAAGATACTTTATTAAAAGATTTAAATGATTTATACAATGAAAGAATTACTAAGGGGATTATTCCTTATATTGACGCTTATAATTACGCAGAAAAATACTTAAATCCAATAATGGCTGACATTAAAAAGGCGGAGACAGCAAAAGATTGGGTAAAAATAGAAACTCTATATCATAAGTTATCTGTACAGTTAAAAGGACGTACCGCAATTCTTTATCGTTTTTCTGGCAAAGATGCAAGGGATTTATTACTAGAACAGTACAAGGAACCTGCAAACTTTAAGCGCGAACAGTTAAAGGTTCCAGTAACTATTTACATGAAAGTAAATGAAGCAGAAAAATTATTACTAGCTGGGAAAACTGAAGAGGCTACTAAAGTATTAGAATCGATTAAATCTTTGATCTCTCAATTGCCTTCTACTAGTTCGTTACCAATGGTTAAAGAGTTGCTTGAAAAAGCAAATGATGTAGCCAAAACAGCTGGTATTGATCTAACAACACCAACAACACCAACTACACCAACTACACCAACTACACCAACAAAACCTCCTTCTACAGGTGGCGGAAACAATGGAGGTGGCAATGGTGGTAACACGGGTTCCAAAAACTTCAACCTGTCGATCATGCATGTAAATGATATACATGCTAATACGGACAAAGCACCGAAGCTTGTTACAGCAGTAAAAGAAGTAAGAACAGTTAAACCGGATGCATTGTTATTAAATGCAGGGGATGTTTTCTCTGGTACTTTATATTTTAATGAATTCCTAGGCCAAGCCGACTTAAAATTTATGAATCTAATGAAAGTCGATGCCATGACATTTGGTAACCATGAGTTCGATCTTGGTTCGTCTAAAGAAGGTCATCAAGCATTAGTTGATTTCATTAAAGGGGCAGAATTCCCATTTGTATCAGCTAACGTAGATTTTTCAAAGGACGAGAAATTTACAGGTTTATTTAATACAAAGATTCCTAAAAATCCCGAAAAACCTAAGAATGGGAATATTTACACGGGAATTGTAAAAGAAATAAACGGAGAAAAAGTTGGTATTTTTGGACTAACAACCGCTGAAACGGCAGACATCTCAAGCCCTGGAAAAATTACATTCTCTAACTATATAGAAGATGCAAAGAGAATGGTTGCTGAATTTGAAGCAATGGGTATTAACAAAATTGTAGCACTTACACATATTGGTTTTGATGATAATCCTGCTGTAGACAATGATCAAGAACTAGCTGCAAATGTACCTGGAATTGACATAATCGTTGGAGGACACAGCCATACACAGTTAAATGTACCTGTTGTTGTGGATAAAGATAATAATGGTAAAGCGAAAGACAAAACAATTATTGTACAAGCATATCAATATTCAGATTACCTTGGTACTTTAGATGTTGAATTCGATAAAAAAGGTGTCGTAGTAGGGCATGCTGGAAAGCTAATTAAAACTGCAGATAAAGCAGAAGACGCTGAGGCAGCTGCGCTCTTGAAACCTTATAAGGACAAAATTGCAACTGTTAATGAAACGAAAATTGGAGTAACTCTTGAAAATGCACTTTTAAGCCCAAGAGTAACTGATGTAGGTTATGTTCCAGGCACAAGTGTAAGATCTAATGAAACTATTCTAGGAAACATAATTACAGACGGTATGCTGGCGAAAGCGAAAGATTATGTAAAAAATAAAAATGTAATCATGGCACTCCAAAATGGTGGAGGCATTAGAACTTCTATTCCATCAGGTCAAGTAACAGTAGGTGGTGTTATAAAAGTACTTCCATTTGGTAACACACTAGCAACAATGGAGCTAACAGGTGCAGAAATAAAACAGGCACTTGAACTAAGCTTTAGTGCATATCCTTCTGAAAGTGGCGGTTTCTTACATGTATCAGGTGCAAAAGTAGAATTCGATTCTTCTAAACCTGTTGGAAAACGTGTAATATCGATTGCTTATAAAAATGCAGAAAATAAGTATACTCAAATCCAAGATTCCGAAACATACACAATAGCAACAAACGCATTCACAGCTAAAGGTGGAGACGGCTATGACGTATTTAAAAAAGCGTATGAAGAAGGTCGTGTAACAGATCTTGGACTTTCAGATTGGGAAAATTTAAGAGATCATTTAATATCTGTAAAAGATTCTATTCCAACTAAAATTGAAGGTCGTATTGTTGACGTTGCAGAAAAATCCAACTTTAATCTTTCCATTATGCATGTAAATGATATACATGCTAATACGGACAAAGCACCGAAGCTTGTTACAGCAGTAAAAGAAGTACGCAGAGTTAAGCCGGATGCATTGTTATTAAATGCAGGGGATGTTTTCTCTGGTACTTTATATTTTAATGAATTCCTAGGCCAAGCCGACTTAAAATTTATGAATCTAATGAAAGTCGATGCCATGACATTTGGTAACCATGAGTTCGATCTTGGTTCGTCTAAAGAAGGTCATCAAGCATTAGTTGATTTCATTAAAGGGGCAGAATTCCCATTTGTATCAGCTAACGTAGATTTTTCAAAGGACGAGAAATTTACAGGTTTATTTAATACAAAGATTCCTAAAAATCCCGAAAAACCTAAGAATGGGAATATTTACACGGGAATTGTAAAAGAAATAAACGGAGAAAAAGTTGGTATTTTTGGACTAACAACCGCTGAAACGGCAGACATCTCAAGCCCTGGAAAAATTACATTCTCTAACTATATAGAAGATGCAAAGAGAATGGTTGCTGAATTTGAAGCAATGGGTATTAACAAAATTGTAGCACTTACACATATTGGTTTTGATGATAATCCTGCTGTAGACAATGATCAAGAACTAGCTGCAAATGTACCTGGAATTGACATAATCGTTGGAGGACACAGCCATACACAGTTAAATGTACCTGTTGTTGTGGATAAAGATAATAATGGTAAAGCGAAAGACAAAACAATTATTGTACAAGCATATCAATATTCAGATTACCTTGGTACTTTAGATGTTGAATTCGATAAAAAAGGTGTCGTAGTAGGGCATGCTGGAAAGCTAATTAAAACTGCAGATAAAGCAGAAGACGCTGAGGCAGCTGCGCTCTTGAAACCTTATAAGGACAAAATTGCAACTGTTAATGAAACGAAAATTGGAGTAACTCTTGAAAATGCACTTTTAAGCCCAAGAGTAACCGATGTAGGTTATGTACCAGGCACAAGTGTAAGATCCAATGAAACTATTCTAGGAAACATAATTACAGACGGTATGCTTGCGAAAGCGAAAGATTATGTAAAAAATAAAAAGGTAATCATGGCATTCCAAAATGGTGGAGGCATTAGAACTTCTATTCCATCAGGTCCAATAACAGTAGGTGGTGTTATAAAAGTACTTCCATTTGGTAACACATTAGCAACAATGGATCTAACAGGTGCAGAAATAAAACAAGCACTTGAACTAAGCTTTAGTGCATATCCTGGTGAAAGTGGCGGTTTCTTACATGTATCAGGTGCAAAAGTAGAATTCGATTCTTCTAAACCTGTTGGAAAACGTGTCATATCGATTGCTTATAAAAATGCAGAAAATGAGTATACTCCAATCCAAGATTCCGAAACATACACAATAGCAACAAACGCATTCACTGCTAAAGGTGGAGACGGCTATGACGTATTTAAAAAAGCGTATGAAGAAGGTCGTGTAACAGATCTTGGACTTTCAGATTGGGAAAACTTAAGAGATCATTTAGTATCTATAAAAGATTCTATTCCAACTAAAATTGAAGGTCGTATTGTAGACGTTGCAGGTAAAGGATCTGAAACTGTGCCAGCTGGTAGTTTCTCAGGAACAGCTGATACTCCAAAAGTTTATAATGGCGACGTAATCGTTTCTGTGACAGACGTAGCATCTTTTAAGCATGCAGTTGTCAAAGGTAATTTGATCCTTACAGGTACACCAACAGAAAATGTGTCATTCTTAGACATAAAAGTCGAAGGGAATTTAGATCTTTCAGGACTTGACGGAGTAATTTATAATTTTGATGGTTTAACAGTAACAGGTGAAATGAAACTTTAATTCTTTTCGCCAAGCCTTTTGATTGAAAGCAAAAGGCTTTGTAATTGCACTAACTACTCAATTGAATATAAAAACGCTAGGAGTGAAATTGATGACAAACAAAGGTATATTAAATAATGCCTTCAGTAAAATAGCACTGTCTTTCTTACTTGTAATCTCCATGCTTTTACCATTTATTGCAATACCAAATGCACAAGCAGCAACGGTATTAACCGTAGATGAGGCAATTAGTCAATTTGATGTAAATTCACAGAAACCCGCAACAGTAGAAGGGTATATAGTTGGTTTTGTAGCAAGCGAAACAAGCGTAATTTCTACTGCAACAGGGGATACTAATTATGCAATCGCGGCAACTCCAGGTGAAACTAATAGAGATAAAATGCTATATGTGCAACTAGTTACTGCGGACCATAGAGCAAAGTTTGGTTTAAAAACAACCCCTGCTAATTTGGGTAAAAAGGTATTAATAAGTGGTTCACTTGAAAAATACTTTGGCAGTCATGCAGGGTTAAAAACCCCAACCTCGATGGAATTTGTTGTAGAAGGTGGACCGACAAAAGTCAATGCTGTAACAGCTAGCCCAGCATCTTCCGCCGTGGCAGTTGGTACTACAGTTACATTAACAACTACTACTTCAAATGCAAAAATTTACTTTACAACAAATGGAGTAAACCCAACGACTTCGGACAGTGTATACGCAAATCCATTTACAATTAATGCCGCAACAACTATTAAAGCAATTGCGGTAGACAATAAGGGTGTACTAACTGATAGTGATGTTGCGACATTCACTTATACAATCGCAGGTGCGCTAACAATCGCAGGAGCACGCACTGCTATTGGTGAAACAGTTCAAATTGAAGGAATTGTCACTACTAATCCCGGCCCATGGGGTAGTCAAGCATTCTATATGCAAGATGAAACAGCTGGTATGTTCGTATATGCTACCTCAGCAAATGTTGAACCAGGGGATAAAATTAAAGTAACTGGTAAAGTGATAACTTACTCAAATGAAGTAGAAATAGAAAACCCTACTATTGAAGTAATTTCATCAGGAAATGGCATTCCAGCAGCTCAAATTGTACAACCATCAGGCGTGAATGAAGATACACAAGGAGAATTAGTAACTTTAAAAAATGTTACTATTAAAAACTTAGCACCAAATGGTACTTTTGGAAGCTTTGAATTCCAAGCAGTATCAGAAAGTGGTGAAGAAGTTCGTGTATGGCATGATAACCGTACAGGAATCACATACAATGATTTTGTTAAACTCTTCAAAGAAGGCGATAAAGTAAATATTACAGGAATCGCTGCAATTAATGGTGCCGTATTCCAATTAAAAACATTAGGTCTTAAAAGCTTTGACCTTGTAAACAAACCTGCTGTTTATTCTTTACAATATGAAGGAACAGTGCCAGTAAATACGAAAATTGAACTCAAGTCAGGTATAGTGGGTGCTGAAATCTATTATACATTGAACGGTTCAACACCATCTAAATTGAGTACTAAATACGATACTCCAATCGTATTACCTACTGGAACAACAACTATTAAAGCAATTGCAGTAAGTGGCACTACCGAAAGTCAAGTATTTAACTTTACTTATACAATTATAAAAGCGGATGGCGTAATCATTCGAGAAATCCAAGGAAAAGGTCATATTTCTCCATACGTTGGAGCATCCGTAACAGATGTTACAGGAGTAGTAACTTACTTAATCGATGGAACAAACTTTGTTATGCAAGATGTAGATAACGCAGATAATGATAATACTACATCAGAAGCTATCCAAGTAAACAAATCTTCACACGGTGTCAAAGTTGGCGATAAAGTAAAAGTTACAGGTACTGTAGCGGAAAACGGTGGTGGCGTAAACCTATCCACAACACGCATTAATGCAACTCAAATAATAAAAGATGGAACTGCTAACTTACCTGCTCCGCTTGTAGTTGGTGTAGATATTTTTCCACCGAACAAAATAATCGATAATGATAACTTAACTTCATTTGATCCATTAGAAGACGGTATCGACTTCTGGGAATCAGTAGAGTTTATGCGATTATCATTTCCTAATGCAAAAGTAGTTGGTCCTTCATACAATGGGGCTACTCCAATCGTAGTGGAGAGTACAACAAATAATGAGTTCAATCTATTAGGTGGACTAAATATTGCAGCGGACGACTACAACCCAGAAAAGATTTTCCTAACAAATACGGGATTGCTTGATATTTCATCCGGAGATCATTTTAATGGAAATGTGATCGGAGTAATCTCTTATACAGCAGATGGCTACAGAGTATTACCTGAAGCATTACCAACACTTGTTAAAGGTAGTAGAATAATAGAAACAACGCATATTGTACCTACAGAGGATAAACTAACAATAGCATCATACAATATTGAAAACTTTTCAAACGATAAATCGAAAACATCAGATGAAAAAGTATTGAGAATTGCGAAGTCATTCGTTAATAACATGAAATCACCTGATATCATTACATTGATTGAAGTTCAAGATAATGATGGGGAAGTAGATTCTGGTAACACCGATGCAACAGAGAGCTACGAACGTTTGATCGCGGCAATTACTGAAGCAGGTGGACCAACTTATAAATGGACAGATGTTGCCCCTAAAAACAATGATAACGGCGGAGCACCAGGTGGTAACATACGTGTTGGCTACCTTTACAATCCGGACCGTGTTTCATTAGTAGAAGGTAAAAAAGGCACTAGTTCAGAAGGAAATAGGTGGGATGCACAAGGGAACTTAGCATTGAATCCAGGAGTACTGGATCCAACCAAGTTTTCAAATACACGTAAGCCAATTGCAGCTCAATTTGACTTCAAAGGGGAAAAAGTAGTTGTCATCGGTGCACACTTAAATTCTAAAGGTGGCGACCAATCATTATGGGGATCTGCGCAACCCCCAGTATTAAGTTCTGAAGTTCAACGTCATAAATTAGCTACTACTGTTAATGAGTTCATCAAAGATGGCTTAGCAAAAGATTCTAATTTAAATATCGTACTTGCTGGAGATATGAACGACTTTGAATTTACGAAAACGCTTGAAATACTTAAAGGAAATGAAATGACAAATATGGTAGATAAAGTACCAGCCAATGACCGTTTCTCTTATTTCTTCCAAGGAAACAACCAGGTACTTGATCATGTTCTTGTTTCTAAACATTTAGAAAACAAAACAGTAGCGGACATGATTCATATCAATGCAAATTACACAGAAGCCCAAGGTCGTGCTTCTGATCATGATCCAGTTTTAATACAAATGGATTTAAAAGCAAAAGATGTTGTTACACCAATTGCACCTGATAAATTATATGATTTCAAAAATCTTACAACAAAAAAATTAACAATTAATAAGCCAAGTATTTCTCTTACATTAGATACAAATACAACTATTACAAATGGCATTCTATTCACAGGTCATTATGCAGAATTCCATGGTGAGGGATTCGCTAATAAAACAGTAACAATCAAACCATTAGAAGCTGGTGGGATTATTGATTTCAAAGGAACGACAGTTCAAAAAGTTATTATTGACGGCAACAACGTAAAAGAAATTCGCGGCGCAGAAAATATAAAAGAAATTGAATTTATCAATGTAGCAAGTAAAGAAAACATTAAATTCACTGACAAAGAAGGGAACCTCTTAACAGAGGTTCTTTTTGTATTATATAGTGAATTATCCATACTATATTAACCTATCCATAGAATAAAATTGATGAAGTTCTTGAACATGAAAAGCGTCCTTGTATCAAACACAACTACAATTCAATTCCGAATCAATCTGGTTTGAGATGGCTAGACTAGGCGCTACTTTCAGTCGATTATTGTATCTGAAAATGGTAAACATATAGGAGCAGCTACATATAGAGAATGGCACTCCCTTGAGAAAGAGGGTATTTATATAGATGGTGACTGGTATTTACCAAATAGTGATAAACAATATATCTTGCAAGATTCAAATGTAGTCTTAATTAATAAATAAAAAAAGCTTTCTAAAAAATTCGCTCCTAGACATGTTCTGCATGCATAGGAGCGAATTTTGTATTAATAGTAGAAATTAAGATATATACACTTGGATAGGGAAAGCCTCTTGATCGAGAAATAGATTAAGAGGCTTTTTTTATTATATTTTGCTTTAAAAGTAGAAAAAATTAACGACAAAATTTAGTCAAGGTAATGCCTTTTTTTGATGCAATACGAAAGATTACGACAAAAAAGTGGATAGATTGTTGGCAATCAATCAATTTAATTCATTCTAAAAAAGATGGAAAATGAGATATTTTGACTTTTATTATTTAAATGTTGTGAATTGTCGTTCTAATTATGTTGATAAAGGATATTCTTGGTTATAAAGTTAGGTAAGTAAACCAAGCCAATGTTTAGTCATGATAATTACTTTGGAGGTGAATCATGAAAAAGAAAAAGTGGAAAAAGTCAGTTGTAGCATTAGTGATAGCGGCATCTTTACTAACTAATTCAAATGTAAGTTTCGCTTATAGTTCCATACAAGAAACGATTGATAAAGCGAAAGTTGACATGAATGAAGCAGCAAATGCCTATGTTAAACCGGCAGAGAACGGAAGAATAGTTTCAAGTCAAGAACTATATCCAGTGTTGAAATTGGCGAAAGAAAACTATCGAAATACCAGAACTTTGGTGATGAAATCAAATAGGCCAAATAAGGAAACGATACTAAAAGAGTTAGATACTTTGTATAATGAAAAATTAACAAAAGGACTCATACCATATATTGATGCATTCAATTATGTGGATAAATACCTGAACCCTATAATGGACGAGATAAAACAAGCTGAATCTGAAAAAGATTGGACGGAACTTGAAAAAGCATATCATCATTTATCCGTACAACTGAATACCCGCACTAATATTCTTTATCGATTTACAGGAAAAGTTACAAGGGATTTACTAATAGAACAGTATAAAAAACCAGCCAACTTGAAACTAGATCAATTAAATGTTCCTGTAGCGATTTATGAGAAAGTAAAAGAAGCGGAAACGCTAACGGCTTTAGGTAAAACGAAAGAAGCGAATAAAACATTAAAAACCATACTACCGTTAATAGAGAAGTTACCTACTGAAAATACCTTTCCTATGATTAAGGAGCTAATAAGAGAAATAGATAGTGCCAGTAAAGCTGTTCGATTAGTCATCTTGTTTCCTACTAGTGTATCGCCTACAAGTGATGGAAATAGTGAGAACGATAAAAGGAAAACAGATGCCGAGGAAGTAACCTCTTTAAATAATGCAGCTGCAAGAACGGTGACTACTTTGATAAATGCTCTTCCAATACCATCGAAAGTAAATGTCAGTGATGGAGTAGCCATCTACGCGGCACGAGCAGCATATGAAAAGTTAACACCCTTTCAAAAAGCAGTGGTCGATATTACTAGATTAACGAATGCAGAGAAAGCTTTTGAAGTAGTTAAAGATAAAGCAATAAATGAACAACAAGCAAAAGTAGTGATATTTTTAATCGAAGAGCTTCCAGCAGAGGTTGATATAAAAGTTGCACATGAAGCACAAATAAAAGAGGCCCGTGCAGCATATGAAGGATTGACAAGCGTTCAAAAAGCGTTGGTAGGAAATATTACTGCATTAGAAGAAGCAGAAAAAGCTCTCAGAACTGTCCACTGTGTCAGAAAAAATTAAGCACTATTCTGACAATTTGCTGCAATTCACTATTAAATAGTAATGACAATCCTGTATGTTTTCAACTAGCGGAAGTACCTATATGTGAAATTCTAATGATAGAGTAGCCGCCAATAATAGTTTCTGCAAAATTATTATATAAAGAAGGGATTCGGCGAGTCTTGTCGAATTCCTTTTTAGTATGGAGAGAAGTTAGCAGTTCAAAGAACAACTATGATGTTAATAGGCTATTCTGTCTTTTCATTCCCAAACTTGCATAACGAGTTTTAGACGAGGAGGGCGTCCCATGGAAAGTGTCATAAATTTACATATTGATTTTTATAACCAGAAGATAACTGATCCTGAATCTCTGCAAGTGCTTGAAGCAGAGAATATCAAAATTTTAAATGGTTTTCATAACAACATAGAACTCGTCCGTACTTATTATCGAGAGATGTATAAGGGACAAGGAAATCGCATCGTGTTTTGCGGGATTAATCCTGGCAAGAATGGTGCGGGGAAGACGGGGATTCCGTTCATCGATTTTAAAGGACTATCCCAGTTGCTTCCAGACATTACAAATCAGGATAGTGAGAATAGTGCACAGTTTATTATGTCTGTGATTAGTGAA
The DNA here is from genome assembly GCF_042944905.1 of Psychrobacillus sp. L4. GTDB lineage: Bacteria > Bacillota > Bacilli > Bacillales_A > Planococcaceae > Psychrobacillus. The sequence goes on from NZ_CP168496.1 coordinate 854,322, forward strand.
ATTGGAGCAGAGAAATTTCATGATTGTGTCTACATGACAAACCTCTCTTGGTTTGGCTTTACTCGGCACGGCAGTAATATTAATTATTACGAGCTACCTAAGCACTTGCAAGCAACATTCACCGATTCTTTTATTGACGAGATGGATCTAGTCCAACCTACGTTCATTGTTCCGCTCAGTGAGGAAGTGGAGAAGACGCTGAAGCAGATGACGGCAGAAGGAAGACTGAAACACCCACTTGCAAAGCGTCTTCCGCATCCATATTATTGCTCAATCGGAAAGAATGTGGAGATATATCGGAAGAACTATGTAGACCTCATTAACGAATATAGCGTTTCACACAAAGAGATTGCTAAAATGAAATTCATCGATTACTTGAAGATGAGACATACAATCAAACTAGGAGAAAGGCAAATCAAAGAACTATCAGCCGAGCAGTATAACAACAGACTAATCAATTTGCAGAAACGCAAGATTTATAATGGTGAACTTACTGTTACTGATGAGATGCAAAAAAGGATCGATGAGCATTATAAAGATGCATCCAATAACTATCCTCGTGCTATTAAATATTACATTGAGTTTGTGGAGTATTCTAAGCAGGGCTAATCTTTAAAGTAGAAAAATTTACTTAAAGGAAATCTGGTTGTAATACACGATAAACTCTTTCATTAACAAAATTTTTATTTTCTAATTTTAGGATGTGTTCTCCTACTAATATTTCAAGGTAGGCACAAACTTCTGGATAGATTTTATATCTTCCAGTTGAAAATGAGTCTGATGAAGCACCACATTTTAATACTAAAAATTCACATACTTCCGTTGCTGAAAAAACAGAGTTATGACGTACGAAACCATTTATCGCGGGTTTTATATCTTTTAGTTGTTGTACTGATTTAAAGGGGGGTCTCTTCTCCTTTACTATAGATATACTTGAAATATTTGGTTTTAGAGACTCGTTTATAGTTTTGGCTGCAGCCGTTTGAAGAAATACCTCCTCCTTTTGCTGTTTTACAATGTATTCAGTTTCTTTTTCTTTAACTGTTTGAATAAAATGTTGTCTTTGTTTATTTTCAATAACTGGATCGCTTAATTGTAGAGTTACTGTTGTCCGCAGAGCAGTAGAAAGACTGATTTGATAAGCTTCATTCAATGCAAAAGCACGAAAAGGATATTTATCTTGATCTTGGATAAAGCGTTGAACGGTAAAAACGATATTAGTATCAGTTGAACGGATGTAATATAAGCTGCGTACATTAATAGGTACTGGTGAATTAGTATAGTGGTAATCGAAGAGCTCAAATAATGGATATTGAGGAGATAAAGTGTTTATACTATCTTCCCATTTTATATCCTCGGCAGTTTTAGAAGCTATGTCTAACTCAGCTTCCCAAAGGTGGATAACATGATGAACCATATCAATTGATTGTTCTGTATTTTCAACAAACCAAACAGTTTCTAACTTTTTCTTTTTAAAATATCGATTCCGATTTTTAATTCGTTTTACTAATTTTTCATCCTTATTAGAGTTAACTTCCGATAGAATGGAAATCGCTGATTCTTTTCCTTTATAATTAATAATGATATCAGGGTAGTATTTCCATTTTTCCTCTGCTTTTGACATAAAGCCATAGTTAACATGGAGGTCAGTATTTATTTTTTCTTGAGCTTTTAATTCATCGTGAATAATGTCTTTCATCACAGAGTGCCGTTTGGATTCTCCTTTAACCTGTTTTTGATATACTTCACTAGCGACAGATATCGCACAAGATTTAGAATGGCGATGTGCAAAATGAACTTCTCGAATATCACCAGATCGAATAATTAAAGTTCCATTGCAGTAAGGACACGAATAAGCACCTTTATCTGCTCTTTTCTTTAACTTTTCAATTTCTGCTTTCGGGTTTAATTTCGAGTCCAAGTAAACTATTAAATCAAAGTTCTTTCCCTCGTAACGTGCTTCCCTCAACTTAACTCTCTCCTTATTTACATATTTTAAATATTTTTCTAATTATATCAAATAAATAAAGGAAATGCGTTATAAATATTTAGAATAATTCGTTCGTTTAGTAAAGTTTAATTATTAAGAAAAAAATATTACAAAAAACCATAAAGTATTGTAAAATTTAACTATTAGTATTATATGGTTTTTTTATATGCGATAGGTATATGAATAAATATTCCTATCCTGATGACAGAAACATTTTTTGGAGGAGGTATTATATGACTGTATTCCGAACATTAGGAAAAGGAATAGGTACTGTAGCCGGTGGGGTAATTGGCGGAGGAGTGAAACTGGCTGGAAAAGCGATAAAGTCAGATTGGGTAGAAGAGGTCGGTCAAGGAATTAAACAATCATCAACAATTGCCCTTGATAATGCTGGTCAATTCATCGATGGAGCAGTAAAAGGTACCTACGGAGCAATAACTAAAGACGAGCAACTTAAGAGCGAAGGATTTAACGATTTGAAAGATTCAACACATAGAACGCTTAAAGGGATAGGAAGTACTGTAACCTATACAGCTAAAAGTGCATGGATAACCTATGATGGGGTTAAAAATGGTGATAAAGAGAAAGCGATGCAGGGAGTAAAAAATATTGGAAAAGTAGTTGCAATTTCTGGTTTAGCTATAGGTATATTAGATTTATTAGATATAGTCGACGGAGTAGATACTGTAGAAGCGGAAGAAATTGAAACTAGAAATCACGATTTAGCTGGTGATACTCATCCAGAAACGGGGATACCTTTTGTTGAAAAGACAGTGGAATTACCAAACGGTGATGTAACTGGTACATTCCCTGTATTTGAAGCTGCTTATGAAGTCCAATTGCCACAGGATTTATATCTTCAATCAGATTATGTTCATTTCGCTTATGCCAATGCTGAATTCTATGATTCAATCGAATCTAATCCATCACTAATAAATGAATTAGGCTTAACTAACACTGATCTTCAACAATTAGCGAAAGCTGATACTCCTGACGGGTACACTTGGCATCACAATGAAGAAGCGGGTGTACTGCAACTTGTAGATGAAGAAGTCCATCATAACACTGGCCATACTGGTGGTAGAGAGTTGTGGGGTGGTGGAAGTGGATATCGGTGAATTTCCGAATAAGAAATGCATCCCTGTGTCAGAAACAATTCTAAACTATTCTGACATTTGACTACAATTCAAGATTCTTTACAACAAATAATACCTACTACACTTAAAAATATAGTGTAGGAGGTATTTGTTTTTTTGAAAGATTAAGCAAGTATATATAAATTTGGCTACTGGAAATCCGGTAATTGTGGATTTTTGTGAAAGGTTTCCTATTTGAACTTCATTTACTGAGGGTAGCTTCATTTATAGCTTCATTCCACACGGTACTATTTGAGTTTCTTCCAAATGGTCTCGAATTTGGCTCAATTGGTCTCGTTTTCGGATGAATTAGTCTCGGGTCTAGCTCAATTGGTCTCGCTTTAGGTTGAATTGGTCTCGAAGTGCCATAAAGTGTTAATAAATGCACCTGGTTATGCAGCACTTGAATTCTAAAAAGCATTTTGTATTTAGCTCTGGCTCACGTAACGGAATCTAATTCATCCAATTCATTTAATATTCCACATAAAATTCTATCTAAAAATTCAAAATTGTATTGACAAATGTAACCGTTTACATTAATCTAAACAATAATTAGAGGGAACGTTTTCGTAAAACGTTTTCCTAACCATAGGGATAGGTGATCATACATGGGGAAAATAACGATTAAGGATATCGCGCGGGAGGCAGGTGTTTCAATTACCACTGTTTCAAGGGTATTAAATAATAAAGCGGAAGGTATGTCAAAAAAAACTCGTGAAACAGTTTTGCAGGTAATGGAAGAGTTGAATTACCAACCAAATAAGTTTGCGCGTGGTCTAGTGACAAAGCGATCCAATATGCTAGGGTTAATCGTCCCAAATATCTCCAACCCTTTTTTTCCAGAACTTTGTCGGGGGGCTGAAGACGAGGCAAACGAAAGAGACTATAGCCTCATTATTTGTAATTCAGATGATCAATCCCGAAAAGAAGAAAACTATTTACGATTGTTGCAAGAGCAACAAGTTGATGGGATTTTACTTTCAAGTAAGAATCGGCTGTCTCAGACTAGCAAAGATCAACTAGAGAGCGGAAAAATTCCATATGTATTGTTTGACCGCGGCGAAGAAGCAAGTAATCACTCCGGAGTTTTTTTAGACAATGAAAAGGGCGGGTATATTGCAGGAAAGCATTTGGTTGACTTAGGCCACACTAAAATTGCATGTATGACAGGGCCGTTAGAGATTCTGAACGCACAACAACGACTTGCTGGATTTCAACGCGCCTTAACAGAAGCTTCTATAGAACTTCCAAAGTCATTTATCTTAGTTGGTGACTTTCAAATGGAAGTGGCTTATCTAATAGCAAAGAAATTTCTACAGGATAACTCCGTGACTGCCATATTTGCAAGCAACGACTTAATGGCGTGTGGTATTTATCGTGCTGCTCATGAACTAGGAATTCAAATTCCGGAACAGCTGTCCATCGTTGGTTTTGACGATATTCCTTTAGTAACTGCTTTAATCCCAAAACTAACTACTGTTAGACAAGGTACATATGAAATGGGAAGAAAAGCAATCGAACTCCTCCTAAATGAACTTGAAAACAATTCATCTGAAGGTGTAGTTTTTGACCCTACTTTAATCGTTAGAGAAAGTACGAAAAAAATAAAATGAGGTGTAATGAAATGACTATTCCCGTAATTATTGATTGTGATCCTGGTATTGATGACGTAATGGCACTAACGCTTGCATTTGCACATCCGGAATTAGATATTAAGTTAATCACAACGGAACCTGGAAACCAAACGCAAGAAAAAACGATCTACAATGCACTTGCTTTTACTAGTTATATGAAAAAAGACATAGAGATTGCTAGAGGACTAGACAACCCATTTTTCCGTAAATTAGAAATTGCAGATGAAGTACATGGTGAGAATGGGCTTGGGAATGTGCAGTTCCCAAAACCTACCATTAAATTAAGTGAACGAACGGCAATTCAAGCGATGAAAGAAACGTTAATCTCTAGTGAAGAACAAATAGTTCTTATTGCGACAGGTCCACTAACAAATATTGGTGCATTATTATTAGCACATCCAGAAGTAAAATCGAAAATTAAATACATTTCCTATATGGGCGGCGCCGCTGTTGGTGGGAATATGACACCAACATCCGAGTTTAATGTGTATGTTGACCCTCATGCAGCGGAAATTGTTTTTCAATCAGGAATTCCGATTGTGATGAGTGGACTCGATGTCACTCATAAGGCTTATGTCACATTAGAAGAATTAAATCAAATTGAGGCAATAGGTTCTGACTTTGCACTCAAAGTCGTTAATATGCTTCGTTTTTACATACATGCTGCAAAACAAACCGCTTTTCATAGCCCTGATTTTGAAAGTCGTATTCGTTTACATGATTTATGTGCAGTATCTTATGTACTAACACCTGAACTATTTGGCGGAGATGATTGCTTTGTAGCGGTTGAACTGGAAGGAAAACTGACTGCTGGGACAACCGTAGTTGATTATGCACAACAAACTGGGCTTCCGCATAATGTGAAAGTATTACACACAGTCGACAGAGAGAAATTCGTCGAACAATTTCTAAAAGCCGTTAAAATAATGAGCAGGAAAATCGGTTAAAAAATATGAACAAAGGGGAGAGAAACATGAAACGTAGTTTTAAAGATGATTTTAATATGATGGCAATGTTACTAATTCCTATCGCAGTAGCTGTTAACTTAGTAGGTTTCCAATTAGCAAATGTACTTCGCTTACCGATCTTTTTAGATACAATTGGAACAATTTTAGTAGGTGTAATCGCGGGGCCGTGGGTTGCTCTATTAGCAGGTCTTATTACAAATTTAATTAATGCTATCTTCAACCCTGTTTATTTACCTTATGCACTAACTTCTATAGCGATTGGTGTTGGAGCGGGTTATCTTTCCAAACACGGATTTTTCAAAAACATACCTAAAACAATTGTTTCTGGTATCGTAATTACTTTTATCGCAGTTATTGTATCCGCTCCGATTACAGTGCTAGTATTTGGTGGAGCAACAGGAAATACATCCTCTTTAATTACTGCTACTTTCCTAGCTTCTGGCCAAAAATTATGGTCGGCAGTATTCTCTTCAAGCTTCATCACAGAAGTTGCAGATAAAGTTGTTTCTGTATTAATCGTTTACTTTATCGTAAAAGGTATGTCAGATCGATATCTATCAAAGTTAAACTATGGACACTTATATATGAAACGAAAAAACAAGAAGTAATTTCTTCTCTTCTCGCTCCTTTTGAGTATTTCAAATGGAGGAGAAGAGATTATTCTTTAAAGGGGGCGTATTTCTTTTGAAACATAATTTTTTGCTCAGACTTCACCCAATGACAAAATTCTATTTCTCTCTTTTTATTTTAGGAATAGTTCTCATTCTCCCGGGATATGTAGTTGCATTTTCTATCTTCCCTTTTTTAATACTAATAGCAGTAATAGCAGGTGTCTCCAAGGAGTTTCTAAGTATTGTATTAAAAGCACTATTAAGTGTGTTAATCATTGTTTTTATCATGCAGATGTTTTTTTACCCTGGCGAAAATATACTTTGGGAATGGGGATTTCTCCAAATTAAACAAGAAGGATTGAATTACGGTCTATTATTAACTTCTCGCATTCTTGCAATAGGGTCTGCTTTTATCTTATTCTTCAGAATGACAGAAGTACGTGATTTTGTTAAATCATTAGAAGATAAAGGTCTTCCACCAATGGGTGCTTATGTAGTTTTATCGACGCTTCAAATTATTCCTGAAATGCGTCGACAAGCAAACACCATTATGGAAGCGCAAAAAACTCGTGGGGTAGAGACGGAAGGTTCATTACTAGTTCGTGCAAAAGCGTTTATACCAACATTAACGCCTCTCATCCTCTCCTCTATTGCAGGGACAGAAGAACGAGCAATTACGCTTGAGTCTAGGGCTTTTTCTGCACCAGTAAAAAAGACGAGTTTGCATCAATTAACGAAAAGTAGCGCTGACCGAGTTCTACCGATTGTCTATGTGATTATTTTTGTAGCTCTACTTATTTGGAGGTTTTTCCTATGACGACGATGATTGACTTAAAAAATGTATCCTATCGATATCCAGTGAGCGATGATTTCACATTAAAGAATATTTCATTTTCTATCGAAAAAGGAAAATTTACTGCCATAATAGGGAATAACGGATCTGGAAAAACGACATTATGCAACACAATTCGTGGGTTTGTTCCTCATTTTTATAAAGGGGATTTAGAAGGGAATGTAATTGTAGATGGAGTTAATATGACGGATTATCAACTTGGGCAACTTGGAGAAAAAGTAGGATATGTATTCCAAAATCCTTTTATTCAAGTTTCAGGTGTTAAAGATAATGTTTTCGAGGAAGTAGCGTATGGCTTGGAGAACTTAGGTGTTCCAGTAGAAGAAATTAAGAAGCGTGTAGAAGAAGTATTAAAGCTTGTAAAGATTCAACATTTACGCGATAAAAACCCATTCGAATTATCTGGTGGACAAAGACAGCGCGTCGCACTTGCATCCATTATTGTAATGGATCCAGAAATTTTGGTCATAGATGAGCCGACTTCTCAGCTTGACCCAATTGGAACAGAACAAATATTTGATATTATCCGTTTAATGAAAGAACGTGGAAAAACGATTATTTTGGTTGAGCATAAAATGGATTTGATAGCGGAATATGCAGATGATTTACTCGTTATGCATGAAGGAGAGTTAGTAATGCAAGGTTCTGTAAGAGAAGTATTTGCGAATCCTGAATTCGAAAAATATGAAATTCAATATCCTCATGTTACCGAAGTTGCACTTCAATTGCAGAAATCTGGCGTACCACTATCTTTTCTTCCAATCCGTGATAAGGAACTAACACAAGCGCTTAACAGGATTGGAGTGAGTGTACATGACTGAACTTCATTTGAATAATGTAAGCTTTTCATATCCAGACGGAACAAAAGCATTGGAAAATCTAACTCTTTCTATTTCTACAGGAGAGCGTGTTGCGATTATAGGACAAAATGGTGCTGGGAAAACGACTGCGGTTAAATTAATGAACGGATTATTGAAACCTACAGAAGGTACAGTTTCAGTCGGTGATTGGGATACAAAAGATCACACAACAGCACAAGTTTCAAGAAAGGTAGGCTATGTATTCCAAAATCCAGACGATCAAATATTCCATAATGATGTGGAGTCTGAAGTACGTTTCGGACCAAAAAACATGGGATTTGATCCAGACCGAGTAGACGAACTAACTAATTGGGCTATGCAGTTATGTGGAATATCCGAATTTGCTGAGGAGAATCCATATAATTTACCGTATTCTGTTAGAAAGTTCGTGACAATCGCATCCGTATTAGCAATGGATTCTGATATTATCATTTTAGATGAACCAACTGCAGGACAAGATAAAATAGGATTGCAAGTTTTAGGGAATTTACTACAAGTGCTAGAGGAAAAGCAAAAATCAGTTATTACCATTACGCATGATATGGAATTTGTAACGGATTATTTTACACGAATTGTTGTAATGGCGAACCGACAACTAGTAGCAGATGATAATGCTCAACATATTTTTTATAATACAGAAGTTTTGGAAAAAAGTATGTTAAAACCTCCCGCTGTTGCTCAGATGGCAAAATTATTAGGTTTCCCTCCAGGAATTTTATTGAAAAGTCAATTAATCCAAGCGATTAAAACAAACAGTGTGAAATGAAAGGAGGCGGAACTAGTTATGAATATAACAGTCGTAGGGAGTACCAATATGGACCTTGTATACCGTGTTCCCCATATAGTTAAAGCTGGTGAAACGTTGCACAGTACACAACATGAATTGTTCTTTGGTGGAAAAGGTGCAAACCAAGCGGTGACTGCTGGTCAATTAGGAGCCAAAGTTAACTTTATAGGAAACGTTGGTGCAGACGACTTCGGTGAAAAAGTGAAACGCAACTTGCAGGAAAAACGGGTAAATACAACCGCCATAAGAACAGTTGGATTAACGGGGCAAGCAATTATTCAAGTTGCCGATTCCGGGGAAAATTCAATCGTTCTATTTCCTGGTGCAAATTTCCTTGTTTCAACCGATCAAATTGAAGCCAGTAAAGAAATAATTGAAAGTAGTCAAGTCTTGCTTTTACAATTGGAAATTCCGATACATACAGTCGATCTTGCTGCTAATATTGCACAATCCCAAGGTGTACATATCATATTAAACCCTGCTCCTGCTCAAAAATTAAGTGATTCTTTATTGAGTAAGGTTTCCATATTAACACCAAATGAAACGGAGTTAGAAGTACTAACTGGGTTGAAAACGGAAACCGACGAAGATTTATTGCAAGCATGTTCCTTCCTACTTCAAAAAGGAGTAGGAACTGTAGTCGTTACCTTAGGTGGAAAAGGTGCTTTTTACATGAATGAGCATGAGTATGGTCGAGTGCAAGCAAATAAAGTAGAAGTGAAAGATACTACCGGGGCTGGAGATGCATTTAATGGTGCTTTGGCGGTTGCTATATGCCAAGGGAAATCATTAAAAGAAAGTATCATATACGCATCTAATGTTGCTTCTTATGTTGTGACGCAAATGGGTGCACAACCGATTTTTCCTTTCCCTGTGCCACAAACAATTATGCGCTATTCTGACAATTAACTACAATTCAATGATGAATACTAAGTATGTAAAATCAAAACTCTTTAAGAAATCTCATATGATGCCTTTTATATAGCTCTTTTATATAATCTAGAAAATGGAGGGTTTTTGCAACTAAACCAAGAACAATTTTGAAAATTAGAAGCGATTTGTTAGTAAACATAGATAGAAACACAGGAGCAGTTCTCACAGCACCTAGTTTTTCCCGATTCTAGCCAAACAATGCACAAATGCCCACCTATTCTGTAGGTGGGCATTTGTTAGTATTTAGCTGGTTTCACTTAAAGTTTTCCCATTCCAGCAGAAGAGCTGTAACTCAACTTAGATTAGAGACACTCGAACCATCATTCTGTTTCTTTAAAAATCTCCCCGGCTATTCCCATTGCCTGAACGGCTTTTGGAAACCCGACGTATCCGATACAGTGGATGATAATCTCGATAATTTCTTCTTTTGAAAGGCCAACTTTAAGGGCTCCGTGTAAGTGAACTCTAAGCTGATCGAAAGCACCTTGTGTGATCAGAGTTGTGAGTGTGATGATTTCTCGTTGTGAGAGAGAAAGGGTTTTTCTAGAGTAGAGATCTCCAAAACCAAATGACACAATCATCTCCCACAGGTCAGGTGAAATTTTTTTCATTTCTTCCATGCCATTACGCACTTCTTGGGAAAATAATTCTTCCATTGTACTTAAACCGGCTACATAACGCGTGTTGTTTTCCATATTATTGCCTCCCCATAGTTGGTGGTATTTCGTTTTCATCCACGATTACTTCAATCACGATCGGTTTGTTTGTTTCTTCAATCTTATGTAATGCTTCTTTAATACTATCAGTTAACTCATAAGGGGTGTAACAAGTATATGCTTCCAGTCCCATAGATTCGGCAAAGCGGGCAACATTGAGCGGAGTCTCATAAATTCCACCGATAGACGTGCCAATCATTTTTTGCATTCCTTTTTCCACCATGTCTAATCGTCCATTATTCAAAACGATGAACAGGACAGGGGAGTTATAATTGTAAGCCGTTGAAAGTTCCGTACCGTGCATGAACATACATCCATCTCCAACTAAGCACACAATTGTTTCTTCAGGGGCTGCTAGTTTTGCACCGATAGAATAGCCAATTCCGTTACCCATTGCACCGAATATATCATCAAAGTAAAAAGTACCAGGCTTGTAAATGTCAAAGTATTTGATACCGTAAAAAGAGTGGCTCCCATCATCTCCAAAAATAATCGTGTCATCTGGAAGTGCATAACGCATCGCTCGTAATACTTGAACTGCAGACATTCGCTCTCCTGGATTATTTTCATGAAGCGGAACCCGCTCGATATGTGCTAAAAATGCCTCACTATCGGTTTTCGGTATATCCTTTAAAATTGCTGTCAGATTCGCTTTTATGTCGCCAAGTATCGGAGTAGTTGGTACTAGGATAGATTTCCCGATAAAGGTTGGATCATAATCGAAGTGAACGATATGTTCCGGATACATTGCTTCCGACAATCCGGCGATGGACATATCACTTAGTTTGGAACCGATGACAAGGAGTAGGTCCACCTTCTCATGAAAGTATTCTGTTGCTTCTGTAGTACCACCCAATCCAAATGCTCCTAAAGAAAGCGTATGATTGGAAGGGAATGCCCCTTTACCTCCTGGTGTTGTGATGACTGGGATATTCCAATGCTCCGCAAGATGCTGAACTTCTTCATAGGCTTTACTGGAATGAACCCCTTTTCCAAGGAATAGAAGTGGACGTTTGGCTACATTTAGTTTATCGATAACTTCACTCGATATAGGTGAAATCATTTCATAGGATTCAGGTAACTCCAATTGGAATGGTTCGATCTCTTCTAATAAAATATCAAACGGGATGGACAGATGCACAGGTCCTTTGACTCCTGAGAATGCTTTTTCAAGAGCATGTTGCAAGTAAGGCTGTAGCATATCAGCCCGTTCTACCCGTGCACTAAATTTCGTTACAGATTTAAACATATCTACAAGATCAGCGCCAAATATGCTGGAGTCCTGACCCATTGCTTTTCCAGTATCTTTCATCGAAGGGTGTCCTGTGATGATTAATAATGGTACATTAGAGGCTTTTGCCTGGCCAGCAGCTGTAAGCATGTTTGTCCCACCGGGTCCAGAAGTCCCGACTGCTACCCCGATTTTTTGATTCATTATTGCATAACCGGAAGCTTCAAATCCTGCAGCTGCCTCGTGTTTACTTAATACAAACTCCATGTCATGATGCAATATCTCGAATAATATAGGAGATATTGCCTTTCCTGGAATACCAAAAACATGATGGATTCCCCAATGTTTGAAATTCGCTACTAAAACGGATGAAGTCGTTTTCATACTGTCATTCTCCCTTTGTAATCTAACGTTGTTTTAAATAAATCTTCTCGATTTTGTCCGCTGGAAGTGGTTTGCTAAAGAAATAACCTTGTGAGATATCACACTGGTGATTTTTCAGAAAATCGAGCTGATCCTTTGTTTCAACACCTTCTGCGATCACCTCCTTATGAAGGTTGTGAGCTAACGTTATAATTGCTTTTACAATTATGGCATCCTTCTCATTGTTCATTAATTCACTCACGAAGGACCTATCGATCTTAATATAATCAATTGGAAAATTCTTTAGATAATTTAGTGAACTATAACCTGTCCCAAAATCATCGATACTGATGCCGATACCGAGCGTTTTTAGCTGTTCCAATACTTGAATAGAGTAGTCGTACTCCATTGCCATATATTCGGTGATTTCCACGACAACATATGCCGGATCGATAGCTGTACGTTCTAATACTTCTTCCATAAAAGAAATGAGATTTCTAGTAAGAAATTGTTGCGTGGATAGATTAACGGAAATTTTTACCGGCATCATTCCAGCATCTTGCCATTTTTTGTTTTGTGAACAAGCCTCATCGATAACCCACTCTCCAATTTGAGTGATTAATCCGTTTTCTTCTGCCAGTTTTATAAAATTTCCTGGAGGTATCAGGCCTAATGTAGGATGCTGCCAGCGAATTAACGCTTCCAATCCAACTAATACACCGGTATTATTATGAATTTGTGGCTGATAATAGAGAACAAATTCCTTATTCTCCAAAGCCTTTCTTAAATCCACCTCTAGCATGTATTCGTCCATCATTTCATTTAATAATTCAGCATTATGAACGACATAGCAATTCTTTCCTTGTGCTTTTGCCTGATACATAGCGTTATCCGCATAGACCATAAGGTTTTCCATTGAAATAGGGTAATCGGGATAAAATGCAACCCCAATACTAGCTGTTGTATGTAATTCTTTCCTACCGACATGAAAAGGTTGATGAAATAGTTGTATTATCTCTTCGGCTTTTTTCGTAGCATAATCAATATCAACAAAGTCTGTAAGTAGGAAGATAAATTCATCGCCACCCATTCGGGCAAGTATATCCTTTTCCCCTAGACAACCACTTAAGCGTTTACTTACCTCAATCAGTAGCTCATCTCCGTAAGAATGACTAAAGTTATCATTAATGGTTTTAAAACGATCCAGATCAATGTATAAAAGAGCCAAGGAACGATTATGGCCTTCGTGCAGTTCTTTGATAATGGCTTCTATTTCTTTTTTAATAAATCGTCTGTTTGGGAGATTTGTTAAATCATCATGATAAGCTAAGTAGTTGTATTTCTCTTGCAGTAAGTAACGATCTGAAATGTCCCTGAACTGACCAAAGGCTCCTATCATTTTATCTTCTTCATAAATTGGTTGCGCATCGAAAAGGCAGACAGTGAGGTTACCCGCATCATCTATAAATTGTATTTCTTCATTATTAAATATTTTTTCCTGGTCAAGTACTTCTTTAAAATAGACACCTGTCAGAGGGGATTCACGAATGTTTCTACCCACAACCGAATCTCTACTGTTATTCGATATTTTTTGGGCAAAACTATTAAACTCAGTAGTAATCCCTTTCTCATCTGTTATAACAATGCCATTTCTAGTCCTGCTTAACATAATCTGATTCATAATATTAAGCTTTTTATTTTGTTTTATTAATAGTAGTTCTCTTTCAATCGAGTCAACCGCCTGAGTTAGCATCGTTAAGAAAAGTGTATTCTGAAACTGGATGGGCATCATGATGCACACACTACCAAGCAAGTTATTTTCATCCGTATAGTGAAATGCAGTCCCGTAACAAGCAATGGTATGAAGAAAGTTATGAAAATGCTGATCTCCAATAATACTGATTGGGTGCTTTTGCTGCAAAGCTAGACTAATAACATTCGTTCCTGTATCAACTTGGGTGAATTGGCTGCCACGAATGATCCCGAATTGTTCGATAGTAGACTTTATAGTTTCATCTCCTTCAATTTCAAGAAGGTAACCAGTTGCATCCGAAACAACAACAAGTATTGGAGTGCCTTTTAAAGAATCCAGTAGCTTATTTGAGAAAAAACTCACAACTGAAAGTATTTCACTATATGATTTTCTCTTCCTATCAAACTCCACTTCGTTTAATAAATTCTTTGGTTTTGATACCTCATTTGGATCCATCCCAGCCTCTATACACAATCTCTTAGATTCAATAATGTAGTATGGTTCCGTCGTATTCATATTCTCCTCCTTAAGTCCTTATAGTTAATATATATTTTAGCCTAAAAAGTAAGGTGAGTTGTAATTTTTTTAAAATAGTAAACTGTCCCTATGTAAGAACTATTCTACACTATTCCGACAATATGCGACAATTAATATTTGATAAGCGATAAAAAAAGCGTCCCCGTGTCAGAAACAACTCTACACTATTCTGACAATTCACTACAATTCAAGATACTAGAAAACCATAATCCCTATAACAAATTAGGTTTCCCTGCTAGCTGCGCAATTAGACTGAAGTAATGACAGCGGAAAAGAAGTTTCCTTCAAACTTTTTGGGTATTTTATAAAAAACAGAAAAGACTGATAATTAAATTGAATAAAAAGAACTCATGTTCTATAATGTGGAGTAGAGAAAAGGAGATGGTGGTTTTGGTAAGCTTGGTTCGTGAAGATAAGAGTCAATATACGGAGGGACTTTTGGATCTTCGAAATGATTTTGTATTTAAGACCTTTTTTGGAAGTAAGCGAAGCAATCATTTACTACATGAATTTCTAAATGCGGTATTGGAAGACAAAATTATATTCGTTGAAATTAGAAATACAACCTTTCAGATGATGCATTCAAATGACAAAGCTTCTTCTATGGATCTTTGTGTGACCACAGGAAATGGAGAGCAGATTAGTATTGAGATGCAAGTACGTGGACATCGGGCACTTCCGGAAAGAATGCTTATGTACTGTGCAATATTAATGTATGCAATTCAAGATGAAGTGAATGGCCACTATGACTAGTTGAAAAAAGCGCCTCAAATCCTAATTACCAATTTCAAACTGTTTCCTTTTTTCGGAGTATATTACATAAAAAATAAACATATTATGTATCTTCACGAGCTAGTTTCTTTAGTTTGTCCGTGTGTTTCTTATGCCGATTTTGGAGGAAATGAGTCTGACACAAGATGCTGGAGCTAGGAGTTTATAAGGAAGAAGGAAAATAGTTAATGAAGAAACAATATTTTAATCTCATGCAATTCTTTGATGGATACGTACGAAATTACCGAAGATTAAACTTATCTTCCGCACATAATCGTTCCATGTTTACAAAAAGAGAAATAGATTATTTTGCTAATCTAGGTGAGATGCTTGGATTTGATGCATTTGTGGAGGATGCTAAATTTGATAAGTTACTTGGACGTTCAAGGCCAATGGACTTGGCATGGTGGAAGTGGGATAAACGGTATGACGAGGAGAATTTCTTGTATCCTGCACTTCACTTAGAAAGAGAATATATCTGGAGTAAAGATGAGGTAACAATTGGAAAGCTCTTTTCCGACACGGAAGAGGGCTTTGTTCCACATAATGTAATAGGAATTCAATATATATCATCTATGGAGAGAATAGACGATCTAAACGGCTTGGTCATTCAAAAAAATAGGCTTCAAATGTCTAATGTATTAATGGTCTATCGTTATTATGATTCAGATCTTGCAATTGAACGAGTATGTGCCTATTATTTCACACCAACAGGTTTATTTGAAACAAGGGAAGCTATTTGTAAAGAAGACGAGTCAGGATAGTGGAATATGCGTTTTCAAGAAGAGTGTGAGGTATTACCAAATAGTCTAGTCATGGCCAAAAGTTAGAGAGCATTTGCATCCCGATATGAGAGCTAAAGAAAAAAGACATTTTTGAAGTGTAGCCTAATAGAGGCAAACATTTCAAAAAGGTCTTTTTCATTTTCTAGACGTTTTGGATAGTTAGATCATGCGGGGTATCTAGTTTTGATTTCCTATTTTCTGTATTGTTTAAATACAACCGTTCAAAATCTTCTTGAGTCAATTGTGTATTTCCTCTATCAAGAAGGTTTTCTTTTAACGTTTTAATAAGAGCGTTTCTTTCTTCGTTTAACTTATTAAACGGATAAATAATTTTTTTATTTACATATTTAACCATCTTTTTATTTAAGATTATGCAAACTACTCGATAAGTTAGTAGACAATATACAAAAGCTCCTATTAATAATCCAAATATGTGACTATTGTTAGTTGCTTTATATATATTCAAAGAAACAACAGTATACAAAAGAGTTGCACAAAAAACAAGGAACCATGTTTTGGCTTTCATGTCTTTACGTTTCTCGTGCAAATTGTATCTAGTAACAGCCCCGGGTAATACTCTTGTAATGTACTTCTCCATTTTAATGGCTCTTAACGGGTTGATTAAATGGAGTATATCTTCATCACTCAACTGATCTACATCGGTCACATTCCGTTTAAGTATGTGAATATCATTTTGAATTCCATTCTTTTCTTGAAGGAAACGTTGGTAACCTAACTGGAATCCTGAATAAGGGATACAAGTAACTAATAATGAAATACCAATAGTACAAAGCCAGGTAACTGCTAGGATAGCATTATATATACTAAAGGTGGAAAGGATGTTCATTTTATTTATCATAAAAACGACTAAATAGGAGATTCCAAAGGATGAAATAGTATTGCTAATAAGAATAATAATTCCATTCTCCACCTTCTTGCTTAATATTACGTATATACATGACACGACGACTGGATAGGTTAATACAAGAAAATTAAATGATACCAAGTTTTTCATAAGTATTAATAAAGAAGTGGTTGCTCCAACTGCTATTAAACTGAAGGAAATAGCTGAAAATATCTCTTTGTTTTTAATAATACTTTGATCATCTCTCATGTATAACCCCAATTCTATTATTTTTCTACTAGTTAATGAATCGAAACTTCACTATTTTTAGTCATTTGAACTAGAATTTGAATATTAGGAGTAAAAGTTTATTTCTGTGTATTACAAATATACTATAAAGGTAGGGATAAATAAATAAAAAATTTTCGACATTTTCCAATATCAAGTGACATTCGACTAGTAGGTGGCGCGTGTCCCTGCGTCCGACGCAATTTCTAAACTATTCTAATAATTAAATAACGTTCTCATTGCTGTAGCCCTCATAGTATTTTTTGCTCGTCTGAAATATATACAGAAATAAACGACAAGAACTGTCAACTTTTTTCCCAATCACAAAAAAAGAAGTAAATCCAATCGGAATTGGGATTTACTCCTTTTTTAATCACTTTACTTTTTTAGTTCATACGTTTCAACAAGTTCAATTGAACCAATAACAGTTTGTGCCATCGAGCAGTTCTTCTTTGTCAATTCTAAGACCTTATCCATTCTAGATGGGTTAATTTCTTGCCCTTCAATGATAAAATGAAGATGAATTTTTTCCACCCTGTTCGCTATCTCCGCATTTCGATTTACTTCCTTGACTTCAATGGTAATGTTTTCAGCGGGCATACGCATTTTTTCTAGGATGTTCCGCATCACACCACCACTACAAACCGCAAGAGAAGAAACAAGCAATTGATAAGGTCTGAACCCGTACTCGTCGTTTCCGGAAATTGTCAACTGTCCAAAAGCAGTTTCTGTCACAAATCCATTCTCCGTCATTTCAAATTTCATAACTATTGGCCCCTTTGAAGTAGAATTATACATGATTTTATTAGGAAATGGGAAGCAAGAGGGCGGTACGAAGGCAGTGAAAAACGATAAACTAGAATTTTATTTTATTTAGATTTATCCAATCGATGATGTAACTAAAAACGTATTAGAAACAATTCCTCATTATTCTAATAATGCACTAAAATTCAAAATACATTATAACCAGAAATACCTCCTATTATATGAGTGAATAATCGGTAGGAGGTGGTTGTATTTCATTTTTAAGCTTTTACTCTAAAGTTAGGGTTTATTTGTTCCCGGCCATCAAATGATCAACGGAAGTGAAGTTGCTCAATTAGGGTTTATATGTGAAAATAAAATTAAATATCAGTTAGATATACGAATCATGCCAAGGGGATAAAAAATGAAAGCTAATAAAGATATTTTCCGTATAATACCATTTTTATATGTAATTATAGGACCAATTTGGATTATTGGTACCGATTATTTACTAAGTATTTCTAACCTTTCTGCTGAAAAAGAGCTTTTTGTGGATAAATGCAAAGGGATGTTGTTTGTTATGCTCACAGCTGTACTTTTGTTTGTCTTGATAAAAAATTTAAGGGACTCCAAACAAATCGAAGAGGAAAAAGTGAAGCTCTCGTTGTTAATCGATGCAATGCCCGACTTTGTCTCATTTAAAGATGGGGAAGGAAGGTGGTTGCAAATAAATAAGTTTGGTGCGGAGTTATTTGAACTGGATGGTATTGATTACAAAGGGAAGACAGATAAAGAGATGGCGGAGTATACAGATTTCTATCGTGATGCTCTAAAATACTGTATTGCTACGGACGAAGAGGCGTGGAAAGCAGGAAAGATAAGTCGTTGTGAAGAAGCAATCCCTTTGAGAGATGGGTCAGCTAAATTTTTCGATTCACTCAAAGTGCCTATTTTTAATACGGACGGTTCTAGAAAAGGATTGGTTGCTATTGGAAGAGATATTACCTCGTTAAAAGAAGCAGAAAGCAAGTTAAGACAATCCGAAAAAATGTCTGCATTAGGTGAATTAGCTGCGGGTATTGTACATGAAATACGAAACCCTCTTGCTATTATTCGAGGTTATATGCAAATGAGTCAAGCAAAAAAAATAAATCTTGATGAACATATGGATATCTTAGTGGAGGAAATAAATAGAATTAATCGTATTGTGAACGAATTATTAATGATTGCGAAACCAACTGATATTATCTTGGCTAACCAAAAGGTAAATACCATTGTAAGCGAAGTTGTTCAATTGTTTTCAATCGAAGCATCTCAACAAAGCAAACGAATAAACGTGATTGACCTAGAACAATTTAATACATATTGCAATGAACATAAATTAAAACAAGTTTTTATAAATATACTAAAAAATGCACTAGAAGCAATCTCCCCAAATGGGGAAGTCAACATCACGGTTTATGAAAAGAATGAAGAACATTTTGCTATTAAGTTTGAGGATAATGGCTGTGGCATGGAAGAAGCTGATTTACATCACATGGGTGACCCCTTTTACAGCTTAAAAGAAAACGGCATTGGCTTAGGAATGACCGTAAGCTATAGTATCATCGAAGCTCACAAAGGTTCCATCCAGATCGCAAGCCAAGTGAATGTAGGAACAAGCGTAGAAATATTGTTACCTAAGTCTAAAAACATCCCGGTGGAAAATGTATGTTAAAAACAATTCAACGCGATTCTGCTAATTTATTACAATTCAAGATTCTTCCTAACCAAGAATACCTCCTGCACTTGAATGGTTAATGTGTAGGAGGTATTTAAAAACCAGTCCCTGTGCTAGACAGGCACCTGCCAGATTTATAACCATTTCAGAAAAGCTGTTCCAGCAATTTATTTGCCGGAGCAGCTTTTTGGTTTATTAAAAGAAGTAATTTTTATCATATGAGCGGAATAAATTTTATATTCAACAAAGTTGTGCAACAGGCAGCCACACGGTTTGTACCACTATCGTTATAAAACTACTCTGGATAATAAAACAATCAATTATCTCAGAAAATCTCGAAGTATCACAGAAAATCTCGAAGTATCACAGAAAATCCCGGGGAATCTCAGAAAATCTCGGAGTATCTCAGAAAATCTCGGAGTATCTCAGAAAATCCCGGAGTATCTCAGAAAATCCCGGAGTATCTCAGAAAATCTCGAAGTATCACAGAAAATCCCGGAGTATCTCAGAAAACGCGGAGTAAGACGTGTCCCTGTGTCAGAAACAAATCCAGAAGGATCACCCACAATTAGAAAACAGCAATACAGAAAGGTTTCCTAAGTAGTTACTTTCCGTATTTATACTTTTACTCTAAAATAAAGTTTTTTTGTTGCCAGCCATTATATATATCAACAGAAGTGTCCCTATCTCCATCTACCCATACAGTTGTACAATCAGCTATTGTTCTGGCTACATGTGCAAACCCCGGCAAACGTGATTAAATATTTGCTAAAAAAGTGCCGAAACGTTAAAAACTATACAGTAATTCCAAAATCAACTCAAAAAGATATCGTGAGTAGTGCAAAAATGTTCTGATTGGAACAATCCCGTATAAATTAAAGGAAGGGAGCTTAAGTGTCAAGGAAAAGGGTGAATATATTTTACATGATGTAAAATATATTAGTGCTACAACAGAGGATGAATCAGTTTTAATTGCAAGCAATTAAAGTGATTATGCTTTCTAATCTTTCACAAAACTTGTCCCTATGTTAAAAATTTTTCTAATTCTAGGCTAGTCCATGACTCTGAAAACTAACTACAATTTTATAATTCATTTTTATGCAAATATTTTAGAGTAAATAGAAAAAGGGTCTTATATTGTAATTGTTTGTCGAATTTTATAAAGTATTGCACAGTATTTTCTGGTAATATTAATATATATTACTGGAAAAGGTATAAGGTGGGGTAAAAGTATGCTAAGCAAGCTTATCCGTAAAAAGCAACCAGCTTTAAATAGTGAGCTTATAAAAAGAAAAGAACTATCCCAATTAGAACAGTTGCCATCTCATATATCTATTATAATGGATGGAAATGGTAGATGGGCTACTAAGCGAACTTTACCAAGGATTGCTGGTCATTACGAAGGGATGAAAACGGTCAAGAAAATAACCAAGTTCGCTAATGAGATTGGTATTAAAACCTTATCCCTCTATGCATTCTCTACAGAAAACTGGAGAAGGCCTAAAAAAGAAGTAGATTATCTTATGCGTTTACCAGAAGAGCTCTTGGGTAAGTATTTACCAGAGTTAATAGAGCAAAATGTCCGGGTAACGATGATAGGGAATCATGAACTCCTTCCTGAACATACTAAAAGAGCGATTACGAATGCAATAGAAGAAACCTTACATAACGATGGTCTTATTTTAAATTTTGCATTTAACTATGGCAGTCGAGATGAGATTGTTCAATCCGTTAAACAAATTGTAAACAAAGTACAGCTAGGTTCAATCTCCAGTAATGAAATTACAGAGGAATTAGTTAGTAGTTATTTAATGACGAACGAATTGACCGAGCCAGATTTGCTTATTCGTACTAGTGGTGAAATTCGTTTAAGTAACTTTATGCTTTGGCAGCTTGCGTATACCGAATTTTGGTTCACGGATACACTTTGGCCAGACTTTGATGAATCTTGCTTAATGGATGCTATTGAAAGTTATCAAAGAAGGAATAGAAAATATGGCGGGCTTAAGCAAGAAGAAGTAAACTAGTAACCTATATTAGTTGATTTGAATCTGGATTCTTCTCAAATAGTAGCTCCTACACTTGAAAGATAACGTGTAGGAGTTTTATGTTTTGCTCAACAAACCACACCTAATCAGGGGAATCACTTTAGCAGATTTTATCAGAATGTTAACCTAGATGGATGATTTCCATGAAAGAAGTAGTACATCCTTGACAGCTTAAATAGTCGGTTATCTCCCATAAAGTTAGCTCATTTTATGGAGGAATGGTTGCTTTCATCCTGGAATTGGTTCCTCTTCCCTGGAATAGGTTTTAAACTAGATGCGCGCAATTATCATTCTGAATCTGACATAAAGAAATGATGATATCGAGGAGGTGAGTAAAACGTATAAATTTCCAATTTATACAAAAAATCATTGTTTAATATTCTGTGACAGTGTTACCAAGGAAAAAAATCAATGCTTTCGAATTTACAAATACTCGAGGATTTTGAAGGGAAAGTGGGAATATATATTTTAGACGAAAAAACGAATAACATACAAAATCTGGATTTTCCGTCTAAATACTATATTCAAGAGGTTCTAATTTATCTTTCTTTAGTAGTTTAACAAATTCAACAGCGGGAATAGGTTTGGAGAACAAATAACCTTGAATCATGCTACAATTGTACTTTTGCAACACGGCTAGCTGTTCATTAGTTTCAACTCCCTCAGCGATAACGTTCATCTTCAACTGATGGGATAGTTGGATTATCATTTTTACTATAAAGTTAGAGTCCTCCTCAAGCGAGCTACTTAAGCCTTGAATGAAGGAACGATCAATTTTAAGTATATCTATTTTTCCTTTAAATCTGTTTAGCGATGAGAGAGAAGAATAGCCAGTACCAAAATCGTCAAGTGCGATTTTAATGCCCAAATTTCGTAATTCATCTAATACGGAGAAAACTACTTCTTCATTTTCTAATAGTAATGTTTCCGTTATTTCGATTTCTAAGTATTGAGGATCTAGTTTCGTTTCTTTTAAAGTATCCATGATATGGGTAATAAGATCTCTTTCTAAAAAACGAGAAGCAGATAAATTAATGGAAACTGGAATTTTCAGTAGTCCAGCATCTTGCCAAACTTTATTTTGACGGCATGCATTCTTTTTGACCCATTTCCCAATTTCATTTATAAATACCGTTTTTTCTGCTAAAGGAATAAATTCATTGGGACCAATAATTCCCCACTTTGGATGATTCCATCTTAAAAGAGCCTCGGCACCAATAATTTGATTGGATTCAGCAGACACTTTAGGTTGATAATACAATTCTAATTCGTTCCGTTCAATTACATATGTAAGGTCTGATTTCAGTGAATTCAATCTTGCTTCGTAGTCTACGGCTTTAGATTTCATCGTCTTACTCCTCGTTTATTTTAGTTTCGCTCTTGCACTATTAGAAAAATCCAATAAAATTAAAGATGAGATAATTTTATTGGATCTTGCTTGAAATTAATAGATATAAGGAAGATCTAAAGTAGAAATTGGGTTGTTGATTGATTTAGCTGACTCATTGGTAACATTTGGGTAAAGTGCAACTGCTAATACGATTAATAAAATAATAGATAATTTTTTCATGTTTTTTTACCGTCCTTTTTCTATATTATGGGGTGATTTTTTGGAAATGAAATACTTAGGTTTAGAAATTAGTAAACTTCGAGCAGAATTGGGTATGTCCCAAAAGGAGCTCTCAAAAAATATTTGTACACAGTCGACCATTAGTCGAATTGAAGCAGGAGAAGTATATCCAGCAATAGATACGTTATTAAAGATTGCATTAAAGCTACAAGTACCGGTAGAATTTTTTATTGAAATGCTATTTCATAAAAATGTCTTAGAAAGTGAAAGTTTAATAAAAGATATTGAATACCACTTAAAAGAACATGATTACGAAAAAGTTATTTTTATCATTGATAAAAATAATATATCAGAAGATAATGTTTGGTTAAATTTTTACATGGAACACATTTTGCATATAGCCCATTACAACTTGAAAATTATTACATCCGAAGAATGCATAAAAAACCTGAAGAACATTTTAAGCTATTCTAACCAAACAACTATCCAATTTCGTTTTTTAAATATTAAAATCAATAATACGATTGCCAACGTATATGGCGAAATTGGTGAAAGTCAAAAAAGTTTGTATTACTATAATAAAATTCTAAAAGAGCATATGCATAAAAATTATAGTGATAATAAAATTCATGAAACACTTATTACGGTTTTATTTAATAAATGTAAAACACTGTATGATTTAAATGATATTGATGCCGCTTTAGAAACCGCAAATCAAGGAATCAAAAAGTCTAAAGAAACATCCTTTGTTTTTTTAGCTGGACAATTCTTATACTATAAGGGCCAATGCTTAGAAAAAAAAGCTGCTCCCTTCGCAGAAATAAAAGAAGTGTTCCAACAAGCTTTGTTTTTCTTTCAATTCTTAGAACTTCCTTTTTACATTCAAGCGATCAAGCAAAATAAAAAACAGTACTTAGCATAAATTGGGCGACTTTGTTTGCAATTCATAATAGTTTCTATTGGTTGAACGTTTTCCTCCATCCGACGATTAAGTTATTGTATCTATTTAAAATAGAGTACAAATTACTTAATAAATTGTGATTAAAATACCTTTTGCATTTCAAATATACTAGATTTACTCAAAATAATCTTTAGGTTATGCATAAATGGATAATTTCTTTTATGACTTGTCCCTTTATTGAACAATATTCTACAGTATTTTCAAAAGTCACTATCATTACTTTAGGGATAGCATTTTACGTTCTTTAGCTCTCAAATATTCTCCAAATAAATGTACTAGGAGCTTGTAAAAGCACGACATTAGAAGTTATTCATAATAAAAAGAGAAGGGAAGATTCAGAATCTTCTCTTTTTTGATGCAAAAAATCTTCTCTGTATGAGTCGTTTAGTCCGAATCTTCGTACCTGTTAATATTACTTTATATCCAATACAATTGTAACGTGTATTGAAAAATACTATAAAAAGGTAAATTGTAAGGAAGTTAATAATACAATTTTGTTGTATTAGTTATCTTTTTTTCATTAAACGGAGGAATTTTAATTGGAAGATATAAACGTTTATGTTGATTTTAGTTTAGATATGGAAGAGGGGACTTCTTTATTCAATGTACATGCTAAGTGCATCATTTATCCAAAAGGTTCGGATCAAGCAATTAATATAGGACAAGCATCAATCTATTTATTTAATCCAGTTAAGAGTTCATATTCGGAAGTTTGCGATGATGCAGTTTCTATTTCGTTGGATTTATATCATGCATTGACAAACTTAGAGAGCTTATGTGAAATAGAATATATGCGCGGATTAGTAGCGACTGCTCATTTTATTAATATGAAAGAAGAGTGGCGGGGAAAAGGTTTAAGACAAGCGTTTGTAGAAAAAATGATGCAGCAACTGGCAATTTTAAATGTAGAATTGATCATGCTAATAACGAATGACCACATGGAAATAGACTTTTATAATAGACTTGGCTTTGTAAAGCTCGAGAACAAGACTGATATCACACTTATGTATAAATATGTTGTGGATAAACAGGAAACTTTGTACTGTTGAGAAAAAGACAATCTTAAGAATGGGAATATAGTCATGTTAAGTTATTATAAGGAGATCTTAAAATTAATGTTCTGAAAAAATGGAAAATAACAAACAGTCAAATTTAATTCCCTGGCTGCTATTTTTTACTAAGGACCCTGTGTGGCATTAAAAAAATAGGTTGTATCCATTCATAAAGAAGTGATGAGCGGACGAGATTGTATCTTCGTCCGCTTTTAAACAATTAGGACAGTATCTTTTCTCTCATTAACCAGACCAAATGCATCTATTCTTTCCTTATTTTATAAAGGTGACTGACAAACAACCGTCACATGCACCAAAATTCCCCGGGTAATAATGTAGCCCCAGATTTAAAATCCAAAGCCCACTGTAAATACTTGAAGACAAGATAAATTATGTTATCGCTTTTCAAATAGATTGTTTAAATAGGATTAGCGATAAAGAGAGCTCATAAGTAAATCCTGCAAAACATATTACTATAAAAACGCTTATAAACGATATAGACAACTATACCGTTGTTTCTAAACAGGAGAACCAAACTTTTTTTGTTTTATAGGAGCTGATGATAGTGGACAATACAATACTTATTTCAAATGTAACCATTGTTAATTTTGATCAAGCAGAATTTATTGGCGATTTATTTATAAAAAACGGAAAGATAGAAAGGATAGGAAAAAAGTTACTGGCGGAATCTGATAGACAAATTGATGGGACGCTTAAAGAATGGATTGTATTTCCTGGTTTTATTGATATGCATATGCACGGATTAGCAGGGTTTGACACGATGGATGCTACAGAAGAAGCACTTAGAGGAATGGCTCATTCGCTAGTAAAAGAAGGTACTACAAGTTTTTTAGCAACAACGATGACTCAAGCCGTTGATCGAATCGAAGCTGCTTTATTGAACGTTTGTCGTTTCGAAAATAATGCAGCGGAAGCTGAACTATTAGGCGTACACCTAGAAGGTCCATTTATATCAAAAAAGTGGGCTGGAGCACAACCAGTCGAACATATTAAGGAACCCTCTATTGACCAATTCAACTACTGGCAACAACTAAGTGGGAATCTTATCAAACAAATTACGGTCGCACCTGAAGTAACAAATGGATTTGGCTTTATTAAAGAACTGACTAGACATGATGTTCTTGTATCTATTGGGCACTCAGATGCTACTGCAACAGAAGTGGAAAGAGCGGTAGAACTTGGTGCAAAGCAGTGTACTCATTTATTTAACCAAATGAGTCCTTTTCACCACCGAGAATTGGGAGTTGTTGGGAGGGCTCTACTAGAAGATAGGGTTAAAACTGAAATAATTGCCGACTTTGTTCATAGCCATCCAGATGCTGTGAAAATGGCATATCGTTTGAAAAAGGCGTCTCGCATCATTTTAGTTACAGATGCTATGCGAGCAAAAGGCTTGCCATATGGAAACTATGATTTAGGAGGGCAGACAGTTCATGTGACAGAAAAGGGTGCACATCTTTCCACTGGAGCTCTTGCTGGCAGCGTTTTATCAATGGATCAAGCTGTTCGTAATATGCAAAGAGTTACTGGTTGTTCATGGCAGGAGCTTGTTTCAATGTCTTCAGCTAACGCTGCTAAGCAATTAAAGCTTTCGAACAAAGGTTATATTGCAGAAGGTGCGGATGCAGATTTAGTTATTCTAGACGAAGCTTTGATTGTCCAAAAAACCATTTGTCGAGGCAAAATAGTTTTCGAAAATGAAAGGTAAGGTAATCTATTTGGATGGGGAAGGGATTTGATATACCGCTTGGATCAATATAAATTCATCCTAAAAGACATATTAACCTTGAATAGGGATAGAGGAGGATTAATAAGTGGAGAAAAATTTTAAGGTCATCACGCCAGAAGGATTACATGCTAGACTATCTGCTTTATTGGTTGTAGCTGTCACACCCTATACATCGAATGTGAAACTTTCTTATAATGGAAAATCCGTAAATTTAAAGTCTATCATGGGGGTCATGTCACAAGGAATTGGTCCAGGAGCAGTTATCACTATCTCAGCACAAGGAGGGGATGCAGAGGAGTTAATCGGGAAGGTTACAGAAGTAATGATATCGGAGAGACTTGGGGAAGAATGTTAAAAAGGAGATTTTGACTTATCTTCTCACCGAGTTAGTGAAGATTCTGCAAATTAACTACAATTCATTGTGAAACCTTCACAGTGAATCCAAGACGATAAATTTAGTGTAGCCAAATAGGTTAAAATACCCTCAAAATACGCTGATGCATTTGAAGGGTATTTTTGATTGTCCAGAAGAGAAATATTGGATTTTATTTGGTATAATAATATTAAAAATGAGAGCCTAAAGGAAACTATATATATGCGTAAATATCTATCCTGGTTAGCCGTTATCTTGTGGATGTGTCTAATTTTTTACTTTTCCCACCAACCTGCCACTGAATCGAGTGAGTTGAGTACCGGGATAGCAGAGCTAATTGAAATAACCGTTGAAAAAGTGGCGCCTAATGCAGATTTTATCACAGAAAATTTTCATCATCTCGTCAGAAAAAACGCTCACTTTTTTATTTATTTACTGCTTGGTGTGCTGCTCCTTCACGCCTTGAAATTAAACAGGATCGGAAAATATAGAGCAATGGGATTTGCTTTACTTATTTGTGTGCTTTATGCAATGTCCGATGAAGTACATCAGCTATTTGTTCCCGGCAGAGGGGCACAGGTGAAGGATGTTTTCATTGATAGTGCTGGTGCAACTCTTGGGATTATTGTGTATTCGATTATTAATAGACTAAATTCGCGGATTCTTTGAATGGTATCCAAAAGGAAGTATGTATATTCCCATGGAGTTTTGTGGAAAATCGTCCTTATTTGAGTGCTCTGTTTGCTTATGGTGTATGGGAATTTGAACTTGGACAATATCAAACAGCAAACACCTATTTTAGAAAACTGTTGGAGCTCAACCCTAATGATAATCAAGGAGTTCGCTATTTGGAGATAAGTACGTTAATGCTCTTCGAAAATGGAAAGATGCTCAGAGGCTGTTAAATAAATATAAAGATCCGAATGATGTCATTTTTGTATTTTTGAATTTCCACTTAATCCAATTAAAGCGCATTTCTGCTGGAGAAATTCCTTTATTCGTTATTGAGGATAAACAATTGATGCAGAGCAACTCTTTTGCAATCGAGCTGTTAGCTAAAGGACCGTCTCCTCAGCCATTTCCAAAATCAGTCACAACTGCACCAGGTAGTGAGGAAGAAGCGCAAATTATCTATACACTTCTGTACAACCTAAGATAGTATAGATGAAATAAGAAAGTCATGAGCAGCCGTAATAGTATCTCTTCTGCTGCTATTTTTGATTTTCAATGATTGTTTTAACAAAAGCTCACTGATTAAAAAGTACAGTTTGTCTACAAACTTATGAATAGAAGGGGGACTGGCGATGAATGTTCGAATCGAATGGATATATAGAACGTCCAAGGGAGCGGAAACCTTTTTTTATTCCGAGGAGATGCCAGCAGCACAGGCTTTGCTGTTTGCGGAAGACATGGAAAGGACTGGGCGTGTAAAAAGTATTGTGTTCATTGATCGGTTTGATAGTAAGTGGACGCTCAAGGAGTTAAAGAGTTATTTGAAAGGAATCGAAACGGAACCGCATAATGTGAAGGTTTATTTTGATGGAGGCTTTGACCGTGATACATTTAGCTCTGGTTTGGGCTGTGTTATTTATTATGAGCAAAGTGGGAAATCATACAGACTTCGACGGAACGCTCCTGCTGCCGCGCTCACTTCTAATAATGAAGCCGAATATGCCGCATTTTATTTGTGTTTGCAGGAACTTGAGTTATTAGGTGTTCATCATTTGCCGGTTCAGTTTATTGGCGATTCGCAAGTAGTCATTAATCATTTGCGCGAGGACTGGCCCGTGATTGAAAAGGATTTATCCAACTGGGCAGATCGGATTGAACAGAAGATGAAGGAGCTTGGTTTACAACCGGAATATAACCTGATACCCCGAAAGTTGAATAGTGAGGCGGATAGGCTTGCTACTCAGGCGTTGAATGGCATTGAAATCACAGCGGTGAGTGAAGTGTTAGGCGACTTGTGAGATCCTTTTACTTTAGTGAGTTTTTCGATAAATTTAGATTAGATGTTCTCCTCAAATGCACATTTTCCGCGAATCGCAAGATCAGACTGGAAAATCGCAAATTCAGTGCCTCATATCGCAAGTTCAAATCGTTTAACGCAAATTTGAAATTACCATATGTTAGGGGGATATTTATTCTTTTATGTGGGAAAGGGAAATGCAAGAATAAAACGGAGAAGTCTAAAAAGCCTGTAACTAGTTTTTGGAGACTAGTTACAGGCTTATTTTTAGTTAGCAGGAATTTCAGTGTGATTTTCTTGTTTGGCAGGTGAGTCGTTGTTATCTTCTGGTAAAGACTCTTCCGATTTCGGTAGTTTTTTCTGTTGAGATTTTGGGAAAGCTTGTTTTGCCTCTGATTTTGAGTTGCAATCTTGCACGTTTTCATTATAATATTGCACACTTGTCATTGCGCCTTCTTCTACCATACGATTGTCGTCTGGATCGTGTGGATCCGAAAAACCAGCTTTCGTCATTTGTGTCGGTTTATGCTTTTTCGAATCCATATAAGAATTGGCTTTTGTTTTTGTATTTTTCAATGTCGTTTTAGCTTTCTCTCTGTTTTCCATTTTTCTTAAATACATAATAGCGAATGCAGCTATACCACCCATTAAGAAAGATCGTTTATTTCCTTTAACCATTCTCATCACTCCCAATTAGTTAATTACTATAGTTTACCCTCATCAGAAGTTAGTCAAACATATCCAGTTGCAAAACTAACTTGTTTTTTGGATCAAACTAGTAAAATTAAATGTTTATATGTGAAAATAGCCACACCACCTATAAGAAGTAATTTACAACCTTTTTGCACGTTGGAAGTTAATCCGAAATATGGTTTAATTATTACAAAGGTGTTACTGGTGCCTGGCACCAGTAACGCCTTTGTAATATAATATGAATTTTTTGGTGAAATATTAATAATGGTAGAGAGGAGAATAAGAATTGAAAAGGTTTTTTTCGTTAATTTTTATAGCAGTCTTTATGGTATTTAGTGTTTGGACATCTTCTGTTGAAGCAGATAATGTAAAGATCGACTATGTGGCGTTAGGTGATTCTATAGCATCTGGGCATACACCATATGGGGTAAAGGTAGGTAGAGGTTTCACAGATATAATCAGCGAAGCACTTGCTAAGGAAGGAGTACTTGGTTCGTTTACGAAAGATTTTGCGTCTTCTGGTGAAACAAGTGCTGGATTGTTGGAAACATTAAAACGGAATGACGTGCAACAATCACTTAAGGAAGCTGAACTTATTACAATTATTAGCGGAGCCAACGATTTTATTGATGAACTGTATAATCCGGAGGACGAGAGTATACATGTGGATATTTCCAAGGCAACAGCTCTTTTAAATAAGGTAGAAGGTAATCTCGTATCTGCAATACAAAAAGTGAAAGCCTTAAATCCTGAAGCGGATATTTATTTGTTCGGTTATTTCTTTCCATTACCACATTTGAAGGATGCAGATTCCAAATTCCAATTACAACTTGCTTTTAATATTGTAAATTCAAGGATGGCGAGTATTGCTAAAAATGAGGGGATTCATTTTGTGGATGTTGCTTCGGCATTTGACGTAAAAGGTACTTATTATTTAGAAAATCCACAAGATATTCATCCGAATGAGGCTGGTTATCAAGTCATAGCAGATCAATTTTTCAAAAACTACAGCATTCCCTTGAATGGCTTCTTTCCAAATCCTACTCTTGAATGGGGCAAAAAAATAGAGGAAATGGAATTAGTGGCAGCCAATAAAAAATGGATTGTAAAGTTAAACAAAAGTGTAGATCCTGCTAGTGTCCAACATTCGGTTTTCGTAGTGAAGGATGGAACTCAGCTTATGAATATAGTCAAAGAAGTATCCATAGATAATCAGAAACAAATTATCATAACGCCACCTAAACAAGGCTATAAACCGGGATTGTACCAATTGATGATCACCAATAATCTAACTGACCAACTTGGGAAGCCGATAGAAAAAACTGTTTTAGTGACCTTTAAAGTAAAATGATAAAGAATAGAGCCTTCGAATATTTCAATTATTTGGAGGCTTTATTTTATTTGTATTATTACAGAATTATTACGGGTGCCTGGCACCTGTAATAATTCTGTAATAATGGACATGATGAAAAGAGTGGTTGAATTTATGGGGCACCCACTCTGTATTAGATATGTGATATTTTTCT
Source organism: Psychrobacillus sp. L4 (assembly GCF_042944905.1). Taxonomy (GTDB): domain Bacteria; phylum Bacillota; class Bacilli; order Bacillales_A; family Planococcaceae; genus Psychrobacillus. Next base: position 885,788 of record NZ_CP168496.1, read on the forward strand.
AGAGTTTAACTTTGTCGGCAAATTTATAGGAGTTTTTCCCGCTTTTCTTAACTTCGTACATAATAGAATCTGCTTGTTTCAATAATGTGGATATATCTTGTTCTTGATCATTTTGTGAATATTGAGCAATTCCTATACTTGGAGTTACTCGAATTTCTTTATTTGAAATAAAGAAGGGATCTTGGAAAGAGGAAATAATTCTTTCTGCTACAAAAATGCAAATATCTTTATCTGCATTAGGTAATAGAATTGTAAATTCGTCACCACCCAATCTTGCTACGAAATCATTTTCACGAACACTGTTTTTTAAGAGTAAACTAACCTTTTTCAGTAGTTCATCTCCTGCATCGTGTCCGAGTAAGTCATTAACACTTTTAAAGCCGTCTAAGTCCAAAAACATTATTGCAAAACAATCGTTAGCTTTGAAGGAATTTTTCTGTATTTGATCCAATTTACTTAAGAAAAATCTTCTATTTGGAAGTTTAGTTAATTCATCCTGATAAACAAGTTCTTTCACTTTATCTTTTTGTACATTTCTGTACGTTACATCTTTTGCAATGACCTCTCGCGCCGTGCCCCCGTTATATTCAATTTTAGTAGAATTGATTTCCAAATCAATGATTTTTCCATCTACCCTTTTTACTTTGACGGAATGGTTTTCTATTAAATCTTCCATATTCTTCATATCCCCTAAGAAGTCGTTATCTGGGTTTGTGGAATGAAAGTGGAACAGTTCCTTCCAATTTTGACCGATTAAATCTACGTAGCTATTTGCGCCGATTAGTGTTGCGCTAGCTTGATTTGCATAAAGAATTTTAAAGTCTTTATGAATCAAAATAGCCTCTGGATATAAATCAATTAGGCGGCGATATTGTTTTTCTTTTTCTTTCCCCTTTTGTAATACTCTTTTACCTAAGTAAAGTAAATATAAAGTCAACCCAATTTCTATAAAAGAAAATCCTGTGTCCAGCATCCAGTTTAAGAAATCATCATTTTTTAAATCAAAATACTCTATAAAACTATTATCAAAAATGTCTACCAAAGATAAACTAATTAATATAAAAATCAATAGCCCAATATTCTTTGTGATTTTTTTCACAATTTTCCCCTTTCATTAATAGAAGTAAAGTGTGGAATAGTTTAAGGTACCCTTCCTTTAATACTAATGAGAGAGAATACTTTTACCTTATATCATTAGCGTTGCATAAAAATTTTAATCATTTGTCAAAAGAGACGAAATACCCAACTTGTGTAGAAGTCTGAATATTCCGAACTATGTTTGATTTTAATTTTTAAAAAAAGTCAAAGCAGCTATAATTGGTAGCCCTTATCCACATTTTGTAAATTATTTATAATTTATACGAACTAGAAAATTGGATCATACGTTAAATCGTCTAAATGCTCCACCTCTCTTTCATCGAACTGTCTGACAATGTGCTGAAATTCTCTTTCCCAGTCGTACTTTTTACGCCCATTTGATGTTCTTGTGGGTGGTCTAAATAGAGCTTTTACAAATGCATTAAATGGCTTGAAAAGTAAGTTTTGAAGCGTTCCTTTTACATCTAAAAGAGGTCCTTCATGGTTTAATTTCAGTTGTAGTAAGACTTGTAAGCAATAGGTGATGAGCGCGATCCAAATTTGCGTGTACACGGCGTTTTGACTTTTTCCATAGAAGCTTTTGATTTTTAAGTGCTGCTTCATCCATTTGAAAAACGTTTCGATTTTCCAACGATAGCGATATAAATCGCCTACTTCTTTAGCGGATAAATCAAAACAATTAGTAAGAATGATGATGTCATTTTCTTCGCTATCTTTTGTTTGGATTAATCTCACAGGGTTTTGCATCTTGGTCCCATTTTGCTCATTGCCTAGAATGACTTCTTGATCCGAGAAGATATGATTTTCTACGTCTGGTATTTGTTCGTTGAGTACTTCGATTTTCGCATTTTTCTTAAGTCGCGTAATGAAGGGAATCCCTCGATCACAAAGCACATCATACTGTTGATAGTCTGTATAGCCTCGGTCAAACAGGTGAATCGCATCGGAGTCAATATCAACTAACTTGTTCATTTGCGTGCGATCTGCGTGTTTTGCCGGTAGAATTACCGCCTGGTCTGGAAGAGTCACATCTTTTGTGACAACCACTCGCAAATGAAGTCGAACACCTGCTTTTGTTTTCCGAAACGTTGCCCAAGGATATTGACTTAGACTCATCGATATTGTAGAAGAATCAATGACAAGCAGCTTACGAATATCGCGAAGAATTGGTTCGTTACTTTTCATCTTCGACTGAATGGAAACGACGAGGTGACGAAAGACTTTTTCAAATATTGCCGGTGTTAGCAAGGATTGTTTACGTGAAAGCTGTGAATCACTGATGGCATCCATCTGAATAAACGTTTGAAATTCTTCCGTATCTTTGAGGTGTTTCGCTAACTTTTTCAGCGATTTTTTTTCATTTACCTGTGCAATGATAAACAGCTGAAGAAACTTGTAAGCAGTCAACTTTTTAACGTAATGATCAAGATTTATAACGTTTATGATTTTGGAAAATGTTTTTTCATCTAATACATTTAGTAATTCATTTAGTGTGGATTTTGTGGTATCCTTATCCATGGTGAGCTCCTTTTAATTGGGATTTGGACAGAACTAACAAACCTAATTATAAGGAGTTTTTTTGTGGAATGGAATAACAAATAGTGTAATAATTTTAGATATAAAGACTCTTGATAAATGATGTTTTAATTTATTGCAATGTTAATGACCTTATATGTATTTATTCAGTTTTTTTATTCTTCTCTTTTTGCTTAAAAAAATTATAACGATCTACTTTAATAAAACTGCATTCCGGAAGGAGAGGAGACTTTCTTAATAGAATTGCAAATTTATTTAGTAATTGTGTTAATAAGGATCGCTCGTTTTCATCCATTGCGAACTTTATTCCATATTGAAAAATATTTGATTTTACTGATTTCATCCAAACAATTGAACCATAAAATTTTATCATATTTCCTAAAATTTCCGTTTCAAATTCTAAAATGATATCCTGATTTGTAGCTAACTTGATATCTGACAGGAATCGTAATCCTCCTAAACCTATGTCTTCAATCAATACTAGGGTATTTCCAATTTCTACTTTTTTACCACGTATTCGAATTAAAGTCATGTTTGCACTTAAAGGGAATTCGAGATTAACTCTGAAAAACTCGCGTTGATCTTCGAACGGTACCTCCTCACTAGAATCGATATTTTCTATTGGTTCTAATGTATCTTGCATTAATAAGGTTTCAAATTGGTCTGCAGGAATTGGTTTAGAAAAGATAAATCCTTGAATTGTACCACAATTATACTTATGTAATATTTCAAGTTGTTCACTTGTTTCTACCCCTTCAGCAACTACATCCATATTTAGATGTTGTGATAATTGAATAATCATGTTTGTAAAAAAATTCATATCGTACTTATCAGACTGACTTAAATTTTGAATAAACGTACGATCAATTTTAAGCGTATCAATTTGATCTTTAAATTGACGGAGAGTGGATAGGGAAGAATAGCCAGTCCCAAAGTCGTCCATTGCTATTTTAATTCCAATACTTCTAAGCTCATCTAATATCGATAAGATATGCTTTTCGTTTTCTAAAAGCGAGGTTTCTGTTATTTCAATTTCTAAATAAGATGGATCTAAATTAGTTTCTTCTAAGACTTTTTTTATATCAATAATTAGATTTTTTTCTAAAAATCGATTTGCTGAGAGGTTAATAGATATCGGAATTGCAGGTAAATTTGCATCCTGCCATGCCTTATTTTGAAGACATACAGTATGCGTAACCCATTTTCCGATTTCTGTAATTATACCAGTTTCTTCAGCTAATGGTATAAACTCATCAGGAGTAAGGATTCCCCATTCTGGATGGTTCCAGCGTATAAGTGCTTCTGCTCCAATAATTTGATTCGTTTTCGTAGAAACTTTAGCTTGATAATACATCTCTAATTCATTTTGCTCAATTGCATATCGAAGACTAGACTCTAATGAAAATATTTTATATGTTTGAGCATTCATTGATGAGGTAAAAACTTGATAATTGTTATTCCCCATTTCTTTTGCTCTGTTTACGGCAGAAGAAGCATTTTTCAGTAAAGATTGAGAGTCTTCTCCATCATTTGGATACACACTTATTCCGATACATGTCGTGACAAATAGATGATATTTTTCAATATAAAAGGGTTCCTCCAAGGCTTTAATTATGGTTTTTGAATACTCAATTATCTGATCTATTTGTAAGTTTGGTAATAAAATACCAAATTCATCTCCGACTATACGTGCTACTAAAACATCCCCTCCTACACATATTTGAAGCCTCTTAGATATTTGTTCAAGCAATTTATCACCTATAGCATGACCGAGGGTGTCGTTAATATATTTAAATCTATCCAAGTCCAAATACATAATAGCTAATTTTTGATTGAGGGTCCTGCTAATAATTAGATGCTTATCTAAATTTTCTACGAAGTGTCTTCTATTAGGTAGTTCGGTTAATGAATCATAAGATGCTAAATATTTGTTTAAATTTTCTGCCTTTTTGAAGTTGGAAATATCTTTTGCTATTCCAATTATGCCTTTAAAATTTTTGTCTAAATCAGTAGGTATCATCGTTAGATTTATATTAAGCGTATGTCCATTTTTATGTATAAACTCAATATCTATATTTTGTGGATTATGTGTAAGTGAATCATAGAAAGCTTTTTTATATAAAGGGATTTTGTTTAGGGGAAGCATCGATTCAACTGTCCTAACCTCTGAAACAGCTGAATAACCAAATAACTTTGGAAATATTTCATTACTATGGACTAAATCTCCACTTGTATTTAATAAAAAAATTGCATCAGGGTTATGTTCATAAAAAGAACGAAAAAGTAAATCAAAATTTTCTTGAAGCTCCATGCAAACATCTCCTTTCAAGAATATAGATTAATAGAATTATTATTTGATTATATTTTAACCCTAATTTACCTTAAAAACAAGACTTATTACTTTTTATTAAAAACCATAATAGGTAATGAGGATTATTAATAACTGTTTTTTATGAATAAACTGGTGCTACTATCGAGAAAGCTCCTTTAAGCTCTATTTCAAATTGTACTTACATATTGATTTTTAGGGTTTTCTTCATTTGTTTACATAGTGTAAAGTAGTTAGAGAAATTACTGAAAAGGAGAGCTTAAAGCATGACAGGAAACACACACATCGTAGGCGGTATTGCAGCAAGTCTTGCTTTTGCACAAATCACAAATTATAATCCAGTCATTTTAGTTGGGGCGGGTGTCATTGGCGCGTTAATTCCAGATATTTGTCACGGAGGGAGCACAATCGGTAGAAAGTTTCCAATTGTATCGAAATTAGTTAATGGAGTTTTTGGCCATCGTTCTTTTACGCATAGTTTGGTCTTTTTGTTTTTAATGGGGGCTCTTTTACATTCCTTTTTGACGAATGAATCAATTACAGCTGGTATTTTAATCGGAATGAGCAGTCATTTCATCTTAGACATGGCTACTAAAAACGGTATTAAACTGTTATTTCCATTAAATGTAACAGTGCGTTTTCCTCTCACTACGAGAACAGGAGGAGCAGTAGAAAACCTAGTTTTTGCGGCATTAACACTACTTTCCTTCTATTTTGGATATGAAGCCTTTGCGGGGTATTTTTAAGAAATGAAATGTAGCCGTTCTTTTAGAGGGCCATTCAACATTTAATAAACACAATCACATAAAGTGGTACTAAAAAAATTTATTCTCCAAAATTTAAAAGCGCTCCAGTCATATTCGATATGCTTGGAGCGTTTTATTATTGTGAATCTTCGTCACTAGAATTCTTATGAAAGTAGCATTATATTGGAAAAAGCGAGATGAGAAATGGATAAATAATTCAAAGAAAGTTCTCATTCATTTTTAGGTAATTAGGGTAGATGCTTCCTAACGTATACACAAACATTGATCTTTCAATTTGCGATAATGCGGAAGATTTGCCAGATTTTTTTTATTGTTTTTACCATAAGACAGAAGGAGTCGTAAGTGGTAAAAGTCTGGGGATTGCCATCGTAAAGGAAATTATAGAGCGGCATGAAGGACGTGTAAATGTGGTATGTAAAATCGGTGAAGGGAGCACTTTTACTTTTCATTGCCCGATTATTTGAAAGAATAGGTTGGAAGTAGAATCTGTATTTCTTAAAATGGGAAGTAGCGGGTTTATTTTGTCAAAATAACTTTCAATTTAATATGTGTAAGTACAAGTCCATCAATTGATATTATAAATTGTATCTCGGTGATTTGGTTCGTGAAATTAAAATAAAGATAGTTTGCTACAGTGCGTGATAAAAAAACTATAATTTTAAATAATATGGTAGGTGAATGGTTATATAAAACTATTTTGTTTGGTCCGTAAATTTGACTTTTCAATTTCAACTGAATATTATTATGTATATATGTATCTAATTGCTTATATTAAATTAGTCCAAAATAACTATATGATTAAGTGGTGAGCACAAGTGAAAGGGAGTATACTTCATGATAGAATTCAGGAAATTAGGTATTCGGAATATTCCTAAACTACTATGGGTAGTAATTATGGTATGTTACGCTTTTCCTTTTTGTTTGGAGTTTTATATATCTGATAATAGTTTAAGTGAATCTCAAGGGTCATTCGCATGGTTTATCTGCTTAATACCCTCTCTCATTTTTTCATATTATAAGGGATTTAAGGGCGGAACATTTTCGATTATTTTTGCTACCTTACTTCATGTGTTCACAAGAGTTGTTATTGAAAAAGAAATGATGACTGAATTAGAATATTATATTCAATTGGAAGTAATAATTGCAAATATTCTTGTAGCTCTTCCAGTTTGTTTTTTTGTGAATAAATTACAAATAGAGAATACTAAGCTAGAAATCGCTTATAAAGATCTAGCTCATAAAAAAAATGAAATAAAAAGATTGGCATACATAGACCCTTTAACTCAATTACCAAATAGACGTTTCTTTGACGAAAATCTGCTTAAAAACTTAACTAGTATATCGACAAGCGATGAAACATTAAGTATTCTCTTTATCGATTTAGACAGTTTTAAAGAAATTAATGATACGTTCGGACATGATGTTGGAGACCTTGTACTTCAACAAGTGGCGTTCATTTTGACAAGCTGTGTTCCTGAAAATGATTGCGTAGTAAGATTAGCAGGGGATGAATTTATCATCACGCTTCCTCTATTAGATAAAGAAAAAGCGGTCAAAATTGCTAGCACCATTTTACATGAATTAAAGAGGTCATTTGATATTAAGGACCATCAAGTAATGGTTACACCAAGCATAGGAATTGCGGTATATCCAGAACATGGACTAGACGCTGCATCATTGATAAAGCATGCTGATAAAGCTATGTACCAAGCGAAAAAAGCAGGGAAGAACAATTATGCGGTATGTGAGACTGTGTCTCAGTAACGGAAAATTACATATAAAATAAGTTGCTCCTTGTCATGTTAACCATGTTTGGGAGCAACTTTTTGTATTGATATTTGAGTTTTGACAAAATATGGCGTTTCCTAACTAAAATGTGACAGTTCTTTTCCATATAATCAACTTAGAACGAATAATAATTTCTTTGAGAGAAGAGTAGAATGAAAATATAAAATGGACGAGAGTGATACACTTCCTATGACGGTATAGATAACCTTTTTTACAAATAAATTGATTATATCTGCAGATATAGTAACAACGGATACAACGTAGTATGTGAATTGGACAATTTATACTTACACGACTACATTTGAGTCTCAAGGCGGAAGCGCAGAAGGTGATAAAACAAAACTCACTCTCTAAGGATACCAGAGAAGGTGGGATATTCATTCGGAGGTTGATCCACAGATAGAGAGTTTAAGAAAGAATAGAACATGGATTTGGGAATCCATTGACAAAACAACGAAACTACCAAGAATCTTGAAGAAAGGCGAGCAATATCGTGTGTATCGCTATGTTCCAGGTATGTATCAAATCGATGATCATAAATATATCGTCCAAGATTCAAACATCTTATTTATCAAAAATTAATTAACAAATCGCTCCTAGTCATATTAATTATGACTGGGAGCGATTTTTTTCTCACCAAACAGGGCATAAAGAAGTGCTTATAAAGGTTATACAAAAGATAGGTTATCAAGTTATCAAACTATCATGACAATTTAATAGTGTGAATATGTTTTGCAGCCAAAAATATTGAAAAATAAAAAACCAATAACTTACTGAAAATTCGAGTTATCCAATAATATGAGTCTCGAAAAGCAAGTAATTTTGTTGTAAAAAGTAAAATTTTTCTGAAAGATTATTATCTGTAACTTTATTGTAATATATTTGTAATATTCAAAACGCAAAATTTGTATTTATAATAGTTTAAAAATATGGTAAATTCAATATTGCCACACTTTTTGGATTATTTTGCATCTAATGGTGTGAACTAGAATACAAGGGGGAAATAATTTGTTGAAATTAAGAAGAATTTTACTAATGACATTAGTTTTTATGTTGTCATTTAGTAATGTTGCATTCGGAATGGGAACGGTTTCTAATGCGAAAAGTAAGGCTAGCTTGCCTACGCTTCAACTACAAAAACCTGAACATAATATTCCAGAAAGACTGGTAGAACCGGAAAATCCAAACGAAAAAGTACGGATTATTGTAGAGCTTACGAATGCTCCAACAATTGAAAAAGCAACAAAAAAAGGGGTACTTTATAAGGAATTAAACTCTTCTGATCGTAAGAGTTTAGAATCGACTGTTACAAAAGAGCAAGTAAATGTACAAAGTACTATTACGAAAAAAGCACCAACTATTGAATACTTAGAAAATTTCACAACTGTTTTCAATGGTTTTTCTGCTGAAGTTGAAGCGAAGTATGTAGATCAAATAGCATCTATTCCAGGTGTTAAAGCAGTCTATGAGTCTACTGAATATGAACGCCCTACCGAAAAACCAGAGATGATTTATTCGAAAGAATTGGTACAAGCACAACGCGCATGGAATGAATACGGAGTCAGAGGCGAAGGTATGGTAGTAGGTATTATCGATACTGGTATTGACCCGAGTCACAAAGATATGGTCTTAACAGATAATGCAAAAGGTCTTATTACAAAAGCAAAAGTAGATCAGCTATTAACCGATGGAACAATTGGAAAAGGTAAGTTCTTTACACCAAAAGTACCGTTTGGTTATAACTATATGGACGGTAATAACCAAATTTTAGACCTTGGACCTGATGCTTCTATGCATGGTATGCATGTAGCTGGTACTGTAGGTGCTAATGGTAATGAAAAAAATGGCGGAATAAAAGGTGTTGCACCGGAAGCCCAACTTTTGGCTTTAAAAGTTTTCGGTAATGATCCTGGATATCCTTCTACTTTTGGAGACATCTATGTCAAAGCTATTGATGATGCGATTAAACTTGGAGTGGATGTCCTAAACATGTCTTTAGGCTCGACTGCAGGTTTTGTGGATGCAAGTAATCCAGAACAACAGGCAGTAAAAAGAGCAACAGATAATGGGGTACTAGTTGCAATTTCAGCAGGTAACTCAGATATGTTTGGTTCTGGAACATTCTATCCATATGCTGAAAACCAAGATTACGGGCTAACAGGATCTCCAAGTGTATCTTATAATTCTTTTGGTGTTGCTTCATTTGAAAATAGTGTAATCACAGCATATAGTTTCGATTATCAATTTGATAAGGTGAAATCTGGAAGTGCACTTTATTTACTAGCAAATGATGCGGATCCAATGAAAACTCTAGCAAAGCCAACTGCAATAGTGGACGCAGGTATTGGAAATCCGCAAGATTTTGTAGGGAAAGATTTCAAAGGCAAAATTGCTTTAATTAGTCGTGGTACGATCGATTTTGTGTCTAAAGGAAAAAATGCACAAGCTGCAGGAGCGGTAGGAGTTATTGTTTATAACAACACAGTCGGAACAATTAATATGGTGTCAGATCCTGCGATTAAGATTCCTTATATGTCGGCACTTCAAGCAGATGGAGTGAAATTAAAAACAGCGTTAGAAAGTGGTAAAGCTGTTACTGTTTCATTTGAAGGGAATTTTGTAGAAACTAAAAATGATAAAGCTGGGAAAATGAGTGATTTCACTTCTTGGGGTCCTACTCCAAACTTAGATTTCAAGCCTGAGATTACAGCTCCAGGTGGAAACATTTTCTCAACTTTAAATGACAATAAATACGGTTTAATGAGTGGTACTTCTATGGCAGCACCACATGTTTCAGGAGGTACGGCATTAATTTTAGAACGTGTGAATAAAGAATTTAAATTAACAGGGTATGACAGAGTTCAATTGGCGAAGAATTTGTTAATGAATACGTCAAAACCTGTAGAATTTAAAAAAGGTGAATTTGTATCACCTCGTCGTCAAGGATCAGGTTTAATGCAACTTGCGAATGCACTCTCTACAGATGTTGTCGTTACAAATAAGGCAACGGGTGAAGGGAAAGTTGCACTTAAAGAAATAAAAAATGATCAAATTACATTTACATTAGAAGCAAAGAACTATTCAAGTAAAGAGAAAACTTATAATGTAAATGTTGCTGTGCAGACAGATGCATTTGCAGATGCTGGTGTATTAGTAACAGCACCAAATCTACTCGGTTCTTTTGTTGTAACAGATGATGTATCAATTGACACATTAGATAAATTAGTACTTCCAGCAAATGGTACTAAAACATTTGAAGTGAAAATTGATATTAAAGACCTTGAAGAACTAAAAGATTATCTTACAAACGGTTTCTTCGTTGACGGTTTTGTTACATTGACTGATTCGAATGAAGCTATTACTGGAAACGTTCCACTAACAGTTCCATTCTTCGGATACAACGGCAAATGGGATGAAGCACCGATCTTTGATTACTTTGCTTGGGATGACATGTCATATTGGGGAATGACTGCTTTGGCAGATGAGCAAGGAAACTTTATTGATGGTGGAGGTAATTTCGACACAACTCGTTTTGGATTCTCTCCAAACGGTGATGAAATTCGTGATAAAGCGATTCCAGTATTCTCATTATTCCGTAATGCGAAAGAGTTAAAAGTAGCAGTACTGGATAGTAAAGGAAAAGTGGTTCGTACAATACGTACTGCAAAAGATTTAACGAAAAATTATATTTTAAAAAGTTCTTACAGATACAACACTAATTACGGTTGGGATGGAAAAATCAATAACAAACTTGCAGCCGATGGAGATTATTTCATTCAATTAAGTGCTGTAATTGATTTTGAGGGTGCCAAATGGCAATCTATCAAATTCCCAGTAAAAGTAGATACTATTGCACCAACAGCTAAAGTTACTTTGGATAATAAAACAAATGCAGTTCTAGTTTCTGATTTTAAGGATAATGTAGACGGTACTGGGGCTGATTATTGGCAAGTACTTGTTAACGGGAAAGAAGTATCGGAAGAATTATCTGCAAAAGATAATGAATTTTTACTTGATTCTTCATTGACAAGCAAAGATCTTATCCTTGTAAAAGTTTGGGATGCTGCAGGCAACTTCTCGGATTATTTAGTAAGTATTCCTACTGAATCTGATCATCCTGTAATTTTTATCGAAAGTCCGGATTTCCATGATATTTACAATACAAGTGAAGTAAAAGTATATGGAACAGTGGATGACGCTTCCAATATAGTTTCTGTTAAAGTTAACGATGAAGAGGCAGAATTTGATGGAGTGAACTTCTCTCATACTTTGACATTATCAGATGGTGTGAAAGATATCAGAGTAGCTGCAATTGATGAATTTGGAAATGAAATGCAAATTACTCGTAAGATATTTGTCGATACTCAAGCACCAACAATTACTGTTAGTGGAGTAACAGATGGTCAAGAAGTATCTTTGAATGAAGAGAATCCAAAAGCGACTGTGACGGTAGGGGATAACTTTGATGAAGTTCGCATTTACTTAAATGGAAGTGAAGTATTCTCACATGAACTATCAGAGCCTTATAAAATGGATGGATATAATAAAGAAATAGAAGTTGAAATACCACTAATAAACGGTACGAATGATTACGTATTTGAAGTGGAAGATTTGGCTGGACATAGAGTATCATCCGATACATTCACAATTTCTAAATTGGATGTAACATTTAAAGTAAATAAAGTAAAACTTGCATTGACTAAAGGTGATACGGATAAATTAGTAGTTACAGAGACTGTTAAACAAGATGATGGTTCAACTACTAGCGAGGATGTTACGAGTGAGGCAACATTCATCTCTGGAAATAAAGAAATCGTCACAGTAGTAGGTGGAGTTGTAACAGCAATTGGTGTTGGTAAAACTTCAATCGAAGTTTTATACAATGACCAAATAATAAAAACAGTTCCAGTTGATGTAACAGAAGAAGTAACAGAAGTTGAGGATGTAATTACATTACATGTAGATAAAACTGACCTTTCTTTAACAACTGGGACAACTGATCAACTTACAGTTACGGAAGTAACAACTCCAGAAAATGGAAACTCAACTGTGAAAAACGTAACATTGGATGCGAAGTATGTAGTAGCTAATAAGAGCATCGTTTCAGTTACAAATGGTAAAGTTACAGCAAAAGCAAAAGGTGAAACTACCATTACAATTACTTACAACGAAAATGAAGTTGGAGTAGTAAAAGTAAAAGTGACAGATCCTGTAGTAAATCCAGGTGGTGGTGGCGGATCATATTACCCATCACAACCAAAAGTGGAAGACATCAAAGAAGAAGCTGGAACAACTATTACCAATACGTCAGTTAAGCGCACTACAGAATTAGATGGAACGGTAAAAGATGTAGTAACTCTAGTTGCAAAAGATGTAAAAGATTCGATTAAAAAGCTTAAAGAACAAAATCAAGATACAGCAAGAATCATAATTTCTGACAAAGAAGACAAAGTAAATGAAGTTAGTGTAGCGATCCCTAAAGATGCGGTAGATGAATTTGCAAATGGCAAAGCAAATCTAGAAATTTTCACTGCAAATGCACATCTTTATATTCCGCAAACTTCGATGCAAGATTTCGGAAAAGATCTAAACTTCCGAGTCGTTCCGATGAAAGAGGAAGCGAAGAAAAATGCGGTCGAAGAAAGAGCTAAAAAAGAAACGGTAGTAAACCAAATCGTAGGGAATAAAAAAGTAAATGTGATAGGACGTCCGATGGTAATCGAAACAAATATGCAAAATCGTTCGGTTGACTTAACATTACCAATTCCTACAAATGCAACAAAAGAACAATTGGATAACTTAGCTATTTTCATCGAACATAGCGATGGAACAAAAGAAGTTGTACAAGGAAAGTTAGTAGAGTTTAGCAAAAATGCACAAGGTTTAAAATTTAACGTTACCAAATTCTCTACATTTACAATCTTGTATATGGAGGGTGCAGCTAAGTATTTTGCACAAAATTCATGCGGAGAGAGTGCTAAAAACTGTCTTCAAGTGAACAAAACAACTCCATTGTATGTTTTAGAAAATAACCGCTTGAAAAAAGTAGGAGAAGCTGTAAAAGGACAAAATCTACCTGTTAAACAAGCCATTTCTCCTATGCTTGGACTAGGTGGAGACATCTGGTTAGAACGAACAGCAGCCATTTCTTACGAAACACCATCTAAAGATATGATTGCCAAAAACCAATTACCGGAGAACAAACGTCCAAAACAAATTTGGAAAGGCCTAGAGCTAAATCCAGGTCAAATCGGTAAAGTTACTATCTTAAAAGACACAGTCATTTGGCAATCGATTGATAAAACAACGAAACTACCAAGAGTCTTGAAAAAAGGTGAGCAATATAGAGTGTATCGCTATGTTCCGGGCATGTACCAAATTAGTGATCAACAGTATATCGTACAAGATTCCAACGTGAAATTAAAGTAATGGTGCACCCACACAATTCTGACAATTGCGTAGCATGAAAAAAACCTCTTAAATCTTTCGAGATTTAAGAGGTTTTTTATAATTTCGTCTAAATTGAGTGAGTGACTGTCACCAATTTAAACAAGTTCGTTGTTTTTTCGATACTTTTCCAGAATAGGTATTGCGTATTTATTTGCTAATTCCATTTCTCCTTTTTCCATATAATAATCAAATAATTTTATCTCATAAGCCTCAGCTGCAATTCCATAGCCCATATTCTTGAAAATAGGGTAAACTATTGTTTCTAGATAGTGAAAATATTGTTCTCTATGATTTTGAATCTTCAATATATGCAAATGAAAAAAGTGTTTTAGCATTGGCTCGTTTAAGTTATTCGCTAGAGACAAACCCTTTTTGGCTAAGCGTAGCAGTTCCGTGTCAGATTCAAACCCTAGTTTTGTGGAGGTATTTAAATACCCCTCCAGAGACATTAAATATTGTGAATTAGTTGGTTTTCGTATTTCCAAGGACTGTCTATAATACTCTAAAGCTTTTTCATAGGAGCCGTTGCGAAATTGATGGTAGGCATAATTGTAAAGTAGCTTGGCTTTTTGATCGGTTAACCCATAATTGTCCGCCATCTCAATTAATCTAGGGTACCCTGAATCTTTTGGGTCAAAATGTTCCTCTTGTTCAACTTGAATCAGCATTAACATTTCTGTTTCAATTATTCGAGTAAAACTGTGTGTTTTTGTAAAAAAAGTTAGTGCTTTATTAGCGTAATAATAGGTTAAAACACGAGAATCCATGCAATGATAGGCAACAGCTAAATGGTAATAATATTCAGGATTGTTGTAATAGGTAATATCTATTAATTTTAAATATGAAATTGCTTTATAATGTTCCTGGTGATAATTGATGAAAAATTCTCCTTTAATATGTAATAGCATGTTTTTATCATACGGCGTAAGGTCTTGCCAACTATCCATTTCGTTGATGAGTGCCTCAGCAAGTGTACCTTCCCCAATTAATAAATAATACCTGGTAAGTATTAATGTATTAGATCGATAGAAATCAGGTATCTGCAATAGAACAATGCCCTCCAATTCCTTCTTTATTCTTTCAGCTTTAGAGTTTAGTTTTAGGATAATAGAATCATGCCATTCTTTTAATAGCCATTCTATGCTCAAGTAGGTTTCAATTTCTGCCTGCATGTCTATACAAAGCCTCTTAGCTAATACCTCTATTGTATCCTTTGATACTTCTGTAATACCTCGCTCAATTTTGCTTATATGCGTTTTAGAACAAATGCCTTTTCCTAAATCCGATTGGCTTAAGCCTTGAAATTCTCGGTGAAATTTAATGATTTTTCCTTGAATAATAATAACCAGCTCCTTGGCATTTTCCGCAATAGAATTCACTTATCTTACATGACAAACGGTGACCCCAACTCTAAGTTTAGATTTGCTTGAATGTTCTAATAATTTCTACAAAAAATGATTTTTTATTCTGTTTTTTTACAAATTTCTACTAGAATGATTGGACTTGTGATCATGATAAAACCCCAATTGTCAGTAAAGAGAGAGAAAGCTAATCTAAGATTATCATAAATAATAGATTATTATTTATGAATATTCATTTTTTGGTTAGCTATTAAGCGATGTGGGAGTGTATATGCATGATTTGTTCCTCCATATTTTTCTTCAGGCTAATCCTCTATAATTTAAAAAGTAGCTAAACCAAATTTCAAGGAGGTGAAGTCAATTAAGTCAATTCTATTTTTATATAAGTATCCTTAATCAGATCCTAATTTTTTTACAACAAGGCCTGCTCTCAAAAGTCTGTGCCTAGATTAGTAATAATCATGTACTTATATTCATATTAAAATTGAATAGGAGAATAATTGATGGGAAATTATAAATTTAAGAAGTTAATAGCCACATTGATGGCAACTGCAATGTTAACCTTTCCTACTCTTCAAGCTTTTGCAAACGATCCATTTTTGGACAATCAAAAAGCATTCGATGTAATAGATACAAAATATATTAGCGAAAGCTCGAAGAATAGTTCAGGAAAACATGTCATTACGCTGATTACAGGCGATGTTGTAACTGTGACATATATTGAAGGTGGAAAGAGCGTTATTAGTGTCGAACCTGCGGATTATGCTGGTGGTGGAACAAGTATTCTGACGCTTGGCAAGGATACGTATGTTATTCCTGATGAGGCGATGTCCTATGTAGCTTCAGATTTTTTGGATAAAGACTTGTTCAATATTACTTCGCTCATTGAGTACGGTTACGATGATGAAAATCAATCCACCTTACCAGTGATCGTACAGTATGCTCCAACAAATGCTCGTTTCGAGTCAGCTCTACCTACTACTCTTGCTGGTTCTGAACGGACGCATGTTTTGGAAAGTATTGACGGAGTTGCAGTATCTACAGAAAAAGAACAGACTAGAGCATTCTGGGAGGACATTACGGAGAAGGTAGCTGCAGATACCCGAATGACTGGCGGTATTAAAAAAGTTTGGTTGGATGGTCGTGTTGAGGTGAACCTCGCAGAAAGTGTACCACAAGTTGGTGCACCAGAGGCATGGGAATCAGGTTTTGATGGAGAGGGTATAACGGTAGCTGTTCTCGATACCGGCATTGATTCAGAGCATCTTGATCTAGTTAATCAAATCGACAAGATAGAGAGCTTCGTTCCAGAAGAAGATGCACGCGACTATCATGGGCATGGTACACATGTGGCATCCACTGTACTTGGAACAGGTGCTGCTTCTAATGGACTTAATAAAGGGGTGGCTCCAGGGGCACACCTAATTGTAGGGAAAGTTCTTAGTTCATCTGGTTATGGTCAAGATTCCTGGATAATCGATGGGATGGAGTGGGCTGCAGAAAATGCGAAGGTGGTTAATATGAGTTTAGGTGACCCACAGCCAAGTGATGGAACAGACCCGTTGTCTCAGGCTGTAAATAATCTGAGTAAAGAGACCGGTGCATTGTTTGTTATCGCCGCTGGAAACTCAGGTATGGAAGGCATTGGTTCACCTGGAGCTGCAGATGCGGCACTAACAGTAGGTTCTGTTGACAAGTCTGATGAACTTTCTTGGTTTTCTACTAAGGGACCACGTTTTATGGATGCAGGATTAAAACCTGATCTTGTTGCTCCCGGCTCAGATATTATAGCGGCCCGTTCTCAATATGCAAGTCAAGGGGACGGTTTATATCTTAGTCTTAGCGGTACTTCCATGGCAACACCTCATGTAGCTGGAGCAGCGGCGATTCTTGCACAGCGGTATCCAGATTGGAAAGGAGATCAACTGAAAAGTGCCCTAATGAGTACGACTAAGATGCTTGATTATATTAAACCGTATGAGGGTGGAACGGGTCGTCTAGATGTTGCAGCTGCCATATCCAGTACGATATATGCGAAAGGTTCCTTGGACTTTGGTTTCTTCCAATGGCCGCATGATGAGGACGTTCTTGTTGAGAAGACCGTCACATACACGAACGAAAGTGATGATTCTGTAGTATTGGATCTCTCAGCAACCTTTACAGATAATTTAGGCATAGCAGCGCAAGATAGCCTATTAAATTTATCGACAAATCAAGTTACCGTACCTGCAAATGGAAGTGCTGAAGTTACAGTAGCAGTTGACCCGAAAGAAGCTGCTGAAGGAAGTCGATATCAAGGCCAACTTACTGCCATGGTGGACGGACAAATAGTTGCTCATACGGCAATGGTCATGGGTAAAGAAGAGGAGAGGTTTCCTCTAACAATTAATGCAACCAATCGTGATGGATCTCCCGCATCAACTATGGTTTCAATAGTTGGCCCGAATAACAACCCTGGATTCTTAAATGTGCAAGGGACAACGGAATTACGACTTCCACCGGGAACTTATTCAATCATGACATTGATGGACGTTGATGCAAACACGGATCACGCAGGAGTTGCAATGCTAGGTAACCCTGAAGTTATTCTTGATGGTCCAGAAATTGTCGAACTTGATGCACGGAATGCAGTAGAAATTACAGCGAACGTTCCGGAAAAGACTGAAGCGAAGTTTAGGAAACTGGAATATTATCGCAGTTTCAGTGAATCAAAGACTATAACTGGAAGGTATTTGCTACCAGAATCGATAGATAAAATGTATGCGGAACCAACAGAAACCGTTAAAACTGGTGAATTTCATTTGAACACACGCTGGCGCCTGATCAAGCCGGTATTGTCCATTAACGTCGATGAACTGGAGCTAGATACTCTAACTCTGCCAGGAAGTGAGCCGTTAGAAGGAAAGCATCAGTTGGCTGCTGTTTACGCAGGACAAGGGACTCCGGAAGATTATAAAAAACTAGATGTGAAAGATAAGGCCGTGTTGGTAGAACGCAGTAATGTGATCAATGGTTCTGAACGCGCTGCAGCAGCATATGCAGCAGGTGCAAAACTATTAATTGTAGTGAACGATAAACCTACAGAGTTTATAGAATGGGTTGGAATAGAAGACTTTTTGGAAAGTAATCCTATAGCTGTCGCTTCTGTTAGTGGAACAGAAGGGATAGAGCTTATCGAACTTGCCAAAAATGGAAATTTAATTTTAAACGTTGAAGGGACACCGAACACACCATACGTATATGATCTAATCGATAACCATCATAACGCCATTCCAGAGGATTTAAGCTATTCTCCTACAGCGAATGAGCTAGTGAAAATCAATGCACAATACTACTCGGATCGTTCGGCGCAGGGAGCTGAATTCCGCTGGGATATTCCATCATATAGCGAAAGTGGAGTAGGTTTCAATTATCAACTGTCACTCCCATCTGTTCGCGCAGAGTGGGTGTCAGCTCCAGAAGAAACTATTTGGTACCATCAGGCCCGAGTGGTTGACGAATGGGAAGTGCGGCAACCAGCGATAATTTATCAGCAGGGTCAGCGCTTGCATGAGAAATGGTTTGCGCCAGTTGTACGACCTCGCTTCGGTGATGGTTTCTGGTTGCCAGTACGTTTCGAAAATGACCTGATTTTCAATGTTCCTTCCTGGGCTGATTCTGGCGATGGAAACACGGGTTGGCATTCTTCTGATACTGGAGAGCAGACACTGAAACTTTACCAAGGGTCTGAATTACTTGAGACGGCAAGAGATCAGATTATTGTATTGTGGGATGCTCCGGTGGAAAACACTAAATTTCGTTTGGTGAATGATGCAGTTCGTGATCCAAAGCGATGGACGACATCAGTTAGCACACATACAGAGTGGACGATTTGGACTGAAATGCAAGAAGAATTTGAAACAATTCTTCCGATGATTTCACTTGATTACAAAGTGGATACGGACATGAAGGGGAATGCAGTTGCAGGTGACACGATTAAGCTAGGACTGAGTGCGTCACAAATAGACTATGCATCTGGAAATGGAAAAATTGAAGGTGCTGCACTGGAAGTTTCGTTTAACGAAGGCAAGACGTGGGAAGAGGTACAGTTGATCCAAGAAGGGGACGGTTGGACAGCCAACATTAGCAACGCTAGTAAGAGTGGAACCTTTGTCTCTCTTCGTGCGAGCGCATGGGATGATTTAGGGAATCGCATAGATCAAACTGTTATAAAAGCTTTTGGTGTCTCGGAATCAGAAGTTACACTTTCTACAGACAAACTGGACTATTCTCTAAAAAAAGGAACGACAAGCCAAATGAAAGTTAAAGCAGTAACAACTCCAAAACAAAGTAAAATGAAAGAAGAAGATGTAACAAATAAAGCTACGTATGTAGTGGAAGATGATACCGTTGCATCTGTTACGAACGGCTTAATAACAGCTAAAGCAAAAGGCTCAACGAAAGTTACAATTTCTTACGGTGGAAATGAAGTGACGGTAAATATAACAGTTACAGAACCTGCAGTAGATCCAGGTCCTGGTAGCGGTGGAGGATATACACCTCCAACAACAACGCCAACACCCCCAGTTCAACCGAATTTATGCGACGAGATTACTAAAACTAGCTGTCTTCAAGTGAACAAAACAACTCCTGTGTATGTTCTGGAAAATAACCGCTTGAAAAAAGTTGGAGAAGCAGTAAAAGGACAAAGTTTACCTGTTAAACAAACCATTTCTCCTATGCTTGGACTGGGTGGAGACATCTGGTTAGAACGAACAGCAGCCATTTCTTACGAAACACCATCTAAAGATATGATTGCTAAAAACCAATTACCGGCGAACAAACGTCCAAAACAAATTTGGAAAGGCTTAGAGCTAAATCCAGGTCAAATCGGTAAAGTTACTATCTTAAAAGACACAGTCATTTGGCAATCAATTGACAAAACAACGAAACTACCAAGAGTCTTGAAAAAAGGTGAACAATACAGAGTGTATCGCTATGTTCCGGGCATGTACCAAGTAAGTGACCTAGAATATATCGTACAAGATTCAAACGTTGTACTACTAAAAACAAAGTAATAGTTTTCTAGTTGAAACCGCTCCTAACCATGTTCATCTTGGCTTGGAGCGGTTTTTGTTACAGGTATATTACAGGTGCCAGGCACCTGTAACAATCTTGTAACAAAAGTTAGCGAATTATGCTGGTATCTTTTATGATTATGAAAAGGGGGATGAAAAAATGAGAAAAGCATTAGTATTAGGGGGAACTAAATTTTTTGGTGTTCATCTAGTGGAAGCTTTATTGGATAAAGGGTTTGAGGTAACGATTGCCACCAGAGGAAACTCGTCGGATCCATTTTCTACTAGAGTAAATAGAATCATATGCGATCGTTTGAATTTAGTGGAAAGTAAGGATCTCTTTATAAATGAAAAATGGGATATTATTTTTGACCAAATTTGTTATTCTTCCCAGGAAGCAATGAATGCAATTGAAGTGTTTAAGGACAAGACGAATAAATATGTTTTTACTTCTTCTAAGTCCGTGTACGACGAAGGGAATGGAGAAGTAGGATATGTGGAAGATGATTTTATTCCAACAGAATATAAAATCATTGAAGGACCAAAAGAGGACTTCTCATATAATGAAGGAAAACGCCAAGCGGAAGCTGTATTTTTTCAAAAAGCACCATTTCCAGTTGTGGCTGTAAGATTCCCAATCGTTATAGGTTTGAACGATTACACCGATCGACTTAATTTCCATATTGAGAAAATAGCAAATCAAGAGGAGATACATCTCATAAATCCAGATGCTTGTATGGATTTCATTTCGGAGGAAGAAGCGGGCCAGTTTCTTGCGTGGGTTGGTCTTTCAGATTTCACTGGACCAATTAATGCTACTTCTAATGGCAAAGTGAAATTAAGTGAATTGATAA
The DNA here is from genome assembly GCF_042944905.1 of Psychrobacillus sp. L4. Classification (GTDB taxonomy): domain Bacteria; phylum Bacillota; class Bacilli; order Bacillales_A; family Planococcaceae; genus Psychrobacillus. The sequence continues at coordinate 907,028 of NZ_CP168496.1, forward strand.
GTATCATTGAAGACAAAACGACAACTACTGCAATTATCTCTTCGGTACCGAATGAAAACAATGTTTCTCCTTATAATATTGCTCAGACTTGGCTGATTAGTAACGAGAAGGCGATAAGTTTAGGTTACGAATTTAGAGATTTAGGTGAATATTTGCCGATATTAATTGAAGAGGCTTTAAAGAAGGTTCAAATAGCTTAAGTTGTCATTAAGAATAGAAAATATCCGCCCTATCGATGTATGATGGGACGGCTATTATTATGTTACAGTGATGTTACAGGTGCCAGGCACTTGTAACATTCCCCATCATTTATCTCTCCCAATTTTATGCCGATTTACTAGTGTATGAATTTATAGGAGGCATTATTCGATAAAGAAGGATATGAGGCTGGAATTGTATCTTCAGCCGCTATTTTCTGTTGAGGAGTATGTCTTCTTTTTTCCCAAAAAGCTCTTCTGTTGTTTCTATAAATAAAGGGAGGTATGATATTTTTAATGAAATTAGCATTTCTTAAAAGGGTGTTTTTTATTAATGTTTAAAAAAATATGGATAGTGATCGGGTGTTTTCTCTTTCTTCAAGGATGTGAGGGAGATGAGAAAATAGGACTTATTACAAATAGAAAGGATGATGAGCTGATGAAAGAGCAATTATTAATAGGGGTGCAACAAGGGGATATACATATTGTACGGCAGTTAATTAAGGAAGGGGTTCCAATCAATGGGCAGGATGCAAAAGGTAGAACTGCATTGATGATCGCTACTTACGAGAACGATGTTGAAATTGCAAAGGTACTAATTGACGCTGGTGCGGATGTGAATGTTAGAGATCAAATGAAAAATAATCCGTTTCTTTATGCAGGTGCGGAAGGTTACTTGGAGATTTTACAACTAACAATCGTAGCAGGAGCAGACCCAACAATTACGAATCGTTACGGAGGAGTTGCGTTGATTCCCGCTTCGGAACATGGTTATGTTGAGGTCGTTAAAGAACTCCTTACAAATACTGCAATTAACGTAAATCATGTAAACAATCTAGGGTGGACTGCTTTATTGGAAGCAATTATCTTGAATGATGGGAACGAAAAGCAACAACAAATTGTACAGTTGTTAATAAACCACGGAGCAGATGTAAATCTTCCTGATCACGATAAGGTCACTCCTTTACAACATGCAAGGAAAAGAGGTTTTAAGGAGATAGAAAAGATTTTATTGAAAGCTGGAGCAAATTAGATTTTGCGCTAGAAGCATTTTCTTTTACATACGTATGTGCATATAATGTTATGTTTTTCTACTGCATAGCAAGTCAACATACTAACAAATAATCGCTTTATCCGACAAAATTCGAGGAGGATAAATTGATTTGTAAGGGAGATTTTGCTATCCTTTAAATTGTGAGTAAATAATATTAATTATCACCTTGGAGGGTTTTTACATGGCAGAACGTATGGTAGGAAAACAAGCACCACGATTTACGATGGATGCAGTTTTAGCGGACAAGTCTTTTGGTAAAGTAAATTTAGAAGCTATTATGAATGAAGATAAATGGACAGTATTATTCTTTTATCCAATGGATTTTACTTTTGTTTGTCCAACTGAAATCACAGCTATGTCTGACCGTTATGATGAATTTGAAGATTTAGATGCGGAAGTTATTGGGGTATCTACTGATACAATTCATACGCATTTAGCTTGGATTAACACTGCTCGTCAAGACAATGGTTTGGGTGAATTAAAATATCCATTAGCTGCAGATACAAATCACGCAGTTGCACGCGAATATGGTGTGTTAATCGAGGAAGAAGGAATTGCACTTCGCGGTCTATTCATCATCAATCCTGAAGGTGAAATGCAATACCAAACAGTATTCCACAATAACATCGGTCGTGATGTTGATGAAACACTTCGCGTACTTCAAGCGCTTCAAACTGGTGGTCTTTGTCCAGCAAACTGGCGCCCAGGTCAAAAAACTCTTTAATTTACAAGAGCAACTAAGTGAATTTAAAATAGTTCTCCATGGATTTACTCGTTCATGGGGAACTTTTTACATAGAGAAAAGGAGGATTTTCAAATGAAATTACGTACACCAATGCCAGAATTGACTGGATCTACTGCATGGTTGAATGGTGAAGTTACAACTAGTGAGCTTGTCGGAGAAAAGCCAACACTAATTCACTTTTGGTCGATCAGTTGTGGACTTTGTAAAGAAGCGATGCCAAATGTGAATGAATTCCGTGATCAATATATAGACGAATTAAATGTTATTGCTGTTCATATGCCACGTTCCGAAAAAGATGTAGATCTTGAGGAAATTAAAAAGGTAGCGACCGAACATGATATTACACAACCAATCTTTGTTGATAGCGAATTGAAGCTCACAGATGTATTCGAAAATCAATACGTCCCAGCTTATTACGTTTTCGATAAAGACGGCCAACTTCGTCATTTTCAAGCTGGTGGAAGCGGCATGAAAATGTTAGAAAAACGTGTAAACCGTGTGTTAGATGAAATGCGTAATGCAGAATAAGTAAGAAGAGATGGCTAAGAACTAATTGGATCTTTATGAATCCATGTGGTTCTTGGCTTTTTTTATTTGGGGTGGAAATGCACTTTGGGATTTGGTCTCGGGTTCAGTGTTATTGGTTGTGGCTCTGGGTGATTTGGTCTTGAGTTCGAGGAAATTGGTTGCGAGTTTATCCTAATTGGTCTCGAATTGCTATTTTATGGATAAATGATTCGGAGTCTCATGAATTATTGTTATTTTTTATTTGATTCCAAGTCAAAGGTTTAGGTTATTGAGGTCTAATTGTTCTCAGCACTCCATATTTTGAATATGTTCCTACTTGTTCTATTAGATACCAATCATTTACCCGAATATGCTAAAATATTTTCAAAGAGGGGGAAGCAGATGATGGATAAGTTTATGAAAAGAGCGGTAGAATTAGCGGTTGGAAATGTGCAAAATGGAGGACAGCCATTTGGAGCAGTGCTTGTGAAAGGCGGAGAAGTGGTTTCAGAAGGCATTAACGAGCTGCATTTGAAGCATGACATAAGCGGACATGCCGAATTGTTGGCAATACGCCGAGCGCAGGAACAGTTAAAAACAAATGATTTATCCGGTTTTACGATGTATGCGAGCGGTGCGCCTTGTGCAATGTGTTACAGTGCCATGATGTTTGCTGGAATCGAAAAAGCTTATTATTGCGCAACACTAGAGGATGCTAAAGCAGTAGGTCTCGGAAAGTCTGCCGTGATTTACGAAGAATTGCAAAAACCAACCGACGCGCGAAAGTTTGACATGTGCCATATGGAAATTGAAGAAGATATGCCAAACCCAATGGAATTATGGAAAGAACGAAACGTTTAAATGTTACGGGTGCCAGGAATGTTACAGGTGCCTGGCACCAGTAATATATTTGTAATTTAACTGTAATAATTGAGATGGGATAGGGGGATTTGTTTGCGACCGATTATTGGTGTTTCTTCGAGCTTAAAAGGGGATGTTCTGACGGTTCCAACGGAGAATATGCATGCAATTGCGAAGTTTGGGGGTGTTCCGCTTGTGCTCCCAAATATGGTGTACGCGGGAATTGATACAATTGCTGAGATGATTGATGGATTGCTTTTAACGGGTGGCGGGGATATTGATCCAACTTTATTTGGAGAAGAGCCGTTGCAAGGTCTAGGGGATATCACCCCTGAACGAGATGCGTTTGAAATTGCAATGATTCAAAAGATGTTGGAGCTGAATAAACCGATTTTAGGATTATGTCGTGGTGCTCAAATTCTGAATATTGCTGTTGGCGGCGATATGTATCAAGATATTTATTCGCAAATCGAGTCTAAACTTTTGCAGCATAACCAACAAGCTCCACGTTGGCATGGCTCCCATTTTGTGCAAGTAATGAAGGGCTCTCTTTTACATGGAATTGTGCGTGCGGAGCAGTTCAAGATAAATAGCTATCATCATCAGGCCAATCGAGGAGTACCGAATGGCTTTGCAGTAAGTGCAGTGTCCAGTGATGGAATAGTAGAGGCAATCGAGAGTAAGAATCATCGGTTTGTTATGGGGTTGCAATGGCATCCAGAATATTTAGTTTTAAAAAATGATTCGATATCCGCTTCTATTTTTACAGCGTTTATTGATGCTTGCTCAAAATAATTACAATTGGATATTTTTCAATAGAAACGACTGTTTAATGTCAGTCGTTTTTTTAATGGTTTTTTGTGCGTTTAATTTAGTTTCGAACAGCCATTTTTTGTATGAAATTAAAGGTCATGAATAAAAAAAAATTATTCATGAAACAAATTTAAGTGGGAAAGCTACTTTAAGTATGCAAAAAGGAGGCAATTTGAATGCGGCGTTTGATTACACTCATCTGCTCCATTAGTGCATTTTTCTTACTTGTTTGCTCCGATGATTCCGCCGCCGAGGTACTTCCGAGAGAACAGGTTTTAGAAAAGCGAATGGATTATTATATAAAATACTCAAGTATTTCGTTGCCATGGTATTACTTGGCTGCAGTCGATCAATACGAACGTAATATTCAACAAGTTCGAAAGGACATTCCAACGAGGGAAGGTGTTGTTGCCATCCAATTTTCGGATGATTATTGGACGGGCTTACTGAATCCTCAAAAGGATGATACCAATTTAATTTCCATCCATTTTTTTGAAGGAAATGGTGCAGATGGAAATAAAGACGGATTTGCTGATCGCAAAAATGATGATGATGTCATTACTACAATGTCAGCGTATTTAAGTGAATTCGGCTCTTCTGAAAAAGATTTCAAAAAGGCATTAAAGGAGTACTACCAGCGCGATCAAGCTGTTGACCAGATTATCATAATTGCTAAAATCTACAAGAAATTTGAAACGACCAATTTAGATAAGCACGCTTTTCCTTTAGATATTCACCATAATTTTAGTTATAAGAGCACATGGGGTGACAGTCGAGGCTGGGGAGGGCGAAGGATACACGAAGGGACAGATTTGTTTGCCTCTTATGGTGTCCCAGTGAAGTCAACCGCTTATGGCATTGTTGAAACGATGGGTTGGAACGACTACGGTGGTTGGAGAATTGGGATACGAGACATTCATAACACCTATCATTATTATGCCCACTTATCCAGTTATCAAAAAGGCATTAAGGAAGGTGATATTTTGGAACCTGGGGCTATTATTGGATACGTAGGAAGCTCAGGTTATGGAAAAAAAGGAACTGCAGGAAAATTTCCTCCTCACTTACACTATGGTATGTACAAATTTAACGGGCGAATCGAATGGGCATACGATCCTTTTCCTTCATTGAAACGGTGGGAGCAAGAGGAGCGAAAATCGTAAAAAAACATCCAAAGTTTGTTTATGACAAAATTATTACGGGTGCCTGGCACCCGTAATAGTTTTGTCATATTTAGGTTAGTAGTGAAATCCAAAAGAGATGCTGGAAAAGGACGAATGTATATAGGATAATGGCGATAATAAGTAGTATTGGTATGTACTTGTTGGGTTGCAGTTTTGTCAAGAAATATATTAAGAGTAGGGGAAGACAGATTTTTAGTATGTAAAAACCGGGGATGCTTGTTTCGTATACGAAATGCATAAGTGGGTTTGCTTCTGTGATGTGGTCGTTTCGGATGCCAAAATCGGTGAAGAAGGAGTCAAGGATGGCTAATACGAATAAAAATGTCGCTGCTTTGTATACTGTTTTACTTGAATTAAATACAAATTTAGTATGCATAGATTTGTACCTCTTTCCATGGTAAGAAGATATTACAACTATGTTATTATGTTGAAATAAGTAATAAATTATACGTTGTAAGTGAGGGGTTTATTCAAGGACAGCCAAAAGATAAAAGGAGTGGGGCAAAGTTGGATAGAAATATTTCTTTCGTTTCTTCCTGGAGTGGTGGGAAAGATTCCGCGTTGGCTTATTATCGTGCATTGAAAATGGGAATGGTTCCGAAAAAGTTGTTAACGATGTTTGAAGCAGATGGAGAGGTTTCCAAATCGCATGCACTTCCTTTAGAGGTTGTGGAAGCACAAGCGGAGCGTCTTGGTGTGCCATTATTAATAAAAGAGGCGAGTTGGAATACATATGAGGTTCGATTTATAGAAGCGATGAACGAATGTCGGGCAGAAGGAATTTCGCATGGAGTATTTGGGGATATTGATATAGAGGATCATTTGGAATGGGTCAAGACGACTTGCACAAAATCGGATATTGTCTCAGTTCATCCTCTGTGGCAGAAGCCTCGCGTTGCTATTGTGGAAGAGTTATTGGATGCAGGTTTTGAGGCTTGGATTGTTGTCGTGAATACGAAGATGATGCCTGCAAAGTATGTGGGTGAACGTTTTACTAGAGAGTTGATTGCGGAACTCGAAGCGGCAGGTATTGATTCGTGTGGGGAAAGTGGAGAGTTTCATACGATCGTTGTGGATGGTCCTATTTTTAAAGAGAGAGTTCCAGTTGAAATTGGGAAGCCAGTCATAAGAGGTGATTATATTTTCGCTCCGGTTTTATTAAACGAGAGTTATTAAATTCTTTTCGAAGTTTTCGATTAAATCTTCCTCCAAAAGGGCATCGTATAGGAGAAAATACATAACTTTTTGTGTACTGGAGGTTGGCAAATGAAGAAGATGAACAGAGGAATCGTAACCGCCTTATCCGCAATAGGGATCGCTCAAGGTCTAAAAATACTAACGCATAAAAAGTTAACCGGGAAATGGGATGTAAAACAAGCACTCTCTACGGGTGGGATGCCCAGCTCACATTCAGCAGGAGTTGCGGCACTTGCCTCCTATGTAGCTGCAAATAAAGGAGCGGGTCACACAGAAACGGCACTTGCGGTTGTGTTCGGTGCAATCGTGATGTATGATGCGCAAGGGATTAGAAGGCATACGGGTGAAATTGCTCATCTTGTGAATGATATAGAAGACAAAATAACTAAATTATCCGGTGAATTTCCAAGCTTTGAATACGTTAAGAGTGAAGAGGAATTGGACGAATTACTTGGCCATCAACCGGTCGAAGTGGGAGCAGGTGCCCTTCTAGGAATAGCGATTGGGGTAGTCTCCGCTAAAATAGAAAATGACGAACGAAAAGCAAAAAAAAGAGCTCAACCCTCATAAGTCACCTGGCTTGTGAGGGTTTTTATTACAAATACATTACGGGTGCCAGGCACCTGTAATAGACCAGGCACCTGTAATAGACCAGGCACCTGTAATAGACCAGGCACCTGTAATAGACCAGGCACCTGTAATAGACCAGGCACCTGTAATAGACCAGGCACCTGTAATATAATTGTAATAATCAAAAGATGGATATAAATGCGGTATAATAGGGTATATAGATTTAAATTATTAATTATGAAAGGGTGTTTACGATGATGGCATATGAAGAGGTTACATCTGTTAGTCAATGGAAAGATATTTTGGAGCAGTCGAAGAAACAGCCAGTTTTGTTGTTGAAGCATAGTACGACTTGCCCAGTTAGTGCGCATGCATTTGGGGAGTTCACTTCTTTTGATTCGCCTATCAAAACTTATTTAGTGAAAGTTATTGAAAGCCGGCCAGTGTCCAATGAAATTGGAAATGATTTAGCGATACGACATGAATCACCTCAAGCATTTTTAATAGCAAATGGGGAATCAGTTTGGAATGCATCTCATTGGAAAATTACTAAGAAAGATTTAGCGAAAGCAGTGGAATCTATCTAGGGGGTAGAAAAATGGATAGAATAATAAAAGTAGGACAATATTTAATTGAACATGCAGAGAAGATTGTCCAGGAAATGATGGATTTGGCACTTGTTCATGTTAATTATCAAGTCACGAATGAAATGCTTGAGCAATCTCTGAAAAATAATGTAGAATTTTTGGAGCTTCTCGCAAATTCTTTCAATGAAACAAACGATACAGCAGCTGATGAATTAATTAAATGGAGTAAGAAAAATGGGGAACAGCAAGCAACTGTTTTTACACAGTTTTCTAAAATAATAAAACCTTATGCAAAGAACCGTTTAATGTATTTGGAATATATAACGAACATATCTGTCCAACTTGGACTCTCGACCGAAGAGGTAGCTAAAATAAATAATCGAATTTGTTATTTAATGGATATAAGTATGACGGAAACGATGATTGCTTACGAGACTTATAGAGATGAGTTAATGATTGAACGGCAGAAAGAAATTAACAAATTATCCGCGCCTATTGTTCCCATACAAAAGGGAATTGCAATACTACCATTAGTTGGGGATATAAATTATGAACGTGTACAGCATTTATTGGATTATGTCATCCCCACTATACCAGATATGGAAATTGATCATTTAATAATAGACTTTTCTGGAATCCTTATGATTGATACAGAAATTGCGCAACATATTTTTGCAATTCATAATGTACTTGAATTACTTGGAATTCATGTGATGTTTACTGGTATTCGTCCAAATCTTTCGATGGTCATTGTTCGAGCGGGTATAGATTTTACTTCATTTCATACATTTGGTAGCGTTAAATATGCGATTGATAGTATAGAAAAGAATCTTATAGGAAGATAACTTCCCAAAATATAACCGCTCCTTCACTGAGGGAGCGGTTCTTATTTTTATATGAATGGGCTTGTTTTTTCACTAACCATTTTTACTAACATATGCGCTAGTGCATGTTGTTGCTCTTTGTTTCCTGATTTCCATAATGCTTGTAATAGGTTTTCTTCTCTGTTTCGGGGTTCTTCATTTTTTGCCAAATAATTAGCTACCATTTCAGCAGTTTTGGCTAATTGCTCTTCACTAAGGCCAAGCTTTTCTCCTCTAGCTACCTTTTTTCCTAAATATGATTTAAAGGTAGAAAAGTTTGATAAGATTTCCTCTTTCTTTTCGGGGTTAACGTTCATTAATTCTTCTTCTACTTTCCCTTGAATATATTGTCCATTTCTCCAACACTCCTTTTTCTGTAGTTACTAATTATTTATCCTAGTTTCATAAGTTTAAACACTAATTTACAAGGGTAACGGAATAATAGAATCGATTTTGTAGTTGAATAAAAAGGAGATGACTAGATGCTAGATTATTATTACTGGAGAGGGACTTTGTCATTTTTACCAGAATTATTATTAGCCTTATTAGTATTATTAATTGGATTTTTTGTTGCAAAATTCCTGGAGAATGTGACGCATAGATTGTTGCGGAAATTCCAAGTCAATGAACGATTAGGAAATACGAAGTCTAAGTGGACAGTCGAGAAAATTATTAGCAAAGTAGTTTTTATAATCGTACTACTACTTGCGTTTGTTTTATTTTTTAATATTCTAAACTTGAATACGATGGCAACACCTTTTGTTTCGATGTACTCTGGTTTAACTGGAGCTTTCTTAAATATTTTAAAAGCTGGTTTTATTTTATTGTTTGCTTGGATATTAGCGACATTAGTAAAGAAAGTAATTATTATGTCTGGAACCAAGTTGAATTTAAATAAGTATGTAGGAAAAGTTGGTGTTGATGCTACAACGGTAAATCAAGTTAAGTGGACGGATACGGCTGCAAATGTGGCGTATTATCTCATTTTCTTGTTATTCATTCCTGCAGTATTAAATGCACTTGGTATTAACGGATTGAGTGGACCATTTGAAGGGATGATTGCTAGTTTCTTTAACTTTGTTCCAAAGTTAATCTCCGCAGCACTTGTTTTTGTAATTGGTTGGTTTGTTGCTAAACTTGTTCGAAATTTAATAGAGAAATTTTTGGAATCTGCTGGAGCTGATCGATTAGCAGAAAGGTTGAAAATTTCAACACTTTTTGAAGGTACTAGTATTTCGAAAGTTGTGGGAATCATCGCTTTTGTGTTAATTATGATTCCGGTTTCAATTACCGCACTTGAGCTTTTAGATTTACAAGGTATTTCGGGCCCAGCTATTGCAATGTTACGTGATATTTTATCGATGTTACCTAAAATTGCTGTTGCAATTGTGCTTGTTTTAGTGGGAATTATTGCTGCTAGATGGGTGAAGCATCTCGTTGTTTCATTGCTTGAAAAAATGGGAGTAGACTCGATATTCGGGAAAATGGGCTTCAACACTAATTCAGGAAGTGCTCCATCTTTTGCAAAATTAATAGGTACAGTGGTGCAAGTTGTCATTATTTTATTGTTTGTGGTTGAAGCTCTTCAATTATTGGAGCTAGAATTTATGATTGTTTTGGCAACGGCTATTTTTGCATACCTACCTTCTGTTATTGCGGCAATAATTATTTTAGCTGTCGGTTTTTGGTTAGCGAATATGGTAGAGAAATTAGTCGGAAGTTTAATGAGTCATGCTTCAGGAACACCTCATTTTTTACGTTATGTAGCTAAATATGCAATTATAGCATTTGCATTCTTTATGGCTTTGGATCAACTAGGAATTGCTGCATCCATTATTAACTCTGCATTCATCTTAATACTAGGCGGAGTGGCTCTGGCATTTGGACTAGCATTTGGGCTTGGTGGAAGAGAGCATGCCTCACGTTACTTAAGTAAGATGGAAAAAAGCTTGGAAGAAGTAGAAGTGACAAAAGGAAAGTTTGAGAAGCAAAAAGAGAAGATGAAAGAGTCAGTAAAGGAAGATTTCAAAAAATATAAAGATGTGGAACGAAGCTTGAGAGGCATTACTCCACATGTGGATGAAGTGAAGCCTACGATCGAAATGGTGGATACGAATCCAGCAGATGACGAAGTTTTGGATACAGGCTATAATATTCCATCGACAGATGATTTGTATCCTTTTGACGACATTCCACCAAATGATGAAAGAAAAGATGAATAGGGTGAAATGAAAATGCTCTGGCACTTACGAGTGCCGGAGCATTTTTTGTGGGGGTCATAAATGGAAAAAGGAGGGAAGATTGTTACAGTGGTGTTACGGGTGCCAGGCACCAGTAACATACTTGTAACAAACACATGATGGTTTTGGTGAAGGAATATACAATACTCTTTCTGTATTTTATAATGGAGCTATCTGGTTGTGAAATCGGTGGTTAAGCTGAGGTGTATGATAAATGCCAAGAGGAAGAAAAGTGGACTCAGATGGAGAAGTGACTAGGCAGTTGCTATTAGAGAAAGCGATTGAGCAGTTTGCGGAGTATGGATATCATGCAACAAAGATTAGCGATATTGTGAATAAAGCAAAGGTAACGCAGCCTACTTTTTATTTGTATTTTGAAAGTAAAGAGGCTATTTTTCTTGAAATAATAGGTTCTTTTCAAAAGCAGTTACTAAATATAACAACGGCCAGCCTTTTAGAGGAAAACTTAGAAGAGCATTCGTTGAAACTTCAAATACGTTCTAGCTTAACAAATATTTTCACTTTTTTTGCGGAGAATCCATTGTTAACAAAGATCGGATTTTTTGAAGCGGATTCGGCTAGAGAATTGAAAAATAGTATGGTGAAACAAATTACGGAAAACTTAAAAATGGAACAAAAATTGGGTTATTTTTCGGAAACTTATCCTATGGAATTAGTAGCAGAGAGTCTGGTAGGATCCATAGAAAGATTAACGTTGAATGAGATTTTGACGAACAAAAGTAAACCCCTCGAATTAGCAAATGTCCTTGTAGATATATACTTTACTGGAATCCAAAAGAAATAATAATGGACTAGTACCTTTCTATAGAGAAATCTATGGGGAGGTACTTTTATTTTTGTACGACGTAATAATACTAGGAGGCTTCTTCAAAAAATAAAAGAAGTAAATATTCGGGTTTTCACATAAAGGAGTCAAATTCATAATTCAAAGTTAGAACATAAAACACGATCAGCATCAAAGTGAAATGTCAAAATACGTATAATATACTTTTCATAAATCAGCATGAATTCCGCTATCGGCGGACGAATTCCGCAAGGTGAGCGTTGAACCATTACCGACACAATCGAATCGTTTGCGATGTCTCATCTGTCTCACTCATCCCACTCAATAATTAATCATGGTCCGTGTTTTAATAATTAAATGCTATTTTTGAAATTAACTCAAAGTGCATACCCATTTTCAAATTAATTACCCCCAAAATCAAAGGAAGTTGAATATTTTAAATATTCTGTTGACATATGACCTATAGCAAAGCATATAATGTATTTAATAATAAAATTGGTGGTGAAGTATGGTGTATAAAAGTGTTAACAGTTTACAGTCGACAATATTTGAGGGTAAATTAGCAATTGTGACAGGTGCAGCAAATGGTATCGGAAATGCGATTTGTGAAGCCTTTATCAATCACGGCTGCAATGTAGTAGCATTAGATCTTTTAGAGGAAAAATTAAAGGAAAATAAAAGAAAGATAGATACATTTATTGCAAATAATAATTTGAAAAATAAATTCACCATAATTTCGGCGGATTTAATCGATGAAGATGCAGTAAAAAGTGCTGTGTTTGAAGTTATAAAAGAATATGAAACTATTAATATTTTAGTCAACACCGCGGGTGGCGTAGCAAGGCAGATACACAAACCAATCGAAGAAATTCATAAAGATGAGTGGGAAAAAGTCATTGATATTAATCTAACCTCTACATTTTTAATGACTAAAGCAGTGGTTTCCAACATGAAAAAAAATAAAAGTGGACGAATTATCAATATTTCAAGCGGGGCTGGAAGAAGTACTAGTTTAACAGGCATACAAGCTTATGCAAGTGCCAAAGCAGCGCAAATTGGATTTACTCGACAAATGGCACAAGAGCTTGGACCATTTGGAATTACTGTTAATAATGTTGCACCTGGTTTTGTCTTATCTAACCCGTCTACGCAAAAGCAATGGGATGCCATGAGCGAGATAGAACAGAATGCATTAATACAAAAAATTTCATTAAAAAGATTAGGCAAAGCAGAGGATATTGCATCTCCAGTATTGTTTTTCGCATCGGAATATGCGAGCTACATTAGCGGGCAAACAATTTCTGCGGATGGTGGCTTGCAATTATTTTAGGAGGTTAACGATGAATATTACGATTATTGGAGCTGGGGCAATTGGTGGAGTCATTGGAGCTTATCTAATTAAAGAAGGTAGAGAAGCTACTTTTTGTGATATCAATGAAGATCATGTAAAACAAATAAATAACAATGGATTGCAAATTGACGGACCATTGGGAAGCTTCCTAGTTAAAGCGAAAGCTGTCACACCAACAGAACTTTTGAAAGAAAATAGTCAGATAGATATTTTGTTTTTATGTGTGAAAGCTCAACATACAGAGGAAGCTCTTAAACCATTAGTTCCTTTATTAAAAAAAGATTCTATCGTGGTATCACTTCAAAATGGATTAAATGAACTGAAAATTGCGGATCTCGTTGGAGAAGAACGGACAATAGGGTGTTTTGTTAATTTTTCAGCAGATTACTTAGAACCTGGGAAAATTTTATATGGAGGAGTCGCCTCTCTTTATTTAGGAGAACTTGATGGAACTTTTTCACCACGATTGAGCAAGCTTCAGGAAATATTACAAGCATGGGGACCGGTAGAAATAACAGATAATATTTGGGGATATTTATGGGGGAAATTATCCTATGCTGGATTACTGTTTGCAACTGCATTAGTAGATGAAACGATGGCTTCGGTCGTTCGAAATGAACAATACCGGGAAACTTTACTAGAATTATGTACAGAAATTATAGAGTTAGCCCATAAAGAAAATATTACCCCATTAGGTTTTGATGGTTGGACACCAGAACTTATTTTTCCTAGAGAAAATAGAAATGATGTCCTTTTAAAAGAAGCATTAGAAAAACTTGCGCAAAGCATGGCAACAAATAAAAAAACGAAAAGTGGTATATGGCGAGATTTAGCAATCCGGAAAAGAAAAACGGAAATAGATGCGCAGCTTGTACCACTTATTGATATTGCCAAAAAACATGGGTTGGCAATGCCTCTAACGGCGGAACTAATAAAACAAATAAAAGAAATCGAAAATGGAACAAGAAAAATGTCCGAAAAGAATCTTCAAGAGCTTCAGGACAAATATAAATTAGGTGTGATATAAAAATGTTTGATAATCAAAACTTATCGGATCATGTCGTAACGTTAATTAGAAAAATGATTTTAAACGGAACTTTAAAACCAGGAGAAAGAATTAATCAAGCACAATTAGCGGAAAAGCTCCAAATATCGAGAGGACCAATACGAGAAGCGCTAAGATTATTACAAAATGAAGGACTTATTAAATATGAATTAAATAAAGGCACTTATATTACGACCCTTTCAAATGAAGATGCGTATGAGATATATACATTAAGAGGCTTGTTGGAAGGTAAAGCAGCCCAATTGGCACTAAAAAACATACAAGCACAAGACTTTGAAAGATTACAAGAGCTAATGGAAGGCTTTGAAAAATCCTTTATAGAAAATGACTTAGAATCACAAGCGCAATATGATATTTTATTTCATCAAACGGTCGTAAGAGCTTCTAAGCATAATAGACTTATTCATATGCATCAACAATTAGACACGCAGGTTGGAGCTATGTTTTTTACAGTAGCAAGTATTGCACCAGTGAGAGCTAAGAACGTAGTGGAAAACCATCAAAGATTAATTGATGCACTTAAATCTGGAAACGAAGAAAACGTACAAAAAGAATTTTCTGAACATTATAATAATGCTTTGTTGGATTTACTTAAGAATAATTGAAAGGGGGGAATACCATGTTGTTAGAGGTAAAAGATCTTACCTTATCACTTATGAGACAGGGTAGTTATACAAGGATATTAGAGGATGTTAACTTCACAGTCCAAAAGGGTGAAACGCTTGGGATAGTAGGAGAATCTGGTTGTGGAAAAAGCATGGCGGCTTTATCTCTGATGAAGCTCCTACCAGATAAAGCAAAATTGTTTGGGGAGGTTTTATTAGATTCGGAAGATCTTGTGAAGTTGCCAAGGAAGAATTTGGAAAAAATTCGTGGTGATCAAATGTCTATGATTTTTCAAGACCCACTTACTTCTTTAAACCCTCTTCATACTGTAGGAAAGCAAATTGAGGAAACATTAGTTTTGCATACTGATTTGAATAAAAGTCAAAGAAGAAATCGTGTCATTAGCTTATTGAAAGAAGTAGGACTTCCACGTGCAGAAGATTTATACAACGAGTATCCCCATCAATTATCTGGTGGGATGAGGCAGCGAATTATGATTGCTATTGCAATGGCTTGTAACCCTAAATTACTCATTTGTGACGAACCGACTACAGCATTAGATGTAACAGTTCAAGCTCAAATTTTAGAATTAATGAATCATCTAAAAGAAACGAATGACATGGGTATTATCATGATTACACATGATTTAGGAGTAGTAGCGGAAGTATGTGACAATGTCATGGTAATGTATGCCGGACAAGTTGTAGAAAAAGCCAATGTTATTGAGCTATTTCAAAATCCCAAGCATCCATATACAAAGGGGCTTCTAGATTCTATACCACAACTGGAAGGGAAAATAGAGAAGCTAGGATCCATACCAGGTACTGTACCATCTCCTGAGAATATGCCAGTAGGTTGTAGATTCTACGATCGATGTAAGTATGCAATGGAAAAATGCAAATTGGAGACTCCTCCTACCGTTGAAATAATAGAAAATCACTCTACAGCTTGCTGGTTATATGAAGAGGAGGTACGTGAAAATGAACTTATTGGAAGTTAAAGAATTAAAACAATACTATACGTCCAATAAAGGTATCTTTGGTGAAAAAAGTGTAGTTAAAGCGGTAGATGGTGTATCCTTTCATATTCGTCAAGGGGAGACACTTGGGATAGTTGGAGAATCGGGATGTGGAAAATCTAGTTTAGGTCGATCGGTAATTAGACTATTACAACCTACCTCTGGAGAAGTATTTTTTGAAGGAAAAGATATTTGTAAAATGTCTAGACGAGAAATGAAAAAGACGCGAAAAGAAATTCAAATGGTATTTCAAGATCCCTATGCCTCACTTAATCCACGCAGCACTATTCGAACTATTTTAGAAACACCTCTTCTTACACATGGGAACAAAAATAAAGAAAGTAGAACAAAAATAATAGAAAATTTAATCGATAAAATTGGCATTCGAAAAGATCAATTAGATCGTTATCCACATGAATTTTCTGGGGGGCAACGTCAAAGAATTGGAATTGCGCGAGCTTTAACATTAAATCCTAAGTTAATCGTAGCAGATGAACCTGTTTCTGCTTTAGATGTATCTGTACAATCTCAAGTACTGAATCTGATGGTCGAGCTTCAAAAGGAATTTAACTTAAGTTATATGTTTATTTCCCATGATTTATCTGTAGTTAAACATATTTCAGATCGTGTAGCAGTTATGTATTTAGGAAGAATAGTTGAAATTGCCGAAGTGGAATCCATATATGAAACACCTTTACATCCTTATACGAAAGCTCTACTTTCTGCAGTCCCATTGCCAGATCCTACTAAAAAAAGAGAGAGAATCATACTTCAAGGAGATTTGCCGAGTCCAGTAAATCCTCCAAGTGGTTGTACATTTCATACGAGGTGTCCTATTGCAACAGAAGAATGCAAAAACTCAGTTCCGGTATTACGTGAAATTGAAGAGGGGCATTTCGCTTCTTGTCTGAAACTATGAAGAAGAAAGGAGAATAATAGATGGATGCTTTAAGGTATATTGTTAAACGTTTGCTACTGATTATCCCTATTCTTATTGGAATTACAATTCTTACTTTCTTTATTTCTAATACGATACCCGGAGACCCTGCACGGCTAGTCGCTGGCCCTTATGCAGATGCAAAAGTAATTGAAGAACTTAGGGAATCAATGGGATTAAATGACCCTGTTTATGTTCAATATTTTCGATATGTATCAAACGTAGTAAAAGGCGATTTTGGTACAAGTAATTTTACACATCAAGCAGTATCGCAAGACTTAAAAGAATTTTTCCCCGCTACCTTAGAATTGACCTTAGTTTCCATGCTTATTACCGTTCTAATAGGAATTCCATTTGGCATAGTAAGTGCCAGTAAAAAGGATAAATTCGCAGATCAATTTACGAGGGTATTTGCACTTATTGGAGTAGCGATGCCTGCATTCTGGCTTGGCATTATTTTATTATTACTTTTTTATTTAAAACTAGATTTACTTCCTGGTGCAGGTCGAATCGACACTGCTTTATCCCCACCTCAAAAAATTAGCGGTTTATATACAATTGATGCGCTTTTAACAGGAAATTGGGCTGTTCTAAAATCAACAGTCGAGCATCTGATACTCCCAGCCTTTACTCAGGCAGCAGTAACAATTGGAATGATCACAAGAATGACACGTTCTAGTATGTTAGAAGTATTAGGCAGTGATTATATTCGAACAGCCTATGCAAAAGGTGGAACAGAGAATCGAGTATTATATGGCCACGCTCTAAGAAATGGTATGATGCCTGTTTTAACTTTGCTTGGTATGACTTTTGGCCATTCATTAGGAGGTAGTGTCCTAGTAGAGTCCGTATTTTCTTGGCCAGGAGTAGGTAAGTATGCGGTAAATGCAATTACATACTTAGATTTTCCTGCAGTTATGGGTGTTACAACGTTAATCGCGGTATTATTTATTACTGTAAATCTAGTAATTGATGTTTTATATGTAGTAATTGATCCAAGATTAAAGTACGAATAGGGGGGTGTCGTATGTTTAAAAAAATAGGTTCCAGTCCACTTACTATGTTGGGAATTTTTTTAGTTGGAATGCTACTAATTATGGCATTATTTGCACCAATTATAGCTCCACAAGATCCATTAGAAATTAATATTAGTCAAAAACTTTTATCCCCAAGTGTAGATCATTGGTTTGGTACAGATGAAGTTGGGCGAGATATTTTTAGTAGAATTGTATACGGTTCCAGAATTTCATTGAAGATTGGTGTACTAGTTGTTTTAATCGCATTTCCGGTCGGTACAGTTTTAGGGGCTATTGCTGGTTTTGTTGGAGGCATAGTTGATCAAATTATTATGCGAACAACGGATATTTTCATTTCATTTCCTGGAATTATATTGGCAATGTCTATCGCAGCTGCACTTGGTCCTTCCATTGAAAACGTACTACTCGCACTCGCTATCACTTGGTGGCCATGGTATACAAGAATCGTTCGATCATCCGTTCTTCAAATAAAAAATGCAGAATTTGTAGAGTCTGCTAGAGCAGTTGGTATTCATCCTGTAAAAATACTTTTTAAAGAAGTTCTTCCAAACGCCATTGCACCGGCAAGTATTCAGGCCTCTTTAGATCTAGGCTTTGTCATATTATCAGCTGCTGGCTTAAGTTTTATCGGATTGGGTGCTCAACCACCTTCACCAGAATGGGGTGCAATGCTTGCATCTAGTAGAGAAGTTCTAAGGGATGCTTGGTGGGCAGCTACTTTTCCAGGTTTAGCAATACTTTGGACGGTTTTAGGATTCAATTTACTTGGCGATGGTTTACGAGATATTTTGGATCCGAAAAACCGCTAATAGAATTAAATGAAAGGGGTGATTTCAAAGTTTTCGTAAGCTATACAAAAATCTAATTAGAAAAAGAGGGGAAGCATTTGAAGAGAAACAGAAGATGGTTATTCATGTTTGCACTAGTGTTTGCATTACTTTTAGTATTAGGGGCATGTAGTGATAGCGGTAAGAAAGAAAGTGAGACAGATTCGAAAGAGGATCCAACAGAAAAAGAGCCTAAAACGGAAGAAAAAGCAGAGGAAAAAGGTTCTGGATCAACAGAAGTATTTAATTTTGCAACAAATCAGGACATACCACATATAGACCCTCATGGTACGTCGGCGAACACATCATTCCGAGTAACCTATATGTTATATGATCGCCTAGTTACTTATGATGGGACAACGACAGATGTTATTCCACAACTTGCAGAGAAATGGGATATCTCACCGGATGGGTTAACTTACACATTCCATCTGAATAAAGAAGCAAAATTCCATGATGGAACACCAGTTACGGCTGAAGCAGTACAATATTCTTACACTCGTGCAATGGACGTAGGGAAATCCGCAGCTGGTCAATTTAAAGATGTTATTAATAAAGATAGCTTTGAAATTGTAGATGAACACACGATAAATATAACACTTGAAAGACCTTTTGCTCCATTCTTAAAAACATTAGGAACTGTTTTTGGAAACATTGTGAACCCAAAACTTGCAGAGCATCATGGCAGTGATTTAGGGGAAACTTACTTGGCAGATAAAGAAATGGGTTCTGGACCTTATATTTTGGAAAGTTGGGATAGAGGACAGAAACTAGTAATGAAAGCTAACGAGGACTATTGGGGCACAGTACCGACGTTAAAAACAGTAAATATTTTAATCATAAATGAACCTTCTACAGCTCGATTAATGATGGAAAAAGGGGAAGTTGATTTAATTGACTACTCCATGATCTCTCCAGATGTTTTAAAACAAATGGATGGAAATAACGATATTACTGTTCTAAAATCTCCTGGTTACGCAATTGATGACATTGCTATTAACACGGAAAAAGAATATTTAAAAGATCCAAAAGTAAGGCAGGCTCTTGCACACGCAGTAAATTATGATTCGATTATAAATGATGTTTTACTTGGTGGAGCAGAACGTATTGGTGGAATAATTCCGAAAGGGATGTTTGGATATAACCCTAATATTGAGTTATATGACTTTGATTTAGAAAAAGCTAAGGCTTTACTGAAAGAGGCCGGTTATGAAAAAGGTTTCCCATTAGAAATTGCAATATCAGAAAATAATGAAGTTAGAAAGAACATTGCGGTAATGATGCAGTCTGATTTTAAAAAGATAGGAATTGACCTGCAAATTAGAGCGTTAGCATGGCCAACATTTTTGGATTTAGTTACAAGCGGTCAGCATCAATTAGCATTAGCGGCATGGACTCCTGATTATCCAGATCCAGATTATAATTTATGGTATTTTGCACACTCTTCTAGTAAAGGACCTGGATTTAACCTAGCATTCTATGATAATCAAGAAGTAGATAAATTGTTAGAAGAAGGCCGTTCCACAGTGGATGAGTCTGTTCGTGAAAAGAATTATC
This sequence comes from Psychrobacillus sp. L4, assembly GCF_042944905.1. GTDB lineage: Bacteria > Bacillota > Bacilli > Bacillales_A > Planococcaceae > Psychrobacillus. Next base: position 927,050 of record NZ_CP168496.1, read on the forward strand.
AGAAAATTCAAGAAATAATGAGTGTAGATGTTCCTTATATTTTTCCGGCTCAACGCTCGGTTGAAGCACCTATGAAGAATTGGGTGAAGGGATATGAAATTAACCCAATGAACACTTGGTATGTTCCGTTCCAAAAAATGACGAAAGAATAACATGTTAAAGCGGTCGTAAAGAAGTAGTTTTACGATCGCTTTTTCTAACTATTATATAGGAGTGGATTTGGTTGTGGACGATTAATAACTTAGTCGTAAATAGAGATGAAAAAATAAGCGGTTTTTTACATTTTCCAACTTTGGAACATAACATTCCCGCGTTTATGATAAATGGAAAAGAAGAAGGACCTTCCGTTTTGATTATGGCTGGAGTGCATGGATGCGAATACACTTCCATTGATGCAGCCTTAAAGCTAGCGAAAGAAATAACACCAAATGATATTGTAGGAAAATTAATCATTTTGCCTATTGTCAATATAGCCTCCTTCTATAAACGATCCATTTACGTTCACCCAAAAGATGAAAAAAATTTAAATCGAGTATTTCCCGGGAAAGAAAATGGAACGGAAAGTGAAAAAATAGCTTTTTGGTTACACAAGGAAATATTCTCTCATGTAGATATTGTATTAGATTTACATGGTGGCGATATGATAGAAGCTTTAGTGCCTTTTACCATTTATCAAATGTCAGAAAATCTACTGCTTATGGATGAAGCCCAAAAAATTGCATCGTTATTTGGTATCCCATATGTTGTAAAATCGGAATCTCAAGTGATGGGATCAACTTATTCCGCAGTTACTGCGTTAGGAAAGATAGGGATAATTGCAGAAGCGGGCCAACAAGGAATATTAGATGAATATTCTTCTAAACTACTACAAGATGGCACGAAAAATGTTTTGAAGTATATTGGTGTGCTTAATGGGGATTTCGTAGAAGAGCCAGTGAAAAACTTAGAAACATTTGAATGGTATCGAGCAACTATTCAAGGACTTTGGTATCCTGCAGTGGAAATTGGTTCAGAAGTGAAAAAGGGAGAGATACTTGGTCAAATAAAAAATGTATTTGGTGAAACAGAGATTGAAATTTATGCGGAAGTTGATGGGGTAGTTTTATTTTTAGTAACTTCATTAGCCATTAATGTAGAAGATCCATTATTAGCGCTAGGAGATTAATATATGACAAGAATGCTTGATTATCTAAAAGAAAATCAATCGGAAATAGAAAAAACACTTATACATCTTGTGAAAGCTGAGTCTCCTTCGCAGGATAAGAAACTCGTTGATCTATGTGGAGAAGTATTAATGGAGGAGTTTACAAAGCTTATTGGTGGAGATATACAAATTTTGGAGAAGTCGACTGTGGGAAATCAGTATTTATTAACTTACGGTGCGCAAGATTGTAAAGACCAAATTCTCATCATTGGTCATCTAGATACTGTTTGGGATAAAGATGCTTTGCCTTTAAAGATAGAGGAAGATACTCTTTATGGTCCTGGAGTATTTGACATGAAAGGCGGCTTAACGATTTCTCTTTGGGCTATGAAAGCATTAAAAGCATTTAATATATTTGGCGAAAAGAAAGTTGTACTGCTTGTTACATCTGATGAAGAAATTGGAAGTATCCATTCAAAGGAAATTATTATTCAAGAAGCTCGAAAAAGTTCTTTGGTATTGATTCCCGAATCTAGTATTGAGCCTAACGGAGCAGTAAAAACAGAAAGAAAAGGAGCGGGTAACTTCTATATGGAAGTAAAAGGAGTTGCTGCTCATGCTGGAATTAATGCATGGGATGGAGCGAGTGCTATCGAGGAACTTGCTTATCAAATTATCGACTTGAAGAAGTTAGCAAATCGAGAAGAAGGCATATCCATTAATGTAGGGATCATATCTGGAGGTTCTAGGACCAATGTTATTGCAAAAGATGCATATGCAGAAATAGATGTTCGGATTATGAAAAGAGAACAAGCGGAGCTAATTACGCAACAAATTATGAATCGTCCTGTTTTTGTTGAAGGGACGAGTACTTTAGTAACAGGAGAAATCGAGCGTTTTCCACTAGAAAGAAACGAAAAAGTAGTCTCTCTCTATCATGATTTAAAGGAAATAGCTTTACTACATGGATATGAAATAGAGGAAGGGTCTTCAGGAGGAGCAAGTGATGGAAATTTCACTGCTGGTGAAGGTATACCTACAATTGACGGTTTAGGTCCAATTGGTGGTGGTGCACATTCGGACAATGAACATATTATTTTGTCTAATTTACCAGTAAGAGCGGCTTTAATGGCTGAGATGATCGCAAAACATTTGCAATGAAGGAGGATTTTTCATGTACTTAATGGACTTAAATGCAAGCAAATTTAATGAAGTGAAACAAACAGTAAATACTATTCTATTACCAATTGGAATGATGGAGACGCATGGACCCCATGCCACTTTAGGTACAGACGTATGGATTCCAAGAGAATTTGTAAAAAGACTGGATAAAATAATCGGTGAAAAAGTGATTATGGCACCGGAAGTTGCGTATGGTCATTCTTGGGCACTTGCACCTCATTCGGGTACATTTGATATTTCAAGTGAAGCTTTCTCCAATTATGTGTACGAAATAGGCAAGGAGTTTTATCGAAATGGGTTTACTAATTTAATATTATTTAACGGTCATGGTGGCAATATTCCAAGCTTAGCTATTGTCACTGAAAAGTTAGCGGATATGGGAGTTAACACGCTTACAATAAATTGGTGGATGGATTACCGAGAGGATATTCTGACGATTACATCCAAACCTGGTCATGGTGGAGAAGATGAGACTTCATTAGTTCTAGCCATAGATGAAAACCTAGCTGATTTGTCACTAGCAGGCGATTTTTCTATTGAATATAATCGAAAGTTAAAATATAAAGATATGGGGAAAGTGCTATATAAAGATGGATATATGGGCGATGCAGCGAGCGCAACACCAGAAAAAGGAGAAGTATTATATCAACTTTTGACAAATCTTATTTTAGAAGATATCAAAGATTTATGGGAATTGTCTGCTAGTGAATTATTGAGCAAGGGGGAATCTTAATGAAGCTTTGGACTGAACAGGAAACAGGAGAAAAGATTGTTGATATTACATTAAGTTTAAATGAGCAGGCTATGCATTTATTTGAAACCGAAGTAACAACCGCAAGTTATAGTGACGTGAAAGCTACTTTGAAAACCTTTGATGAAATTGGTTCTGCCATAGAAGAGGTTGAAAAGGCAGTACGGACTTTGGAAGGTCATCCTGGAGAATATCTGCGGGGTATGATGAATGGATTTAACTATTTTGCAAGAAGTATGCAAGGTGACAACATTCCATATGATGAGCTTATTTTAAATATTCAACAGCTACCTTCGACGTTAATTTCAGATGAGCAGCTTGCATATGCGAAAGAGTTGGTGGAAGAAAGCTTAACGAATATTGGATATTCGGGATCATTTGCTGACAAAGTTTCAGCGTGGAAAAGTGACACGATGATTGCACCAGAAGAAGTGGTGAATGTTGCGGAGAATTTTAGAGAACTTAGTAAAAAAGGTACTCTAAATCGAGTAATAGAATTACCTCCTGAAGATGGTGTTGATTGGATCAAACCAATTCGTGGTGTTTTTTGGAGTGGTTATTCAAAATATACGGGAGATTATCGTGGTAACTTAACTTTTAATATCGATCGCCCATGGACAGAGCCAATTCTTGCACAAATAATGACCCATGAAGCATATCCAGGTCATCAAGCTTTCTACTGCCGCTGGGATTATGAATTTAAAAATGGAAATTTACCGTTAGAAGCATCTTATTATATGATAAATAGCCCTACTAATGCACTTTTTGAAGGTGGGCCAGAAACAGCTTTGTCATTCTTAGGTTGGGATAATTTAGAGGAAGAAACAGAAGGCATTAGCGATGAGAAAAAAATGCAATACCGAACTGCACGACATTTCCTAGATTATCAGCGTATGTATATGACGAATGCTTGCTATCTTTATAATCTTCATGCTATGACGAAAGAAGAAGTCATTCGTTATATGATAAATGAAGGTGGAATAACCGAAATAGAAGCTAATAATTGCTTTCGTTTTTTCTCTCATCCAGTTCAAAAAACCTATTATCCAAGCTATTATTATGGACGCTGGATGATTGGAAACGCTTATGCGCAAACGCCGAAAAACTTACGAAATGAATATTTTAAAATCTTGTATGATACACCTCATACGACGGAGACATTTGTAAAAGCAATCTCTCAGTTGCATAACAAAGAGTTTGATGCTTTCAATACATTTCTCAAGAAATAAATGAGGTGATTAAATGGAGCGAAATTTAACAATGGAAGAGGAGTTATTAGTAAACCAAATATCCAAAGAGGAACTCTTAGCAGATAATAGTAAAATTGCGAGAGAAGTAAGATTATCAGGCTCCATGGAAGAGTTAAGAGCTTTTCAATTCATTCAAAAAAGACTGGAGTCATTTGGTTTAAAAGCGGAAATTGAATTCGATGATGCTTATATAAGCATTCCTATTCAATCGAAATTAGAAGTTAACGGGGAGATAATAGATTCTATCACTCATTCTATGTCCAAAGATTTGAATAATGAAGAACTAAGTGCAAAGTGTATTTATCTCCAAGATTTAAATGAAGATTCCCTTAAATTAGTTGATACTAAAATTGCGATTTATGACAGTATTGCAATTCCTGACATCGTAAAAAAAATGGAAGACTCGGGAGCTGTTGGGGCAATTTTCATTAACGGCCCTAATACTCATGAGATGATTGTTTCGAGAATATGGGGAAATCCATCTATCAGGGACAAAGATTTATTGCCTAAAATTCCTGTCATTTCTATCAATAATAAGAATGGGGAAAAATTGCTTGATTTATTGAAAATATCGAGTTACAAAGCAATTATTTCTACTGAAGTAAGTTCTAAATGGATGAAGATACCTAGACTTATTGCGGAAATTCGTGGAGATTATGAAACGGATCACTTTGTTTTGTTGTGTGGGCATGTAGATTCTTGGCATTATGGCGCGATGGATAACGGATCAGCAAATGCTTTAATGTTACAAGTTGTAAAAATTCTCGCTCAAAATAAAACAAAATGGAAACGTAACGTACGTCTTGCTTTTTGGTCCGGACATTCTCATGGAAGATATGCGGGTTCGGCTGCTTATTGTGATAAAAACTGGGAGGACTTGACAGAAAACGGTATCATGCATTTTTATGTAGATTCTGTTGGAGGAAAAGGTGCAAACGTTTTTGTAGATAGTAATGCAATGGCCGAAACAGAAGATATAGCAATTGATGTGATTGGTCGCCTTACAGATCAAGCATTTGTAGGTAAACGTTATTCCCGTTCTGCGGATCAATCATTTTGGGGCACAGGAATTCCTTCCTTATATATGGGGATGGCGGAACAAGAACTATCCGATGATCCTGCTTATAAAAATGTCCAAAAACTATTTGCAGGTACAAAGGGTGGGGGATTCGGCTGGTGGTGGCATACAGTGGAGGATACGATAGATAAGATCGATCCTGATGTCTTAAGAAATGATTGTGAAATCTACTTATTATCCCTTTATAAAGTGTTAACAGACAACATTATTCCGATCAATTCTCTTAAAGCAGTAGAAGAAATTCATAAGCATATAGTTGATTATCAAGAAAAAGGGAAAGACATTGTTGATTTATCACTCTCGATAAATAGGATAGATGAGATTGAAAAAAAGTTAACAAGCGTGTTGGAAAGAAAAGTATGGCTGGAGTCAGATTCAGAGCATAGTAGATTATTCAATAATTTTCTACTTAAAATATCTAAACTTCTCGTACCCATCAATTATGTTGGTGGCAGTAAGTTTGAACATGATTTAGCATCAACAACTGTTCCGATTCCATCCTTAGCACTGATCAATCATTATACAAATGGTCTTAAAGATGAGGATTATTATTTGTTACAAACTGCGATTCGTCGACAGGTGAATTTTTTGAATTACGAGTTGAAGAAAGTGATTCGAGAAATTGATGCTTTTATGAAAATTTTATTTGAAAATTTTTTAAACAAGCGTAATTGACTCCAGAAAAGCAGTCTTTACCTCCTTTAGATTGCTTTTCAAATACATGGAATCTTTATATATGAAGACCTTTAAGGTTGTCAAAACTTTAAAGGTTTTCTTCAAATTATTTATAGGACGTGAAAAGATGAATGCTACAAATTTAGTTAATGTCATGCGAGGAAATTTTATAGAAAGCAAGCATCTCGGCCATATTGCTATAGTAGATTATACAGGGAAGTTAATTGCTTCAAAAGGAAACATAAATTCCATCGTATTTGCACGTTCCTCTATGAAGCCTTTACAAGCCATTCCTATTATTGAAACAGGAGCATATGAATCATACCAATTGGAACCTGCCGATCTATCCTTATGTTGTGCTTCCCATAACGGGGAGGAACAGCATACTGATCGAGTTATTTCTATATTAGAGAAAGCTGGTTTAGTGGAGAGTAGTCTACAATGTGGTACACATATTCCAAGGTGGGAAGAAGCGTACAAGAAAATAATAATTGAAAATCGAAAAGTCACTCCTGTCTACAATAATTGTTCGGGAAAACATAGTGGGATGTTAATAACGGCCAAGCACTTAAATGAACCAATAGATTCCTATTACAATATGGACCACCCCGTTCAACAAAGAATTTTACAAGTTATCAGTGAGTTAGCAGAAACTCCTAAAGAAGATATTCAAATTGGAGTGGACGGATGTGGAGTTCCGGTTCATGGAATAGCATTAGAGAAAATCGCTTTAGCCTATGCAAAAATGGCTAAACCAGATAATCTACCGAATAGTAGAAAAAAATCCGTAAGCCAAGTAGTTCATGCAATGATGCAAGTACCAGAAATGGTAGGAGGAACAAATCGCTTTTGCACTGATTTTATGAACGTAGTAAAAGGAAAAATGTTCGGAAAAGTAGGAGCTGAAGGAGTCTACTGTATTGGAGATTTAAGAAGCGGAATAGGAATCGCGATTAAAATAGAGGATGGGAACAGCAGAGCTACTTCCCCCGTTGCCATTGAAGTAATGAAACAATTGGGTATGTTGACGGGAGAAGAATTGAACGAACTAAAAGAGTATCATTTCCCATCCATTAATAATGCTAGAGACGAAAAAGTAGGCTCACTCAAAGCTGACTTTCTGTTGGATTATGTATAAATATAACGAAGAAAATAAAATTAAAATGAATTACTAAATCACCGCATTGTTACAGGAGTATTACTGGTGCCTGGCACCAGTAACACTTCTGTAATAATGCTATTTTTGAGTTGTTGCCCCAGCCAAACATGGCAAGTCCTTTTCCTTCGCTGCGCTTCGTGCGAGGACTTGTTGATCCGTTCTTCTGCAGGCAGGAGTCTCGTATTTTTTTCTTTTTCTATTAATCAAGTAGTGTTCTGCAATGATGACCAAATTCAAAAGTATTAATTTTTAATAAAATCGGGAGAATATTGCCCCTTAACAAAATAGGAGATATGCGATTTGTAGTATATAATGTAGAAAGAGAAGAAATGATTTCTACAGATAAACGAGTTAAATTGATAAATCGATCATCTCATATAAACAGAAATAGAAGGAGTTTGGAGTATTTGAGTAAAAAAATTATTAAAGATGAGTTGCCAGAGAATTATGAGGAACTAAAAAAAGCAGTCAATCGCACTGCTAGTTGGAGAGCACGTTACGATGCAGTAGAGGAATTAGGGAGATATAATACGAGCCAAGTTATTGATATTTTGAACACAAGATTAGCAAATGATCCTGTTTATAAAATTCAAGAAGAAGCTTATCGTATACTAATTGATTTTGGACAAGATGTTCAATTACCTGCTCGCAAAAAATTTGAAATAGTCAAAGGGGCAAATAAAGTTTTCTTACGTGTGAAGAAAAGTTTGCCGAAAGACCATACATTTGAAGAATTCGCTACAAAACTAAAGAGAATGCGAATCGATGTATACGACACATATGAAGGCGAAAGAGGCCTTGAATGGTTAGAAAACGAATGGACTAACATAGTAACTAACAAGTAAAATATGAAATTTGTGAATCTGTGTTACAAGTATATTACAGGTGCCTGGCACCCGTAATATACTTGTAACACTTTTTTAATGGCTAGATACTAGTTTTTGTGAGATTCGATTGCCTGTTTCGATTGCTTTTTTTGCTAGAAATTCGAGTCGTTCATCTGTGAGGTTGAAGCTGACGACTCCTATGCTAATGGCTCCAATAACTTGGCCGAAGCTGTCTTTTATGGATACTGCAACTGAGGATGTGCCTTCCGTTCTTTCGGAGTGGCTTGTTGCGTATCCTTGTTTTTTTATTTGATCGAATGTTTTTTTCATTTCAGTCATTTGGTCTTCAGATACGAGTTGGGACAAAATACTTTCCGCTTTGGCTGCTGGCATAGCTGCTAGCATCGATTTATTTGCAGCACCGATATTCATTGGTATGCGCAAACCCATTTGATCATAAATTCGAATAGGATTGTTTGGGCTATCAATTCTTTCTACAATAATTGCTTCTGTCCCTAGCGGCTTACTTAAATAGACACTTTCCTCTACTTCTTTAGATAATTGTTCAATTTCCGGTCTAATTTTGCTGATGTAATCAATTGAGTCATACACTTGTAGACCGTATTCCAACCAAATTACACCGAGTTTGTAAGTTTTCAGTTGTTCATCCTGCTCTACCATTCCTTGTTTCATCATTGCTTGAAGTAATCTGTGCATTGTACTGAGAGGAAGTTCGCATAGTTTGGAAAGATCAGAAATTGTTACACCTTTCTCTGTTGCATGTGCTGCTAACACTTTCGCAACAGTCATCGCTCGGATGATCGATTGCATGGAATGCACCTCCTAAATAGTATGGGAAATAAACTTACTATTTCAATATAATTAAAAAATAAAATTCTAAATATATTGACATTGTAACATATTGCATTTATATTTTAAATATAAACTTTCCGATATTCGGAAACGTTTTCCACTCAATGGAAAAGAGGGATTGAAATGACCTATAATTCATCTATGTTTAGAAAGTTAGACCGTGTAATTGTCAAACATCCAAATGAAGCATTTATTAGTCAAGCACATTTGACTGATCAATGGACAGTATTTAATTACTTACAAGAACCAAACTTTGAAGAAGCGGTACTTGAGTATAAAGGATTCATCGACATATTAGAAAAGCATGTACCTCAAATCGATTATCTTCCAGCAGCAGACTCAGTCGGCTTAGATTCTATCTACGCACATGATCCAGTTAAATTCACACCAGCCGGAGCCATTATTTTAAAATCTGGCAAAAAATTAAGACAACCAGAAGCTATTGTTTATAAAGAGTTTTTACAAGAAAAAGAGATTCCTATTATTGGCGAGTTAACAGGAGATGCAGTATCCGATGGTGGAGATATCGTTTGGTTAGATGATAAAACACTTGTTGTAGGTCGCGGTTACCGTACAAATGACGAAGCAATTCGCCAATTAAAAGAAATGACTGCTCCGTATGTAGATGAGTTCATCGTTGTGCAGCTTCCACATGATCAAGGTGAAGCAGAATGTCTACATCTTATGTCTTTCATTAGCATGGTTGATAAAGATTTAGCAGTAGTGCATTCACCATTAATGCCAGTGTTCTTCCGCCAACTATTAATCGAACGTGGAATCCAATTAGTGGAAGTACCAAAAGCAGAATACGACACACTTGGATGTAATGTATTGGCTCTTGCACCACGAGTTTGTGTGATTGTAGAAGGAAATGATTCCACAAAACAACAACTGCTAGATGCTGGTGCAACAGTTTATGAATATAAAGGGCAAGAAATAAGTGTATTAGGTACAGGTGGGCCAACATGTTTGACAAGTCCAGTTGTAAGAAACTAAAGGAGGAAAATAAAATGAGTATATTTAAAAATGTGATCGCAAAAACACCAGGAAAGAGCTATGTAGGAGGATTAACTACATCAGATTTAGGGACACCGGATTACGATAAATTATTAGTGCAACATGAGGCTTATATTGAAGCGTTGAAAAAGTGTGGAGTGGAAGTAACACTTCTTTCTCCAAGCGAAGAATTTCCAGATTCTACATTTGTAGAAGATGCAGCTGTACTTACAACTGATTTTGCTGTCGTTACAAATCCCGGTGCAGATTCTCGAAACGGTGAAATTGTCGAAATTGAAAGCGCTTTAAAAGACTTTTATAAGAAGTTTCATTATATTAAAGCCCCTGGAACACTTGATGGAGGAGATATTCTTCAAGCAGAAAATTGTTTCTATATTGGTATTTCTGAACGTACAAATGAAGAAGGCGCTCGCCAATTAAAAGAAATTCTAGAAGGAGAAGGTTTCGAAGCAACAATCATTCCACTTGAAAAATTCTTCCACCTAAAAACGGGCATTGCTTATTTAGGTAACAACAAAATGGTCGTAGCAGGTGAATTTGTTGATCATCCCGCATTTGATTCATACGAAAAAATCGTCATCGGCAAAGAAGATGAGTACTCTGCAAACTGTATTCGTGTAAACGACTATGTCATTATTCCACAAGGATATAGCGAAACGAAACGCAAAATCAATGAAGCAGGTTTCGAAACAATCGAATTAGATATGTCTGAAGTTAGAAAACAAGACGGCGGACTTAGCTGTTTATCACTAAGATTCTAAACTAAAGAGAAATAAAGACAAATATATCTCAGAATTATTACAGGTGCCAGGCACCCGAAACAAACCCGAAACAAATTTGGAAAAATTCTAGAACTATTGAATATGGTTAGTTGGGTGCCTGGGATAAATGGGGGAAAGTGTTATGTCAAAAGTAGGGGATCAAGCAGTACAAGGTGATTTATTGAACCGTTCGATGAAAAGCCGTCATTTATTTATGCTTTCCCTTGGGGGAGTAATTGGGACAGGCCTATTTTTAAATGCAGGTTATACGATTAATCAAGCTGGTCCAGGTGGTGCCATCCTTGGATACTTATTTGGCGGTTTGATCTTATATATGGTAATGATTTGTTTAGGAGAACTTGCTGTTTACATGCCGGTAACTGGTTCATTTCAAACGTATGCAACTCGTTTTATAAGTCCGTCTGCAGGATTTTCGCTTGGATGGATGTATTTTGTAGGTTCGGCTGCTACAGCAGGGGTGGAGTTTACCGCCGCTGGAATACTTATGAAGCATTGGTTTCCTGATGTTCCTGTTTGGATATGGTGTGCTCTATTTATGGTTTTATTATTTGCGTTAAATGCCTTATCAACTAGAGCTTTTGCGGAAACAGAGTTTTGGTTAGCCGGTATTAAAGTAGTTGCGGTAATTTTGTTTATTGTTATTGGGGTTGGAGCAATTTTCGGTCTTATTCCACTGGAAGATAGAGTGACTCCAGCGCTTACTAACTTGGCACCTTCCGGATTATTTCCAGCAGGAATCGCCATTGTTTTTGTGACGATGATGAACGTTATTTTCTCCTACCAAGGTTCAGAGATGGTTGGGATTGCTGCAGGGGAAACGGAAGATCCTCAAAAAAATATTCCAAAAGCAATAAGTACAATTTTAATAAGAATCATTGTGTTTTATATTGCATCTATTATCGTTTTGTCTGCAATTTTTCCAGCTTCAGAACTTGGTTTATTGGAAAGCCCATTTGTTACATTAATGAATTTAGCTGGTATTCCGTATGCAGGTAGCATTATGAACTTTGTCATTTTAACGGCAATTTTGTCTGTTGGGAATTCATGCTTATATGCATCTACTCGATTACTATGGTCAATGGCTAAAGAAGGAATGGCACCAAAAATGTTTGGTCGTCTTTCTAAGCGAAAAGTGCCTTTAAATGCATTAATTTTCACGATGGTTTTCTCTTTATTTTCTTTATTAACTAGCGTAATGGAAGCAGATGCAGTGTTCGTCTTATTAATGTCGATCGCAGGTATTGCAGTTACTATTTCATGGATGGGTATCGCGACTTCACAGTTAATGTTCCGTCGAAAATATTTAAAAGATGGTGGACAATTAGCCGAATTAAAATATAAAGTTCCCTTTTATCCATTAATACCGCTAGTTTGTATTGGATTTTGCCTGATGATTCTAGTATTTTTAGCATTCGATCCAGAACAAAGAATTGGTCTATACTATGGGGTAGGTTTTTTCATAGCTTGTATGCTATTCTATAAATTGAGATTAGAGAAAAAGAATAAAAAGTCAGCATAAGAAATAATTAGGTGCCAGGCACGACACAATCGGACGCAGCTCCAAGCATTCAGAACAGTGTCAGTGTCTGGCATTATAACTATGTAAGGGAGAAATTCGAGATGAATCAATTATTTTGGGAAACACCAGAAAAGCTTCGAGCATTGTTATGTGAACTTGTTAGTTGGAATAGTATAACGCTTACAGAAGGCGAAACAAAGTTCGCTCCAAAAGTGATAGATAAGTTGAAAGAACTAACGTATTTTCAAGAGCATCCAAGCCATTTGCAGATGCATGATGCAGGACTTGGAAGACATGCTGTCACTGCTTTATATAAACATCCTGAGGCTACGGAGACAGTTGTCCTTATCAGTCATTTTGATACTGTTCAGACGGAAGAGTACGGAGTTTTAGAACCGCTAGCCTATTTTCCAGAGGAATTAACAAAAAAGCTAATGGAAAATCCAACTGATTTACCAGAGTCTGCTCGTATCGATTTGGAAACTGGTAAGTATTTATTTGGTCGAGGCACGATGGATATGAAAATGGGATTAGCGCTTCATATGCAACTTATTGAAAGAGCGAGTATGGAAGAATGGCCGATCAATCTTATATTAACTACTGTTCCAGATGAGGAAGTAAACTCTGCGGGTATGCGTGCAGCAGTAACACAGCTAGTTCGTATTCGAGAGGAATTCGGTTTAACGTATAAATTATTCTTAAATAGTGAGCCTTGTTTTTCTCAAAGTCCAACAGATATTGATGAATATATTTATTCTGGAACTATTGGAAAGATTATGCCTGCTGCTTTATTTTACGGAAAAGAAACGCATGTTGGGGAGCCGATGAAAGGAATGACGGCGAACTATATTGCATCTTATTTGACACAACGTATGGAATGGAATACGTTATTCCGCGAGACGGATCTGGGTGAAAGCACGCCACTTCCTGTTTCATTGCAGCAAAAAGATTTAAAAATGTCGTATTCGACGCAAACTCCTTATCGAGCAGTGGCGTTGTATAACGTGTTTTTATTGAAACGTACAGCAAATGAAGTGATGGATCTTTTCGATCAAGTAGCAACGGAAGCAATGGATGAGCTAAATAAGAATTACCAAGTGATTTGCGAACGCGAGCAAGTAAAAGGGGTAGGGCAAGTGAAGGTTCTTCGTTATGAAGAACTACTTGCATATGCCAATAAAAAATTAGGTGTGGAAGAAGTGGAGCGATTGAAACTAGAGTCACTTCAGCAGGAAGATTGGGACGATCGAGAAAAATCACTACGCATCGTGGATGATTTAATGATTCAGTGCCAAGAGTTGGCTCCTGCAACCGTTATCCTATTCGCACCTCCTTATTACCCAGCGGTAAATACGTCCAATCATCCGCTTGTAATAGAAGCGGTAGATCTAATGAAACAATCGGCGCAAACGTTTAACAACACAGTCAAGCAAATTCACTATTTCAATGGTATTTGTGATTTAAGTTATGTCAATTACGAGGACGAGGGCAATGGCTGGACGGCTTTCGAAAGTAACACGCCAGTTTGGGGCGACACATACAGCATTCCATTTGAAGATATGTCTCAACTAAAAGGTCCAGTATTAAATGTAGGACCATTCGGAAAAGATGCACACCAAAAAACAGAACGTCTACACGTGGATAGCGCATTCGTCGAATTGCCTGTCATGTTAGAAACACTCATAAAAAGCTTATACTAAAAGAAAAAGTGACTCCGAAGCATAATGCTTGGAGTCACTTTTTTTCGTTGAAATAAATAGAAATAAATAGAAATCAATAGAAATCAATAGATTATTACAAGATTGTTACTGGTGCCTGGCACCAGCAACAATCTTGTAACAAAGGGAGCTAGTAAGCCACTCTGAGGGTTTTGCTTGCGGCGAAACGCATATTTATAGTTCTAAATGAATATTTATAATAAATATGCAAATATTGTTGAATGTTTTTTGAATATTCGAGATAATGAAGATAGCCATAAGGAAGGGGAGGGGAGAATAACGATGGAAATGCAAAGAAATGTGGATATCGAACAAAGAAATAGAGCAAATGATTATGTACATGAAGTTTACGAGTTAGTGAAGAAACGCAATCCAGGGGAGAAAGAGTTCTTACAAGCGACTCGTGAAATTTTTGATTCCCTTCGCCCAGTATTTTTAAAGCATCCTAAGTTTATTCATAATGGGATTTTAGAACGTATTACGGAACCTGATCGGGTTATTACTTTTCGTGTATCTTGGGAAGATGATACTGGTAAAGTGCAAGTAAATCGCGGTTTCCGTGTGCAATTTAACAATAGTATGGGGCCATATAAAGGCGGGATTCGTTTTCATCCTACTGTGAACAGCAGTATTATGAAGTTTCTTGCTTTTGAACAGACCTTTAAAAATGCACTAACTGGTCAACCGATTGGTGGGGGCAAGGGTGGCTCTGATTTCGATCCTAAAGGTAAGTCGGAGCGCGAGATTATGCGTTTCACACAAAGTTTTATTACAGAACTGAGTAAATATATAGGCGCTGATATGGATGTTCCAGCGGGAGATATAGGTGTTGGAAAAAGAGAAATTGGGTATATGTTTGGGCAGTACAATCGTTTAAAAGGCGGTTATGAGGCGGGGGTATTCACAGGAAAAGATCCCAATCATGGAGGAAGCTTAGGAAGAAAAGAAGCAACTGGTTATGGTTGTGTTTATTTTGTAGAAGAAATGTTGAAGGAAATAGGAGATAGTTTTGCAGGGAAAAATGTTATTGTCTCCGGTTCAGGGAATGTGGCGACATATGCGATGGAAAAAGCGATTGAGCTTGGAGCTAAAGTGCTTGCTTGTAGTGACTCGAACGGCTATATTTTTGATCCGAATGGAATAGATGTCGGTACCGTTATTCAATTGAAAGAATTGGATAATAAAAGAATACAGGAGTACACTAATTTTCATAAGCTAGCGACATATCATGAAGGTTGCACAGGCATTTGGTCGGTTCCATGTGATATCGCATTGCCTTGTGCCACGCAGAATGAACTTGAAGAGATAGATGCTTCATTACTCATCAAAAATGGGGTAAAGGCTGTCGGAGAAGGAGCTAATATGCCTTGTACAGAGAAAGCAATTCTTGCATTTCAAGCAAATGGTGTATTATTTGGACCAGCAAAGGCAGCAAATGCTGGCGGGGTGGCGGTTTCAGCAATGGAAATGTCACAGAATAGTATGCGTCTATCTTGGACGGTAGAAGAAGTAGATGACAAGTTGAAAATTATTATGAAGAATATTTATACAAGTTGCCATGATGCAGCAACGAGTTTTGGGTATCCAGGCAATCTAGTGGTGGGTGCGAATATAGCTGGTTTTTTAAAGGTAGCAGAAGCGATGGTTTCACACGGGATACATTAATAAGGTAGGATCGTTCCGACTGTCAATTGTTGACAAGGGGCGATTTTTTTTGAATGTATTTGCATTTTACATAGTAATTATCCAACTTCTGCACAAGTATGCATTTTGGATCAAACAAATTTTCGAATAGTATTAGACGTTTTATGTAATAGTTTTGTTACACAACTGTAAAGCCACTGTGTTTCGGTTCGTGTTAGTATGGGTATAGAGAAATTTTCAAACAATATTTGTTAGAACGTTTTTCTAAAAAACAGCTTTTGGAGGAACATGAGATTTGACTTCTTTGTTTAAAAAAATCATTACCATCTTTAGTTTAACTGTAGTTTTAGCCGCGGGAACATTTGCAGGAAATACAGAGGCAGCAAGCTCTGTAGCATCGACTCAAATCGTATCGAGTGCGAAAAGTCTAGTAGGAATTAAATATCGTACTGGTGGAACAACGAAGGCAGGATTTGATTGCTCCGGATACGTCGGGTATGTTTACAAACAACACGGAGTTTATTTACCAAGAACAGCAGCAGGAATCTACAGCACAGGAACTTCCGTGAAAAAATCGAATTTAGCAGTGGGAGACCTAGTTTTCTTTAACACAACAGGAAAAGGTGTATCTCATGTTGGCATGTACATAGGTAGTGGGAAATTTATTCATGCTTCGACATCAAAAGGTGTTCGAGTGGATAAATTAAATGACCCATATTACTGGGGTTCAAAATACGTTGGAGCTAAAAAAGTAGCGAAGGTAGAAGTTGCTAGAAGATAATAACTAAAAAGATACAACCGTTTCGGCTAATATGCTGAAACGGTTTTTTAATTCATTTTATTTTGGAGTATAGCACCACAGAGCAATTTGTAAGACGATGGCATCTTGGAAAACAGATGGATTGTAGCCGGTTAACTCACAAATTTTCTTCAGTCGATACGTCAGTGTATGTCGGTGAATATCCAAGGTCTCCGCACATATTGCAAGTTGTTGGTTACAATTAAAAAATTCTTGTAAAGTTTGAAGTAGTTTCTCGTTTAATTCTTTTAAAACACGATTTGCAAAGTGTTGTGCTTCTTTTGAATTGCGCTTTTTAAATAAAGCATACTGTTCAACCTCTTCGAAATAGGTGATGTTTTTATTTGAAGTTCCCTCTTCTAAAGCAATTTTAGCTGTTTGATAAGCATAATGAACTTCTTCAAGCGAGTGGACGACTTGACCAACTCCAATTGGTAGGGAGCTATATTTCTTTAAATTGGAAACTAGCAAGGAAATTTTATGTTTAAATGATTTTTCGTGTAGACCAGCAATTAGAATGAAATGCTCATTTAATTGATAATGTCCTACTAAGATAGAGTCACCCTGAAAAAAGTATTCGATTCCTTGCAAGATGGACTGATATGATTTAGACTCGGGATTAATTTCTAGCATAATGGCATAAAAGGGTGCTTTATTTAAAAATCCTATTTTATTTATTCGCTCATAGATGACTTTTTGAAGTGGTTGACCACTCATTAATTCTTCAAACACCATTTCTTGCATTTTACGTTTCCATTCTCTTTCCGATACGATCAGTGCTTGATGTACCATCATTTCGGTTGTGAGTTGAACCAATGTAGCTATTTCTTCCATTTCTTCGGGATCTCCTGTAATGCCTATGATACCGACTAATTCTTTTTGAAAAAATATAGGCAAATTAATGCCAGGCTTTGTCCTTGGAAATAAGTGTCTATTTTCTTCCGTAATCCATAAAGGCTTTTTCGTTTCTGCAACGACAACGGCTCCTTCATGTATACTATCTACTCGCAATTCATCTCCGGAGGCAAGTATCATTCCATTTGTTTGAATAACATTAATATTTCGATGCAGTCGTAACATTGTTTGGTCGACAATTTGGTTGGCAATCTGTTTTGTAATCATATAACCTCCCGAAAGTATAAAAATAGCGGGATTATAATCCAATATTTTTATACTTTAAGTATAATGTAAATCTTCTAAATAGTCACTATACTTCAATGTAAGCGCTTAAGTAAAGGAGGTGTTTACGTGAAAATCATTGTTAGTCCTGATTCTTTTAAAGGTTCGTTAACAGCAACAGAAGCTGCTCAAGAAATTTCTGCAGGAATAAAAGAAATTGACCCTATGATTGAGACTGTACTATTACCTATAGCAGATGGTGGAGAAGGTACTCTTGAGCCACTTATCAATGCTACGAATGGACAAACTGTTTATGTCGCAGTGCATGATCCGATCGGTCGCCCAATTTATGTCGAATATGGTGTACTAGGAGATGGAGAAACATGTGTCATTGAAATGGCGAAAGCTTCTGGTTTAACACTACTTAAGGAGCACGAAAAAAATCCACTCATAGCATCTACTTTTGGAACAGGTGAATTAATCCGCCATGCATTGGATAACGGGTATCGAAAGTTTGTCGTTGGTATCGGCGGAAGTGCAACAAATGATGGTGGAACAGGAATGCTTCAAGCGTTGGGAATGAAATTTCGAAATGAAGTAGGGGAGGAAATTGCACAAGGGGCAGGTTCATTAAAAGATCTTGTTGAAATTGACGTCCTGAGTTTTGATCAGCGGATACAGGAATCACACTTTATCATTGCTTGTGATGTGGACAATCCATTTATCGGACCAACTGGAGCTACTGCTATTTTCGGACCGCAAAAAGGAGTCACCCCTGATTTAGTAGGAAAGTTAGATGAAAATCTATTAAATTTAGCAAATAAAGTGGAAAGTCTAACTGGTATCTCACTTCATGATCAACCCGGAGCAGGTGCAGCAGGGGGGCTAGGCGGTGCTTTTCTAGCATTTTTTCCAGTTGAATTAAAACCAGGCATAGAAGTAGTCATGAAAGCAATTGGCTTTCACCGACAAATAGAAAATGCAGATTTCATCTTTACTGGAGAAGGAAAATCAGATCTTCAAACTCTTTCTGGCAAGGCGCCTATCGGAATCGCAAACGCTGCAAAAAAGCAAGGCATACCAGTTGTATTAATAGCAGGTTTTATTGAACAAGAAAGTATTTCGCAATTATATCCATATTTTTATAAGCTCGCGAGTGTAGCGGATGGTACTATTTCACAAGAAGAATCGATCAGCAATGCTGCATATTATTTACGTTTGAAAACGAAGGAAATGATGAAATCTATTTTAGCAAAATAAAAAGGGGTGTATCAAATGTTATTTTTAGTGATTTTTCTTGGTGTAGTTTTAGTTGTCGTGGCAACGGCTGTGTTCAAGCTTCATCCGTTTTTAGCTTTATTAATTAGTGCGTTTTTTGTTGGTATTGCTTCTGGAATGCCATTACTGACTGTTGTGGAAAATGTAAATACCGGTTTCGGCGGACTCATGACGAATATCGGTCTAGTAATTGTTGCAGGTACAATTATTGGGGTTATATTAGAGAAATCTGGTGCTGCTTATCGTATGGCAGAAGTGGTTCTTCGTGTTTTAGGGGAAAAGCGACCACAGCTTGCGATGTCTATTATCGGATACATCGTTTCCATACCAGTATTTTGTGATTCAGGTTTTATTATTCTATCAAGCTTGAAAAAATCTTTAGCAAAACGTGCAAAGGTGAAAGTCGCTTCCATGACGATTGCTTTATCAACAGGTTTATTTGCAACACATACGCTTGTTCCTCCAACTCCTGGTCCGATTGCGGCTGCAGGGAATATCGGGGCTTCTGATTATTTAGGAACAATCATTTTAGTAGGATTATTTGTAGCAATTCCAGCAGTTATTGTAGGATATCTTTGGGCAATAAAAGTAGGCACGAAAATTGATGTGGAAGCGGATCACGAGGAAGCACTGGATTATGACGAAGTAATCAAATCTTTCGGCAAAATGCCTTCTACTTTTAAATCGTTCCTTCCAATTATTTTGCCAATCTTGTTAATCGGAATTGGATCTGTAGCTGCACTAACTGGCAGTGAATCTGGATTTACCAATTTCTTACGGTTTTTAGGGGCTCCAACTGTAGCGTTACTATTTGGTGTGTTGGCAGCATTTTTATTATTACCTGAAATTAGTGAAAAAACATTGTCTGGATGGATTGGGGAAAGCTTGAAAGAAGCAGCTCCTATTCTGTTAATAACCGGTGCTGGTGGATCATTTGGTACTGTAATTAAAAATTCAGGCGTCGCTGATCAATTGCAACAAATGGACTTAGGAGCACTTGCAAACGGTGCATTATTCTTACTTGTACCATTCCTAATTGCAGCAGCACTAAAAACTGCACAAGGTTCATCCACAGCGGCACTTGTAATAACGTCGTCATTAACTGCACCAATGTTACCTACTTTAGGTATTGAAGGAGCAATGCCACTTGCACTAGTTGTTATGGCAATTGGAGCCGGTGCGATGACAGTGAGCCACGTGAACGACAGCTACTTCTGGGTCGTTACACAGTTCAGCGGAATGAAAGTAACCGATGCATACAAAGCACAAACAATGGCAACCTTACTACAAGGTATCACAACAATCGTAGTAACCATGATCCTTTGGTTAATATTCGTATAATTACAAATTTGTTACGGGTGCCAGGCACCCGTAACAAATTTGTAACAAAGTATTTTAGTTACACGCTGGAAAATAAAAACACCCCAGATACTTTTAGGGTATCTGAGGTGTTTTCGTTTGCTAGTTAAAGTATAGCATGTCATCGCGGTAGTTTTGTTTTAAGTCGGATTCTAAGAAGTTTAAGTAACGTACAAGAAGTTGTGATGCTTTTCCTCTAGTTAATACTTCATTTGCGTTAATACGGTTCTTCTTGTCCGGCTCAATAAGTCCAAGCTCACTTGCGACGTAGATACTGTCTTTTGCTTCTTTCGGAATTTTGTTATCATCGATAAAGTGTGTTTTATACCCAGGACTTGGGGCACGACTTTCCAGTCCCAATGAGCGAACGATAATGGTAGCAGCCTGTGCTCGTGTGATAGAGTCCTTTGCACCAAATTTCTTTGCATTAACTGGGCTTACAATGCTTTTATTTAATGCACTTTCGATATATCCATAGTTAGGATCTTTTGGATCTAGGTCTTCAAATAACGGTTTTTTTACGGTATTCTTCTTTGTTGTTTTTTCTTCTAGAACACGTAAATCAACTGCTTTTGCAACACTTATCGTAAACTGATCTTTTTTCATGGCAGCGTCAGGTGAAAAGAAGTTGCTAGATTCATCGAAAATACCAAGTGAATATAGTTTTTCAATATTAGGTTTTGACCAGTGATTCGCAATGTCTCGGAATTTTGGAACAATGAGACGCTCTATTTTCGGTGCTTTTTCTTTGTTTAAATAAAAATTACCAATAGTCGGACCGGAATCATAGAGATTACGGAAAGGAATATTGTACGTATATTCCGAAATCATATTGGAGGAGCTAATCACGGCATGACCACCAACAAAGCTTGAAAGAGTTGGCGTATGTGGTTCATATTCCAACACTCTAGATTTACTATCAGATACTTTGCTTGTTACAAATGCTGTACCTTCAGGAGTCTCTATTTCATAATCTACAAATTGAGTGTCTGTAGAACCCCAGAAGTTTTTATAACCAACATCTCGACCTGTCATATAAACAGTAATTTTGTCATTCAATGTTGTCTTACCGACTTTGGAGCTTTTTAGATAAATTTTTCGAGCGATCACATTTCCCGAATAGTAATCGGTAGCAGGTCGATTATCAATGACGGAGCTTTGTGAAAATCGATAGTCATCTAGTGTATATGTACTTTTATCGGCCATTGCTATTTTTTCCGTATAACTCTTTACTATTGTGTTGGAAGTTGTTTGTCCTTTTGTTTCATAGTTTTTTAAGTCTGAAACGTACACAACGTTGCGTGTTAATTTATCTCCATGTTCACTTGTTAATGTAAACTTATAGGTAGATGTCAATTGGTTTTTACTTTCTTTTTCTGTGACGGTCGCTTTTCCGGTAAATTTAAGCGGATAGCCAGCTAAGAAAAATACTTCTTCGTACATATATTCGTCTAAAATCCCCCCGTTGAAATCAGGAACTTTTGCGAATGCGCTTGGAGTTACTAATGTAAGAGCTAATAAAATTGGTGCTAGTAAAATAGAAAGTCTCTTCATCTGGTGTTTAAATGGAATATTCATTTGGATAGTTCATACCTCTTTCCAGTTTTGATTGTCATAATGAAAGGCATGTAAATAAATGATTCACATGCCCACATCGACATTAATCGACTAAAATAATTCGTGCTTTTGCGTAGGATTCATGAATGATAAATAATCGATCATTCTCGTTTACCATATCTATAGAAATAACTTTACCTTCTTTAATAAAAGTAGTTTGGCTGATATCTAAATTATTAATTGGATTAATAGTTGTCCAATATCCGTTCTTCCATTGGCTTACATCTTTCAAATCAGCATAGGAGTATGACTTAGATTGCAATCGTCCAACTGAAACGAAAGGAGCAGGACTACCACTACCAATTATGTGAGCGGCTACCACATGATTATCCTTTACATAGAAATAAGCATATTTGTTCGTGCTATACGTAAAGTTCTTAGTGGAACTATTATAATCCTCTACGACAACAGTATCATTACTAATATTCAAATTTGCATAAGAAGTAGCGTACCAAGAATTATTTAAAAGCTTGCTTGTATTCGTTAGTAGTAATCGGTTGGAACCAACGTTGCTAATTTGTCCAAAGTACACTTCATGGTTTGACAAGCTTGGACTTTGGAAACCATCGTTTGTAATTTGAATAATATTTGCGTATTGAGATGAGCTTCCACCGTTCGTGATTACATATGCATCGCCACTTTGTGATAGTGCACTAGGATCAACTAAACGTCCGTTCCGAATAATGATAGTACCTTTATGATAAGAAATACTTCCGGTACTAGAAAGTCTAATCTTTTGTGCAGAAGTATCAACCGAATTCAACTTCTCTTGGATGGTTCGTTCGTTTGATTGCTTAATAATAATTTTTTGAATAACTTCTTTACCTAGTTGATTGATCGTTACATAGTAAACTTCATTATTTACATAGGAACGTAATTGAGATGGATCGATTGTTTTATTTCCTACGTAAATGGGTGTCTTCGCTGTGAATGGTTTCGAAGTAATTCCTTTTGATGCTGAATTGACTAATTGCCAGTCCCAGTTTTGAAAAACTTTCTCATCTTTCACTAGAAGCTTCTTTTGGTTTGCATCTATTTGTTGGATTGTTCCTTTGTATAAATGTTCCACTTGAATCCCTTCGACAATTACTTCAATGGATGCAAGTGTATTAGAATCGAAGTCTGTAAGGTTAAGTTTAACGCGATCTCCCTCAAACAAAACGCTTAAATCTACGAGTTTAGACTCTTTAAAGACTTGCGTATGTTGAACCAAATAAAATCTTTTCGATTGCTTATTCTTTAAATTAATTGCGATAAACTTGCCATTTCTATCAATTTCATTCACTGTGCCAGTTAAATATTCGCCTATTGCATTGGAATTTCCTTGAGGAATATCCGCGAAGCCACGAAGTTCTGTTACTTTTCCTAAATCTACCGATGCCTGAATCCACAATCCTTCTTTAAATGCATCTATCGTTGTAGAAGTCGAATTAATAAAAAGTGGCGTATATTTATCAATTTTTAATGTAATGGTTTTACCGTTATCATTAATCAATGTAATTTTCGTTAATTTTTTTTCTTTTGTTTTGTTACTTAACACAACTTCTTCATAAGTAGCATCCACGAACATTCCATCTACTAGCGTAGACGCATTCGCAGAAAAGGGGATGGAGAAGGTTGTGAACAATAAAACAATTAAGGTGAGTATGTATGTAAAAAACTTCAACAAATTAAAATGCCTCCTATCTAATGGTATTTTTCTATATACATGGTATATCGGAAGTAAATCGCCAATTGTTATATGAATAGGAGAATTCCTTGTTTAATAAATGAAGACAGTAAAAAGAAAGAAGAACATAGTCTACGAAAAGCAAGTGTCTGCCACCATAAATATAAATGAACGAAATTTTTGAAAATTAATTTTGAAAAGGTGTTTCTAATTTATAAAAAAGTAGTATAATTGCATATAATATATTGCACATAAATATAGTTGCAATAATAACTTTTATTGATAGGGGAAAAGTACGTCATGAGTAATCTAAAAATTCAAATTACTAAAAATGAAAACAAAAAAGAAAAAGTGCCGGCCGATCAACTGATTTTCGGTAGAACCTTTACGGATCATATGTTTATAGCAGATTATACGGAAGGTATAGGCTGGCATGACCACAGAATTATCCCTTATCAACCAATTACTTTAGATCCATCTGCGACTATATTTCACTATGGGCAAACTGTTTTTGAAGGTATGAAAGCGTATTTATCAAATGATGGTATTGTTCGTTTATTCCGACCAGAAGAAAATATGAAGCGTATGAATAATTCCTGTGACCGCATGAGCATGGCGAAAATAGATGAAGAACAGGCACTTGAGGCACTGAAGCAATTAATAGAGGTTGATAAAGAATGGATTCCTTCTGAACCAGGGACATCCTTATATATTCGTCCATTCATGATTGCAACTGAGTCACATTTAGGCGTTTCTGCTGCTCTTACTTATAGTTTCATCATCATCATGTCTCCTGTTGGTTCTTATTATAAAGAGGGTATTCATCCAGTGAAAATTCTTGTGGAAAGCGAGTATGTTCGTGCTGTTGCAGGCGGTACTGGTACTGCAAAAACTGCGGGTAATTATGCGTCAAGCTTAAAAGCACAAGAAGTAGCTGATCTCGGAGGGTATGCACAAGTTCTTTGGTTAGATGGTATTGAACGTAAATATATAGAAGAAGTAGGAAGCATGAATGTATTTTTCAAAATTGGTGGCGAAGTTGTAACTCCTGCTTTAAATGGTAGTATTTTAGATGGGATTACACGAAAATCGATTATTCAATTGTTGAAACATTGGGATGTTCCAGTCACGGAGCGTAAAGTTTCAATGGAGGAAATTCGCGAAGCCTACCGAACAGGCAAGTTAGATGAAGCTTTTGGAACTGGCACAGCAGCGGTCATTTCTCCAATAGGAGAACTTCGTTGGAAAGGTGAATTATTTTACGTGAATAATGGTGAAACAGGGGAGCTTTCAAAAAAGCTATATGATACATTAACTGGCATTCAAAAGGGGACTGTACAAGATCCATTTGGTTGGGTAGTTGAACTATAAGGGTTTGCTTTTTTCGGCACATGTTTTTCATGCGACAAGTAATCATAGGAGCACAAGTTTTTCCTGCGACGAGTAATCGCAGGAGCACATGTTTGTAGCTGGACAAATATACGCAGAAGCAATTACAAATAAGCATAGTTAATTTAATAGATTTGTTGGCTTCTGATATTCAATAGCCAGGCTCATAGGTAATGAATCATGTATTTTAGACCCTTTGGAATAGAAAACTTAAGATGTTAACAACTTGTTGATTTTGGGGGAATGGAAAATGAAACCACTTATTGGAATTTGCGCAAACTATTTATCAGATGATGCTATTGGTATGGAAGTAGGAATTGGAGCTGTCCAGCAAGAATGGCAATTACTTGCAGATGATTATATAGTTGCAATTGAACGTGCTGGAGGGGTGCCAGTAATCCTACCGATTACAAGGGATTTGGAGACATTAACACCACTTTTGCAAAAGTTAGACGGCATTTTATTCTCGGGAGGATCGGATATTGATCCAAACTATTACGGTGAATACCCTCGATTCGGTTTAGGATTAATTGAGCCAAGACGCGATAATCATGAAGTGAAGCTGGCTCAAAAAATTTTATTTGAAACAGCATTACCTGTGCTAGGAATATGCCGAGGTATGCAACTGTTAAACGTTGCAACAGGTGGAACGCTTTATCAAGATTTAGAGTCCCAAAAGCCTGAAGGGATTAATCATTCTGTACCTAAAGCGGTACGACATTATCCTTTTCATCCTGTGAAAATTGAAAAAGGGTCTACCCTCCACGCTATTTACAAAACAGAGGAAATTGGGGTAAACAGCTTTCACCATCAAGCAGTGAAAGAATTGGGTAAAGGATTTAAAACTTCAATGACTGCTCCAGACGGAATCGTGGAAGCCATTGAATGGGAACAAGATCGCTTTGTTGTAGCGGTACAGTGGCATCCGGAAATGATGGAAGGTCCTTTGGCAACAATTCGTCCGATTTTCAATGCTTTTGTGCAAGAATGTAAAACAGCAGCTCATCAAATTCACTTTAAAGCTGATACTGCCGAAATTATTGCTTAATATTAGGGTCCTCTCTTATGTCAAAACTCCTTGACTTTGAGGGGACTTTTCTTCTTCAATAGGGAGACGGAAGTTTTCACAATAGCTACAGTAATCGCTATCTTTAATTTCAGGATAAGTTTCTATAATAGAAGGAAGTAATTTCGTATTCAAAAAAGGATACGGTGATTCTGTTTCCAGTACATAATACTTATATGAACTATAACTATAGTTTTCCATTTTGTAGGCTATGAAACCTTTTGTATTAATTGGATTTTGGTGAATATAGCTGCTCACATTCAATAGACTAATTGGGTCTGACACCATGCTAGCAAAATAGCGAGTTTCATATAGTTGTCCATAATAATTATATTTTCTTTTAAAATACTCCGAATACCTTTTATTAACTATT
The DNA here is from genome assembly GCF_042944905.1 of Psychrobacillus sp. L4. Lineage (GTDB taxonomy): Bacteria > Bacillota > Bacilli > Bacillales_A > Planococcaceae > Psychrobacillus. Next base: position 953,338 of record NZ_CP168496.1, read on the forward strand.
GCCATGATATTTGATAATGGAACTTCTGGAGAACGGATCAGCAGATGATAATGATTATTCATCACGCAATACGCAATAATGGTAAAAGGATATTTTGAATTCGCTTTATAAAGTGCACGGAAAAACAATGCAAAATCCCCATCATTTAAAAATATATTTTGCCGATTATTTCCCCTCATCGTTACATGATAATAAATTTCTGGTTGCCAAATCCTTCTCATTCTTCCCATTCAAACTACACCTCCAACGTATTTCATTCACCATATAACAAAACTATATTTAGCACAATTGTCACAATTTGCGTTTTCCTGAGACAATTTACTTTTGGTAAGCAGAACCGCTCAAAAATACAGTTCTCCTCATGAAAAACCGCTCAAAATAAAATTTCTGACATATCCCATTTTTCCAATATGTCGAAATAAGTTCTCCCCAACCAATAGTTAAATCACCGTAAAATGGATCTATCATTACAAGAGTGTTACTAGTGCCAGGCACCAGTAACACTCTTGTATAGATTCAAACCAGGCGTTTGTGTTGTGTGATAGAATAAGGGGAAAAGAGGGGGATTCGGATGAAGGAGCAGGTTTTAATTATTGAGGATGAGGAGAACATTGCACGCGTTTTGCAATTGGAGCTGGAGTTCGAAGGATACGAGGTCGAAATCGCGTACACCGGTACAGATGGTCTAATTAAGTATCGAGAGAAGTCGTGGGATTTAATACTATTGGATCTAATGCTACCTGGCCTGAATGGGCTGGATGTTCTGAGGAGAATAAGAGCGACGGAATCTGATACGCCTGTTATTTTATTGACAGCTAAAAGTGAGATAGAGGATAAGGTGTCTGGTCTCGATCTTGGAGCAAATGATTATGTAACGAAGCCGTTTGAAATTGAAGAGCTTCTAGCGCGTGTTCGTTCCTCCATTCGATTTTCAAAATCTGCCGCAACACCATTAATAAAGGACGAGAATGTGCACATATTTGAATCGCTCATGCTAAACGAGCAAACTCGTGAAATATGTAGAGATGGACAATCGATTAATCTGACGCCTCGTGAATATGATTTATTGCTTTACTTAATGAAACACCCGCATCAAGTGCTAACTAGAGAACAGCTTTTAGATGCAGTATGGGGTTTTGATTATTACGGAGATACAAATGTTGTGGATGTTTACATACGATATGTTCGAAAAAAAATTGAAGAAAATCAGAAATCTTCTCTTATTCAAACTGTTCGTGGGGTTGGCTATGTTTTGAAGGAGCAAAAGAATGAGGCTTAATACGAAAATACACCTATTTTCAACATTTCTTACTCTACTTATTTTAAGTATGATGAATATAGGTGTTTATTTTATTTTTGAAAAAATGGCTTATGATACAGAATATAACCAGCTTAACATGGAAGCTGATGAGTTGATTAAGGCATTAAGTAAAATGGAAGTGGAGGACGATGCTGCAACCATTTTACGGACTTTCATTCCTTCTAAAGGTGCTATTCGTGTGAATGATAGTAAAGGAGAAATGAAATTGTTTGTTCAATCGGTGAATAATGTGAATAATTATCAACCGAAGTTTAAAGCTGGCGAGCGATATTCAATTGGCACTTTTCAAGGAATACCTATTTTATCTATTAGCAAGCCGGTTATATGGGCGGACGGGGAAGTTAAAGAAGTTCAGACAATGAAACTACTAGTAGAAGTGAATAAAAATCTAGATTTTCTGCAACTCATATTAGTAGGGGTTACATTAGCAGGTATGCTCCTTATGGCAATTTCTAGTATTATGCTTGGTAAAATTATAACTGGTCCAATAAAAAAGTTAATAAATACGATGTCACAAAGTAGAGTGTCTGGGAAATATAAAAAAATCTCAGTTCCAGCAAACGGAAAAGATGAAATGGCGCAAATGGGGATTTCATTTAATGAAATGATGGAACAACTGGAACTAAACTATAACAAACAAGAACAGTTTGTTTCGGATGCTTCCCACGAATTAAAAACGCCATTAACCGTTATTGAGAGCTATGCAAAATTACTATCTCGACACGGCTTTCGTAATGCGGAGATAGCAAATGAATCTGTTCAAGCAATTATTAGTGAAACAAGTAGGATGAAAGAAATGATTTCACAAATGCTTTTATTAGCTAAGAGTAATGAGCAATTAGTTCGTTCTACTGAAGTGGTAGATGTTTTTGAACTCGTCGAAACTACGTTACAGTCTATGCGCACTGCATATAATAGGAAGTTTTTATTGAAAGGCGAAGGTCCCATCCATGCAAACACAGATTTAGAACAATTAAGACAATTGCTTTTCATCCTATTAGATAATGCTCGGAAGTATAGTGAAAAAGAAATTAAAACGACTATTTTAAAGAATGAGCAGGGAACAAAAATATCTATTATGGATTATGGAAATGGAATTCCTAAAAAAGATTTGGAGCATATTTACAACCGTTTTTACCGAGTAGATGAAGACCGAAATAGGAAAACTGGCGGGACTGGTCTTGGTATGGCAATTGCTAAAGACATAGCAGCTCGAATTTCTGTTGAACTCAGTATTGAAAGTGTTGTAGGTTTTGGTACAACTATTCACATTTTAATTCCGAAAGATTAAATTCTCAGCAATTTTTAATGTTGATGAAGTATGATATTTTGGAGGAGGGAAAGCGTGAATGAAGTTTATCAAAACAAAAGGATTTCTATCCGTTTTTATTACGATAATAGTGGCTTTTGGGATAGGAATTCTACTGAATATCACACATAATAAACAGTCGATATCTGAAAATGAAATCCGCTCCCAACTCGAGCAAATGTATGATGCAGAAGTTGCTGGTGTAACGATGAATCAAGATATTTACAAGGCGGTTATTACAAAAAGTGGCGTTTTTTATTTGGTAGAAATGAATGCAGTCACCGGTGATGTATATTCCCTTGAAAAAACGAATGAATTTGCCATTGATCAACAAAGCGATGTAAGTAAAGATTCGGCTGAGGGTGTGGAGGAAAATACACTGGAAATTCTAGAACAACCTTTACTGGAAAGCAGCGATGAAACCAACTCCACGGCAAAGGTAGAAACAGTAAAGCTTCCTACGAAAATTGTTATCACCAAAAAATACCAAAATGAAATTATGAAATCAGAAATAACCCAACCACAAAAATCAGTTGTAATGATTGCTCCAAAAGGTTTGAAATCTATACAGACAAAAGTGGAAGAAAAAGCAACTGAAGAAAAGCAGTTTAAAGAAGAAAAACCAAATAAAGCAGTTATAAAAGATGTTTTAAAGTCAGAGTCATCTAAAACAGACGAAACAAAAGTAGAAAAAGATGACGTGTCAAACCTGGAACAAACAAAAACAGAAGTTGCTAAAACGGAAATAGTGAAGGAAGAATCCGCACTATTAGAAACTCCCAAAACAGAGGACGCAAAGGCAGAAGAACAACAAACATCACCTATCAAATCTTTAATGATTCAATCGGATGCAAAGAAACCAGATGCGGACTCGAAAAAACCAGATACTGATTCGAAGAATGATAAGGCACCAACCGTTCTGATCTCAGAAGAACAAGCGATTAAAACTGCTCAACAACAGATTAAAGGTACCGTTGAAAGTAATTCATTTGTTAAAACAAATGAAGGTGGTTACTATTTAATTGTAATGAAAGCATCCTTATCGGATAGTGAATCAAAAGAAGGCACTAAAACAAAACAAAGTAAAGCGACGATTCAAGTACATGCTATTTCGGGTAAAATACTTTCAGTTACATGGGAATAAAAAACTCTCATCAAATTCTAATAAAACTCTATCTGTATTCTCATTTAAGTGATTTACTATTAGATTAACAAGTAAATAGTTTATAAAGTTGATGAACGAGCTTAGAAGGAAGCAAGTTCAGAAAACATTTGAATAATAATAGGGGAATTAATCAACGGGGATTAAAGCGATAACAACAAAGCGAAGTAGACGAAAGATTATTACGGCGATTTAAATAAAACCATTCCCTTGAGCGATAACAAGGAAGTGAAGTATAAAACACCTTACTCTACCATTCCCCGTAGAATAAGGTGTTTTTTTATAGATCTTATTATTACAAATTCGTTACGGGTGCCTGGCACCCGTAACAAATTTGTAATAATAAAAAACACTGCGCTGCCATTAATCATTAACGGCCGTGCAGTGTTTCTGTTTTATCGTTTATTTTTACTTTTTTTTGTTATTCTTCCAAGTGCGAATGCGCCAGCAGCGATTCCGAGTAGAGTATTTGTGTTTTTATTGAATACTTGTTTAACGACAAGATTCAAGTTTTGTGGACGCTCTGCAAGACGGCGCATGAAGTATCCGTACCAATCTTTACCAAATGGTACGTACGTACAGAAGTTATAGCCTTCTTTTGCAAGTTGTAGTTGCATGTCTGTACGGAATCCGTAAAGCATTTGGAATTCAAATTTATCGTTTGGAATATTGTTATCTTTAATAAATTGCTTAACATGGTTAATCACATTGTGATCATGTGTCGCGATAGAAGTGAATTTACCGTTTAGTAAATGCCATTCGATTAATTCTACATAGTTTTTGTCGATTTCCTCTTTCGTTTGGTATGCATATTCTAAAGGTTCTTTGTAAGCTCCTTTTACGATACGTAGACGGAAGTTTTTATACTTTTGAATATCTTCTTCTGCACGATAAAAATAAGCTTGGATTACGGTTCCAACATTATCATAGTCTTTGGAAAGTTCGTCCAAAATATCAAAAGAAGGTTGTAAGTGTTTGTTTGATTCCATATCAATATTGATGAATGTACCATATTTATGTGCAATAGCTACGATTTCTTTTAAGTTTTCTAATGCAAAATCATAGTCAATATCTAGACCAAGTTGGGATGGCTTCAACGAAATATGAGCATCTACTTGGTTTTCTTCAATTGCTTCGATTACAGCGATGATTTGATTTTTAGCTTCTAAAGCTTCTTCTTTTTCGAAAACAAATTCCCCTAAATTATCAACTGTACATGATATCCCTACAGCATTTAATTTCTTAATACTTTCGATTGTTTCTTTAATATCAGTTCCAGCTACTACATGTTGTGCACCCATTTTTAAACCATATCTTTTTGCTGCACTATTTAATAGTTGGTTTTCGGATAATGTCATAAAAATATCTTTTAACATTGTGATGCTCCCATCTCTTTTTTGAATACCTTATTATATCATAAAAATACCGAGGTAATCATTTGTTAACATTGAAAATGTCATATAAAACTAGCTTATGGATGAAAAGAAACGTTCCTGTCTAAAGCTGTCTTAAAATCATTATTATCTAAATGTGCACTTCTATAAGCACCTACCTAGATGCTATCCGCGCCAGTAGAGCTGACTAGGTCCCCAGGAAAACTACTTGAAGCTTCAGTATAGTAAATCGATAAAAACCCACCTTGTTAGGTACTAACCAGTCATTCAGATTTAAAATGAAATTGATCCACCGTATAGCGATCCATGGCTTCTATATTTGGCTCATATCCAATGCCATATGCTTTTGGGACGGTAATATAGCCATCTTCAGCAACTACTTCTGGTGTAATCACGTCTTCTTCCCAATAACGCGAAGAGCTTGCAGTATCTCCAGGTAGAATAAAATTTGGCAAAGTTGTGAGTGCTACATTATGGGCACGTCCGATTCCAGATTCTAGCATTCCTCCACACCAAACAGGAATGCCGTTTGCCATACAAAAGTCATGAATTTTTTTCGATTCGGTTAAACCGCCAACACGTCCAATTTTAATATTAATAATTTTGGTGCTACCAAGTTCAAATGCTTTTCGGGTATCTTCTAATGAGTGAATACTTTCATCTAAACAAATCGGTGTTTTCAATTCTTTTTGCAGTTTTGCATGATCGATAATATCGTCCGAAGCAAGCGGCTGCTCAATCATTGTTAAATTAAATTCATCCAGCTGTTTTAACAATTCAATATCATTTAATGTATACGCAGAATTAGCATCTGCCATAAGCGGAACATCCGGAAAAGCCTCGCGTAGTGCACGAAGAATCTCCACATCATGTCCAGGTTTAATTTTTACTTTCATTCGTTTATAGCCTTCTGCTACATAGCCACGTACTAATTTTATTAACTCAGCAGCACTTTTTTGGATACCTATACTAATTCCAACTTCAATTTTTTCAGCGGTGCCTCCAAGTGCTTCTGCAAGTGTTAGCTTATTTCGTTTCGCATACAAGTCCCAAATAGCACCTTCGACTGCTGCTTTTGCCATATTATTTTTGCGAAGAGGAGCAAATAGTTCGCTTACTTCATCTGGATGGTTAAAACCTCTGTCCAATACGAGTGGAATTAAAAAGTCTCTAATTATATGTAAGTTCGTTTCTAGTGTTTCTTCGCTGTACCATGGGGATTGAAATGCAGTTGATTCGCCCCACCCCGTATTTCCTAATTCGTCTGTTGCTTCTAATAATAGAAATTCTTTTACTTGGAAAGTACCGAAGCTTGTAGAGAAAGGGGATTTCATTGTCATGTTCATTTTGCGTATATTCATTTCTTTGATTAACATGTGACTACTCCTTTAATGGAATGGTATTGTTGACTTTTTAACAAACTGATAATAGCTAACTGGTTCAACAGTTTTTCGTACAGATACTAACGCATAGCCTGCTGTGAATAGTTGTTGCATAATTTTTCTTGTTTGCAAGCGCCAGTTTAATGCTAGTTCAGGATCCACCGTCTTTATTTCTTGAATGTGGCGAGGGATTGGTAATTCATACCCTTCTTGTATTGGTTCGAATAAAAAAGGTTCGACTAACATTGGTTGATTATGCTTCGAAACTATAATTTGAAAGGGCTGTTCATAGATTAGATTCACTGGCATCCATTTATCTTCTACACGTTTACTCGTAATTCGCCATTCTATTTGTAAACGGTCTGTAGGTAAGCCTGCGTTAAGGCCGCCCTCCATTTCACCATAACAGTTTTCAATATACGTGTCGACAATTCCATATAGTTTCGAAACATTTAAATACGCATTCCTACTCTCTAACGGATCAAAGGTCCAAGTGATCAGCTTGTATCCCATATCTTTTGCGATAATAAGTTGCTTATCTTTTAACTTTTTACCAATACCACGCAGCTGATAAGCTGGATGAACACCTAACATATGCGAGCATAGATAAACTTCATCATTTTTAAACCCAGCGAATCCATAGGAGAAACCAACTAATTTTTTCATGTCAAATGCACCAATTATAAGTCCGCCATTTTTTACAGCAGTAAGTGTTTGATGTACTGGAATGGAGCCCATACCCCAAACTGTTTCCTCTAATTGTTGGACAAGACGCATTTCTTCCGTTGATTTTAATACACGAATAGCTATGGTATCACTCAACAGATTCACTTCCTTGAAAAGTAACCATTACGGTACGGGCAAGAATTTCAATACCAGTTAATATACTTTCATGCTTAAATTTCATATTTGGATGATGCAACCCCGGTGTTAAATCGCAGCCTAGTCCGAGCATGGTTGCTTTAATAGCGGGCCTATTTAATGTGTAAAAATGAAAATCTTCTCCGCCTGGGGTAATAATAGGAGGAATGTAATAGTCTATTCCGATTGTCTCAATTATTGCTTCTTTCATGAATTTCACTGCTCTTTGATGGACTTGCGCAGCAACTATTTCCGTTTCAATATGAAAATCAATTGTAATATTGTTTAGAAGCGCAACAGATCGAATGGCATGTTCTACTTTACCCATCAACTCATTCATGGCAGCATTCGATTGCGCTCGAATGTCGATACTAAACTCTGCATTTCCAGGTATAATATTTGCGGAATCTCCACCAGCAAGAAATCTTGTTAGTTTTGCCGAATAAGACATCATTGGATCCAAATAAATTGCTTGAATTGCTTGCACTAATTGTGCGCCAACCTCGATAGCATTTACGCCAAGATGTGGCCTTGCACCATGTGCCTCCACGCCGTGAATCTTACCACTCACTAGTTTTCCTGCTCCGTGTATAATTGCAGGGGAGCAATAGCCATTTCTTAACTCTTGAATCGGCCGGAGATGAACACCATACAAATAGTCCATATCATCTACTAAACCTTTTTCCACGTAAGAAAGTGCCCCTTGTCCTTTTTCTTCCGCGGGTTGAAATAAAACTTTCAAAGTTCCTTTTTGAGGAACACCCAGTTGCTTCAATAAAAGAAGGGTACCTATTGCCATTGTCATATGTGCATCATGTCCACACGAATGATTCGCTTTAAATTCACCATCAACTTCTTGCCATAGTGCATCCATATCCGTTCGAAGTCCAACACAAGGCTTCCCACTTCCGATTGTAACGACTAATCCAGTAGTATCATCGAAAGTCTTTACATCAAACCCTTCACTTGTTAACAATTCTTTCAAGTACTTTGTTGTTTCAACTTCTTCCCAGCTTATTTCGGGATAACTATGAAGATGCTCAAAAACTGCTTCCACAATAGGTTTTATTTCTGTTAATGCATCTTTCATCTTCTTTCTTCTTCCTCCTCCAATTGTAAATTACTTGAATTACTTAAATATAATGCTTACTTTTTTGTTGGTATCCTATTTTTTGTTAAGTGATAACGAACATCTCAATTTATCATAATATTCGGCGGAATACAATGAAAGGGGAAAAGCTAAGGTCTATTATTCCATAAAAAAACCCACAAAAGTGGGGTTACTGAGAAGTAGGAGGAATATTTTCTGATTCAGTAGAAACTTCCTTTACTTCCTCCTCTTCTAGAATTGGTGCAGGACCTCCTTCTCCAATCATATTGAGGGAAGCGATTAAATCTAAATTCTTTCTCATGGCCATTTCTTCTGGATCAACAGGATTTGAATGCACAAAATCATCTCCTTAACTATTCATCTATAAAAAGTTATTTATGGAAGCACTGGAATGCGAAAATAAAATTTTGGGTATATAAAGTGCTCTAAAAGTGAATTTTGGACAGCAAATGCCTTTCAAAATGCTATTATGCTAATTTACGATGAATTCTGACAGTTGAGTTAACTTGGGAACTATTTACAATAGTATTTATAAATGAATGGAGGAATGTAGTATGAAACTAAAGTATTTTGTAGAAGTAATGGGTCAAAGTTTACAAAAAGTAGAGGAATCTGTAGAACATATGGAGATGCATACTATTGTAACTAAAACGGAACAACATCAAATCATGCAAGCATTACTCGAATTAAGTGAACGAATAAAGTGGATTGAAACATACATGGTGAATAGGAACTATTAAGAGCCTATTCAAGTTGAAATGATAACATCAACATAGTATATGCAATGCCACGACTGTTGATTATCATATTTTTCCCAACTAATACATTTAGGTTGATATACGATTAGTTTTTCTTCTCACTGTAGATATACTGCGTCTTAGTGACCGCAGGGATTTCCGCTCTAGGCGGACGCTTTCCGAGGGGGAGCGATGAGCCAGCACCGTCGCATGTGCGCCGCTTGTGCGGTCTCATCTGTCTCCCTGATCCCTCCGGAGTCGCCGCCTGCCGCTGCAATCCAGCATATTTGCTAACTATTCAGTGTCACTATTCACTTTTTAATCTTAACTATATTATCTAAAATAAAATCCAATAAATGGTTGGACGAGTCAAATCACGGAGAGAATGCGACTACTTTCTCTTAATAAAGCCTTAACTTTGCATTAAATTATATGTCGCCATTGAAAATATTCCGTATGTTGCGCATTATTTATTGGGTGATAATATCCGGATTAGTAGAGTGGATAACTTTGCGCAATACTACTGAATAGTTAATAAGTTTCTTCTGGGTTGGAGCGAAAGGGCGGCGACTCCTACCGGAGGCCAACAGGATGTTGGTCACGAAGGTGTTGCCACACGATGTGGCGCTTCTAGCCTTCGACCCTCTGTGGGCAAATGAGACTTCACAACGAACGCGTAGCGGCGGTGAAGGCTCATCGCTCACCCGGTGGAAAGCGTCCGCCCTGCAGCGGAAATCCCAGCGGCAACTTTCTTACGACGCAGTATTTCTAAAAAGCGAACTGAAACATAAAACTGTAAGCCAGTATTATGTTTTATAAAGTGGAATAATTTGGATGACTAACGAGCTTGATGCAATGCCTAATATTAAGATAACTCATTAATAATTTGTACCAGGTCAATCTCTGTTACACAGTTGTCAGCTTTGCCTTCCTTCTTACTTCCATTCTATTATTAAAACCTTTGACATACGCATGAAAATGATGTAAATTATCAAAAGGACGAACATTTTGTTCGACTTTAGTTTTAATATTCGTATTTAGGAGTGTAAAACATGGAAAATGCATTTGATTATGAAGATATTCAATTAATTCCGGCGAAATGTATCGTAAATAGCCGATCAGAATGTGATACAACTACAACTTTAGGTGGACATACATTTAAGTTGCCTGTAGTACCTGCGAATATGCAGACAATAATAGATGATAAAATCGCTAATTATTTAGCTGAAAATGGATATTTTTATATTATGCATCGTTTTGAACCGGAGAAGCGAGTATCTTTTATTAAAGATATGCAATCCCGTGGATTAATCGCATCCATTAGTGTTGGGGTTAAAGAAGAGGAATATACATTTATTCAGCAATTAGCTGAAGAACAACTTATACCTGAATTCATTACAATTGATATAGCGCATGGTCATTCCAATGCAGTAATCGAAATGATTAAACATATTAAGAAACACTTACCTCAAAGTTTTGTGATTGCTGGAAATGTAGGAACTCCAGAAGCAGTGAGAGAGCTAGAAAATGCTGGTGCAGATGCGACAAAAGTTGGTATTGGACCAGGTAAAGTGTGTATCACGAAGATTAAAACAGGATTTGGTACGGGTGGATGGCAATTAGCAGCATTACGTTGGTGTGCAAAGGCAGCTAGTAAACCGATAATTGCTGACGGAGGTATTCGTACGCATGGTGATATAGCTAAATCAGTGCGATTTGGTGCATCAATGGTCATGATTGGTTCTTTATTCGCAGGTCATGAGGAATCACCAGGCGTAACAGTTGAAAAAGATGGAAAACTGTTTAAAGAATACTTCGGTTCCGCTTCTGAATTCCAAAAAGGTGAAAAGAAAAATGTAGAAGGCAAAAAAATGTTTGTCGAGTACAAAGGCCATCTAGAAGATACATTAAGAGAGATGGAACAAGATCTTCAATCTTCTATTTCTTATGCTGGTGGCAATAAATTAGACGCAATCCGCAATGTGGATTATGTGGTCGTAAAGAATTCCATCTTTAATGGCGATAAAGTATATTAAGAAAAGCGACAGACGCCGCGCTGATGCGACAAGCAAATGGCGGTTTTCGAGGAGGCATTTCATCGGCCGCCGCAGAAAATTGGCATTTGACCTCGAGCAGCTGGTTTCTTTAGCTGGACAGCTATTTATAGTAAAAAAATGGAGCTTTCCCATCAAGTTGACTTGTGGGAAAAGCTCCATTTTTTTTGTTGGAAAATAAATTGGTCTCGGGTTTGGCGAATTCAGTCTCGGCTTTGCGTAATTTGGTTGCGTCTTAGGTCAAATTGGTCTCGAAGTACCATTAATTGTAACTATAAAAACAGAATTTAGAAAAATGCATTATGTTTTTATTGGAAAATGGTACAATGATGTTGACATTCATTATTGAATGAATAATTTGACAAAAAGAGGAGTGTATCAAATGGCAGTTAATGTATATCTTAATTTTAATGGGAATTGTCGCGATGCTGCAGAGTTTTACGCAGAAGTTTTTAAGACTGAAAAACCAGAAATTATGACTTTCGGTGAAGCACCGCCAAATCCAGAATACGCATTACCGGAGGAAGCAAAAGATTTAGTTATGCACACTCGACTAAACATTAGTGGAAGCAACATAATGTTTTCAGATGTTTTTCCAGGATCTCCTTTTATTGAAGGTAATAATGTTAGCTTGGCATTCGTTAGTGCAGATGAAAATGAAGTTAGATCTGCTTTTGAAGCACTTAAAGTAGGCGGAAAAGTAGGTGCAGATCTTCAAGAAACTTTTTTTAGCAAATGCTATGGCAATCTAAAAGATAGATTTGGTATTGAATGGCAAGTAAGTCTAGAAACTGACCAAATGTAACAATAAAAAATGGCTATACAACATTTAACTTTGTTGTATGGTCATTATTTTTTTATTATTCTAACAATTACTATTTACAAGCCAATCTCTGTTATATATCATGAGCGTAGGCAGTATATTATCCATTGAAAGCATTATATATTAATAGAGGAAGAAGGATGACTTGAAATGTCTCTAGATTTAAATCCAAGAGCTAAAGTGTTAAAAGTACCTGGTATAAGACAGTTTTCTAATCAGTTAGTACATTTTCCAAATGCGATAAATTTAACCATTGGACAGCCGGATTTTCCGACGCCTAAAGCAGTGAAAAATGCTGGCATACAAGCAATTGAACAAAACTTAACGGGGTACTCACATAATGCGGGATTGCTTGAACTAAGAGATGCTGTTAATACCTTCTTCACGAATAAATATGGCTTTTCCTATGATCCACAAAATGAAATTGTCATTACAAATGGGGCAAGTGAAGCAATTGATACTGTCTTTCGCACAATATTAGAAGAAGGGGACGAGGTCATATTACCTGCTCCTTGCTATTCGGGATATGAACCAATTATTCACTTTTGCGGGGCTAAGATTGTTTATTTAGATACGACGGAAACAAATTTTCAACCTTCATCAGAAAAACTGGCAGAGCTTATAACTGAAAAGACAAAGGCTGTATTCTTTAATTATCCATCTAATCCAACTGGTGTCGTGTTGAGGAAAGAAACTGTGAATCAACTAGTGGATCTATTAATTGAAAAAGATATTTATATTTTAACGGATGAAATTTATAGTGAAAACACCTTTTCAGAGACGCATACTTCATTCGCATCTTATCCAGCATTAAGAAATAAATTGTTTTATATTCACGGCTTATCCAAATCACATTCGATGACTGGATGGCGTATTGGATTTTTAATGGGACCAGCAGAAGTCATGGAGCAAGTCGTTAAAGTGCATGCATTTAACACGATTTGTGCCTCTGTACCGGGTCAATATGCAGCTATTGAGGCGTTAATGAATTCAAAAGATACACCAAGTGAGATGAATATTGAGTATATAAAAAGACGTGACTATGTGTACGAGCGACTGATCGGGATGGGCTTGGATGTGGAAAAGCCTAATGGGGCATTTTATATTTTTCCTTCCATTGAAAGGCTTGGCATGACTTCATTTGATTTTGCAACAAAGCTTTTGCATGAAGGCGGGGTTGCAGTAGTTCCAGGTAGTGTATTTACACCATATGGAGAAGGGTATATTCGAATTTCGTATGCCTACTCAATGGAGGTACTTGAAAAAGGATTAGATCGAATAGAGAAATTTATCCTTAATTTAAAAGGTTAGTTGTGCGTTTCATCTATTTCATGCACATTAGAGTTTGGAATAATAGATGCCCTAAAAAATAGCCCGACAGAAATTATTCAAGAAACTTTACGGAAATATCGAATACGTCCAATAATGTTACAAACGGAGGCGAAAGGATGAAAAAACTACTGTTAACAGGATTCGAACCTTTTTTACATTACACTGTGAATCCTACAATGAAAATTGTCGAGGAATTGGATGGTTTGATCATTGGAGATTATCAAATAATAGGAAAAATAATGTCGGTAGATTTTAAAACTTCCGGGAAACAATTGTTAAAACATTTGGAAGAAATACAACCAGATGTACAGATTTCGCTTGGATTAGCTGCAGGAAGATATAAAATAACGCCGGAACGTATTGCCATTAATTTTAAAGATGGCGATGTAGATAATGAGGGGAATAAACCAGTAGATGAATTAATTCAAGAAGTTGGTGAACCAGGATATTTATCTACATTACCAATTCGTAAAATGGTCAATAAGCTTATCGACAACGGACTACCTGCAGAGATTTCCAATAGTGCTGGTACTTATTTATGCAACAATGTGATGTATGAAGGTCTGCACCACGCAAAAATAACAAATAGCAAAATGCTTTCTGGTTTTATTCATATTCCTGCTTCTCACGAACTTGCTATTCAACATGGTAAAATTCCGAGCTGGTCGCACGAGGACTTGAAGAAAAGTATTATAACGTGTATTGAAGTATTAGAAGAATATGAAAAATAATATGCCTGAAGTGTGGAGAACAGGTGAGAGAACACTTCGATTTAGTTTTGGAGAAGTGATTAGTTCGGAAGTTTACCAATCTGTTCACTCATTCTCCGATTTTTTAATTTCCGAGTGGAATCATTACTTGGAAGAAGTAGTCCCTAGCTATCATACTGTTACAGCATTTTTTAAAAAGTCATCCATCTTAGATACAATAAGAATCGAAGAGGTTCTTGAAAAATGGAAAAGTTATAAAAGAGATAGTACTCATTCCATAACTAGAAAAATTACTATTCCAGTGTGTTATGAGGAGCCATATAGTGAAGACATGGAAAGAATCGGGCAAATAATCGGTCGATCAAAAGAGGAAATCATCTATTTACATTCAGAGAAAATATATACAGTTTATATGATTGGTTTTTTACCCGGGTTTCCATACTTAGGTGATTTAAATCCTAAATTGTTTGTCCCTAGACTCGATAAACCGAGAGTCAAAGTTCCAAGGGGTGCGGTTGGTATTGGTGGAAGTCAAACTGGTATTTATCCAATAGAATCACCTGGTGGATGGAATATTATTGGGAGAACTCCTTTAGAAATATTTTCATTAGAACGGGAAAATCCCTTTTCCTTAAAAGCGGGTGATCTGTTGAAATTCTCGTCAGTTAGTAAAGAGGAATATCAAAGCATTGAGTGGGAGATGAAAAATGATTCGAGTGCAAATCATCGATTCATAAAGGAAGTGGATATATGAGAATAGATTTAAATGCTGATGTTGGAGAAAGCTTTGGTCACTACATTCTTGGAGATGATCAAGCGCTTTTTAAAGTAATTACTTCAGCAAATATTGCTTGCGGATTTCATGCAGGTGATTTTACAGTAATGAATAAAACAGTAATGGCTGCAAAAGATAATCACCTTTCCGTAGGTGCTCATCCTGGCTTTCCCGATATACAAGGATTCGGTAGAAGAAATATAAGTATGAGCGAAACAGAAGTGTATGAAATGGTTGTATATCAAATAGGTGCATTACAAGCATTTTGTCATATTCATCATGTGGCACTTTCACATGTAAAACCACATGGTGCTCTGTATAATATAGCTGCTGATGATGCAACTATTGCAAGTGCAATTGCCCAAGCAGTATTTGATATTGCGCCGAACGCTATTCTTTTCGGACTTTGTAATAGTCAATTGCTAGTAGCAGGAAATAATATCGGCCTAAAAACTGCTGGAGAGGCATTTGCTGATCGAAAATATGATGATACAGGTCGTCTAGTTCATCGAAGTCACCCAAATGCAGTACTTACACATTTTGAAGATATAGAGAAACAAGTGGAAAACATTGTGATGAACAAACAAGTAGAGACTAGTAGTGGAAAAATGATTGAAATAAAAGCGGATACACTTTGCTTTCATGGTGATGGAAATAATGTAGTGGAAATTGTGCAAAAGACTCGAAAAATACTAGAAGCAAAAAATGTTAAGGTTGCTCCTTTGGAGATGGTTTAATGAAGGAATTATTTCGCGTGTGTAAAGAAGCTGTTTATGCTTCTTTGCAAGATGAAGGTAGAATAGGATATCGTGCATTTGGAATGCCTACTGCAGGTCCTATGGATGCCCAAGCTTTCCTTTTAGGAAATAAAATCATCGGGAATTTACCAGATGCTGCAGCGATTGAATTGTTTTTAGGAGGACTTTCTCTAGAAGTATTAGCGACACATACAATTGCAATTGGTGGAGCAGATCTCCATGCAGAAATAGACGGTATGAAAGCTCCTTTATGGAAGTCTATTACTGTTACTAAAGGTCAGATACTTTCCTTCACCAAACCAATGCATGGAAGTATAGCATATATTTTCGCGTTAGGTGGATTCGATTCTGTAACAACGATGGGAAGTAAATCAGCATACCCTAAAGCTAATATTGGTGTCACTATAAAAAAAGGGTTCGTTTTGTCTGTACCTAACTTATCACTGCCAAAGTTACATCGTGGTTTAGTTGCATCAGAAATTCCTACATATAATCAAGAAGTGGAAGTTGAAGTTTGGAAAAGTCCACATCTGTCCTTATTCGAAAAAGAAAGCGTCCATACTTTTTTTAATTCGGAGTATACATACAAAGGTGGAGACCGGATGGGCTATTATATTAATGGACCGAAGCTTCATTTTATGAATAAGAGTGATATTCTTTCTGAGCCTACTCAGTTTGGAACAATTCAAGTTCCTTCAAATGGTCAACCTGTCGTATTAATGGCAGATGCTCAGACGGTGGGAGGCTATGCAACGTTAGGCAAAGTTGCTGATAAAGATTTGTGGAAAATAGCACAATTAAGAAATGGTGGAAAGATAAAATTTAAAGAGATTTAAATACAAAGGATAGCCCTCTAAATGTAAAATAGAAAGGCTATCCTTTGCTTTGCATTATTTAATCATTAAAGAAAAGAGTACTCGTAAAATCTTTATATTTAAGTAATAGTTCTTATCACTCCAACCCCAAATGATCCCTCAATTCTTTTGTTACATTCTCTAATTCTTCATGATCCATAATATAATACCAAATACCATCGATTCTCTGACCTTTTCCTTTTTGGAATGCTAAGGTTTCTATATTATTTATTGAGCTTTTATACCCTTTTTGTATATCAATCATCTGTTCAAACGTCATATTTGTTCGAATATTTTGCTGTATGGATAATAAGAAATCTTTGTATTTCCACAAGCTATTGAGGGAGGCACCTTCTTTTAAAATGGCTTTGAGTACTTGTTTCTGTCTCGCCTGTCTTCCAAAGTCTCCGAGTGGATCATCCATTCGCATTCGAACATAGTTCAATGCCTGCTCTCCGTCCAAATGGATAGTCCCTTTATCAAATGGATAACCATTCACTTCAAAAGCCGTTGCATTATCTACAATAACCCCTCCGACAATATCAACAATTTCTAAAAAACTTTCCATATTTACTTGAATTATATAGTCAATCGGGATATTCAGTAGATTCTCTACCGTATTTAAAGCCATATCGTTACCGCCAAAAGCATAGGCATGATTTATTTTATCTAACTTGTCTCTTCCGATAATTTTGGTATACGTATCTCTTGGAATACTAACCATTTTGGTTGAATCAGTCGATGGGTTAACGGTCAAAACAATAATCGTATCTGAACGTCCTTTGTCATGTTCTCGTTCGTCGACACCAAGAAGGAGTAAAGAGAAAGGTTCCTTTTTCACTAGTTCTACTTCGGTAGTTCTTAATTCGGAAACCTTCCGAATTTCAGGTTCATGTATTGTTTCTATAGTAGTAGAAACATCATTATATAAACTGCCTGCATAGACGGCACCACCAATAAAAAAACACGAAATAAGTGTAATCCAGATAATTTTCTTTGACATGAGGAACCTCGTTTCTTTTGTAAGCATATAGGATATGGGCTGAACTTGGGGTCATAAAGCGATGCTTCTGCGTTTACTTTTCATAAAAGAACGTGTTTATTTTGCCATACATAGAGACTATCTTTTAAAAAATATTTTCCAAAACATTTCATAGCTAGTTTATTGATTATATAGCTGATGAAGGAGTGTTGGTCTCGGGTAATATGAAATTGGTCTCGGCTCCACTTGAATTAGTCTCGGTTAGGGCAAAATTGGTCTCGAACAGCCATTATTTTCAAAATCCAGCACATTTCATAGGAAGTTTATTGATTATATCGCAAGTGAAGGAGTGTTGGTCTCGCGTACCATAAAACTGGTCTCGGCTCCACTTGATTTAGTCGCGGTCAGGACATAATTGGTCTAGAACAACCATTATTTCTCAAATCTAGCACACTTCAAAGGAAGTATATAGCTGATGAAGGAGTGTTGATCACGGTCCCGCTTGATCTTTTCTTAGATAGTATGAAAGGAATGGTGAAATTATTAAAAAGTAGTATAGACAGTATGTATTTTCGTCCGATTTATTAAACATTCATGGCAGTTCGAAGGGGGAAAGCTCCACGAAACGACAAAAAAAGGCCAGTACATCGGAAATTATCCATTGTACTGACCTTCTTTAATCTTCTATTTTCGTTGCATTTAATTGTAAATAATAGCGAATGATATCTCTAAAGAATGTATGGAGCATTTCATTGAATAAATGAAGTGCATCGAAAGAATATAGGCGATATGGATCTTCTTGCCCGTATCCACGTATGCTGATACCTTCTCTTAAATGATGAAGATTACCTAAATGAGTAATCCATAATCTATCTAATATTTCCATATAAATAGTTTGGATATCACGCCAAATTTCATCTTCTGTACTAGCATTATTTGAGATATGTAACGCTTCGCTATAAACACTTTCTAATGCTTTTTTCAGCTGGTCTTTGTTCTCAATGTTAAGAGATGCAAATCTATTTTCTTCATTAGAAGTTAGCAAAGAGATAATTTTAATTTCGTCCATTATTTCATTTAAGTTAGCTGAGTGGTTAGCATTGTCTACATTTAACTCGGAAAGTTCATCTATAAGCGTGCTATGACGTTCATGCATGGCATCTATGATGAGTGCTTGCATATTTTCAACTTTTAAAGCCTTTTCACGATAATTATACATTACTTTTTGTTGATCGTTATTGATATCATCCAGTTTCAATAGATGAGAACGACTGGAGAAATGCATGCCTTCAATTACATTTTGTACATTGTAGACGAACTTCGTAGGATTAGGTGAAAGGACTAAACCGGTGTCATCCGTTTTCACTTTCCCTTTATATTTAGCAAATTCATCTTCATCATAGTAATGGAATAGTTCGTCTTCCAATGAAACGATAAAATGAGTACTACCTGGATCTCCTTGACGTCCACCACGACCTCGAAGTTGCATATCAATACGAGCACTACTGTGGAGTTCCGTACCAATAATATGTAGGCCACCAAGCTCTGCAACGCCTTCTCCTAAAATGATATCCGTTCCTCGTCCAGCCATATTTGTTGCAAGCATAATTTTGTTCAATTGTCCTGCATTCGAAATCAATTCTGCTTCGTCTTCTACTGTTTTTGCATTTAATATAGCGTGTTTAATACCAAGTTCATGTAAATGAGTAGAATATTTTTCGGACTGTTCAATAGAAGTAGTTCCGATTAAAACAGGACGTCCATTATCATGGTGTTTTTGTGTTTCTTCCACAATCTTTTTCATTTTATCTTCATCGGTCAAATAAACGAGTGTTTCCATGTCCACTCGCATGTTTGGTTTATTCGTAGGAATTTCAGTTACTCTTAGATTGTACGTTTCCCAAAACTCTTCACGTGACGGAACCGCGCTGCCAGTCATACCAGAAACATGCTTATATAATCTAAAATAATGCTGAATCATTACGGAAGCTTGCGTATTATTTTCTTCTTTAATCGTCACTTTTTCTTTTGCTTCAATTGCTTGGTGAAGTCCATCACTAAATGTGCGTCCTTCCATAATGCGGCCGGTATATGGATCCACAATCATGATCTTATCTTCTTTTACAATATAATCTACATCTTTCCGCATCACTACTTTAGCTCGAAGTGTTTGCATCGCGATATGCATAAACTCACGGTGTTCACTATCGTATACATTATCGATGCCAAAAGCAGATTCTAAACGATCCGCGCCATTATCCAATAATACAATTTGTTTTGTTTCTGGATAATAGTTATAGTCCTCATTATCTTTGAAAGAGTCGATGACAAGGTGCATAATTGGGAATAAATTCAAGCTTGCATTGGATTTTCCTGCAATGATTAAAGGTGTTCTTGCTTCATCTATTAATATACTATCGACTTCATCGATCAAAGCATAAAAAAGAGGTCGCTGAGCAAG
This sequence comes from Psychrobacillus sp. L4, assembly GCF_042944905.1. GTDB lineage: Bacteria > Bacillota > Bacilli > Bacillales_A > Planococcaceae > Psychrobacillus. Next base: position 973,364 of record NZ_CP168496.1, read on the forward strand.
TTCTTCTTCACTTTTCACCATATGATCTCTTAAATAATCAAAACCAAACTCTGTTCCTGTGCCATACGTAATATCGCACTTATATGCTGTTTGTTTTTCATCTCTTTCAATTCCAGAAATATTCAAACCAACTGTTAATCCTAAAAACTCAAACAAAGGTTTCATTTGTTCGAAATCACGACTTGCTAAATACTCATTTGCCGTAATGATATGTGTTCCTTTTCTATATAATGCCATTACATATGCAGGAAGAGTAGCAACTAAAGTTTTTCCTTCTCCAGTTTGCATCTGAGCAATTTGAGATTGGGTTAGAACGGCACCACCCATAAGTTGGGAATCATAATGACGCATACCTAGTACTCGTTTAGATGCTTCTCGAACGACAGCAAATGCCTCTATGATTAATTCTTCTGGAGAAACTCCATTACTTAACTGTTCACTGAAATTAGCTGAGTAAGACTTTAACTCAGCATCGGTTTTATTTGCAAATGAATCTTCTAAAGCATTTATTTTGGAAACTATTTTTTTTAGCTGTTTTAGTTCGATTATTTCACCAGAAATCATTTTTTTAATAGAATGTAGCATGTTCATTCTCCCTACTTTTAAATTCCAAACTTCATTATATCATGAAACAAACTAACTAGCATTTACAAGATAAGTTGCTAATATTTCAATTATATTACAAGAATAAGTTTTAAATGTTTCCAAATGATGTTAATGTTAAAATAGAATTGAAGGAGGTTTTATTGTGAAGAAAATTTATATTCCATTAATAGTAGCAATGCTATCAACACCAATAGGAAGTATTGCAAATGCTGAAGAATTGGTTTTGCCAAAAAAAGAAAATAGTAAAAGTGAAGAAATAGTGGAAGTTGATAGAAATGTCGAAGAATGGTTAGAAGATGTAGTAGAGGTTGAACCAGAACAAGAAGTAAGCTTGGAAGGCCATGAAAACCTAGGTCCAGTAATTTTTAAAGCTTCCGCCATTACATCTAAAATAGGTGCGAATATCAAAGGAGATTACTTTATCTATTACATCATGCACGGTTCTCCAACAGCTTTAGTTGTAGTAGATTATCAAACAAAGGAAATTGTACATAGTTTTACTTTAGAAGATTCTAAAAGTGCTTGGGGATTAGATGTAGATAAAAATGGAAAGCTTTGGGTTGGGGGATCAGTTTCAAGTGTTCTTTATAGTTATGATCCAAACACTGAAGTTTTTGAAAAGCATGGAGCAATTTTTTCAAACAAGAGTGATACATCTATTCAAGATCTAATAGTAGAAGGAAATAAAGTATATGTTGGTTCTGCTTATGGTGGATCACTTGCGTCATATGACACAATAACAAAAAAGATTGAAGAGTTTGGACAAATACGTAAAAGAAGAGAGTTTGTAAAAGCGATAGCAGCCGATGAAAAAACGGATGAAATTTTTGTGTCTATTGGGTCTCCGATGGATTTGTTAGTAAAAAAACCAAAAACGAAAAAATTTACTTCCTTTTTGCCGGCAAAATATATGTCTGAAAAATATGCTCAAGACTTAATATTAACAGATAAATATCTCGTTGCCCGATTACATCCCTCTAATAAAGCGGTAGTTTTTGATAGAAAGACGCTAAAAATAGTAGATGAGTTTGATCTAAAGTCCAAAACGCTTTCTACATTATCACCTGATGGGAAATCTTTGTATTATACAAAAGAACAACAATTAATAAAATATGATTTCAGTACAAAAGAGCATACAGAACTGGGATTATTTTTACCAAAAGGAACAGAAGCTGTTAACTTAGACTTTGTTATGAAAAATACAAAAGCGATAGAAGAAGGTAAAAAAAACAAAGAAGAGTTAAAAGAGAATACTCCGGTTGTTACACACAATAATAAGAGCATTCTGGATATAGTAAATCCAACCCTGCACCATCCAGCGATTCCAATCCTTGAGGAATCTAATGAAATAGAACCGAAAAACTGGGTATTATCTGGAATGGTAGATAATTTAGGCCAGTTATTTGAGTACAACCCACAAACGGAAGAAATGAATTATCTTCAATTCGATTTACCAGAGCAACCAGTAGAACTATATACATTAGCTTCTAGTTCAGATGGCACAAAAATCTTTGCAAATGGCTATATGTCGGGTGGACTTGGCATATACGATGTTGCAACTGGAAATAGAGAGTTATATCGAAATATTAGTCAAATCGAAACAATGTTTGACATTAATAACAAACTTTATATTGGAGCATATCCGCTTGCTAGATTGTTAGTTTATGATCGTTCACTTCCTTGGAATGCTGATAATCCAAATGAAGTTATTCGGATGAGCCAATATGGGCAAGAACGAACAACTGCTGTAACACCTTTTAATGAGGGGAAAGAAATTATTTTTGGAACTTTACCAGATGCAAGTGTTGGTGGTGGGGATCTAGCATTTTATGATACCTTCACAAAGAAAATTGACGTATATGAAGATTATATTTACAACCAAAGTATTGTTTCTTTGGTAAGTAGAGGATCTCAAGTATTTGGTGGAACGTCTATTCATGCAAATCAGCAAGTAAATCCAAGAGGGGCAAGATTCTTCTATTTTAATAGAAGAAATCCTGAGGATAAGATATACATTAATCTACCTTTTGACTCTAGTATGATTACAAGTTTAATAGTAGATAGTAATAAAAAAATATGGGGTATGGCAGATGGAAAACTATTCGTTTATACAGATGAAGGGACAGAAGTTAAATCCGTTGAGCTGTTGCCTTTAATCTCAGGTAGATTCCGTAATGCACAAATTGTAGATAGTGACGATGGGTATATTTTCGGAAGTGTTGAAGGGAAGCTTTTTAGAGTAACTAAAGATAACTTAACTGTGGAGTGGTTGAAAGACAAAGGGGTTTATGGTCTTGCGAAAGATGTGAACGGAGACCTTTACTATCACGATGGTGGAAGTAATTTATGGAAATATACAATTGAAAAAAACCGAAAGCAAAAGCAACAATAGCAATGAGATAAATGGAAAACGAAATTTAGAAGAAAAGGAAATGATGGTTTCGTAGCAGTCAATTCCATAGATATCACTTAAATAGTTATTTGACCTCGAACGGCAACCGCTCTTGAGCAAATTCGCCGCAGAAGAACGTTGCTTGTCGGGGCAGACTTAGGCGCGTGCGCTTTTCTTAAAAAAGGAGAATAATAATTTAATGAAACAAAAATTGCTTTACTTTTTAATTCTTTTTGCAATTGTCACGGGTGCACTATTCCAACCAAATCAGGCGGAAGCACAAACAAGAAACGTTTATTGGGACGGTATTTTAATGGTTCCTGGTCAAGCAGGTAAAATAAAAGTATTAAAACCAATTAATTTATGGAAACGTACTTCAAGCGGATTAGTCTTTGAAAGAGTATTAAAAGTAGGCGAGCAATACCGCGTATATCGCTATGATGAACTATATGGTGGTCAATATGGACTTGGCGGTAATATGTATATTACTAAAATTGCTGGATATGTAGAGTACAAAACGCCGTCCAAAGCGAAATTACAAGAACTAGCATTAGCGCAAGGAACTCCGAGTACAGGACCGGGTAATTCAACTTCATTATTCCCAACAGAACCTACACCTAATCTAACTGGTGGGAAAGTATTGAGTCAATCCGTTACACAAATTGCACCAGGTATACGGAAGAAATACTTTGATATAGACGGCGAAATTGGTAAGCAAAACCTTTTCGTCATCGATTATGATGGTAAAACTGCTAATATCGAATTAAAAACAGAGCTTGCTAAAGACCAACTAATTGGATTAGAAACAACATCATCTCAAGCGAACGGTGTAAAACAAGATGATTCTTATCACGTTGTTGCTGGGGTTAATGCGGATTACTTTGATAGTCAAGGACAACCGATTGATCTAATGATGATGGAAGGATCCATTGTGTCAACACCACAAACATCCATAAATGAATTAGCTGTACTAGGTATTAAAGCAGATGGAAAAGCAGTTATAGGAGCTCCCCAAGTATCGATGAATGTTTCCGTTAATGGACAACAATCTTATGCGATTAATTCGGTTAATAGAAAAAGATTGGCAAATCAATTAGTTGTTTATACAAGAGATTTTGCCGCAACTACAAATACGAACGGGCTTGGTACGGAAGTAAGAGTTAAAGTAGAGTCTGGTAAGTTAAATGGAAAAGAAATTTTAACTGGTACAGTTATTGAAAATGTCACAGGTGTTGGAAATGCTATATTAAATAGAAATGAAATCATCTTATCTGGCCATAACTTCGCAAGTCAGTTCTTACAAACTATACAAGTTGGGGACAAAATTGAGATTAATACAAGCTTTACTCCTGCAGAATGGAATGATGTGAGAGAAGCTGTAAGCGGACGATATCATTTAGTGAAAAATGGAACACTTCAAACAATCCAAGTAGCAGGTGTTGCTCCTCGAACGGCAGTAGGTATTCGAAGCGATGGAAGTATCTTCACGGCTGTTATTGATGGAAGAACAAGCAATAGTAAAGGGTTAACTTTACAAAACACTGCTAAACTCATGAAAGATTTAGGGGCAAACTATGCCATGACATTTGACGGTGGAGGATCTTCTACTGTAGTTACTAGAGAACTAGGGAATGACAAAGTAACAGTAGTAAATAAACCGTCAGATGGGTATGAACGTTCGGTTTCAAACACTTTATTATTTATTAGTAAATATAAAACAAGTACATTAAATACAATTGCCCCAACTTCGAATGTTTTAGAAGTATTCCAAGGTGCTGCATATACAGACTTGTCTGTCCCAGTTAAAGGAATCGACCAATATATGAATCCAGTAGCAGTATCAGGAATTGGAAAGGTAACTTCTGCCGCTTTGACTTCAAGTGGTGGCAAACAAGTCGTTTCAGCTAGCCCGGGAACATATGATGGAGTTGTAACGTATGATGGGAAATCAACAACTATCAAACTAGTAGTAACTAATTCTTTAGATAGTATTGTTGCTTCGGATAGTTATTTACAAGTACAAAAAGGACAGGCTATTCAACTTTCTGCAAAAGGCATGAAAAATGGGCAAGCAGTCTTAACAGAAGCTGCTGCATTTAATTGGACAGCAACAGGTGGAACTGTTCAAGCAAATGGCAAGTATACAGCACAAAATAAAGATGGAATTGGTACTATTACAATAAAGTATGGTTCAAAATCTATTACAATACCGGTTATAGTAGGAGAAGTAGCGCCTACTATATTAGAATCTTTTAATAAAGGTATATTAAATTACGAAGCAACTGGAGATCGAGTGAAATCTGTTTCTGTTCAAGAGGTAGTGAATGATCGAGACGGTACAAAAGCATTAAAACTCGTATATGACTTTACAGGTACTTCTGGTACATCTGGCGCATATGTAAAAGCAAAAACAAATTTAACGATAAGTACTCCACCGAAAAAAATCGGTATGTGGGTAAAAGGTGATGGAAAAGGAAACTGGTTAAGGGCTCAGTTAGTTGATGCAACTGGTAAAGTAATTCAGTTAGATCTGGATAAAAATGTCAATTGGACAGACTGGAAATTTGTCGAGGCAAGTGTTCCAACTGGTTTAACCTACCCACTGAAAATGGATTTACCAATTCGATATATGCAAACGGAAAATACCAATAAATCGAATGGTGAAATAATTATTGACGATATCCAAGCCATCTATAAAGATTAATTATAGAGTTAATTTCATAAATAGCATTTAATTATTGATACACAAACAAGGATTATTTTATTGATTGGACCGACAGGCGGCGACACTAGCGGGGTGACAGTTGAGCCATCGCAAACGACGCGAATGCGGCGATGATGGCTCATCGTTCATCCCGCGAAAAGCGTCCGAAGATAGCGGAATCATGCTGATTTATGAAGAGCATATTATATGTATTCTCACTTGTTACTTAAATATTGTTCGTATTTTATGCTCTAACTCTGAATTATGAAACTGAATCATAAGCAAAAAGGTCTAGTTATTGCAGTGACTTTGGATATGTGTTAACGTAATTGGTAAGGATTTAGAGCTAACTGTGGAGGGAAATACATGACTTCGGAAGAAAAAAATATGGGGAATATTAATTCGCCTAGTTCTTTAGCAGAAGAGCAAGCCCCAAAGGTTATTGGCTATTATAAACGTCAAGCTTGGGCTTTAAAAGTTTTTGATAAAATTGATCAAGACAATGTAGTTGCAGATGGTACTAATGTAGTACTCGCTTCTTCTATTATACAATCTACAAACAATCTGTATTTTCCTGCTTACATGCGAATAAGTACGAAAGAAGAAGGAAAAGTGGTTGGAGCTTATTTAATCATAGAAGAAGACGATAGTTTTCAATTATTGCCTCTAGAAAGAGCTTTAGAAAAATTACAAATGAATGAATTGTTACCATTCAAATATCGAACACTAGGTCAAATTGACGGCGATAAATATCAAGTTAACTGGCCAGATTTTTCGTAAAAAAACGAGCGTTTACACAGGTGATAATATCAAAAGAAATGCGATATTTATTATGGTATAAGAAAGACTGATTTTCGCTAATACCGATGCGAAAAGTCAGTCTTTTCTTTCTTTATATTAAACTTGGTTACAACTCTACTTTTATAGTATAATCATTAATTGAAGAAACTTTAATATTGCTAACACGTCTATTAATGAAGAACATACTAATTACTACTATTAAATAAAAAGACAAGGATGATATTTTTGGATATAAAATTACTTCTTGCTTTTATCGTATCACTGGTAACCGCAATTGCTGTTACACCACTTGTTATTAAATTGGCACATAAAATAGGAGCTGTAGATAAACCTTCGGAACGAAAGGTTCATCAAAATGTGATGCCTAGATTAGGTGGTCTTGCAATATTTATTGCAGTAACTGTAGGATATTTTGTGGCAGGATTATATGAAGCAAAGATTAATGGGATAATTGTTGGTGCATTGATCATCATTGTTTTGGGAATAATAGATGATAAGTATGAAATTTCTGCGAAAGTTAAATTAGCAGGCCAAATACTTGCTGCTTGTGCAGTAATGGGTAGTGGTTTGACAATTCAAGTATTAAATATTCCATTTTTAGGTGTATTTGATCTAGGGATTTTTTCATATGTAGTTACTTTACTATGGATTTTAGCCATAACAAATGCGATTAACTTAATTGATGGTTTAGATGGATTATCTGCTGGTATTTCTTCCATTGTATTTGCAAGTATTGCTTTTCTAGCATTTTCTGCAGATAAAATGTTGATATTAACACTCTCTTTAGTTTTATTAGGAAGTACACTTGGGTTTTTATTTCATAACTTTTATCCGGCAAAGATTTTCATGGGAGATACTGGATCCATGTTTTTAGGATACTCTATTGCTATATTATCCTTACTAGGATTGTTTAAAAGTGTGACATTGTTTAGCTTTGTTGTACCAGTTATGATTTTAGGTGTACCTATATTTGATACTTCGTTTGCGATTATTCGTAGACTTGTAAATAGAAAGCCCATATCGGTTGCGGATAAATCGCATTTGCATCATCGATTGTTAGCGCTCGGACTATCACATCGAGATACTGTGTTAGTAATATATGGTTTTGGTTTGATATTTAGTATCTCGGCGATTACATTTGAAACATTAACGTTAAGATGGGCTATTTTCATTGTTGTTTTTATTTTAATAGCATTTGAAATTGTTGCAGAAAAAATTGGTCTCGTAAATGACGAGTATCGACCAATAATAGCTGTTTTCCGTAAGGTTGTTGGGTATAAGCGCAACTAGCTTTTAGACTGAGGACAAGTGTTTTCAAGTCAGTCAGAGATGTCCACTAATTATTCTAGAGCATTCTAGAACTTAGGGATTTTGTGCTTTTCACATAATAATATTTATTAAATAATTCATTGAATGGTTGGTGTAAACGAGATGAAAGTACCAATGTTAGATTTATCCGAGCAGTATTCATATTTAAAAAGTGAAGTGTTAGAAGCACTAGATAGTGTTATGAGTAGTTCACAATTTATTCTAGGTAATAACGTGAAGAAACTGGAAGCGGATATCGCTAAGTATAGTCATGTTTCTCATGGTATCGGTTGTGGAAATGGTAGCGATGCAATTCATATTGCTCTACAAGCAGCGGGGATTGGTGCTGGAGATGAAGTAATTACGACACCATTTACATTTTTTGCAACAGGTGGAGCAATTGTAAGAGCTGGAGCAACTCCAGTTTATGCCGATATTGACCCAGTTTCCTTTAATCTAGATCCAAACGAAATTGAAAAACATATTACAGATAAAACAAAAGCGATTATTCCGGTTCATTTATATGGCCAAATGGCGGATATGGTAAGTATTCGTAAAATTGCTGATAAACATAATTTAGTTGTTATTGAAGATGCAGCACAAGCAATTGGTTCAAAACAAGGAGAATTTTCAGTTGGAGAACTAGGCGATGCAGCTACCTATAGTTTTTTCCCAACTAAGAATCTTGGTGCCTATGGCGACGCTGGAATGGTCGTTACGAATAATGATGATATTGCTGAAAAGAGTAGAGTAATAAGAGTACATGGCAGTAAACCAAAATATTATCATCATGTGCTTGGATATAACAGTCGCTTAGATGAAATGCAGGCAGCAATATTAAATGTTAAGTTCCCTCATTTGGATAAATGGGGTGAGCAACGTAGAAAGCATGCAGACTTTTACACAAGTTTATTAAATGAAAGAGTGTCTGAGTATGTGCAACCACCTGTAAAAGTAAAAGGATTCTATCATGTGTTCCATCAATACACGATATTGACAGATCGTCGTGATGAATTACAAGCTTATTTGAATGAAAATGGTGTTTCTACGATGATTTATTATCCACTACCTTTGCATCTTCAACCTGTTTTTGAAAACTTAGGATATAAAAAAGGGGATTTCCCTAAAACTGAAAAAGCGGCAAATGAAGCTCTTTCTTTACCGATGTTCCCAGAGTTGAAAGAAGAACAACAAAAATACGTGGTTGAAAAAATTGCGGAGTTTTTTGCTAAAAAATAATGAAATGGTGAATTGGTAGAGGGAGACGTGTATACGTTTCCCTCTACCTGCCTGTATTGAAGGAGAAGTGTAATGACAGAAAATAAGAGTTACCGATTATATGATTCATTAGAATTCTTTTGGAATAAAAAGATTTGGTTTATTATTATTCCAATAGTTGTAGCTATACTAGGATTTGTAGGTTCTATGTTATTACCTAAAGATGGTGATTACGTTGGTAAGAGCATCGTATTCACAGGTTCTGTAAAAATAGAGGCGTTAACAAATCCAGAACATATTATGACTATGTACGGAAACCATTTTACAGGAAAAACAGAAGTATTTGTTCCAACTAGAAGTTATATTAAAACAGAGACTTATGGGAATAATAAAGAAGAAGTAACAAAAGAACTTAATCAGTTCAATGATCAATTATTTGGTGCTCTAATGGCTCAATATAATAAAATTATTGCAGGAACTGAAAATTACGCAAAAGTTCAAGCGGAGCGTATTGAAACATTAAAAACTGCGATTGAAGCTTATAAAGCTGCTTTGGCAGGCACTGATAACGTAACGGTAAACAATAATTACGCGATGTTGTTAAGTGCAGCTGAAATGGATTTAACGAATGCATTAGCTACCGAACAACGTGTAAAAAATGATATTCTAGTATATGAAAAACCTGCTCTTGCTAAAGCTACTACTGTTGTGAAAACAAAATCATATGGTTTAGAAGGTACAATTGCTGGATTTATTTTTGGGATTTTATTAACGGTATTTATTTTATCTTTATGGAAATACATTTTAGAAGCTAGAGGGAGTAAAAGAGCATGATTCAATTTGCAATTGTAGGTATGGGTTTCATCGCAGATAAACATATAGCTGCTATTCGCAATACAGAAGGTGCAAACCTATTTGCCATTTGTGATAACAACCCTGATCGATTAACAATAGAAGATGAGAATGTATTAAAGTATACGGACTTAGAAAAAATGCTTTCGGACAACTCTCAAATTGATGTTGTGAATATTTGTGTCCCATCTGGCCTTCACGCAAGTTTGACGAAGATTGTTGCGAAATATAAGAAACATATTATTACGGAAAAACCAATGGCACTAAATTCTGCGGATGCGAAAGAAATGATGGAAGTAGCAGAAAAAGAAGGCGTTAAGCTTGCTATCGTACATCCAAATCGTTATCGTCCGGCAATTATAGAAGTTCGTAAATTAATGGATGCAGAAAAATTTGGTAAGTTAAGTCACGCAAATGCAACGGTTCGATGGAATAGAGGTCAAGAATATTACGACCAAGCTCCTTGGAGAGGTACGAAGAAGTTTGATGGTGGCGTGTTGATGAATCAGGCAATACATAATTTAGACTTACTTCTTTGGTTTATGGGTCCTGTAAAATCTGTTCAAGGGATGGTAGCGACAAGATTCCGAGATATAGAAACAGAAGATGTTGCAACTGGGCTAATCGAATTTGAAAGTGGTGCACTTGGTGTTGTAGAAGCTGCAACGACGATTTATCCTCAAAATTTAGAAGAATCTCTTTCCATTTTTGGTGAAACAGCTAGCGTGAAAGTTAGTGGGAAAAATGCTTTATTCATTGAAACATGGGATGTTGAAGGAGTTAAAGAAGAGGAAGTCGAAGCACTTAAAGCGAAAATACAAAATGAGCCTTGGGGCAAAAAAGGTCATGACTGTATTATTGAAGATATGGTTGCTGCGATAAAAGAAAATAGAGATCCTGCAGTGAGTGGCTTAGACGGTTATAACCCAGTTCGTTTAATCGAAGCAATTATTGAATCATCTGAAACAGGGAAACGTATTACATTTTCGTAAACAGAAAAATGGTAGTCGCCTGGAAGTTACTTAAAAGTTATACAATCTGATTGACAATTAAAGGAGAGACAATAATGTCTACATATTATGAAGAATTATTAGCAAAAATTGAAAATCGTACTGCGGTAATTGGTGTAGTTGGATTAGGCTATGTTGGATTACCACTTTCGGTTGAAAAAGCAAAAGCTGGATACACTGTTATTGGTTTTGACGTACAAGAATCTAAAGTAGAACAAGTAAATGAAGGAATTAACTACATTGGTGACGTAGTAGATCATGATTTGAAAGATATGGTGGATTCAGGTCACTTAAGAGCTTCTTCCGATTATGGTTCTATTACTGCAGTGGATGCAGTAGCTATCTGTGTACCAACTCCATTAGATATTTATCAACAACCAGATACTTCATACGTAGAAAGTTCTGTGCATGAAATCGCAAAATATGCAAAAAAAGGAACTTTAGTAGTTCTTGAATCAACAACATACCCAGGTACTACAGAAGAAATTATCCGCAAAGCATTAGAAGATCAAGGATTTACAGTAGGAGAAGATATTTTCATCGCGTATTCTCCTGAGAGAATAGATCCAGGTAACAAGAGCTTTAATACAAAAAATACACCAAAAGTAGTTGGTGGTATTACGGAAAAATGTACGAATGTAGCAGCTGCTCTTTATAGCAGTGTACTAGATGGGGATGTTCATAAAGTTTCAAGTCCAGCGATTGCTGAAATGGAAAAGATTTTTGAAAACACATTCCGTCATATTAATATTGCACTTGCAAATGAAATGGCTATTCTTTGTGAAAAAATGGGAATTGATGTGTGGGAAGTTATTGATGCAGCAAAAACGAAACCATACGGCTTTATGGCGTTTTATCCAGGCCCAGGTTTAGGTGGACACTGTATTCCAATCGATCCATTCTATTTAACTTGGAAAGCTAGAGAATATAACTACCATACAAAACTAATCGAATTAGCTGGTGAAATTAATAACTCGATGCCAGATTATGTTATTACACGTGCAATGCAAATATTAAACGATGAAGGTAAAGCACTTCGTAATGCGAAAGTTCTTTTACTTGGAGTTGCTTATAAAAAAGACATCGATGATATGCGTGAATCTCCATCATTAAAATTAATCGAATTACTTATTAAACAAGGTGCTGATTTCAAATCAATCGATCCTCATGTAGGACAATTTAGAGTAAATGGTGAGACTTTAGAAACATCTGAATTAACAGATGAATTACTCGAAGAAGCGGATATTGTCATTTTAGCAACAGACCATAGTTCATTTGACTATGCAACTATCGCCAAAAAATCAAAAGTAATTTTTGATACGCGTAATGCATTCAAAGGAATCGAAACTCCAAATCGTTATATTAAGCTATAAGGGGGCAACGAAAATGAACTTTATACATGAAACTGCTGAATTAGGTGAAAATACGACAGTTGGTCATTTCTCAGTAATTGAAGAAGGCGCGAAAATTGGTAACAATGTTCGCGTCGGTAATCGTGTAACCATTCATGCAGATTCTATTATTGGTGATGGTACAACGATCGATGATGGTGCAGTGGTCGGTAAACAACCAAAACCTGCAAAAACAAGTACGATGCAAATTACTAAAAAAATTCCTCCGCTTCAACTTGGAAAAGAATGTACAGTTGGAGCGAATACGATTGTATATAGAGGCGCAATTATAGGGGAAAGTACATTAATTGCTGATTTGGCAACAGTTCGTGAAGATGTGGAAATTGGTTCTTTCGTAATCATTGGACGTAATGTGACTGTCGAAAACTTTGTCACAATTGGTGACCGTACGAAAATTCAATCGAACTCTTATATTACAGCGCATTCTACTTTAGAAGATCATGTGTTCATCGCACCTTGTGTGACAACGACAAATGATAACTTTATGGGTAGAACGGAAGCACGTTTTGATAAAATTCGTGGAGCAATTGTAAAACGTGGGGCGCGTGTTGGAGGAGCTTCTATTATTCTTCCTGGTATTACAATTGCAGAAGAAACTTTTGTAGCAGCGGGAGCCATCGTTACAAAAGATACAGAAGAAAAAACAGTGATTAAAGGGTTCCCTGCTAGATTCTTGAAAAATGTACCTGAGGAGGAACTACTCTAAGTGTTTTCTCAGCTAAAACGTTTAGGAGCGGATTCGCTCCTTTACGCATTTATGAATGTAGGAACGAAACTAATCGCTTTTGTATTATTTCCATTCTATACTTATTATCTATCTGGTCTTGCTGAATATGGTATGTTAGATTATATTGATCGACTTGTTTCTATGCTGACTTTTTTAGTTATCTTTGGGACAGATTCGGCGTTAGCATACTATTATTTTGAGTATAAAGACAAAGAAACAAGAGAAAAATATGTTCGATCCGTTATGACATTCCGTTTATTAATTGTGGTTCTTTTGTTTATAGTCTTTTTTCTTGGAGGAGATTGGCTATCAAAGACACTTTTAGACTCAGAGGGTTATAGTTATTTATTTTATATAGCTTTTGCCACTTTATTTTTAGATACAATTATTACGTTAGTTTTAACAATACTTCGTTATGAATTTAAAACGAAGAAAGTTGTTATCACTACGGTAGCAAAAATGCTATTATTTGCAATTTTATCAATTGTTTTTCTTATATATATTTGGACATCAGTTGAAGGTGTTTTAATCGCCCGTCTATTAAGTGTTGGAATTATTATTTTAGTAATGATAAAACCTTCAATGCCATATTTACGTCCTATTTTTGATTGGAGAATCTTAAAGAAAATATTAATATATGCAACCCCTCTTGTTCCAGCCTCACTTGCGTTTTGGGTAATTATTAATGCCAATGTATTCTTTTTGAAAGAATATTCATCTTTCACAGAATCAGGTATATACGGTACTGCTATAAAATTTGCGACTTTCATCACATTATTAACGAGTGGGGTTCAGCTAGCATGGCGACCTTTTTCTATGTCTTTAAAAGATAAAGAGTCAAGTCCACAGTTATTTGCGACTTTATATGCGGCGATTTTAATAATAGGAAGTTTTGGGGTATTGCTACTCGCTACGATTATGCCTTTAGTTATTTTAGTACTGGCAGAACCGTATCAGATTGCTTATCCATACGTAGCACCAATAGCTATTGCAACATTTATAAACTTCTTTTATATGATTGTTTCAACTGGAATCTTTTATTCCAAACAAACGAAACATATTTCCATTGCTTTTGGAATAGCTGCGATAGTTTGCGTTATCTTAAGCATGCTATTTATACCAATGTACGGAATATGGGGAGCAGTAATTTCATATGTCACCTCTTACTGTGTGGCTTTGTTTTTAGTATTCCGCAAAAGTCAAAAGTTGTACTATGTTCCTTTTTCGGGATTTAAAATGGCATGGACAATTTTTTGGTTAATCGCAGCAACAGTAAGTATTGTTTTTATTCAAGTAAAAGACTTAAATAGTTGGTTAATTGCAGGAGTTTGGATTGGATTTATTGTCCTGATTCTTCTTGTTCGAATGGATAAATATTTTGTAAAAAGAAAGTAATGGTGATAAGACATGGAGAAAAAATGTATAACTAACCTGAGACATAAAGAATTTTATCCTATAAAAGGTGTGGGGTATGAAGGTTTTTTTAGAGGTTATTTTTACTATAAAAATCAATATGTCACCCATGAAAACTTTGCAAATCTATATGATGATGGGGCAACTCCGGATCCCGCGGTTTGGAATGGAGAATTTGCGCTCATTTTACAAACGAGCAATGAGATCGTTTTAGTAACAGATAAAAAGAGATCTATTCCATTGTTTTATACGTTAAATGAATCAAATGCTTGGATTGTACAAGATCACCTTGAACCAAATTCTACTATGTCCATTCAGAAAGTTGCAGAAGAGGAACTTTTATTAGCTGGCTTTGTTGCGGGTGAAAAAACATTATTTCAGAATTGGTATCAGTTGGAAGTTGCTTCTATAGTTCATTTAAAGGAGCGAGCATCCAAGTATTCATATTATTCGTATGTAATAGAAAAAGAAAATGACTCAGTCGACGCTTTTGCTGAGGAGCTAGCTCATATTTTAAATAAAGTATTTGATGACTTAGTAGTAAGATTGGCGGGACGAAAAATTGTTCTTCCTTTAAGTGGTGGATATGATTCTCGAATTATTGCATTATTATTAAAAGATAGAGGACTCTCTGATTCTATTATTACCTTTACGTATGGCAGACCTGGTAATGGAGAAGCTACAGTAAGTAAAGAAATTGCCGACCGCTTAGGATTAAAGTGGAAATACTTTGCCTATGACAAAGCAATGTGGGAAGAACTTTATAAATCGAAATTATGGAAAGATTATGTTTTATACGCAAGCAATGGAACATCGGCTGCGCATTTACAAGATTTCCCTAGTACTAAGTTATTGGTGGAAGAAGAGTCCTTACAAAATGCAGTTTTTATGCCTGGTCATTCACTAGATTTTTTAGGTGGAAGCCATTTACCATATGAAGCGATTCTTGATAAAGAGTTTACAACGAAGGAAGTAGTAGATTTTATCGTTCTTAAACATTTCCGATTATGGCAAAAAACTGGTGGGATAAGTTTTACAAATAGTGATATTTTTAATTCAGTTACGAAAGATGTATCAGATTACACAAATCTTACAAATGAGCGAGTAACGTCGATTATGGATGAATGGAACTGGAAGGAAAGACAAGCAAAGTTTATCATTAACTCTGTTCGAGTGTATGAATACTTTGATCAGGATTGGTCTATGCCGTTATGGGATGATCGATTAATTTACTTTTTTAGTAAAATCCCAGTGGATTTAAAATATAAGAAGTATTTATATGATTATACATTGCATAAAATGTATCCTGATTTTTATCCATTACCTCAAAAGCCAGGACCCGAAAATTCATTGAGAAACAAATATGGATTACTTTATCCTTTATTGCGCAAAATATATCGAAAGAAAAATCTTTACCGCAAATATTTTGATGAGCCAATGGAATGGTTTGGAATTTATCCTACATATAAACAATATGTAGATTCCTTAACTTTTAAAAAAGATGGTCAAAAATATAGTAATCCGTATAATATAAATTCGTTTATTGTAAAAGATATGATAGAGATGATGAAGGAGATAACAAAATGAAAGTTCTAACAATATTAGGAGCAAGACCTCAGTTTATAAAAGCAGCTGCAGTTTCACGTGTTATACGTGAAGAAGAAGTAACAGAACTCATTGTTCATACAGGACAACATTATGATGCAAATATGTCTGATATCTTCTTTGACGAGTTGAATATTCCAAAACCAGACTATCATTTAGGAATTGGTTCTGGAAATCATGGAAAACAGACTGGTGAAATGTTAGCTAAAATTGAAGAAATTATTTTAAAAGAGACTCCGGATTTTGTGCTCGTATACGGGGACACTAATTCTACGCTAGCAGGTGCACTTGCTGCTGCGAAACTGCATATTCCAATAGTACATATCGAAGCAGGTCTTAGAAGCTTTAATATGAAAATGCCGGAAGAAGTAAATCGTATTTTAACGGATCATGTTTCAAGTTTGCTTCTTTGTCCAACAAATACAGCTATCCAAAACTTAACAAACGAAAACATTATGAATGGCGTTTATAATATTGGAGATGTTATGTATGATGCAGTCTTATACAATAAAACACTTGCTGAATCTACTTCTACTATTTTGGAACGGGAAGAATTGCAATCAAAAGACTACTTATTAATTACGATTCACCGTGCAGAAAATACGGATGATGTCGATCGTATGAGATCAATTCTTGATGCATTTAGTCAAATACCAGACAATAAAGTGTGGCCAATTCATCCACGTACGAAGAAAATATTAGAGGACTATGGGTTCCAGTTGGATCAAATTCCTAATTTAAAAGTAATCGAACCAGTTGGCTATTTAGATATGTTGTCATTAGAAATGAATGCAAAGAAAATTGTCACGGATTCTGGCGGAGTTCAAAAAGAAGCTTATTTTGCAGAAGTGCCTTGTATAACGGTTCGCGATCAAACAGAATGGGTGGAAACGCTAATAGAGGATGCAAATATCCTAACTGGAACGGATACGACTAAAATAGTGGAAGCTGTACAAAAGCAGGTTTCACCGTCTTATACTCCTGTATTTGGAGATGGAAAAACAGCAGAAAAAGTATTAGCTTTACTAAAGGAATATTCAGCTAAATGAAGCTGAAGCCTCCGGTGGATGCCCCATATTTTTATCGAGCGGGCTCGATAAAAATATGGGCGCAATTACGCCGAGGGTAATTGATGAAAATAAAGTAGGTGTGAGCATTGTTAATTTTTAGCATATGGCTCTTTACGGTGGTGGCTTCCACATACCTTTTCCATAAGGTTTCTGGAAGCCTTTCCCTTGTAAAGCCAAATATGATTTCTATCATATATTATTATTCTTTCCTTATCTCCAGTTATATTGGCGGATTATTAATTGCACTAGGAATAGATGATTATTACATGATCAAAAGAATGGACCATGAAGAATATCGAATTATTGGATTTATTTTATTGACAATATTAATGATTTTGTTCCCACTTACGCAATTAGTTGTAGGAAGACTTTTTGGTTTTAATGCGCAACTAGAATATGATCGATACCTACATGAACCTGTTCGTACAAGTGTAGATAAGAATAAAACCGTTTTTCAGCTAGCATTTCTTGCTCTTTCAGGTATTTCAGTTTTGGCTATTGCCTACACTTTTCTGAAGACCTCCAACCTTCCAATTTTAGAACTGTTAAAAGGGAATACATCAGAACTAGCGAAGATGCGGATAGATGCATCGAGAGGAATTAGCGGAATTGCTGTATATATACGGAATATATTTGGAATTGCTTTAACACCAATATTATCGATTATTGCGTATGTTTATGCTGCCAAAACGAAAGAGTTGTTTTGGAAGGCTCTTTTCTTTGTATTATTTATATCGTCTGTTTTAATTTCTACATATGATTTAGCGAAATCTCCTATTTTCTTTTATTTCATCATGTTAATACTTGCAATGGTTTATTCAAATAACTTAAAGCTTAATTGGAAGAAAATAAGTGGCTATTTAGTAGCTGGAATTATCCTTTTAGTCATCATGTATATTGCTATTCAAGGTGTGACGGAAGTCGGAAGCTTCTTATCTTATAATACGGGGCCGATTGGAAGAATTATTTTAGCGCAAATTGCACCTTTTTTCTTGCACTTGGATACTTTTTCACATTCGATTCCTTTACTTGGGGCTAAGGGATTACCTTCCTTTATCATTGGCTTTTTTGACATCGAACAAGTACGCTCTGCTCGTATGGTTATGGAAAATGTTTTCCCTGGGAATGTGGATAAGGGTACTGGTGGTGTATTAAATACAATTTTCTTAGGTGAAGCTTTTGCTTCGTTTGGTTATATGGGTGTAATGGCGGCAATTGTTTACATTGCCACTATCATTCAGCTCCTTTATATTCTCTTAATCCGTTTACGAAAAACACCAGTTGTTATTGCACTATTTGTGTATTTCACGATTAATATTCCAAGGACACTTGTCGGGGGAGTTTCAGATTTCTACTTTAACCCAATTTGGGTGATAATGACCGTTGTTTTAGCTGGATTATTTATTCTAGAACAATACTTTATGGTAATTTGGAATTTTCTTATAAGCAAAGTGAAGAAGAAAAGAGTGAAAGTATGAAGAATATAATTATTTATTATCCTTTTACAATTGCTACCAATCCTAAAAGTGGCTCTGCCATACGTCCAGTCGAAATGTTAAAGGCATTTGAAGTATATGCGGACAAACATGGACTAGAGATTATCGTCATTTCTGGAACTACTAAGGAGCGACGAATGCTTTGGAATAAGGTTGTAGCAGAGAAAAAATACGAGCAGACGATGTTTTGTTATTCCGAAAATCAGACAATTCCCTTATGGTTAACAGATCCAGGACATATACCAAAAGACTGGAAAATAGATAAGGATGTCTTTAAAACTCTAAAGAAGTATCATGTGCCAATAGGTATTTTTTACCGAGATGTATATTGGAAGTTTGATGAATTGTATTCGCTAAGAGGACTAAAAAAGTTCGTTATGCAAACTATTTATAAAATGGAAGAAAATTTATATGGAAAATATATGCATACTATATTTTTACCAAGTGATGCGATGGGGAAATATGTAAATATAAACACTGCTAAAATGGCACTTCCTCCTGGCGGTCGATTTACGGAAATCCATACGGATAGTAAAGTTATTCAGCAACCTTTCAAAGGAATTTATGTTGGTGGTATTAATAACGATGATTACGGACTTCCTACATTAGTAGAATCATATGATTTGTTAAATAAAGACAGTGTTTTAGGCGAATTAATCATCGTTTGCCGTGAAGAAGAATTTACTCAGTTAAGCAGCTTGGATAAGGAAAAATTAAGTAAATCGTATATTACATTAATGCATGTGAGTGGTGCAGAACTGCAACAAGTGTATGAGGAAGTGGATTTTGCTTTTATTCCAAGAAAAAGATCGATATACAATGATTTCGCTGTGCCGATTAAGTTAGTGGAATATTTAACAGCTGGACTTCCGATTATTGCTACGAACTGTTCGGCCCAAGAGGATTTTATACAGTCAGGTCCTTATGGGATTATAACAGGGGATGATGCAGCAAGTCTTGTCCAAGGAATGCAATCGATTGAGCCGCATTTTACAGAATTTAAGCGGAATATTCAACAATCTTTCTTACAAAAGCATGCATGGAATGAACGTGCCGAACAAGCGGCGCATGCGCTATTAGGAGGCAAACAATGAAAATTGCATTATTAGCTCCAAGTAAATCGATCCATACGCATAAATGGGCATTGTTTTATCAATCTCAAGGAATCGATATTAAAGTGTATACATTTAAAGATCATTATTCCGAGGACAATGCAAAGCAAATACCGACAGAAATTCTACCGAAAGTATTGCCAGGAAAAGCTTCCTATTTAGCAGCTGCTCCAGCCTTGAAAAAGATGCTCAAAGAATGGAATCCAGATGTATTACATTCTCACTTTGTATCAAGCTATGGTTTATTAGGGGCCATGGTAAACTATAAAAAGTATTTTGTTTCGGTATGGGGAAAAGATATTTTTGTGTTTCCTAAAAAAAGCAGGCTTAACAAGAAGTTAATCGAATTTACGTTAAATAAAGCAACTGCTATTTGTTCAACCAGTCATGTTATGGCAAAAGAAACGAATCTGTATACAAATCGTCCGGTAGAAGTAACTCCTTTTGGGGTAGATATTGAACAATTTTATCCATCGTCAACCATTGCAGAAGCTGATGAGAAAATCATTGTAGGGACTGTAAAAGGTTTAGAAGATAAATACGGTATCGCTGACTTAGTAAGCGGATTTGCTTTATTTCACAAAGAATATCCAAACTCAGAACTTCTTATTACTGGAGAAGGTCCACAAAGAGCGGAATACGAAGAGCTTGCAAAAAATATGGGGATTGAAAAGGTAACAACATTTACAGGAAAAGTACCGAATACGGAAGTACCAAATGTAATTCGTAAAATGTCCATTTTTGCTGTACCATCTACAGAAGATAGTGAAAGCTTTGGGGTTGCAGCAGTAGAAGCTATGGCTTGTGGCGTTCCTGTTGTCGTATCAAATGTAGGAGGTTTGCCAGAAGTAGTCGTGCAAGATGTAACTGGAATTGTAACCGACAAAAATAGCCCAGAGCAACTAGCTACTGCATTTAAAAAGTTGGCTAGAAATAGTGAGCTAAGAGCTACGATGGGCAAAGCTGGAGTAGCTCATGTAAAAGAGCATTACAGCTGGATTGATAATGCACATTATATGCTTTCATTGTATGAAAAATATTAACAGACCGTTGACAGAGCAGTTCCAAAAAAAATCCTGCTCATCAAGGACATACATTTCAAGACAGTCTGTTAAATGAAAAGGTGATTGGACATGATAAAAAAAGCGGTAATTCCTGCAGCGGGTTTTGGGACACGTTTTCTTCCTGCTACCAAAGCATTGCCAAAAGAAATGTTACCAATTGTAGATAAACCAAATTTACAATACATTATCGAAGAAGCAATTGCTTCTGGAATTGAAGACATTATCATAGTGACAGGACGCAACAAAAAGTCAATGGAAGATCATTTTGATAAGTCAATCGAATTAGAACTTCTTTTGAAAAAAACGGGTAAACTAGAATTGCTAGAAACGGTCGAAAATATTTCTAACCTAGTGGACATTCATTATATGCGTCAAAAAGAACCGCTTGGATTAGGACATGCCATACTATGTACGAAAAAGTTTATTGGCAATGAACCATTTGCAGTCCTACTTCCAGATGACATTATTGATGCAGAAGTTCCTGCTTTAAAACAGATGATTGATAAGTATGAGGAAGTCCACAGTAGTATTTTAGGGGTAAATGAAGTTCCAACAGAAGATGTCCATAAATATGGCATTGTCGACTATAGTGAAGCAGAAAACAACTTGTTTTCAGTCAAAAGATTAGTTGAAAAACCTTCTATTGAGAATGCCCCATCCAACCAAGCAATTGTGGGACGTTACATTTTAACTCCTGCCATCTTCGAGGAGTTGGAAAAAGTTCAACCAGATGTAAAAGGTGAAATACAGTTAACAGACGCAATTGATTCATTATTAAAGAAAGAATCTATTTACTCTTACATATTTAATGGAAAACGATATGACGTTGGAGATAAATTGGGTTTTTTACAAGCAACTTTTGATTTTGCATTAAAGCGGGACGATTTAAGAGAACCACTACTTGCATACTTGAAGAACAAATTGAGAGAATAAAGCGGTGATAGCTATGCGTATTGTATATTTATGTCAACATTTTCCACCTGAAACTGGAGCTCCACAAATCCGTGTATATGAGGTTAGCAAAGAACTATTGGCACAAGGTCATGATATTCAAGTAGTCACTGCTTTCCCTCATCATCCACATGGTGTTATTCCGGATGAATATAAAGGAAAGAAATATGAATTTGAAAAGTGGGATGGTATTCCAGTTCATCGCACATGGATTTACCCTTCGAAAAAGGGAACTTTCTATAAACGTTTAGTGTCTTATTTTTCATTTACATTTAGTTCATTTTATGGGCTAATGAAAGCTGGGAAAGTAGATGTTATTATCGTCAATTCACCTCCCATCTTTTTAGGGTTAACCGGCTTATTAAGTGCCAAAATTAAGGGAGCGAAATTTGTATTTAACGTAGCGGATGTTTGGCCAGAATCGGCAGTAAAACTAGGGCTTGTAAAAAATAAGTTTTTTATTAAGCTTGCGGAAATTTTAGAGTCTTTCCTTTATAAGCATTCTTGGAAAATAGCAACTGCAACAGATGGTATAAAGTCCTATATTATAAATCATTCTCAGCCTGAAGATAAAGTTTTTGTCTTACCAAACGGTGTAAATACGACCTATTTCCAACCGGCTGAAAGAGACGAAGCTTACGTAGAAAAATTTGGTTTACAAAATAAGTTTGTTTTTTCTTATGGTGGGAATCTAGGATATGCACAAGGCTTGGAGTTTATCTTATATGCAGCTAAAAAAATGCAGGAAACCTTGCCACAAGTGCATTTTTTGATTGCTGGAGCTGGTCCAGAAGAAGAAAAGCTTCATCAGTTGACGGAAGAGTTGGGACTTATGAATGTTTCATTTTTAGGTCATCTTCCTTTAAAAGAAATGCCAAAATTGTTTTCTGTAACAGATGTTAGTATTGTACCTTTACGTGATTTGAAATTATTTGAAGGTGCACGACCATCGAAGATTTTTCCAGCAGCATCTTCTGGTGTTCCAGTGCTTTATTGTGGAAAAGGAGAAAGTGCTGAAATTATTTCTAAAAATGGAATTGGTCTAGTTGCGACACCTGAAAACGTAGATTCCATTGCACATACAATGTATGAATTTGTCGAGATGAATGAAGAAGATCGCAAGGAAATGCAAGCAAATGGAAGAAGTTTAGCGATAAATGAATACAGTTGGTCATCCATTGTAAAAGATCTATTGCATAACCTTACGAAATAGTAATTGTCTTTTTGATATACATGTCGAAAAAATTTATGTATAATTGGTGAGATTATATTTTATAAGTAAAGTAGGTAATTAATATGGCTACTTCGCGTCGTATAAAACGCAAATCCAAGACGAGAAGAAAAATTTTATATACGGTACTAATTGTTTTAATGGTTATGCTTTCAGGTGTTATTGTTTTTGCAACTAATTTATCTTTGCAGACGAAAAATGCAATAACAAAAATGTATCAACCTTTGGATAAGGATATAGATAATAAGAATAATTCTACTAAAAAGTTTAATAGTGCTAAAGCGGAAGACTCTGCTTTTACAATGCTAATAGCCGGAATCGACAATCAAGAAAAGGCAAAGTATGGTCGTTCGGATGTTTTAATGGTAGCAACTGTTAATCCGAAAACGGAAAAAATATCGATGGTAAGTATTCCACGTGACACGAGAGTTTATATACCTGATTTAAGATATGAGGATAAAATCAATCATGCTTATGCATTTGGGGGCATAAACTATACGATTAATACAGTGGAAAAGCTTTTAGATATTCCAATAGACTATTACGTTTCAACGGACTTCCAAGGATTTGAAGATATTGTTAACACGGTTGGCGGGGTAGATGTAGACGTACCATTTACGTTTAAAGCCCAACTTACTGGTAGTTTAAAATGGATGACCTATTCAAAAGGACCTATGTTCTTAAATGGTAATGAAGCACTAGCTTATGTCCGGATGCGTAAAAAAGATCCTCAAGGAGACTTGGGACGTAATGAGCGACAAAGAAAAGTTATTCAAGAAATTATTAATAAAGCTACAAGCTTAAGTAATATTACGAAAATCGACGATATGATTAAAGACGTAGGAAACAATGTGAAAACGAACATCCCTTCCTCCGAATACTTTAGCTTGATCAAGATGTACCAAAAAATAAAATCATCTCCAATCGAGCAATTACAACTCGAAGGGAATGATGATACACGAAAAGGTATCTATTACTACATTCTAAAAGATGATTCACTCGAAGAAGTTAAACGACAACTGAAACTAAATCTAGATGACTTCGGGCAAAATGCACAAAGCGAAATAAACACAACTAAATCAGTAAATGATTTAACAATCGGCGAGTAAAACGAGTAGGTCGCAATGACCATTCGTTTTACTCTTTTTTTGTAGAGTTTTCTGAATTGGTCACTGTGCCCGGGAAATTAGTCTCGGGTTCGAGGGAGCTGGTCTCGGCTTGGTTCGAATTAGTCTCGGCTCTGCACAAACTGGTCTCCGCATAGCTCAGATTGGTTTCGCATACCTCGAATTTAGTCTCGAAGTGCCAAAAAAAGCCCATTTTATGACACTGAGCAAGCATTAAATATGAGTTGGTCTTGGCTCTGCTTAAACTGGTCTCTGCTAAGCTCAGATTGGTCTCGCATACCTCGAAATTAGTCTCGGAGTGCCAAAAAAGTCCATTTCCCGACATAAGAACAAGTCCAAAAATTACTTTTTTCTCGGCTATAATTCAAAATATTGTTTATTTAATCTTATAAAACCACTATTTAGGTAATATTTATTACAAATATTTATATTACATTGTTGTAACATTGGTTTTAATTACATTCGTTGGATTGTTTTATCTAATTTTGTCTATTAAAATGGAAGAAATACACGTTTCAAGGAGGAACAAATGAAAAAAGTAATAGCATCTTCTGTTTTAGCAACTTCTGTCCTTTTGCCAATCAATGTTCTAGGGAGCACTCCAATATCAACTTACGCAGCCTCAAGTCAAACGGTTGTAATAGATCAACTTGTCGGGAAAAAAGCTTTACTTACGGCTGAAAACGTCAATGTAAGAAAAGGAGCTGGAACCGAGTTTAATAGTATTTCTAAAATACATACAGGTCAAATTGTCTCCGTTCTTGCTACTGAAAAAAATAGTAAAGGCGAGATTTGGTACAAAGTTTCCTATAATTCTACAGAAGGTTGGATCATTAGCGACTTTTTGAAAGCAGCAACTACTGCTGTAAAAAGTAGCACTACAACTTCTGGTACTTCTTATGCGGGAACAACTCAAAAAATAGGGAAAAATGCCGCAAATATGAGAAGTGGTGCAACAACTTCTTATAAAGTAGTAGCTACAATTCCAGTAGGCACTTCATTGAAAATAGTAAGTGCATTTACAAATGCTCAAAATGAAGTATGGTTTAACGTAGATTACAAAGGTAAAAAAGGTTGGGTGACATCTGACTTATTCGTGTTGAATGCAACTGCTGGAGAAACAGCGACATCGATGAAAGTAGTCAACCAAACAACGATTCATAAAGGTGCTACTAAAAATTATGATATCGTATCTACTGCTAAACCTGGAACAACGCTTGTAATCCATCAAGAGTTTACGAATGCCTTGAAAGAAAAATGGGTTCAGGTAACGTATGCTAGTGGAAAAAAAGGGTGGATGCTTGCATCTGCTTTTGAAGAAGCGTCTATTTCAAACAAAGTCGTAATTAAACAAACTTCCGTATACTCAGGTGCGACTAAGAGCTATAAAACGGTTGCGACGTTAATTGTTGGAACAAAACTCTCGATTCACCAAGAGTTTACAAATGCTTCAAAAGAAAAATGGTATCAAATATCCTACGCGGTTGGGAAAAAGGGATGGGTTCCTGCAGAAGCATTTGAAAGTGTTTCAGCAATTCCTGAAAATCCATCTACCGAAACACCACCAGTAGATGAAAACGCTCATGTAGTAATAGATACGAATATAAAAGTTTCAGTACCAGTTGCCAATATGCGTTCGGGCCCAGGAATTGACTTTGATGTTGTGACACAATCCAAACAAAATGATGAATTTTTATCATCCGAATATGCTGCAGATGTAAATCAAGAAAAATGGTATAAAGTGAATACTAATGCAGGTGAAGCTTGGATACATCAATCTGTTATTTCCATCGTAGAAAAATCGGATGAAACTCCAGATTATGATGAAACAGGGGTAATTAAACGATTCAATGCACTAATGTATATGGATAGTTCCTATAATTCTAAAGTAATACTAGGATTACCAAAAAACACATCCTTTACTATGATCAATCAAATAATCTCTGACGGAACTTCTTGGATAAATATTCGAACATCTCAAGGCGTTGAAGGATGGATTCCAGATTTTGAAATGAATGATGATATTCCAACGATGTTTGGCACGAAAACTTCTACTGTTTATAGTGGAGCAAATGAAACATCTAAAAAAGTGGATACAATTAATTTGAACACTCCTGTAAGAGTATTACGTACATTAAATAATTGGGTTAATATTGAAACGCAAAGTGGAAAAAGAGGATGGATTCAAGCATCTTTATTATCTAACGGATCACCAATTCAATTAACAAATGGTAAAACAGAAGTGAGAAATGGACAAGACTACCTTGTATGGTCTAAACCATCTAAATTTAAGTTGTCCTACACAATGCCATCATCCAATGTTTTAAGAATTTATGGAAATCTATCACAAATTAATGAGATTAAATCAAAAGTTACTGGTGTCGACAGTATGAAAGTCGAACAGGTAGCTGGTGGTACATCTGTTTTATTAATAACATTCAATGCTAATTATACGTACACAATTCGAGACGCTGATAAAGAACTGACGATAAAAGTAGTTCCAAAAGGCTTAGTAGGAAAGAAAATTATTGTGGACGCGGGGCACGGTGCAAAGGATCCAGGGGCTGTAGGTCCTAAGAAGACAAAAGAAAAAGATGTAACGCTTGCGACAGCTAAGGCATTAAAAGCAGAGTTAGAGGCTGCAGGAGCAACAGTTGTCCTAACGAGAAGTACAGACGTATTTTTGGAATTAAAAGAGCGTACAGATATTGCCAATAAATCAGATTACGATGCATTTATAAGTATTCATGCAGACTCATTTAATGCAACTTCTAAAGGAACTACCACCTATTACAATGCGACCGTAAACTTTAATGGTCCGAAAAGCTTAACGCTTGCAAAGAGTATTCAATCCGATTTAGTAAAAACAATTGGTACTTACAATAAAGGCGTTAAAGAACAACTTTTTTATGTCAATCGTATGAATGAGCTTCCTTCTGTATTAGTAGAACTAGCATATATATCCAATCCTACTGAAGAAGCACAATTAGCTTCTGTAGCGTTCCAAAAGAATGCAGCTGCAGGAATTCGAAAAGGTTTAGAAAACTATTTCAATCAATAAAAGGGAGGAAGGTATATGATGAAGAAAAAATTTATAGGTGCAATTGCTACTATTCTAGGTCTAAGTTTAATAGTTTCTATGTTTATTCCTACATCTACAAAAGCGGACACCAATTTACTATTAGCATCTGTTGAGTGGGTACAAGCGCAGTTAAATCCATTACAAACGAAAGTAACTGCTTTAGAAAAACAACTTACAGAACAAGAAGCAATGATTAAACAATTGCAAAAAGCAGTGGCTGAAGGAGGTAACGTGGTTGTTACTCCTCCAACTACCACTCCTTCCGTGCCAGATGCGTCTACAGATTCTCCAAAAGTAGTATATACATCTGCTAGTAGTGTAAAAGCGTATAGTGGCGCATCACGTGATTATAAAGTGTTAGCAACTTTTGGAGCCGATAAAGCGCTGACTGTCGTGGATCAATTTAAATCAGCTACTGGATTATGGTACCGTGTGGAAATATCTGCTACTGCAAAAGGCTGGGTATTTTCAGGAGATGTCACAATAACTAAGCCTACTAGTTCTATACCCTCAAATGTAGTAGCTAAACAAGCAGTAAACGTAAGAAAAGGTGCAACTACAAATTATCAGTCACTTGAATTGGTTGCAAAAGGAACCACCTTAAAATATTTAGGTTCATTCAAAAATGCGAATGGCGAAACATGGTACAATGTGCAAACCGCAAAAGGAACAAAAGGTTGGGTGCTAAGTACGCTAACTGAGGTGAAATAAATGTTCAAAAAAGGATTGACCATTTTATCAGTAGCGATACTTAGTTTATTAACAGCAAATACTGCATTTGCATATTCACAAGAAAGTTATCCAAAACAAGTGTCCGTGGAAGTACATTCTGCATCTTCTACATCGCTCAATTTAAATGGTGTGTACAAATTAGAAAACTTAACAACGAAAGAGATGTTCTTTGCATTACCAAATACACCGGTTACTTTCTCGCAAGTAAATGGGGAAGTCTCCATCTATCAAATAGGTGCTACGATGTATTCTGCAAATGGATATGCTTTACATGCTTTAACTGGCAATGAAAAAATGGTCGTGTTCACTGCGGATGTAGAAGGTAAAAAAGGTGCTACTGCAGATTATGAAGTAGTAAAAGCATACAAAGCATTTCAAGGTGCATACTTTGTAAATGAATTTACGAATGCAGATGGTGAACTTTGGTACTCCGTTACAGATGAACAAGGCGTTTCTTCTTGGGTACCTTCTTCAAGTGCTACCGTTGGATCCGTTGTAAATCAGCCTCTTGGTAAGACACCATCTGGGACACAGTACCGAGGCAGCTTTAGTGTTGTAAAATCCGGTGCAAATGTACAAATTGCCAACAGACTGGATTTAGAAAACTATTTAAAAGGTGTTATTCCGAACGAATCTCCTGCTTCTTGGCATATTGAAGCATTAAAAGCACAAGCAGTTGCCGCACGAAGCTACACATTAAGTAAATCTGGAATATTAAGTAGTACAACAAAAGATCAAATGTATAAAGGGTATTCTTCGGAACAAAAGAGTACAAATTCAGCAGTGGAAGCAACAACTGGTTTAGTAATCAAATCTGCTGGAAAGCTAGTACAAGCTTATTATTACTCTACCAGTGGTGGCAGAACTGCCAATATTGGGGAAGCATGGGATACTGCCCAAGTGCCATATTTTGTCTCTGTAGATGATTCAATTGAAAAATCTCCCTATAGTAATTGGTCCGTCAGCATTCCCGCTTCCAATATTTTAACGAAGTTTGGATTTAATGCATCTACTGATCAATTACTAGATGTGAAGATTACAAAAGGTGGTTCTAACGGAGAAGTTACGGCTGTATCGATTGTAACTTCTGCTGGAGAAAAAACGATCAAAGGTAATGAAACAGTCATGCGCGGTGTATTTTTAGATGCCAACAATGCATCTTTAAAATCAAACTGGTTTGAAATTAATTTCACAAAACCATCTGGTACAGCAAACCTTGCTATACAGAAAGTAACTGGCTCAACCGCAGTTAATTCTTTAACCAATATGCAAGTTCAAACAGCAACCGGGATCGAGACGATACCAAGTGGCTCTGTCGCAATTCAAACGAAAGAAGGAATTGTCTCCACAACAGCATCAACTCCTGGCATCCAATCGATTACCGTAAACGGAAAAGGCTACGGCCATCGAATCGGCATGAGTCAATACGGTGCCAAAGCCCGCGCAGATGCCGGCTGGACATATGACCGCATCCTTAAACACTATTACCAAGGCGTAACAATCGAAAAGTACTAACAAAAAGGTGACCAACTTAACTTGGTCACCTTTTTTGTATAGGTCGAAATTTACATTAAATGGTTAAGGGAGACCTAATATGGGGTGAAAGCAACCAAATTAGTATGGAAAGCAACCAATTGGTCCATGAGAGCAACCAATTCAAACAAAGAGCAACCAATTAGTCCGGGAGAGCAACCAATTTACTCGTAAGTCCGCCAACTGGGCAAATTCAGATGGTTCAGCATAGAAGCAGTGGTATTAATTGTAACAAAATAACGATAAATGGCTGAACGAGACCAAATAGCGTGAAATCGAGACCAATTCACCCCAAGCCGAGACCAAATAGCCAGGACCCGAGACCAATTCAAAGTTTGCATTAAAATTAAGGAATTAAATGGAAATAAATAACGATAAATGGCTGAACAAGACAAACAAGCCCGCAAACGTGGCAAACTGACTAGAGTAAGCGACTATCCACCTCCGAACGTATAAAAAAACCGTCTCTTAGTCTAAATGCAACTTAAGAGATGGCTTCCATATTAAGGCTTTATAAAGTTTTCCGTATAATAGGGAATTGAGCCGTATGTCCATTTGGCAAAATGTACGCCAACCCCTAGTTGGGTATAATTTGTACTAATAATATTTTTACGGTGGCCAAGCGAGTTCATTAATGCTTCGTGTGCAAAATAAGGATTCGTATAGCCCATGGCGATATTCTCTCCGGCATTTCGGAAAAGTATTCCTCCATTTTTCAGTCGGTCAAAAGGTGATTCACCGCGCAGATTTTCGTGGTTGAAATAATCATTTTCGCCCATGTCCAAACTATGTTTGCGAGCAACATTTGAGATGCTAGAAGAATACTGTAAGATTGAAACTCCTTGTGCTTTTCTTTCAGCGTTTGTTAATTCAAATAAAAGTGATTCATAACTTGATTCTAAGATGCTTGATTTTGGTGGGTATAGATTTGAATTTCTATTAATTAAATCTTGATCAATTAATAATATTGCAGAGACTTTATTATCATTATGTACATCGATAAAAAAGTTTGCTTCATAGGTTGGAAGATTATACGTAATAATTTCAATTGGATATGTGTTGCCTGTTGTTACATATTGGTTTCCTAATTTACTTTCGATTTGGCTGACAGTGTTAGTAATTGAAATACCATTAAATTGATAGTTTTTATCTTTTGTATAAAGCGAAGCGATTTTATTGTTTAAATAACTAATTGCGTAAAAGTTATTATACTTTTGATGATAAATAGATGTTGATGCATTAAATTCATTTGTGACGGTTCTTTTTGCCGTTCCTAACTCTGATAAAACAGAAGTGATCGAGTCACCAATAGTAAACGAAGTTCGAGCAGTTCTTACACAATTGAGTTGGCTCAGTTTTTCTTTGGATGGTGTTTGGTATAAAATGGTTGAATCATTTTTTATTACTAACCCTTCACCTAAATGAAAATAAGCTCCTTTATTAACATATACGCGAAAATTTTCACCGACTATTACCTTTCTAAAAACTTCAAAGTTTCCATTCACATTTTTAAAAATGGCAGTCGGTTTTTGAACGATCACTCGACCGATTTGCCCCGATTTTAGTTCGACTCCATCCCAAGAAACGATACTTGGACAATCCCCAGCTGCAAACGAAATAGTTGGACCTATACTTATACTTAGAAGGAACATTAATATTACGATGAATTTTTTCATGTATTTACCACCCCTTGTAAAAAGTATAAATCAATTTACTTCAAATTCCAAAAACTCTTTTTCGACAATTTCGATTTTTGCTTGTCCATTTGTTATTTCAGACATCCAATCTACAAATTTTGCCTCTTCTTTTGCTATTGTGTAGACAAAAACTTCGACAGAATCTGCATAGTTTATTTCTTTGAGAGGATATTCAGAGCTTCGGACTTCATTTTCAACTTTTCCTAACCAAGTGTAGTCAATGGATACTTTCATCAAGTGATGAAGCTTACGTTCGACAACTTTTGCTGCATCAATACCTTCTGTTGTCGCTTTACCATAAGCACGAATGAGGCCACCACCTCCAAGTTTTATGCCTCCAAAATATCGAGTCACCACGACAACCGTATCTTTGAGTCCTTGTTTTTTAAGGACTTCTAGCATTGGAAATCCTGCAGTGCCACTAGGTTCGCCGTCATCATTCGCTTTTTGGATATGATCATGCTCCCCAATTATGTAAGCCGAACAGTTATGATTGGCATCTTTATGCTTTTGTTTGATAAGATGAATAAAAACAAGTGCTTCCTCGTCGGTTTCGGCTCGCTTCACGTAGGTGAGAAAACGTGATTTTTGGATAATAATCTCGCTTTCACCAGAGCCTTTGACAGTTAGATAATCGTTTCTCATTTTTAAATTGTCCTCCTCGAATTAATTGAAATATAGTTGTAAACTAATTTTAATTTATTTTTAGTATATAAGTGCTATAATAGGGTTTGTCAGTAAGAAAGCATGTAGTCTCATTTATCCAAACAAAGGAGAAAAAACAGATGACGAAAAAGAACCTTGAAGCACAATCGTTAGATGTTATTTTCGATCGAATGGTAGAAGTAATGGATCATTCGAAAAAGGATATTTTCATTATAAGCGAACAAAGTCGAGAAAACTTCAATGAAATGAAAGTTGAATTAGAAATAATTCGTGGAGACATTGAAGCAGTCATTATTGAAGCTGATTTGTTAGAATCAAAATCGAAATTAGCTAGAAATCGTTTAGCAGAAGTATCCAAAAACTTTGAAACGTACGATGAACCCCAAATACGGAATGCTTACGAAACTGCGAATGAAATTCAAATTAATCTACTCATCAAACGAGCAGAAGAAAGACAACTTAGAAACCGAAGAGACGAATTAGAGCGTAGACTCCAAGGTCTTCTCGAAATGATTGAGCGGGCAGATCAGCTCGTTAATCAAGTAAATATAGTGATCAATTATTTAACTACTGATTTAAAAGAAGTTGGAGAAGCGCTTGAAAATGCAAAAATTAAACAAGATTTCACCTTGAAAATTATTGAGGCTCAAGAGGAAGAACGCAAAAGACTTTCTCGTGAAATACATGACGGTCCCGCCCAAATGCTTGCGAATGTGTTACTAAGAACAGATTTAATCAATCTTACTTATCAGCAGCGTGGTGGAGAGGAAGCAATGAAAGAGATTGTCGAACTAAAAGAGATGGTTCGAAATGCACTTTCAGAAGTTCGTCGAATTATTTACGATCTTCGCCCAATGGCACTCGATGATTTGGGACTTGTGCCCACACTTAGAAAGTATTTATCAACTATAGAAGAATACAATCCAACAAGTACAATAAATTTTCAATCGTATGGAGTAGAACAAAGATTGCATACTAATTTCGAAATTGCCATTTTCCGTCTAATACAGGAATCTTTAACAAACGGTTTGAAACACGGGAAATTTAAAGAGGCATGGGTTAAAATTGAATGGTTGAAACAAAAAATAAATATAATCGTCAAAGATAATGGGATAGGTTTTGATCCAAATGTAGCAAAAGATAAATCATTTGGTTTAATCGGTATGCGCGAGCGAGTTGATCTATTGAATGGATCGATGAAAATTATTTCATCCCCCGGCAATGGTACAACCCTTTTGTTTAGTATCCCAATAAATGAGGAATAATAATACAGTA
Organism: Psychrobacillus sp. L4; assembly: GCF_042944905.1. Classification (GTDB taxonomy): domain Bacteria; phylum Bacillota; class Bacilli; order Bacillales_A; family Planococcaceae; genus Psychrobacillus. Next base: position 1,006,448 of record NZ_CP168496.1, read on the forward strand.
GTTTTTTTAGGAGGAAATGACAATGACCAAAATAATCATTATAGATGACCACCAACTTTTTAGAGAAGGTGTTAAACGAATTTTAGACTTTGAAGATTCATTTGAAGTAATCGCAGAAGGAAACGACGGCAACGATGTCCTTCGTTTATACGAACAACATCATGCAGATGTAGTACTAATGGATATCAATATGCCTACTAAAAATGGTGTGGATGCAACAGCCGAACTCATCGAAAAATACCCAGATGCTAAAGTAATCATGCTTTCCATCCATGACGATGAATCCTATGTAACGCACGCATTAAAAACAGGCGCACTAGGATACATGCTAAAAGAAATGGATGCAAACGCAATCGTCTCAGCTATTAAAGTAGTAGCAAAAGGTGGATCCTACTTACATCCAAAAGTAACACGCAACTTAGTTTCAGAATTCCGTCGCCTAAGCGAACGTGAAAATAAAGGAAACTTCCATCAAACCGAAATTCGACGCCCATTCCATTTACTAACAAAGCGCGAATGCGAAGTACTCCAACTTTTAACCGATGGACAAAGTAACCGCACAATCGGCGAAACCCTATTCATCTCTGAAAAAACAGTTAAAAATCACGTATCCAGCATTCTTCAAAAAATGAACGTAAACGACCGCACCCAAGCCGTCGTAACCGGCATCAAAAACGGCTGGGTCGAAGTACGATAATAGTGAACCCTCTTGCATGCACGTGCGAGAGGGTTTTTTAGTGGTTAGAGGGGAAGTATCTTGCGATTAACAGTGAGAATGTTGCGAGTAACCAAGTAAATGTTGCGAGTAGCGCCATCTATATTGCGAGAAAGCCTCCCGATGTAGCGAGTACCCATAATATTGCGCCAAAACGCCAAAACATTGCGAGAAAGCAAGTAAATGTTGCGACTAACGCCATCTATATTGCGAGAAAGCCCCCCGATGTAGCGAGTACCCATAATATTGCGCCAAAGCGCCAAAACATTGCGAGAAAGCAAGTAAATGTTGCGACTAACGGCATCTATATTGCGAGAAAGCCCCCCGATGTAGCGAGTACCCATAATGTTGCGCCAAAGCGCCAAAACATTGCGAGTAAGCAAGTAAATGTTGCGACTAACGCCATCTATATTGCGAGAAATCCCCCCGATGTAGCGAGTACCCATAATATTGCTCCAAAGCGCCAAAACATTGCGAGTAAGCAAGTAAATGTTGCGACTAGCGCCATCTATATTGCGAGAAAGCCCCCCGATGTAGAAAGTACCCATAATATTGCGCCAAAGCGCCAAAACATTGCGAGTAAGCAAGTAAATGTTGCGAGTAACGCCATCTATATTGCGAGAAATCCCATAATTGTTGGAAGCAACAAAATCCTCGTAAACACTTTATTATTTATCACTTCGTTCTGTAAAAAATCTTGCAGGACCTGATCCATGTGCTTCTAAATTCATACTATTTAACATACGGGACGCTGAGTAAATAGATTCGAGTCCACAAAATCTCCGAAACTCTTTATTTGTGATTTCTTTATTAATCAACCAAAAGTAGTCGTTTACAGCTGAAATGTGGGCATAACGATCATTTTTCTTACAAGCCAAGCATGTCCAAGTAGTGGAAACACGCTTCATCCCCAACACCCCACAAAACGGGCATTCAACTCCAGGCTTCAAAACATTAGGTGAGATATGATAATGTTCACATAATGGGGGATAAGTGAACGGGGTTTGCTCCGTTTGAATCACATGCTCAATCGTCTGCAATTGCTCAGTAGATAGTAGAAGGGAATTGGAATGGTTGTACATCTGAATCACTTTTTCATTCATACTTTCTAATTTACAAAAAGGGTAGTGCTTAGGCTTTTGCCGAATTCTACACGACTTGGCTGTCATAATAACAGACCCTGTTACTTTCATGTTCTGGAAATATGTTCCAAAATAATTCTTTATAAATCGAATATGCTTCATCAACTGAAAATAAGGATTAGGCAACGAAATTTCTTCTCCATCCCCTGTTATTTTATAAAACTCTTCCGTCTCTAAATCGACAAATAACTCATCACTATAATTCTTAGACTCTAGCACAATAAAACAACGATCCGTCACGACAAGACAATCAATTTGTACTTTCCACTCTCCCATAGACAAGCATACATTCGGGAAAATATTCACTAGTCCCGCTAATCGCAACTCACCAAGCTTTCGAACTAGCCTATTCTCACCGCGATCACCAGCTTCCATTTTTCTAATTTCATCTTGTATAAACTCAGCAGTTTGCGCATCAGATAATCTCTTCAATAATGCATGATGTTCTTTCCTCAAAAATTCACCTCCAATCTACCTACATCATACAATCATTTAATAGAAAATTCTACCTATTTAAAATGGAACTAATTTATTGAGTTTTCGTCTTAGTTATGACAAAATAACCTCAGCAGGAGGAGAACTAGATGAAACTTATACACCTATTAATACTTGCAGCAACCCTATTAGCACTTGCTGCTTGCAATAGCAATGAAGATAAAGCAACAACCTCAGGATCCGCTAGCGATAATGCGCCTTCCAATGCCCAGTCGGTGACAGATCATGGGGCAAAAGATAAATCTCAAGTAGGTTTCCAAATGGCTGGCGGGAATATTGAAGAAGCGATGAATGTCCCAAAAAAAGCAAAAACAGCTATTATTGCTGCTTTCAACGAATACATGGACGCATTCAATGAAGAAAATATCGACCGCTACATGAAGACGATTTCCAAAAAACCAGAAGGCTTCAACTATGAAACGGAAAAAAACGATGTCCAAGCTGCATTCAAGGAATATGACATTACACGTACCGCAGAAAATACGACCATCATTCAATACGATGAAAATAACGCACAAGTATTTGCCAACCTCAAAACCAATCTCGTACAACCATCGACTGGTGCAAAACTTGAACGCAATGGACGTCAAGTCACTGTATTCGTCAAAGAAGACGGCAAATGGCTCGTCACAAGCGTCTACTTTATGATGGAAACATCCAAATAACAAAAGCCCCTCGATCATGTCGATGGGGCCTTTTTACTATTACATTCAAACTAAAAATTCAGTAAACTAGTAATAGTACAAAAAGTCAGGAGGATGCCCATGGACAAAAACCTACAACAATTTCTCACTGGCCGCATATGGCTTCGCGAACACACCCCATTCCCGCCCGAAGTCATCGACACCCACATCGACAGCGGTCACATCCACCTCATATCCGGCATCATCACACACACCCATAACTTTTTCTTTTGGCAATTAAAGAAGAACGTCTGTAACCGATGCCACAACACAAACCAACACTTATTTCACACATTTGACTGTGCACGTTGTAACCAAAAATGTACTTATTGCCGCCATTGTATTCGGATGGGTCGGGTGAGTAGTTGCTCCGAGTTACTCCTTTGGGACAAGCATCCTGCTCGCAGCGCGAACGCACACATCTTTGACTGGAGCGGCCAACTAACTCCGCTTCAACAAAAAGCAAGTGAAGAACTTCTCACAAGTGTCCAACAAAACAAATCCCACCTTCTCCACGCAGTTTGCGGAGCAGGCAAAACAGAACTCCTTTTCCCATCCATCTTTGCCTCCCTCCAAGAAGGGAAACGAGTATGCGTCGCAGCTCCCAGAACCGATGTCATCCTAGAACTATTCCCACGCTTTCAAAAAGTATTTCCGAAAACGAACATACACGCATTATATGGAGGGGCACCTGACCAAGAAGGCTTTGCAGACTTGGTGCTCGCAACAACGCACCAGCTCTACCGTTTCGAAAACACATTCGATGTCGTATTTGTCGACGAAGCAGATGCCTTTCCGTATTATGCGGACGAAACATTGAGACGAGCTGTCACAAAAGCCGCAAAAAAAGATGCCGCTATTCATTACGTAACTGCCACTCCTACCAAATCATTGAAAACGACCAACCAATCTGTCCTTTCCCGTAGATACCATGGACATGATCTACCAGTCCCGAGATATAGCGCACTATGGGGATACGCACGTAAATTGAAAAAAGGAAAAATCCCAACTAAGCTCCAACAATGGATCGAAGAAAAAACAAAAAAAAATATTCCATTTCTCGTATTCTTACCTACTATTGAAATGCTCGAAAACTTCCCAGGAAATTTACCGAGAGTTCACGCAGAACATCCGGATCGGAAAGAGATCGTTATGCAACTTCGTGAAAAGAAAATACCAGGTCTACTCACAACAACCATACTAGAACGAGGCATTACAATTGAAAATGTCCACGTAGCGGTAGTAGGGGCAGAACAAAAAATCTTCACTTCAAGCGCACTTATCCAAATTAGTGGACGAGTAGGACGCTCATTTAAATACCCAAATGGTGACATCGTCTTCTTCCATCACGGCATTACCCATGAAATGGACAAAGCAAAAGTCGCAATCGAAGGGTGGAACAAAGAATGAACTGCTTAATTTGCGGAAGTATCTTTCAATCACCTCCTACTTGGAGAAAGTTATTTATATATGAAATAGAGCCTACAGCATGCAATCGATGTCTAAGTAAATTTGAGAAAACTTCCCCTGAAATTGATTTCTCGGATTTTCAAGGAACCTATTACGAGGGAGCGGTCGATTCTGTCACAACTTTTTACACCTACAACGAAGCGATGAAAAGTTATTTGCATCAATATAAATTTCTGCAAGATGTGGCACTCGCCCAAGTATTTGCAGATGAACTTCGCCATGTATTCGAAGCGAAAGAAGGAATAGTCGTACCAATCCCAATGCATCCAGAGAAGCTGCTGCAAAGAACCTTTGCCCAAGTCGATGAACTGCTAAATTGTGCGGAAATCCCTTTCAAACAATTACTCGCTAAAACAGAGACAAATGAGCAAGGAAAAAAGACGAAAAAAGAACGGTTAGAAGCAAAATCACTATTTAAAGTAATAGATAAAATAGAAGCACAAAACTATCTTTTATTCGATGATATTTACACAACTGGTACCACTATCCATCATGCTGCAAAAGTATTAAAGGAAGCAGGTGCTAAAAGAATCGATGCGATTACTTTAATAAAAGGATAGATTGCCGATATATAGGAGGAGATATTGAACTTAGGAGGATCTACCATGGGAGAACTGAAAAATTGCCCTTCTTGCGGCGAATTTTTTAACTATACAGGACTAAGAGAAGTATGTAATAACTGTGCAATGAACGAAGAAAAACTATACGAAGTTGTGTACCGCTTCCTTCGAAAACGTGAAAATCGCGCTGCTACTGTCGAACGAATCGTTGAAGTAACAGGTGTGGAAGAATCCCTTCTACACAAGTGGGTTCGAAAAGGCCGACTACAACCAGCCATGTTCCCAAACCTCGGCTACCCATGCGACAATTGTGGAAAACTAACCATACAAGGAAAACTATGCAAAGGCTGTACAGAAGAGTTTAAATCCGGCCTCCGTCAATTAGACGCAGCATTAGAATTCCGAGAAAAAGTGAACACCCACGAAAACACCTATCATAAACAAAAATAACTCTTAACGGGCGTAGGAGTCAGACAGAAGACAATCTCGATAAAAATCGAATTTGTCTTCTGTCTTTTTTCCTTTAAAATGGCTCCAGCGTCCCTGTGTCAGACTCAATTGTTCCCCAAATTGTGGCTGACACAGGGACGCGGGTTAAAAGTCGAATTCCTACGAACCGTAGGAGTTTTTACATTCGCAAACACATTCCATATATTTCATCTAATTTAATCTAAACACTTCAAAATTCTAACCGAAATAACCTATAGACACTTCTTATAGAAGAAAGGAGGACGTAGAAACATGAAAATTTCAAACATACCTTTAAACCAAGTAAACCCTTACAAACGCAACCAGCAACAAACAGAAAAAGCACAAAACACACCAAAACCAACAACCGATCAACTAGAAATATCATCCGCAGCAAAAAGCATGCAACTAAAATCTCCAATTGAGGTAGAACAAGCAGAACGAGTTGCTGCTATCAAAGCAGATATCGATGCAGGAACATACAAAGTAGATGCAAAACAACTAGCATCGAACATCCTCAATTATTACCGTATTTAGAAGGAGCTTACAAACATGTCCATCGAAAAGATTTTGCAAGCTCTATCGAAACTTGAAAAGCTGCACAAAAGTTTACTAGAAATTGCATACAAAAAAACAGAAGCCATAAAAACCGGGGACATGGACAGTCTAAACCAACTGCTCAAGGACGAGCAGGCACATGTAGCAGGCATTTCTCAACTGGAACATCAGCGTCAATTAGAGGTAACGGATTACCTTCGAGCAAAAGGAATTGCTCCTACTGACAACCCAACTGTTGCACTAGTTTTAGAAAATACCAACGCAGACGAAGAAAAAACTCAGCTTGGAGCAGCACGTAATAAGCTACTACTAACACTAGAAACACTAAGGCACCAAAACAATCTGAACCAAAAACTAACTTTGCAATCCCTTCAGTTCGTCAACTTAACACTTGAAATGTTACGACCGAAGCCAGATCAAATAAACTACTCAAAAACCGAAGTAAAAGGTCCCTCACAAGACAAAACCTACTTCGACTCACAAGCATAAGGAGGCGAACCCATGGGCTCCACATTTATGGGACTAGAAGCAAGTAAAAGAGGACTGACAACACAACAATCCGCACTGTATACAACGGGACATAATATTTCAAATGCAAACACGGTAGGGTTTTCACGCCAGCGTGTAAACATGCAAACATCTCTACCATACCCTGGAATGGGTCTAAATGCAGCAAAAGTTCCGGGATTTATTGGAACAGGCGTCGAAGCACAATCTGTTCAACGAATTCGTGATCAATTCATCGATCGTCAATATCGTCAAGAAACGAACAAATTAGGTTACTGGGAAACAAAATCTAATGCGATTTCCCAGATGGAAGATATTCTCTCAGAACCATCTGATTTTGGTTTAAACACATCGTTAGATCAGTTTTGGAAGTCGCTTCAAGATTTAAGTACCAATCCAGAAAATGCTGGTGCTCGAAAAGTAGTCGTGCAAAGAGGTATTGCAGTAGCAGAATCATTTAACTATATCAATAAACAGTTGACGGATATTCAAGGAAATTTAAAGAATGAAATTCGAGTTTCAACGAACGATGTGAACTCCATATTAAAACAAATTGCATCCATTAACGAGCAAATTCAACAAATTGAACCTAACGGCTATATGCCAAATGATTTATATGACACTCGGGATACTTTACTTGATGAGTTATCTACCTATTTCCCAATTGAATTAGAGTATTCTAAATCAGGTGGAAATGCACTGGCAATTGCTGAAGGTACAGTAAAAGTCTCTATTAAAACAAACAGCGGATTAGTCGAAGTAGTAAATGGAAAAGATGCTGCAACTCTAAAGGCGGATGGTTTAAATAATGATAATAGTTTTGAACCTTTTACCCAGTTTACGGTGGAAGGTAAGGGAAATGTAAAAGGAGGAACGATTAGTTATAGCGATTTAGAAAAAAGTAAAGGTAAATTGCTAGCAACAATTGACTCTTATGGATATACAGATAAAGGTGTTACGACAGGATTTTATCCCGAGATGCTTACAAACCTTAATGACATGGCTATAGCTTTCGCACAAAAGTTTAACGACATACACAAAAGTGGTACTGATTTAAACGGTGACAAAGGTAAAGATTTTTTTGTTCCAAAGACGGGCACCATTTCAGCAAGCACTATCTCTGTAGATTCCTCATTTGAAAGCGAACCATCTTTATTAGCTGCCTCTTCATCCACAGGAAAAGAAGAGGGAAATGGGGCAAATGCATTATTACTTAGTAAGATGAAATTCGACCCTTTAACGATTGGTTCCGCAACAAATACTACTGTACAATCTTTCTATCAATCTATCATTGGTAAACTTGGAGTGGACGGTGAGCAAGCAAATCGCTTGTCTTATAATTCAGCGACTATCAAGCTAACAGTTGAAAACAACCGGGCTTCTGCTAGTTCTGTTTCTTTAGATGAGGAAATGACGAATATGATTACATTCCAACAAGCATATAATGCCTCTGCTCGTATGATTACAGTAATTGATGAAACATTAGACAAAATTATCAACGGCATGGGCCGAGTAGGACTATAATTAGGAGGTCAATCATATGCGCGTAACCCAATCAATGCTTTCGACTAATATGCTTCGTAATTTGTCAAATAGTTATAACAAAATGGCAACATTACAAGAACAAATTAACTCCGGAAAAAAAATTACTAGACCTTCCCAGGATCCGGTAGTAGCTATAAAAGGTATCGGATACCGTACAGATTTAGGAAAAGTGGAACAATATCAACGTAATCTGGGAGAAGTGAACAACTGGTTAGATAGTTCGGATGATGCACTTGATAAAGTTGGATCAGCACTAAAACGTGTACAAGAACTAGTAACCGATGCTGCGAATGATACGAAAACTCCTGAAGATCGAGATAAGATAAAAGTGGAGATAACTCAAATAAAAGAACAAATTCGTGATTTAGCCAATACGAAAGTTGGAGATAAATATATTTTCTCCGGAACAAAGACATTATCACCACTGTATGGAAGCGACGGAACAATATTAGGAGAAACTGGGGTCGATGGTGCCGTTAATATTGAGGTTTACGACGGGGTAGAGATCAAAGTAAATACAAATGGTAAAACAATGTTTGAAGATATTGATAAAATGATGGAAAATATTGAATCATCACTTGATAGTTCAAAAATTCCAGTAGCAACTGGAGCAGAAATTGGGAAATCTTTAGATGATATTAACAAAAATCAAGATTCAGTCTTAGGTGCCCGTGCAGACATCGGAGCACGTCAAAATCGTGTAGAAATGATGGAAGACAGACTAGGCGCACAAGAAATTATTGTAACAAAACAACTTTCCGCTAACGAAGATATCGATTATGAAAAAGCTATCACTGAAATGATCACACAAGAATCGATTCACCGAGCAGCACTCTCAGTGGGTGCTCGAATCATTCAACCAAGCTTAGTAGACTTTTTACGATAATAAATAAAAGCGTTTGGACAACTTGTTCCAAGCGCTTTCTTTAAAGGAGGGGAAGCAAAATGAATATTCCCAAACTTCAAGTGCAGTCTACAAAAGCACAGATTGGACTTAATATCCAAAAAGCCGTGCAACAAATTGAACAACCGAAAGCCAATCTAGACTTACAACAGCCAAAAGCAATACAAACGATGGAAACAACACAACCAACGCTTTCCATCGATACCGAACAAGCAAGAGCTGACTTAGATTTAATGAGCTCAAGCAGAAGGACTGCAGAAGTTGCAGATTATGGAAGACAAACGGCACTAGAAGGAATTGCCAGAAGAGCACAAGAAGGCAATGAGCTAATGCGAATTGAAAATGGTGGAAATCCGATAGCTAGTCAAGCAATGCAATGGGGAAGACAACCGTATTCATCTTTGTCCATACAATTCATCCCGTCTCAAGGTAGTGTTAAAGAAAGCTTTCAACCAGGAAGCGTCGATATACGAGTAGAACCACAGCAAGTAATCAATAACACAACATCAAACAAACCAATCCATACATACACACCAGGAAAAGTAACCGTAGAAATGCTACAAAAACCATCTATAACAATTGATTGGCTAGTTTAACGAATCGTAAGGAGCTAAAACAACATGAAACTGAAAACTGCCTATATGGGCGAAATAGAAGTTGAAGAGTCCAGCATTGTAACCTTTGAGCATGGCATCCCAGGATTTGAACAAGAAAAATTCTTCGCGATACTTCCAGTAGAAGATAACGAAATTTTTAACGTATTACAATCTACACAAACGGAATCATTAGCATTTATCATTACAAATCCATATACAGTCACAAACAACTATACATTTGAATTAGACGAAGCAACTGTGCATGCTTTGCAAATAAAAGAAGAAAAAGAAGTAGCGGTATTTGCGATCGTTTCATTGAAAGAAACAATCGCTGCATCTACAATCAACCTAAAAGCACCAATCGTTTTAAATACAACAAATAAAAAAGCCAAACAAGTTATTTTAAATAACGAAGAGTACGCAATTCGTCATCTCATTTCTACAGAAAGTATAAAGGGGTGAACACATGCTAGTTCTATCACGCAAAGCAGGAGAAACAATTTGGATTGGGGAAGACGTGGAAATAGTAATCTCTGAAGTAAAAGGAGAACAAGTAAAAATAGGCATCCGAGCACCAAGAAGTATTGACGTTATCCGTGGGGAATTAAGAGAAGATGTGTCTAATTCGAATACAGAAGCAGTGCTTAAAAACTTGGACATATTTAAACAAAAGTAAAAACAATTCCAACAAATCGACAAAAAGATTCAAAAAAATAGAAAAAGCTATTAAACAATGAAAAAACATTCCGATACTATCTATGTAAGCAAGAAAAACGGCGTCCGGCCGGCCCGGTTCTCTTGTCAAACATACTAAAAACATTGCTCACAAGGACGTGAGCAACACATTCCAAGGAGGAACTATTAATGATTATCAATCACAATATCGCAGCACTTAACACGCACCGTCAATTGAGCAGTGCAACAAATGCACAATCTAAATCTATGGAGAAATTGGCTTCAGGTCTTCGTATTAACAAGGCTGGGGACGATGCAGCTGGTCTTGCAATTTCTGAGAAAATGCGTGGACAGATTCGTGGGTTGGACCAAGCTTCTAAAAACTCACAAGATGGTATTTCAATGATTGCTACTGCTGAAGGCGCACTTAACGAAACACATGATATCTTACAACGTATGCGTGAATTAGCTACTCAAGCTGCCAATGATACAAACGTTGGTGTTGATCGCGGCGAAATCCAAAAAGAGATTAACCAATTGTCTTCTGAAATTAATCGTATTGGTAATACAACTGAGTTTAATACGCAAAGCCTTTTAAAAGGTGATGGGAAAGTTAATTTAGCTGAAACTGGTAAGGCGACAAATGCTAATTTAACTGGTGGTAATGTAACAACTACAGAGGCTACTCAAACAGCTACTCTTACAGCACCTGCAACTAATGGACAAACTGCAGAGTTTACATTAAATGGTCAGAAAATTACAATCACATTTGCTACTAATGGTGCAGCTGACCAATTACAAGATGGTAAATCGTTTGATGTTACAGGAAATAGTGCGACTGTATACTTAAATAATACAGTAGGTGGTACTCCGGTTCCTAACACTGCAGATACTGCAGCTAAAGCAATCACTGATGCTTTAAAAGAAATAATTGCAATCACTGATGCTTTAAAAGAAATAATTGCAAAAAATGATGCACTAAAAGGTAACTTTACCGCTAGTTCAGCTGCTACAGGTGCAGTAACCGTAGCGGCAACTAAAACTGGATTAGCTGCAGGTGGAGCTGGAAGTATTGCTACTTCAAGTGGTACTATTACTGGAGCAACTAGTGGTGCAGCTTCAGTAGGTGTAACTAACACAGCAAAAGCTACTGCAGCAGACGTTGTTGATTTCTCTGGAGCAACAACTGCAGCAAAAGCACAAGAGTTTGTAGGTAAAGGATTTACAGTTGGAGACAAGCAAATCGAATTCTACAATGCCGATAAAGGTGCTTACACTGGAAATGGTATTGGTGTTAATATCAGTTCAGCTCAAAATGCTGCAGATATTATAAAAGCTGTAGTTGACCAAGCTGGTCCTCAAGTTAAAGATGTAGTATTTTCAACTGGAACAGCTGGTAAGCTTACAGTAACTGCAGCTGTTGGTGGAGAAGCTGGAAATAGTATTCGTGTTACTGATGGTGGAGTTCAAGAGAAATTCACTGCTAACTTCCAAGTTGGAGCAAACAAAGGTCAATCAATGACAATTGAAATTGCAGATATGCGTGCAAATGCATTAGGGATTACTGGTAAGGCAGGAGCAGCTGGTTTCACAGCAGGGAATTCTGTAAATGATGGTACTAATAATACAGGAAAAGAAGCTGCACTTGATGTTTCTTCACATGAAAGTGCTTCAGCTGCTATCAAAACTATCAATGATGCAATTGAAAAAGTATCTGCACAACGTTCTAATCTTGGTGCTTCTCAGAACCGTTTAGAGCACACAATCAACAACTTAAACACATCTTCTGAAAACCTAACTGCTGCGGAATCTCGTATCCGTGACGTAGATTATGCTTTAGCTGCTTAAGCAGTAACAAGCACAGTCGTCCTAGCTGGTAACGGCTAGAGATAATGATCGGGTGAATTGCTGGAAACCCCTAAAACTCACTTCCCTACAACGTAGCTGGAAACGGCAAGCGTGAATGGTCGAAAAGAAGAGAGATTGGGCAATCAGCAGCCAAGCTCCTGTCTCGAAAGAGTGGAGAAGGTTCAACGACTAGGATAGACCATCTAAGGCGAAAGCTATGGTGATGAAATCCATAGGTGAAACAATGTACATCAGCATTGTGAATCCGAAGTGCCCGACCCCTAACAAATCATGTTGAGGGTGAAGATATAGTCTAGTCATTTATGAAAGTAAATGTTCGCACGATGGCGAAAGAAATGATGAACCAAACAAAGAATTCTATTCTTTCTCAAGCAGCACAAGCAATGTTGGCTCAAGCAAACCAACAACCTCAAGGAGTTCTACAACTTCTACGTTAATTTTAAATTATTTGAAAGAGACTCTAGTTTTTCTAGGGTCTCTTTTATTATTATTTGCTCATCCCTATGAAGGAGTAGATTCTAAATACTAAAACAATACTCAGTAAGTTTGCTAATCGTCAATCCAGTTTGTTGACATAGTTTTGCAAGAATGAGTTTATGTTTTTCATTTAGTTCAACTTGATAACTCTTTCTCTCCTTCTCATTATCTATTAATGAATTGAAAGTGGAAAAGGTATGTTCGAGGCAAACGATCTTATTACCCCTAGATAATAGAGTACTAAGCAGATTTAACTTTTCATTAATTTCGCGAGTAGGTTTCTCCAACTTGAATTTGGAAGGGATATAAATAGTAGTTCTTTTCGCTATTCTTCGTAAAGGTTGTTTAGGTAATGATTTTCTGTTCATTGATTCATGGAGAAAGGGTGCTATAAGATGAAGGAAGTAAATAATTTGAAATTGATCATATAATATTAAGCGGTTTTGTCCGTCTTGACTAAATTTTAACTTGAATTTATTTAAAAGCAATTGAATGAGCCAAGAATTTTCTTCACAAGAAAAGCTATCTGTTGATAAAATAACTTTCTGAACGGTGTTATTTACTTTCTTAAGATGGCCATCATCTTGATACCACCATGCTAATGCTTGATGGTTAAGATATTTTTCAATGAATTGAAATGGTAATTTCTTTTTTCCTTCCGGATACCATAGTTCGTATAAACCTGTAATGATTGGATCTGTTTTAGACTGTACAAAAAAACTCTCCGAAAAACCATTTCTAAGCCGAGTGTCTATTAATCTCTTATATGCTGGAGGATTAAGAGGGATATAGTCTCGAAGCTGAATATAGCAGTGCTTGACCCAACCAAAATCTTCTGTTCGATGCATAAATTGAAGTCTCGGCTTTCGTCCATCTTGTTTCGTAATGCAGCCATCTCCTAATAGCTTTCCACACATTAAATAGTAAAATTCACTATAGTCTTTCAAGAAATTCACCTCCATAATAATAAGAACGTATATTCTAATTGTAACATAGTGAATAAGAGGCAAATCTATTTTTCAGAAACAAATCTACACTATTCCGACAATATACTACAATTCAACCATTTTAGTTCTTCGACTTGCCAATTAAAAATATATCGTATAAATTCATCTTAATAATTACGAAGCCTCTATAAACCCTCTTTTCCTCCCACCTGTTTCTAAAATATATATCCATCCCATGTTAATAAAAAGCGTCCCTGTGTCAGGAGGAATTTATTTTTTTGTTTAGTAAAATACGATACTCTATCAGTAGTTGTAATCTATAAGGTTTCAATTTCTAATCAACCCATGTTACATAATGGAAAAAGATGAAATCGATAGGATAATTCTCGACATTCGCAGATTCTACTTAATATTAAATACTATGTACCTAAGTAAAAACTGATTCTATTTTTTAAAAAAAGCTCCCCGTTCCACAGTAACTATTTGTTTAATTTATTTTTATACCACATAATTACATATTTATATTAAAAAATAACCAAGACCATCCGATATAATAGATGTATATTCATGGCTACTAAACTAATTACCTCTTTATACTAAACTAAGAGACTAAGTAAAAGGATAATTTTTCTTGTTATAAAAATAATACACCCCTAGAAGGAGTAAACGAATTATGCTTGTAAATGGGAATGGGCTATCAAAATTGTTGAATAACCAGAAGAGAAAGACTGAAACTAGCTTGCAAAAAACACTTGGAAAGCTTGCATCAGGACAGAAAATTAATGCAGCCGCTGATGATGCTTCAGGTCTAGCGATTAGTCAAAAGTTATTAGCGATTAAGCGGGGTAGCCATCAAGCGATTCGTAATGTTCAGGATGCAAGCTCACTAGTAAATACGGCAGATAGTGCAATGCAAGAAATGACAGAGGTTGTACATCGGATTCGTGAGTTGACGATTCAAGCGATGAATGGCACGAATACACAAGTTAGATCAAATTTAGATCCATTGACACCAGCTGATACGCTCGTTATTCAAAATGAGATTGATCAGTTAAAGAAAAATTTGAATGAAATCGTTCAAAATACGGAGTTCAATAGTATAAAACTGCTGACAAATAAGACCCCAGGTAACTATGTTTACGAAAATCGAACAGCTTCCAAAACAATTCAATTGTTAAGTTCTTCCCAAAATCATATGGTCGATAGGGATTATAATACGGTCGGCCACAATAAGATTGACCCCATTACTGTAACGAATTCTAACAATATTACAGTGCAACCAACAACAACTAGAGCTACTACAATTCCTGAAACATATATTGCCTCGACCGTTGTCGATCATAACCCAAGATGGTCAATAGATGGTGAGTCGATTGTCTTTTCATCAAGCCGTGATGGTGGACAATATGTAGTACCAGCTGATGGTGTAAGTGATCCAGTCGATAATACAGTTGCTGTTTTGGGGCAACAAACAAACAGTAGTAATGGTTTATTAAGGCTAACAAATTTAGGTTCCACTTTAGCTTTAGATAAATACTCGAATGGTAGTTGGACTAGAGTTCAAAGTATTACAGATTACAATACAAATGATGGAAGTGGTGGGTATAGTTTTTCACCTAAAGTGGACGGAAACGGGAACACAGCATTCGTTTATTCGGACTCTCAAGGGAATATAAAAAAAGTCAATGTTAATCAAAATAATCTAACCGTAACTAGTGCAGCAAGTAATGTAATACCGACTACAGATATACTGCATCTTCCGCCTACTAATAATACAATAACACTACCGGATTCACCCGATATTTATCGGATGAACACAGGAGATGCTTCCTTGCGAATTCAAAAAGTAAATGAGAGCGGAGCACGGGAATTGACTTATTGGGATGGAGTAGGTGTGGCACCGGATGATGGATACTATATGGTGTCAGGTAAATCAATTACTTTTTACGGAGATTCGATAATCGGAAATGAATCTGTTGATAATGCACAGGATTATTATCGTTTTTCATATGTAGGAGATTCGTTTCAAAATAATATTTACACTACTTCTATTCCCTTAAGTGCAGAGGTCTATAATATGAATGGAGAGGATGGCCCGCGTTCCTTAAAAATCAGTGTAGGTGGAACAGAAGTTACAAAATCTCAACTCCTTTCAGCAAGACCTTCGGAGGTGGAAGGTACAAATGGTGTTTTTGTAGATACGGTAAATGGAAAGGTCGAGTTTTATGGAAGCCTTCGTCCGTCAGCTAGTGAAAGTGTGCAAATTGAGTATTTTACGGATGTGGATGGTCGAAATGGTGTTCAAACGTATACGATAAACTCGAATATTGATACGTATAATTTGAAGGACACCGATCTTTCATCGAATAGAGCGTTACGGGTGTATATCGATGGTACAGAAATTACTTACGATGATACTAAAACAAATGGCTACACGTACGAAAATGGTCGTATAAATTTATATGGAAATGCCCGTCCTGATGTAGCAGCGATTCCAAAGATTAAAATAGATTATGTATATGACAATACAAGTACATCAAAAGAAGTTTATGGAATCCCTTTAAGCTCTTATCCAGAAGTTTACAATCTAGGTAGCAATGTATCACCGAGTTCTATACGTGTATACCGTAATAATGGAGAGGAAATTGCTTATTCGGATACAGATGGTTTTCTATATAATTCAACTACGAATAGCATAGAACTTTATGGAACAGGACGTCCGAATACCGGAGATAAATTTTCAGTTAAAATGATTGTTCCGACTGGTGATGCGATGAAATTTGATGACAAGGTAGAAATCCCATTAACTTACAATCCAGAAACATATGGAACTCCTAATCCCATAACCTTTAGGGTGATGGTGGACGGAACTGAAGTAAATTATGATGAAACAAAAACGAACGGCTATTTTTATAATACTGGTTCTCAAAAAATAGAACTATATGGCGATGCCCGACCGGATGCTGGGCAATCTATTGGTCCAGAGGTGGATATATATTATGTATTCGAAAGTCCCGCAACGAAAGTGGGTAATGATTCTTATGACTTTCGTCTATTAAACACAACACTTGATTATGGTGTAAAAGACCAATCTGAGCCTAGAGCTATTCGGGTCTATCAAAAAGGAATTGAAGTACCCTACGATGCCGATAATGGATTCACTTATGATAGTGATACGAATCTGCTTTCGCTACACGGTACCTACCGCCCATCTAAAGATAATGGTACAGGGGATTATCAAATTTATTCGATCACATCGGATGATCTTCAAAATTATGTGCCACAAGGTTCTTATATTTATAAGGTAGAGATGAATGGGCAGGTAATTCCAAAAACGAATACGCTAATACAGAATGGTTATTTGTATAATGGACAGCAAGTAGAACTAATTGGAAACGTCCGACCTGATATTACAAATCTGACTTCTGAAATAAATTTAAATGTCCAATATTATCAGTCTTTAGATATTTCATTGAATGCAAATATGCCAGATGGATATTTTCATCATTATTGCGAACATGAATCAAGTGAAGCGTTGATGGAATCTGAAATTGATCCGAACTTTTTTGCTGTGACACTTGACGGAAATGTCCTATCTAATGAACAATATTATTTTCATGATAATAAAATATTTTTAAAACATGATTCGCTAATGCTCTCGTTGGGTTCCCATATATTAGCCGTAGATTATCGTGCTAGACAGGGGACCGAATATGCTTCCAATGATTTTACATTCCAAGTAGGAGCGAATGCTGGGCAAAGTTTAAAAGTCGAGATTGCATCTTTTGATAATATGCTACGTGACACAAATGTTATCTGTGTTCGAAATTATGAAGATGCAACGAAAGGGTTGAGAGTTATTGATGATGCCCTGAAGTTTATCCTAGGTGAACTTGGCTCAGTCGGGGCAACACAAAACCGTTTAGATCATATCGCCTCAAATCTTGCGGTAATGGAGGAAAACACAATAGCCTCTATGAGCAGACTTCAAGATTCTGACATGGCTAAGCAAGCGATGGATCTTGTTAAAGAACAACTATTATTGCAGGCTCAACAGGCGCTAACTTCACAAGTTCAACAATCTTCAGCGCAAGTGCTAGAATTGTTGAAGTAATATCCGTATTGTGCAGGTGATCCACAGAAGATAAGCACCCTGTTCCATGGAAAACGCGTCCCTGGGAAAACGCGTCCCTGTAGTCTAGCCCCTATTTTATGGACAGTGTAGAATTGTGCATTAGCTAGCTGAATGTTTTAACTTTAAATAAGCAGTTGGACTTAAATAACCCAGTCTTTTTTGACCACGGTTTTCGTTAAAATATGCAATGTATAAGAGTAAATCTTTCTTTACCTGTTTGGCATTATCTGTCGCATACAAGTGCGGGAATTCTGTCTTTAATTGCGAAAAAAAGCTCTCAATTACAGCGTTATCCCAGCAGTTTGCCTTCCGAGACATACTTGGTGAAAAGTGAAGTTTCTTGGCAAGATTTTTATACTTAAAAGACTTATAGACACTTCCTTGATCAGAGTGAATGATTACGTTTGTTAAGTCGGGCAACTTTCTAGTTTTCATTGCTTGTTTAACAGTAGTTTCTACCAGGTTTGCAGTTGGACTATCGCTCATTTCAAATGCAATAATTTCTCGATTACAAAGATCCATGATTGCAGAAACGTAAAATTTATCTTCTTCCACTGTAATCTCAGATAGATCGGTAACCCATTTACGATTGGGCAGCGAAGCATCAAAATCTCTATTAAGAAGGTTTGGATATACCCGGTCAGATTGTGCATCTTTCTTAGATTGGAAGTACTTCTTAACTCGAATTTTAGATTTAATATTCATCTCATTCATTAATCGCTGTACACGCTTGTGATTAATTACATGATCGTGGTTAGCTTTCAGTTCACCAGCAATTCTTTTCACGCCAATGGTGCCACCAGTAAAATCATATAAGCTTTGGATGACCGTAATATCGATTTGATCCGCTCAGAAAGAGACTTTTGAGGTTGTGCCATATAGTTGTAATATCCACTGGTTGATACTTTTAATGTTTTACAAAGTGTAGTTACTGGATAATCCTTTCTCAAGGCCGTAATGGCTTCGAAGCACTTCTTTTTTCGTTCTCCTTGAGAAAGGCCTGGAACTTTTTTAAGATTTCATTTTGTATCAATTGCTCCTTGTACTTCTTTTCTATATCTCTTAATCTATTTAGTTCTGCAGTGTGTTCAATCAAATCTGATTTCTCATAGTGTGAGAGAAGTGCATCTTCACCATGTTCTCTGTAAAGTTTCAGCCACCCTGTCAATGAATTAATATGAATTTCCAGTTCGTCCGCGACATCTTGCCTGTTACGTTTATTCAGACGTACTTCATTTACTGCAAATAACTTTTGTTCATATGTGAGTTGACGTTTTTTTGTTTTCTTACGAATGTTCATGATCATGCCCCTCTCAGATGGTTGTATTTACACAATTATAACACTCTATGTGTCCATTATAAGGGGGTCGACCACTGTGTCAGAAACAATTCTACACTATTCTGACAATAGACTACAATTCACTACCAGTACATTAAATATATTTCTCTATACTGAACAAGGGTTACCCCTATTCTTTTCGCAAAAAACTGTAAATAATGTAAGGTGCCAGGTATTAACACAATTCTAACTGCTAAACCATGGCGATGAAATCCGTAGTGCGTCCATCAGACGTTCGAAGTGTCCAACCCCTACATGTCCCACTTGAGGATGAAGATATAGTCTATTCTATAATCGAACGACATACCGGCAAAGCAAGCCAACCAATAACATGAGGCATACTTCAATTATTACTTTAATCTGGTTTACAAAACGCGGTCCTATACTAGGATCGTGTTTTTATTAACGTGTCCCTGTGTTAGAAACTATTCTACACTATTCTGACAATACGCTACAATTCAGTTTCAATAGAAAGCAAAGCATAAGCAATCATATTTCCCCCGTAAAGTTTTTCTCTTTAGATTACCCCCGATAAAGTTCATCCCTATTTTATTCTCACTCTCCTAATATATTTGTTTAACTGATGATAAATAGCTCCTGCAACCAAAAACCACAACTTTATGTCAATAGGTTGTTAATAACATTTGTCTATAACCGATATATAAACTAAGGCATGTACTTATCAAGGGGGCACGATTTGTATGGTTAATCGAATAACGGATTCTGCTATATCCGTTCCATTTAATATGACATCCAAAGTAGTTGAGGGAGAGTCATTTGAAGAGCCGGTTGTTTTTATTTCTGCTCACACTTCTGATTCAAAGGGAAATGCAGAGCAAGATTTTTTACCTGCTGAAAAAGCCAAGAAGATGACAGATAGTATGAACAAGTTTTTAGAGACAACTAATACGGAACTACGTTTTAAATATCATGAAAAGCTAAATACGTATTATGTGACGTTAATAAACTCCAAAACGGATGAAGTAGTTCGAGAAATTCCATCAAAGAAGATGCTAGATATGTACGCAGCGATGCAGGATTTTATGGGGCTTTTTGTAGATAAAAAAATATAAGGGTTGGTGATTTCATGCGTATTACTGGTTTAGCAAGTGGTATGGATACGGAGTCGATGATTAAGGATTTAATGAAGGCACAGCGTTTGCCGTTAAATAAAATCATGCAAAAGAAGCAATACATGGAGTGGCAACGAGATGATTATCGCTCTATCAATAAAAAGATATTTGATTTTCGAAATTTAACGAGCGATACAATGCTTCGTCAATCGACTTATATAAAAAAGATAGTAACTAGCTCAGCACCTGACGATGTAAGTGTACGTAATGTAAGTTCGACTAGTGATTTTACTGGGAAGATAAATGTACAGCAACTTGCAGAAGCAGCTACTATACAAAGCTCAGAAAGAGTTCTTGCTGCAAATGCTGATTTGAGTCAGAAACTAAAGAATAATTCCTCAGTGACTGTCCCATCATCTTTTACTATTAAAGCTATCAAACAGGATGGGACGCTAGACTCAAAAAAAGTGGAAATTGATGAAAACTCAACTATGCAAAGCGTTCTAGATGATATTAATAAAAACACAGGAGTCAATACATTTTATGATTCATTCACTGGAAAGATAGCATTTACAGCAAAAAATAGTGGGGAAATTCCAAATACTTTAGATCAAAATGGAGATGTTCTAGTTAACCCACCGGAAATAGTTATTGAAGGAGATACTAATAATTTCTTGAAGATGGATAAAGTTAAACCTTCGGATGGTAAAAACGCCATTTTCATCTTCAACGGTTTAAAAACGGAACGTCAGTCCAACACATTCCAAATCAACGGCTTTGAAGTGTCCTTGAAAAAAGCGAGTAAATCAGACATTACTTTCAGTTCAGCACCAGACACGGATAAGATTCTTGAATCCGTAACTAAATTTGTCGACGAATATAACAAGTTAATCGAAAACCTAAACAGTAAGATTCGTGAAACAAAGTATAGGGATTTTCAACCTCTTTCAACGGAACAAAAAACAGATATGAAAGAAAAAGAAATTGAACTTTGGGATGAAAAAGCAAAAAGTGGCACGCTAAAAAACGATAGCACGATTTCAAACGCACTTAACAAAATGCGATCTGATCTAAATGCTGCGGTTGGTGGCGTTGCAGGTGCGAAAATGTTAAATGATATTGGTATTTCTACTTCATCTAGCTATTTGGAAAACGGCAAATTAGTTATTAATGAAGCAGAGTTAAGGAAGGCCATATCGGAAGACCCTAATCAAGTGTATAACCTTTTTGCCGCAGATGGTCCGACCGACGCAGATAAGGGATTGGCCCGAAAGTTAGTTGCAACGTTAGATAGTACGCGAAAACAAGTCATCGAAAAAGCGGGTACGGATTCTGCTGTCAGCACGACGTTTGCTCTAGGGCGTACATTAAAAGGTTTTGATGATCAAATTTCGAAATTCGAAAGTCGTCTTCAAATGATAGAAAGTCGCTATTACAAACAATTCTCCGCGATGGAATCTGCAATTCTTCGTGCGAATAACCAATCCAGCTATTTAATGAATGCATTTGGCGGCGGACAACAATAATTACGGTACAAGCGTTACAAAAAGAGGAGTGTTTTCATGGCTGTAAATAATCCATACAAAGCCTATCAACAAAATAGTGTGACTCAATCTACTCCTGGCGAGTTGACACTCATGTTGTATAATGGCTGTTTAAAATTTTTGAACCAAGCGAAAAAAGGTATAGAAACAAAAGATATAGAGTTAAAAAATACAAATATCCAAAAAGCACAAAATATTTTGCGTGAACTGATGATTACGCTTGATATGTCTGTACCTATCTCAAAATCCTTGGTTGCTTTATATGAATATATGCTTAATCGTTTAGTGGAAGCTAATATTCAAAACGATCCAGCTAAAGTGGATGAAGTGATTGGATATACGACGGAGTTTCGTGATACTTGGAAGCAAGTTATTCAAATTAATCGTCAAAAACAATATGGCTCCACAGGTGAAGTATGATTCGGGATAGTCTAAAGACTTGGAGAAATGCGACAGAACTTTTAGTTCGCATTTTGGATGTGCGAGATGAAGAAAAGCGTGATGCCGTGATTGAACAAATGGAGAAGTTGTTAGATGAACGAGATGCCTTGCAGCCATCCATTCAAGCACCTTTTACTAATGAAGAAGAAGCATTTGGGAAAGACCTACTCCCATTAGAAGCAGCACTTCAAGAAAAATTGAAGTTGTTTATGAATGACATTCGCCTCAATATTACAGAACAACAAAAGAAAAAAGTGTCCGTACATGCCTATATGGATCCTTATGCTCAAGTATATCGAGATGGCACATTTTACGATAAGAAAAATTAGTATGCAAACCGTGATCTAGCAAATGCTTTGCCGGTTTTTTAGAGGGAGTCTACAACATGTCAACTTTCATAGAAGAACATTTACAACTAGTCCATCAATATCGTGAAATGCTAGAATCTATCGAGGAAGGCTTCCAATATGTATTGGCTAGTTTTCAAGATTACTCTAAAACAGAAGGTGACTTGGTACTTAGTGATATCTTTACTGCCTTTGTACGAATTGTACAGGTAAATCAAGATTTGTCCGTCCTATTTCAAGATAATACTTCCATTGTTGAAGCGATAAATTCTTTTGATGAAGTTGTTTTAGCGGCTGATAAAATGGATGGTTTATTTGAAAAATCACAAGAGAAACAAGAGATAGTATCCAAGTTTCTATATCCTGCATTTGAACAATGGCGTCAAAAGATCAAACCACTTCTAATAGAACTTACACAAGTTTAATCGTAAAGCTTCAAGATAATCAAAATCTTGGAGCTTTTTTCTATATTTAAAACTTCTCTCTTATAATCCAATTTTCGATTCACCAGATTAAAATGGATGCATATTTTACATAAATACTCACTATTCTACAAATTCATACAATTAGACTTATTATTCTAATAAATTTAGTTTATAATTGTGGTAATATATTCTTCAAAAGGAAGGGGGTATTTCGTAATATGAATACTTTAGTAAACTCAATAGTAGATAGCGATAAGAACCGGAAGAGACTTGATCAAATGTTGGAAATGGGCCAAATGCATAATCTATCTTTACATGAAGCTCTATGTGAAGTTTGTCACAAATCGTCGATGCTCTTAGAAGTGGATCAAGTGTCTATTTGGACGCTTTCTAGTGATTGCTCTACACTTACTAAAATCGCTTCTTCTATTCAAATGGAGGATGAAGTTTCAGAGGTGCATCAAAAAGAATATCCAAGCTACTTCGAATTAATGAAGGCAGCGGATTTTTGGTCTGCAGAGCAAATGGACGAGAAAATTTTTCCAATATCTACGCATTCTAATTGGTTAGAGTTTAAACTTACTGATCAGAAAGACTTTCATGGAGTATTAAGTATTCGTTACTCGACCAGGAGAGAATGGTTAGATGATGATTTATTTGTACTGCCATCAATTGTTCATTCTATTATGCTATTAGTGGAAAGAGAATCATATAAAAGGCTTGCAATGGTAGACGCTTTGACAGGCCTTCGAAATTTAACTTCCTTTTTAGAAGAAACAACGGAAAGAATGACAAAAGTTGATGAAACAATGGATACCTACTTTATCTACCTTAAAATAGATCTTTTTCAAGATATTCAAGATGTACTAGGAATTGATGGAGCGGATGAAGTTTTAAAAGAGGTAGCGCTGCGAATTCAAACGCTATTTCCTGCACCTTACTTAACTGCAAGGATCGGTTTTGATCATTTTGCCGTTTATTTTGATACAGCTAATAAGCCGCAAATGGGAGAGCGATATTTTGAAAAGGCTGACGAGGCGCTAGCTAGGCAAATAATGGTCGGTGATCAAGAAGTATATTTAACCTATTCTATTGGTTTCAGCCAATTCCCACAGCATGGAAATAACGCGAAAGCTTGTTTAAATGCAGCACAAATAGCTTTAAATAATGGACGAAAGAAATTTTCAAGAAATGCACAAACTTTTTACCAACCTGAAATGTATACATCGATGTCGAATGATTTGCACACCGAGATGAACCTTCGGAAAGGGATAGAATCCAATGAGTTCGAACTATATTATCAACCAAAAGTGAACTGCGAGGATGGATCAATTGCTGGTTTCGAAGCGCTTATTAGGTGGAATCATCCAAAACTCGGTATTAGAGGACCGATGGAATTTATCCCAATTGCAGAATCGACAGGATTAATAATACCGATCGGTGAGTGGGTTATTACACAGGCATTGAAACAATTAGCATTGTGGGATAAAGGACATCGCAAACAGTACACTATTTCCATTAATATTTCATCTCGGCATTTTTTGCATAATGACTTTCCTAAGTACTTGTTGAGCCAAGTGGATTATTACAAAGTTTCGCCAAGTCGACTAGTTATTGAGATTACGGAAAGCGTTGCGATGATGGAATATGAAACAGTGAAGGAACGAATTCATTATTTAAATGAGTTGGGATTTTCAGTTAGCATAGACGACTTTGGCACAGGTTTTTCTGCTTTTGTTTATTTGCAACATTTTCCTATAAAAGAAATTAAAATTGACCGTCAGTTTATTCAAGAAATTGAAAGTGATGATAAGAGTTTAAGCATTACAAGGACAATTATTAATCTTGCAGAGCAACTTTCGTTAAGAGTGGTTAGTGAAGGTGTAGAAACAATCGAGCAATGGGAAAAACTTAAAATGTTAGGGTGTCACGAACTCCAAGGTTTTTATTTTTCAAAGCCGCTGAAAATCAAAAAAATAGAAGAATTATATTAAGACCTTTTTTGAATCTACTTTTAGTAAGTGAAGGAACTGAAAAACACTAAGTGAGTATTTTTTTAGTAACTATTTGCTGAATATTAACTTCTCGTAAAAGGATTTAGTGGGACGGTAATTTTATTTGAAACTAGATTGCGAAGGGGGAAATCTCTTCTACTACGATTAATTGCAAATAAACCATATTTCCTGGGCAATATCTTTCACAAAAATAGTAGTGAGATATTAATAGATTAATGTTATCATTAACGTACTAGTAAATTAGAAGGAGGGTCTATATGTTTAAAAAAGTGCTATTAGTAACGGTACTAATGTTCTCGTTCGCAGCGACAGCCAGTGCAAGTGCTAACACGTTATATGAAGTAAAAAAAGGGGACTCTTTATCCAGTATTGCCAAAACATATAAGATAACCGTGATCGACTTGTTGACATGGAATAAGTTGTCGAAAGATAGTATTTTTGTGAAGCAAAAATTAATTATACAAAAGCCTACAATTGTTAAGACATCAACTAAACCACCGCAAACGGTTGTAGCTACGAAACCTGTTTCACCGGTTAAACCACAAACTGTTGAGAAACCGGTTCAAGTAAAAGCCGAACAACTTATTACAAGTCCTGGTCCTCTACTTGATGAAGCAAAACAACTATCTTTAAGTGGACAAGCAATTTATCATTTAGTTGGAAATTTTGCAGAACGTATGCAAGGCATCCCTTATTTGAATGCAGGAACTACTATGGCTGGTTTCGATTGTAGTGGATTTATTTACTTTGTTTATACTCAAGCTGGATTGAAGATTAGTCGTCAAAGTAGCGAAAGTTATTTTGCTAATAGTGCTACTGTTACAAATCCGGTTGTTGGAGACTTAGTGTTTTTTGAGAATACATATGGCATAGGGATTTCCCACATGGGAATCTACATAGGTAATAATGAATTTATTCATGCAGGCACTAAAGGCGTGGAGAAGGCAAAATTAGATTCTATTTATTGGAAGGAACATTTTGTTGGGTACAAACGATTGTACTCCGTTAGTGAAAATTAAAGAATAGGGGTTATATATGAAATGGTCAATAGGTAAAAAAATGTGGATGGGATTTTCTTCTATTTTAATAATAATGATTATCATGGTAGTTTTAGCCCTTTTAACGATCTCTGATAGTAGTAATAAATATAAATTTCTATTGGATGATCGCGTAGTGAAAATAAACCTAATGAAGGAAATTGAGATTTCTCAAAAAAATATGACTCAAAGTTCAATGGAGTATTTATTGTTTACTACAGACGCTTCGAAAAAAGGGATAACAGAGAATTTGCAAATTACCGAGAATCTAGCAAAGGAACTGAGAGGAAAACTTTTCTCACCAGATACAATAGAATTGATGAATAGTTTCGATAAAAAGTTAGCTACCTTTGCCGCAAAAAATCAAGAGATTATTTTAGCAAAAGAGAAAAATGACACAATGGGTATTAGTAAACTCTCTTCAGATGCGAAATCTATTAGTAATGAAGAGTTGAAAATTTTAGGAGACATCAAACAATTTTTGAATGATGATATGGAGAAAACTAGAAAAGAAATTAATAGTTATGCGAAAGCTGTCACCATTTTTTTTATAGGAATAACTTTATTAGCTATTTTGTTAGGAATTGTATTAGCTTATTTCATTAATAAAAGTATTTCTCGTCCAGTTAAAAGAGTTACTGCTGGAATGGCAGAGATTGCGAATGGGAATTTATTAGTTGAACAAATTATCATCAAAAACAAAGATGAAGTCGGTGAAATGGCGACTGCGTTCAATATGATGTCCAATGATCTTCGAGCGATTGTGGCGAGTGTAAGAGATTCTTCCATGCAGCTTGCTTCGAATGCAGAAGAACTGTCTGCGAGTTCAGAGGAAAGTTTAGCCTCTTCTCAAATGGTGGCAAAGTCAGCCGAGGAACAAATGGTAACAAGTGAACAACAAGTGCGACATATGAATTCTTCTGTCCAAGCGATGACTGAATTGACTCAGGGAGTTGGACAAATTTCTATAAGCAATGAAGAAATGTTATATGCTGCAGATGATGTCCAAAAATTAGTGAAAAAAGGTTCAGGAGTAGTGCAAGAAGTAGCTACCCAAATGAATACAATTCATAAAACGTTTGTAGACACAACGATTATTATGAATAATATGGCGAAGCACTCGGATGAAATTCAAAGCATTACTTCGCTCATTACAGCTATTTCCGAACAAACGAACTTACTTGCTTTAAATGCAGCTATCGAAGCAGCACGTGCTGGTGAGTATGGGAAAGGATTTGCTGTTGTTGCAGAAGAAGTGCGTAAACTTGCAGAGCAATCGAAAAAATCGGCAACAGAAATCGCTTCAATGGTTCAACTCATTCATTCAGCTTCTAGTGATGCGGTAAAAGCAATCACAGACGGTGAAGTTAAAGTGGACGAAGGACTTTCGAAAACAAATGAATCCATGGACGTATTTAAAGAAATCGAAACAGCAGTTGGAGAAGTTGGCATCAGAGTGGAATCTGTTTCCGCAGCGATCGAGCAAATTCAAGCCATGGCGGAATCCGTATCTGAGGGGTCACTCGAAGTTCAACGCCTTGCTGCAATGGCTGCAGACGGCGCAAATGATACAAGTGCAGCTACCGAAGAACAGCTTGCCGCGAATGAAGAAATAACTGCAAATGCACAGTCATTATCAGATCTTTCAGAAATTCTTCAAAACAATGTAAGTCACTTTAAAATCTAATTTACTTATTAAGAAATGCCCTCAATTCGTGATATGTGAATTGATGGCGTTTTTACGTGGAAATAGATATTGCCTATTCATATATTGAGAGGGAGAGATAATGTTGCTAGTAAGCGTCAGAATTGTAGCGAGTAACCGCCAAAAAGTTGCGCGTAAGTAAGTCTATATTGCGAGAATGGAAGATTAAGTTGCGAATAACAAAATATTAGGCATAGCACTCTATTTTCCTCTATTAGACACAATAAGAGACGATGGAATACCGTATAATAAGCGTAGGTGATAAATTCTATGTACAAAATAATATTGTTCATTCATATAATAAGTGCGATTCTTTCTATCGGCCCTTTCTTTGTTCTTTTTGCTGTAATAAATCAAATGAAAGGGAAAAATGGGAAAGTGCTTGTTTCGCAAATACAAGTTTTTCAAGCTGCAATCAGAATCGTGAAGCATGCGGGACATGTGCTAGTTGTATCTGGAATTCTGCTAATGTGGCAAGGGAGTTGGCCATGGTCTACGTCATGGGTAGTCATGACGATTGTTGTGATGATCAGCTCAATTGTTTTTCTTGCAAAGGCATTTAAGCCGAAAATTCGACAATTCTATGCAGGGATAATAGATTCGAATGTTCTAATTCAAAAGTTGCGACTTTCTTTATGGCAGTATATTTTCATTTTACTAATCATGCTTTGGTTCATGGTTGCAAAGCCAAATATTTGGTAATCGGCTCTTTCTCGTAATTGAGAAAGGGTCTTTTTTATTAATTCGAGGCAGATGGATAGATGAATTTGCGTTACGGGGTAACGAACTCGCGAAATGCAGTCGACAAGGTGAAATTGTGCTTTGAATTTGCGATATAGAGAGTTGATCTTGCGTTACGGGGTAATGAACTTGCGAAAAGCGGTCGACAAGGTGAAATTGTGCTTTGAATTTGCGATATAGAGAGTTGATCTTGCGTTACACGAGCTTGAATTTGCGCTACGGGGTAACGAACTTGCGAAATGCGGTCGACAAGGTGAAATTGTGCTTTGAATTTGCGATATAGAGAGTTGATCTTGCGCTACGCGAGCTTGAATTTGCGCTACGGGGTAATGAACTTGCGAAATGCGGTCGATAAGGTGAAATTGTGCTTTGAATTTGCGATATAGAGAGTTGATCTTGCGCTACGCGAGCTTGAATTTGCGTTAAGGGGTAACGAACTCGCGAAATGCGGTCGATAAGGTGAAATTGTACTTTGAATTTGCGATATAGAGAGTTGATCTTGCGCTACGCGAACTTGAATTTGCGTTACGGGTTAACCAACTTGCGAAATGCGGTCGACAAGGTGAAATTGTGCTTTGATCTTGCGCTACGGGGTAATGAACTTGCGATTAGCGGCCATAATTTTGCGATTCGCAAAAAAATTCCAATATAAACTTCGCTCCACTCTTTCTCGTCTCCCATATGTTCCTACTTAACTTTCTATTCCCATTTACTTTAACAAAATGTTCACAATTATTTTTCAGCATACAAAATGCGATATATCGCGAATGTAAGCGATTACACGATAAAAGAATATTCGAAACTAACTGATTATTTTAAAAAAGGGTATTGACTCCCCATTTTAAAGGCGATATGATAGCAACAATATATAAAAGATTGTGAGAAAATTCACAATCGAAAATTAAAAGGAAATCTAAAATTACACGCTACATAAACGGTAAGTATAGGGGCGATTGAAATTGAGAAGTGACATGATTAAAAAGGGCGTTGATCGAGCTCCTCATCGTAGTTTACTTTATGCGACTGGAGTAAAGACAAAGGATTTAGATAAACCATTCATTGGTGTTTGTAACTCTTATATTGATATTATTCCAGGGCATATGCATTTGAATAAGTTTGCGGAAGTCGTGAAAGAGGCCATTCGTGAAGCCGGTGGTATTCCATTTGAGTTCAACACGATTGGAGTGGATGATGGGATTGCAATGGGGCATATCGGGATGAGGTATTCACTTCCGAGTCGTGAATTGATTGCAGACTCTGCGGAAACGGTTATTAACGCACACTGGTTTGATGGGGTGTTTTACATTCCAAACTGTGACAAAATCACACCAGGTATGTTGATGGCGGCAGTAAGAACGAATGTCCCTTCTGTATTTGTTTCGGGTGGTCCGATGGAAGCTGGAACGTCAGCTGACGGAAAACAACTTTCCTTAACCTCTGTTTTTGAAGGGGTCGGTTCTTATAAGAATGGATCTATGTCAGCGGAGCAACTACTCGATATC
Source organism: Psychrobacillus sp. L4 (assembly GCF_042944905.1). Classification (GTDB taxonomy): domain Bacteria; phylum Bacillota; class Bacilli; order Bacillales_A; family Planococcaceae; genus Psychrobacillus. The sequence goes on from NZ_CP168496.1 coordinate 1,036,363, forward strand.
GAACAAAATGCATGTCCAACATGTGGTTCCTGTTCAGGGATGTTCACAGCGAACTCGATGAACTCTTTAATGGAAATGCTCGGTGTCGCATTACCGGGTAACGGTACGATCGTGGCGACATCGGATGAACGTCATCGCCTCATAAAAGAAGCTGCACATCATTTAGTGCGAATGATTAAAGAAGATGTAAAGCCGAGAGATTTGATTACAAAAGCAACGATTGATGATGCATTTGCGCTTGATATGGCAATGGGTGGTTCAACGAATACGGTTCTCCATACGCTAGCAATCGCGCATGAAGCAGAAATTGAATACGACGTGAAAGAAATAAATGAAGTAGCGAAAAGAATTCCTTACTTATCCAAAATAATGCCAGCTTCAGATTACTCCATGCACGATGTACATCTTGCAGGAGGGGTCAGCGCTATTATAAAAGAACTTTGTGAGATTCCAGGAGCTGTTCACCCGGATCGCTTAACGATTACAGGTAAAACACTCTATGAGAATGTGAAAGAATCAGAGATTACAAATGATCAAGTCATACGCAGAAAAGAAAATCCATATAGTCCTGTAGGTGGCTTATCCGTCCTTTTCGGTAATATTGCTCCTGAAGGCGGAGTAATTAAAGTAGGGGCTGTGGATCCTTCGATTAAAGAATTTACTGGGAAAGCAATTGTGTTTGATTCACAAGAAGCGTCACAGGAAGCAATTGATAATGGAACTGTGCAAGCAGGTCATGTAGTAGTCATTCGCTACGAAGGTCCGAAAGGTGGACCAGGGATGCCTGAAATGCTTGCTCCAACGTCAGCCATTCAAGGTCGCGGGTTAGGAACGAAAGTGGCACTCATAACAGATGGTCGATTCTCCGGCGCATCTCGAGGGATTTCCATTGGACATATTTCTCCAGAAGCTGCAGATGGCGGACCAATTGCATTAGTAGAGAACGATGACATTATCGCTATTGATTTAACAAATAGAACGATCGAGTTACTAGTTAGCGAAGAAGAATTAGCTGCAAGAAAAGAAAACTTACAACCATTTGAACCAAAAATTAAAAAAGGCTATTTAGCAAGATATTCGAAGCTCGTCACATCTGCAAGCACAGGTGGGGTTATGAAGATCTAGACGCCAAAGTGAACTTAAATAACATAATAGTATAAATCATTGATGAGGCAAAAGTTAGAGGAAACTTGTATTTACAGAGAGCCGGTAAAGCTGGGAACCGGCAATACAACCTTTAGCGACATCCCCTCGGAGTGAAGTATTGAACGGGAAACCTTTTAGATGCTTCCGGGTGTAGTAAAACGCTACTCTCGTTATAAATGGATGTCTGGCTTTTGCTAGTTGTCTGCGAGGTAGCGGTTGCGCTACGAACTAGGGTGGTACCATGAAAAGAATTTCATCCCTATACAAAAGAACGAAGGTTTCTTTGTGTGGGGAGAAATTCTTTTCTTTTTTATAGATTAAGCGCAAAATCCTCCGGGGAGTATCTCAGAAAACCCCAGAGTATCTCAGAAAATCTGTGGAGTATCTCAGAAAACCTTAATATATCCCTAGGTTTGTCTTGTTCAGCCATTTATTGGATTTTATCTTCAAAAAGTTCCTAATGGTCAATATTTATAAGTTATGAAACTGGACGATTTGAATAAAAAGGAGGAAATGATGATGAAGGTAACCGTTGAAGAAACAGTTGAAATGTATGAAGAGCCCGAAACGGCTGAAGCTCCTAAACAATTGAACGGGGCAGATGTTTTTATCAAAACATTGAAACAGCATCAAGTTGAAGTAGTTTTTGGGTATCCGGGTGGTGCTGTATTACCGATTTACGATGCGCTACATAAAAATCCAATTCGACATATTTTAGCTCGTCATGAACAAGGAGCTATCCACGCGGCAGAGGGCTATGCACGTGTATCAGGGAAGGTAGGGGTCGTGATTGCGACGTCTGGCCCTGGAGCTACGAATGTCGTAACTGGAATTGCAGATGCAATGATGGATTCGATTCCACTTGTTGTATTTACTGGGCAAGTTGCAACTACCGTTATCGGGACAGATGCTTTTCAGGAAGCGGATATAATCGGCATCACGCAACCAATAACGAAACATAATTACCAAGTAAAAGATGTAGCTGATTTTCCTAGAATTATTAACGAAGCTTTTCATATTGCTTCCACAGGTCGTCCAGGACCAGTTGTTGTAGATATTCCAAAAAATATGGCAACAAGTATTTTTGTTACAAATGAAGATTACACGAATGAAGTAAATCTTCCTGGTTATCAACCGACGACTACACCAAATTTTTTACAAATACAAAAAGCAGCGAAAGCTATTTCAAAAGCAAACCAACCACTTATCCTTGCAGGTGCAGGCGTATTGTTTGCAAAAGCATCTGACCAACTAGCAGAATTTGCGGAAAAATATCAAATCCCGATAACAAATACCCTTTTGGGGCTTGGAGGCATCGAAGGAAATCATCCACTATTTTTAGGGATGGCAGGAATGCATGGAACATACACAGCAAATATGGCGATTCAAACATGTGATTTACTGATCAATGTCGGAGCACGGTTTGATGACCGTTTAACTGGTAACTTAGCTCATTTTGCACCGAATGCAAAAGTGATTCACATTGATATAGATCCCGCTGAAATTGGTAAGAACGTGCATACTGAAATTCCGATTGTAGCAGATGCGAAAGAAGCATTAACTGCATTACTTGAACAAAATGCACCAAATGGGAATACTGCTGCATGGTTAGAAAGCTTGCATGTCAATCAAGAACAGTTTCCTTTATTCTATGAAGCTAGTGAGGAGAGAGGTTTGCTTCCACAGCAAGTTTTGCAACTGGTGCATGAATACACAAATGGAGATGCAGTTGTTACGACTGACGTAGGGCAGCATCAAATGTGGACTGCACAATATTATAAATTTAACCAACCACATAACTGGGTAACTTCTGGTGGGCTAGGCACGATGGGATTTGGTTTCCCGGCAGCTATTGGAGCACAGATTGCCAAACCAAATGCAAAAGTAGTATCAATTGTTGGGGATGCAGGTTTCCAAATGACACTTCAAGAATTATCGCTTCTTCAGGAAATGCGCATTCCCGTAAAAGTAATCATTTTGAACAATCAAGCACTTGGAATGGTTAGACAATGGCAAGAAACTTTCCATGAAGAGCGTTATTCGCAATCACTAATGCCGATTCAACCAGATTTTGTGAAACTTGCCGAAGCTTATGATATCAAAGGCTACAAAATCGAAACGTATGAAGAAGCAAAAGTGCAGTTAAAAGAAGCGCTTGCATCGGATGAACCAGTATTAATCGATTGTCGAGTTGTTCAAAAAGAAAGTGTCTTTCCAATGGTTGCTCCAGGTAAAGGACTACATGAAATGATTGGAGTGAAGGCCGAATGAAACGAATTATTACGGTAACTGTGTTAAATCAAAGCGGTGTTTTAAACCGAGTTACTGGCCTACTCATGAAGCGTCAGTTCAATATTGAAAGCATTACAGTAGGGCATACGGAACAACCGCAAATTTCGAAAATGACGTTTGTCGTAAATGTGGAAGACGAACAAAAGCTAGAACAATTGTTAAAACAGCTTCAAAAGCAAGTAGATGTGTTAAAAGTAAATGATATTTCAGAGAAGGCAATTGTTGTTCGGGAGTTGGCGCTCGTGAAAGTCGTGTCGCCACCAGCTGTAAGAGCGGAGATCAATAGTATTGTGGAACCGTTCCGAGCTGCTACCATCGACACCGGAAAAAATGTCGTAACATTCCAGGTGACAGGTCATCCTGAAAAGATTGATGCATTTATTGATTTGCTCAAGCCTTATGGCATTAAAGAGCTAACTAGAACAGGCGTTACTGCATTTGTTCGTGAAACACAGAAATTAAATACACCACAGTTATCTATTTTGCAATAAAGAAATGCGGTAAACGCCGTTAAGCTGCGACAAGCAAATGGCAGTTTACGAGGAGGCAGTACTTCAGCCACCGCAGTAAACTGACATTTGACCTCGAGCACACGCTCTTATTGCGACGAGCTATGCGCAGGAGCAGCTGGCGTTTGAAGCTGGACAGCAAATAAGTAATAAAGTTTATACTTTCATATATTTAAAAACCCAAATTCGAGGAGGAAATGACAATGGCTAAAATGTATTACAACGGAGATATCAACGAAGGACTTTTAAAGGATAAAACAATCGCAATCATCGGTTACGGATCACAAGGTCATGCACATGCACAAAACTTAAAAGATTCAGGCTTTAACGTAGTTGTTGGTATTCGTGAAGGAAAATCATTCGATCAAGCAAAAGAAGACGGATTGGAAGTTTATTCGGTAAAAGAAGCTGCTGAAAAAGCAGAAGTTATCATGGTTTTATTACCGGATGAAAGACAAAAAGCTGTATATGAAGCAGAAATTCAACCCGCTTTAACTGCAGGAAAATCTTTAGTATTCGCTCATGGTTTCAACGTCCATTTTGGTCAAATTACCCCTCCAGCAGATGTCGATGTATTCTTAGTAGCACCAAAAGGTCCTGGACATTTAGTACGTAGAACATTTGAGGCGGGTGCAGGGGTACCAGGTTTATTCGCAGTATATCAAGATGCTTCTGGCCAAGCAAAAGATGTTGCATTAGCTTACGCAAAAGGTATCGGAGCTGCTCGTGCAGGTGTTCTTGAAACAACATTCAAAGAAGAAACAGAAACGGATCTTTTTGGAGAACAAGCAGTACTTTGTGGTAGTACAACTGCAATCGTAAAAGCTGGTTTTGAAACGTTAGTAGAAGCTGGATACCAACCGGAGCTTGCATACTTCGAGACATTACACGAATTAAAACTAATCGTTGACTTAATGTACGAAGGAGGAATGGCTACGATGCGTTCTTCTATCTCGGATACAGCTGAATGGGGAGATTTCGTATCAGGTCCACGTATCATTGATGCTTCCGTTAAAGATCGCATGAAAGACGTATTAACGGACATACAAGACGGTACATTTGCAAGAGAATGGATCAAAGAAAACGAAACAGATCGTCCAAAATACAATGCCATCAAAAAAGCGGAATCGGAACATCAAATCGAAGTGGTTGGGGCTAAACTTCGCGAAATGATGCCATTTATCAATGAAGGGAAAAAACAAGTCAAGAAAGAAGTGGTGACCAGTGCGCAAAATTGATATTTTCGACACAACGCTACGTGATGGAGAGCAATCCGCAGGGATAAACCTAAACACACAAGAAAAGTTAGAAATTGCTCGTCAGCTTGAGAAGTACGGAGTTTCCATCATAGAGGCAGGATTTCCTGCTTCTTCTCCTGGAGACTTTGAGGCTGTCAAACAAATTGCTGGCACCGTAAAAAACTCGATTGTGACAGGTTTGGCTCGTTCCATTAAAAGTGATATAGAAACTTCTTGGGAAGCGTTAAAAGGTGGGGTACAACCGCATCTTCATACGTTTATCGCCACATCTCCTATCCACATGCAATATAAGTTGAATAAAACACCGGAGCAAGTGATTGAAATTGCAGTAGAATCGGTGAAATTAGCAAGAAAGTATTTCCCACTTGTCCAGTGGTCAGCAGAAGATGCAACCCGCTCGGATCGTGACTTTCTAGTTCGTATTATGAATGAAGTAATTAAAGCTGGAGCAACAACGATTAATATTCCAGATACAGTGGGTTATGCTTCTCCAATTGAGTACGGCTCTTTATTCAGATATTTAAGTGAAAATGTAACGGGTATTGAAAAAGTGAAGCTGTCTGCACACTGTCATGATGATTTAGGATTAGCAACAGCAAACACGCTTGCAGCAATTGAAAATGGTGCAACGCAAATAGAAGGAACGATTAACGGAATTGGTGAACGTGCTGGAAACGTAGCAATAGAAGAAATTGCAGTAGCATTACATATTCGAAACGATTATTACCAAGCAGAATCAGGCATTGTGTTAAAAGAAACGAAACGCACAAGTCAGCTTGTTAGCAAGTTAACAGGAGTTGTTATTCAACCAAACAAAGCTATTGTTGGGAAAAATGCATTCGCACATGAATCTGGTATTCACCAAGATGGTATGTTGAAAAATCCTGAAACGTATGAAATCATCACACCTGATTTAATAGGTGATGTAGCGACAGAACTAGTACTTGGAAAACATTCGGGTCGTCATGCATTCTTTGATCGTGCAAAACAAATGGACTTCCATTTAAGTGATGAAAAGCTAAATGCAGCTTTTGTTGCCTTTAAAAAGTTAGCAGATCGTAAGAAAGAGATTACAGAGGAAGATTTATTTGTTTTATTAACAGATCAACAAGTCCAAACTTCTGAAGCAGAAGTGTATGAATTAGAAAGCGTGCAAGTGCAATATGGTACATCTAATATTCCTACTGCAACGGTTCAAGCGAAAACACCATCTGGTGACGTGGAAGTTGTCTCTTCTACAGGCGCAGGATCAGTAGAAGCCATCTTCAATACACTAGAAAAGCTTGTGAACGGGAAAGTTCATATTATTGATTATCGTGTATCTTCCGTATCGAAAGGAAGAGACGCACTTGGCGAAGCAGTTATTAACTTAAGTTTTAATGATGTTATTTCCACGGGTCGCAATGCTTCCCAAGATGTATTAGAAGCTTCTGCAAAAGCGTATTTGAACGCGATTAATCGCCAGATAGTAAAAGCACATTATCAAGAGCAACGAGAAGCGGTAACACAATAAATTAGGAAAAGCGGAAGGCGCCGGATTAGCCGCGACAGAGTTCTTCTGCGACGAGCTTTGCGCAGGAGCAAGCAAATGGGGAATGAGGTAGGTCTGCAAAGTGCGCCACATCCTGTGGCAAAGCAGACATGACCCGCTTCGTGCGGGCCCAGGAGGCAGCTCTTCAGCCACCGCAAACGCTTTTGTTTGCGACGAGCTTGCGCAGGAGCAGTAATTTCACATTTGACCTCGAGCGGCTGGCGCCTGGAGTCTAGACAAATAACGGGAGTGAGTGGGATGGAAAAAACGATAACGGTATTACCTGGAGATGGAATCGGTCCAGAAGTAACGGAAGCAGCAGTCAAGGTGCTTCAAGCTATTGCAAAACACTATAACCATACGTTTCATCTGCAATACGCACTAATCGGTGGAGCAGCAATTGATGCTTGTGAAAATCCACTTCCTGCAGAAACGATTAGTAAATGTAGTCAAAGTGATGCCATCCTTTTAGGTGCAGTCGGTGGGCCAAAATGGGATCAAAATCCATCTCATTTACGCCCGGAAAAAGGATTATTAGCCATTCGTAAGCATTTTGGACTTTATGCAAATATTCGCCCTGTCAAAGCTATTCCAGCATTACTGGATGCTTCTCCTCTTAAAAAGGAAGTAGCAGAAAATGTGGATATGGTCATTGTACGCGAACTTACAGGAGGTTTATATTTCAGCGAACCACGTAAGAAATCGAAGGACAGTGCACTAGACACGCTCGTATATACGAGAGCTGAAATTGAGCGTATTGTGGATACTGCCTTCCAAATTGCCAGAAGTCGCAGAGGAAAACTTGCTTCAGTTGATAAAGCAAATGTTTTAGACACAAGTAAATTATGGCGTGAAATCGTAGAAGAGAAAAAACAAGGTTATCCAGATGTAGAAGTGGAGCATATGTTGGTGGATTCGACTGCGATGAAATTGATTACAAAACCTGCTGATTTTGATGTGATTGTAACGGAAAATATGTTTGGCGATATTTTAAGTGATGAAGCATCTGTTATCACAGGATCACTGGGAATGTTACCATCTGCAAGTACACGGGAAGATGGTTTCGGTTTATACGAACCAGTCCATGGATCGGCACCGGATATTGCAGGACAAAACAAAGCAAATCCAGCAGCAACCATTCTTTCCCTAGCTATGATGCTTCGTGAAGCTTTCCACATGGAGACGGAAGCGGCGGCAGTGGAAGAAGCTGTATTTAATGTCTTAAATGATGGAAATTTCACAAGTGATTTACAAGTAAAAGGAAAACGTGCACTTTCCACAACAGAATGGACAGCAAAAGTATTAGAAGAGTTAGACGCAGAATTTGTATCAGATAGTATTATGTTTTCTTATGTCTAACCAAAGGGAGAGGAACTAAATGGCAAAAACGATTATTGAGAAAATTTGGGATGAACATATTGTATACGAGGAAGAAGGTAAACCAGACCTTCTCTATATCGATTTACATTTGCTCCATGAAGTAACATCTCCACAGGCTTTTGAAGGGTTACGACTAAATAATCGGAAGGTTCGTCGTCCAGATCTTTGTTTTGCAACGATGGATCACAACGTACCAACTCGAAATAGAGAACAGATTAAAGATGTAATTGCTCGTAAACAAATTAGTACACTTCAAGAAAACTGTGAAGAGTTTGGTGTTCCACTTGCGAATATGGACCACCCCGATCAAGGGATCGTACATATTATCGGACCAGAACTTGGACTGACACAACCAGGAAAAACAATCGTTTGTGGGGATAGTCATACATCTACCCATGGTGCGTTTGGAGCAATCGCTTTTGGTATTGGAACAAGCGAAGTAGAACACGTGCTTTCTACGCAAACGTTATGGCAAGCTAAACCTCAAACGATGGAAATCAAAGTATCAGGTGAACTTGGTTACGGAGTGACAGCAAAGGATATCATTTTAGCTATTATCGCGAAATTTGGCATCGATATGGGTACTGGTTATATCGTGGAATATACTGGTGAAGCAATACGTCATTTATCGATGGAAGAACGAATGACCATTTGTAATATGTCCATCGAGGCGGGCGCTCGCGCTGGTTTGATTAGCCCGGACGTGACGACGATTGAATTCCTTAGAGGACGTGAGCATGTTCCAACTGGGGAAGCGTTTGAACAAGAAGCAGCTCGTTGGTTAGCATTAGCTACCGATGAAGGAGCAACTTACGATAAAATAGTCGAGATTTCCGCTGATGATATCGAGCCTTTTGTTACATGGGGTACAAACCCTTCGATGGGTTCTGGGGTTTCCAATCATATTCCATATACAAATGACTTTGCAGAAACAAGCGATCAACAAGCACATGAAAAAGCACTTGCTTATATGGGGCTGGAAGAAGGAATGCCTTTAACAGATATTGCAATTAGCAATGTATTTATCGGTTCCTGTACGAATGCCCGTTTAAGTGACCTACGTGCTGCGGCAAAAGTAGTTGAAGGTCGCAAAGTTAACCCAAGTGTAACGGCGATTGTCGTACCAGGTTCACAAACCGTTAAAAAACAAGCAGAACTAGAAGGCATCGACCAAGTCTTCCTAGATGCAGGATTTGAATGGCGTGAATCCGGATGCAGTATGTGTCTAGCAATGAATGACGATATTGTCCCTGCAGGCGAACATTGTGCATCTACATCCAACCGTAACTTCGAAGGTCGCCAAGGTGCAGGGTCCAGAACACATCTGATGAGTCCCGCGATGGCAGCAGCTGCAGCAATTGAAGGTCGCATTGTTGATGTTCGCAAATTTCAACTTGTGAACGCGTAAGGAGGAAAATCAGTGGAGCCTATTAATGAAATAAAAAGTGTTATTACACCTTTAAATCAAAAAAACGTCGATACCGACCAAATTATATCCAAAGAATTTCTAAAAAGAATCGAACGTACAGGATTCGGTAAATACTTATTTTATCACTGGCGTTTCGATGCAGAAGGAAATCCAAATACAGATTTCGTATTAAATGATGAACGCTATAAAGATTCTACGATATTAGTAGCGCATGATAATTTCGGTTGTGGATCCTCCCGTGAGCATGCCCCGTGGTCGATTTTAGACTATGGATTCCGAGTAGTAATTGCTCCAAGTTTCGCAGATATTTTCTATAATAACTGCTTAAAAAATGGAATTCTTCCTATTAAATTGTCCGTCGACGAAGTAGAAGTACTTCTAAGTAAAGAAGTGTATCACGTGGAAGTTAATTTAGAGGAACAAAAAGTGTTTGGAGCGGACGGTGTTGTTTATTCATTTGCCATAGATCCTTACCAAAAGAAGATGCTTCTAAATGGATGGGATGAAATTTCATTGACATTCCAATATGAAGATCATATTAAAGCGTATGAATTAAAAGATGCGTAAAGTGGTTGGAGTTCGGCCATTTATTTGATTGAAAAAACGAATTAGGAGATGGTTTTGTTGGGAATTCATATGACACTGTAGGTTTATACCGAGCATCAGAAAAAGTAGCGGAGTTTATCCATCGGACACCGTGTAAAAAGTCATCAACCTTGAATGAAATCACTGGTAAGCAAGTATTTCTCAAAATGGAAAACTTACAAAAAACGGGTTCATTCAAAATTAGAGGAGCAATGAATAAAGTATCTCAGCTAACGGATAAAGATTGTGAAAGAGGACTTATTGCAGCTTCAGCTGGAAATCACGCGCAAGGAGTAGCTTACGCAGGAAAATTGCGCAACGTACCAGTCACCATTTTTATGCCAATTGGAACACCGGTTGCAAAGGTGAATGCGACAAAAGGCTACGGTGCAAACGTTAAACTCATCGGACAAAACTTTGATGAAACGTATGTGGCAGCAAGAGAAGAACAACTTCGAACAGGTGCAAACTTCATTCACCCTTTTGATGACCTAGCCGTAATTGAAGGCCAAGCGACTGTTGCCATGGAAATGCTTCAGCAACGGCCGGAGATTGATACGATAGTCGTGCCAGCCGGTGGAGGTGGCTTACTCGCAGGCACATTACTGGCAGTAAAATCCATTCATCCAGATATCCGCGTTATTGGCGTTCAGTCCCAAAATGCTGCAGCTATTGCGATTGCCTATAAAGGAATGGCAGATGGATTAATTCCATTTCAAGGAAAAACAATTGCAGAAGGAATAAACGTGAAAACCCCTGGAAAGCTGACGATGAACATTATTCATACCCTCGTCGACGACATAATCACCGTGACCGAGCAAGAAATCGCATCAGCCATTCTCTTCATGCTCGAACGAGAAAAAACGCTTATCGAAGGTGCAGGTGCAGCCGCAGTAGCCGCAGTGTTGAATCACCACATTCCATCCTCCGCCGGTAACATAGGCATTATCGTAAGCGGTGGAAACTTCGACATCAGCAAACTAGCTGAATGCCAGCAAATGTCCATCCAAGTACCATTAGCAAAATAAAGTATGTAGAAACCACAAGTCGATGCCGGCTAGTGGTTTTTTTGCGTGGGCCTAGAGAGAAATGCAGCGCATAAGTAGTGAATGTTGCGACTACGTGTGAAAATATTGCGAGTAACGTACAAAACATTGCGAGTACGCCTTATAATGTTGCGAGTAGAGTACGAAACATTGCGTGTAAGCCTTATTTTGCGATTATGGACCTCGAAATTGCGATTTGAAGTGAGTATTTTGCGATTATGAGACTTGATCTTGCGATTCGCAGTACTTAATTTGCGATTTCACAAGTTGATCTTGCGATTTGCAAAAATTATGCAAATAATGGCTTGGATATTGCGAGTATAGATTGAAATGTTGCGAGTAGAGTACGAAACATTGCGAGTACGACTAATAATGTTGCGAATAAGCTTTATTTTGCGATTATGGACTTCGAACTTGCGATTTGCAGCACTTAATTTGCGATTTCATCGGTTGTTCTTGCGATTTGTTGACGCAATTTTGCGATAATCAAAATTTAATTTACCTTATTATCATCTACTCCTTCATCCTTGACTTTATTAGGTAACTAAAATATAATAACTTACTATAAGTAACTATAGATTAATTGGAGGAATTATGAATGAAATATCAAAATAAACCATATACATTTGTGGAATTAGTAGAGATAAAAGTAACGGACTTAGATCGTTCTCTTAAATTTTATGAAGAAGTGGTTGGATTCAAAGTACTTGAAAAGAAAGACAATAAGATTCTTCTTACTGCAGATGGAAAAATAGCGCTTCTATCTATGGAACAACCAGAAAACGTTGTTCTGAAACAAGAAAATACAACAGGCTTGTACCACTTTGCGCTGTTGTTACCAAGTCGAGCAGATTTAGGAGCAGTATTGCAGCATTTCATCGATATCAATATGCGTATAGGAGCTGGAGATCATTTAGTAAGTGAAGCATTATACTTAAATGATCCTGATGGAAATGGCATCGAAATTTATACGGATCGACCAGAATCAGAGTGGACTTGGAATGGTGAGTATGTTGAAATGGCTACTCTACAAATTGATGCGCAAAGTATTTTGGCAGAAGGTGCAAATACAAAATGGAATGGCTTGCCAGAAGGAACAGTGATGGGGCATATCCATTTACAAGTTGCGGATTTAGCTAAATCAGAGACATTTTATAAATCATTGGGATTCGGAGTTGTAACTCCAAATTATCCAGGAGCTTTGTTCATGGCAACAGGAAAGTACCACCACCATATCGGATTAAACACTTGGGCTGGAGTAGATGCACCACCAACTGCAGAAAATGCGACCGGAATCGAAGCATTTACATTAGTATATCCGAGCAATGAAGTACTGAACGACGTACTCGAAAATTTGAAAACAAATAATGTATCCGTCGTCGAAGAAAGCGGTATATACATTACAAAAGATCCATCGCAAAATAAAATCAAATTAATCGTAAAATAACTGTTACCGAGCGACTTCCAATTCATGAAGTCGCTCCATTTTTTTATAGTGAAATCCAAATAATGGTTAAGAGCAACCGTATTACCAACGAAAGCAACCAGTTCCTATGCGAGAGCAACCAATTCTCGAACGAGAGCAACCAATCCCTTACGAGAGCAACCAGTTCCCAAACAAGAGCAACCATTCCCTGAATCAAAACAAAAACCAACGCTACTCCTCAGCTATCACCTCAAAAAAAGACCTGAAACATAAAGTTTCAGATCTTCTCCCTCTTACAGTGCCTTCAACATGCCACCATCTACGACTATGTTTTGTCCAGTCATATATGTATTTGCTTCGGAACACAAAAATACAATAATATTTGCGAATTCTTCGGGTTCGCCGTATCTGCCGGCTGGTATTATTTGCTTAAATCCCTCTTTAATCTCATCAAGTGACATGTTTTTCATTTCAGCAGCCATTTGGTCAAGCTCTGTGACACGATCCGTCTGAATTCGACCCGGTCCGACTGTGTTGATTAGTATATTGTTGCCTGCGAATTCGCGTGCAATACTTTTTGAGAGTCCGACCATCCCTAGACGGAAGGTGTTCGACAAAATTAGACCGTCCAATACTTCCTTTGTAGAAGAGGAGGAAATATTGACAATTCGCCCGAAGTTTTGTTCTTTCATGTAGGGAAGAGCTAGGCGAATTGTGCGAATATAGCTTAGTAGATTTTTTTCGAATGCAACATTCCAATCCTCATCCGTTACCTGTGCAAAGCCTCCAGGAGTAGGGCCGCCAGCATTATTTACTAGAATGTCGACGCCACCAAGTTGTGCGTTTGCTGTCTGAAATAATCGGTTAATGTCGTCTTCCTTTGTCACGTCACAAACTTCAAAATAGACTTCATGATTGTTACTCACTGACTTTATTTCCTCAGCAGTTTTTTTTAATTCTTCTACGTTTCGACTTGAAATGAGTATTTTTGCGCCTTCTTTTGCAAATTGCAAAGCGGTTGCTTTTCCTAGTCCTTTGCTAGATGCCAGTACGATGACTCGTTTGTTGGTAAGTCCTAAATTCATTGTCGATCTTCCTCTCGTTATGTACTGGTTTTATCCTACATTGAATTTTCAGATTTGTCTTTATTAAGATTTTGTAAAGTAAATGTTAAGACTACGGTAATATGCACTTTTATAAGAAAAAACATGCTATATTTCGAATTGGGAGGTCTTAATATCTATGAGAAAATGGTCTAGTATTCCACTACGAAAGAAATATTCGATTGCTATTTTTAGTTCTTTTATCTTATTCGGGATAATGACGGTGCTGTTAATTATTCAGGTTATCTACAATCAAAAGCTATCTGACAAATTAGAGACTTCTTCTCGTAATGTCGAAAGAGCAGATATTATGAGAGCAGAAGTAGCGAGTTTGTATATTGCCATTTCTCAATATGCTGGGGACCCATTACCAGAATTTGAAAAAGATTATGAAACTAGAAAAGCGAATCTTAAGGAGTTAGTAGAGACTTCACGTGAAAGAATTGATTATTTGGATTGGGAAACCTTCAACCAATCGTTAAATGGAATTTATACGACATTCGAAAAAAATTTAAAAGAATCTGTAGCAATTAAAGAAAATGTATCAAAGCGAAGACAATTGCAAGCAATTAATAAAAAGCAAATACAACTAACACAGATGCTCGATGAGGCAAGGCAGCAAGAATCGAGCACTCGAGAGTTAATATTAGAAAAAATGAGTAGAAGTCAGCAAAATACAATTGTAGTAGTGATTGCATCTTTCTTCATAGCTGCCTTATTGTCACTTGCTTTATTGTTCCTGACGAATCGACAAATTAAAAATCAACTAGCGGCAGTAGCGTCGTCTGCGAAAGAAATTGCGACAGGAAATTTACTGATTAAACCTCTTTCTATTTCTACACAAGATGAAATTGGAGAAGTTTCTAGTGCAATGAATGAAATGCAAATGAATTTAACTAGTATGGTACATACAATTAAACAAACGGCGGAAAAGTTGAATAAGGATAGTGGTAATTTAAAGGATTATTCTCAAGAAACAGTCGTAAGCACAAGTTCTGTTCAAGTTGCGATCAATGAAATAAGTCATAATATGATAGAGCAAAAAGAAGCATCTATTGGAATTAGGGCATTCCTAGAGGAGTTTTCAAGTACTTTTCAAGAAGTTACGGAAAAAGCGGTACAATTAAATAATCACGCAACTATTGCGGTACAAATAGCAGATGACAGTGCCAAAGCAATGAAGATGGCCGAAATCGAAACGAAGAGATTACGTGCTTTATTTAAAGAAGCTGATAAACAAAGACTATTATTACAAAAGCGAACAGAAGAAATTGCTCGAATGACTTCCATTGTGCAAGCCATTTCAAAACAAACGAACTTACTTGCTTTAAATGCAGGTATAGAAGCAGCACGTTCAGGGGTTCATGGAAAAGGGTTTGCAGTTGTTGCGGAAGAGGTGAAAAAGCTTGCAGAAGAAGTATCTAATACTGCAAATACAATTCACGAAGTTTCTAATTCGATTACATTACAAGGAAATGAAATGGAAAAAGTGTTTGCTGAAGGATTATCTACTTCGAAAAATAATGCAACTACATTTCAATTATTACATGACAAAATGGATGACATCGTAACATATATTCATGAATCTAAAAGTCAAAATGAGCATATGGCGGATTCTATTGTTTCAATAGAACAAGAAAAAAATACCTCCGAAAAGCTTATTTTCGCGTTGACAGAATCTATTGAAGAAAATACTGTTCATATGGAAGAAACCGTGAAGTTGCTATTGTCAAGCGTTCAAACAATTGAGTCTCTGTCACTTCTTGTAAATGATGTAAGCGAGCAAGCAACCATTTTGGAGGCTTCGACATCTCGTTTTATAATGTAACAACAGCCCCAAAAGTCGCTCGGTGTACTTTTGGGGCTTATTTTATTTCAAAAGCCTTGTCTTATAAAGGATTAAAGCATATTTATATATATATAATCTATTTAATAGAAATGAATTTCGTAACACAATTGTAACACAACTGTAAAATTAAAAAGGAATATTACGTGGTAAGATGTTTTTAACGAATATTTCAGAAAATTGTAGTCCTTTGGAGGAACACTATGAGCTTAAAACTTACGACACAAAAATCCATTACTATATTATTATTTACAATTTTTTTAGTCACAGCACCATTTGCTGGATATACTGAAGCAGCGAGTACAGTAAATTCAAATGAATTAGTAGCTACTTCTAAAAATTTAATAGGTACAAAATATCGTAGTGGTGGAACAACTCCAGCTGGCTTTGATTGTTCTGGGTTTGTAAATTATGTGTTCGATGATTTAGGTATTGATCTTCCAAGAACTTCTGCAGGTTTGCATAGTACAGGCTCTAAAGTAGATAGAGATGACTTATCAACAGGAGATTTAGTTTTCTTTAATACAGCTGGAAGTGGCGTTTCACATGTTGGTATTTACATAGGAGACGGAAAGTTTATTCATTCTTCTTCTTCACAAGGTGTGAAAATTGATAAATTAAGTGATCCATATTATTGGGCAAAACACTATGTTGGAGCGAAAAGAGTAACAAACATTTCTGTAGCGTCCAATAAATAAAACATATAGGTGAAAGCTCTATCGTATAAATAACGATGGGGCTTTTTTTGTTGCCTTATTCAATGAAATCGTACAAATATATTGAAAGTTTAAGTAACCTTCGTCATAATGGAGGAAAGTTTTACTAGCAAAACTGTTTTTAGGGAAGGGAGGAATAGAAATGCTCTATAAACGAAATGAATATTTCAGGTATACTTTCGATCAGCCGTGTGAAGCTACTTTTCGATTAATAAAAGATGCGAGTGAGTCCTCACCGGAAGAAATTTCAAAAAAAGGAAAGTGTACAATAATTGATATAAGTCCACATGGCATAAAAATGTATTCAGAGCTTTTTATTTCAATTGAAAAATTAAATCATGTCGAACTGCAAGTTACATTAGACGAAACACCTATCTCATTAATCGGTGAATTTGTATGGTCACACCGTAAAATTTCAGGTTATGAATATGGTGTAAGGTTTATGGACGATGAGAAAAGGGAAAGCTTAATTATCAACGAACTTAAAAATAGACGAAAAAAAGAAATCGAAAGAAAGAAGTGATTTATACTACAAATTTCGACAAAAAATAAAAAAATTCTTTTAATAAAGAAGGATATTTTAAAGGGGATGTAGAAATATACTATAGAGTTATATTAAAGGAGGAGTTTTCATGTTAAACTTTAACATTCGTGGAGAAAATATTGAGGTGACTCCTGCAATTAGAGATCACGTTGAGGGGAAAGTTGAAAAGGTTGCCCGTTATTTCAACGAAGAAATCCAAGCTACAGCCAATGTAAACCTTAAAGTATATAATGACAGACAGACAAAAGTGGAAGTTACAATTCCTATGAAAAATTTAACTTTACGTGCAGAAGAACGAAATGCGGATATGTATGCAGCGGTCGATTTAATCGTTGACAAGCTAGAACGTCAAATACGCAAGTACAAAACAAAAGTAAATCGTAAATTCCGTGAACGTGAAGGTGTAGCGGCATTTTTTGCAACAGTTGACACTTCGGATGCATCGGTTGGTCATTCGGATGAAGAAGAGTACAATATTGTTCGTACAAAGCAATTTGATTTAAAACCAATGGATCAGGAAGAAGCGGTTTTACAAATGAATATGCTAGGTCATAACTTCTACATCTATACAGATGCAGATTCGAACGGCACACATATCGTTTACAAACGAAAAGATGGTAAATACGGATTAATCGAAACAAACTAATTTGACTGTTGACTAACGCTCTTAGTCAACCAATATATCCAGAAACAACGCTCTCCTCCATGCAAGAGGGGAGTGTTTTTGTGTTTTGGAAATTAAAGCGTTTAACTAGTGTCACAATTTTCTACAAGTGTTGCTAGTAAAGACTCCAGTACCTGTTTCTCCTGCGCTTACTTATTTGAGAAGAACATTGCTTGTAGTGGAAGAGACTGGACTAGGGTTTTTTCAAAAGTAAAAAAATATCTAAAAAAGGTTGAATATGTTTCATTTCAGAAGAACGCGGTCGTTGCTAATTGGCTGTTTTCCGTTTTTAGCGTGCTAACAACAAGAGGTGCATCTAACATGTTGTTTGCACCGCTTTGTATCCAATGGTAAAATGTAGAGTAAGACTAAATGGGAAGTGAAAAATAGATGCTTGGAGTATTAAATAAAGTATTCGATTTAAATAAACGTGACTTAAAACGACTAGAAAAAGTTGCTGATAAAGTAGAATCATTTGCGAGTGAAATGAATGCCAAGTCAGATGAAGAACTACGTGCCAAAACAGATGAGTTTCGTACTCGTTACGCAAATGGAGAGACATTAGATCAATTATTGCCAGAAGCCTTTGCGGTTGTTCGTGAAGGTGCCAAACGTGTACTTGGTATGTATCCTTTCCATGTTCAAGTTATGGGATCTGTCGCACTTCATGAAGGAAATATTGCGGAGATGAAAACAGGGGAAGGTAAAACACTTACTTCTACTATGTCCGTTTATTTGAATGCAATTCCAGGGCTTGGGTCACATGTGGTAACAGTGAACGAATATTTGTCCAGTCGTGATGCTACTGAAATGGGACAACTATATGAATATTTAGGAATGTCCGTGGGTTTAAACTTAAATTCATTAACGAAAGAGGAAAAACGGGAAGCTTATGCGGCGGATATTACGTATTCTACTAATAATGAATTAGGATTTGACTACCTTCGCGATAATATGGTGTTGTACAAAGAAGATAAAGTACAACGCCCACTTCACTATGCCGTTATTGATGAAGTTGACTCGATTTTAATCGATGAAGCGAGAACGCCTTTAATTATTTCAGGACAAGCGAATAACGCAGCACTTCTTTATAAACAAGCAAATGCATTCGTACGTACATTGACAAAAGAAGTTGATTATTCGTATGAAGAGTCAACTAAAGGTGTTACACTAACCGACGCTGGTGTTGAAAAAGTGGAGAATGCATTTGGAATTGAAAATTTATTTGATTTAACACATGTTCGTCTTAACCATGCAGTCAATCAATCCTTAAAAGCACATGTGTCCATGCATTTAGATGTGGATTATGTTGTGCAAGACGAAGAGGTTGTCATTGTAGATTCATTTACAGGACGTCTAATGAAAGGTCGTCGCTATAGTGATGGACTGCATCAAGCGATTGAGGCAAAAGAAGGATTAGAAATTCAAAATGAATCGATGACAATGGCGACGATTACGTTCCAAAACTTTTTCCGTATGTACGATAAGTTGTCAGGAATGACTGGTACAGCTAAAACAGAAGAAGAGGAATTCCGTAATATTTATAATATGAATGTTATTGCAATTCCAACGAATCGTCCGATTACAAGGGATGACCGTGCAGATTTAATTTATGCGTCTATGAATGGCAAGTTTGAAGCGGTTGCTGCAGATATTGCTGAAAGAAATAAAATAGGGCAACCTGTTTTGATTGGTACAGTTGCCATTGAAACTTCTGAAATTATATCTAGTTTGTTAACTAAACACGGTATTAAGCATAATGTATTAAATGCGAAGAACCATGAGCATGAAGCGGAAATTATTGCTACTGCTGGGCATAAGGGTTCCGTTACGATTGCAACCAATATGGCTGGTCGTGGTACGGATATTAAGCTTGGTGAAGGTGTAATCGAAGTTGGTGGTCTTGCGGTAATTGGTACGGAACGTCATGAATCTAGACGTATTGATAATCAGTTACGTGGACGTTCAGGTCGTCAAGGAGATCCTGGGATCACACAGTTCTATCTTTCTATGGAAGATGAACTAATGCGTCGTTTTGGTTCGGACAATATGCGCAATATGATGTCAAAACTTGGAATGGACGATTCTCAACCAATTCAATCTAAAATGGTTTCTCGTGCAGTAGAATCCGCGCAAAAACGTGTCGAAGGAAATAACTTTGATTCACGTAAGCGTCTATTGCAATATGACGATGTGTTACGTCAACAGCGCGAAATTATTTATAAAGAACGTAATGAAGTACTAGAAACAGAAAATATGCGTTCCTTAGTGGAATCAATGATATTTGGTGCAATCGAGCGTTTAGTAGTATCTCATACAGGCTCCGACAATAAGGCGGAGTGGAGCTTAAAAGGGATTGAAGATTATATGCATGCAAATTTATTGCCTGAAGGAATTATTACGCAGCAAAATCTAGAAGGCTTAACTTTAGAAGAGATAGAAGCAAACATTAAAGAGGAAGTTATCCGTTTTTACGATGCGAAAGAAGAAGACTTAACGAGCGAGCGTATGCGTGAATTCGAAAAGGTCGTATTACTTCGTTCAATAGACTCTAAATGGATTGATCATATTGATGCGATGGATCAGCTTCGTCAAGGGATTCATTTGCGTGCATATGGACAAAATGACCCTCTTCGTGAGTATCAAAGTGAAGGTTTTGTTATGTTTGAAGCAATGGTCGAATCCATCCAAGAAGACGTATCAAAATACGCAATGAAGGCAGAAATACGCAATAATTTAGAACGTGAAGAAGTTGCTAAAGGGCAAGCAGTGAATCCAAAAGAAGATGGTGAAACGATTAAGAAAAAGCCAGCTCGCAATGAATCTGCAGTTGGTCGAAATGTCTTATGCCCTTGTGGTAGTGGCAAAAAGTATAAAAACTGTCACGGTGCCGTGCAGTAATCGAGAAAGTCGGAGGAACAAATAATATGGTTGAAATAGCAGTAGTACGAAATGAATTAGATCGAACAGCAGGAAAATTAGAAGACTTCAGGGGGTCTCTTTGACTTAGAAAACAAAGAAATTCGCATCCAAGAACTAGAAGAATTAATGACTTTTCCAGACTTTTGGGATGATTCACAAGGCGCTCAAAAAGTAATTAATGAGTTAAATGGATTAAAGACAATTGTCGAACAATACAATGACCTTGTTTCCACTCAGGAAAACTTAGAAATGACTCTCGAGTTAATCAAAGAAGAACCAGACGAAGAATTGCAAGAAGAGCTTGGCAACGAATTAAAAGAATTCAGTAGCAAACTAGCTAACTTCGAATTGCAATTACTTTTAAGTGAAGAATATGATAAGCATAATGCGATTTTAGAATTGCATCCAGGAGCTGGTGGTACAGAATCACAAGACTGGGGTTCCATATTACTTCGTATGTATCAACGCTGGGCAGATAAACGTGGATTTAAAGTGGAGACAATCGATTATTTACCAGGGGATGAGGCTGGTATTAAATCAGTCACGCTACTTATAAAAGGACATAATGCTTATGGTTACCTAAAGGCGGAGAAGGGTGTTCATCGTCTAGTCCGTATTTCACCATTTGACTCTTCTGGCCGTCGCCATACGTCTTTCGTTTCTTGTGAAGTAATGCCAGAATTCACCGACGAAATCGAAATTGAAATTCGTACGGAAGATTTAAAAATTGACACGTACCGCGCAACAGGTGCTGGTGGTCAGCATATTAATACAACCGATTCTGCAGTGCGTATTACGCATTTACCAACGAACTCGGTTGTTACTTGTCAATCTGAACGTTCACAGATTAAAAACCGTGAACACGCAATGAAACTATTAAAATCAAAATTGTACCAATTAAAAATTGAAGAGCAAGAAGCACAACTTGCTGAAATTCGTGGTGAACAAAAAGAAATCGGATGGGGAAGTCAAATTCGATCTTACGTATTCCACCCATACTCGATGGTAAAAGATCATCGTACAAGTGAAGAAAGCGGTAATGTGCACGCAGTAGTTGATGGTGAATTGGACCAATTTATTCACGCATATTTACGTTCAAGAATAAATTAATAGAAGAAGGATACCCTAATGTTAGCTATAACATTAGGGTATTTTTTGGGGGAATATAGCGCCGGTTTAGGGGGACATAGATTCGCTACGGTCTTATGGACTTGCTGTATGGGCCTATAGACTATGTTTAGGAGCATATAGCGCCGGTCTAGGAGGACTTAGATCCGCTAGGGGCGTATGGGCCTGCTTTAGGTTCATATAGACTATGTTTAGGAGCATATAGCGCCGGTCTAGGAGGACATAGATCCGCTAGGGGCTTATGGACTTGCTTTATGGGCATATAGAATATGTTTAGGAGCACATAGCGCCGGTTTAGGAGGACATAGATCCGCTAGGGGCTTATGGACTTGCTTTATGGGCATATAGAATATGTTTAGGAGCACATAGCGCCAGTTTAGGGGGACATAGTTTAGTTACGGCGTTTTATAACCAAATGCCGTTCATCATACTTGGGCTTGATCTTAATAATTTTTACTTTTACCAAACAAAGTATAAATGATTCAGCATGTACATTATTAGATTATGTGGAACATGGGAAAAATAGATAGCTTCTACTCATTTAAAAGCAACCGAAATTGCATCTTCAGTTGCTTTTAAATGAGTAGGATAGCAACTTATCTCTCATTACCCCGAACGAGTCACTACATACTACAAAACACTCGGGAATAGTGAAGACAAGATGCACTTAAAAGACACTTACACTTTTCTCATAGAATAGGATTGTATACAATCCTGAATCTTATCTACTTTATCTCTTTATCGCACCGCTTTACTGAAGTTCACAAACACTCTTTCTGTTGTTATACTAGTTCGGGCATCAATCAGAAACTTTATTAGAAAGAGGATAAAATATGAGTACAAATCAAAGACTACACAAAGAACTTCCTCCATTACTGGAGCAAGGAAGAGACTATTTATATATCATTATTGGAGCTGCAATAATTGCGATTGGTTTTAATGTATTTTTATTGCCAAATCAAGTTGCTTCAGGTGGTGTAAGTGGAATTAGTACGATATTAAAAGGAGTTCTTGGGTGGGAACCAGGACTTGTTCAATATGCTTTTAATATCCCTTTATTTATTGCTGGTTTGTTTTTTTTAGGAGCAAAATTTGGGATTAAATCATTTGTAGGCACACTTACCCTACCGGCAGTTGTTTTATTCACTTCAAGTTGGGAGCCGTGGACGACGAATCCTCTATTGGGTGCTTTGTTTGGAGGTATTACGATTGGTCTAGGTTTAGGTATCGTTTTCCGCGGCGGAGCATCTACGGGTGGTACAGACTTAGCTGCACAAATTATTACGAAGTATACAGGTTTTTCTCTAGGCAAGAGTGTATTACTAATCGATGGATTAATTGTACTTAGTGCTGCTTTTGTTTTTGACATTGAAAAAGCACTTTATGCATTGATTGCACTATTTGTCACAACAAAAACAATTGATATTATCCAACTTGGATTTAGTCAATCAAAAATGATTTATATTATTACGAATAAACAAGAAGAAATAAGGAATGCTATATATAAAGAAATAGATAGAGGGGTGACGAAACTTCCAGCAATTGGTGGTTACACCGATGAAGAGCGGCCGATATTAATGGTGGTTGCATACCAAACAGAATTCACAAAATTGAAACAATTAGTCAAGACGCTTGATCCTACTGCATTTGTCATAGTATCAGATGCATACGAAGTTCTAGGCGAAGGTTTTAAAAAGTATTAATATTGGTACAATAAGAAGGTAAGGCAATTATAGTTGAGGGAGGATATAACATGAACAAGAAACTATTAGCAGTAATTTTTGGAACAGTATTAATGTTAGCTGCATGTGGTGGAGCAAAAACAGATAAAACGGCAACCAATACGACATCTGGTACACCGCCAACTGAAACTGCCTCAGTGGATCCTGAAAAAATTGTAAAAGCAAAATGTACATCTTGTCACGGAGGAAATTTACAAGGACAAGGTAACTTCCCAAATCTTATGAATGTAGGTTCTCGACTATCTAAAGATGAAATTTTGAATGTACTTGAAAATGGTCGAGGTGGAATGCCGGCGGGGCTTGTTACTGGAGCAGAAGCAGAAGCTGTAGCTACTTGGTTATCTAATAATAAATAACCTTTTTAGACTGATGAAAAACGCTCGCATTCTTCGTTACTTGCACTCGTTGTAAGCTCATGAGCTATGGCTCAATTCGCTTCCGCCTCGTGCTTCGTGCCTCGAATGACAAGCGTTTTCATTCAGTCTAAAATATCCACTATATCAAGGATGAAAAATGCTCGCAGTCTTTAAGTAATATTTTCGACAAGAAAAGCAAACATATTCTTCAAAATAAAAAATCAGTTGCTCATTCGTAGCAACTGATTTTTTTTGTAAATAAGGAAGGAAATTAGACGTTATATGTAGAATTTAAAGATAAGTAGGGAATTTGTACGTAAACAAATTATCCTACTTCCTAAATATTAACCAAAAGAAGATGGGTGTTTCACCTAATATTACCTACTAATTGAAATGTAATTGTAACAAAAGAAGAGAGTTCTAATGTTATAATAAGCATGTCGAATTTTATCAAGTGAAATAAATAGGTGGTATAAAAATGATAGAGATGGTAAATGTTTACAAAAAATATCCAAATGGAATTGTTGCTGCGAATGGTATTGATGTAGAAATTAAACAAGGTGAATTCGTATATGTAGTTGGCCCTAGTGGTGCTGGAAAATCGACATTCATTAAAATGATGTATCGAGAAGAGCGTCCAACTTCAGGCGATATTTTTATTAACGGAGTTAATTTAGCAACTTTGAAGCCTTCAAAAGTACCATATTTAAGAAGACAAATTGGAGTTGTTTTTCAAGACTTTAAATTACTTCCTCGTTTGAATGTGTATGAGAACATTGCCTTTGCGTTGGAGGTTATTGAAGAAACTCCGAAAGTAATTCGCAAACGAGTAATGGATGTACTTGAACTTGTTGGTCTCAAACATAAAGCAAGGATGTTTCCAACGGAGCTTTCTGGTGGAGAACAGCAAAGAGTGTCTATTGCACGATCTATTGTAAATACACCAAAATTAGTTATTGCAGATGAGCCAACTGGGAATTTAGATCCTGATACTTCATGGGAAATTATGAATATTTTCGAAGAAATTAATTCACGAGGAACTACCATTATTATGGCAACTCATAATAGGGAAATTGTCAATACAATAAGACACCGTGTTATCGCTGTAGAGGGTGGATTAATCACTCGGGATGAATACGGAGGAGATTACGGTTATGAAAGCTAGAACAGCACAGCGACACTTCAAGGATAGTCTTAAGAGTATTAGTCGAAATGGATGGATGACCTTTGCTTCGGTAAGTGCGGTGACGGTAACGTTATTGCTTGTAGGTGTATTCGTCATGATTATGATGAATTTAAGTAAAGTTGCGGACGATCTTGAAAAAGACGTCGAAATAAAAGTTATCGTAGAGTTGACAGCAGATGAGGCATCGATTTCGAAATTAGGAGAAGAAATAAAGAAAACACCAGGAGTCGCTGAAGTTCATTATTCGACAAAAGAAGATGAACTAAATAAATTAGTCTTGGATTTTGGAGATGACCTACGTTTATTCGAACAACAGAACCCTTTACATAATGTGTTTGTTGTAAAAGCTAAAAATCCGCAAGAAACAGAAGTGGTTGCGAAAAAAATTGACCGATTAGATAACACCTTCGAAGTAAAATACGGTGAAGGAAAAATAGAAAGACTGTTTTCTATCTTGAACACAAGTAGAAATGTAGGGTTAGTATTAATTTTAGCTTTATTGTTCACGGCAATGTTTCTAATTTCTAATACTATTCGTATTACTATCGTGGCAAGAAGAAGAGATATTGAAATTATGAAACTTGTAGGTGCAACAAACTGGTTTATACGAATTCCATTTATTTTAGAAGGAATGTGGCTTGGTATTCTAGGAGCTATTATACCAATCACACTGGTTTCCGTACTCTACTATAATGTTTATAAAATGTTAGAGCCAAAATTAGCGCAAGGAAATCTATTCAAACTACTCGATTATTCACCTTTTATTTATCAAGTAGATGCTTTGATATTATTAATGGGTGTATTAATAGGGGTTTGGGGTAGTTTCATGTCAGTTCGAAAATTTTTACGCGTTTAAGAAGATGAGAGGAGCAATACGTTTTGAGAAAACAGTCTAAATGGAAGCTACGTATTTTAATCGTAGCTACATCTGGAGCACTTTTATTCACAGGACCAAGTGCACTAGCTAATTCTTTAAATGATTTAAAAAATGAAAAGAAACAATTAGAACAAAAAAAAGATTCGATTCACTCGAATATTAAAGAAACAGAAAGTAAAATAGATCAAAATGGGTCAAAAATTGACCAAATCATGGCACAAATTAAAGCGTTAGATACTGAAATAATAGAGACAGAGAAAAAAGTCTCTACCGTTTTGAATGAAATCAAATTAACAACGAATGATATTGAAAAATTACATGCGTCAATTGCCGAATTGGAACGTAAAATTGAAGAACGTGATGAACTTTTAAAAGAGCGTATTCGTGCAGTCCAAGTAAGTGGTGGATCAGTAAGCTATTTAGATGTATTACTTGGAGCAAATAGCTTCATCGATTTTATTGACCGTTTTTCAGCTGTTAGTACTTTAATGGAAGCGGATCGAACAATTCTAAAAGAACAAGCAGATGATAAAAAACAATTAGAAGAACAAAAAGTAAGCCTAGAGAAAAAGCTAAATGAACAAGAAGAAAGAAAAAATAACTTAAGCAACTTAAAAGCTTCTTTAGATAAACAAAAAGATTCAAAAGGTAACCTTATCGATCAATTAGAGGTGGAACAAGCTAAGTTACATACTCAAAAGCAAGACCTGGAAACTGAATACGATGATATTTTAGAATTAAGTGAAGATGTTCAAAATAAAATTATAGCGGAGCAAAAACGTATAGCAGAAGTTGCTAGAAAAGCAGCCGAAGAAAAAAAACGTAAAGCAGCCGAAGAAAGAAAACGTCAGCAAGCTGCAAGTGGATCTTCCGTAGCAGTTCCAGACGTTTCTCCAGGTTCATGGACTAGACCTGCAAGTGGTCGACTAACCTCTGGGTATGGAGGCAGAATACATCCGATTTATGGCTCAGAAAAAGTACATTATGGTATTGATATTGCAAATAGTATCGGTACACCTGTAGTTTCTACTGCTGATGGAGTTGTTTCCTACGCATCTCCGCTTAGCACATATGGAAATGCAATTATGGTAACTCACTCGATTGATGGTCAAATTTATACTTCTTTGTATGCACATTTGAGTAGTATAAAGGTAACGGTTGGACAAGTTGTTTCGAAAGGGCAAATTATTGGTGCAATTGGTACAACTGGTAACTCAACGGGACCTCATGTACATTTCGAAATTCATATTGGGACATGGGAAGGTATGGCGAAAAACTCTGTTAATCCTCTGAGATATATCTCATTATAAATAGCAGCTAATAACTTTTCAGACTGTAGTCAAACTCGATAAAAGTTGAGTTTGTCTACAGTCTTTTTTCAAAATAATTGAAAGTTAATTATTGGATAGCCTAATGCTAACATAGTTGCAAGATCTTTTTGCATCTTCTCACATAGAGTTAACTCTATATATAGAGAAATGGTCGCTTTGGTTTCACATTTGGTTGCTCTAACAGTGAGGCTGGTTGCTCTCAGTGGAGAAATGGTTGCTTTCACTTTACTAATGGTCGCTCTTCGCCATTATTTCCCTTTTCAAGCACTTCATTTACACGAACAAAACTCTTCTCAGAAAAGATTGCACTTTTATTCGGCTGAATAAATGATTTTTCGGGATTCATAAAGTTAAAACAACATATTAGTATTCTCCTTGCGGTTATGCATATAATAGGAGCGGTGGAATATTCTTAAACTCTTATAGCTGCTGTAAACTAATTGGAGGGGGAAAAGCTGTGAAGAAAAAAATAATCGGTTTAGTAGCCGTTGCATGCTTAGTTGCAATTATGACCATTACATTTGTAAAAAATAATGTCGATAAGACAGAAGCATTATCCAATGACCAACTAGGAACTGATTTAGCTACAAATCCCGCAAATGAAGGCATTGGTAAAGGAGATAGTGCCCCAAACTTTAAACTTACTACGCTGGAAGGAAAAGAAGTATCCTTAGCGGATTATAAAGGAAAAAAAATAGTCTTAAACTTTTGGGCAACTTGGTGTCCTCCTTGTAAAGAGGAAATGCCTCATATGCAAAATTATTACGAAGATATGGCAGTGAAAGAAAATGTAGAAATCTTAGCGGTTAATTTGGATTCGGGAATCGATAAAGTAAAAGCATTTCAACAAGATTATGCATTAAGTTTCCCTATTCTTTTCGATGAAGAAGGTAAAGTAGGGAAAACTTATCAAGCGATTACTATTCCTACTACATATATAATCGATGCAAATGGAACGATACAAAATAAAATAGTTGGCCCGATGGATGAACAAATGCTGACAGATTTAGTTAAAAGTCTAGATGAATAGCCGAATTTTGTGCGAGTATTAAACTTCAATCTTTTCACATATATTAGTGGAAAAGTAGGAGGTATAGCTTGCGCAAAAGTCGGATTTTTTTATATGTTTTTTTGTTTATTATTTTGCTTGGTGTAGTTTATTTTTGGATGGGGAAATCTTCAACGAAACAACAAGAGGCTATTAGTAATAGTCTAGTAATTGATGAGGCGTTTCAATTGATTAAACAAGAAGCGGTATTTTCAAAAAATGATAAGCAAATCGTAGAAGGTGCAATTCGTGGGATGGCACAGGCACTAGAAGATCCACATAGTACGTATTTAACGGAAGAAGAAGCAACCGCACATGATGCATCTCTTGCAGAAGAGCGTGTTGGAATCGGAGCAGAAATAGCAATTTCAGATGGGAAATTTATCGTAGTTGCGCCACTGAAAGATTCTCCTGCATTTAAAGCGGGCTTGAAACCACAAGATGAAATTGTTCGAGTGAATGGCGAGAGACTCAATGGAAAAACTTTGTCAGATCTTGTGAAAATGTTAAGTGGAGAAAAAGGAACGAGTCTCAAAATGACCGTTTATCGTTCAAGCGAGGAACGGCATGTGGAACTACATATGAAACGGGAAACGATTGCCATGCATTCAGTTTCGAGTGAAGTATATGAAGTGGATGGATATTCGATTGGAATTGTTGCCATTTCGATATTTGGAGAAAAAACTGGTGAGGAATGGAAAACACAAACAAAAGCATTAGTGGATAGAGGAATAGATGGTCTTCTTATAGATGTAAGAGGAAATCCAGGAGGTTATTTGTTTAGCGTGTCTACCATTGTTAGTACGTTACTTGAAAATGGGAAGACGTTTGCTTATATGCAAGATCCAAATGGGGTGCTTGAGATGCTGAACACGGAAAGTAAGGAAAAGCCTTATTTGAATAAAATTCCTGCCGTATTATTGCAAAATGGTAACAGTGCTTCTGCTAGTGAAGTTTTAGCTGGAGCATTAAAAGATAATAGACGTGCGATGATCGTTGGAGAAACAAGCTATGGCAAAGGCACTGTACAAGAAACACATCCTCTTTCCAATGGGGGCAAACTAAAAATTTCCACGCATAAATGGCTTACACCAAAGCAGGAATGGATTCATCACAAAGGAATTCAAGCAGACTTGAAAGTAGAGCCAAATGAATTGTACACGATGGATGTTAAATATCCACATGGAGAATTTAGAGTGGGAGATTATGGAGAAGAAATAAAGTACGTTCAAAATATACTAGCTGCTTTAGGATATAATATTGTTCGAAGAGATGGTTATTTTGATGAAGATACGATGAAGGCAGTAGAAAAATACCGTGAAGAAAGTAAATTAGAATCTAATAAAGAAATAGATGATGTATTCTTCCAGTCACTTTCTAAAAAAATTAGTGACTATAAAGATCGAAAAGAAAACGATAAACAATTACAGATGGGAATAAGTTATTTAATTCATGGCTTGAAAAAATAAGATTATTCTAAAATCCTATACGCAAAGTCCCTCCCTTTTGTTACAATAATAGAATGGATAGTCTGTAAGAGAGGGGGGTGCGTATAGTGGAGGATATTTTGATCGATTTGGCTAAAGGAATAGGAGTATTTTTTCTACATCCTGCAGTATATATTACGCTTCTTTTTTCTATATTAATTGGTTATTTTCGTGTGAAGAGAGAAAGAAAACATTTCCGCACTAGAATATTATGGGGTTGGACAGAGTTCAAGCATTTACTCGATGGGTATGTATGGGCAATAATCCTTTCTGTTCTTAGTGTAGCGATAGGTCTTGTCGTTCCATCTTCTTGGTTATTTAGTTATAGTGCGTGGATGATTTTATTTATATTACTATTTGTGTACCAACTTGGTTCTGCCATTTATGCGATGGCACTTGGAGCTGTTACATTGTATGTGATGAATAGGTACGATTGGTCTTTTCATATTTCTTCATGGAATTTTACTGGATTTAATATTATGCAAGAAGCAGTTGTTCCAATAGCAATTTTAGCTGGCTTGTTATTAATTGTGGAAGGTATTCTTATACAAAAGAACGGAGCAGCAAATGCCTCTCCGAAACTAGTGAAAACAGCAAGAGGTAGCGAAGCAATTGAATATGTAACGAAACGATTGTGGTTATTACCTGTTTTACTAGTTGTACCTGGAGAAGTCATTTCTACCTATCTCCCATATTGGCCGCAATTTAGATTGGGAGAATCAACATTTTCACTGATTTTATTTCCATTTGTCATTGGATTCCAGCAAAAAAGCAGAAGAGCATTGGCAGTGGAGTTTTTCCCTCGCTATGGAAAACAAGTTTGGCAATTAGGGATAATAATCCTAGTTATAGCGGCAGTAGGGTATTTTATGCCGCTTATTAGTGGAGTTGCTTTAATCATCGGGGTTATTGCTAGATTATTACTTTCATATATTGCCTATAAAAAAGAAACGTCCGGAACTTTTGCTGTTTCTGCGCAGTCTAAAGGCGTGATGATTGCAGGTGTTTTAGAAGATTCACCAGCAGAGAAAATGGGACTTCTCATCGGTGAATGTATTGTTAAAGTAAACGGGCACAAAGTGACGAACGAAAACGAACTTTATGAAGCCGTTCAAATTAATGCAGCTCACTGCCGCTTAGAAATAGTTGATGTGGCCGGAGAACTACGTTTGCGGCAACATATATTGTTCAAACATGACCATTATCGACTAGGCTTACTATTAGTTAGGTAGGAGGAATTATGGAATCATTATCGGTATTAACACAAATAATATTAGCCATTTTTTCTCCAGCACTGCTTGTCCTATTATTTACACGAATTACATTTAATCATTATGTCGCATTAATCTTGACTGTTGCACTATTCGCAACCTCGGTCTATGCTGGCTACACGCATAGATGGTGGATCTACATGATAGATGCCGCATCTTTAACAATAGGATTTTGGTACGTCACCCATATGAGAAATAAAAAAGAATCCGCCTCTTAAAATAAGAGAGCGGATTTTTTTACAGCTAGAACCTATGTATCTACAATACTCAAAAATGCGTCAAAACAATAGACTATAAACTGCTAAAACGCCAATTGTTCCTAGCACAACGACCATTACATTTGTAGAAATAATGGCTAGTGTGAATGCGACAACTGCTCCAATAACTCCAAATAATAAATTCCCTTGTTGCACATATAAAATAGCTGGGAAAATTAACGCCCCTAGGACTGCAAATGGAATATTACTTAATACACCCGAAATAACAGGGGGTAATTTTTTACCTTCCAAAAAAGTGAGTGGGAAAACCCTAGGGATATATGTAACTAACGCCATTCCAAATATCGTCCACCAATACCAAGCACCCATTCGTTTAAGCTCCTTCCGGCAAACCTAGGCTTCGTCTTGAATAAATAATTTCTACAACAATAGAAGATGCAAGCGTAGCGACTAATATAGCCCATCCTGTTGATAATAAACCTGTCCAATAAAAAAAGCCGTTTATACTGGCAGCAAATAGCGCCAGCAGCACTACTTTTCGATTACCGCGCATAGAAGGGACTAGTAACCCTACGAACATGGCGTATAAAGCAATTGACATAGCTGCTTGTAAAAAGGCTGGTAGGTTAGCTCCTATGATATGTCCAATAGCGGTAAATAAAACCCAGCTGCTATAGCCAATTAAGGCAACACCAAAGGCAAAAGAAGTTCGTACTTTCTCATCTTTCTGTGTTGCTAATACGGAAAAAGATTCATCCGTTATCCCAAAAGCATAAATTCCTTTAACCCATCTTTTTTCGCTATGCATCTTTTCATTCAGCGCAGCCGTCATTAAGAAGTGACGAATGTTGACGACAAATGTATTTAAAACGATTAAAATAGGATCCACGCCATTTGAAATAAGTGTTAACGACATATATTGGGATGCCCCGGCAAATACAAAAATACTCATTGCAGTTGCTTCCACAATGGAAAGCCCAGTCGTTTTTGCTAATAAACCAAATGTTAATGCAACAGGGAAGTAGCCAATTGCAATACTAATCCCTGCTCTTAAACCTTTTACAAATGAATTATTATTCATAATAAGCCTTAAACCCCTTTTAAAATTCGAATGAACAAATTATACTATATATCTAAAGTTTTATACATACGAAAATTGGGAATAGTATAAATATACATAAAAAGAACGAAAAGCGTTTTCAAACAAGTTTCATTTCCACCTAATGTAAAAAGGAAGAATTACTTATTTATATCATAGAGGAGAGTCATCATGCCTAGCTGGTTTTCATTTGAAACATTGACTAATTTGACACAAGATTACCGAGCACTTGGACCTTTGATAGGCTTTCTTCTACCTTTCATAGAAGCTTTTTTACCTTTTTTGCCATTAGTTGTTTTTATCATAGCGAATGTCAATGCATACGGAATATTATTGGGGTTTTTATTGTCTTGGATAGGATCTGCTGCAGGGGCTTATACGGTATTTTTAGTGATCCGAAAATATGGACGAGCAAGAGCATTAGGTTTTATTACTAAGCATGAAAGAATTCAGAAGTTAATATTATGGGTTGAGAGAAATGGTTTTGGGCCACTGTTTTTACTCATTTGCTTTCCTTTTACTCCATCCGCACTTATTAATATAGTTGCTGGATTGTCTAACATAAAAAAGAAAACGTACTTATGGACGGTCACATTAGGTAAATTAATCATGATCTTAGTAGTTAGTTTCATCGGGTCAGACATAAAAGCGCTCGTAACCCAGCCGATCAGAACGATAATAGTAGCCCTAATTATCGTTATTCTTTGGTTTGTAGGAAAGAGTGTAGAAAAAAGAATAAACAACAAAGTAGAAGCAGACTTTATCTCTATTCACGGGGAAAGTCGAACAAAAAGGTGACATTAGTTGAGTTTTTTTAAAGGTTAAGAAAGTATATGAAATACCGTGTTCATTGTGTTTTTAGTTTCACACAATTTTCTAACGCTGATTTGTGCTATCCCACATAAAGTTAACTCTTTATATAGAGAAATGGTTGCTTTCACGATAAAATTGGTTGCTTTCTTCAAGGATTTTGTTGCTTTCAGTTTAGAATCTGTAGCTTTCGCCTCACAATTAGTTGCTCTATGACAATTTTTAACTTTTTAGTTGAGCATTTAAACTTAATAATACCAGTAATCCTGTGGAATTTGAGAAAAATAGGCAGCATCTATTGATAAGGAAGCACAGAGCGGACGAAATTGCATCTTCGTCCGCTTTTTAAAGAATAGGAAAGGATTTATTCTCTCATTAACCAAACCTTACGCACCATGTTTCTACATATTTCAAGAAGGCGCCGGACAAACATCCGACACAAGATTACCGAAAAAAGTGTAGCCGATGTTTCGCCCAAAGCACTTTTGAAATAGTAAAGACAGCATGCACTTATAGGAATCTTGCTTTTTTCTTATGAAAAATAATATATATAGCTCTGTTTCTAGAGCGATACTAAATTTAAATTTCGAATAATTTCCCACTCTACTGGATGTTTTGTACAATAGAGGGAAGGAATTATTCGTTTTTTTATTTCAAGAAAGTAGGTGCGAATTTGTCATTAAGAATTGTAAGCGGACGATCGGGAACCGGTAAAACAAAGTTCATGCAACAGGAAATAATTGATACTTTACAGGCGGCACCTATTGGAAATCCTTTATTTTATATTGTACCTGACCAAATGTCATTCTCTAGTGAGTTTAAACTTGCAGCAGATTCAGGGCTTGCGGGTTTAATACGGGCACAAGTAACGACATTTAAACGGTTAGCTTGGCGAGTTTTGCAGGAAACAGGAGGCATTGCCAAAGAGGAAATTAGCGGGTTTGGTTATCGAATGCTTATCCGAAGCTTGCTAGAAGAAAATAAAGATCAATTCAAACTATTTAAACGAGCAGCAACAAAACGAGGATTCACAGATCAAATTGAAGTACTTTTGAAGGAATTTAACCGATACTGTTTAGATTATGAAACGATGTCCAATGTACTGAGAGATTTAGAAAATGTGCAAGCTCCAAAAACATTAGTGGATAAGTCGTCTGATTTAGTCATGATGCTCGATTTGATGGAGCAAAAATTGGGAACAAGCTATATAGACGGAGAAGGGTATTTATCAATACTCGCACAGAAAATTAAAGACTCCTCGCTGCTCGAAACGACGGAGATTTATATTGATGGATTCACTTCTTTTACAACGAGAGAACTGGAAATAATTCAAGAATTAATGAAAAAAGTAAAACGCATTACGATAGCACTTCCCATGGAATCACTTGCGGATGCACTGGATGAGCAGTCCTTATTTTATCAACCTGCCACTACTTGTAATAGACTATTAGATATTGCAAGCACAGAAAAAGTGGATGTAGAAGCGACCGTGCATCAAACAAATCAAAAACGTTTTGTTTCGAAAGAATTAGCCCATATCGAAGTAGACTTCGATAAGCTTCCACCTCAAGAAATTCTTACAGAAGGTAATCTCCAACTAACAGAAGCAGCAAATCGACGTGCAGAAGTTCACGCAGTAGCACGGAATATACGAGCGCTTATGCAACAAAAGGATATTCGTTATAAAGAAATGGCGATTTTACATCGAGAAGCGGAAGCTTACGAAGGACTAATCGAAACTATTTTTGCGCAATATGATATTCCTGTGTTTATTAGCCAGAAAAAAACGATGTTACATCATCCACTAATCGAATTAAGTCGTTCTGTTTTGGAAATCATTCGAACCGATTGGAAGTATGAGCCGATGTTCCGGGCAATTAAAACGGATTTGTTTTTCCCACTAAATGCTTCCAAAAGGGCCTGGAGAGAAAGGGCGGATCGATTAGAAAATTTTGTTCTGTCCTTCGGTATATACGGAGACAGATGGTTCGATGACCGACGCTGGATATATAAAAAATACCGTGGCCTTGAATTTTATTCGAAAGTTCAAACGGATGAAGAGTTAAGTATTCAAGCAGATATTCATACAGTTAGAGATTTAGTAGTGAATCCCTTAAAAACACTGGCAGAAAAGCTAGAAGGAAGTAAGACGGGAATTGAAATTGCGACAGCCTTATTTACATTTATGGACACATTGCAAGTTTACGACAAGTTACAAATCTTAAAGGAAACAGAAGAGGAAGAAGGGCAACTATTACTCGCCACAGAACATGAGCAAGCATGGAATGAATGGATTAATGTACTAGATCAATTCGTTTTAATGTTTGGGGAAAAAGAAATGACACTCGAAGAAGCTTCGAAAATTTTAGAAGAAGGATATGACCAGTTAACCTTTTCTCGAATTCCACCGACAGTTGACCAAGTAGTTGTCGCAAATTTAGATATAGCAAGAATTACGGATATAAAGGCTGTTTTTGTTCTCGGGGTAAATGACGGTGTTTATCCAAAAAGAATGGATCATGAAGGGCTGCTCTCAGACACAGAACGCGAATGGTTCGCTCAAATTGGCTTTGAGCTAGCTCCCACCTCCAAAATGCGTTTGCTGGATGAAAACTATTTAGTATATAAAGCATTTACCGCTGCATCCGATTATTTATATGTGTCTTATCCAATTGCAGATAGTGAAGGGAAAGCAATGCTTCCTTCCATGTATATAAAAAAACTTCAGCAAATGGTAGGAAATGTCCAAGTCAAACTAGCAGTAATGGATCCGAGTGATTCTACGGAGACGGTTTTTGATTTATCTACCATCAGTCACCCCAGAACTACTTTACCTTATGTCGTCATGCAACTAAGGGGAGCGCTGGAGACAGGAGAACTAGCTGAAGTTTGGCAATCTGTTTATCGCTATTATATGGATGACCCTTACTGGTCGCAATTATTGAATAGAATTGTAAAGCCACTTATTCATGGCAATAAAACCGAAAGACTTACGCAGAATATGACATCCGCTCTTTATGGTGAAACGATGATCTCTAGCGTATCACGCGTAGAAAAATATTATAGTTGTCCCTTTGCGCATTTTGCTGCCTACGGATTAAAGTTAGAGGAACGTGCAGAATACCGTTTAGAAGCACCTGCAATGGGTGATTTATTTCATGCTGCATTAAAATGGATTTCGGATGAAACAAATCGTTTAAATCTAATATGGGGCGAGCTTTCGAAAGCGCAGTGTATGCAACTTGCTAAACAAGCAGTCGATCATATTGTACCGATCTTTGTCCACCAGTTATTGTTAAGTACGAATCGCTATCGTTATATCCAACGAAAACTAGAGCAAATTGTCGCTTCTACACTCATTGCATTAAGTAAACATTCCAATGTATCCGGATTCGTTCCTATTGCAGTGGAAGCAGGATTTGGTCCTGGTGAAGCTTTACCCGCTTTAGAAATTGGCCTTAAGCATGACAGAAAAATGCAGTTGCGTGGAAGAATTGACCGAGTAGACGCAGCGAATGTGAACGGTAATATGTTCGTACGAATCGTGGATTATAAATCTTCTCGAAAAGGCATTGATTTGAACGAAGTATATCATGGTTTATCCCTTCAAATGTTAACGTATTTAGATGTTGCGATAGAAAATGCGCCAATTTGGTTGCAAGAAGAAGCACAACCTGCAGGAGTTTTATATGTACATCTGCATAATCCTTTTATTCAATCGAAAAAGGAAATGGCAGAAGCAGAGTTAGAGGATGCTATTTATAAATCGTATAAAATGAATGGCTTGTTACTAGATGAACCAGAAGTCATTATGGAAATGGATGAACAAATAGAAGGTTTTTCCAAAGTAATTCCAGTACGAATGAATAAAGATGGAAACTTATCAAAAGCGTCATCGAAAGTAGTGGACCAAGGAGATATGAAACTGCTCCAATCATTCGTACGAAAAAAACATGAACAGGCTGGAAATGGGATGAATGCAGGAGACACTCGTGTTTATCCATATCGTTTAAAAGACAAAATGCCTTGTACGTATTGTTCGTATCGCAGTGTATGTCAGTTTGATCCACAAGATCCTGACCAACCAATACGTCAATTGAAAGTAGAACAACCAGAAATAGTGACGGAAAAAATAAGAGGGGAGATGGGTACAAGTGAACATTCCTAATATGCCAGAAGATTTAACATGGACTCCTGCACAGTGGAAGGCTATTTGGGCTAGTGGTTCAGATGTACTTGTTTCTGCAGCAGCTGGTTCTGGTAAAACAGCCGTTTTAATCGATCGCCTTATTCAAAAAGTAATTGCCAAAGATAATCCGATAAACGTCGACGAATTACTCGTCGTGACATTTACTAATGCGTCAGCCGCTGAAATGCGTCACCGAATGGGTGAGGCATTAGAAAAAGCAATTGCACTGGATCCATCATCTGCGCATCTTCGTAAACAGTTGAGTCTGTTAAATAAAGCGCAAATTTCTACGCTCCATTCATTTTGTTTAAATATCGTCCGCCAGTACGCTTATATGCTGACGATTGATCCAGGATTCCGAATTGCAAATGAGACCGAAGCAGCATTAATGCGTGATGATATTTTAGCAGAAGTATTGGAAGAAGCTTATCATGTAGAAAACCCAGAACCAATGTATCGACTATCGGATAGTTTTACATCTGACCGTGATGACCAGTCGATTGAGACGATGATTGAAAAGTTATATACGTATGCACGGGTGCATCCAGAACCAAAGAAGTGGTTACTTGCAATTCCAAAAGCGTATAATTTAAGCGAAGATGCTTCGATTGATAAGCTTCCATTTATTGATCCATTAAAGCTATCGATTGTTCATCAGTTGGAAGAAGCGATTGCGGTGACGGAAGAAATTCGTAAGCTAACGAATCTACCGAATGGACCTGCCCCCTTAGCAGAAACAGCAATGAAAGACCAACTCATGATACAAGAAGCGATTTCGTTGATGAAAAATGAGTCTTGGCGAGATGTGTTTCATTATTTTCAAAGCTTGTCATGGGGAAAAGCTGCTACCATCAAAAAAGATTCCTGTGACGAAACACTGAAAAAACAAGCGACAGATAAACGAATGAAAGTAAAAAAAATTGTCAACGAATTAAAAGAGAATTTTTTCACAAGAACGCCCGAACGATTATTAGAGGAAATGAGACTCATGGCCCCACAACTCAAAACTTTGGTCGATTTAGCAGTTACTTATGGAGAGAGATATTCTTCTGCTAAAAACGATAAAGGACTGGTCGACTTTTCCGATTTAGAGCATTATGCTTTAGAAATATTAAGTGTTCGCGAAGAGAATGGCGAGTTAGTTCCATCAGAGATCGCAAAAGAGTATCAAAATCGTTTCAAAGAAGTATTAGTAGATGAATACCAAGATACAAATAGACTGCAAGAAACTATTTTGCAATTCGTTAAAAGTGGGGACGAGCAGACGGGCAATATGTTCATGGTTGGTGATGTGAAACAATCCATTTATCGTTTTCGTTTAGCAGAACCGATGCTCTTTTTAGGAAAGTATCTTCTATTTAACGAAATGCCCATTGGTTCAGGTGTGAAGATTGATTTAAACGCAAACTTTAGAAGTCGAAAAGAAGTGTTACATGCTACGAATTATATTTTCCAGCAAATCATGGGTGAAAGTGTAGGGGAAATAAATTATGATGATGCTGCTTCATTAAAACCCCAAGCACCCTATGATGAAAGTGAAGCAACTGTTGAACTTGCGCTATTATATGAAGTAGAGGACGGTAGTGCAGAAGATTCGGAAGATGAAGCAGTAATCGCAGAAGAAGAGTTAAAAAAATCACAAGCAGAAGCTCGTTATATCATTTCAAAAATTAAAGAAATGATGGAGACAGGAACAACTGTTTACGATCCTTGGAAGAAAACAACTCGTCCTATTCAATATAGTGATATTGTCATCTTAATGCGCTCGATGACTTGGTCTCAAGAAGTAACGGATCAATTTAAAGAAGCGGGAATTCCTTTATATGCCGAGTTATCGAAAGGTTATTTTGAAGCAATTGAAGTACTTATTATGCTCCATACCCTTCGAACAATTGATAATCCTTACCAAGATATTTCGTTAGCTGCTGTTCTGCGTTCGCCTTTCGTCGGATTAACGGAGTCTGAATTGGCACTTATTCATTTAGCTGCTCCGAAAGAACCTTTTTATGCCGCATTAAAATTATATATTGCTACTGGAAGAGGTGGGATGTCAGCGGAAACAGAAGAGAAGCTGCAACGTTTTGTCCTGCAGTTTGAAGATTGGCGAAATCTAAGTAGAAGAGGTTCGCTTGCTGATTTGATTTGGCGAATTTATTTGGATTCGAGTTATTATGAAATGGTAGGATCTATGCCAAACGGAAAACAGCGTCAAGCTAATCTACGTATACTACATGACCGCGCAGTAGATTATGAGAAGACTTCTTTTAGAGGACTATTTCGCTTTTTACGTTTTATCGATCGTATGCGAAAACGTGGTGATGATTTGGGAGCAGCACGTGCTATTAGTGAAAAAGAAAATGTTGTGCGTTTGATGACGATTCACTCTTCCAAAGGATTGGAGTTTCCTGTCGTTTTCCTTGGAGGAATGGGAAGACCATTTAACCAAATGGACTTTAACGAAGCTTATTTATTTGATCAGTCGTTCGGACTTGCAGTAAAAGCAATCGACCCGGACAAACGCATTTCCTTTACTTCCTTGCCATTCTTGGCGATGAAAGAAAAGAAACAAATGGAGTTAAAAGCTGAAGAAATGCGTGTCTTATATGTTGCGATGACTAGAGCGAAAGAGCATTTAATCCTTACCGCCTCTATAAAAGATTTAGCTAAAACACTTTCGAAATGGGAAGATGCTCAATCCGTTTTAGCAGATGAAATGTTGCCTGGATATATGCGTGCAAAAGCAAAAAGTTATTTAGATTGGATTGGTCCGGCAATCGCGAGACATGCGGACTACAAACAAATAGCAGATGTAATAGAAGTGAATGTTGTAGAAAGTGAATCGAAGTGGAAAATTGTTGCAACATGCATAGACGAATTGAAACTGCGTAAGGAAGTAGAAGCGACAGAAAAAATACCATTTGATGCATTATTAGTGAAAGATAGCTTGCCTTCCTTACCAATTATAAAAGCTCGTTTTGATACTCCTTATCCTTTTGAACTTTCGACACATAAACGTTCAAAACAAGCTGTTAGTGAAATAAAGAAAATACAGCAATTAGAGGCAAGAGAAGATCAAGATTATTTCCAATTGGATAATCCCGCGAAGAAAATGCCTTCAATTGCAACACGGCCTTTCTTCCTTCAACAAGCAAAACTAACAGGAGCAGAGGCTGGTACAGCAGTTCATGCGTTTATGCAAAATGTGGATCTAAGTGAAATAAAAACGGAGGAGCAAGTAGAAACTTTTGCGGAAACGCTTGTCCAACGTGAAATATTAACAAAAGCAGAACAAGAGGCAATTGATCCAAAGAAAATGGTCCCATTCTTTCATTCTGAAATAGCAGGGCGACTAAAAAAAGCGCAAGAAATTATGCGTGAGTTTCCGTTCACCTACTCTTTAAAAGATGATGACGGTGATAGCCAAATAATTCAAGGGGTAGTGGACTGCTTATTTTTAGAAGAGGACGGGCGATGGGTATTACTTGATTACAAGACTGACCGTGTGCAACATTTACTAGCAAATGAAACTCATTTAATAGAAGAGATGAAAAAACGATACACTATTCAACTATCGCTTTATGCACAAGCAATCGAAGCTATTATGAAAATCGAGATAAAAGAGAAAGTACTTTATTTATTTGATATCGACAAAACGGTTACAATCTAGGAGGAAAAAAATTGTTGATTCGTCCAACAGAGGTGAAAGAACGAGTTATTTCGATTGATGTGATGAGAGGCTTTGCGCTTTTAGGTATTTTTATCGTCAATATGCTGTTTTTTCATTCACCGTATATTTATTTTAATCCGTATACATGGTACCACTTTCCAGGTGATCATGAAACGTTTAAGTGGATTGATATTTTCGTACAAGGCAGTGTATATCCGTTATTTGCGATGTTATTTGGATACGGACTTTCCATGCAGTTTATGAAAACACAGGAGAGAGGTACTTCCTTTGCGAAGTTAGCAATACGAAGACTTTCGGTACTTCTTTTAATTGGATGCGTTCACGCGTTTCTTATTTGGTCGGGAGATATTTTAATAACTTATGCGCTTGCAGGTTTTGTCCTGTTAGTCATGATTCGTTTAAAGCCAATTTGGTTGTTTTTTATTAGTGCGGTTTTATTTTTGCTGCCAAATGGCCTATTTCACGGATTAATGTATTTAATTACAAAAGCCGATCCGAATAGTGTCATCATTTATACAGGTATTCAAGAGATTGAATCTTCTGTTGCTGCTTATGCACATGGTTCGTGGGTCGACATTTTTTGGCAACGCTTAGATGATTGGTTATATATGACTCAAAATGGAGCAATTATTATCGTCATGCTATTTACGATTGTGCCGTTTTTGCTGATAGGAGCAGCTGCTGCAAAGCTTAAGTTAATCGAACGAACACGTGAATTAAAAGTATTTTGGATTGTAACGACCCTCATTACGCTAATCAGTGGAACTGCTATTAAATGGATTCCTTATTTAACCGAAGCAAATATGCTTACCGTTTCATTCCAGGATACTTTTGGTGGACCTTTACAAGCAATCGCGTACGCAGGAATCATTGCCCTGATTTGCACTGTCCCTGTTATGCAAAAATTACTTTCTCCTTTTGCAAAAGCAGGACGTATGTCGATGACTATCTATCTGATGCAATCGATTATCGCTACGACCATTTTCTATTCATACGGATTTGGTTTATATGGAAAGGTAGATATTCAAACAGGAACTTGGATGGCCATTGGTATATATGTATTACAACTGGTATTTGCAGAATTGTGGTTTATGAAATTTAAACAGGGTCCTGTAGAGGCATTGTGGAGAAAACTGACTTATCCCGCTTCTAAGAAAGAAAAAACTTCTATTTAGGTTATTGTTGATGCCTTTAATTTTTACAGGGGATTGATTTTGAATGTTTTTTACTTTTACGGTTCACAGTGTACATGAATCAGTTGGCAGATGATTAGAGTAGGGGGAACAAGAGAAAAAATAGATAGCTTCTATTTAAAAAGAAGGCTTAAGCGGACGAAATTGACTCTTCGTCCGCTTTTAAAAGAATAGGATGGAATCTAATCTAATCTAATCTAATCTCTCATTATCCAAACCTTATGCACCATGCCTCTACACATTCCAAGAGGGCGACGGACAAACATCTGCCACAAGATTACCGAAAAAGTTGATGGAGAAGTGACGCAATCACTTCTCCATCAAAAAAAAAAACTCTCGTTTATAGTGTAGCTAATGTTTCGTCCAAAGCACTCAGTAAATCGTGAAAGTAAGGTGTTTTTAATGGGTACTTGCACTTTTTTTGATAGTTGTCGAAAAAAGGTGAAAAGAAAGTCAATTTGTAATACACTAAGAATAGGAGTCAAAACAATTTGAAGGAGTGTCGACAAGATGAAATTATTATCATACCGATTAAATGATGGAATTTACTTTGGACCAAAAGTAAAAAAAGAAGAAGCAGTATGGGATGTACTAAGAATTCAAGAGACCCTTCAAGTATTGCCAAGCTTTCCACGTACAATTGTAGAAGGAGTAGGTCTTGGTATTGATTTCATTGAACAAATTAGAAAATTAGTCGAAGCAGCTCTAAAAAGTGAAAATCCCAATAGCTTCAAACATTCATTTACGGAAATTGAATGGTTATCACCCATTCCCCGAACTCCTAAAAATATTATGGCAGTTGGTAAAAACTACGCCGATCATGCAAAAGAAATGGGTGGAGCAGCGAATTCCTTTGTCGTATTCACTAAGTCACCAACTGCTATTGCAGCAGATGAGCAAACACTTTCTGTACATGCAGATAAAACCTCTTCCTATGATTACGAAGGAGAGCTTGCGATTGTAATCGGTAAAAAAGGAAAAGATATTCCGTCAAAACTAGCATATGACTATATATTTGGCTATACAATTGCCAATGATTTAACTGCTCGTGATATTCAAAACAGACATCAACAATATTTCTTAGGAAAAAGCTTAGAAGGCTCATGTCCACTTGGCCCCTATGTTGTAACAAAAGATGAAATACCTAACCCACAAGAATTAACCGTTGTAACGAAAGTGAACGATGAAATCCGTCAAAATGGAAAGACATCAGATATGGTCTTTTCAGTCGAGCAGATTATTGCGGACATTTCAAAAACGGTCACATTAGAGCCAGGTGATATAATATTAACTGGA
Organism: Psychrobacillus sp. L4; assembly: GCF_042944905.1. Lineage (GTDB taxonomy): Bacteria > Bacillota > Bacilli > Bacillales_A > Planococcaceae > Psychrobacillus. Next base: position 1,079,680 of record NZ_CP168496.1, read on the forward strand.
ACTCCTGCAGGGGTGGGGAATGGATTTAATCCACCTAAATTTTTAAAATCAGGCGATATTGTGAAAATTTCTATTGAAGGAATTGGTACTCTAGTGAACAAATTCGAGTAAAATACTAGCTGAAATGGTAAGATAGATATGTAAAGTAAACGATTGAGGTGAAATAAATGGACTTTTTAGCAAGAACAGATTTACACATTACAACATGGGTAATCGCAATCATTTTGTTTTTTGTTGCACTAGCAATGGCTAATCCAAAAGTAATTCACATGATTCTACGTGTATTTTATATTTTGGTAATTGTTTCAGGTGTTGCATTATTCATTAAAGGCATGGACTTTGGCCAAGGAATGCTATACGGCTTCAAACTTTTAGCTGGTATTCTTGTCATTGGGATGATGGAAATGTCATTAGTGAAAAAGAAAAAAGGAAAACCGTTCACATTGTTTGTCGTACTATTTTTCGTTTTCTTCTTAATCGCTCTATTCCTAGGATTCAAATTACCAATGGGCATTCATTTCTTAGCGTAAAATAAAGTCGGCTCTGTCCGCTTTTATTTTATGCGACGAGCTTTGCGCAGAAGCACCATAAATGAGGGGGGCTTTCACCGACTAGGGAAAGCTCCTTTTCATTTCATAATAACAATGATAATTTTGAAAATAAAGAATGAAAAGCAGGGAGCGGACAAATGTTAGGTATATCCTTACTCATATTCATCCTATTGTTGATGTTAGTATTTGTTATCGCTTCATTATTCCTCTCAAGACAACAAACGTCCCATTCTATTAGAAATGAACTGGATGATGTACATAAAAGTATCATTAATCAGTATGGTAATTCGGAAAAGCCACCAAAATAAATGGTGGCTTTTCCAATTTTGAAAGAGACTACTTATGGGCTTGTGGTATTGGTAGGGGCAGATAGACTTGCTTTATGGGCTTATAGACATGTTTTATGGGCAAATGGATTTTGTAGGGGCAGATGCCATCCGATTAGGGGCAGATAGACTTGCTTTATGGGCTTATAGACATGTTTTATGGGCAAATGGATTTTGTAGGGGCAGATGCCATCCGATTAGGGGTGGATAGACTTGCTTTATGGGCTTATAGACATGTTTTATGGGCAGATGGATTTTGTAGGGGCAGATGCCATCCGATTAGGGGTGGATAGACTTGCTTTATGGGCTTATAGCCACGTTTAATGGGCAGATGGATTTTGTAGGGGCAGATGCCATCCGATTAGGGGTGGATAGACTTGCTTTATGGGCTTATAGACATGTTTAATGGGCAAATGGATTTTGTAGGGGCAGATGCCATCCATTTAGGGGTAGATAGACTTGCTTTAGGAGTTTATAAAAATTGAAGGTGTTTATAGCGACGAATTATACTTGCAAGATGACACAGTTTGGACTAATTAGAAGTAATATTTTGGACTTTCGTGCTTAAACAATAGCGATTAAAATGTAGCTTTGATAAAATAACGTTGATATGTTCTAATTGTGTGTCTAGCTTCAGATACAAGCTGTCCCGGGGAATTTCGGAACAATAAATGTGTGTGTCGCTTTTCTAAATAGAGGAGGATTTTACGTGAACGTTAAAAAGTGGTTTGTGGCCGCGTTATTAATAAGTGGACTTTGGTTAACAACGACTAAAGAGACGAATGCTGAGGCAAATGTTTCTATACATAACGAGAGTATTTACGATTTATATGTGGACCGTTATTTTAATAAGGTAGTTTCGAATGATATTAATGTCAATGCCCAAGACCCAAATGCATTTGCTGGGGGAGATTTTCTTGGAATTGTAGAGAAGATGGATCATATTAAAGATATGGGATTTACAATCATCTCAATTGGACCAGTTTTTGCTACTGACACATATGATGGAAAGCGTGTTCTAGATTTTAATGAGATTGAAAAAAGATTTGGAACGCCAGAAGAGTTTCAAGAGCTTATAAAAGTAGCGCATAAAAAAGGGATGAAAATTGTCGTAGGATTCCCGTTGAATAATTTTAGTGAAAACCATATTTGGAATATGGATCCTAAGAAAAAAGATTGGATTGTCAAAACTGAAAATGGTGTAATGCAAGTAGACCTCGCTAATCCAGAAGTACAGCATGAATTAGAGAAAACGATAGTGGATTTTGCCAAAAAGTATGAAATTGATGGCGTAAAATTTTCCGAATTAGAAGGTGCACCTACTTCATTTCTTAATGAAATGATTGCTGATATTAAAGAAGTACGTAATCCAATGTATGCTATTGCTTTAGAAGAATCAGATGCAAACTTTGATACACATTATTCCAATCAATTACTCGTGGATTTTAGAGAAGCATTTAAAAATACGGATTTACCTTCAGAAGGAATTGCTTCTACAAATGATAATGATTTACTAATGATTGATCAATTGAATACAGAGAGATTTACTTACTTTAGTGCGCTTGAGAATATGTTCCCTCCAACGCGCATTAAAACAGCAATGGGTGCAATTCTTGCCATGTCCGGAGTGCCATATATGAGTTATGGTACGGAAATCGCTATGAATGGACAAATCCCTCAAGAAAGCCATCAAGTGATGAACTTTCGAGTGGATGAAGATATTACAAATTATTTAAAAGATATCAATTCTATTCGCAATAAATCGGAAACACTTCGTACAGGTAAAACAGAACTGTTGAAAAACGAGAACGGTTATATTGTATTTAAACGTTATTCAGATAAAGAAACGTTTATTGTAGTTGTGAACAATACAAGTGCTACGCAACGAATCGACTTATCGAGTGATGTCGTGGGGGAAAATAAAGAACTTCGAGGAATATTCGAATCTGATATAGTTCGTCCAGACGATGATGGGCAATATAGATTAGTACTAGATCGTGAGCTCGTCGAAATTTATCAAGTAACCGACCGCAAAGGCTTAAATACAGCGTATATAGTTGCAATGTGTGTAGCATATCTTTTATTTATCTTATTTTTAGTTATCGTATGGAAAAAAGGAAAACAAAAAAGACGCGAAGTAAAGGAATAAAAGTGGAAAATGAGCTGACTAATACTTGAGTCAGCTCATTTTCTCGTTAATGTTTTTCTGGAAAGTCTACATGAAGCGGAGGAGGTACTAACCATCCCTTACTTTTACTTAACTTTAGCAACTTCGCACCTAGTTGTGCTTTACTCGTATGAAATTGTCCATACATCATTCCTATATCCTCTCGTATTGACATACCCATCGCTTGGCTACATGCAACCAAACCTGCAGCCACATCCATAGAAAGTGCTGCACAAATTTCTGGATCATTGAATCGAGCGCCAACGGGAATATCTTCCAGTCGTGCTACGGGACGAGCAGGTGGTGCAGGAGGAAGTCCAACTGCATTCACTTTTAATATTTTTTCTAGTTGCTTGCTTTCATCTTCCATGCATTGTACTGCTTCTTCAATTATTTTTTTTAGGTCATCATCACCTGTATGATTGAAAAACGTTTGATAAGCTGCTATTAGCCCATTGTTAGTAGCTAGATTTGTCCAAATCCCAAATACTTCACCGTAATGCAATGGTTCATCACTCGGATTACCGCTTAATATTCCCATAATTACACTCCAAACCATAAAAGATTCGTGAATTTCTTCACGTATTTGTTATTATGAGGAGAAGTGACAGAATTATTCAGCTGAATAAAAATAACCGAAATTCTATAAATTAATAGAATTTCAGCCATAAAGTTTTAAAAGGTAAGTTTTAAGATAATTTATTTAAAAAGAATAAGGCCAAAGTATCTGGACCCGCATGTGCTCCAACAGTGGAGCCAATCAGATGAATTTCAATGCTTTTTGGATGATATCGTTCTTCTATTAATTGTTTTAGTTCAAGTGCTGTTGCTTCGTCATCCCCGTGACTAATTGCGATATTTTGTTCTTCTAAACGATCGGCACGTTCTCCCATAACATCTATCATTCTTTTAATCACTTTTTTGCGTCCGCGTATTTTTTCGATTGGGACAAGTTTACCTTCTTCGACATGAAGAAGCGGTTTAATGTTGAGTAGTCCTCCAATAAATGCACTTGCTTTAGAAACTCTTCCACCACGAGCCATATAGTCTAAATCTTCCACTGTGAAAAGATGCTCCATATGCATAGCAGAAAATCTAACTTTCTCTTCCATCATGGACAAACTCATTCCTTCATCTCTTAAACGAACTGCCTCTTTTATTAGAAGTCCAATTCCAAGGGATGCACATTTTGAATCGATAATGGTTAACTTTAAGTCTGGATACGTCTCCATTAACTGTTCTTTCATCATTACGGCTGTGCTATAAGTTCCAGAGAGGGCGGATGAAAGAGCGATATAAAAACCTTCTTCTCCAGTCTTTGCAAGCTCTTCAAATAGTGTTAAAAAAAGTTCTGGAGAAGCTTGAGAAGTTTTTGGTTGTTTTCCAGCGCGAATTGCTGCGTACACTTCTTTGGAATCAATGCCAATAATATCTTCATATTCGTCATTGTCTATATGCACTTTTAGCGGAATCAATTCTACATTATGTAATTCAAAAAAAGATTTAGGTAAATCACTAGCACTATCAGCAAATAATTTCATGTCCATCCTCCTAAATTACGATAATTTTTTTAACTTCAATCGGTCCATTAAAAATTCTGCAATACCATCTTCATTATTTGTTAAAGTAACTTCATTTGCAATGTTTTGAAGTGGCGCAATTGCATTCCCCATTGCAACACCAATTCCTGCATAGTCAATCATTTCTAAATCATTGTCTTCATCACCAAAAGCGATAATTCGTTCTTTTGGAATATCTAAATAATCGGAGACTTGCGCTAAACCAACCGCCTTGTTTAAGCCATGACGCACTATTTCAATTATATCCCAAGGAGCTCCCCAACGACGGTGGTCAATTACTTCGGCATGTACATCTCGTAAATGATTACGAACCAAGTCTACAGAACCTTCCTCTGCATGAATGAGTAAGCTTGTCGGATCCGTTTTCAAGAAAGTTCGTAAATCGCCAGTAGTAATATGTGGATTTCCTAGTGCAAACGCAGAAATCATTTGTTCATCATGATGATGTAAGTACACGTCATCTAACACTTCTGCAAGCATGTTTTTAATAGAATAGCTTTGAACTGCTTCTACAACTTCTTTAACAACATGAAGTTCAATCGGTTTATGAATTGTATTCCAGGAAGAATCTGTTGGATGATGGACAAAAGCCCCATTAAAGTTGACGATTGGCGTATGTAATCCAAGCTCCTTATAATACATCTCACTAGATCTATATGGTCTACCAGTCGCGATCATTACTTCATGACCTTCGCTTTTGGCTTGTAGTAGTATACTCTTCGTTTTATGTGAAATTACCTTCTCATCTGTTAATAAAGTTCCATCTAAATCTAAAACAATTAAGTGTCGTTGCATATTAAATTCTCCTTTCCTTCTATTAAAGTGTATCGTTTTCCAGTTTAAACGTCAAAATGAAAGGAAACAGTCTTTTGGACATATCCAATTACTTTGTTAAAATAATATTAAAGAGGAAAGGTGGGCTACGAATGATCGTACAATTGGAATCATGGAGTAATATACCTTTACTACATATTTATACGAATCAAACAAATAATCATTCTCCTATTGTCATCTTTTTACATGGTTTTGATAGTGCGAAAGAGCACAATCTGCATTATGCCTATCAATTAGCAAATAGAGGATGCCGGGTAATTTTACCGGATGCGCATTTACACGGTGACAGAGACGAAAAATTAGATCAAGTCGAAATAAGTCTTCGCTTTTGGGAAACGGTGCTAACTTCCATTGAGGAAGTAGGAAAATTGAAAGAAGAACTAAGAACAAGAGGTTATTGGACCGATCAAAAAATCGGTATTGGTGGAACTTCGATGGGTGGAATTACTGCACTTGGTTGCTTAACTGTCTATCCGTGGATCCATGCTTCCGCAATAATGATGGGAACTCCGAGTTATGTTCAATTAGCAAAAGCCCAAATCGAACAAATTGAGCAAAAGGGATTTCCGATACCTTTGAATTCGGAGGAAAAGGACAATATGTTCCATACCTTATCTACATTTGATGCTTCCATTCATATGGAGAGACTTGCAAATAAGTCTTTGTTTTTTTGGCATGGAGAAAAAGACGCTATTGTTCCTTTTGCGCCAACCGCTCATTTTATTGAGGAGTATGAAAAACAATATGGGAATGAACAATTAGTTTTTATGAAAGAAAAAAAGGCAGGTCATGCAGTTAACCGTAAAGGATTATTAGCAGCAACTAAATGGCTTGCAAACAATTTGGCATAATGAAAGGACTTTGTTATGATGAACAAAAGTAGTAAGGGGGATTTATAATGGATCAAGATATGAAAGATAGTATGATGGGTGCACTCGAAAATGTAATTGACCCAGAACTAGGGGTCGATATTGTTAATTTAGGTTTAGTTTATGATGTAGAGTTGACGGAAGAAGGTACTGCAACTGTTACGATGACGCTTACTTCTATCGGTTGTCCAATGGGGCCAATGATTGTAGATCAAGTTAAAACCGCGCTAGGTGAATTACCAGAAGTGAAGGAAACAGAAGTAAATGTCGTTTTCAATCCACCATGGTCAAGAGATAATATGTCTCGCTATGCGAAAATTGCATTGGGCATTCGATAAAAACATCATGATTAACTTGAACAAATTAGGGAAACTCTCATACTAGGAGTTTCCCTAATTTTTATGTCTTTAATAGAAGCAATTCCACTTTAATCTATTCTACATATTTGAAGAGGACAATGATCACACTCAATTTCTTTTCGTAAAAAATTGATATCGTGAATAGTTATAAGACCTTTATTAAGCGTAATGACACCAGACTTTTTAATATCGTTTAACATTCGATTGACAACTTCTCTACTTGTTGCACAAAGATTAGCTATTTCTTGATTGGTCAAATGATGATCTATGATAATACTGCCATCCTCTTGAAGAATTCCGTAAGTATTCGAAAGACGAACTAATGTTGAAAAAAGAGCTCCCTTTTTCCCGTGTAGTAGTAAATCCCGAAATCGTGTCTCGTTTTTTAAATGATTCAGTTGAATAACTTTCATCCATTCCATCATAAGTTCGGGAGAAGAAGTTAAGAATTTTTCCAATTGGAATCGAGATAGTGCAATTATTTTTGTAGGCTCTATAGTATGAGCAGATACAGAATGATATACTGTTTCACAAAAAACAGTAGTTTCTCCAATAATACATTGTGAACCTGTAATTTTAAGTGTAAATAATCTGCCGCTTTCCGTATCTTTCGTAATTCTTACTGAACCTTCTAAAACAAAATACACTTCATCGGAACGTTCCCCTTCATGAAATATAGGACAATCTTTTTCTATTTTATTAATGGACCCAAATTGTTCGAATAATGAATAAATCCCCGTGAATGAAGGGATATTCTCGTTCATATACATTCACAACCTTTCCATTATTATAACAATAATAGCATAATAACTTGTACTTATTGTGCAAATAAGAAAAAATCACTTTTCTTTACAAATTACAGGAAAGAATACTATAATAACATTGGTCAAAGAAGGTCAAACTTTATCTAAAAGGAGATGTTTCGTAATGCAAATGAAACAAACAGATGAAAAAAGTCCGTTAGAAACATATGGACGTAATTTAGTTACCGCTGTAAAAGAAGGAAAAATGGATCCTGTCATTGGGCGTGACCAAGAAATACGGGATGTTATTCGTATATTATCTAGAAAAACAAAAAATAATCCCGTATTAATAGGAGAACCAGGTGTTGGTAAAACAGCAATTGTAGAAGGATTAGCGCAAAGGATTGTGCGAAAAGATGTTCCAGAAGGTTTAAAAGAAAAAGAAATTTATGAACTAGACATGAGCTCTTTAATAGCAGGTGCGAAATACCGCGGGGAATTCGAAGAACGATTACAAGCGGTATTAAAGCAAGTGAAAGATAGCGAAGGACAAATTATTTTATTTATAGATGAGATTCATACAATTGTTGGAGCAGGGAAATCAGATGGTGCAATGGACGCAGGGAATATGTTGAAACCAATGTTGGCCCGTGGGGAATTGCATTGTATCGGAGCAACTACATTGGATGAATACCGCATGTATATTGAAAAAGATCCGGCACTGGAAAGAAGGTTCCAACAAGTTCTTGTAAGAGAGCCCTCCGTTGAAGATACGGTTTCCATTTTACGTGGGCTAAAAGAACGCTTTGAATTGCATCACGGTGTTCGTATTCATGACCGAGCAATTGTTGCAGCTGCGGAATTATCTAATCGTTATATTACAGAACGTTTTTTACCAGACAAAGCTATTGATTTAGTGGACGAAGCATGTGCAATGATTCGAACAGAAATTGACTCCATGCCACAAGAGCTTGATGAAGTGACTCGAAAAATGATGCAGCTTCAAATTGAAGAACAAGCATTAATGAAGGAAAAAGACGCAGCCAGTAAAAAAAGATTAGAACAAATACGTCAAGACTTAAAAGAATTAGAGCAATCTACAAGTGAGATGCGCAACAAATGGGAAAAAGAAAAAGAAGCGATTCAAGTTATTCAACAAAAAAGAGAAGAACTTGACCGATATCGTCGAGAATTAGAAGATGCAGAAAATAAGTATGATTTAAATAAAGCTGCCGAGCTTCGCCACGGGAAAATTCCTTCCTTAGAAAAAGAGCTTCAAGTATACGAACAACAAGTCAACGAAGAAACAGAATCACGCTTGTTACGAGAAGAAGTAACTGCGGAAGAAATTGCCTCCATCGTTTCTAGATGGACTGGAATTCCAGTGACAAAATTGGTAGAGGGAGAACGGGAAAAGCTTCTTCGTTTAAAAGAAACTCTTGGGGAACGAGTAGTCGGACAGGATCAAGCAGTGCAATTAGTAACAGAAGCGGTGTGGCGAGCACGAGCTGGTATTAAAGATCCTCGGAAACCTATTGGATCCTTCCTATTTTTAGGGCCAACAGGTGTAGGGAAAACAGAACTTGCCAAGTCGCTTGCAGCAAACTTATTTGATTCGGAAGAGCATTTTATCCGCATTGATATGTCTGAGTATATGGAAAAACATAGTGTGTCTAGACTAGTAGGTGCACCTCCAGGCTATATTGGATATGAAGAAGGTGGCCAACTAACCGAAGCAGTTCGGAGAAACCCTTACGCTGTTGTGTTATTAGATGAAATAGAAAAAGCACACCCAGATGTTGCGAATATATTATTGCAATTAATGGACGATGGGCGCATTACCGATAGCCAAGGCAGAATCGTTCATTTTACAAACACGGTCGTCATATTAACTTCTAATATTGGATCACAATTTCTTGGAAATAGTACAGGGATTATTAGCGAAGAGGAAGAAAGTCTTGTAATGGCATCTTTAAGGGAACATTTTAAACCAGAGCTATTAAATCGATTAGATGATATTATTATGTTCCACTCTTTAACCACTCAACATTTTGAAAAAATTACCGAAAAATATGTCAAACAATTGCAAGATCGTGTTCACGAACAAGAAATAAATTTGCAAGTGGATGCAGCAGTTCTTAAATGGATTGTTTCAGAAGGCACGGACGCTGTATTTGGTGCAAGACCATTAAAACGTTTTATTCAACGACATTTAGAAACAGCAGTAGCGAAACTACTAATCGGAGGAACGATTCTTCCAGGAAGTACAATAGAAGCAACCATTGAAGAAGGCCAATTAGTTATTAAATAGAAAGTATGTTGATTAACCATTTTATTGAACTTTAATAAGTAAAGTCCATTTAAACCATTTGCATTTCCACGTTTTCGGTTTACTTTGGATATTTTAGAAATAATGTGTTATATTGACCGCCGGGATTTTCGCTGCATGGCGGACGCTTTCCGCAGGGTGTGCGATGAGCCTTCACCGTCGCTACGCGCCGTTGTGAAGTCTCATTTTGCTCACTTGATCCTGCTGGAGTCGCCGCCCAGCCGCGAAAATCCATCTAATTTGCTAACTATTCCGCATCACTACTATATTTCGTTCAATATTATGAAGGGGTTTCTAAAATAAAATCCAATAAATGGCTGAACGAGACCAATCAAGTGATGTTCGCAACTAACTTACCTTAGACCGAGACAAAAACTATCGCTAACGAGACCATTTCTCCTTATAATAAAGCCTTAACTTAGAGTGAGATGACACTTATAAAGTGTGCGCTATCATTATTTTGTGCATATGCCTTGTAAGATTACGTAAAACGTATTCTATGTTGTGGATAACGAGTAAAATATTGCACATTATTGATTGCAGCGGCAGTCGGCGACTCCGAAGGGATCAGGGAGACAGATGAGATAGCACAAACGGCGCGCATGCGACGGTGCTGGCTCATCGCTCCCCCCTCGGAAAGCGTCCGACTAAAGCGGAAATCTTAGCGGTCACTATGACGCACTATTCCTAAAAAATAATTTGTTGGTTAACTTAGTTAATTCATATATCTTATTTGGAATAATTAGCTAATCAACAGAGGGTATTAAAAAAGATAGTTACAACAGTCGAGTGCTTTCCTGTAACAAGCGCAAGATAGAACGGTCAAATCGCAAAATGGGTACTCAGAATCGCAAAATAGTGGATAATTCGCAGTCCATACGCTAGGTAATCGATAATTACTTTTAGTTTGCGTTATGGTGAGTATAATTTGCCGATACAAAAAAACAGCTCCCGCATTTTGTTTGCGGGAGCTGTTTTTTAGTGTTGCTCTGATGGAGCTGGTTCGTTCGGAATAATTGCTGTGATGATAATAATCATAATAGCAACAGGAATAGACATAATCAGACCATGTGAAAATACAAAGTCTTGATCTTGAACAGAGCTTACTACGTAATTCAACATAGAAACTAGTATTACAGACCAAATAAGTGTCATAATATATTTCATTTGTTTCACCTCAAGCTATTTTTACTATGTATATCATATCATACCACTTGCTAATTCAAAAGAAAATTTGCAGATTCAAACTATGTTGTTGAAAAATGTTCACTTATTCGTTATTATTGTTACCAGGTACTAATAATAGATTATAAGAAAAGAGGAACTTTTGTGAATGCAGGAATAATTGGTTTAGGAACTTATTCACCAGAGCAGATTTTAACAAATGCAGACCTTGAGAAAAAAGTAGATACATCCGACGAATGGATTCGAACTAGAACTGGTATAGAAGAAAGAAGAATTGCTAGACCTGAACAAGATACATCTCATTTAGCTTTTGAAGCAGCTAAAGAAGCGATAAAAGATGCTGGGATTTCACCAGAACAAATTGGGCTGATACTTGTTGCAACGGTTACACCGGATCGTCCGTTTCCAAGTGTTTCTACAATACTGCAAGATCAACTTGGTGCTAAAAACGCAGCAGCAATGGACATCTCTGCTGCATGTGCAGGTTTTATGTATGGTTTAGTAACTGCAAAACAATTTGTAGAATCAGATACGTATTCTCATGTACTTGTTGTAGGAGTTGAAAAACTCTCTAAAATTACAGATTGGGATGACCGTAATACAGCAGTATTATTTGGAGACGGAGCAGGTGCCGCTGTTGTTAGTAAGGTATCGGAAGGGCGCGGAATTTTATCATTCGAACTTGGTGCTGATGGAAGTGGCGGCAAGCATTTATACCAAGAAGGTCCTTTTCTTAAGATGAATGGCAGAGAAGTTTTTAAGTTTGCAGTTAGACAAATGGGTGAATCAGCAGTTAATGTTATAGAGAAAGCTGGACTTTCAAAAGAAGATATTGATATGCTAATCCCACATCAAGCCAATATTCGTATAATGGATGCATCGAGAGAGCGATTAGGCCTACCTGTCGAAAAAATGTCGAAAACGATCCATAAGTATGGTAATACTTCTTCTGCATCTATTCCACTTTCATTAAAAGAAGAAGTAGTGAATGGGAAAGTAAAAGATGATGACATTATTGTTATGGTCGGATTTGGTGGCGGTTTAACATGGGGTGCCATTACATTAAAATGGGGAAAATAATTGAGGAACATCGGAAGGATGAATATACATGACAAAACGTAGAGTTGTCGTAACAGGAGTCGGTGCTGTTACACCACTAGGAAATGATATAGAAACAACTTGGTCAGGTATTAAAGAAGGAAAATCAGGCGTGGGTATGCTTACACGATTAGATGCAAGTCAGTTTTCAGCAAAAGTTGCAGCGGAAGTAAAAGATTTTGATATTGAGAAGTATATCGAGAAAAAAGACGCCCGCAAAATGGATCGTTTTACTCATTACGCGCTTGCTGCCTCTATCATGGCAGTAGCAGATGCAAATTTAACGATTACAGAAGAGATTGGTCTACGGACTGGAGTGTGGATTGGTTCAGGAATTGGTGGGATGGAGACCTACGAAGCACAGTTCCGTATATTTTTAGAAAAAGGTGCTCGTCGTGTTAGTCCATTTTTTGTTCCGATGATGATTCCAGATATGGCGGCTGGTCAAGTGTCGATTCATTTTGGAGCGAAAGCGATTAATTCATGTAGCGTAACCGCTTGTGCATCAGGAACAAACTCTATTGGGGATGCGTTTAAAGTAATTGAGCGCGGAGATGCGGATGTAATGATTACAGGTGGTGCGGAATCTCCGATTACACATATGTCAGTTGCAGGGTTCTGTTCAAACACCGCACTCACTTTAAATACAGATCCACAAACTGCTTCAAGACCATTTGATGCAAACCGTGATGGATTTGTTATCGGGGAAGGTGCAGGGATAATCATTTTGGAAGAGTATGAACATGCAGTAGCACGTGGTGCGAAAATTTATGCAGAGATTATTGGATATGGCTCAACAGGTGATGCTCATCATATTACTGCTCCAGCACCTGGAGGAGAAGGGGCAGCTCGGGCCATGAAACAAGCAATTGCAGATGCAGGTATTAAACCAGAACAGATTGATTATATTAACGCTCATGGAACAAGCACGCCTTATAATGATCAGTTTGAAACGATGGCTGTTAAGTCTGTTTTTGGGGAACATGCTTTTAAATTAGCAATGAGTTCTACAAAATCTATGACTGGGCACTTACTTGGAGCTGCAGGCGGAGTGGAAGCAATTTTCACAGTATTAGCTTTAAAAGAAGGAATATTGCCTCCAACGATGAATTTAGAAACACCAGATCCAGAATGTGATTTGGACTATGTACCAAATGCCGCTAGAAATGCAGATATTAAATATGCAATGAGCAATTCACTCGGTTTTGGTGGACATAATGCTAGTATTTTATTCAAAAAATAAGAAACAACATAATCAAACAGTATACTGATTTTAATATTAGTAAATAAAGTAAAGTGAAAAAGTATTTTCCATTAAAATTGGAAAATACTTTTTTTATTTTTAAAAATAAACCATTGACACTTCAATGGTTTAAAGGGTTGATTTGCTAAAGTGCGGTCTTGAAAAATTCCAATTCATTGTATTATACTGTCGAAATTGGTGGAATCAATTATCTAGTTAAAATAATTTATTAAATTAGATAATTTAAATGAAAGTATTGATATGACTGGCTTTAAAGAGATTTGCTAAATTTCAAAAAAGAGTAAATTAAGGGAATAATAAAAAAATGTATTGCGATTGTAATGAGATTGTAATAGAATTTACACTTGAGAGGTAAGTTAACAGAAAAATTGAAATTTAGGGTTGTGTATAGAGATAAAAAAGTACCTTACAGAAAATACCATGCATTCGAGCAATTTAACGTCAAGGGAAGAAACGGATGAGAATCGTTGGAAGTCTGATGAAGGAAGGGAGTTTTATTTTAAACATGACAAATGAACTGTTAGAAATTAAAGATTTACACACTGGTTTTCGCATTAAAGATACATATTATGATGCAGTCGATGGCGTATCGATTACATTAAAGAAAAATGAAATTCTTGCAATCGTTGGAGAATCTGGTTGTGGAAAAAGTACACTAGCAACATCTATTATCGGACTTCATGATCATAATAAAACAAGAGTACAAGGTGAGATTAATTACAACGGAGAAAACCTAGCAATCCTTGATGAAGAAAAGTTTAATAAAGTAAGAGGTGAAGAGATTGGAATGATATTCCAAGATCCTTTATCTGCTTTAAATCCACTTATGCGTATAGGTGATCAAATAGAAGAAGGACTAATATACCATACAAAAATGTCTAAAAATGATAGGGAAAAACGTGTCCTAGAATTGTTGACGCAAGTTGGTATTCCTAACCCTAAGAGAACTGCAAAGCAATTTCCACATCAGTTATCTGGTGGTATGAGACAGCGTGTAATTATAGCAATTGCAATTTCTTGTAAGCCTAAGGTCATTGTTGCGGATGAACCGACAACTGCTTTAGACGTTACAATACAAGCTCAAATATTGGATTTGTTAAAAGATCTCCAAGCAGAAACAGGTGCGGGAATCATTTTAATCACCCATGATTTAGGTGTTGTAGCGGAAGTAGCTGACCGGGTTGCTGTTATGTACGCCGGGGAAATTATTGAAGAAGCTTCAGTAGAAGATTTGTTTTCTAATCCAAAGCATCCTTATACACGATCATTATTCAACTCTATACCACAAATGAATAGTGAAAATGAAAAACTTCAAGTAATTCAAGGAATGGTTCCTTCACTGATGAAATTACCAAGAACTGGATGTCGATTTTCGACGAGGATTCCATGGATTCCAGGTATCGCACATGAAGAAAAACCAACACTTCATGAAGTTTCTCCAGGGCATTTAGTTAGATGTACTTGCTGGAAGCACTTTCATTTTGAAAGTGAAGAAGGAGGAAATTCACGATGAGTTTTATGCAAATTAATGATTTACGTGTTCACTATCCAATTCGTGGTGGATTTTTCAATACAGTTATTGATAATGTTCATGCAGTGGATGGGATCAGTTTAGAATTCGAAAAAGGAAAGTCTTATGGTTTAGTTGGGGAATCAGGTTGTGGAAAATCAACTACAGGTAAATCAATTATTGGACTTGAAAAAATAACATCTGGATCCATTATTTATGAAGGGGAAGATGTTACAAATAAACGTCGTAACCCTAATTCTACGTTCAATCGTGATATACAAATGATTTTCCAAGATGCCAATTCCAGTCTTAATCCACGTAAACGCGTGCAAGATATTATTGCAGAGCCAATACGTAATTTTTTGAAGTTAACACCTGATGAAGAAAAACGAAAAATCAATGAGTTATTAGCAATCGTCGGAATGAGTGAAGAGGCGAAAGTAAAATACCCACATGAATTTTCAGGTGGTCAAAAGCAACGAATTGGGATTGCGCGTGCTATTGCCTGTAACCCAAAGTTAATTATTGCAGATGAACCAGTATCAGCGTTAGACCTTTCCGTTCAAGCGCAAGTGTTGAACTTTATGAAAGATATACAAGAGGAATTTGGGTTAAGCTACTTGTTTATCTCGCATGATTTAGGGGTCGTAAAACATATGTGTGAACATGTTTCTATCATGTATAAAGGTAGATTCGTAGAGTCTGGTAATCGAGAAGACATTTATACGAATCCTCAACATATTTATACGAAGCGATTATTATCAGCTATTCCAGATGTAAATCCAATTGGTAGGGATGTTCGAAAAAGAGAACGTATTAAAGTGGAATCTGATTATGTAATTGAGCATAAAAATTATTATGATCCAAACGGAAGAGTATTTGACTTAAAACAATTGACAGATACACATTTTGTAGCGATGAATGCTCACGAAAAGGGGGGCATGTAATATGTGGAAAACAATCGTAAGACGTACGTTAATCATGATTCCTCAGCTACTCGTTCTAAGTTTATTAATTTTCGTTATGGCAAAATTTATGCCAGGAGATCCTTTTACAGGGATGATAACTCCACAAACGGATGCTAACCGCATTGATGAACTACGTGAGTTGGCCGGTTTAAATGATCCATGGTATGAACAATACGCTCACTGGATGATAAATGCGGTACAAGGAGATTTCGGGAAAAGCTACACATATAAGATTAAAGTGTCAACTTTAATCGGTGAACGTGCTTTAAATACTTTTTGGCTATCTTTAGTAAGCGCAGTCTTATTATATTTAATAGCCATTCCACTTGGGATTTTAGCAGGTCGTTATCAAGACACGCTATTAGATAAAGCAATCGTATTGTATAGCTTTGTAGTTTATGCAATTCCGACATTTGTTTTATCCTTAATTTTCTTATTTCTATTCGGATATAAATTACATTGGTTCCCAACGGTCGGTAGCGTAGATATTCAATATGATGCAGGTACTTTTGGATACTTATGGAGTAAACTTTACCATATGTTGTTGCCAGCCATAACTTATGCAATTTTAGCAACTACTGGCGTTATTCAGTATTTACGTTCGGAAATCATTGATTCTAAAAGTCAAGATTATGTGCGAACAGCACGAAGTAAAGGTATTCCGATTAAAAAAGTATATTCTAGACATATTTTAAGAAACTCATTACTACCGATAGCAGCTTTCTTAGGTTTTACAATAACTGGATTATTAGGTGGTTCTATCTTCATTGAAACAATCTTCGGTTATCCAGGGATGGGACAGCTATTTATTTCATCTATTGGATCACGTGATTACAGTGTAATTACAGCACTTGTTATGTTATTTGGCTTCTTAACATTATTAGGTAGTCTACTGTCCGATATTATTATGAGCATTGTTGACCCAAGAATAAGGATAGAATAGGCGAATTATATGTTAAGGAGAGGTGAATAAACATGAGTGCTCAAACGAATAAGAAAGAAAAAGTTGAAATAAATGCTCCAGCTACTGGGCTGCAAGTTATTTTTCGAGAGTTTAAAAAAGATAAGTTGGCAATGTTTTCACTTATTGCACTAGTAATTGTCATTATTGGTGTTTTTATATGGGCAAAGCTTATTGATGAACAAACTTTAATGCGAGTTAGTTTAAGAGATAAATATGCTCCACCTGGCGATAAATTCTTTTTAGGAGCAGACCAAGGAGGGAAAGATATTCTTGGGCAGCTTATAATTGGAGCTAAAAATTCAATTGAAATTGCCATTTTTATTACACTAATTACTGGGATATTCGGTATTGTTGTTGGCTTAATTTGTGGTTATTTCGGTGGATGGATCGATAATATTTTTATGCGAATTATTGATTTTTTCATTACTATACCTTCATTAATGTTAATAATCGTATTCGTTACAATTATTCCAAAATATACAATTACGATGTTCATCCTAATTTTGAGTATATTCCTCTGGACAGGTACTGCACGACTCGTACGTAGTAAAGCATTATCAGAAAGTCGACGAGATTATGTGAACGCATCAAAAACGGTAGGAACAAGCGGATTTGTAATAATTTTCAAAGAAATAATGCCCAATTTAAGTTCTATCTTAATTGTTGAGATGACATTAAACTTTGCCGGAAACGTCGGTATTGAAACAGGGTTATCTTTTCTAGGATTTGGGCTGCCACCAGCAACCCCAAGTTTAGGAACATTAATTAGTTATGCAAATAACCCACTTGTGTTGCAAGAAAAGTGGTGGGTGTGGTTACCAGCATCTATATTTATATTGTTAATGATGTTAGGGATCAATTATGTAGGTCAGGCATTACGCCGTTCGGCAGATGCAAAACAACGTCTTGGATAAAACCAATTCGAATTTGGTATTAAACGTTTACCGTTTGATATAGAAATAATAGAGAATAAAAAGGAGGAAATAGAAATGACTAAAAAGCTTTGGACATTACTTGCGGTACTTTTAGCTTTCATGCTTGTTCTTGGTGCTTGTAACAAGGATAGCGAAGAGCCTGCAAAAGGTACTGACGACGTCAAAAAAGAAGATACTACAAAAGAAGATACTACAAAAGAAGAAGATCCAGCGGAGGAAGTTGCTGATGATTCTTCATTATTCCCAAAAGAAGTTACAAATGATGGGGATGCAATTAGTGGTGGCGTTTTAAAAGTTGCACTTGTAAAAGATGAGCCTTTCAAAGGTATCTTCTCATATGAATTATATGATGATGGATATGATTCAGAAATCATGGCTTATGCTAGTAACTCTCTATTTGAATCAGATGGAGATTTCTTGTTAACAGATAAAGGTATTGCAAGCATGACAGTTGATCAAGACAACAACAAAGTATCGATTAAAATTCGTGATGGTGTAAAATGGTCTGACGGAGAACCACTTACAATCGAAGACTTAATCCAACCTTACTTAATTATCGGTAATAAAGATTATACTGGTGTTCGTTATGATGAAGACTTTGAAAACATCATTGGAGCGACAGAATACCATGATGGTAAATCGGACACAATTTCAGGTCTGAAGAAAGTGGATGACACTACATTAGAAATGTCATTTACTAAATTATCACCTGCAATTTTTAGTGGCGGGGATGGATTATGGGGATATGCAGCACCAAGTCATATCATCAAAGATATTCCTATTGCAGATTTAGTAGAATCGGATGCAGTTCGTAAAAATCCAGTAACTTTAGGTGCATTCAAATACGATAAAATCGTACCAGGAGAATCTGTTCAATTTGTAGCAAACGAAAACTATTGGAAAGGCAAACCAAAATTAGATGGAGTTCTAATTAAGGTTGTTCCATCAAGCTCTGTTTCAGTAGCATTGCAACAAGGGGAATATGATATTGCTACAAGTTTCAGTGCTTCCAAAATGGAAGAAATTAAAGACTTTGATAACATCGATGTTTTAGGACGTCAAGAGCTTTACTATGCGTATCTTGGATTTAAATTAGGTAAATATGATTATGAAAATGGTGTTGTTAAAACAGATCTTGAAGGTTCAAAAATGGGTGATGTGAAATTACGTCAAGCTATGGGTTATGCAATTGATGTAGAGCAAGTAGCAGAAGTTTACTATAATGGATTACGTGAACGTGCTAACTCTTTAATACCACCAGTGTTCGCATCTTTCTATGACTCTTCTTTAGAAGGGTATACATTTGACCCAGAAAAAGCGAAAGCATTATTAGATGAAGCTGGCTATAAAGATGTTGATGGCGATGGAATCCGTGAAGATAAAGATGGAAAACCTTTCGAAATTAAATTCGCTACAATGTCGGGTGACGATGTCGTTGAAGATATTGTTCAATTCTATTTACAAAACTGGAAAGACGTTGGTTTAAATGTAACATTAACTACAGGTCGTACAATTGAGTTCAACAGCTTCTATGACAAAGTAAAAGCTGACGATCCAGAAATCGATATTTTCATGGCTGCATGGGGAACAGGTTCAAACCCATCTCCAGGAGGTCTTTACTCTAAAAATGCTCAATTCAACTTTAGCCGTTTCTCTTCTGATTTCTTAGAGCAAACACTAAAAAATATTGACTCACCGGAAGCATTTGATGCTGATTACCGTGCTGGCCAATTCCGTGCTTGGCAAGAATACATGGCTGAACAAGCTCCTGTTATTCCAACTTTGTACCGTTATGAGTTAGTACCAGTAAACAAACGTGTGAAAAATTACAGCATTGACTACTCTACTCCAACAGAATTACAAGATATTGAATTAGTTTCTGATACTGGAGTTAAATCAACAAAATAATTAATAAAAAACCGTTCCTTGACGAAAGTTTAGGAACGGTTTTTCATATGGTTTAAGAAGGATGTGATACATATTAGACTTTTACTTTTTTTAATCAGTTATGGATTGGCAGTAATTAGTTGTTCTCATTTAGTCTTATATTTAAACTATTTAGCATTAGGACACTCTTGGAACGCTGTAGTTCTGTTTATACTAAGTTCAAATGAATTTGTTTTATTCTGTTTATCTCTTTTTTCTTTATCGGTTATCGTCTTCTTCCGAGGCCCATTGCGGCTTCCATCTTAGACAAGGTTTGTTGAGCAAGCGTATTCGCTTTTTCTGCACCTCGATCTAAAATGTCATCCAACTCTGTAGAATGTAATAATTGTTCGTAACGAGCTTGGATTGGAGCAAAGTGATCATTTATCACTTGCGCAACTGAGGCTTTAAAATCACCGTAACCTTTTCCTTCGTATTTTTGTACAAGCGATTCAATCGAGACATTTGTTAACGCAGCTTCGATCGTTAGTAAATTGGAAACTCCCGGTTTATTTTCAGGATCATAAGCAACAATGCCTTCAGAATCCGTTACAGAGCTTTTAATCTTCTTTTCAATTTCTTTTGGTGTGTCTAAAATACGGATGGTTGCTTTTAAGTTCGGATCGGATTTACTCATCTTCTTTAGAGGATCTTGAAGTGATTTAATTCGTGCTCCGCTTTTCGGAAGTTGGATTTCAGGAATAGTAAGGACTTCCCCGTAGCGTTTATTAAATCTTTCTGCTAAATCGCGCGTTAACTCAACATGTTGTTTTTGGTCGTCTCCTACTGGAACAATGTCGGTTTGGTACAAAAGAATATCAGCAGCCATTAATGGAGGGTACGTTAGTAAGGCAGCCGAAACCGCATCCTTACCGTCTGATTTGTCTTTAAACTGTGTCATTCTTTCTAATTCGCCAATATAAGACATGCATTGCATAATCCAACCTGCTTGCGCATGTGCGGGTACCTCCGACTGAATGAATAACGTAGATTTTTCTGGATCGATACCTACAGCAAGATATAATGCAGCAAGTGAACGGATATATTTACTTAACTCCTTTGGATCTTGTGCTACAGTAATGGCATGTTGGTCGACTATACAAAATACACAATTATAGTCATCTTGTAGTGCTATAAATTGTCTGAAAGCACCAATATAATTCCCGAGCGTGATAGTTCCTGTTGGTTGTACACCTGAAAATATTTTCTTCATCTTTTTTCCTCCTTAAAAAATAAAAAAACATCATACATCCCTATAAAAAGGGACGAATGATGTATAATCCGTGGTACCACCCAGTTTGCTAAAAGAAAATTAGCCACTCTTCTTCGTAACGTGAAGGGGACGGTATATGCTACTTCAAGTTCACATATACTGCTCAAAAGCCCATTCTATTTGAATGTATGATCTGTTTACACCAATCACAGACTCTCTACACATACATATTCAAATATACTTCTCTCCGTCAATGCATTTTGTATTGTTTTGAACATTATAGTATAGAAGAAACTCAAAAATCAAGCTGAAAACTTAACTATAATAAACAAACAAAACAATACACATACAAAGCAAGCTAGATAACCCTAAAGCAATAATTGGCTTACATGGAAAAGAAAAAACTTCGGAAGGCAATCGCATCTTACTCGCTTCTTTTCTCATACGCTTCGGCGTAAAAACCTTTCTAGAACTTTCTGTGAAAAAGTCAAAAAAACCTCCAGCAACAACATACGACATTAAACCGAAGAACGTAATTAGTCCTCCTGCATAGAACGACATATTAGCATACGAAATTAGGTCTATTTTTCCATAAAATAAAAACATTAGTATGAAAATGATGAGTTGTAAGCTTAAAAAATATATAATTTTTGTTTTCATATTTCACCTCTACAAGAATAGATTATAGAAGATAGGCAAAAAATAATCAAAATTTTAGTTAATAATTGTAAAAAGAATTAAAAACCCTTTCCAAAGATTCACAATTGTTAGGACAATGTAATGATTTTGTTATAACATTGTAAAAATTATAGTAAAAAACCTGTACAAGTTATGAGGAAAATGTATAATAAGTATTGTAATGAATTTTTCTGAAAATTTAAAGGGGGTAATTATTTTGAAAAAAAGCAAGTTTTTATGGCTTTTTAGCTTTATGTTAGTTCTTAGTCTTTTCCTTGCTGCATGTGGCAACAAAGAAGAAGGTACTAAAACTACAGATAAAGAAAAAGAAAAAGAAGATCCAAAAACAACAGAAGAGGTAGCGGCGCCTGATGAAGACCAAGTTCTTAATATAATTCAGACTGCAGAAATTCCGACTATGGATACATCTTTAGCAACTGACGCTGTTAGTTTTGAAGTTCTTAACAACGTCGGCGAAGGATTATATCGTTTGAATGAAGAAAACGTTGCAATTCCTGCAATTTCTGATGGTGAACCTACTATTTCAGAAGATGGATTAGTTTACACATTTAAAATTCGTAATGCAAACTGGTCTGATGGCTCTCCTATTACAGCGAATGATTTTGAATATGCTTGGAAACGTGCTATGAACCCAGCTACGGCATCTGAATATGGTCCATACATGATGAATGGTGTTCTTAAAAATGCTACAGCAATTTCTGAAGGAAAAGAAGATTTCAATGAACTTGGTGTAAAAGCTCTTGATGAAAAGACTTTAGAAGTTACACTTGAAAAACCAATTCCTTACTTCTTATCATTAATGTCATTTGGAACATACTATCCGCTTAAAGAAGAGTTTGTTAAAGCGCAAGGTGATAACTACGCGAAAAACTCAGAATCTTTACTTTACAACGGTCCATTTACACTTACTAATTGGGATGGAACTGGTTTAACTTGGAAACTTGTTAAAAATGATCAGTACTGGGATAAAGATACTGTAAAACTTACAGAAGTTAATTATGACGTAATAAAAGAAATTTCTACTGCAGTTAACCTTTATACTCAAGGGGATAAAGATAAAGTTGCTCTTTCAGGGGATTTTGCACTGCAATATGCTGATGATCCAGAAACACAAGTGGAAGCAGATACAGCTGTTTATTGGTTCAAATTTAACCAAGAGCGTCTTGGTAAAAAATCTCCATTAGCAAACATTAACATTCGTGAAGCTATTTCAAAGGCGTTTAACAAAGAGGATTTAACATCGGTAGTATTAGCTAATGGTTCTTTTCCAGCTAATTTCATGATTCCGAAGGATTTCTCATTTGATGCAGATGGTAATGACTTCCGTGATGTGAACGGAGATATGTCTACATTCAATGTAGAAGAAGCACAAGCAGCATGGGAAAAAGGTTTAGCTGAACTAGGATTGAAAGATCTTTCTTTAGAAATTCTTGGTGGAGACTCAGATACTGCTAAAAAAATGGATGAGTATTTAAAAAATCAATTAGAAACTAACTTACCTGGATTAAAAATTTCGCTTAAAGAAGTACCTTTCTCTGTTCGTCTTGATCTTGATACAAATCAAGATTATGATATCCAAGTTGCTGGATGGGGTCCTGATTACCAAGATCCATTCTCATTCTTAAGCTTATGGGAAACTAAAGGCGGAAATAACCAAATGTCCTATTCAAATCCTGAATATGATCAATTATTAAAAGATATTAATGGTTCATTAGCACTTGATCCTGAAAAACGTTGGGAAGCAATGGCTAAAGCAGAAAAAATCATCGTTGAACAAGATCATGCTATTGCACCAATTTATCAACGTGGTAAATTACTTCTTGTAAAACCATATGTAAAAGGTATTATTGCACACCCATTCGGTGGAGACTATAGCTTCAAATGGGCTTATATCGAAGGTAAAAAGTAAGGAAATCTAGTCCTAAAAATCTCATAGGTAGAGAGTATATGGTATCCACTGGGGGCCATATACTCTCTTTTTAAATGAAGCAGAATTTACTAAATATTTTATTTATAATTTTGGTTTTGACAATTACTAAACTTTTCTGTTTAGATATATATATATATTTAAATAGTCTGATAGAACATATTATATTTAGGAGGTGCAAAGATGGCGAAATATATTATTCGACGTGTAATTTATATGTTTATTACGTTTTTCCTGATTGCAACAGCAACATTTTTCTTAATGAAGGCGCTTCCAGGGTCCCCGATTAGCTCAGCTCCAAAACTATCCCCTTCCCAACTTGCGATGGTGGAAGCGAAATACGGATTAGATCAGCCGGTAGCAGTTCAATATGGTAAATACATGCTTAACTTAGCAAAAGGTGATTTAGGTAACTCATTCCAATTCAAGAATGCGAGTGTCACGGATTTAATTGTAAAACGTATGGGACCTTCTTTTCTTATTGGTTCTCAAGGATTAATATTAGGTGTTGCGGTTGGTATTTTGTTAGGGATGATTGCTGCCTTAAGGCAAAATACGATTTGGGATTATGGCAGTACACTTATAGCTATCGTTGGTATCTCTATTCCATCTTTCGTTTTTGCAACAATGCTTCAATATTGGCTTGCAGTAAAATTGGGTTACTTCCCTGTAGCGTTATGGAAAGACGGTTGGATGTCCAGTGTGCTTCCTTCCATAGCATTAGCAATGGGTCCACTCGCTACATCATCTCGTTTTATTCGAACAGAAATGATTGAAGTACTGAGTTCTGATTATATTACACTGGCAAAATCGAAAGGTGCAAGCGGATTTGAAGTGGCATTTAAACATGCTTTCCGTAATGCTCTCATACCCCTTGTAACAGTTTTAGGGCCATTAGCAGCAGGATTAGTTACAGGATCCCTTGTAATTGAACAGATATTTGCAATCCCGGGGATTGGTGAGCAATTCGTTAAATCGATCGTCTCAAATGACTTCTCTATTATCATGGGTACAACTTTGTTCTACTCTGCATTCTTAATTGTTATAATATTCGTAGTAGATATTCTTTACGGAATAATCGATCCACGTATACGTTTGTCAGGAGGTAGTAATTAATGAGTCAAGATATGAAAAATTTACCTGCTGATTCATTTGAAAGAGTTCATATTGATAGTACGCATGCAGAGCGAATTTCTAAACCTAGCCTGAGCTTTTGGCAAGATGCTTGGTTGCGTATTCGTAAAAATAAAGCTGCTATTGTTAGTGTGTTCATCTTGTTCTTTATCATCATCATGGCTTTTGTTGGTCCAATGATTAGTCCACATGATGCTGAAACCCAAACAATTACACATGCTAACTTGCCTCCTAAAGTTCCGGGGCTTGAAAAACTCGGAATATTTGATGGTGTTGGAACATTAGGTGGAAAAGAAGTGGATTTATATAAAATGAAAAAAGTAGATACGTATTATTGGTTTGGTACAGATGGTCTAGGGCGTGATATGTTCTCACGTGTTTGGAAAGGTACGCAAATTTCATTATTCATCGCATTTATGGCTGCTTTAATCGATATGGTTATTGGGGTTGCTTACGGAGGGATATCAGGATTTTACGGTGGCCGTGTGGATGATATTATGCAACGTATAGTTGAAATTCTTTACGGTATCCCAACCTTAGTTATTGTTATCCTGATGATTCTTTTCATGGAGCCAGGACTTACAGCGATAATTATTGCAATTACGATTACTGGATGGATAGGAATGTCACGGGTTGTACGTGGTCAAGTATTAAAATTTAAAAATCAAGAATTTGTTCTGGCGTCTCGAACTTTAGGGGCAAGTAATGGACGAATCATTTCAAAACATATTTTACCTAATATTATTGGGATTATTATTATTAACACGATGTTCACTATACCAAGTGCGATTTTCTTTGAAGCCTTTCTAAGTTTTATTGGATTAGGCCTACAGCCACCAACTGCATCACTAGGTACACTTATTAATGACGGATACAAGCTCATTCAATTCCAACCACATGTTTTATTGTTTCCTTCCATTATTTTAAGTTTACTGATGATTGCATTTAACTTATTAGGTGATGGATTACGCGACGCATTTGATCCTAAGATGAAAGACTAAAGGGGGAAAGCCAAATGGAGAAAATATTAGAAGTTAAAGACCTAGAGCTTTCCTTCCATACTTTTGCAGGCGAAGTTAAAGCTATTCGTGGCGTAAATTTCGACTTATTAAAAGGAGAAACCCTTGCAATTGTTGGAGAGTCTGGTTCTGGTAAGTCCGTTACGACAAAGGCAATAATGCGATTGTTACCTGAACATAGCTCTGAATTTAAAAATGGTCAAATTTTATTTAATGGAAAAGATTTAACAAAATTAACGGATAAAGAAATGCAAAAGATCCGTGGGAAAGACATTTCGATGATTTTCCAAGATCCAATGACATCTTTAAATCCAACCATGACAATCGGCAAGCAAATTATGGAGCCTATTTTAAAGCACCGAAAAGTTAGTAAAGTAGAAGCTCGAAAAGTAGCAGTCGATTTACTACGTTTAGTTGGTATGCCAAAACCGGAAGCACGTATTAAGCAATATCCACATCAATTCTCTGGTGGACAACGTCAGCGTATTGTAATTGCTATTGCGCTTGCATGTAATCCACAAGTTCTTATTGCGGATGAACCAACAACGGCACTTGACGTTACGATACAAGCACAAATTTTAGAGTTAATGAAGGATTTACAGAAGAAAATTGATACGTCGATTATCTTTATTACTCATGACTTAGGTGTTGTAGCAAACGTTGCAGACCGCGTAGCCGTCATGTATGGTGGACGAATTGTGGAAATTGGTACAGTAGATGAAATTTTCTATAATCCGCAGCATCCATATACTTGGGGATTATTAAGTTCAATGCCTTCACTAGATGTGGAGGAAGAAAAGTTGTATGCAATTCCAGGTACTCCTCCAGATTTATTGTATCCACCAAAAGGAGATGCTTTTGCTCTACGTAGTGAATATGCACTTAAAATAGATTTAGAAGAGGCTCCACCATTCTTTAAAGTTAGTGATACTCATTATGCAGCAACTTGGTTATTACATCCGGACGCTCCTCAAGTAGAGCCTCCAGTTTCTGTAATCGAACGAATGAAAAAATTTCCAGGAAGTCGTTATTATGATGGAACGGAAGGAGGTGCTTACTAATGGCTGAAAAATTATTAGAAATTAAAAATTTAAAACAATATTTCAATCAAGGTAAGCCAAATGAAGTTCGCGCCGTTGATGATGTAAGCTTTGATATTTATAGAGGTGAAACATTAGGTATCGTTGGTGAATCAGGTTGTGGTAAATCTACAACAGGTCGTTCAATCATTCGTCTTTACGATGCTACAGATGGCGAAGTAATATATGACGGTGTAAATGTACATGATAAAAAATCTAAAAAAGATTTAAAAATTTTCAATCGCAAAATGCAAATGATTTTCCAAGATCCATATGCTTCTTTGAATCCACGTATGAAAGTACTGGATATCATTGCAGAAGGTCTAGATATTCATGGGCTTGTAAAAAATCCAAAAGAACGAAAAGAACGAGTTGTGGAGTTATTAGAAACAGTTGGTTTAAATCGCGAACATGCGGATCGTTATGCGCATGAATTTTCAGGTGGTCAACGTCAACGTTTAGGTATTGCAAGAGCACTTGCAGTAAATCCTGAGTTTATTATTGCAGATGAGCCAATATCTGCATTGGACGTTTCGATTCAAGCACAGGTTGTAAACTTATTAAAAGAATTACAAAAGGAAAAAGGATTAACGTATTTATTCATTGCGCATGATTTATCCATGGTAAAATATATCTCTGACCGTATTGGTGTTATGTATTTTGGAAAATTGGTAGAGCTTGCACCAGCAGAGGATTTGTACAGTAATCCGCTACATCCTTATACGCAGTCACTACTGTCTGCAATTCCGCTTCCTGATCCAAATTATGAACGTACTCGTGTTCGTAAATCTTACGATCCAGCTGCTCATAACTATCAAACAGGTGAAGAAATAGCAATGCGTGAAGTAACTCCAGGGCATTTTGTTTATTGCTCCGAAAAAGAATTTGAAACGATGAAGGCTATTTCGCTTTCTCGTCCTTAACAAATAGTAAAAAGTAGTCGGTCATTCTTAATTGAATGACCGATTTTTTTTAGAAAAATATATAAATTTTGCGACGAGTAACCGCAGGATTAGATGTTTAGTCCAAAGTACTCGGGGAATAGTGAAGACAAGAAGCACTTAAAGAACACTTCGCTTTTCAATAATAGTGCGCAAAAGAGCCAAAACATTGCGAGTAAGCAAGTAAATGTTGCGAATAACGCCATCTATATTGCGAGAAATCCCCGCAAAGTTGCGCGTAACGATAAAAAAGCGAAAGTGCACTTCCTAAAACTAGAGCTCTTAGTAGAAATGCCCTTTCTTTTAAATGGAATAATTGATAAAATGAAGAAGTATAGGGGAAAGGAAGGATTATTTATATGAGGAATACGATTAAATGGTTAGCTTCATTGAGTATATTTGCAACTTTATTAATTCCAACTTCTGTTTTTGCTGAAATGAATTTGTTTTCCAAGAATTTCTCGACGAAAGAATTCAGTTTTGTGGCGATTGACGAGTCGCTCGTTTCTTCATCTAAATTATTTGTTTACGACTCTGGACTTACTTTTGACTATCCAGACGCGGTAAGAGGCGTATATGTAACTGGACATTCGGCAGGAGGTTCCAGGTTTAACGATTTATTAAAATTGATGGACACATCAGAATTAAATGCAATGGTAATTGATATAAAAGATGATTTTGGAAACTTAACATATGTACCAAACGAGGATTCTTCCTTAGCAAAGTATAATATTGGAAAACCATACATAAAAGATCCTCGTGCAATGCTTAAAGTGATGGAAGAAAAGAAAATCTATCCCATTGCGCGGATCGTTGTTTTTAAAGATACAGAACTGGCAGAAAGTAAACCTGAATTGTCATTTATCGATGGAGATACGGTTTGGAAAAATAGACGAGGAGAGGCCTTTGTTAACCCATTTTTACAAGAGGTATGGGATCATAACGTAGAAATAGCCATTGAGGCAGCAAAAATGGGCTTTAAAGAAATACAATTTGACTATGTTCGTTTCCCTGAAGGATTTGAAAAAAGAGAAGATACCCTTAAGTACTCGTTGGGGAAGTATGAGTCATCTGAGCTCGATCCGGTACAGCGACGTGTGCAAGCAGTAACAGATTTTGTCGCCTATGCAAGAGAAAAATTAAGACCATATGGAGCACAAGTTTCAGTTGATATATTTGGATATTCTGCAACACTTCCAGAAGCACCAGGTATTGGGCAAAACTTTTCTAAAATCTCGGAAAATGTGGACGTCATTTCATCGATGATTTATCCAAGTCACTGGACATCCTATTTTGGTATTAAAAAACCAGATTTAGAACCATACCGTTTAGTTCAAGAATATGCAAAAGTAGAAAATGCTAAATTAGCAGAATTAGAAAATCCACCTGTTTCACGTCCGTGGATTCAAGATTTTACAGCTTCTTACTTGGGTGCTGGGAATTATCAAATATATGGAAAAGCGCAAGTAGAAGCACAAATTAAAGCTCTGAAAGAAGCAGGAATAAACGAATACTTACTGTGGAATGCTGGAAATAGGTATACACCTGGTGTTGAATATACACCATGAACTAAAGGAAAAAAGACATGAAAATAAAAAATTTATGTCTTTTTTTTATTTTCATGAAACTTTATTTCATGGAAAACGTATTATTTAATAGAACAGTCATTTTCAATTTGTATTTTTAATTGAGAATGTTACTAATTTATTTGTAATAAGATGTTTAAAGCAGAAACGAGATGGGTATAAGATGAATAGATGAATTATTTAGCTTTTAAGTGCAAGTGTAGCTTATATTTTCTTCGGAATTGTGACAGAGTTCTTAAATAGTAAATTTTTTCTTCTAAACATATTTTAAATAACTAAAAATTGGTGTATACTTTAAAAGTAAAACATTACATTAAACTAATTATAATCTACTTTATATAACACAATGACTAATTGAAAGGAAGTGTTTTTATTGATGGTAACATTATTTACTTCACCTAGTTGTACTTCATGTAGAAAAGCAAAAGCGTGGTTGGAAGAGCATGATATTCCATATACAGAGCGTAACATTTTTTCAGAACCACTTAGTATAAGTGAAATAAAGGAAATTTTAAGAATGACCGAAGACGGGACAGATGAAATTATATCTACTCGTTCTAAAATATTTCAAAAATTAAACGTCGATGTGGAAAGTCTTCCACTTCAACGACTATATGAGTTAATCCAAGAATATCCAGGATTATTACGTCGACCAATTATTTTAGATGAAAAACGCCTGCAAGTAGGGTATAACGAAGATGAAATACGTAGATTTTTACCAAGAAAAGTTCGTGCTTACCAACTAATGGAAGCGCAACGTCTTGTTAACTAAATGCAAACTAAGCTGATTGTTTTTCAATGAAATTTGAAAAACAATCAGCTCTTTTAAAGGTGTTAAAATGTGTACCTTTTTTACGTGAAACGCATGATGGTCAAAGGCGATTGCCTAGATTTTATCTTGCGTTTTTTCATTTTTTACTTGCTTTATCATTCGAACTTTCTTACAATTCATATAATCGCGTTATTAATATAAAAAGGTGAGCAGGATTCCTTTTCTTTTTTTGTTAAACAACATACAATAGTAGTAGACATTGCAAAAGGTGAAACGGTAAGAAGCGAAAGGAGATGTGTTAAATGGATATCGAGCGTATCAATGATAACACTTTCAAAGTATACATTTCATACATCGACATTGAAGAAAGAGGCTTCAGCCGAGATGAAATTTGGTTTAACAAAGATAAGAGCGAGCAGCTTTTTTGGGAGATGATGGATGAGGTTCATGATGATGATCATTTTGAAGAGTTAGATGGTCCATTATGGATACAAGTTCATGCGATGGAAAAAGGTTTGGAAGTGATTGTCACCCGAACGGAAATGTCCAAAGGGAACGATCGATCAGAATCAAGTTTTGAAGTGGAAGACATTACAGGTAAAATTTTCAAAAATGGCGTTTCAAATTCTATAGATCCTCATGAGTTTGAGGATTTCCCTAGCTATATGGATGATTTAGACGAGTTGCCATCGGATTATACATTTGTTTTTGACAATTTTGATGATATCCTTCCATTGGCAAAAAAATTAGCTAAAAAGAGTATACAGTCATCGCTCTATCATTATGAGAATAAATATTATTTAAATATTTATTTCAACTTTGATATGAATGAAATTGTTACTATCTTAGATACTTTAAGCATAATATCAGAATTTGCTAACCGTACTAACAAGACGATTCATGTTATTCAAGAATACGGGAAAGAAATAATAGCAAACGATGTATTTAACGAACTCAACAAACATTTTTAAACCTTCCTTAAAAAGAAGGTTTTTTTATTTTCGAAAAAAACATATTTTCTTTTTGTGTTTTCAACTAAATTCACTTGCTTTTTAGTCAGAAAGTTCGTACATTTAAAGAGAGGAGGTGTTAACAATCTTAACGGCGGTTACGAAGCGTGGTCATCTTTTTATCCCTGCGAGGTATTCCACAGAACGACTTACGGAAATAAAAAATAGTACGACTTTTCTATGTATACAGTGCCAGGAAGAGGTCATTTTAAAAAATGGGATGATTAATATTCCACATTTTGCTCATAAAAGAAAATCTGAATGTTCCTATTCATTTTCAGAAGGCGAAACGGAAGATCATCTTATTGGAAAACTTCAGCTGTACGATCTTTTTAAGCGTCTTTACGTACAAGCTCAATTAGAGCCGTTCCTACCATCCATTAAACAGCGACCAGACATATTAATAAGTTGGAAAGAAACCATGTTTGCTATTGAATTTCAATGTAGCCAAATTTCATCTTTTGTCATAAATGAGCGCTCAAAAGGATATCAAGGTCAAACCATACTCCCAATATGGATATTAAGAACACCACTTAGTCATGAGTTTCCCGCTCATGAGATAGGAATTATGAAATTATCTGCATTTAGGCAACAATTTTTCACCTCAAATCCCACATTTGGTAAAACAATTATCACTTATTGTCCACAAACAAAGTATTTTCACTATATTTCTAATACCCTGCATATTCGTGCAAACACCTTCATTATAAAGAGGAAAAAACTATCAGTAGACAATCAAACATGGCCATTTGCCCTAGTTAAACGTATTTCAAAAATAGAATATGAAACATACTTAAAAATCTATCGTTTTCAGCGTTTTAGGCATTTAGAAAATATGTATTTCCATAATAAAAAAGGGATACAATCAGCTTTTTTACGAGTATGTTATAGATGGCAAGTATATCCTAAAAAGCTACCATCGTTTATTGGGATTCCAACTTCACATGCAGAGGCATTTCATGTTCATGCAGTAGAATGGCAAATCCAGTTGATTGATTATTTGAATTCCATTAATGTTCCTATCCATCAAGTTACAGACGCACATTGTGAGTCATTTCTTTATGCTCGTTCAATTGGACCAGCTGCTAAAGGTAAAAAGTTAAAAGCGGTACAAGTGTATATTCATCTTTTACAATCATGTGTTATTAAGTCTGATTCAGTGGTATATTTGTCCAAAATGAACTTTTCTAAAATGAATGAGTTATTATATCGGGATTTTCTTGCAAATTGATTAGAAAATTGAGAAAATAGAAAGTGATTCGAATTTCGAAGCAAATGGAAGGGGAGTTTATTTTGACAACAGACACAAAGAACAAAATATTAACTAGAGAAGAAGTAGAGCAACATTTAACATGGAAATTAGAAGATATTTTCGCTTCTAATGATGTATGGGAGAAAGAATTTAAGGAATTATCAGCATTATCTCAAGAAGCTGCTTCTTTTAAAGGAACAGTCGATAATGGTGCGGATGCTTTATTAGCTGTTTTAACATATCGAGATGAACTAACTGGACGTTTACGTAAGTTGTATTCATATGCACATATGCGCCATGACCAAGATACTGCTAACAGCGTGTATCAGGCAATGGAGAGTCGTATTAAATCGCTTTATGTGAAGGTTTCAACGGAATTATCTTTTCTTGTACCTGAAATACTTTCCGTTGATGAGGCTATCATTACTGGGTATTTAACGAAGAATGAAGACTTAAAAGTATACAGTCAACTACTTGAAGAGATCAATAAAGAACGTCCCCATGTTCTTTCACAAGAAAAGGAAGCATTGCTTGCACAGTTTTCGGAAATTGCAGGGGCATCTTCGGATACGTTCGGTAAGCTAAACAACGCAGACTTAGAATTTCCATTTATTAAAGACGAAGAAGGAAATGAAGTACAAATGACGCACGGAAGATATTCTCGATTTTTAGAAAGTGAAGATCGTCGAGTACGCGAAGATGCATTTAAAGCGGTGTATGATACCTATGGAAAGTTCCGTAATACATTTGCATCCACTTTAGCAGGAAACGTAAAAGGTGACAATTTAATTGCTAAAATTCGTAACTATGCATCTGCTCGCGAAGCTGCGATGTCCAATAATCATATTCCAGAAAGTGTCTATGATAATTTAGTAGAAACTATCAATAAAAACATTCATTTACTTCATAGATACGTAGGCTTACGTAAAAAAGTGTTAGGTCTTGAGGAGCTTCATATGTGGGATTTATTGACACCACTTGTTAAAGAAGTAGATATGGAATTTACTTATGAACAAGCTTGTGAAATAATGCTTAACAGCTTTGAACCACTTGGTGAAGAGTATGTAGCAATTGTGAAAAAAGGTTTGGAAGATCGCTGGGTAGATGTTGTGGAAACAAAAGGGAAGCGTTCAGGAGCATATTCATCTGGATCCTATGGAACAAACCCATATATTTTAATGAACTGGCAAAATAATATGGATAATCTTTTCACACTTGCACATGAATTTGGCCATAGTCTTCATAGTTATTACACCTGTGCAAATCAACCATATGTTTATGGGAATTATTCCATTTTCGTAGCAGAAGTAGCTTCAACTTGTAACGAAGCATTACTAAATGATTATTTATTAAAAACGATTGAAGATCCGAAAAAACGCATTTACTTATTAAATCATTGGTTGGAAGGTTTCAAAGGTACTATTTTCCGCCAAACTATGTTTGCAGAGTTCGAGCATATCATTCATCAACTTGATCAAGATGGGGAAGCCTTGACTTCAGATAAATTAACAGAGGAGTATTATAAGTTATGTAAAAAATACTTCGGTGATGAAGTCGTCATTGACGAGCAAATTGGA
This sequence comes from Psychrobacillus sp. L4, assembly GCF_042944905.1. Classification (GTDB taxonomy): domain Bacteria; phylum Bacillota; class Bacilli; order Bacillales_A; family Planococcaceae; genus Psychrobacillus. The sequence continues at coordinate 1,113,497 of NZ_CP168496.1, forward strand.
TTAGAATGGGCAAGAATCCCACATTTCTATTACAATTACTATGTTTATCAATATGCAACTGGCCTAAGTGCTGCAACTGCACTTAGCAATCAAATCCTAACTGAGGGTAAACCAGCAGTAGATCGTTATATTAATGAATTCCTAAAAGCTGGCTGCTCAGATTATCCAATTGAAGTACTGAAAAAAGCAGGAGTTGATATGAATACTGCTGCTCCAATAGAAGAAGCATGTCGTGTCTTTGAAGAAAAACTAAATGAACTAGAACAATTACTTTTAGGTGAATAATGGCGAAGGTCTGGCATTTGCCAGACTTTTTCTATTGTTGGAACGAATGTAATTAGTAGAAGTTAGAAGTCTTATGTATGACGATATTGTGAAATGAGTATCTAATATATTGTATTTATTAAACAGTCATGTTAAAGTAAGAGTGTGAAATAAATCACAAGATAACATACACCCCTTTGTTTGAACGTGAACATTTCTCCCATCCCCTTTGTAAAAAGAAAATGCCCCTTTCCTCAATCGGAGGAAGGGGTATTTTTTTTATTAAAAGATTAGAAAGTATCTGGATTATCGTCCTGCGAAACTAGTGTTCATAGGATTGTAAAGAATTAAATAATACCGCAGATTTCCGTTTCAGGTGTACGCCTTCCACGGGGTGAGCGATGAGCCATCACCGCTGCTCACGCAGTTCATCCTTGTGATGGCTCATCTGTCTCACTCATCCCGGCCACCTTTCACTACAATCCATTAAGTGAGTAGCACCTAACAAGAAGATTTAGCCCAGCTATCAATAAGAGGATAGAATTAGTTTAAGTAAACGAAGTGATCATGCCATCCCGTAATCGTTGTTGAAGTAGAGATTCTTTTGCTTATCTAATAATTATACAGCTACAACGCTTGTTTATTAGAGCGGTTTCCGCCGATACGAGAGCGTTCACTGCTTATGCGAGAGCACTACACAAAAATTCTCCTGGTAATAATGCATCGGGTCTGGTTATAAGCAATTGGTCTCGGTTATGGACTAATTGGTCTAGAACAGACATTTAATGTAAATAGATAATTGTTTATTAATCTAGTAATAGAAAAGCAGCCTAATTTACGAGAATTAGGCTGCTTTTATTTATTTTAATCGCCATAAAATGGTGTCTTGTAAAACGATTTTTTCTACTTCTTGAAGTAAAAGACGTTTTTTCAATTCACGTTCTGCCTGTTGTTCAGAAATATTATAATAGCAAGCTATTTCACTAGTAGTTAATGAATGAAAACGGTAAAATAATTTTTCTAGAGTTGGAGGTTGTTGTTTTTGTGGTTCTTCATAAAGCATTTCTTGTAAAATTTGAACATATATTTCATATGGATAAATGCCGGATACTTTAATACCTTCGTCTTCAATATTTTCGTTAAAGAAAACGATACTTGGAAAAGAGGTTACTTGCATTTCGCTAGTTATGGATAAATCATTTTGGAAAGAACGCGCACATTCCTTCGATTGGAAGTCAATCGTGAATTCACCAACATCAATATTGACTTCTTTCGCAAGATCTTGTAGTACAGAAAAAGAGGTTACATTTTTTGTTTTCAAAAAAAGATGTTCTTGTATTTTATTGAAAAAACGAAGAGCAGCTCTTTTTCCCTGAAACTCTGCAGCTTTTACTGCAATAGAAGGCAGTACTGGGTGTTCTAAATCGGAAAAGTCACACTTACTTTTTAAAATCTGTTCATTTTGCTTATTGCAAACGGAATTCAACTTATTTAGTTGCGTACTAAGTACGGTGCGAATGGTAAAATACTGTCCATACTCCACTTGCAATTTCCGAATGATTGGTTGCAAATCCCAGCAGGCTGAACAAAGTGGATCAAGAAAAATATACATTTCAATTGGCTTGTTCAAGAAGGAAGGAGCAATCGTTTCAGACGGAATTTGAATTCTTGTCACATTTTTTCCTCCTCATGATTCATTTCATTGACCATGTGGTTGGCAGTAAGTTCAAGTCTTCTATAAAAATCACGACGGAATTTGCCTTCAAGACCTACTTTATCCATCGCATCACTCATGCAAGCAAGCCATGCTTCGGCGCGTTGTGGAGTGATCGGAAATGGATTATGGCGCATCTTCATCATTGGATGTCCGTGTTCTTCTGTATATAAATTAGGTCCCCCTAAATATTGAGTTAAAAATTGTTTTTGCTTTCGTGCTGTTTCCGTTAAATCATCTGGAAAGATTGGCTTAAGCTTAGGGTGGTTTGCTACATTTCCATAAAATGTATCGACTAACTGTGATAATTTATCTGCACCGATTTCATCGTAAGGAAGTTTTGGGTTTTCTGTCATTTTCGATACTCCTTTGCTTTGCTCTATTTACATTCTATCAATCAGCTACAAATATCTCAAACAATTAGACTGTATTGTATGTGTCAAGTTTTTCTCGACATAGTATTAACACCAGTATTTTAAGCACTCTCTATCTGTACACTTATTAAGCTACCGCGCTAACGCTTGCTGGCCTAGATATATTTGTCACGTTCTAAAAACCAAGAACCTGACAAATACATCTAGGGTACTATCTAAAGCTTTTTACTAGTTGTCCAATTGCTGTTGAATGCGCAATATACAAGCTAATAGAACCCTGTTTGGCGCCGATGGATGGTCTAGTGGGATTACGGAGTATCTCGGACATACGAACTACCTTTTTCACTTCTCGTTGCTGTCTTTCACTTCTACGCTGATGGTGCAGATACACATCACGTAATGTCCCATTTAACATGCCTTGTTTCACTTTTACCATGGCTTCTCCACCTTCTTGACTCCAATGCATTCCTCTTTTTTTCATACGAAAGGAAATATGCCGTTGATTCGATTCCATTGCACCAAGGCTTCTCGCATCCTTTGGTGAGTTCTCCACTTTCTCACGCCAGTCAAAAATACGATCCCAGTTATTCTGAATGTAAGAGCGAAACACGTTTACTTTTTCTATTTTTTTCGGGTCTTCTAGCGTGCTTTCATACGTATCTAACCATAACGTAAAGTCCTTCAACTCATGAGCCTTCATAGCCTTCCGAATGCCATTCTTATAGTCACTTTTTCCTCCACTTAATGCACGATTCAATGCTTGCGCAATATGATACTTGTCTAATTGATTTAACACGGGAAACCGTGATTGGGAAAAGGCTTCTTGAAACTTCTCGGATGTATATCCCAATCCTCCATCACTGTTTGTAATAACGCAGGCATTTTCCAACGAATAATGATGGGCACTGAACGCTTGGACTTCCCCCCAAAACTTAGTAGTGGGCTGTGTTGTCATAATGACTTTTGGTTCACGTAAGGATACTCTTTTTCCGTTTTTATCCCAGCCCTCATGTACAATCGCATGACGCACTTCCAAACTTTTTTTCTTCTCGGTTCCTCGAACAAATACACCATCTGCTTCCGCATAGAAGAAGTCCACTTTTTTTCCCTCTGGAAGGGAAGCTGCCTCTTCTAATTCCGCTACCATTTCTTCATCTGCCTGTGCTTGTGCCATCCCTACCCGCTTCACGATACTTCCTACAGTCGTATGGCTAACCTCTACAGCGGTCCACTCTTTCAGCACACGTGCAGCCTCACGATACGTATTTTCACTTGCCAATTCTGCCACTTTCACTTCTACCAAAGAACTCTGCCGTTGGTGTCTTCTTAAGCCCAACCACTCATCCAAAGGGTAATGATTATCCCCTTTTTTATCCGCCATAAGTGTATGACGGAAACGAACAGATCCAAAGGTGAATTGAACTGTTTTCCAGTCATCTCTCTTCACCGTCCAACCTAGTTCTTGTTTTTGTTCTTTTATAACCTGATTTATCTTGGTGAAAACGTCCCCCAAAAGAGAAGCAAACACTTGGTACATATATAGTTGGATACTTTCTTCCATCTCGATTAGATTATCAGTATCCTTTATTATTTGGTAGACTTTTGATATAATGGATTCCATAAGAAGGCCTCTTTCTAGATGTATTTGCCCTACGAAGCATACATTTATGATAGAGCGCCTTCTTTATTTTTTCTAGTGGAAACCCTCGAGAAATATTTTACACATACGACTGTATTCAATTTTAGAGTCAAAAAAAACGACCAATGGTAATGGTCGTTTTCTCCCTATGCGTTAAAATAGTTCATGACTTTATGCACATAGTTTTGGGTTTCTTTATAAGGCGGAATGCCGTCATGCTTTTTTACAGCTCCAGGTCCAGCGTTGTAAGCAGCAAGTGCTGTTTCGACATTTCCATTGAATTGGTTGAGCATTTGGCTTAAATATTTTGCGCCGCCCATAATATTTTCTTCCGGATCAAACAGATTATTAACCCCTAAATATTTTGCTGTTCCAGGCATTAATTGCATCAATCCGGAGGCTCCAGATGTACTAACAGCAGAAGCATCAAAGTCAGATTCTTGCTTAATAACCGATGATATTAGTTTTTCAGGGATATTAAATTTTGCAGCTGCTCGCTGAATAATATCATCATAATTTGAAGATGAAGAACTAGTTGATGTATAAGATGATAGAGCACTTATTAAGCTTTCGTTTTGAAATGAACTATTAGGTGGAATAAATACGGAAGCGTTTCCGTTGTAATAGAGAGAGGATTCCTCATTAACAGAGGTCTCACTTTTGCTACTTTGAAGAACCTCTCCAAGTAACTCTGAAAACAAGGAAGAACCGTTTGAACTTTGGGAACTTTGAACTGCTCCTAAAGATTGCATTGCATTTATCTCCATTAATGTTTTTAATGATTGAATATCCACAAGGTATCAACCTTTCAACGAATTTTTATAGTTTACGAGTCGTGCAATCTTTTTATCGGCATGTCGAATAGGAATATGAAGCGTTGTTAATAAATGAATAAACACTTTTTGCCCATTCTCTACATCTTTACTCTCATATTCTACTTCAAAATCCTCCGTTTGGCTATAAATGGAATGGTCAAAGAATAAGATGCCATTTTCATAATTTATTTGTGCGCGATGTGTTTGAATGTTCCCAAAACATTCCAGTGGTTCTTCCTTTTTTATTTGCTCGAGAAACGGTACGGTTGGAAATTGTAAGTTATTTAGTATGGCATCCTTTTCTACATTGGATAATAATTGTGTTGTTTCAATCATAATATGCTCTTTTTCTGGAACTTTCAGCGTCAATTCGTTTCTTGATGGCAATACACGTAATCGAAAGCCCATTTTCTTTTCTTTAAAGTAGTGACCGGGTGTATCAAAATAATAGTTTGTTTGTATTTGAAAATCGGAAGGTTTTATTTCAAAATAGGTTACGAGCTGTTGAAATTCGTCCTTTGTCAGCAAATTCTTAAATTCAATCTCTTTTTCGGTATGCATTAATTCACGACCTTTCATTTTATTTCTATTATAGACGGTTTGCAATGGGATTCAATATGTTAAAATAGTGGGAGAATGTACAGAAAGGAAAGATATATTTGCCTATTACATATAATGTGCACAGTGGCGTGCAGTTAGAGAATGATATTCGATTTACACTTGATGAAAACCCAATGATAGAAAATATACTAGCAGGCGGACAAATGATTACAGATTCTGATGCTTTATCTTTTATCTACCTATTAGAAGATGAAACAGGTTATCATTATTTGAAGTTCGGACAAGATGTGTGGCCGATGCTAGTAAGTACACTAAAAGCAACCGATGATCCAACGCTTCAATTTGGAGAGGCAGTGTTGACTTTGCATAAGTTTAGAGAAGAGCTTGAAATGCTTATTTTCAATATTGAAGGAAATGATAACTACGGTGCTGAATTTTCACAAGCAGTAGAAAATGCATTTGAAGAGATTCTAAAAGCATAGAAAAGTCGTGTGAAAGGGAGGTGTCGCTTATGGGGCAATGGGAACGTTTTTTAGAGCCGTACAAGCAAGCAGTTTCTGAGTTGAAAATAAAGCTTAAAGGAATGCGCACACAATTCGAAATTGAAAATACCAATTCACCAATTGAATTTGTTACAGGGAGAGTAAAACCATTAGCGAGTATTTATGACAAATCACTTGGAAAAGGAATTGTATTCGAACCTTCTGATACATTGGCGAAAGAAATTCCAGATATTGCGGGCCTACGAATGATGTGTCAATTCGTCGATGATATCGAAACAGTCGTGGAAATGCTACGTGCGAGAAAAGATTTAACAGTCGTTGAAGAGCGCGATTATATTTCTCATAAAAAGCAAAGTGGATATAGATCTTATCACATGATTATTGAATATCCGGTTCAAACAATACATGGTGAGATAAATATATTAGCTGAAATACAAATTCGGACGCTTGCTATGAATTTTTGGGCCTCAATCGAGCATTCATTGAACTATAAATATAAAGGTCTTTTCCCAGAAGAAATTAAAAAAAGATTGCAATTTGCGGCAGAAGCAGCATTTCGTTTAGACGAAGAAATGTCGTTAATACGAGGAGAAATACAAGAAGCCCAAAAATACTTTAGTGCAAACAAAGAATTATCCACTCCAAGGATACATGAAAGTAAAACGGAAGAGAGGCGCGAACGTTGAAATTTTTCATACAGTCTCGAAATGATGATCTATCGAATAAGTTAATGCAAAATGCCAAAGCATATTTAGTGGATTTTGGTCTCGTTTTAGATGAAGAAAATCCGGATATCGTTTTATCCATTGGTGGAGACGGAACGTTGTTACATGCTTTTCATAAGTATAAGCATTTAACAGCATCTGTTGCATTTGTTGGTATTCATACTGGTCATTTAGGTTTTTATGCGGACTGGAAACCAGCGGAGATAGAGAAACTAGTCATTAGTCTTGCAAAAAAAGAATTTGAAGTGATTGAATATCCACTACTTGAGGTGACTATTAACTACCGTCATGGGGAAGACAGTTCCGTTTATCTTGCAGTAAATGAGTCTACAGTTAAGTCTCCGGATGTCACTTTAGTGATGGATGTAGAATTGAACGGTAGTCATTTCGAACGTTTTAGAGGAGATGGACTATGCATGTCCACACCATCTGGAAGTACTGCGTATAATAAAGCATTGGGCGGGGCTATTGTGCATCCATCACTAGAAGCAATGCAACTAGCCGAAATAGCTTCCATAAATAATCGGGTGTTCCGTACAGTTGGGTCTCCTCTCGTTTTACCTAAGCATCATTCTTGTTTATTGAAACCAGTAAAAGGTCCCGATTTCATGGTAACGGTGGACCATTTGCAATTACTGCATAAAGATGTTCAGTCCATTATGTACAGAGTTTCAAATGAAAAAATACGTTTCGCTCGTTTTAGAGCATTTCCATTTTGGACAAGAGTACATGATTCATTTATCGATAGTGATCTTGAAAAATGAAAAACAATCCAATAAGTTTAGCTTTTGAAGTGAAAGAAAAAAGACTTGTATTAAGAGATGCTATCAAAGAATATGGTATATCCAAAAAAGCATTGACGAGTATTAAATTTGAAGGCGGCAAAATTCTAGTTAACGGTGAAGAAAAAACAGTTCGACATATGTTAGAAATAGGGGACGTCGTAACAATTGTTTTTCCAAATGAGAAGAAAAGTGAAGGATTGATTGCAGAGCAAGGAGAATTCCCCATTCTATTTGAAGATGACCATTTACTAATACTTGCGAAAAAAGCTGGGATAAGTACAATTCCTTCCAGGGAGCATCCACAAGGTACCATTGCAAATTATGTAGCTGGTTATTTGGAGGAAAGTGGATTAACTTCTACCGTTCATATAGTTACGAGATTAGATAAAGATACTTCTGGTATTATTTGCATTGCTAAACATCGTCATGCACATCATTTACTAAGTGAGATGCAAAAAACACGTGCTATTTTTCGAACATATGAAGCAATTGTTCATGGTCATGTGAAAGAAGATCAGCAGACAATAGATGCACCTATTGGTCGTAAAGACGGCAGTATTATTGAACGAGTGGTTTCACCTGATGGAAAAAATGCAAAAACAACTGTCGAAGTTATTAAACGGTTTTCTATTCAAGGAGAGAACATATCACATGTAAGATTAAAGCTACATACAGGACGGACACATCAAATACGTGTGCATATGATGTCAATTGGACACCCATTAATAGGAGACGATTTGTACGGAGGATCTCGTTTGTTGATTAATCGACAAGCTCTTCATGCGAAGGAATTACGCTTTATTCATCCATTTACAAATGAAATTGTTCAGATTCAAGCAGCTTTTCCACAAGATATGGTTGCTATACTAGTATAATACCCTGAATGGTTTTATCATATTTTTTTCAACAAATACATTTAGGTTGATGTACGATTAGTTTTCCGTCTTATTGTAGTTATAGTATGTCATAGTGACCACAAGGATTTCCGCTCTAGGCGGACGCTTTCCGAGGGGGGAGCGATGAGCCAGCACCGTCGCCTGCGCGCCGCTTGTGCTGTCTCATCTGTCTCCCTGATCCCTTCGGAGTCGCCGCCTGCCGCTTCAATCCAGCATGTGCAATATATTACCCGTTATCCACAACATAGAATACATTTTGCTCATTCTTACAAGGCATATGCTCAATATAGAGAAAAATACGAGCAACATTTGGACAGGTTTTGCGCAATATAATGATAGGTACACTTTATAAGTGGCATCTCTCTCTAAGTTAAGTCTTTATTATGAGAAATGGTTGCGTTTAGTATCGAATTGGTCTCTTTTCCAATAGTTTTTGTCTCGTTCTAAGGGAGATTGGTTGCGAATATCACTTGATTGGTCTCGTTCAGCCATTTATTGGATTTTATTCTTGAAAACTCTTCGTAATATGGAACAAAATATAGTAGTGATGCTGAATAACTAGCAAACTCTAGTGGATTGCAGCGAAAGGGCGGTGACTCCTGCCGGATAAGTGAGACAGATGAACCATCGCAGGCGAACGCGTAGCGTCGGCGGTGGCTCATCGCTCACCCCGCGGAAAGCGTCCGCCCTGCAGCGAAAATCCTAGCGGTAACTTTCTTACTTCGCAGTATATCTAAAAAGCGAACTAAAACATAAAACTGTTAGGCAACGTCTTGCTTCATTAAATAGAAGAAGATTGATGATAAACATACTTGATAATACCCACTAGTAGAACCTGAAATTCAGGGAATCTTAGTGGGGTTCTTTATTTGAATTTCGTGTGGAATAATTATTGGAGAACTTTGTACCAATTCACTTAAATGGTGCTTAAGCTTATATTAGGTTGCTTAATCGCTTTAAACCCCATACAATATATAAGGATAACCGCGGAAAGGAGTGAGAATTGTGAAAGAAGAGATGAATCAGCTGCAATTAGAAGAGTCACATTTAATTGAGCTTTTAACCCATGATTTAATGGAAGAATTTAGAGCTGAATTTATGCAGCTTCACCCGTATGACCAATCGTTATTTTTTGAAAAGGTGGAGCCAGATATACGAAAGAAAATCTTTCACTACCTCTCTCCTAAGGAAATGGCGGAAATTTTTGAAGCGACAAAGTTTGATGAAGAACATTATGAGTATTATTTAAAAGAGATGGATACAACATACGCGGCGGATATGCTTTCCTATATGTATGCGGATAATGCAGTGGACGTATTAAACGAATTAGGAAAAGACCAAGTAGCTAGTTATTTAAGTATAATGGACGAGGAGTCTGCTCAAGAAATAAAAGACCTGCTCCATTATGAAGAATACACTGCTGGTTCTATCATGACGACAGAATATGTAGCAATTCCCGAAACGTCTACTTGTCGTTCTGCAATGACTATTTTGCGAAATGAAGCGCCGAATGCAGAGACAATTTATTATTTATTTGTTGTAAATGAATCCCATCAGCTAACAGGTGTCATTTCATTACGTGATTTAATCATTGCAGATGAAGATACGCTTATTAAAGAGATTATGAATGAACGTGTAGTAAGTATTTTAGTTAGTGAAGACCAAGAAGAAGTAGCTCGTACGATTAAAGATTACAATTTCCTTGCAGTACCAGTTGTTGATTTTGAACAGCATCTTCTCGGCATTGTAACGGTAGATGATATTATCGACGTTTTAGATGAAGAAGCATCCGATGATTACTCTAAACTTGCTGGGGTTTCTGACATGGATACATTTGATAAAAGTCCTTTTCAAGCAGCTAAGAAGAGACTACCTTGGCTTGTAATTCTATTATTTTTAGGAATGATGACTGCAAATCTAATGAGTATTTTTACAGAAACATTATCGAAAGTAGCATTGCTTGCTGTTTTTATTCCTCTAATATCAGGGACAGCGGGTAATAGTGGAACGCAGTCATTAGCAGTAGCTATTAGAGGAATTGCAACTGGTGATATTGAAGAGGAAAGTAAGTTGAAATTATTATTACGAGAAGCAGGAACAGGCCTAATAACTGGCCTACTATGTGCAATATTAGTAGTAGGAATTGTTTTCTTTTGGCAACATAACTTGGTAATTGGTTTGTTAGTTGGAGCAGCACTTCTAGGTTCTATTTTTGTTGCAACAATTGGAGGTTCATTTATTCCATTATTAATTCACCGTATGAAAATAGATCCAGCTGTCGCATCAGGTCCTTTTATTACAACTATTAATGATGTTATTAGTATTTTAATCTATCTTGGACTTGCGACATTATTTATCTCTTCTATATCATGAATAGGCTTTTTTCACACTTTTAACTGAAAGTGCATAAAGTAAAGGAAAAAGGATGTGTCTGTGAATTCTTTCAATGACCCTTTACTTTATATAAAAGGCCCACCTGTTTTTCATCTATATCCAATACGATCTATCATACAGATGGAAACAGAAATGGAAGTAACGATGGATGTACCAAAGGAAGTGCAAGACGAAAGTACATCGATATATGAAATACGTACGAGTATGTCCAAGAAAACTCTTGCAATTTTAGAAAAATTGACGTTTCTAGCAAAACCTTTTCAGCGAAGAGCATATCGTCCACTTGTTTTTCATGTGGCAGGTGGCGTATATCTTCAAGGAGAAGTAGAGAAAGTGGATGATGAGTTTGTCACTTTTTTGGTGGGATCTGATGAAACCATTACGTACCCGGTAGATCAAGTGGAAAAAATAGTTTGGCGTGGAACCGAAATGAAGTGAATCTAAAAAACTATCCTGAGGATAGTTTTTTTATTTTTCACATAAGTACGGCACTTTTACTCAGTAACCATCCTAATTATAATTACCTTTTAACACATATTTCCTATGTAAGCATATTTGGAGCACTATCTTTTAAATGAATGCAAAGTAAAACCGTCCGGGACATTCCCGAACGGAGTAGACACTGCAGGGGAAACGATTAGTCACATACATCTAAAAATACGTCTGCTACACATTCAATTGCACAGAAACAGTTAAGGTCGACAGTGATACAGCTACCTGTTAATTCAAAATTTCGTACTTCGCAAAGTTTTCTTAAATTTAATTTAGTTCCATCGACATTCAATAAATCGACTTCACGTCTTTCACTATTCAGTGGTTCAAGAACACGTAGAGTTGCACAGCAACTATCAAAAATATCCTCTACTCGGAAAAAGACTGAAATACAATCGTGATCACAAATATCTCTGTCGCGGAAAAACGCTTTAAAAGGAGTACCATCTTCAGTTAAAAGCATAAAAACACGGGTGTCTGCTTGGTGACGACGAGCAGGGCTAACAAGACCTCCAAGAGGCTCTAAAAAACAATTTGTTGGACAAAAATCACAATCATTTGAAACTGCTTGGTCTTGAATATCTTTAATTGCACGGACTACATCGCAAACACAGCGACGATTTCCTTTTACTTCTGTCACGTCTTCAATTCTTCCACATCCCATTAATTTTCACCTCCTCTTTCTCTCTTTCTACTTTATGTAGCTTCTTCAATAAGGTAAGGGCAAATATCTCAATTGTTCTCGTATATTTCAATTTCCGTTGCTCATACTAACTCGAAAAGGAGCAATTATCCCATGAGAAAAGTTGTTTTGTTCTTCATTTCAGTTCTTCTGTTAACTGCCTGTTCAAATAATGTTAAACAAGAAATATATCCCAGTAACGATGTACCCGAAATTGAACATGTTTTAGATGGGAACAAGTCTATCATTGGGTACAAAAGTGTTGCGGGTGAAAATGACATCATAGTGGCAATCGATATACGAAGAATGAGTAGATTTAAGACAGAAAAAATTGAAAAAAAAATAAAGAAGCAACTAGAAGAAAAATTTCCAGATAAAGATGTTCTTGTTACAGGTGATTTAAAAATTAAATGGGAAATTGAAAAAATCATAAAAGAGCGTATGCAAACAGATAAACTAAAAAAATCAATCGATCAAATAAAATCATTATCAAAGGAAGCGACTTAATGGATCAAAAACAATTCGAGAAAATTGTCGATAACCAAACACCCAAAGCTCCACTGTTTGTAAACATATTGAAAGCTTTTCTTGTGGGAGGAATAATTTGTACAATTGGACAACTAATTACTTTATTTTATATACGTTTTTTTCCATTTACCGAACGTACAGCTGCAAATCCTACTGTTGCGACAATGGTATTCATTGCGATGATATTAACTGGTACTGGATTATATAAGAAAATTTCTCAATTTGGTGGTGCAGGGTCGGCTGTACCTGTAACTGGATTCGGCAATGCGGTCATCTCTGCTTCCATTGAACATAAGTCGGAAGGATACGTATTAGGAATTGGAGGAAATATGTTCAAGCTAGCGGGTTCTGTCATTGTTTTTGGTGTACTTTCTGCTTTTTTTGTTGCATTAATTAAAACAATTTTAGTGAAAATGGGAGTGATCTCATGGTAAATACTGCTGGAACTATACAATTTAAGGGGAATCCAAGTATTGCTAGCACAGCTGTTATTGTTGGTCCAATGGAAAAAGATAGCCCATTTGCCGAATCGTTTGATGAAGTTTTACCATTAGAGAATGAAAAAGATGAGACATTTGAACAAGGAAATAGTAGGTTTATTGAAAAAGCTTGTGCTTTAGCAGTTCGCAAAGGTAATGAGCAAATGGAAAACATTGATGTATTTATCGGAGGAGATTTGATAAATCAACTTTCTCCTACTAATTTTGCAGCAAGACAATTGGCTATTCCTTTTTTAGGAGTATTTTCTGCTTGTGCAAGTTCTATGGAATCGGTTATTATCGGAAGCCTTTTAATAGAATCAGGCAATGCGTCATCTATTTTAGCCGGAGCTTCTAGTCATCATCCAGCAGTAGAAAGACAGTTTAGATATCCACTTGAATATGGCTCTCAAAAACCAGGAACTGCGCAATGGACCGTAACTGCTGCAGGTTTTGCTTTATTGCAAAAACAAGCAAAAAACGCACCTATTATTACACATGCAACAATTGGAAGAGTAGTGGATGGAGGCCAAACAAATCCATTACATATGGGTGCTGCCATGGCACCAGCTGCAAGAGATACGATCGAAAGACATTTAATGAATACTAACAGTAGGATGGCAGATTATGATGTTATTATGACAGGTGATCTAGGAAAAATTGGGTTGTCAATTTTAAGAGAAATGTTTCAAGATGAAAATAGTGGAGTAATTTTACAAGATGCTGGAGCTCAATTTTATGGAGAAAACACTTTTTTTAATTCTGGAGCAAGTGGTGCAGGATGTTCCGCTGCAGTTTTTTTTAGTCATATGTATAAACAATTAAAAAATGGTGTATATAACCGCGTATTACTCGTAGCAACTGGCGCACTATTATCACCATTGACTTTTCAACAAGGAGAAACAATTCCTTGTATTGCTCATGCCATTGAATGCCGTATGGAAAAGAGAGGATAATATGATTTCTTCATTAATTACTTCATTTATTGTTGGTGGTCTTATCTGTGTTGTAGGGCAAATATTGATGGATGCATTCAAGCTCACACCAGCGCATACATTATGTATATTAGTTGTTAGTGGTTCCATTTTAGCTGGGGTAGGATTATATGAGCGTTTAATCGATTTTGCAGGTGCAGGTGCAACGATCCCTATTACATCATTTGGAAATGCATTAACGCAAGGAGCATTAGTGGAAGCTGAAAAACATGGTCTTATAGGAGTTTTAACGGGAATGTTCGAAGTCACAAGCTCGGGTATTAGTTCAGCTATATTGTTTGGTGTAATTGGAGCATTTATATTTCAGAAACGGAATACTACTTATTAGTTGAAACGCCCTTTTTTCTAACTCGACTTTGCATACTATAAGTCGAAGAGGAGAGGAGGGAAGAATTATGTATGGCTACTGTGGTGGAGGATATCCAAGTTACGGTGGAGGCTGTAGTTGCGGCTACGGAGGAAATCGAAGCTTTGTATTGATTGTCGTACTGTTCATTCTATTAATCATTGTTGGTAGAAGCTTTCTCCCTTAATACAAAGATAATCAAAATGTGAGGGGGAAAATATGTGCAAAATTCATTTTTTAAAGCAATCGAAAATAAAACAGGTGTTTCAATGGAAGAACTTTTTACGCTAGCCAATGCCATCTCATATGCTGATTTTACAGATGAAGATCAAGTTCGTAAAGTCGTACGCAAAGTTGGCAATTTAGCAAAGAAACCTGTATCTCAAGAGTTAGAAGATCAACTTACAAAGTCCATTTTACAAAGTGGTGGAAAGTTAAGCCTATCTGACATTGAAAAAATGTTGTAGTTTGAATATTTGAAAAGTCATAGGTTTAATGAGATAAAGGATAGGGTATATAGTAATAGGGGGTGGAGAAGATGGGATACAATTTGCCAATTCAACCAATACAGTCCCAAATTTACGCGAATCGTTTGTTAATGGATCGTTATAATTTTGCTTTTATAAGTACTATTCATGGTATTCGAATGAAATCAATATTTGATGAGAGACTTGAGGAGGAAGGTCGGAAACTTGAAGAGAAAGAAGAAAAGCAACAATTAGACGATGAAAACCCATCGACCCTACCACTGTTTAAAAGCTTTATCCAACCTAATCCAGTAAATTTATCGCCTAAAATAGCAGAAATTAATGGTAAAGGAAATCGTATAAATATTTATATTTAGAGAAGGAATTTTGATTTTTGATAAAACTTTATACTTTCAATAGTAAATAAAAAATGCCGATGGTTACATCGGTATTTTTTATTGCAAAAAAATTTGTTCCATCATTTGTTAGGTAAAATAATGGAACATAAAAGTAAATAAAGGCCCAACAGCATTTGTTACATGCTTGTTGGACCATTGTTAACTAATACATTAACTACGACCTTTTTTCTTTTCAGAAGAATCTTTTTTATGTCCAATCTTTTTTTTGACCTCTTTATTTTTTTTACGACTGTCCGCTTCCTTGTTAGTATCATCATCTACTATTTTATCCGTAATTTCTTTTTTGTCGTGGTGGCTGTCTGCATCTTTTTTGTGATCACCCTTTTTTGCATCATCCACTTTCTCATCCTCTATTTTGCGACCGCCTTCTTTTTTATCACTGCCATCCGTTTCCCTTTTTTGTGGGGGTTCTTTTTTGTCCCCAATGTCTTTTTTAAGTTCCACTTCTTGATCAGTTGAGGAAGTAGGATTGTTCGTTTTTTTTCCTAAATCTTTATGCCCGTGTCGCTTTTTTTCTTTTGGTGTTCCTTCCGTCAATTGGTGATCCATTTCATTCTTTTTTTCTTCTGTCAAAACCTTTCACTACTTTCTATAATGTAATGTCACTATTACAGACTATGTGAAATAGAGTTATTCTGTTCGCAATTATGTTATTTTCTTTCGAAATCAACTGAATATTTTATAGCGAGCTAAAGATTTTATTTAAGTAAGGTATTACAACCTCAGAGAGCTTGAACAATTATCCAGAAATGGGCGTTTAACCAATGCTTTACCATTCCAGGATACATATAAATATTAAGATACTATAAAAGGGGGTTAGAAAAAGTGAATAAGAAGATGATACTTTCTCTAGTTGATAGAGTTATTAAAGTAGATAGAGGTGGTCCTGAATCCCGTGTTGGGATGCTTTTATCAGCAGCGGATGACCACTTTACATTGCTAACAGAAGACGATGGAATTGTTTTTTATAATACACAGCATATCAAGAGCTTGACGTATAATACAAAAAATCAAGTGGAATTTGGTATTAAAATTCCAGAAAGATTTGAATTCATAAAAGCGGATGACTTCAGAGGAATTTTGGAAAAATTAACACTACGTTGGGTAAAAATTAACCGAGGTGGTCCAGAAACACTAGAAGGAGTAATGGATGTTGTTACAGATGATTTTGTGACAATTGTAGCAAATGAAGAAATAATTCGAGTTTCTTTGTTTCACATTCGAAACATTAGCTATGGTGTAAAACTAGAAAAAACGAAAGAAACTGAAAATAAAAAATCTGATGACAAAGATAATAAGGAAAAAGAAAACAAAAAGTAAAAGGAAATAATTGACCTAACAAACTGAATAGTTGAAGGAGGCATTCGTCGCTTTTATATAAATGGAGCGACGAATATTCTAGGAAGGAGGCTCCAAAAATTGCTAGATGAAAACTTAAAGAAAGTATTATATGAACATAAAAAAATGAAAATCGGTATGTACCTAAATGACAATCAATTTATAGAAGGAATTTTGTTGGATGTTAAACAGGATCACCTTGTTATGGAAGCAAAAAAGAAAATAGTATATTTTGCAATGCATTCTATTCATGCTCTTTCTATAAATGCCAAAGACTTTTATAAAACGACCAAACTTTGTTCTTATCTTGACAAAAATGATTTAACAGAAATATTAATTGCCTTAAGATACAATTGGGTCACCATTAATAGTTTAAGTAAATTTGCATTGAATGGTGTTCTAACTAGCATATTACAGGATCACATTGTGTTAATTAATAAAAAGGAACTACTCTATATCCCAAAACCATATATATCCAATATTTACAGTGAGTTATCTACCGCAGATATGACCTTTTTAAATAACCAAGAGCAACTAAATCTCCAAGAGTTATATAAATCAAATATAAACAAAGGATTATTAGAAATAAAAGAGCCCAATGCGGAAAGCAGTCAAGAAAATGCGATACAAGAAAATGGTATTCTTCAGAATGAGAAGGTAACCGAACAGTCCAACTTCGGTAAGCTGGGGGAAATACAAGCTTATCCGTTAGAGAAGGTTATTGAAGATGGTTATTTAGAAACAAGAAATAACATCGAATTAGTTAATAGTTCACAAATTACTATGATACCCTTAGAGTTAAATCAAAACCCCGATAGCATAAAAGACCTCACGTTACTAGAAAAAAAAGAAGAAACAACTGAACCCCAAAATTTCTCTCAGGAAATGGAAACAGGATACAGCAATGGAGCGGAGAATATTGTGCCAACTCTAATTTTAGAAGGTCCGAATGACAAAATCCAGGAAGTTGGAAATAGTAAAAATAAACGTTTAAAGCTCTATCTAAAGTCCAAAATTAAAATGAAATCAAAATTACCTCAACAAAACACTTTAGAGAAAGTTGAAAAGAGCATAGTAAAAATTGATAGTATGGAAAATTTAGACATTTTAAAGGAGAAGCAATCAATACGAACGAATACCCCCTTAGAGCAGAGCCACAAAAAAACACTATTAACTGCATGGAGTGCTTTAAATAGTGATCAATCTACAATTACTATTCCCAAAAAATCCAAAACCAAATACAATTATCTAAATCACAATCAAATATCAAATAAACTAGTTCAATCTGAAAATGTTCATACATTATCTCCTAACAGTACCATAACTGATGAACAGATTAATAAGGAAGAATTTGAGGCTTTGGATGTAAAAAACATTCAGATTGAAAAAAAAAACTTTCCTGAACTTATAAAACCATTAAGTCCAAAAGAAGAGAAAATAATGTTAGAGAAACAGTATTTTGCATTAATGAATTATGCTGCAAAAAAAGTTCAAAAATCAATTAGGTTGGAACAGCAACCTGTACTAAGTAATTCTTTTAGCAATCCAGAGTTAAAAAAAATTAATAATAATATAGAACTTAGTGAGCAATCTAAATTACTAGAAACATACACAATGCGTCATTCAACAAAACAAAAAGTAGAAGATGAATTGATGGAAAAACAGTACTATTTTTTAATGAAGCATGCGGCAAAGATGTATCATCAAGTAAGAGACCAACAATAGAAATGTAAGGAGATGTGACCTTGAATAAAATTATTCAAAGTCTTATGAAGGAAGTAGTTCAAATAGAAGTTTCAGGGAAAAAACAAATTAATGGAACCGTCATTGATTTAGGAACAGACATAATAGTACTTTTTAATGGCGAAAATTTTATGTACATCCCTATAAATCATGTGCAAAGCTTTAGAGTCGTTCGTAATAATGAGTACGATATTCAAGACCCCACAGAGTTCCCAAGTATTATTGCAGATGAAAAAAGTCAGGAATTATCTATATTAGAAGTACTTAATCAAGCTAAAGGGAATTATGTTGAACTATTCGTAACAAACGAAAAACCACTTCATGGATATATAAATCAGATAATGAGTAACTATTTTGAATTTTTTTCTCCGGTATATAAGACGATGTATATTTCTATTAATCATTTGAAGTGGCTAATACCCTATAGCCAAAATGAAATTCCTTATGGATTAGGAGACAAAAAGTTGCTACAAATAAGTACTGACTCGTTAGCTAACTCATTTGAAGCCCAAGTTGAAAATCTAAAAGATAAAATTGTCGTATTAAATGTTGGAAGTAATAATAGTAAAATAGGGAAAATAAAAGATGTGCATGAACAAATTGTTGAGATTCAACCAGCAAGAACACATTCAATTTATATAAACTTAGATCATATTCAAACGCTGCATCAAGTATAAATTGATATTTTAATAGTGGAAGCATGAAATACTTCATGCTTCTTGAAATGATTTTAAAAACAAATACATAAAATTTCCTATCCATTATGGTCTCTACACATTGTATGATGGCGACAGATAAACATCCATCACAAGAATTGAAAAAGGATCGTGAAGTGACTTAATCACATCGCGATCCTTTTGCATTCTAATGGTAATAGTGTAGCAAATATTTCGTCCAAAGCACGCTGGAAATAGTAAAGACAAAATGCACTTAAAGGACGCTTGACCTTTTCTTAAAAAAATTAGAAAATAAGGAAAAATTTTTATGTATATGGACATACACCTCGATTCTCTTAGAGAGAAGTGAATATACATACAGAGAAACGGACAAACATAAAAAAGAGAGGAAATGGTATATGTATGAGTTTTCAAATTGGGGTCGCCAGTTTGGTGTTCCTAACTACTATGTTGGTTATATTTTGGAGGCCTAGAGGAGTAAATGAGGCATGGCCAGCTTCAATAGGTGCAGTAATTATCTTACTAGTAGGGATTGTATCACTGAATGATGTTGTAGACATCACCGGGAAAATCGGTGGAGCTTCGATCACTATAATGGCAACCGTTGTAATGGCTGTTATATTAGAGAGTTTTGGTTTTTTTAACTGGGCAGCGGCACGAATAGTAAGTTTGTCCAGAGGCTCGGGTCACAGGCTCTATTGGTATATCCAGTTATTATGCTTTTCAATGACATTATTATTTAATAACGATGGAAGTATACTAATAACAACACCTATTTTAATAATGCTATTTAAAAACATGGGACTAAAACCCCATCAACAAATCCCTTATTTGTTAAGTGGAGCACTGATTGCAACTGCTTCTAGTGCACCTATTGGTGTAAGTAATATAGTTAACTTAATCGCATTAAATATTGTAGAAATGTCACTTTGGATGCATACTGCAATGATGTTTGTTCCCGCTACGCTAGGATTATTGTTTATGTCGTACTTGATGTATATCGTCGTAAAGAAAAAACTACCAAAAACATTACCGGATTCGGTCACAGACGTAGAAGAATCCTTTTTTACTAAAAACTTTCATCCATTAAAAACGAAGATCTCCGTTGAAACAAAACGAAAGCGTACTAAATTTATGTTAAAGATATTGCTTTTTGTCTTTGTCATACGAAGTCTACTTTTCGTTGCCTCTTATGTCAACATCCCAATTGAAATCGTTGCAGTTCTTGGTTCGGTTGTTTTGCTATGTTGGAGATGGTATCATTTACGGACTAACCCAGTAGATATATTGAAGAAGACTCCTTGGCACATTCTAGTATTTGCATTCTCTATGTATGTCATTATTTATGGATTGCATAATGTAGGACTTACCGCATTGTTAGTTCAATTGTGTGAACCAATTGTAAATCAAGGATTATTTCAAGCTAGTTTTATCATGGGAGGACTAGTATCACTTCTTTCTAACTTATTTAATAACCATCCAGCATTAATGATAGGGACGATAACTTTAACGAAAATGGGGTTAGATCCAATCACATTAAAAACCATCTATCTTGCAAATATTATAGGTAGCGATATGGGGTCATTGCTACTACCTATTGGTACACTTGCTTCCCTTATTTGGATGCATATCCTAAGAAAAAACAAGATAAAAATTACTTGGAAAGACTATTTAAGCGTAACTATAATCGTCATACCAATATCAACAATTGTAACACTTACATTGTTATACTTTTGGGTACAATTAGTTTTTGCCAATTAAAATAATAAATAGTTAAAACGAAAAAGATTGAGTATGAGATATAGAATAGCAGGGAATCTATCAAACAAGTTGATTTCCTGCAACTCTATAGATTAAGGAATAACGTTATCAAAATTCATTCTCAAATGGTTATGAGTATAATTTAAAAAAACAAAAAATCCACTAATTAGAGCCGATTATTTTTATTAATTTATTTGTCAAAAGGCTGTCAACTTGTTACATAGAAATAGCTAAAGCCATCCTGTTTAAAGCGTTCCCTGTATGTATATGTTGTTCTAATGCGAAATGATACAATTTTATTTTAGCGATCATTTTTGCAGAAGTTCATAAGAAACATAGATGATATGAAGATTGCATCTCGTGTTGAACCATCACTTGTTCTATTCTTTTAAAAGCGGAAGAAGATACAATTTTGACCGCTCAGCGCTCTTTTATCAATGGTAACTGGCTATTTTTCTTTAGTACCATCGAACTTCTAGGGACCTAGTGTCATCCGCTGAAAGCAAGTGGTTTTTTTCGGACTCAATTATTCTTACTTTATTTTATAAAAAAGACTGTAGACAAGCTCGATTTTTATCGATTTTGCCTACAGTCTAAAGAGAAATGATGATGATGATGACTAAATCATCTCTCTTGTTTCATTTAAATGAATAACTTTTCCATTGCTCGATGTGGAATACCCGCTTCTAAAAACTCAGGTGATGTAATGGAATAACTTCTTTTCTCATAAAATGGAATAGCATGACTCTGAGAATTTAATTTGAGCTTATGGTAGCCATTTGATTGGGCATAATCTTCCATACATTGCATGATTAAGTTACCCAACTTTTTACCTCGATATTCGGGAAGAATACATACCCGTTCTATTTTCCCAACATGGGGTTCTGATGTTCGAATTCTTCCTGCGCCAAAAGGAATTTCCTCATCATAAACAACAAAATGAATAGCTTTATGGTCATGTTCATCCAATTCTAGATGAATCGGCACATCTTGTTCTTCTACAAAAACTTTTCTTCTAATAAGTATAGCGTCTTGATACTCATTATCTGTTTCCACGATTTTTGCATTAACCAATTATTACTCAGCTCCAGACAATCTAAAAGTTTCATAAACAGTCCAAGAACCGTCTTCTAGTTGATAAAGCATATGAAGGCGATCAATTTCTTCTTCAAATTCCGCACCAATCATTTTTAACTGTGGATAAATATCATCGTGTTCACTAGAATTCATTTTTTGGGCAATTGTTATATGGGGTACAAATGCATAGTCTTCTGTATCATTAATGTCTATTGCATTTAAGTCACCACGTAAAGCTAACAATTCTTCAGTTGGTTCTACTTTAAAATAAATTGCATTTGTTACAGGAGCAAACGAACTTACTTTAGCAGTTTTTAATGTAAATGGTCTATGTCCCTTCACAACTTCTGCAATTTTTTTCGCAATTGTTTTGATTTCATTTTCATCTGCTTCAAATACACCTTTAACCGTCATATGGGGTGTAATCAATGAGTAGTGTGGGTCATAACGCTTTCTGTAGGAATTAGCAAAATCCTGTACTTTTTTAGATGGGAAAGCAACAATACCGTATTTCATTTTTATTACCTCCTCGTATTTTTATAACAGATCACAGGAACATTATATCATTTATATGCCGAAATTGTTTTTAAGTGATCTTTTCATATCTGGTTGCCAAAGCTTCCAAGTATGGTCTCCATTTAATTCGTCATAAAAGGTCGTAAACCCTTTATTTAATATCAAATTATGCAAGACTCTATTCGGAGTGATAAAGTCTGTTACTAATCCATCTCCAGTTAAAACGGAGGTCTCCTCATTACCAATAACATGATATATAGAGAATGCATGTACATCTTTATGATTTTCCATTTCAGACAAAACGTATTCATTCACAAGTGGAGAATGTAAAATTATTTTTCCAAATGTATTAGGATATTGGAGTGCGGTTAATAAGGATACTGTTGCAGCAAGAGAGTCCCCGATTAATGCTCTTCCCATACCGATTTGATAAGTTGGATAATTGGCATCTATGTATGGAACAAGTTCTTGTGCCAAGAACCTTATATATGCTTGATGTTTTGGGCCATCTGGATGATACTTTTCTCTTCGATCTTTTACATTTTTATATGGAACTCCAACAATTATTACGTTTTCTATTTCCTTTTGATCATATAACTCATCAGCAACACGAGAAATTCTACCTAGTTGAAAATAATCTTTTCCATCATTTGCGATAAGTACTGAGTATTTATATAGTGGGGAATAATTTGGTGGTAAGTAAATAAGTAACTGCATTTCTTCTTGAAGTGCATCGCTAAAAAGCGTCATATCTTGTACAATTCCTCTGTTCATATAGTTCCTCCTATAAAGTAATCATGTTGTATAGAAATTGTAACATATACATGATCAGAGGTATAATGAACAACAAACAAGGTATGTGTCAAGTTTTTCTCGACATAGTATTAACACCAGTATTTTAAGCACTCTCTATCTGTACACTTATTAAGCTACCGCGCTAACGCTTGCTGGCCTAGATATATTTGTCACGTTCTAAAAACCAAGAACCTGACAAATACATCTAGGGTACTATCTAAAGCTTTTTACTAGTTGTCCAATTGCTGTTGAATGCGCAATATACAAGCTAATAGAACCCTGTTTGGCGCCGATGGATGGTCTAGTGGGATTACGGAGTATCTCGGACATACGAACTACCTTTTTCACTTCTCGTTGCTGTCTTTCACTTCTACGCTGATGGTGCAGATACACATCACGTAATGTCCCATTTAACATGCCTTGTTTCACTTTTACCATGGCTTCTCCACCTTCTTGACTCCAATGCATTCCTCTTTTTTTCATACGAAAGGAAATATGCCGTTGATTCGATTCCATTGCACCAAGGCTTCTCGCATCCTTTGGTGAGTTCTCCACTTTCTCACGCCAGTCAAAAATACGATCCCAGTTATTCTGAATGTAAGAGCGAAACACGTTTACTTTTTCTATTTTTTTCGGGTCTTCTAGCGTGCTTTCATACGTATCTAACCATAACGTAAAGTCCTTCAACTCATGAGCCTTCATAGCCTTCCGAATGCCATTCTTATAGTCACTTTTTCCTCCACTTAATGCACGATTCAATGCTTGCGCAATATGATACTTGTCTAATTGATTTAACACGGGAAACCGTGATTGGGAAAAGGCTTCTTGAAACTTCTCGGATGTATATCCCAATCCTCCATCACTGTTTGTAATAACGCAGGCATTTTCCAACGAATAATGATGGGCACTGAACGCTTGGACTTCCCCCCAAAACTTAGTAGTGGGCTGTGTTGTCATAATGACTTTTGGTTCACGTAAGGATACTCTTTTTCCGTTTTTATCCCAGCCCTCATGTACAATCGCATGACGCACTTCCAAACTTTTTTTCTTCTCGGTTCCTCGAACAAATACACCATCTGCTTCCGCATAGAAGAAGTCCACTTTTTTTCCCTCTGGAAGGGAAGCTGCCTCTTCTAATTCCGCTACCATTTCTTCATCTGCCTGTGCTTGTGCCATCCCTACCCGCTTCACGATACTTCCTACAGTCGTATGGCTAACCTCTACAGCGGTCCACTCTTTCAGCACACGTGCAGCCTCACGATACGTATTTTCACTTGCCAATTCTGCCACTTTCACTTCTACCAAAGAACTCTGCCGTTGGTGTCTTCTTAAGCCCAACCACTCATCCAAAGGGTAATGATTATCCCCTTTTTTATCCGCCATAAGTGTATGACGGAAACGAACAGATCCAAAGGTGAATTGAACTGTTTTCCAGTCATCTCTCTTCACCGTCCAACCTAGTTCTTGTTTTTGTTCTTTTATAACCTGATTTATCTTGGTGAAAACGTCCCCCAAAAGAGAAGCAAACACTTGGTACATATATAGTTGGATACTTTCTTCCATCTCGATTAGATTATCAGTATCCTTTATTATTTGGTAGACTTTTGATATAATGGATTCCATAAGAAGGCCTCTTTCTAGATGTATTTGCCCTACGAAGCATACATTTATGATAGAGCGCCTTCTTTATTTTTTCTAGTGGAAACCCTCGAGAAATATTTTACACATACACAAACAAGCATTCAAAAGTGTCTGTTATCTCGACATTCTTTCGTAAGAATAAGGTCCTTGTAAACAAATAGTGAGATAAAGGGGATTATTTAATGGATAGACAAACATCAAGAGTCCACTCTAGAACGGTAGAGAAAGCTGCAAATGATGCGTTACTTCGGAGAGGGGTTACGTTAGACGAAATTGCTAAAATCGTCTATGAGATGCAAATACCGTACAATAAAGGGCTAACCATTGAACATTGCATCGAATCGATTAAAAGTGTATTAAAAAAAAGAGAGATGCAGCATGCAATTCTCGTTGGGGTAGAATTAGATGAGCTTGCAGAAAAAAAGTTATTATCAGAACCACTCCAACAAATCGTAGAAGCAGATGAAGGATTGTTTGGTGTAGATGAAACAATCGCTCTGGGTTCCGTTTATACGTATGGAAGTATTGCCGTAACTACATTTGGCCACCTGGATAAAAATAAAATAGGTATCATTTCAAAATTAGATACAAAATCCGGCGGTGGAGTTCATACTTTTCTAGATGATTTAGTAGGAAGCATTGCCGCGTGCGCTGCTTCTCGACTAGCTCATCGTACAAGAGATCTAGAAGAAGCAAATGAAACATTTGAAGACATAGCTCCAGAAGAAACTGCACCAGAAACAAATATTAAAGGTGTTCGAATATAAGGTTGAAAAAATATAAACCCCATGCATTACATGGGGTTTTTAATATTTATAATTTACATACCGTGTAAAGGGATTTTAGGAAAAGTAATGGTACTAATGAATGAAAAAATCAGCTTTCCTAATATGTTAAGGAAAAGCTGATTTTAAGTAGAAAAATTGATCAATTATTACTCTCCATTTCGTCTTGAACTTCTTTAAAATATAAAAATGATTCTTCCTCCAATTCGGATAATCTTTCCTTATTTATTCCCATTGCAAATGCGCCTGTAAATATTGTTTCCCACCATGTTGCTGTTTCTGTCATCTTCATTTCCTCCTTTAAAATCTCTTTGTCCATTTGACCAATATATACCTACCAAGTTTCGAACATAAACTTATTTTCAGAAAAATGAATCGAATATCACATGTTGTATGCAAGACTTATAGACTAATGTATTGGAAAGTGTAAGAAATGAATTTCTCTCTACATAAAGAGTATTTCCACATATCGTACCTTTCATGTATTTTTCAATAAGATTCATGTCGACTAAGCATGTAAGAATCTTCCCTACATTAGAAAAAGATAGTATGATTCTTTAAAGACAGTTGTTTCGTTTATTGACTTGAATAATAAAAAGGAGATGTTTTTTTGAATGTCACATCACAACAAATAGAGCGTATGATAGAGGAACTTCAGGCATTTTTTTATTCTGGAATCACTAAAACAGCTAAGTTTCGAATAGATCAGCTAAACAAGTTAAAGAGCACTATAAAGAAATATGAAAAAGAAGTTATTCAAGCACTTTCTAATGATCTACGAAAAAGTGAATTTGAAGCGTATACAACGGAAATTGGTCTTGTATATGACAATATATCTTTTATGGCAAAAAATCTAGAAAAATGGATGGAGCCAAAACAAGTTAAGACTCCTATTGCTTTAATGCCCTCCAAAAGTTTTATCGTAAACGATTCTTACGGTACTGTTTTAATCGTAGGTCCATTCAACTATCCTTTTCAACTAGTGATGGAACCACTTCTAGGAGCCATCATCGGAGGAAACTGTGCGGTAATTAAACCTTCTGAAGCAACGCCATATACTTCTAATATTGTGAAGAAAATAATCGAAGAGACATTTGACCCAAGATATATTCGCGTTATAGAGGGTGAAAAGGAAGTAACATCGCTTTTAATCCATGCACCATTTGATTTTATTTTTTTCACTGGAAGTGTAAAAGTAGGTAAAATTGTGATGAGAGCTGCTTCTGAACGATTAACTCCGATAGCACTTGAACTTGGTGGGAAAAGTCCGGCTATTGTAGATCATACAGCCAACTTAGAAGTAGCTGCAAAACGGATTGCATGGGGGAAACTAATGAATGCAGGTCAGACTTGTGTTGCCCCTGATTATGTATTAGTAGAAGAAACGATAAAAGAGGAATTTGTCGAGCTATTGAAACAGACGATTCATACGTTTTTTGGAAAAACAATTCAAGCTAGTGGAGACCTAGGAAGGATTGTGAATGAAAATCAGTTCGATCGTTTGAAAAGAATTCTCGACTTAGAAAAAGATCATATTGTTTTTGGAGGACGTACAGATAGAAGTGATTTATATATTGAACCAACCTTATTGGACGGGGTAAGTTTCTCAAGCCCATCTATGGAAGATGAAATTTTTGGACCAATATTACCAATCATATCGTATACTGATTTACCAACCATTATTCGTCAAATTCGTAAATTACCGAAACCTCTTGCTGCCTATATGTTTAGTGAGCATGAAAGAGCACAAAATTATTTCTTACAAGAGTTTTCATTTGGTGGGGGTTGTATAAACGATACAATTTCTCATGTGGGAAGCGCTTTTTTACCCTTTGGAGGAGTAGGTAATTCAGGAACTCAAGCTTATCATGGGGAAGCAAGTTTTACTTTATTTACGCATCAAAAGTGTATTATGAAGAAGAGTACGAAGTTATCGGTAAATATTGTTTTTCCACCCTATAAAAACAAAGTGAAGCTTGTTAGAAGTCTCCTTAAGTAAAAATCGGGTAAGGAAAAGACACTGACTTCCCGCCGCGAACCAACGAGCCTCCTTCGCTATATTTCTTGCGTGTCTCACTAGTCTTTTCCTCCGCAGGAGACTTGTATCTTTTTCCTTTATCTATTAATCAAGAAGTATTTTTCGATGCTATCCTTCCACCAAGTGTTAGTCTCAATTGTCACCAAAATTTTGGCTGACACATAGGGATGCAGATCTAAGTTCTATAAGAAATTAATTGTTTTTGGTAAGATAAAGAGGTAAATAAAAGGAGGAAGTAAAGTGTCATTTACTTTTAATAAAGAAGAAACTGTTTCATTGTTAAAGCAATTAGTTGAAATACCTAGTCCATCTGGTTACACAAAAGAAATTATGGATTTTATGGAGAATATTTTACTCGATTTACAAGTATCATTTAAACGCACGAACAAAGGGGCATTAATAGCTACTATTAAAGGGGAAAATGATGTAACCCATCGTTTACTTACAGCTCACACAGATACACTTGGTGCAATGGTAAAAGAAGTAAAAGCAAGCGGAAGGTTAAAACTTACTATGGTCGGCGGATTTAATTGGAATGCAGTTGAAGGGGAATACTGCACCATACATACTGCTAACGGTAAAAAGATCCGTGGAACTATTCTTATGCATCAAACAACTGTTCATGTCTACAAAAATGCAAGTGGACTGCCAAGAGATGAGCAAAATATCGAAGTTCGCGTGGATGAAAAAGTAACGAATGCTGAGGGAACACGTTTATTAGGTATTGAAGTGGGAGACTTTGTATCTTTTGATCCGCGCTTTGAAGAAACGGAAACTGGTTTTATCAAATCCCGTCATTTAGATGACAAAGCAAGTACAACATTATTACTACAATTAATTAAGACAATAAAAGAAGATAAGATTCTTCTTCCAAATACAACTCATTTCTATATTTCGAATAATGAAGAAATCGGCTATGGTGGGAATTCGAATGTTCCAGAACAAGTAGTTGAGTATATTGCAGTTGACATGGGTGCAATCGGAGACGGACAAACATCCGACGAATTTACCGTATCCATTTGTGCAAAAGATTCTTCGGGACCATACCATTACGAGCTTACTCGTCAATTAGTAGAACTTGCAAAAAAAGAAAATATCGATTACAAATTAGACATATATCCGTTCTATGGTTCCGATGCATCAGCTGCTATTCGCGCAGGTTACGATGTAAAACATGGTTTATTTGGACCAGGGATTGAAGCTTCCCATGCATATGAACGGACGCATATTGATTCGTTGGAACAAACAGCCAAACTTTTATATACTTATGTAAATTCAAAAATGGTATAAACAAACTTTAATAAAAACTAGTAGAATCAGCAGCCGTTTCTGTGATTTATTTCGTTAGAAAACGGTAAGCTGGTTCTTTTTTACTTGTATTTTCGTGCACAAATCCATATGATAAAAAAGTAAATAAGAAGGAGATACAAAATATATGGACTTAAATTTAACAGATGAAATATTAAAAAGAAGAACCTTTGCAATCATTTCCCATCCCGATGCTGGTAAAACAACTATTACAGAAAAGCTTTTATATTTTGGTGGGGCCATTCGTGATGCAGGAACAGTAAAAGGGAAAAAATCCGGGAAATTTGCAACATCCGATTGGATGGAAATCGAAAAGCAACGTGGTATTTCGGTTACCTCTTCAGTCATGCAATTTGATTTTAACGATTGTCGTATTAACATTTTAGATACTCCTGGGCATCAGGATTTCAGTGAAGATACGTATCGAACATTAATGGCTGTAGATAGCGCGGTCATGATTGTTGACGCAGCAAAAGGGATTGAAGCACAAACATTAAAACTATTTAAAGTTTGTCGTATGCGAGGAATTCCTATTTTCACGTTTATAAACAAACTTGACCGACAAGGGAAAGAACCATTGGAACTTATGGAAGAGTTAGAAGAAGTCCTTGGGATTCAATCTTATGCGATGAACTGGCCAATCGGTATGGGGAAAGAATTCTTAGGAATTTATGATCGTTTTAATAAGCGAATCGAACAATTCCGTGTTGAAGAATCCGATAAATATCTTCCTATTGATGAAAATGGAGAACTTGCTGTGGATCATTCGATGAAACAAACTTCCTATTATACACAAGCAATGGAAGACATCCTACTTTTAAATGAAGCTGGAAATGATTTCGATAAAGAAAAAGTACTTTCAGGAGATTTAACTCCTGTCTTCTTTGGTAGTGCGTTAACAAATTTCGGTGTGCAAACATTTTTGGAAACCTATTTACAATTCGCTCCTACCCCACAACCACGCAATACGGATAATGGAGAAGAAGTAAGTCCATTAAATGAAGAATTCTCTGGCTTTATCTTTAAAATTCAAGCGAATATGAATCCTGCTCACCGCGATCGTATTGCCTTTGTCCGTATCGTATCGGGTAAATTTGAAAGAGGTATGAATATCACACTTGCTCGTACTGGCAAAAATTTCAAAGTTACACAGTCAACACAGTTTTTAGCAGATGACCGCGAAACGGTTGATGTGGCAGTTGCAGGCGATATTATTGGTCTATATGATGTGGGGAATTATCAAATTGGCGATACAGTAGTTGGAGGAAAGAAAGCATTTAATTATGAGAAGTTACCTCAATTTACTCCAGAACTATTTGTGAAAGTAACTGCTAAAAACGTATTGAAATCAAAGCATTTCCATAAAGGTATTTTGCAATTAGTACAAGAAGGTGCGATACAATATTATAAAACACTTCATACGGAAGAAGTTATTTTGGGAGCAGTTGGCCAACTTCAATTTGAAGTGTTTGAGCATCGTATGAAAAATGAATACAATGTAGATGTACGAATGGAGCCAATCGGTTCGAAAGTAGCTCGATGGATTGAAAATGAAGAAGAGGTAAAAGAATCGATGACTGGTCCAAGAAGTATGCTAGTAAGAGATCGTTACGATAATTATGTTTTCTTATTTGAGAATGAGTTTGCAACAAGATGGTTCCAAGATAAGTATGAGCATATTAAATTATACAATCTTCTATAATATGGGAGACCGCCTTTTAAATAAGGTGGTCTTTTATTATGGCATCACAAGATAGTCTCTGTGAATCGCAAAATAGAGCGTCCGAATCGCAAAATCCAAGCCTTAAATCGCAAAATCGTACGCCCGAATGGCAAAATAATTATTTAATAATTTGAACTCTTCCTTTTTTGGGCATATGATAGTATTAGCAAATATAAAGGTGGTCCCCGAAAATGAAAATAAGTGATTTCTCCATAAAAAGGCCAGTATTTACAACCGTTATCATGTTTTTAATCATCATCCTCGGAGGGGTTTCATTTTTTAAAATTCCCATTACATTAATACCGGACTTAAATCCTCCAATTGCGGTAGTCGTTTCAAGTTATCCTGGCGCAAGCCCAGTTGAAGTAAATGAAAAAATTACCAAACCACTCGAAAATTCCTTAAGTACATTACCTGGTATTAAATCCATAAAAAGTACATCCCAAGAAGGAGCAAATTTTATATTATTGGAATTTGAGTGGTCCACAAATATGGATGATGTAGAATCAGACGTCATGCAGCGGATCGACATTACGCCAATGCCTGAAGGAGCCATAAAACCTAAGTTTCTAAAGTTTGATCCAGCTCAATTTCCGGTTATTCAGTTATCGTTAAGTGGTAAAAAAGCTAATGGAGATATTCGATTAATCGCGGAAAAGCTAGAAAAAGAACTAATTAGTACAGAAGGTGTCGCAAGTGTAAATGTATCCGGTGCAATCGTAGAAGAAGTGCAAATCCTGCTTAATCAAAATAAGTTAGAGGAAAAAGGATTAACGCAGAGCGATATTGTACAACTCATTCAAGCAAACAATATCTCTCTTCCAGGAAGTCCTATTGAAACAGAAGATAAAAAAACGCTCACCACTAGAATCATTAGCACTCTTACTACGGTAGACGATATTAAAAACCTAGTGGTTACTGTAAATCCGCTCGATGGTAAAAAAGTGACGATTGCAGATATTGCGACGGTCCAACTTACGGAACCAGAACAAAATTCAGAAACTAGGGCAAATAGCGAACCTGCTGTTTTACTATCGGTTCTTCAAGAATCGAATGCAAATACGGCAAATGTATCCAAAGCATTCAAGGAAGCATTAGACAAGCAACTGGCAAAAGAGGAGTTTTCTGGTGTAAAAGCAGATATATTATTTGACCAAGGAGATTATGTGCGACTAGCAATTAATAATATTGGCTCCACGCTTATAACAGGTGGTATTTTAGCGATGCTCATATTATTTGTCTTTTTAAAAGGGATTAAGAGTCCAATAATTATAGGTATTGCCATTCCGTATTCTGTCATTGTGACATTTGTATTAATGTTCTTTGCTGGATTCTCTTTAAATATTATGACGCTGGGAGCATTAGCGTTAGGAATAGGAATGCTCGTCGATAATTCCATTGTAGTCATTGAAAATATTGAAAGGCATTTAGGATTAGGGAAGAATCCGCGAGAAGCGGCTTTTACCGGAACAAAAGAAGTTGCGGGAGCTATTACTGCATCTACTTTGACTACGGTTGCTGTGTTTGTGCCTGTTATTTTTCTTTCTGGACTAATTGGACAGATATTCACTGAATTTGCACTAACGATATCGTTTAGTTTATTTGCTTCATTAGTCGTGGCCATTACAGTTATACCAATGATGGCTAGTAGAATGCTGAAGAAGCCAAAAGGTGATCTGGAAGCGAAAAGACGTCGTTCGAAAACGTATAATAATTTTGAACGATCCATAAGATGGTCATTATCCCATCGCGCGATAGTTCTTACGATTACAGTTATTTTATTGGCCATTTCAACGTTTGGTTTATTTCGTACAGGAACGGAATTTTTACCTGCTACAGACGAGGGCTTTGTTACGATAGCAGTAAGACTTGAAAACGGAGCGTCTTTTAGTGCGACGAATGAAGTTGTGAAGAAAATTGAGCAGCAATTGCAAAAAGAAAATGATGTAGAAGTGTTCGTAAGTTTTGTAGGAGGAAATCAAGAAGGGCAATCGAGAGGGACATCTAAATCGAATATTGCAGAAATATCTGTAAAGCTAGTACCTTTAGATAAACGCCAGCGATCTACTTTCACGTTTGTAGATGAAGTCCAACCGAAAGTAATAAAAGTTGCAGGAAAAAATGTAGAAGTGAATTTTAATATGCAGACTGCAGCTGGTTCAACACCTAACTCATTATCATTCACGCTATCATCTGCTAGCAAAGATAATTTGAATAAAGCGGTAAATTCCGTTTCGAAACAAGTGGAAAAAATAAATGGCGTAACTAGTATGAGAAATGATTTAACCGAAAAAATTGATGAAGTGCAAATGACGATAAAGAAAGATGCTGCAACAGAGTATGGACTTGCCCCCATCCAAATTGCTCAAACGGTTAATAATGTAACGAGAGGTGTATTTGCTACCCAAATTATTTCCGAGCAAGAAGATGTTCACAGCGTCTATGTGAAATACGATGAAGCATATCGAAACAGTGTCGAACAATTAAAACAACTGAAATTAAGAACTCCATCTGGCCAATATATTACTTTACAAGATGTAGCGAATATTGAAATTGCAGAAGGACCTTTAACTATTCGAAGAGTAAATCAAGCGAGCGCTGTTACATTCACCTTAAAATATGAATCGCACTATTCTTTAGGTGAAATGTCCGGTTTCGTGGATGCAGCCATTGACAAAGCTAATTTGCCAAACAATGTGCTCATTTCCTTTGGAGGAGATAGAGAGTTATTGGACAATGCAAAAAATGATATGATTTTAGCTGTATTATTGGCAATTGTTTTAGTATACATCGTGATGGCTGCACAATTTGAGTCGTATAAATATCCGTTCGTGATTATGTTCACTGTTCCTCTCATAGCTATTGGAATTTTCATTGGTCTCTTCACGACAAACACATCAATAAGTATTTCAGTAGTAATTGGGGTTCTTATCTTAGTAGGTATCGTTGTAAACAATGGAATTGTCTTGGTGGATTATATCAATCAACGAAAAGCGAGTGGTTTGGACTCTTATGAAGCAATAATAACTTCCGTAAGGGATCGCGTTCGTCCAATTTTAATGACTGCTTTAACGACTATTTTAGGACTAGTTCCCCTTGCCTTAGGTTTAGGAGAGGGAACGGAGATTAATCAGCCCATGGGAATAACCGTAGTAGGTGGATTAATTAGTTCCACATTCTTAACTTTATATGTTGTACCTGTTATTTATAGTTTGTTTGATAAAGAAACAAGAAAAAAAGCAGTATCTAAAAAGTCAAAAGGTATTTAAAATTACATCCAGGATTACCTTTGGAATAAGTCTTTTATCTTGGAAATAAAGAGTTCTGCTTCTATAAGTTGAAACAGTATGATATAATGAATAACATAATTAAATAGACTTTTGACATATGTCAAAGGGGAGTAGCTATAGGGAAACCTATTTCATAGTCGTCATTACATGGCTTTTGCCATCGGTTATGATAGTAATTTTACAATTACTTAGCAAGACCTTTGCCTTTAATTAGGCAAGGGTCTTTTTATTTGCAAAAAGGAGGATATTAATTTAATGGAAGCTATATTATTTCAGTATGGATGGGTATTACTTGTTTTAGTTGGATTGGAAGGATTACTTGCAGCGGATAATGCAGTCGTGATGGCAGTAATGGTAAAGCATTTACCAAAGGCTAGACAGAAAAAAGCTTTATTTTACGGATTAGTTGGAGCTTTTGTATTTAGATTTTTGGCACTTTTTATGATTACATTTCTAGTAAATGTATGGCAAGTTCAGGCCTTGGGTGCTGCATACTTATTATTCATTTCGATTAAACATATTTATGATAAATCGAAAATTAAACCAGAAGATCATCCTGATTTTGACTTGAACATATCAAAAGGATCAAGTTTTTGGTTTACTGTATTAAAAGTAGAGGTAGCTGATATTGCTTTTGCAATTGACTCGATGCTTGCTGCTGTGGCTATTGCAGTTACTTTGCCAGAACTTGGTGAATTACATATTGGGGGCATAAACGGTGGGCAATTCGCAGTAATGTTCTTGGGAGGAGTAATTGGTCTTGTCATTATGCGTTTTGCAGCCCATAAATTTGTTCAATTGCTTGAGAAATATCCTTCATTAGAAACAGCTGCATTCTTAATAGTAGGCTGGGTAGGAGTAAAACTAGCTGTTTTGACACTTTCTCATCCAAAAGTTGGTATACTAGATGAACATTTTCCACACTCAGCTCCTTGGGAAATCACGTTTTGGACGGTTCTGTTAGCTATTGCACTTTTTGGCTATATTTTGGGTGTAGTATCAAATAAAAAAGATAAAAAGAAATAGTAAAGTGAAAAGCATAAAAGATAGTTGGTTTTAGCTATCTTTTTATGCTTTTTTTTCTTACAATGAAGGAACAGTCTATACGTTTTCTGAAAGGAAATTATCACCATGATAAAAAATCGACTAAAAACAAAACTAAATTCTACGCCAGCCCAAGCGATTGTAACCTATTATTTTATTGCAATCGCAATCTCTGTGATACTACTTCGTTTACCGGGTGTTCATAAGCCTGGAGTTCACGTTAATTTTATCGACAGTTTATTTACGGCGGTAAGTGCTGTAAGTGTCACAGGATTATCATCGGTTAATATATCCGAAACATATAGTGTATTTGGATATTTTATGATCATACTCGTACTGCAATTAGGTGGTATTGGAATTATGGCTTTAGGAACTTTTGTTTGGTTAATTTCTGGTAAAAAGATTGGGCTTCGTGAACGTCAACTGATCATGGTCGATTATAACCAATCAAATTTATCTGGAGTAGTTAACTTAATTAAAGAAATCGTTAAAATATTATTGTTGATACAGGTAATTGGAGCATTATTATTAACCTTGTATTTTATCCAATATTACGATTCGTTCAAAGAAGCATTGACCCATGGTATTTTTACATCTGTATCTGCTACGACGAATGCGGGATTTGATATTACAGGAGATTCCTTAATTCCTTATCATCATGACTATTTTGTTCAAATTATTACTATTTTTCTCATTATTTTTGGAGCAATCGGGTTTCCTGTCCTAATAGAAGTAAAAGAATTTCTATCGAATAAGAATAAAAATTTTCGTTTTTCTCTATTTACAAGACTTACGACCATTACTTATGCTATTCTTTTAGTTTTTGGCACCATCATGATATATTTACTTGAAATGTTCCATGCATTCAAAGGAATGCCTTGGCATGAAAAGTTCTTTACTGCTTTATTCCATTCCGTTTCTACACGGTCTGCAGGATTAACTACGATAGACGTTACGCAGTTTCATGAAGGTACAAATTTTTTAATGAGTGTGCTCATGTTCATCGGTGCATCCCCAAGTTCAGTAGGTGGAGGAATTAGGACGACGACATTTGCTATTGCCGTATTATTTCTAATAAACTTTTCGAGAGGAAAAGATAGTGTACAAATTTTCAATCGTGAGGTGCATTTAATCGACATATTTCGTGCCTTTGCAGTAATTATTTTAGCTTTTGCCATGGTATTTACTGCTACCATTTTATTATCAGTTACCGAAACTAATGTCCCAATTACCTCTTTAATCTTTGAAATAACATCAGCTTTTGGAACTTGTGGGATGTCTCTTGGAATAACAGGGGAACTGTCCGACCTAGGGAAAGTGATTATTATGGTTCTAATGTTTATTGGGCGTGTAGGCTTGATTTCATTCTTATATTCAATAGGTGGAAAAAGTAATAAAACAAAATTCCACTATCCTAAAGAACGAGTTATTATTGGTTAAAAGAAACCGAGCATTAGGTCCATAATTGGACCTAATGCTCGGTTTTACTAATATTAAACAGTTTTAACCTAATCCAAGGAATTAATCGCAATTTCTGCCATCAGAGAGCAACCACCATCGATACGAGAGCACTCTTCCCCTATTTCTCTATAAAAGAAAAATGGGGAGCATTATTTATACCAAAAGTGGATAGCAAATAGCCTTCTTTTTCTTTAATGATTCCTTGCTTATAAGAATCTATGCAAAGTGAAATTGGTGTTATAAACGTTTGCTTATATAATTCACGTTCGTTCAATTGTAATTCAACAAATTCCGCACCCGCAATGGAGGGATTCATAACGAGTTGACTATAAAGATTTGATTGCACTTCTTTGGTCATATCGTTTTCCCACCAAGGTTTACGTGGTTGGAACTTTTGTTTGGATAAATAATCTAGTTTCATCACACTTTGAATGATTGGTAACGAGAGGTTTTCAACACTCTCTAAGAAGGCATTCAATCTTGTATATAAATCTTCTAATTGATGTCCAATTTTCGACCAATTTCTTTCTTCCCAGAACGTTCCAAACTGTTGGAAAAAGTCGAAAGGTGTTTCAAATATTTGATCGAATAAATACTCCAGGGTACGATCCATTCGGTGTGCATTCCAATACTTTTCTAGCACATCTTCCACTTGTTTGATTCGAAGAATATCATCAAAAGTTAAGACATTATTAGAGAATATTTCATATGGCGCTTGATCGACATAGACATAACCATACTTTTCTGCTTCTACACGCAACCCAGTGCCTCTTAGTAGTTTCAAAAAACCAAGTTGTAATTCTTCTGGACGCATTTCAAATACTTCATTAAATGTTCTTCTGAAAGAATCATAGTCTTCTTCAGGTAAACCAGCAATCAAATCGAGATGTTGATCTATTTTTCCACCGCTTTTGACCATCGTCACAGTACGTTTTAATTTCTCAAAGTTTTGTCTGCGTTTTACAAGTTCATTCGTCAAATCATTCGTAGATTGTACGCCGATTTCAAATCGGAAAAGACCTGCTGGAGCATTTTCATTCAAAAACTGAATTACTTCTGGACGCATAATATCAGCGGTTATTTCAAATTGAAAAACAACTCCAGGTTGATGTTCATCTATTAAAAATTGGAACATTTCCATTGCATAACTTCTGCTAATATTAAAGGTTCGATCGACAAACTTTATCGTTTTCGCCCCATTCGTCATTAAAAAACGAATGTCTTCTTTTACTTTATCTCTATTGAAATATCTTACACCTACTTCAATAGAAGATAGACAAAATTGACAGGAGAATGGGCAACCACGGCTAGTTTCGATGTAAACTATACGCTTAGAAAGGTTTGGAATATCCTCTTCAAAGCGATAAGGTGTTGGTGATTCTCTCAAATCTAATTTTGGTGGTAGCGTATTTAGAATAAATTTGTCGTCTTGTACATATGCTACTCCAGGAACATCTTTTAAGGATTGCTTATTATGTAAGAAGTTTAATAACTCCTTAAAAGAATGTTCTCCTTCTCCTACGACAATATAATCTATTTCTTTCACTTGTCTTAACCAGACATTTGTATCATAAGAGACTTCTGGTCCTCCTAAAATAATTGTTATGGATGGATCTACGGTCTTTAAAATTTTAATAACCTTTATCGTTTCTTCTATGTTCCAAATGTAACAACTAAACCCTACTATTTCAGGTTTTTTCTGATAGAGGTCTGCAACAATGTTGAAAGTGGGGTCTTTTATTGTATATTCAGTGATGAGGGGGGAATATTCTGGTTCAGCATATGCCTTTAGACAGCGTAAGGCCAAATTTGTATGTATGAACTTTGCATTTAGTGTTGTTAGTATTATATTCATTTTTAAAACTCCTTTTTTACGTATATATATTGTATCAAGGAATAGAGGTGTCGACAATATAGGAAGAAAGAATCATTTCAATATCAAAATAGATGTGGAATAATCAGAATTAACAAACATTTCGATTAGTTATTGGAATATTTTCTCTTTTATTGGGTTATTTATTAAGCTCTATTCATTTTATGTCTCTTTATGGAGATGTTTTTTGAAATGCAAGGAGAGGTTGGGTGATGTTGTGCTAACTGAGTACAAGTATAAGAAAAAGTTTGAACATATTTTTCAATTTTATTCATCTGGGCTTATTTTCATCAATGAAAAAGGGGGAATTTTAGAAGTTAATTCTAAAATAGAAGAAATCTTTCAAACTAACCGAAATGAACTATGTGGTATGAATGCTTTGCAGCTTCTAGAGAGGTTAAACGAAAGCTTTGAGAATAAAAAAGCTTTTATAGAAACTGTACTTAGGGATGGAAATGCCGAACTATTTAGTGAGTTACAAAATAGCTTAGGTGAACTAAAATATATACGAATCAGGGTATCAAAACAGAAAGATACTAAACTATACCTAACTGAAATACACGATGAATCTGAAAAGATGAGTATGAAAAAGCGATTAGATCACACAGAATCACTTAGCACGTTGGGACAATTAGCGGCGAGTATTGCGCATGAAATTAGAAATCCAATGACATCCTTAAAAGGTTTTACCCAGTTACTATACAAAACAGCAAATGAGGATGGTAAAAGATACTTAACAGTGATTAATGATGAAATAAAACGAATGGAAGAAATACTAACAGAATTTTTAGAAGTTTCGAAGCCGACTAATAATAAATTTTGTTATTTTGAAGTGAAGGGCTTGATTGAAGAAGTGGTAAATTTCATGACTCCCCAGGCAATAATGAACAACATAAATCAGATAGTAAATTTTAGGCTTGATGTAAATCGTAAAATTTTAGGTGATCGAAACCTATTGAAACAAGTTTTTATAAATACGATAAAAAATGCGATTGAAGCAATGCCAATGGGTGGAAACATTATTGTAAATGTTATGGAGGATAGAGAACATACAGATAATAAGTTCATATGTATTTCAATTGAAGATCAAGGTTATGGCATAGAAGAAAAGAATTTAGAAAAGATATTTGATCCTTTCTTTTCAACAAAAAACGGCGGGACAGGTCTTGGATTACCACATATTTATAAAGTAATTGAATCGCATGGTGGAACAATCGTTGTGGATAGTTCCGTTGGAAAAGGAACCATATTTAAATTAATACTACCTAGTAAAGTGGAAAGTAAGCCTATTTTGACAATATGAATGTTAGACCTTTATAATAGTAGTTAATGTATTTATATATAGGTGAGGATGACCATAATGTCAAATGATCAATCGAACAGTAACAGTGCGTTAAAGTTATTTGTTGTATTATCACGTGCTCATAAAGTAATTCACGAGAGTACAAATTATTTTTTTCAAAAAAACGGACTAAATCCTACAGAATTTGCAGTTTTAGAACTTTTATATCATAAAGGAAAACAACCGCTTCAACAGATTGGCAATAAAATCTTATTGGCGAGTGGCTCTATTACCTATGTTGTAGACAAGTTAGAGGGTAGAGGTTATATTAGTAGAGTTTCAAGCGACACCGATCGACGTGTCACTTTTGCAGAAATCACTCCAGCTGGTAATGCTTTTATGGACGAACTTTTTCCAAGACATGAGGCTCAGTTGATAGAGCTAATGAGCGAATTGACCAATGAAGAAAAGCAAATAGTAATTGAACTAGTGAAGAAACTCGGGTTATCTATAAAAAATCTTTCTAGTTAATAAAAACAAGCTTCTAACGCTGTCCATGTGTTATAAGCTTTTTTTTATTCTTTTTTTCTTTACACAAACCAAGAGCGCGACGGACAAACATCCGCCACAAGATTACCGGAAAAAGAGGACCTTAAGATAGGATGCTCTTAAAGGCCGTATGCATTTTTCTTAAAGAATTAAAAAAGTTTATGGATTATCATCCTTGTAAACCAGAGTTCATAGTACTTTAAAGAATTAAATGATCCCGTGGGTTTCCGTTTCAGGTGGACGCGTTCCGCGGGGTGAGAGATGAGCCATCACCGCCGCATACGCGTCGTTTGTGATGTTTCATCTGTCTCCGAGGAACGAAGGCTAAGAGCGCCACATCGTGTGGCAACGCCTTCGTGACCAACATCCTGTTGGCCTCCGTCTGGAGTCGCCACCTTTCACTACAATCCATTAAGTGAGTAGTACCTAACAAGAAGATTTTGCCCATCTATGGCTAAGTGGATAGAATTAGTGTTCATAGGATTTACAAGTCATTTATCTTACTCAGCAATTATAGCGGAAATAAGGTGGTATTTCTAAGTTATTCTTCTTAAAAGGACTGGGCGTCTTTTTGCTCGGTTTTTCATAGAAGAAAGTATATAAAATATATATACTAGGAATCCAGTATTCACAACGATTTGAAGTACTTTTTTATGGTGGCTACCTTAAGCAGGATTTCCTATATGTTTTTACTTTTATCGTACATAGTATTTATGAAGCAGTGGGTAGATGATTAGCATTAGTGGAAACTGAAAAAATAAATAGCATCCATTAATAAAGAAGCGCTGAGCGGATGAAATTGCATCTTCGTCCGCTTTTAAAAGAATAGGAAGGTATCTATTCTCTCATTAACCAAACTTAATACACCATGTCTCTACATAATTCAAGAGGGCGACGAATAAATATCCGCCACAAGATTACCGGAAAAAGAGGAGTTGGAAGTGACGTAGTCACTTCCAACTCCTCTAAATCTATCGATAATAGTGTGACCAATGTTTCGTCCAAAGCACTCAGGAAATGCTGAAGATAAGATGTTAAATGCCGTTTACGCTTTACTTAATTGTTTCAGCCATTTTAACAAATTGTTCGAATGCTGGATTATCTTCTGTATCAAAAATAGTAAGTTTCACGATTAAACCATCTCTTTCAAATGTAAAACCTGAAACCTTTCCTTCTGGTGTATCTATTTGAAATCCTTTTGTTTCTTTAAGAGAGTCATTAATAGGAAGTTGATTTTCATCTGTAATTTCTACTAATTTTTCATTTTCATTGGAAGCTTTAAGTGTTTCTACTAAATTATTAGTAATCTCATTTAAATCGACCTCACTAGCGTCGAATGTTTCTATTCTCATAGATTGTGCGTCGTTTTTGGTATTAAAAAGTATATCTTTGTTTGGCTCTTCTCCAGTTAATTCAAAACCATTTATCACTGTAATGGAATAGTTTTGGCTTTCACTTTTTGTAATTGTCCCTTCAAGTTCTTGTTCGGGTTTAGTAGTACTTCCGGCAGCTTCTGTTTGTTCTGCACTCTTCGTTTCAGTGTCAGGTTGATCGGCTTTTTCAATTCCCTCTGTTGTTCCACATGCAGCGAGTAACATAGTAAGTAATGCAATGGAAAGTAATGAGTTTATTTTTTTCAAAGTCATTCAGCTCCTTTTTATTGATATAAAAGTATAACTGTTCTAATTAGTGTTTGTCTAGCGCTTACACTTTTCTAAATGGACGTGAAATGTGGATAAATGTTTCATTAAAGTGGAAATACTAAAAATAGTAGTACTAACATGGTTATATGTGCAAATATGATAAGTTGCATACTTTTTTTCCACTCGTACAAATAGCCTAAAATAATTCCTACAACGAAAGAGCCGAGTACCCCTAACCAAAAACCACTGAAAACCAAGGATAGACTAAACAATGCCGCGCTAAGAACAACCGAATAAAAAGGTTTAAACCAGCGCTTTAATTGTTGCTGGATATAGCCTCGCCAAAATAATTCTTCTCCTGGTGCAATAAGAACTAAAAGGATCAAATACTGCGAAATAGAAGAGGGAGCAAATTTCGTGATAAAGTGATCAATACTTGTTGTTGAAGCTATAGGCAATATATGGATTATTTTGTAACCGAATGCTATAATAGCATATAAAAGCATTCCAAAGCTAATACCTAAAAGAATATATCGTATTGTTTTGACCTCATCTTTAATTTTAGTATAAAAATAAGCAAATGACATGAGAAAAAGGATCGTAAAAGTGTAGAAATACCAAAATACTTTCTCATTGGAAAATGATATATATGTGAATGAATAAGCACAAATCAAAGAAAGTAATAATCTAGCTAATGGTATTTGACGGTTCATAAAAAAGCACATCCTAACAATTATTTAAAATACCGTTCTTCTTTGAAAGAGGAACGGTAAGACGTTTAATCTTCATTGCTATACAATATTTTATAACGTTTATGATTTACAACAGTCTTTTCTTCTATTTCAAGTTCATCAAAGTTCTCCATAAATGTTAAATTAACTATAACGGAGTTTTCGTTAACTTTTTCAACAATACCTTGAAGACCATCTCTAAACTCTATAATATTACCAACTTCTGCAACTTTCACAGACTGTCCCTCCCCTTTTTAGAACTTATTAAATTACAGTTTGCCCTAAAAAAAGGTATACGTAAAGTATTTTGGTCAAAAGTTTAAAAGTTATACATCATTCGAAAAAAGAAAGGAATGATAGAAATGAAAAAATTTGAAGAGATGTTGGATCACCTTAAAAGTGGAGATATCCAAACATTAGAAATTTCGAAAGACGATTTCCTTGCATTTCGTGAAGTGTTGATCAAAAGAGAGGACTTTAAGCATTTTTCGGGGAATGCAATGCAAGGTGCTCAAGTTGTATTTACTTATTTACAAGTTCCAAGAAGTTAAACTGTCATTAATTGTCGAGAAGTTCTCGGTTTTAAAACTTCCAACAAAAGGTATACTGAAAAGAATGTATATATTGTTAAAGGGGTGATTCTATATGTTAGAATCTATTTTGAAGCGAGTAGAATATACGAGAGAGAAAATG
Source organism: Psychrobacillus sp. L4 (assembly GCF_042944905.1). GTDB lineage: Bacteria > Bacillota > Bacilli > Bacillales_A > Planococcaceae > Psychrobacillus. Next base: position 1,156,543 of record NZ_CP168496.1, read on the forward strand.
ATACAGTCTGCTACTGAAAAGGGTGTATCCAATCTAGAAACTATTCGTTTAAGTGAAGAGTTAGATCAGCTTTTAAATGAGTTCCAATATTTAGAGAATAGTGTATTGAATGTAGTAAAAGTAGACTAGCATATAGGGGGAGAATTATATATGAATAGTATTTCCTTACTTCAAGAAGAATTGAACAAAGCAGTGATTGGAAGGAAAAAAGAAATTGAACTAATGCTAATCGGACTAATTGTACAAGGTCATGTGCTTTTAGAAAGTGTACCAGGCTCAGGAAAAACAATGATGGCTAAGTCATTTGCAGAAGCAATTCAAGGAGAGTTTAAGCGGTTACAATTTACGCCGGACGTTTTACCATCAGATGTAACTGGTATTAGTTTTTTTCATCCAAAAAAACAAGAGTTTATCCTCAGAGTAGGACCGGTAATGAGTAATATATTACTTGCGGACGAGATAAACCGTGCCACACCAAGAACACAGTCGAGCTTATTAGAAGCAATGGAAGAAAAACAAGTAACAATTGATGGGGAAACCATTAAGTTACTAACTCCTTTTATGGTTATTGCTACGCAAAATCCAGTCGAGTCTCAACAAGGAACATTCCCGCTTCCTGCTGCACAATTAGATCGATTTTTATTTAAATTAACGATTGATTATCCTTCCGTGGAAGAAGAAAGAGTTATATTACAACAATTTGGACGTACTCCAGGAGAGGTAAAATCAAAAAAAATAGTGACGTTAGAACAAATTGAAAATTGGTCTGAGAAAGTAAAGGATGTCGCAGTGCATGATGACATCATGACATATATCATTCAAATCGTACATAGTACTAGAAACCACCCATATATTGAATTAGGGTTAAGTAGTCGAGCTTCGCTTGCGCTACTGCAAGCTGCTAAAGCACATGCATTTATAAACAATAGAATGTATGTCACACCAGATGATGTGAAAAATGTTATTGAACCTGTGTGTATCCACCGAATGAAACTTTCTTCTCAAGGAATGCTCATTCATAACCTAACAGAGGTTATGAGAGAACTAGTTAGTGAGATTGAAGTTCCTGTAGAGGCTACTATTCGATGAATTGGAAACGTCAGGATTTAGGTATGAAGAATACGAGCATATATGTAAATATACTGATTTTTATATGTTCCTCTAGTTTTCTATTTAAGCAATATGCCTTATTATCTCTTTTTTCTTTTTTACTAATTATTGCGCTTGCGCAAGTGTACTATTATCGAAAAGTCGGAGAAAAATTAGAGCTGTTAAATAAAAAAAAGAGAGTCCGTTTAATGAAAGATACAACGTCTCAAATTGTATTATCCTTCCAAAACAAAGGTTTACCTATATGGAATGGAACTCTATTAATATCTTTTCAAACTTCTATACAACCAAATGGGATTGCAAATACAACAATTGCAGGTTTTCATGAAGTAAGAGTCCCATTCTCTATTGGTTATAAAAAGAGAGTAACCTTGAAAATTCCAATAAAAGGTGTTCACAGAGGGCTAGCAAGGATAAAAGAAATTGAAATCCAAATTCCACATCCTTTTACAGATGGATCGGTTTTGCTTGAATATAAGCCATTTATATTAATGGATGCCATTGTTTTTCCACAAATATATCCCATTGATGAAGAGCTTATTCCATCTAAATTTAAGCAAGGCAAATTAGAATTAAATTCTTCTTTATTTAATGATCCTTTTTTTCCAGTAGGAACAAGAAAGTATGAACCGGGAGATCAATTTCATCATATTCACTGGAAAGCTAGTGCTAAAACACAAGAATTGCAAACGAAAGTATTTACAAAAGTAGCGGATGTTTCCGTCTTATTTGTTGTAAATCTTAAGGAGAAGCATAGTGTAGTTGCAGATTTTGAAGAAAAAATCGAGTGGCTCGCTTCTCATATAGATGCTTGCTATAAAAAAGATATCCCTTTTTCTTTTGCAATAAATATACGAGCATATGGGAAATATCCTTTTGTTTATTTGCCAATAGGGAGCGGAGATACGCATCGGATACAAGCATTAGAGATTCTCTCCATATTGTCTGTGAGTGATATTTTAATTCCTTTTGAAAAAATAATTACTTACATCGATACACATATAGAACTACCTGTTACTGTTTATGTTATGACACATGATTTAGAACAGTTTTTACCTTTTCTAAGCCCATGGGAGCAACGTACAAACGTTTTGTATCCAATGGATTTAAGTAAAGGGGGATTATTCTAATGCATAATTCCACTCGCACTATTGATATTCAAGTACAGTCGTTTGGAAACTATTTGAGAGATATATGGTTTATTGCGTTGATTTTTGTGTTGTTTTCAAATGAAACAACTATTGTCTTACCTTTTATTTGGATTGGACTACAATCAGTCGTTGCAATTGCTTGCCTTTTCATTTTCAGAAAAACGGGACCGAATATGGTCGTCCCTTTTATTGTCCCTAATATTATTCTGTTATTCCTTTTCCTTTTTGGAGCTCCTTTTTGGTTATTTGTGTTAGGTGTCGTCATTTCGATATGGCGAATTCAAGCAAGATTTAATACACTTCAAAACGAGCAAACTACGGATAGCAGCTTTTCGCTATTATTTTTAGCTACATTTATACTGGTCTATTTTATATGTTTTCTCTTATATAATGAAGAGTATCGTTTCATTCTTTATGAAGTGTTTGTATCCGGTATAGCTCTACTTGTTGGAATACGTTTCTTTGCTGTTTCTGTGAACTCAGACAGTCACAATTCTCTGAAAAAATCTCACATATTGTCTATCTATCTTGTTAGTATAGTTTCTATTGCAGGTTTATCCACTTTGATTTATATCTTAGCACCATTTATTCGTAAAATAATGGATGTTTTGTTTAGATGTATACTTAGTGTAGCACTTATCCCTTTTGCACCTTTAGTGGGTTATTTGGAAGATTTAATCAGTAAATTTCAAATGAGACAGTTCGATGAAAGCTTGGATGAACCAGCAGGTGAACCAGTCGGTAGTGATACAAAAGAAATTATTTTCAAGGAATATTCTTCCAATTTACCGATTGAATGGATCCTATTTGGACTAGCTACAATTGCAATTTTATTTTTTATAAGATATTTGTTAAAAAATAAACCAGATAAATTAAAAATGGAGCAAATAGAAATTGAATATGAAAATAATGAAATAAATGAAGAAGAAAAACAAAAGAGCCAATCAAAATCTTTATACAAAGTAGATACATCTCTTTTGCGTGAAAAGTATGTAGAGTTTGAAATGGAAGCTAAATCATTCGAGTTTGAAAGAAATAAAAGTGAAACAGTAAGAGAATGGTTTAAAAGCATGAACTGGCATGTAGAAAGTGTGTTTTTTCAACTATATGAAGAAGTGAGATACGGGAGTCATTCAATTAGTTCTGATAAAGCGGAATTATTTTTAAAAAGTTTAGAGGAAGTAAAAAAAAATTATTTTGTTAAAAAAGATGTTTAGAAATATGGTCAACCGGGCATATTAATAAAGAACACAGCAACATTCTCATTTCCCCCTTTTTAAGGATCATCCAAAAGTATTTGGGTGATCCTCTTTTTTTGGTACACTATACATATAAAAAATACTTGTGGGGGAATAGACATGTCAGAGAAACTAAAAACAGGATTTATCGGTACAGGAGTTATGGGAAAGAGTCTTGTTAAGCATTTATTAAAAGCAGGTCATGAAGTAGTTGTTTATACAAGAACAAAAGAAAAAGCAGAAGAACTAATTTCAATTGGGGCTTCGTGGGCAAGTAATCCATGTGAAGCAGCAAGCAATGCGCAAATTGTGTTTACGATGGTTGGATATCCACATGATGTAGAGGAAATATATTTTGGAGAGCAAGGGATATTGGCAGCTAATAATAGAGGACTAGTTCTAGTTGATATGACCACTTCTACACCGACACTTGCCCAAAAAATTGAGCAAGTTGCAAAAGAAAAAGAAATGCTTTCTCTCGATGCACCAGTTTCCGGTGGAGACATCGGAGCGCAATCGGGAAAACTTTCAATCATGTGCGGTGGAGAAATAGAAACTTTCGATAAAATGTTGCCGGTTTTAAGCCTTTTTGGAGAAACAATTTACTACCAAGGACCAGCCGGTGCAGGTCAGCATACGAAAATGTGTAACCAAATTACAATAGCAACAGGAATGATCGGTGTGTGTGAAGCACTTTCATATGGAAAAAAAGCAGGATTAGATTTAGACCAAGTGTTACGTTCTATATCAACAGGAGCAGCAGGATCATGGTCACTCAGTAATCTAGCTCCACGTATGATAGCAGGCAACTTTGAACCTGGGTTTTACATTAAACACTTCGTGAAAGATATGAAGATTGCTTTAGAAGAAGCAGAAAAGATGAACTTGCAACTTCCTGGATTACAACTGACGAAATCGATGTACGACGAATTAGTAGCGCAAGGATATGAAGATAACGGGACACAGTCTTTAATAAAATTATACGAATGATATAGGAGGTAATTACTACTATATGATACAATTGATATATATGAATATAGAAGGAAAGGGTGAATCGTGTGAATGATCATAAAGGCATTTTACTTGAAAGTGGAACAAACGAATTAGAAATTGTGGAATTTCAAGTAGGTTCTAACAAATTCGGAATTAATGTAATTAAAGTAAAAGAAATAATTCAGCCTATTAAAGTGACATTTATCCCGCATGCACATCCACATGTGGAAGGCATTGTTCAACTGCGAGGAGAGGTACTACCAGTAGTCAGTATGGCAAAGGTTTTGGGATTACCTGTAGTAGTTAAAAACGAACAGGAAAAATATATTGTTGCAGAATTCAATAAGCAAAGAGTCGTTTTTCATGTGGATAATGTGACACAAATTCATCGTATTTCCTGGGATCAAATTGAAAAGCCTTCTGATATCTATCAAGGAAGTGCTTCGCATGTAATTGGTGTAATTAAACGTGATGATGAAATGATTCTACTACTAGACTTTGAGCGGATTATTGTAGATATTAATCCAGAATCAGGTATTAATGTAGATTCAGTTAAAAAACTGGGGAATCGTGAGCGTTCTAATAAGAAGATTGTCATTGTGGAAGATTCACCGCTTCTACGAAAACTATTACATGATACATTAAACGAAGCGGGTTATGTTAACTTAGATTTTTTTGAAAATGGGAAGGATGCACTAGACTTTCTAGAAAGCTTAGAGAAAGTGTCGCCAGATGTTTCAGAACATGTGCAAATGGTAGTTACAGATATTGAAATGCCTCAGATGGATGGACATGCTCTAACTAGAAGGATTAAAGAAAGTAGTAATTTATCGAAGCTTCCAGTTCTAATATTTTCTAGTTTAATAACGGATGATCTTAGACATAAGGGAGATCAAGTCGGAGCAGAAGATCAGATAAGTAAACCAGAAATCGCGGAGTTGGTATTAAAAATAGATAAATTTATTTTATAAAAAACTAGCGTGAATTGATTTCATTTCACGCTAGTTTTTTACTTTCATACAAACAAAAATTATCGTTAGTGCTCACTTAGAACTAGGTAAAGGATGGTTATTCCTTTACTCATCTATCTAGATATGACTTGTTCGTTTTAGTATAAGTTCTCGCATAATTTTTAGAATAGATGGGAGATTGTTTTGGGGTTCTCCGAATAATCGATTGAGGTCCGATATAATCAGAAAGTAGTTGCTTTGCCATTCGTAAATTCATTTTTCGAATGGGATTTCTATAGGTATCATCTAAATTGCCAAGATGGGGTAAGTTTTTAAAATCCTCTTTAACCGGTATTATATGGAAATAATAATCTGCACATTGGATTAATACCGAGGATTGCTGTTGACTAAACTTAGGATTACGGACAAAGTGAAGACCTATTTTTTTAGCTTTGTTTTCAGCTAACATTTTAGTTAGAGCTAATTTCTTTAATTCGTAAAGTGGTTTGTTATCAATTGCTGTTTTAGCATGACGATTAACGGTATAAATAGCAGTAGCAATACGTTCTTCATCTGTTGTCCTTATCATGAAATCCCCACCTAATAAATTTGTTATTTACATAATCATACCAATTTTCAGTGAAATTGTATACAAAAATCAAAGGATTAAATTATTTGTAACTATATTAAAAGACAGAAACTAAAGATAATGAAAATAATGTCGATAAAACAGAGTGAAGTAATATTTGAAATTTGTATCCTTGTGTTAGATTGTGATACATATTGGAGGGCTACATGAATAATTCGGCAGAAAAAAAACTTGCTATCAATAATCACTTAGTTAATGTAATTCACGAAAATTCTCTGACATTTACTTTATTAATAGAAAAAAATAAAAAAAGTGAGTTTTCCATTAAGTATGCTAATACTGCAGCAGCAAGTTTTTTTACCAATACTTTTCAAAGCCCACAACATTTTTTTTCAGAGAAAGTCTGGAATGAGTTGTTTTTATTAATAAATACTTTCGTAGATGAAAAGCGGAAAGTGTTTCATAATTTCCCGCTTACTTTTCAAGATAGTTTATATATATTTGACATTTCAATTCTTTCATTACAAGATGACGCGAGCAAGGTGTTTGGAATAACGATGATTAATAAGACCGAAAGTGAAAAGGAAAAGAATGCATTAACAAAAATAAAAGAAAAATACTATTCACTCGTTGATAATAACACGGACCCCGTTTTACTAATTGATGAAAATGGGATTATTCGTTATTGCAATATGGTCGCATTAAAAATTTTAGGATACGATTTGGAAAAACTCATAAACTATCCAGTGGAGCAATTTATAGAAGAGAACTCATTGAGAAATTTTAAAATTATGTTGAAGCAAACGTTAAGTGGTTATGCTACTGAAATGCAAAATTGCCTTATCCAACATGATAATGGTCATTATTTACATTTACATTTGAAAGCAATTCCAATCAAAAACGAAGACCATGTAAATGAGTTTCATTTAGTTATACGAGATACAACGATCAATTCGGAAGAAAAGGACAAATTATATTATTTAGCTTATCACGACCAATTAACCGGTTTATGGAATCGACGTGCTTTAAAAGAGCATTTACGTGAAAATTTAAACAAGGTAGCAGATGGATTAACGAATGAAATTGCCATTTTGCGAATTGACTTGGATCGATTCAAACTTATCAATGAATCGCTAGGTTATACTTATGGTGATGAGTTGTTGAAGAAAATTGCAGATCGACTTATTCTTATTTTAGATAAATCAAGTAATTTATACAGGCAAAGTGGTGATGAATTCGTTTATATACTGAAAGGGAAATCGAAAGAAGAGACGAGTTTATTTGCAGAAAGTATATTAAAAGAACTGTCGAAGCCAATTTTCTTAGATTATCAAGAATATTTTGTTACTGCATCTATCGGAATTTCTATGTACCCTTATGATGGGAAAAAGATGGACGAACTACTCATTAAAGCAGACCAGGCTTTATACGTCGCGAAAGATAGAGGAAGAGCACATTATCGTTACTATCACCAGCAAATGAATTTGTCTTTTCCGAACGAAGCATTAATGGAATCTCATTTAAGGAGAGCAATTGAAAAAGAAGAACTTTCTATTCATTTTCAGCCTCAAGTAAATTTAGAGACAGACGAGATTAATTCTTTTGAGGCTTTGCTTCGTTGGAATAATCGGAAGTTTGGCTATGTGACACCTATGCAATTTATTCCGTTAGCTGAGGAATCAGGTATGATTATGCAAATAGGTGATTGGGTATTAGAAGAAGTTTGTAGACAATTAAAGTACTGGCAAGAAAAAGGTCATCGTCCTGTTAGAATTGCCGTAAATATTTCGCCAAAACAATTTAAGCAAGAAAATTTCGCAGTGAAAATACTAGAAAAAATTAACAAGTACCAAATAAGTCCATGTTCTTTAGAAGTTGAAATTACTGAAAGTGCTATGACAGATATGCATGATACTTTTGCTATGCTAAAAGAATTGAAGGACATTGGAGTAATCATTTCTATTGATGACTTTGGTACAGGCTATTCATCTTTAAGCTACTTGAAGAAATACCCTATTGATATTATAAAAATTGACCAATCATTTATTAAGGATATTGAATCAGATGAAAAAAATGCAGCAATAGCAACAATGATTATTCGTCTTGCTCATAGTTTAGGAATGGAAGTTATAGCAGAAGGTGTAGAAAAGGATAAGCAAGTAGATATATTAAAGGCAGCGAATTGTCAAAAAGCGCAAGGCTATTTTTTTAGTAGACCTATACCGATTGCTGATATTAATGAGGCTTATATGTAGAATGCAAAACCGTAAATTTCTTTTTAGAGATTTAGGGTTTTTCTTTTAATGTTATGATAAAATAATGAGTGAATATTCATTCAATTGATAAAAGGGGTGTAGATTGATGTTAAAGGGAAAGACAATTATTGTTACTGGCGGATCAAATGGAATGGGAAAGTATATGGCAATGAAATTTGTTTCTGAAGGTGCAAATGTTGTTATTACTGGACGAGATTTAGAAAAACTAGAAAATGCTAAGAAAGAAATTGAATTAAAGGGTAATTCTATTTCTATTTTTCAAATGGATGTACGTAATCCAGAGCATGTCTCAGGAATGATCGACTTTACAGACAAAACCTATGGTCAAATTGATGGATTAGTAAATAATGCAGCAGGAAATTTTATTGTGAAAACGGAAGAGCTTTCTCCAAATGGTTGGAAAACAGTAATTGATATAGTTTTAAATGGAACCTTTTACTGTTCAAATGCCGTTGGAAACTATTGGATTCAAAAAGGGAAAAGAGGTTCAATACTGAATATGCTTGCAACTTATGCATGGGGTGCAGGTGCTGGAATTGCTCATTCCGCAGCAGCTAAAGCCGGAGTGATGTCTCTTACAAGAACTCTTGCGGTAGAATGGGGCTCTAAATATGGGATCCGAGTGAACGGTATTGCACCTGGTGCAATTGAGCGAACTGGTGGAGCTGAAAGGCTGTGGGAATCGGAAGAGGCTGCGAACAGAACACTTAAATCTGTACCCCTAGGCCGCCTTGGTAAACCGGAAGAAATTGCTGAGCTTGCAACGTTTATGTTGTCCGAGAAGGCTTCCTATATGAACGGAGAAATCGTAACGTTAGATGGTGGCCAGTGGTTGAACCAATTTCCATTCTAAAAAATTATCAATAGTTTGTAAGCGATTCCATAGTTTTTTATTCCTTGCATATGCTATCATAGTTATATAGGTTATGTTTTCATATAATGAGAACAAACAAAGGAGTAGAATGCGAATGATTTCTGTAAGCAACAAAGACTTTTTACAAATTCCTATTGAGGATTACATCATCTCTGCGGAGAAAGTAGCTCATGTCCAATTAGGTAATAACGCGGAGCACGCGTTGTTAGTATTAACAAAAACAGGATACTCTTCTATTCCTGTTTTGGATGTGAAATACCGACTTCAAGGATTAATAAGTACCCAACAAATAACGGATGAAATTTTAGGCTTAGAGCATATTGAATATGAAAGACTACCTTTATTAAAAGTAGATGACATAATGAAAACAGATCTACCAGTAATTCATGTGAAAGAAAAATTTCAAAAAGGGCTAGATTTATTAGTAAATAACCCATATGTATGTGTGATAGATGATGAACGAACTTTTATAGGAATATTAACAAGAAGAGTTATATTAAAACAAATGAAAAAATATTTATATCAACACGAATAATAAGGAATATGAGGAAAGAAGAAGGCCTAGCACCAAAGGCTTTCTTTTTTTTGAAATGTGGGAAATCAATTGAAAAATAAGTAACAAAAAGATAGCGACAAATCACGTCTGTTGATTAACCACTTTTTCACATAAAATACTTGTGTATGGAAAGCATTAAAATCCTCGTTAGCATTTGTTTGTTTTCGTTTCGGACGAAGGTACAATTTCAGGGACACAGCGTTTTTTTTATTATGCGTAATATAGAAAGGATTTTTTATATAGTGTTTCTTAGTAACCGCCGGGATTTCCGCTCTAGGCGGACGCTTTCCGAGGGGGGAGCTATGAGCCAGCACCGTCGCATGTGCGCCGCTTGTGCGGTCTCATCTGTCTCCCTGATCCCTTCGGAGTCACCGCCTGCCGCTGCAATCCAGCATATTTTCTAGCTATTCAGTGTCACTATTCACTTTTTAATCTTAACTTTACTATCTAAAGTAAAATCCAATAAATGGCTGAAGGAGACAAATCCCGTGGTGAATGCGACTCCTTTCTCTTAATAAAGCCTTAACTTTGCGTTAGATTATAAGTATCAATTGAAAATCCTCCGTATGTTTCGCATTATTTATTGGGTGATAATATCCGGGTAAGCAAAGTGGATAATTTTGCCGTTGTGTAACATTACTGAATAGTTAACAAGTCTCTTTTGGATTGTAGCGAAAGGGCGGCGACTCCTGTGGGATGAGTGAGACAGATGCCCCACGGAAAGCGTCCGACCTGCAGCGAAAATCCTAGCGGTAACTTTCTTAAGACGCATTATACAAACAATGAGGTCTTTGCTCACTTTAATAAAAGGGATGCTAGTTTATATAGATGCTGCATTGATAAAATTATGCGGTAATTTACTGGTCATCTTTGGCTAATCAACTGACCTGGAAACAAATATTAATTGACCTTTGTACTTGGAATACCTAAAAAGAAGGGAGCATAAATATGACTTCGGATTTCCTAATTATTAAAATATTGGCGGAAGAACAAAATATGCGAAAAGCAGCAGAGCGACTTTTTTTATCTCAGCCAGCTCTTTCATTACGCTTACAAACGATTGAAAAAGATTGGAACGCGAAACTTTTCTTGCGTTCACAAAAAGGGTTAACTCCTACGCCAGCTGGGGAGCTTGTGATCGAGTTTGCAAATAACCTGATTTTGCAAAAAGAAGAAGTATTAGAGAGCATTCAATCGTTAACGTCCAAAGTACATGGAACTTTAAAAATTGCCTGTGCCTCTATAGTTGGACAAAATTGGTTACCTAAAGTATTAAAGGATTTTGTACAAACGTATCCTGAAGCGAAAATTTCACTTCTTACTGGATGGAGCTCTGAAATTGTAAAATCTCTTTATGATGGAGAAGCACATATTGGAATTGTGCGCGGACAAACGGATTGGAAGGGAACGAAAACACATCTTTTTAGAGATACACTTTACTTGGTAGATAAAGAGATGACTTCTGTCGAAGACGTGTTAACGACAGAAAAGCCGTTTATTCAATTTAAAAGTGACTCGAACTATTATCAAGAAATTCAACAATGGTGGCAAAAACATTTTTCTACTAATCCAAAAAGACAAATAATTGTAGACCAAATCGAAACATGCAAACAAATGGCGTTAAATGGAATTGGTTATGCAATTCTTCCATCTATTACACTGAATGGTCATGAAGATGTACACAAAATACCTTTAACAAATCAAGAAGAGCAATTTGAGTTAACGAGGGATACTTGGTTAATCGGTTACGATGCAGCATTTGAACTTCCTCAAGTAGATGCGTTTGTTAAAATTGTTAATAAACACGCAAAAGAGTTTCAATAACCATTATAGAAAGGAACTTCCAATTGAAATTAACGTACTAATACATATAAAGATAAGGGAGGACTATATATGTTTATCCGAAAGTTTTCGTTGTTTTTAACAGCACTATTAATATACTTCACATTATTACCGACAATTGATGCTCTAGCAGCTCCTAACTTGCAAGTAAAAGCAACGGCAGGCTTTAATGGCAAAGCTAAATATGGGGAAGGGCTGCCAATCACGATTACTGTGGAAAATAAAGGGGATGCTTTTTCGGGGGATATCGTGCTCGATATTTCGGAGTCATATAATCTCGGAAATGCACAAGCAATCCCTTTTGAAATTGGAGCAGGAGAGACAAAGACAATTCAAATAGCTGCATCGGGATTGACCGAAGACTATATGTATCAAGGGTCGAATGTCCAGTTAATCCACTTTTACCAAGGTGGATGGAAAAAAGGAAAATCAATCGATTATCAAGGAACCAAAAATTTGAGAGCAAGTTTTCTTGACCCAGCTACTATTTTTTACTTTACATTAACAAATAGTGCAGATCGATTAAAAGTTCTTAGTCAAATTAAACAAAAGAATCAAGTAAATGCTGAAGTAGTCCACGTAGCTCAACTGAGTAATTTTACATTACCTAGTGAAGCAAAAGCATGGCAAATGGCTGATTACATAATAATCGATGAATTTGTTCTGGCAGATTTAGCAGAGAAACAACAGCAAGCACTTCTTGATTATGTGAGTATGGGGGGAGTTATTGTAATTGGGGCTTCTGATAATACAACTGCAGAACTTGGAAAGCTTGGAGAGTTTTTACCGCTGACACTACAAACAGGGACTCAATCGTTAGATCCAAAAAAAGTTAGTGCTTTTACTGCGAAAAATTTATTATCAAATGATTTAAAAGTCTATAATGCTTCGTTGAACGAAGGTGCTACACAAATATTTGGTCTAGATGGAACGATATTAGCTGCAAAGAAACAAATAGGTAGTGGTACGATCATCCAAACAACGTTTTCACTTGGGGATGAACCTTTAGCAAAAGACCCAGTATATGGCGACTTGCTATCTACTATTCTGCAGTATGTTAAAGTGCAAAATCCTTCAAATATGTATGGATACAATGGAAAAGATCAACTGGTGTATGAATTAGGAAATACAAATTCCTTATTCAATTCGTTTAAAGTATCAACACCATTAATGATTGGTATTGTTGTAGTTTATATGATTTTAGTTGGGCCATTATTGTATTTCGTATTGAAAAGAAAAGACAAACGAGAATATGCATGGGGTATAATTCCGCTAACAGCTATTATTGCATCAGCTGCAATATTCGGCTACGGGGCTAAGGATCGTATTGCACGCCCACAAGTTCAGCAATCTTCGTTTCTATATGTCAATGAAGATAAAAGTTTGAATGGTTATTATGTAGAATCACTTTTAAGTAACAAAAGTGGAGAGTTTTCTTTTGAAGCACCTACATCTACTGCAATGGTTGCTCAAAGAAATATGAATTCGTTCACTGGGCAATCACCTAATTTACATGAAAAAGTCATTCTAGAAAAGCATGCAACAAATAATGTGTTAAATTTTAGAGATGTAGGTTACTGGTCTGTATCCTCTTTTTTAGGAGATGCACATCTTCAAGATATAGGGAATTTTGCAGTAAATCTTCGTGTAGAAGCAAGTAAAGTAATTGGAACAGTTCAAAATGATTTTCCTTTCGCTCTAAAAGACGTATCCATATGGTCGGGTAGTAAATTGATTAAACTAGGAGATCTTCAACCTGGGGGAAAAATAGAAGTGAATAAAGAATTGGGCTCTGTCATGTTAACGCCTACTTCTAATCCATATATAAATCGAAATTATGGTATGCCTGTCACAAATCTAGACGATTTAATCGATCAAAGAAAACAATCGTTATTTTCTTCTAGCCAAATGTTTAGCCAACTAGGAACTAGCCCGGCGGTAACTGCATTTTCAGAAGATAATATAATCCCAATTGAATTGAAAAATAAAAAAGTAGAAATGTCTGCACTTCATTTAATCATTCAACCATTTAAAGCAGAGACCACTTTTGCAGGTGATTTTGTACTACCGGCAACTACGTTTACAGTGAATGTACAAACCGACTCTTATGGAAAGTATATGCAACCAGTTGAAAATAGTAATTTAGAGTGGAATTTAGAAGATGGAGAATATAATGTATATTGGAAAATTCCTGATACAATTCCTACAGATAAGGTAATATGGACTCAATTACAAATAGCGAATACAGATCTTAGTTCGCATACAATCGACATTTGGAATATTGCAACACAAGCGTTCGAAGAAATAGATGTAAGTCGTTATACATTAACTGAAAATATTGGGGACTATATTAATGATACAGGAGAAATATATTACAAATTGCGTAAAAAGTCTGTTCAAGGTGATTCCTTTACTAGACTTCCAGAGATTCGTTTAAAAGGGGAGGTTAAATAATGATTGAGATTAAAGGATTAACGAAAAAATACGGTTCCTTTTATGCTTTGAATGATTTAAACCTCACGTTAAATGAAGGAACAGTATTTGGATTTGTTGGGGCAAATGGAGCAGGCAAGTCTACTACATTTTCAATCTTAGCAACTCTTTTACAGCCAACTGCTGGAGATGCTTTTGTTAATGGGAAAAGTGTGAAAACGGAAGCGCATGAAGTACGCAAGCAAATTGGCTATATGCCAGACTTTTTTGGTGTTTATGATCAATTAAAAGCAAATGAGTATTTAGATTTCTATGGTGCAAGTTATGGTTTATCGGAATCTGAAAGAGAAAATTTAATACCTCAATTATTAGAGCTTGTTAACTTAACACATAAGCGCTATGAATACGTTGATCTGTTATCACGTGGTATGAAACAACGTTTATGTTTGGCGCGTGCACTCATACATGATCCCAAAGTATTAATACTGGATGAACCTGCTTCTGGACTTGATCCTCGCGCACGAGTGGAAATGAGGGATATTTTAAGGCAATTAAAAGATATGGGGAAAACGATTTTAATCTCTTCGCATATACTGCCAGAGCTTGCAGAAATGTGCGATGAAATTGGAGTAATCGACGGCGGGAGACTAATTGCACATGGTTCGGTTTCGGAGATTCAAGCCCAACTTGCAGGTGAAAGGCAAATTTCCGTAAAAATAAAAGGATTATTAGAACATGCAACAACATTTTTTGAAGAAGATCCTTTTGCGTCTAAGGTAGAAATTCAGCCTGATAAAAATAGTATTACTTTCAATTATCGTGGTACGGAAGACGATCAAATTAACTTATTGAAGAAAGCTTTGGAGCATAACTTAAGGGTTATTTCTTTCTCAGAAGCAGAAACCAACCTTGAAGATGTCTTTATGGAAATTACGAGAGGGGCGAAATAAAATGAAACCATCCTTTTCAAATCCGGTATTAAAAAAAGAGATTAAATTACGCTTTCGTTCGCTTAAAAGCTTTACTGGGATTCTTTTTTATTTAATTGCGATGTGTATTTTTGTTTTTGGCTTTATTATGCTTACTACATCCTTTACAGGTACTGGTTATTTCCGCCCAGAACAAAGCTTTTTGATGTTTGCTATGCTGACGTATATTCAACTAGGGCTTATTCTCTTTATTACCCCAGGCTTAACGGCAGGTGCCATTAGTACGGAGCGTGAGAAACAAACATTAAACATTTTACTAACAACGTCTCAAACTTCGTTTCAAATCATTATGGGAAAATTAACGTCGTCTATTGCATTTCTTCTTTTGTTATTAGTGGCTGGCCTACCTATTTATAGTTTAGTTTTCCTTTTTGGTGGAGTATCTCCAAGTCAGCTTGGAATCATTTTCTTATTCTTCTTTTTAACAATGCTTGCTATTGGCGGGATAGGAATTATGTATTCCACGATTATTCGTAAAACGATTGTAGCAATGATTGCAACGTATGGAACAATGATTTTCCTAACTGCTGTTACCGGTTTTATTTATCTGGTCATAACAGGGATGAATAGTATGGTAACTGGAACACTCACTTCATCGCCAATTGGTCACTTTTTTGCAAGTATTAATCCGATAGTTTTAATGCTTACTCTTATTTCTCAAGGATCAGATAGTTTTATTAGTCAATCTACACTAGTAGACTTTCCAATTTGGGCAGGATATACGATTTTTTATGCTTGCGTAACTATATTAACTATCTTTATTGCCGTGAAAAAGCTGCGCGTTAATATGAAACGTACAAGATGAGGAGGAATTTAAGATGAGTAGTCCCCATAAGCTTATACGATTTGTTCAAAAAGCTAGGCTTAAACTTGCCATCGAGCATTACATACGAATGCTTCAAGCGGCATTGTTTGTTGGCTTTTCTTCTGCAGCGGCTATTCTACTTGTTTCTCGCTTATTTATATTTCCATACTATATCCGAACTGCAGTAATTGTTGGAGTTATAGGTTTTGTAGCAGTGTTTTTATATGCATTTTGGATAAGGCCTTCGAAAGAATATGCTTTACAAAAGTTAGATTCCTTTTTTCCAGATAATATATTCGTAACTGCTCTATCTTTTCTTCCTGAAAAATCTGCGCTTGCAAAAGGGTTGCTAGAAAAGACAGAGCTAGAAAGCAAAGAAGCATTTGGGAAATTTAAACAACGTGAAAAACATTATTTCCAGCCTAAATGGATTTTAGGATGTGTACTTGCTTTTACTGTTGTACTTGTTTTGTCTGCATTTCCTGCAGCAACCCAATTAGAAGCGAAAGACATTGAAAAAGAACATCAAATTGTCAATGAAATGAAAAAAGAAATAGAAAAGCAAGAAAAAAAGCAATTAGCAGAGTCTATAAAGAAAGATTTGAAGGAATTAAAAGAAAAACTAAAAGAAGTAGATACGGCGGTAGAGGCATTACGTGAAGTAGTAAAAAAGCAAAAAGAATTGGCTTTAAAAGAACAGAAACTAGAAAAAAAGAAAGAACTTTCGGAACAAGAAGGTTCCACTGATTCCTCTTTAACAGCAGAGGAACAAAAAGAATTAGCTTCGTTAGAGGAGGTAAACAATACTTTAGCGAAGAGTGCCTCTTCTATTCAAACTGCGCTAAGTAAAATGGGCAAATCATTCCCCTTTACTGCGAGCCAGATAGCTCAAGGAAATTCGATCTCAACTAATAATGATAAAAGCAATTCGGGAAAATCGGAGGCTGGAAAAGAAGAAGAAGCTGACTCTGGTGAAAGTAAAGGGAATGGTGAAAAAGGTCAGAGCCAAGGGAAAGGTCAAGGATCAGGAAATGGCCAAGGCAAAGGGCAAGGGCAAGGGCAAGGAGCAGGTAAAGGATCTGGTGGTCGGGACTTGCTTTCCATTCCTTCAAGAATTGGAGGAACTAGTGAAACAACTGTAGATGGAGGAAAACTTGGGGAAGGGGAAGCTGCAAGTCAACAACCTGGTGAGGTACCAGTGACTCGTGGTTCGGCTAAGCCGTATGGAGAAGTAGTGAACGAATATTCGGATTCCTATTTAAAAAGCTCCGAGAGAATGCAGTTACCAACTGACCTACAGCGGCTCATTCAAAATTATTTTTCATCAGTTGAGAATAAGGAATAATGGAGGAAGCTTATGACTTTTACAACAGAAGATTATGTCAATATGAGTAAACGTTTAGAAGAAGTTCGTATGGAAATCGGTCATTTTATCGTTGGCCAAAAAGAAGCAGTGGAGTTTTCGATCTACTGTGTTTTAGCAGATGGTCATGCTCTTCTAGAAGGTTTACCTGGTCTTGGTAAGACGATGCTTATTCGAACTATATCCGAAGTGCTTGATTTATCTTTCTCACGAATTCAATTCACTCCAGATTTAATGCCATCCGATATTACCGGAACGAGTATGATTGAACGTTTAGAAAACGGTAAACAACAATTCACCTTTCAAAAAGGGCCTATATTTAGTCAAATGGTTTTAGCGGATGAAATAAATCGTGCAACACCGAAAACACAAAGTGCACTATTAGAAGCAATGGGAGAAAAAACGGTTACCGTGCTCGGTGAAACGAAGCAAATGGATAAACCATTCTTTGTACTTGCTACACAAAATCCAATTGAAATGGAAGGGACATATCCATTACCAGAAGCACAAATGGACCGTTTCCTTTGCAAAATTCTCGTTTCATATCCAACAAAAGCAGAACTGATGGAAATTACAAAGCGAACGACAGGTGGACAGTCCATTGTATTAAATAAAATGATGCATTCGGAAGAAATTGTGCATGCTCAGCAAATGGTAAAAGAAGTATTAATCGCAAATGATATGTTGGAGTATGCTGTAGAAATTATTTCAGCTACGCATCCAGAAGCTTCCGCTATTCCAGAAATTGCACAATATGTTCAATATGGAAGTGGTCCTCGGGGCTTACTAAGCTTGATAAAACTTGCGAAAGCACGTGCTTTAGTTGCTGGACGCTATCATGTGTCGATTGCGGATATTAAGTCTGTTGCAAAACCTGTACTTAGACATCGTTTATTACTTAATTACGAAGGAGAAGCAGAGGGGAAAACAGCGGATGAAATGGTGGATTTAATTTTACAAACGATTAAACAAGGGCAAATCGTATGAGTACAAATCCATTGGTACCAAAAGATTGGGTTGGAAAATTAAGTCGACTATCCATTTCTACCAAATCCAAGCTTCGCGGGCAGCATAAAGGATCCCATCGTTCTGCTCGATTTGGGACAGCACTCGATTTTTCAGATTTTAGAGAGTACAGTCCTGGTGATGATGTACGCCAAATTGATTGGAATGTATATGCTCGAACAGACAAGTATTTTATTAAAAGATTTTTAGATGAACAAGAAATGCGAGTACATATTTTACTCGATTCTACAAAATCAATGGGTGAAAAATTGAAATGGACATTTTCTAAACAACTTGCTGTATCTCTTGGAATTCTCGTATTGCAAAGAGATGACCGTTTATCTTTTTCGGCAGTTACTGATGAAAAGTCCCCTCCATTTAGACGTAAGGGGGCCACTTACCGAAAGGCCTTTACCCAAACTATCTCTGATTTAAAAGAGCCTAACATGACACAATCATTTTCCAACAATACAATTTCATTTTTACCAAAAGATAGTACGGTACTATTTATCATAACGGACTGCTTAGAAAGCCTTGAATCTTGGGAAAAATTGCTTCAAAAACTCCCTAGATTTGCAGGAGACATTCGCATTTTACAAGTAATAACAACTGATGAGCTAGCACCATCCTATACAGGGGATGTGCAATTACAAGATGTGGAAACGTCAAATTTATTAAATGTATCGATGTCTTCCCGAGTAATTGAAAAGTATGAACGAGAAAGAAAATTCCACCAAACAGGTCTTGAGTTATTATGTAGTAAGTTCGGAGTGAGACTACTTCAAGTGAATGCTAACGACGGTATTTCGCATGTTCTATTTCATCAACTATTACGTGCAAATTGGGTGCAATGAGGTGAAAATATTTGGGGTTTAATCAATTACCATTTTTATGGACAGCCATTTTTCCAATAGCTGTATTGCTTTACTATTTCTTTCGAAAAAAGTATATAAAGCAGGCTGTTTCTTCTACTCTTTTTTGGCAGGAAGTGATGAAGGAAACAAAGGCATCACCTTATTTGCAACATTTGCAACGGAATGCTTTATTTTATTTACAAATGCTTGCAATGATTTTACTTGTTTTGGCCTTACTTCAACCATATTGGAAAACAAAGGGACTTGATGGTGAGCAAATTGTGTTTATTGTAGATACTTCAGCAACGATGGAAGTGGAAACAAATGATTCCACACTATTCAATCAACATAAAAAAGAAATGTTATATCTTGTGGATGAGTTATCAGGAAAGCCTTTAACGATCATTACTACAGGAGATCAGCCGACAGTTATTATGCGTCAAGAGACAAATATCAATCAAATTAAAAGTCAGATTGATAGCCTGGAAGTAAGCTACGAAGATGAAAATATGTTGAAATCATTAGATCTTGCTCAATCCTTTTTTCAAAATAAAAGTACATCCGTTTATATTTTTACGGATAATCTAGATCGTCAGTCCCTACCATTGCAATATGAAAATGTAAGCTGGAATGTGAAGGGATTAACAACGGAAGTATCAAACGTATCTATTAAACGATTTGGAGCAACGAAAACAAATAATGGAATTTCTGCACTAATTCAACTAGATAATCAATCTAATAAAGAACAAGTAACAGAACTACTTCTTTCGAATGAACAGAGTGAATTGGTAAAAGAGAGTTTAACGATACCACCATATGAAACTATAACATTGTCATTTAATAAGCTATCGGAATCATCCTTTTTAAGAGCATCCATTAATATAACTGATCAATATTCTTTGGATAATTCCATGACTGTATTTATGCAAGATCAATTATCAAAAGTGTTTATCGATTCTTCTATGCATTCACTTGTCAGGACTGCATTTCAATCGATGGATATAGAAGTTAGCAGCGTTCCTACTGAGCAAGTAGGATTATTAAAGGAAGAAGGTATTATCGTAACCAATCAATTAGAAATGGTTGATCAATTGGAACGTCCTTCTGTATTCATCGGAAGAAATGATGCTTCAGCTAAAGAGGTAAATGGGGTAGTACAAACAACAGAGCATGCCCTATTTTCTTTTGCTAATTTATCCGATATTTATGTAAGTGCTGTTTACCCACCAATAGATGACTTTACAACAATTGCAACTATAGGAGAAGAACCATTTATACAAATTTCTCCGCGTGGAGATATTATCGTACTCTCAGATATTCAAATGACAGATTGGCCGCTAAGCCCATCGTTTCCTCTTTTTATGTGGAGTGTGAAAGAACAGCTTTCTGCTGGAAATAAGTATTTAGGTACTTTTTCACCAAATGAGCCAAAACCATTATCTCTTGGAAGTGCTACGAATGAATGGGATATTTATACGTTGGACGATTCCTATGAATATTCTATTGAAAATGGTGGAGCATTTATTGCGCCAAAAAAACCTGGTTTATATGTACTTCGTTCAAAAGATGTAGAAAAAAACTTTGTCGTTACTTTATCTCAAAAAGAAAAAGAAATTGCAAAGGGAACGTCTTACAAATTAAATGGGCAACAGTTAGAATCGAAAGAAAATTATAGTCAGCTTTCGTTTGTTCCTTATCTATTAATAGTATTGTTGTTATTATTTGTCATAGAGTGGGAGGTGCAAAGACGACGTGGATTTACGAATTAACCAACCACTATGGCTATTGTTACTTGTTCCAATTCTTATGTATTTTATTTGGACATGGAGAAAAGATAAAAAGATTTTTCGAATAGAAGGAAAGGTAGTATTTTTTATTCGTCTTCTAGCTATTTTCTGTTTAGTCCTAAGCTTAACGAATCCTTATCTTTTATTGCCAATTAAAGAAGAGCAAGTTCTCTTTTTAGTCGATCGTTCTGCGTCTGTTCAAGGAACGGATCAACAAGTAGTTGAATGGATAGAAAAAAGCTTATCTTCTCGGAAGGTTTCGCACCTCGTCGGAGTGTATACATTTGCAGAAGACTTTCAAACAGAAGTTGCTTTAACTTCTGGTGAGCTAAATTTACCGGCTTTTTCGCCAATGAAAGTTCCTGGAAACACAAATATAGCAAGAGCATTGCAGCTCTCTACAGGAATAATAGAGCCCAATAAAGCAACTCGGATTGTCCTGTTTTCGGATGGATTAGAAACCAGTGGATCTGTTGCAGATGAGCTTGTGAAAATTGCAGGTGGAAATGTAACAATTGATGTCGTGCAATTAGAGAGAATTGTTTCGGAAGATGTTGCAGTCACTTCATTTGAAACGCCTCCAATTGCGTTTGAAGGGGAACAACAGCAGCTAAACGTTAAATTGGAAGCGACTACCGATACAAAAGGCGAACTTCTTCTTTATCAAAATGATCAGCTAATATCCCGTGAACAAGTATCGCTGGAAAAAGGTGCAAATAGCTTTACTTTTCGAAACGCATCTACTGGAGAAGGGCTATTAAAGTATGAAGTACAAATAATTGTCCCTGGTGACGGATTAATTGAAAACAATAAGTTAACGAGCGTAACAAATGTAGAAAGCTCTCCAAAGGTATTGGTAGTGACTCATGATGGGAAGCATTCCAATATTCCGACGGTTATTGATCAAGCAGCAATTCAAACAGACGTAATTGACGCAACCGCGCTCCCGTTTGATTTATCCAATTATTTAGCATATGACGCGATTATTTTTGATAATGTTCCTGGCCATGAAGTTGGAGAACAAAAAATGACGGTCATCGAACAAGCAGTGAAAAATTTTGGTGTTGGTTTTATGATGGTTGGAGGGAAAAACAGCTTTGGTTTAGGTGGATATTTTAAAACTCCTATCGAAAAGTTATTACCTGTTGAAATGGAGATTAAAGGAAAGCATCAGCTTCCTACTCTTGGGTTAGTAATTGTTATAGACCGTTCAGGAAGTATGAGTGGTTCTAAATTTGAATATGCAAAGGAAGCGGCAGCACGTTCAGTTGAAATGCTTCGAGAAGGAGATACGCTAGGATTTATAGCGTTTGATGATCGTCCTTGGGAAATTATTGAAGCAGCGCCATTATCCAATAAAGAAGAAGCACTAGATACTATTTTATCTGTTGGAGTTGGAGGAGGAACGGAAATTTACCCTGGGCTTGCACTTGCATATGAGCGCTTAGCGCCATTAAAGCTTCAGCGGAAGCATGTGATTTTATTGACGGATGGGCAGTCTTATACAAATAGTGATTACCAAACGTTAATAGAAGAAGGTGCTAAAGACAATATAACTATTTCAACTGTGGCAGTCGGTCAAGATGCGGACAGAAGATTACTGGAAAGTTTAGCGGAAATGGGAGCGGGGACCTTCTATGATGTCGCGGATGAATCAACCATTCCTGCTATTATGGCGACGGAGACTGCGATGATATCTCGCACATATATTGAAGATAATCCGTTCTATCCCATTATTTACGGTGATCCAACATGGACTAGCTTATTTGCAGATGGTGTTCCACAGATGAACGCCTATATTGCAACTACTCCAAAACAAACGGCATCTGTAATAGCAGAAAGTGAGAAAGAAGATCCGGTACTCGTCGAATGGATGTATGGATTAGGAAGAACCATTGCTTTTACTTCAGATTCTACAGGGGAGTGGAGTGGTGACTTTGCAAGATGGAAAAATTGGGGGGATTTTTGGAACACTGCAGTTTCACGATTATTACCAGCATATAGTGAAGTTCCTTTTATGATTCAAAAAGCGAATGATGGTAGTTATACAGTAACTGATCCATCTGGTAAATCATCGTTTATCGAAGTAGCCGTTGTGAATGAAAAAGGGGAAGTATTGCCTGTTACTACAGAGCCTCTTGCTCCAGGAAAATCTCGTGTGACAATTGACAGTGAGCCGGGACTTGTATTCTTTCGGGTTTCAAATGAACAAGATGCAGTGTATCAAGCTGGTATTTCGATTCCGTATAGTGAAGAGTATAAGTTGCAAAAGCCGAATACGAGTAAGTTAGAGTTAATAGCTAGTCGGACAGGTGGAAAAGTGCTTACAGATGCTTCGGAGGCATTCCGTCCAATTCATCTAGTAAGCTCCGAAAAGCAACCAATACAGCAAGAACTCGTTTTACCAGCAATACTATTGTTTTTTATTGATATCACCATTAGAAGATTTGGTTTTAGACAACTACTTGCACCTTTGTATAGAACGAAGAAGGAATTGATAGAAACTGTAACCGCAACAAGCAATGTTGAAAAGCTTGTTAAAGAGAAAAAGAAACGATAAAAAAACTGGTAGTGAAATTTTTTCACTACCAGTTTTCTAAACGAACAAGAAGTTTTGTAAACCGTGTATGTTAGAAATGTTAATTCATATTGTTTTTAGTTGCGCTAACTTTTTTAGGAGATCATTTATAGCTTCATTCCACACGCTATTTTTTCAGTCCTTTCCAATTAGTCTAGGGTCTAGAGCAATTGGTCTCGCTTTAGGGTAAATTGGTCTCGAAGTGCCATAAAGTGTAAATAAATCCCCAGGTTATGCAGCTCTTGAATTCTAAAAAGCGATTTCTAATTAGTTAGCTTTGCATTAAAAGAAATAGATAGCATCCATTGATAAAGAAGCGATGAGCGGACGAAATTGACTCTTAGGCCACTTTTAAAAGAATAGGAAAGCTTCTAATCTCTCATTAACCAAACCAAATGCACCGTGTCTTTACAAATATCAAGAGAGTGACGGACAAACATCCGCCAAAAGATTACCGAAAAGAAAGGATCTGGAAGTGACGTAGTCCATTCCAGATCCTCCAAAAAGTCTTCGTTAATAGTGTAGCTAATGTTTCGTCCAAAGCACTCTGAAAATAGTAAAGACCGGATGTACTTAGGATGCTTGCACTTTTCTAAATGTGTTAAATAACTGGTCTTTTCTTCTTTATCCAAACGATTGTTACACCCCAAGCACATAGTAAAATAACCGAACCAACCATAAACGGAAGGTTGATGTTAATATCGAAAAACATTCCAGCAAGTGCTGGGCCGATCATATTACCCAAACTCATATAAGCATTATTCATACCTGCAGCAAACCCTTGTTCATCTCCTGCTAACTTAGAAACAACGGTATTAACTGAAGGGCGGATAAGGGTAGTCGCAGTCGAAAAGGTAGCCGCTACGACTAATACAAGCCAGAAACCATTCACTAGGAAGAAAAGTAAAAGTGCTAGAGCAGCTACAAATAAGTTCACTAAAATAACATTTAACTCACCAAAACGTTTAAATAACTTACCTATAACGATCGATTGGACAATAACTCCGATAAATCCTCCAACTGTTAAAACAATCGCAATATCTTGTGGTGTGTAGTCATATTTATGATTCACATACAAAGAAAAGGTTGTTTGGAAATTGGCAATACCAAATGAGAAAACGAAAATGATGATTAACATGATAAAGTAAGGTGTTTTAACCGATCTTTTCATTTGAACTAATATATTATCACGTTTTTTCTTATCATGAGCAATTGCTGAAACTGCATTTTTAATATCGGGTAAAATGAAAAAAGAGATAATTGCAGAAAGGAATGCAACTAAAGATGCCATATAAAATGGGAAGGTTAAACTAACTTTCGCCAAAAATCCACCTAAAGCAGGTCCGATCATAAAACCAAGTGACATCGAGGCACCTATTAAGCCCATTCCTCGTCCACGAGTTTCAATCGTTGTGAGGTCCGCAACAAATGCCATGGTTGCCGGAATTAAGAAAGCTCCCCCAATACCGCTAATAAAACGTGCAACATAAAG
The DNA here is from genome assembly GCF_042944905.1 of Psychrobacillus sp. L4. GTDB lineage: Bacteria > Bacillota > Bacilli > Bacillales_A > Planococcaceae > Psychrobacillus. The sequence goes on from NZ_CP168496.1 coordinate 1,181,428, forward strand.
CATCCATTCATGAGTTGCAAGCCCAAACCACAATTGTGAAGCTGAAAAGATGACTAATCCCATTATAATAAGTTTTTTTCGTCCAAGCGAATCCGATAAATCTCCAGCTAAAGGTGAAAATAAAAATTGTCCTAGAGCGAAGGAGGCAATAATAAATCCAAGTGCTTGACCTGCAACACCGAACGTTTGTAAATATTGAGGCATTACCGGAATAACTAAGCCGATTCCAGCCGTTGCAATAAACATATTGAACATTAATATATATAGGGCAAATTGATTTGATTTCTTCAACGTATATTTCCTACCTTCTAATTCATACTTATAAGCGTCTATCGATTCTAACATATTCTCCAAAAAATAAAAACTTTCGTGTCACGAACAATTTTAAATTGCTTATTTACCAAAAGAAAATCTAGAATCGTCCTTAAGCAGACGATTCTAGATATTAGTTTGTCCCCATTTTAAACTTTAAAAATAACTCGTTATATTTACCAAGCATCTTAGGACCAAGATCATTGTATACTTCTAAGTTATCACGCATTTCTTCTGTAGGATAAAAACGCTCATTGGAAGTAACTTCTTCATCCATTAATCCCATTGCTGCTTTATTGGGAGTGGAATAACCAACGTAATCCGCATTTTGGGCAGCTACTTCTGCATTTAACATAAAGTTAATAAAGGCATGAGCACCTTCTATATTGGCAGCTGTTTTAGGAATAACCATATTATCAAACCATAAATTGGATCCTTCCTCTGGTACAGCATAGTCTAAAGCTTCATTTTCTGACATCATATCTGCAGCTTGACCAGACCAAGTAAGCGCAACAGGGGCTTCCCCATTAACCATTAACTGAGTTACTTCATCCCCAATAATTGCTTTTACATTTGGAGTAAGCTTTTTCAACTTAGCAGATGCTTCTTGTAGTTCTTTATCATCTGTTGAGTTTAATGAATAACCAAGGCTATTTAATCCCATACCAATTACTTCTCGGGCACCATCAACTAGTAGAACTTGCCCTTTTAAGGATGGATCCCACAGTGTTTCCCAGCTTTCGAACGTTTGTCCATCAAGAAGGCTAGGATTATAAACTATTCCTACAGTTCCCCAAAAATAGGGAAGAGAAAATTCATTTTTGGGATCAAAGGATAAATTTAAAAAATATGGATCGATATTTTTTAGGTTTGGGATTTTGGAATGATCGATTGGTAGAAGCAAATGGTTTTTTTTCATTTTTTCTATTGCATATTCAGAAGGTATGGCAATATCGTATGAAGTCCCACCTTGTTCGATTTTCGTCATCATTGCTTCATTGGAATCAAACGTTTCGTATATAACTCGGTATCCAGATTCTTCTTCGAATTGTTTAATTAGATCTGGATCAATATATTCTCCCCAGTTATAAATCGTAACTGTATCACTACCAGCTTTTCCAGAGCTTTTATCCAAATAATCATTTGCAACAAATAGTAAAACACATACAATTACAATAGAAACAATCGCATTTATAATGTCTTTCATTTTCGTCCCCCCATTCCTACAGGGTTTTTCCCGCGCTGATTAATAAAGTAATAACCCACAACTAGAATAAGTGTCACGATAAAAATAATCCCAGAGAGTGCATTAATCGTTAATGTAACTCCTGTACGTGCCATCGAGTAAATTTCAACAGAAAGAGTACTAAACCCATTACCTGTTACAAAAAAGGTGACGGCGAAATCATCTAATGAGTAAGTAAGTGCCATGAAAAATCCTGCAAATATCCCTGGCTTTATAAAAGGAATAATAACGCGTGTGAAAATATCTCGTCTCGTTGCACCAAGATCCGCAGCGGCATCAATTAATGAACTGTTCATTTCTTGTAGCTTTGGTAATACCATCAATACAACAATTGGAATACTAAATGCAATATGTGACATCAGCACAGATGCAAATCCCAATTTAACACCAAGCATCGTAAACAAGATTAAGAAGGAAGCCCCAATTACTACATCAGGGCTAACAATTAACACGTTATTTAGCGATAAAATGGAATTACGGATTGACTTATTTCGCATATAAACGATGCCAATGGAACCGAAAACACCAATTATCGTTGCTAGTAGTGCAGATAATAAAGCGACGATAACCGTATTAATAAGAATCATGATGAGACGAGTATCTGAAAATACAGCTGCGTAATGCTCCCATGTGAAAGATTCAAAATTATTCATAGCGCCGCCACTGTTAAATGAATAAAAGATTAAATAGAGAATCGGCGCATACAACACGATAAAAACGAGGGCTAAGTATAGCTTCGCTGACTTACTTATTTTTTCCATGAGAAGTAGCCCCCTTATCTCGATGACCTGTAATGATCATAATGATAACCATAAAAATGATTAAGAAAACGGCAATGGTTGAACCCATTCCCCAGTTTTGTGTAACTAAAAATTGCTGTTCAATCGCAGTTCCTAAAGTAATAACCTTGTTCCCAGCGATTAATCGAGTAATCATAAAGAGGGAAAGGGAAGGAATAAATACTGCTTGTATCCCTGCTTTAACACCGTTTATTGTTAAAGGGAAAATTACTTTTGTAAAGGTTGTCCAACTAGACGCCCCTAAATCTCTACTTGCATCTATGAAAGAAGGATTTAACTTATCTAGCGCATTAAAAATAGGTAAAATCATAAATGGAATGAAAATATAAACAGATACAAAGATAAAACTAAAATCCGTAAATAATATTTGTTTACTTCCAATGCCAAACACATGTAAAAATGCATTAATTGGCCCGTATAAACCGAAAATCCCAATGAAAGCATACGTTTTAAGAAGTAAATTAATCCAAGAAGGAATAATGATTAACAATAACCATAATTGCTTATGCTTCGTTTTTGTCAGCCAATATGCAGTTGGATAAGCAATTATTAAAGAAAATAACGTTATTAAAAAAGCATACCAGAAAGAACTAATAGTCAATGTTAAATAAATAGATGTGAAGAAGTTTTTATAGTTTTCTATTGTAAAATTCCCGTTTAAATCAAAGAAGGAGTAATAAGTGACTAATGCAATAGGTGCTATGACAAATAACACAATCCATGCAAAATACGGTACTAAATAAAAAGACTTTGTATTTTTAGTTTGCATAAGTGTCTTCTCCGTAGGATTCTAAACGTTTATCAAAATCTTCTTCTGTTTCATTCAATCGCATAACATGGATTGATTCTGGATCGAAATCTAAGCCAATGAATTCGCCAACTTCTGCTTTTTTAGTAGAATGTACAAGCCACTCATTTCCTTCATCATCATAGGTTGAAAGTTCATAATGTACCCCTCTAAACAATTGCGTATCCACTTTAACTTTCATCTTTCCCTTTTCCACGCTTGTAATTTCTAAATCCTCTGGTCGGATCACAACATCAATATGTTCGTTTGGAGTGAGTCCTTTATCTACACATTCGAACTCTTTCCCACCAATTTGTAGTCGAAAGTCCGCCACCATTGTGCCAGAAACAATATTAGATTCTCCAATAAAATCTGCAACAAATCGGTTAATAGGCTCATCGTAAATATCCATTGGAGTTCCACTTTGTTCAATATGTCCTGCGTTCAACACGAAAATTTCGTCCGACATTGCGAGCGCTTCTTCTTGATCATGTGTAACAAATATAAATGTTTTCCCTAAACGTTGCTGTAATTCACGAAGTTCATATTGCATTTCTGAACGAAGCTTTAAATCTAAAGCAGAAAGAGGTTCGTCTAGTAAGATAATTTCTGGATCATTTACAATCGCTCGTGCAATTGCAACCCGTTGTCTCTGTCCACCTGACATTTCAGCAATTTCTCTGTTTTCATAACCACTTAAGTTGACAAATTTAAGTGCTTCTAGAACTTTTTGTTCAATTTCTTTTTTGCCTAATTTTTTAATACGAAGACCAAATGCAACATTTTCAAATACATTTAAATGAGGGAATAATGCATAGTCTTGGAAGACAGTATTTACTTGGCGTTCATTAGCAGGGACGTTATTGATTAGTTTTCCATTGAAATAAATGTTACCGCTGGAAGGCTGCATAAATCCTGCAATTAATCGCAGGATGGTAGTTTTCCCACAACCTGATGGTCCTAATAAAGTGTAAAATTTGCCGCGTTCTAATTCAAAATTAATACTTTCTAATACCTTTGTATCTGCGTCGTAGAATTTTGAAACATTCTCGAAGCGAATAATAGATGTGTCTAACATAATAATCCTCCAATTTTTAATAATAAATTATCGATCTCTCTATTTATGTACGTATATATTCTAGAACTTTTTCTTATAAATAAGAATTTGTAACAACATAAATAACTTGTGATTCCTCTTCGGATGCGTTTTCTAACAAATGCTCATCAAAAGCTTCAAAGTAAATAGCTTCCCCTTTTGTAGCTGTATAATACTGCTTTCCAAGTGTAAGTTTGATGTCCCCCTGTAGCACATAAATAAATGTCTCAGAAAGCGAAGGTTCAAATTGTTTGAACTGGCCATTTTTCCCTAAAGTAATATGAACTGGTTCCATTTCATTTTCATTGGACTCTGAAATAAGCCATTTTAGTTTATAATTTTTATCATCATCTTCAAAAATTATTTGCTCTTTTATGGAAAAAACGACTTTTGTACATGCATGTTCATCATTAAAAAAGTCTTTTGGTTTACAACCTAACACACTTAATATCGCAAAAAGCGTTTCGATAGAGGGTGAATTAATATCTCTTTCTAGTTGAGAAATAAAACCTTTACTAAGATCTGTTCTTTCGCCTAGTTCTTCTTGGGTAAGTCCCTTTTCTAGGCGTAATCGTTTAATCTTCTTCCCTATTTGAATATTTGGAAACATTTGGTGACTCCTTTAAAAGTGATTTAACGTCCTATTTTCAAACAAAGTTTATTTTAACACAACTTTAAGTTTACTTTAACAACTTTTTTATATTTTATCAAAAAAATATTGCTGTGTTTATCGATTAGAGAGTGAAGCTATAAATTTGGTTCCTTTCACTTTACCAAGTTTGACCTGAGAACAGTCAGTTTTATATTAAATGCATACAATAGCTGAGGACTATACAAAGAAGGAGTGACTTAATTGAAGTTAAGAGAGGAGTTTCCCGAATTTCCACGACGTCAACAATGGATTAATGGTCAAGTAACAAAAGAGCAGATCATAGGTGATGTACCTGTACTTATTCATTTTTGGTCAGTAAGTTGTCATCAATGTAAAAGTACAATGGCATATCTCCACAAATGGAAAAGTTTATACGGGGAAAGGTTTAAAATAATAAGTATTCATATGCCGAGAACCTCAGAAGATGCAAATGATTATCTCGTTCATCAAACAGCTATGCAAATGAACATGACAAATCCTATTTGCCTTGATCATGACCTGGTTGTAACGAACATGTTTCAAAATAGAATAGTTCCCGCGTATTACTTGTTTGATAAGAAAGGCCTACTAAGGCATTATCAATCCGGTGAAAACGGAATGCAAATGCTGGAAAGACGTCTAATACTACTCATGAATGAACTAAAAATTTGAGAGACAAAGCCTATCTACTATTCGTTTTCTTATGGTAAACTTAGTTCATTCGAATTGTAGGGAGGCATTGGCGTGAAAAAAGAATTTGTTGTCATTGGATTAGGTCGATTTGGAGGAAGTATCGTAAGAGAATTAGTAAATCAAGGCGCTGATGTGATGGCAATTGATAAAGTTCCGGAACGGGTAGATGAATTTGGTTCGATTGCAACGCAGGCTGTTGTAGCAGATACGACAGATGAAGCAACGTTGAAGTCATTAGGTATTCGAAACTTTGAACACGTCATTATTGCAATAGGTGATGATATTCAATCTAGTATTTTAACGACATTAATGTTAAAAGAAATAGGAGTTAAAAAAATTACTGTAAAAGCTCAGAATGATTACCACGAAAAAGTACTTCGTAAGATTGGTGCGGATCAAGTAGTACATCCAGAGCGAGATATGGGAATTCGTATTGCTAATAATATCATTTCTAATAATGTTCTTGATTACTTAGAGCTTTCGGATGAGCATTCGATTATGGAGATAAGAGTGAATGAGAAAATTGCAGGCTATTCTATCATCGATTTAGATATTCGTGCGAGATATGGCATTAATATTGTTGCTGTGAAAAGGGGTAATAATATAATTGTATCTCCACAAGCAGATGAGCAGCTCCAATTAAACGATGTACTCATTATCATTGGTGCAGATGTAGATATTAATCGATTTGAGAAGAAGGTACTATCGTAAAAGTAATAGCAAAAGCGCCATCCCAAAGGGTGGCGCTTTAAACTGTAAACAAACTCGGTAAAAGTTGAGTTTGTTTAATTTGTTTTTTACTTGTATCGTCTAAAGTACTCTGGGGATTGATAAGACAAGATGCACTTAAAGGAAGCCTGTGTTTTTCTTAAAGATTAAAGTATATGGATAATCGTCCCGCGAAACCAGTGTTCATAGTATTTTAAAGAATTAAATTATAACGCGGATTTTCGTTTCAGGTGGACGCTTTCCGCGGGGTGAGCGATGAGCCATCACCGCATTCGCGTCGTTTGTGATGGCTCATCTGTCTAACATAGAAACAAAGGCTAAGAGCGCCACATCGTGTGGCAACGCCTTCGTGACCAACATCCTGTTGGCATCCCGCTGGAGTCGCCACCTTTCACTACAATCCATTAAGTGAGTAGTACTTAAGAAGTAAGTATATGAAATTGATATACTAAAAATCGAGTATTCACAACCACTTGAAGCGCTTTTTGATAGCGACTACTTTACGCAGAATTTCCTATTTGTTTTTACATTTAGCGTCCACAGTATACCTGAATAAGTGGGCAGATGATTAGAGTTGGTCGAACCTGAAAAATATAGATAGCATCTATAGATAAAGAAGCGCTGAGCGTACGAAATTGCATCTTCGTACGCTTTTAAAAGACTAGGAAAGGATTTATTCTCTCATTATCCAAACCTTATGTACCTTGTCTCTACATATTACAAGAGGGCGACGGACAAACATCCGCCACAAGATTACCGAAAAAAGAGGATCTGGAAGTGACGCAGTCACTTCCAGATCCTCCATAAAATTCTTCGTTAATAGTGTAGCTAATGTTTCGTCCAAAGCACTCTAGAAATAGTAAACACAAGATGCACCTAAAAGGCGCGTGCGTTTGTCTTAAACTTCCATGATAATTGGTAAAATCATTGGACGTCTTTTTGTTTTTTCATACAGATAAGGACTTAATACATCTGTAATTTCGTTTTTTAATTCGGACCATTCAATTTCTTTATCTTGAATGGTAAAGCGTAAATGCTTGTTTAACATTTGCTGTGCCTCATTGATCATTGTTCCTGATTCACGCATATAAACAAATCCACGGGAAATAATATCAGGACCAGAAACGACTTTTTTCTTTTCCATATCTGCGCTAACTACTACAATTACTAGTCCTTCTTCAGATAAAATTCGACGATCACGAAGCACGATATTACCAATGTCGCCAATACCACTTCCATCAATATATATATCTCCAGAAGGGATTCGACCTGCTACATGTGCTTCATTTGCACTTAAAGCAAGCACATCTCCGTTATCCATTATAAATGTATTTTCAGGAAGAACATCACAGTCAATTGCAAGTTCTGTATGAATTTTTAACATACGATATTCACCATGAATTGGCATGAAAAATTTAGGTTTCATTAGACGAAGCATAAGCTTTTGTTCCTCTTGAGAACCGTGTCCAGATGTATGGATATTATTCAGAGAACCGTGTATTACTTCCGCTCCAGCCCGGTAAAGCAGGTTAATTGTACGATTGACACTCGATCTATTACCAGGAATCGGAGAAGAAGAGAATACGACAGTATCTCCAGGCTGAATTTGAATTTGTCGATGTGTCCCATTTGCGATACGTGATAGAGCGGCCATAGGTTCACCTTGACTACCGGTACACAAAATTAACACCTCATTTGCAGGTAAACGATTTAATGCGCTCACATCTACAAATGTCTCTTTCGGTGCAGTTATATAGCCAAGCTCTCTCCCGATTGTAATGGCATTGTCCATACTTCTTCCAAATACAGCAATTTTACGGTTATGTTGTACAGCATAATCTGTTACTTGTTGAAGTCTATGAATATTCGAAGCAAAAGTAGCGAATATAATACGACCATTTACTTTTCGGAAAATGGAATCCATACTCTCCCCGACCTTACGTTCTGACATTGTAAAGTTTGGAATTTCAGCATTTGTACTATCTGAAAGTAAACATAGAACGCCGTCACTTCCGATTTCAGCCATTTTGGTCAAGTTTGCTGGTTCTCCAACAGGAGTAAAATCAAATTTAAAATCACCTGTATGTACGATATTACCAGGTGGTGTTTTTACTACAATTCCGTAAGCATCAGGAATACTATGTGTCGTTCTAAAAAAGCTAACAGCAGTTTTTCTAAACTTAATGACATCATTTTCTTCGATAACATTCATTTTAGTTTGACGAAGTAGACCGTGTTCTTCTAATTTATTGCGAAGTAAGCCAAGCGCTAATTTCCCACCATAAACAGGTACATTGATCTGCTTCAATAAATAAGGAATCCCACCAATATGATCCTCATGACCATGTGTAATAAAAAGACCTTTAATCTTATCCACATTTTTTACTAAATATGTGTAGTCTGGGATAACATAATCGATTCCCAATAAATCATCTTCTGGAAATTTAATGCCAGCATCAATTAGTATAATTTCATCTTGAAATTGAACAGCATACGTATTTTTGCCGATTTCGCCTAGTCCGCCGAGGGCGAAAACTGCAGTTTGATCATTCTTTACAAATTTCATAGATTATATCTTCTCAACTTTAAAATCCAAACTAGCTTGTTCGTATTCTAAATGATTACCTTCAAGTAGTTGAATTAATTCGATATTATACTTACGATCTTTCAGGGTAGAACGTACTTCACGTTCTGATTCTGCTTCTACGTATAAACTTTTTGTGTTTTCGCGAACTGGTACTTCTAGTGCATTCTCTTGATAATAAACTTTATAAATCATTTTATACTCTCCTTTTTCACGTTCAAAATAAATCAATTCTCTTTATATTATCACGACGCTTATTTAAAATAAAGAAAAGCCCTCCAAAATATGAAGGGCATAAAAATTTATGCGATCGTTTTTTTTCTAAGCATTCCACCGAGCCGTCTCAACAATTTCCTTTTCAGGCGTTTCAACATGGCCACCCACTCCTTGCACTTCATTATATACGCGATTTTGAATTATGTAAAGGAATTAAACAGAAAAGTCAAATAATTAGCATTATGAAAAGAGGAATTTTTTTATGGTAAATAAAATTTTGTTTTTTGATATTGATGGAACAATTTTAGATGAAGAAAAAAATATACCGGTTGGTGTAAAAGAAGCAATAAATGAAGCAAAGAAAAATGGACATGAAATTGTCATTGCGACAGGGAGGGCTCTATTTACAGCAAAGTTTATATTCGATCAATTAAACATTGAGTCATTCATTTGTTATAATGGTCAAATCGTTCAATTTAAAGGCAAAGTTATACATAAAGGTGTTATAGGGAAGAAAGAGTTACAACAATTGACTGATTTCGCAAAAAAACGCGAGCAACCAGTAGTTTATATGGATAACGATGAATTTGTCTCAAATATACTTGATCATCCAGATGTATTTGAGAGTATTTCTTCTTTGAAAATATCATTGCCTCGAACAGAAGAAAATTTCTTTGTAGCGAATGATATTCATCAAGCTCTAATCTTTGGTGATTCTAATGATCAAAAGGAATATGAGAAGGAATTTCCGAATTTAAAGTTTGTTCGATGGCATCGAGTATCTTGTGATGTTCTACCTAAAGGGGTGTCAAAGGCGAAAGGAATCGCATTATTATTGAAGTATATAAATAAATCAGCAGAAGACGCTATTGCATTTGGCGACGGTTTAAATGATATAGAAATGCTTGAATATGTAGGCACTGGTGTAGCGATGGGGAATTCCGTAGAAGAGTTAAAAAAACATGCGACATTTATTACAAATCATGTTTCCGAAAATGGTCTTATAAACGCTTTAAAGAAATTACAGCTCATTCAATAATTATTAAGGAGATACAAATGAACAATTCACCAAAGAAACATGTATTAATTTATGGGGATGCATTTGTGGACTATATAGCAGATGATTCGAGTAATAAACAATTTTCAAAGTTTTTAGGAGGAGCAACAGTGAATGTAGCAGCTGGTATTTCTCGACTAGGAGCGTCTTCCTCATTTATCACCGTGACAGGAGAAGATGCTACTTCCAGGTTTGTTACTACTGAACTTGCAGCAGAAGGAGTAGATCTTTCCTATGCAAAAATGATCCCCGAAAAAAGGGTAAGTGGCGTATATGTTCATTTGACCGAAAATAATGATCGAGTTTTTCATACTTATGTGGACGAAACACCGGACATTCAAGTTGAATTTTCTACTTTAGAGGAGGAAGCCTTTCAAAAGGCATCTGTTTTTCATTTTTGCTCCGGAACTTTATTTCATCCAATAGCGCTTAAAACTACTAGAAAGATAGTGGCTAAAGTAAAGAGTTTGAATGGGTTGTTGTCTTTTGATGCGAATATTCGCCAATTAAGATGGGAAAGTGAAGAACTTTGTAGAGAAACGATCCTATCTTTTTTTTCACAAGTAGATTTATTGAAATTAACAGAAGAAGAACTTTCATTTTTGACAGAAATGGAAACACTAAAAGCAGGAATTGAGAAAATACAAAAATATCGAATTCCAATAATACTTATTACGGTAGGGGAAGAAGGTACTTATGCGGTCATGGATGGGGAAGTCACACATATCCCAGTGAATAAAGTTGAGCCCGTGGATACGACAGGTGCTGGAGATGCATTTATGGCAGGTATACTTAGGCAGATTCATTTAAAAGGAAAACCAAAAACAAAAGATGATTGGATAGCTTATATTGTATTTGGCAACAAGCTTGGAGCCATTTGTGCAACAAAATTTGGGGCTTTGTCCGCCATGCCGAGAATTAATGAACTAAACGAATAATAGGTAAGACGCCCATTTGCACTAGATTAATGGGCGTCTTAAGTTTTAGTGCTATGCTCTGTCATACGGTATCGAGTTTGGTATTTCTGCATATGGATTAATTTTGTTTATATGGTCATAAAACATAATGCCGTTTAGATGATCCAGCTCATGTTGAAAAGCAATGGCTGTCAGTCCTTTTAAACGTTTTTTAAAAGGGGTCCCGTCTGGGAAAAAGCCCGTTACTGTAATTCGTGCGTATCTTGGTACATACCCTTCAATTACTTCATCTACAGATAAACAACCTTCTCCTGCAGAGATATATGTTTTTTCAACAGAATGGCTAATAATTTTGGGGTTAACTGCTACAAAACTTACTAAATTATCGTCTTCATCTGTTAAATGTAGAGCGAACATTCTTTTTTCAGCATCCACTTGTGGAGCAGCAATGCCAATCCCAGGTCTTAGCATGTATTTTTCAATCAATTCATCGTCTTGACTATTTATCACATATTCTAGTAAATCGGATGCTAGCTTCTGCTCTTCCATTGATAATGGGAAAGTCATTTCTGCTGTTTTTTTACGGAGAGTGGGATGGCCATCTCTCACAATGTCTTTCATTAGTATCATTTGAATCGTCCTTTCAAAGTTCTTATTTCTATTATATCGAAAAATGTCCATTAACTAAACAAAAAGAGCCAACTCATCAGTTGAAATTAGAAGCTAGAACAATTATAGTGAAATGAATATAGGAGGGTGTTTTATGAAAAAAATGAAATATATTGTAACCGTGAGCTTGGTTATATTATTGTCTGCATGCTCATTTGGGGAGACTACGCAAGAAAAGTTATCGAATATCTTAACAGAAATTTACCAATCAGAATCTGATTATAGAGATGTGCAATCAGAGCTAAACGACACGGAGAAAAAAGAACAAGAAAATTTTCAAAGCATGATGGAGTTAACGAAAGATCAAAAAGAGGAATTGACAAAACAAGTAGATGAAGCTGCAAAGCTTTTGGATAAGCGTTTGGAATTAGTGAAGAAAGAAGCTGCATCTATTAAACAAGCGTCTGAAAAAATGGTCGGTATTGAAACGCTTATTTCAAATACGAAAGATGAGTCCGAAAAAGACAATCTAAAAAAAATGGAAGAAGCATTTAAAAATAGATACACAGCTTACGATGCTCTAACCGAACAATATAATACTCTTGCCAATTTGCAAGATGAGTTATATAACATGTTAATAGCGGATGACGCGGAAGTAAAAACGATTCAAGATAAAGTAAAACAAGTAAATGAACAGAACGAACTTGTCCAAAAAGCCGTAGACAAATTTAACGAGCTTACCACACAATTAAACCAAGTAAAAGAGGCAGTTTTTGCTTCGTTACAAAAAGGGGATAAGTAATGAAAGCAGCCTATTATACGGTTGCTTTTTGTGTTATACATTAATACTAAATTCATAGTCTGATATAATACAGACTTAATTATTGACTAGTACAGGGTGAATGGTTTTGAATTTTCTTTCAAAGAAAAACCTTCGTTTTGGATGATTGACCGAAGTTTTAATCTTGAGTATACTGAAAAAGAAGTATTGTTGTATCACTATGTAGAATAAGAAATTTTAATACAGAAGAAAAGGAGAGTTGCTATTATGGCTGCAAACAATTCAACGCAGTTAGATCCAAAGAAAACGCTTCAAGAGATTGAAGAAAAGTTTGAAATGTTCCAAATTTTGAACGAAGAAGGAACAATTGTAAACGAAGAAGCTAACCCAAACCTATCAGATGAAGAATTGGTAGAATTAATGAGTCGTATGGTTTATACACGAATTCTAGATCAGCGCTCTATTTCTTTAAATCGTCAAGGACGTTTAGGTTTTTATGCTCCTACTGCAGGACAAGAAGCTTCTCAATTAGCTTCCCAATTTGCACTTGAAAAAGAGGATTTTATATTACCTGGTTACCGTGATGTACCTCAAATCGTATGGCATGGTTTACCACTTTGGCAAGCTTTCTTGTTCTCACGTGGACATTTCATGGGGAACCAAATTCCAGAAGGCGTAAATGTATTTCCACCTCAAATTATTATCGGAGCACAATTTATTCAAGCTGCTGGAGTAGCACTTGGTATGCAAAAGCGTGGAAAGAAAGCGATTGCAATTACGTACACTGGTGACGGCGGATCATCACAAGGTGATTTCTATGAAGGTATTAACTTTGCAGGAGCATTCCGTGTACCTGCAGTGTTTATCGTTCAAAATAATCAATATGCTATTTCAACACCACGCGAATTACAAACAGCAGCAAAAACAATTGCACAAAAAGGTATTGCTGCAGGTATTCCAAGTGTACTTGTTGATGGGATGGATCCTTTAGCTGTTTACGCAGTAACAAAAGATGCAAGAGATCGTGCGATTAACGGGGAAGGTCCAACTTTAATAGAAACTGTTTGTTACCGTTATGGCCCACATACAATGGCTGGGGATGACCCTACCCGTTACCGTACATCGGAAACAGATTCTGCTTGGGAAAAGAGAGATCCACTTGTTCGTTTCCGTACTTACCTAGAAGGTAAAGGATTATGGAATGAAGAAAAAGAAGCAGAAGTTATTGAAAAGGCAAAAGAAGAGATTAAAGAGGCTATAAAGAAAGCAGATAGTGCTCCAAAGCAAAAAGTAACGGATTTGATTAATATTATGTATGATGAAAACCCATATAATTTAGATGAGCAATTAGCTTACTATACAGAGAAGGAGTCGAAGTAACCGATGGCACAATTGACGATGATTCAAGCAATTACGGAAGCACTCCGTACAGAGCTTAAAAACGATGAAAACGTGTTAGTCTTCGGTGAAGACGTAGGCGTTAACGGAGGAGTATTCCGTGCGACAGAGGGATTACAAAAAGAATTTGGAGAAGATCGCGTATTTGATACACCTCTAGCAGAATCTGGTATTGGTGGTTTAGCAGTAGGTCTATCTCTACAAGGATTCCGCCCGGTTCCTGAAATTCAATTCTTTGGTTTTGTATTTGAAGTAATGGACTCGATTAGTGGTCAACTTGCTCGTATGCGTTTCCGTACAGGAGGAGCATTTCATGCACCTGTAACGATTCGTTCACCTTTTGGCGGTGGAGTACATACACCTGAAATGCATGCAGATAGCTTAGAATTACTAATGACATCAACTCCTGGAGTAAAAGTTGTTATTCCTTCTACACCTTACGATGCTAAAGGTTTATTGATCTCAGCTATTCGTGACAATGATCCAGTTATTTACTTGGAACATATGAAATTATATCGTTCATTCCGTGGGGAAGTTCCAGAAGAAGAGTATACAATCCCACTTGGCAAAGCGGATGTAAAACGTGAAGGAACTGATTTAACAATTATTTCTTACGGTGCAATGGTCCATGAAAGCTTGAAAGCTGCGGAAGAGTTAGAAAAAGAAGGTCACTCTGTAGAAGTTGTGGACTTACGTACAATACAACCACTTGATATTGAAACAATTATTGCGTCTGTGGAAAAAACGGGTCGTGCAATGGTCGTTCAAGAAGCACAAAAACAAGCTGGTATTGCTGCAAACGTAGTAGCAGAAATTATGGAAAGAGCTATCTTAAGCTTAGAAGCACCAGTATTACGTGTTACAGCTCCAGATACAGTATTCCCATTCTCTCAAGCGGAAACAGTTTGGTTGCCTGGAGTGAAGGATATAGTAGAAACAGCTAAAAAAGTATTAACATTTTAATAATACAATTTATAAATAGAAAGGGTGACTACTATGGCATTTGAATTTCGATTACCGGATATCGGAGAAGGTATACATGAAGGCGAAATCGTTAAATGGTTTGTAAAAGCAGGAGACGAAGTAGCAGAAGATGATATTTTGTGCGAAGTCCAAAACGATAAAGCTGTCGTTGAAATTCCTTCCCCTGTTAAAGGGAAAGTTACGGAAGTTTTAGTAAGCGAAGGTACAGTAGCGGTAGTTGGAGACGTTCTTATACGATTAGATGCTCCTGGGTATGAAGATTTGCATTTTAAAGGTCATGACAACGAAGCTGCAGCTGAAAAAACAGAAGCACAAGTGCAATCTACAGCAGAAGCAGGACAAACGATTGATAAAGAAGCAACAAAAGCTCCAGAAAAGAAAGAAGCAACGAAAGAATTGCCAAAAGAAGAAGCAAAAGGTAGCAAACGTATAATCGCTATGCCTTCTGTACGTAAATTTGCTCGTGATAACGAAGTAAATATCGCAGAAGTTTCTGGTTCTGGGAAAAATGGTCGTATTCTTAAAGAAGATATCGAAGCATTCTTATCAGGTGATCAAAAACTGGCTGAAGTTACAACAGAAACGCAAGGGGAAGAAACACTACAAGAAACGAAGGTAGAAGAAAAAACTTCTGCTCCGATTTCATTAGAAGGTGAATTCCCGGAAACGCGCGAAAAAATGTCGGGTATACGTAAAGCAATTGCAAAAGCAATGGTACATTCGAAACACACTGCTCCTCATGTGACATTAATGGACGAAGTGGATGTAACAGAACTAGTAGTTCATCGCAAAAAGTTCAAAGACATTGCCGCTGAGAAAAATATTAAGTTAACATACTTACCATATGTAGTAAAAGCATTAGTAAGTACTTTACGTGAATTCCCGCAGTTGAACACATCATATGATGATGCAACTAGTGAAGTTATTCAAAAACATTATTTCAATATTGGAATTGCTGCGGATACAGACAAAGGATTACTCGTTCCTGTTATTAAACATGCGGATCGTAAATCGGTATTTGCTATTTCAGATGAAATTAACACGCTTGCAGGAAAAGCTCGTGATGGAAAATTATCACCTTCTGAGATGAAAGGTGCTTCATGTTCTATTACAAATATCGGCTCTGCGGGTGGCCAATGGTTTACTCCAGTTATTAACCATCCAGAGGTTGCTATACTTGGAATTGGACGAATTTCAGAAAAACCTGTCATAAAAAATGGTGAAATTGTAGCAGCTCCTGTGTTAGCATTATCTTTGAGTTTTGATCATCGCATGATCGACGGTGCGACTGCTCAACATGCGTTGAACCATATTAAACGTTTGCTAAGCAGTCCTGAATTATTATTAATGGAGGCGTAAAAAATGGTAGTAGGAGATTTCCCGATTGAAACAGATACTTTAGTAATTGGTTCAGGTCCCGGGGGATATGTAGCTGCAATTCGTGCTGCACAAACTGGACAAAAAGTAGTAATAGTAGAAAAAGAACATATTGGCGGCGTTTGTTTAAACGTTGGATGTATTCCATCAAAAGCATTGATTTCTGTTGGACATCGTTTTGAACAAGCAAAACATTCAGATGACATGGGTATTACAGCAACTGACGTGAAAATTGACTTTTCAAAAGCTCAAGCTTTCAAGGATAGCGTTGTAAAAAAATTAACGAGCGGTGTTTCTGGTTTATTAAAAGGAAACAAAATCGACGTAGCGATGGGCGAAGCTTACTTTGTTGATGCAAACACTGTCCGTGTAATGGACGACAAATCTGCACAAACCTATACTTTCAAAAATGTGATTATTGCTACTGGATCACGTCCAGTGGAAATTCCAACTTTTAAATATACAAAACGTGTAATTAACTCAACAGGAGCTTTAAGTTTACCTGAAGTACCTGGAAAATTAGTAGTTATCGGTGGAGGTTATATTGGTACTGAACTAGGTTCTGCATTTGCTAACTTAGGATCTAATGTAACAATTATTGAAGGCGGCGATGACATTTTAGCTGGCTTCGAAAAACAAATGACAACTATCGTTAAAAAAGGCTTGAAGAAAAAAGGTGTGGAAATCGCAGTGAAAGCTTCTGCAAAGGGTGTAGAAGAAACTGAAACTGGCGTAGTAGTAACATATGAAGTTGGCGGAGAAGAGAAAAAAGTTGAAGCTGATTATGTATTAGTTACTGTAGGTCGTCGTCCTAACACGGATGAAATGGGTCTAGAAGAACTAGGTATTAAATTTGCGGAACGCGGTTTAATTGAAGTAGATAAACAATGCCGTACAAGCATTAGCAATATTTATGCGATAGGTGATATTGTGGCTGGTCCTCAACTTGCACACAAAGCATCCTACGAAGGAAAAGTTGCTGCAGAAGCAATCGCTGGTCAATCTTCTGTTGTCGATTACTTAGCTATTCCAGCAGTATGCTTTACAGATCCAGAAATGGCTACGGTTGGTTTAAATGAAGCTCAAGCAAAAGAGCAAGGCTACGACGTTGCTGCTGGGAAATTCCCATTCGGAGCAAACGGTCGTGCACTTGCACTTAATGCTACAGACGGTTTTGTAAAACTTGTTTCCCGTAAAGAAGACGGGTTACTTCTTGGGGCACAAATTGTAGGTCAAGGAGCTTCTGATATGATCGCTGAACTTGGTTTGGCAATTGAAGCTGGTATGACAGTGGAAGATATCGCTATGACAATTCACGCACATCCAACACTTGGAGAAATTGCAATGGAAGCTGCAGAGGTTGTTATGGGTCATCCAATCCATATCCTTTCAAAATAAAATTTTAAGAAAAAAACTACTTGATGGATGAATTTTTCATCGTCAAGTAGTTTTTTTGTCGTCTATTTTCAATATAAAGTCTTCTTCTAAAAAAGGAGTTGTCAACCCCGAAACTAATGAATCAATCCTATAAAGGAGAAAATTAGCCAACTTTTTATAGTCGAAATTTCTATTATACATAATAATTAATTCAACATAACCCTTAATAAGTCCCTTTACCATAATCGTCATATCAGGGATATGTCTTTTGATCGTTATTCCATATGCCCCCACAAGCAACTCTTTCAAGGTATCATTTAGCTGTGTATCCATTTGCTGCATTAAAACGAATAGTTCAGTTTCATCGGGTTTTGTTTGTTCTCTTAATAGCATTAAAATAAAATCGGAGTATTGATCTATTTCTTCAAATTGAATACATAGGAAAAGTTCCAGTTTATCTTTCGGTGAACTATCCATTTCAAAAACGCTCACAATTTTTTTAGAAACTTTATCAATAAAAACCTCGAAAATGCTAAAGAGCAAACTTTCCTTTGATTTAAAGTATAAATAGAATGCACCTTTTGAAATACCGCAAGCTTCCGTTATTTCTTGTACTGAGGTAGATTCAAAGCCGTTTTTGGCGAAAAGCTCCACAGCTCTTTCAATGATTAATAACTTTTTAGTTGAAATTATAACGCCACCTCTTTCTTATTAGTTGACGAATGACTGACTGGTCATTTACTATTATAAAGGAAAGTGACTAACTGGTCAAAATAAACAAACGTGGGGGAAAAGAATGAATTCCATAATTAACTTTGTCATAAAGAATAAATTAGCAGTATGGCTTTTAACATTAATCATCACTGCTGCAGGTATTTATGCAGGAACAAATATGAAACTTGAAACAATTCCAGATATTACGATACCTGTCGTTACTGTAACTACTGTTTACCCTGGTGCAACACCAGAACAAGTTGCTAAAGAAGTATCTGAACCTTTCGAAAAAGCAGTTAGTAATCTAGCTGGTGTGAAAACGGTTAGTTCTACTTCTTTTCAAAATGCATCTTCACTTCAAATCGAGTATACATATGGAGTTGACATGAAGGAAGCAGAAACCGAAGTAAAAGCTGCATTAGACAATGTAAAGAAACCGGATAATGTGAAAGATCCTTCGGTTGCTCGCATAAGCTTAAATGCATTCCCAGTCATCGCCTTAAGTGTTTCCAATAGCGAAAAAAATTTGGATGCATTAACGGCCGATGTAGAAAAAATAATTGTTCCTAAACTAAATGGAATTGAAGGCGTTTCTTCAGTAGCGGTTTCAGGACAACAAGTAGAAGAAGTAAGTATGGTTTTTGACCAAGCGAAATTGGCTCAACATGGACTAAATGAATCTACTGTTAAAATGATTGTGCAAGGAACAAATTTGACAATGCCATTAGGATTATTCCAATTTGATGATGAAGAACAGTCCGTTGTAGTAGATGGGAAAGTTACTACATTAGAAGACTTGGAAAATCTTAAAATTCCAGTAGCAGGTCCTAATGGGATGTCTTCTGTAACTTTAAAGGAAATCGCTAAAATTAATTTTGTTGGTAAAGCGGAATCTATTTCCCGTACAAATGGGAAAGAAGCAATTGCTATTCAAATTGTAAAAGCACAAGAAGCTAATACAGTGGAAGTAGTAAATGCTGTAAAAGATATGATTCCCGAGTTAAACAAAGATTTTGATGGCATTGACATTAAAGTAACTTTGGATCAAGGAGAGCCAATTCAGGCTTCTGTTGATACGATGATCAATAAGGCGTTATTTGGCGCACTATTTGCAGTATTAGTCATTATGTTATTTTTACGAAACTTTAAGTCTACCATCATTTCGATTATTTCTATTCCATTATCCATTTTAATTGCGTTTATATTATTACACCAAATGGATATTACGTTAAATATGATGACATTAGGTGCGATGACCGTCGCAATTGCGCGAGTAATTGATGATTCCATTGTAGTTGTGGAGAATATTTATCGTCGTATGAGCTTACCAGGTGAAAAGTTAAAAGGTAGAGATTTAATTCGTGAAGCGACAAAAGAAATGTTTGTTCCGATCATGTCATCTACTTTAGTAACGATTGCAGTATTCTTACCTTTAGGCCTTGTAAGTGGTATGGTAGGAGAGCTATTTTTGCCATTTGCCTTAACAATGGTATTTGCTTTACTTGCTTCTTTGTTAGTAGCAGTAACGATTGTTCCGATGCTTGCACATACTTTATTTAGAAAAAACATGGAAAATGGCCCTGTAGCGCATAAAGAATCGCAAGGAAAACTTGCAGCAGTTTATAAAAAAATCTTAAATGCTGCATTAAACCATAAAGCAATTACATCTATTTCTGCAGTAGTTATTTTGGGGGCAAGTTTGTTCTTAATCCCAGTTGTAGGGGTAAGTTTCTTACCGGATGAAGAGCAAAAAATGATGTATGTAACGTACTCACCTAGCGCTGGTGAAACATCTGGAGATGTAAATGCTAGTGTGGAACAAGTTGAAAATTATTTCTTAAAGAAAGACAAAGTAGATGTAGTACAAGTTTCAATTGGTGGAGCTAATCCAATGTCTCCAGGGGCGTCGAATAGCGCATTGATGTTCGTCACATTTGATAAGGAAACAGAAGACTTTACGAAAGTAAAAGAAGATGCGATGAAAGATATTCAGGCTTATGATGTAAAAGGGGAATGGAAATCACAAGATTTTTCTACAAGTGGTTCTAGTAACCAAGTAAGCTTCTATGTTTACGGAAACAATAAAAAAGATATTGAACCAGTAGTAGAAAAAATCGCATCTATATTAGCAGACAATAAAGATTTGAAAGACGTTGATACAAGCTTATCAAAATCATATAAAGAATTTACATTTGTCGTTGATAAAGAAAAGTTAACACAATATGGTTTAACAACTGCACAAATTGGGATGAAGTTAAATCCGAATGTCCCACGTGAAGTATTAACAACCATTACAAAAGATGATCAAACTGTTGATGTTTATATTGATCAACAGAAAGAAAAAGCAACATCAGTAGATGACTTATTAAAACAAACTATAACAACTCCTGTAGGGGTAGAAGTTCCTATTTCTGAGTTAGTAACCATACAAGAAGGAAAAAGTTCAGATACAGTAAATCGCCGAGAAGGAAAAGTATTTGCTAGTGTTTCTGGTACGTTAACAGCGAAGGATGTAGCGAAAACTACGAAAGATATTCAAGCAAAAATTGATAAATTAGACGTACCTGCAGGAGTGGAAATCAATACCGCAGGAGTAACGGAAGATATTGCACAAGCATTTACACAATTAGGCTTAGCAATGCTTGCAGCTATTGCGATTGTGTATTTGATACTTGTCATTACTTTTGGTGGAGGACTTGCACCATTTGCTATCCTTTTCTCATTACCTTTCACGGCTATTGGGGCTCTAGTAGGGTTGGCTATTGCTGGCGAAACATTAAGTGTATCTTCTATGCTAGGTTTACTTATGTTGATTGGTATTGTTGTCACTAACGCGATTGTATTAATCGACCGAGTAATTCATAAGGAAAAAGAAGGTTATTCAACGCGTGAAGCAATTCTAGAAGCTGGACCTACAAGACTTAGACCTATCCTTATGACCGCACTTGCTACAATAGGGGCATTAATACCGCTCGCTATTGGAGTAGAAGGAAGCGGACTTATTTCGAAAGGTTTAGGAGTTACGGTTATTGGTGGTTTAACAAGTTCTACATTATTAACACTAATTTTCGTGCCAATGGTATACGAGTTTTTTGCAAAATTTAGAAGAAAAAAAGGTTCAAATAACTAAATGGACTTATAAGGGGTTGTGTGGATATACTCTACACAGCTCCCTTTTTTTAATGGTAGAATAAGGATGGAAAGGCTTGGTGATAAAAATGAAATGGATAAAATGGTTCTTACTTGCAGCTTTAGTGCTTGTACTTTCGGCATGTGCAGTAGACAAAGAAAAACCAAAAGCTCAAAAAGAGAGTGAACAAACGATAGAGGTAACTAAAGTAGATTCTGTTGAGGAAGAGGTTGTTGAAGAACCTATAGAAGTTGAGAAACAAGAAATTCTATATGAACTAAATCCAGCTAATTGGACGTTTAAACCTACTGGAGATGCAAATCCCAAAGCTGTGCTAATTACGATTGATGATGCACCTGATAAGTATGCTGTTGAAATGGCATCGACTTTAAAAGAATTAAATGCACCTGCTATCTTTTTTGTAAATGGTCACTTTCTCGAAACAGACAAAGGAAAAGCTAATTTAAAGGCTATCTATGATATGGGATTCCTAATTGGAAACCATACACAAACGCATGCTAATTTAAAAAATAGTACAGAAGAGCAACAAAAAGAAGAAATTTTAAAAGTGAACGAAATAGTGGAAGCAGTCACTGGAGAGAAACCAAAATTTTTCCGGGCCCCTTTTGGTGTAAATACCGATTTCAGTAGAGCGCTTGTTCGAAGTGAAGGAATGCTCCTCATGAACTGGACGTACGGCTATGATTGGGAAAAGCAATATATGGATGCGGCTAAATTAACGGAAATTATGCTAAATACGGAGTATTTGACAAATGGTGCAAATTTATTAATGCATGATCGTAAATGGACTTCAGAAGCTTTAAAAGATATAGTAGAAGGTTTACGAGCAAAAGGATATGATTTAATAGACCCTCATACGATTAAAGGAATTGAAGAGTAATACATAAAAAACATCTATGTGGGATGGAATATTCGTGGACTAACCTAAAATAATGAGACAATATAAAACACCTTCGATAGTGGTACACTTAAAACAAGTACTTAAATCGGAGGTGTTTTTGCATGGGCAAAAACGTGTATTCAAGTGAAATTAAATGGGCAGTCGTGAAAGATAAAATGAGCGGTCATCTTACGACGAAAGAAATTATGGAGAAATACGGAATTAAGAATAAATCTCAAATTGAGACATGGATGAGATGGTATAGAGCGAATGAAATTCATCGTTTCGATCAACCGATCGGGAAGCAATATTCATTTGGGCATGGACCTGAATTTAAGAGTGAAGAAGAGAAGAAAGATACACAAATGAACCATTTGAAAATGGAGAATGAGATTCTAAAAAAGTATATGGAAATGGTAAAGGAGTTGAAAAACAGCTAGTTCTTCAAATCGTGGAAAAGTATCGAAAAAAATATACAGTAACGGCAATTCTGTCAGCCCTTCAGGTGCCTCGATCCACCTTTTATCGTTGGTTAGCAGAAGGTGTAGAATACGTTCGAACCAAAGCAGAAGAAGCAATCATCGAACTATGCAAGAAAACGAAATACCGCAATGGTCATCGTAAAATTAAGGCGTTATTGAAAAGAGAATATGGAATTGAATTAGACCGCAATACGGTCCAGAAAACCATGCAGAAGTATAATCTTCAATGCAAAGTGAAGCAAAAACGAAAATGGAAATCACAAGGAGAGTCAGTAGTAATTGCCCCAAATTTATTGAATCGTAACTTTACAGCTAGTAAACCGAATGAAAAATGGGTAACAGATATTACGTATATTCAATATGGTAGCGTCACTTTATATCTTTCGACGATCATGGATTTATATAATAATGAAATTGTCGCTTATAAGCTCTACAATCATCAACAGACACCGTTGGTAATAGATACGCTTAAAGAGGCATTGATAGCTCGTGGAAATCCGCAGGAAGTCATTGTACATTCTGATCAAGGGAGTGTTTACACATCATATGCGTATCAGGATTGCTTGAAGGAGAATCATCTAGTGAGTAGCATGTCCAGACGCGGCAACTGTTGGGATAACGCTGTTATCGAATCCTATCATTCTAGTTTAAAAACAGAAGAATTTTATTTAACTAAGTTTAATTCATTGAGCAATATTTGCGTTATACAACGAATTGACGAATATCTTCATCATTACAATGAAGAACGTATCCAAGAAAAATTAGGCTACCTAACACCAAAAGAATTTGGCATTGCGGCAGCCTAAAATAGGTGTTTTATATGTGTCTCATATCGCTAGGTCAGTTCATCGCATAGATGTTTTTTGCAATTGTAATGGAATTATAGAAGAAATAGGCGTAAAATATTGGATATTCAAATGACATAGGAGGTTTTGGCTTTAGAAGTAGTTTCTTTTAAAGCGAGCTTAATGACAAAATACATAAGAATTGTCTTTCAAATTGTTATTTTATATTTATTTTCTCTTCTCGGCTCTTTTATTGTTCACATACTGCATGTAAAATTCCCTGGAAGTATTGTAGGGTTACTATTATTATTTTTATTATTGCATTTCAACATAATGCCGGTTTCGTTAATACGAGATGGAGCTAGTTTTTTACTTAGTATATTGGCATTATTTTTCGTTCCTGCAATGGTGGGAGTAATGAATTATCCAGAACTATTATCTGTCCAGGGATTTTTTGGAATTATAGCTGTAGTGATTAGTACAATATGTACAATTATAATTTCCGGTAAACTGTGCCAATATCTGGAGGATAAAGAATCCTCAAAGGTGGCAGAATAAATGACGGCGATAGGAATGATTTTGGGAACAGTATTAATTTACTTTCTAATGAGAAAAATAAATACCCGCTTTACCACACCATTTTTATTACCAGTATTAACGACTAGTATTCTGATCATCATTCTATTGAACTTTTTTTCCATTACTTATGATAGCTATATACGGGGTGCAAAATGGATTGATGCTATGCTTGGTCCGGCTGTTGTAGGACTTGCTTATCCATTATATTCGCAATGGCCACTTATAAAAAAATATAAGTTTACCATCCTAACAAGTATTATATCGGCAATGTTTTCTGGATTAATAAGTATCGTAACATTTGCTAAACTGTTGAAAATGGAGGATGGATTAATCCATTCGCTACTTCCGAAATCCATTACTACACCAGTCGCTATGCAAATTAGTGAGGCAATTGGTGGGAATCCTTCATTGACAGCTGTTTACGTAATTGTAGCAGGTTTAACAGGAGCGGTGATCGGTCCCGTTCTATTTAAAATATTTCGGATAGAAAAGCAGATTAGTAGAGGAGTTTCCATAGGAAGTGCAGCGCATGGTATTGGTGTTTCAAAGCTATCGGAATACGGAGAACAAACAGTTTCAGTAGGTTCTGTTGCGATGACGTTAAGCGCAGTAATCGGTGCATTTATATGTCCTTTAGTTGCATTTTTTATTTAACATAAGAGAGGTGAAGCTCATAACACTCATGTCTCTTTTTAACTCCGTACTTGTTATTTGAAAGTTATTTATTAGGAACAGCTCAAATGTAGTTATTTTCTTTGCTTGAAAAGTTATGGCTTTCATCTTACTAGTAGCTTATCTTTATTGTTATTTTCTTTTACTTTTAACAACCACAGTATACATGAACCAGTGGGTAGGTGATTGCAGTAAGGTGGAATTTGTGAAAAATAGATAGTATCCATTGATAAAAAAGTGCAGAGCGACCGAAATTGTATCTTCGGTTGCTTTTATTTGGGTAGGTCAGGATTTAGTCTCTCATTACACAAGCCTTATGCACCATGTCACTACACATTCCAAGAGGGCATCGTGCAAAGATCCGCCACAAGATTACCGAAAAAAGTGGATCGAGAAGTGACGCAGTCACTTCTCGATCCACAAAAATTCCTCTGTTAATAGTGTAGCCAATGTTTAGTCCAAAGCACTCAGGAAATGGTGAAGACTAGGTGCACTTAAAGGGCACCTGTGTTTTCTCATTTAATCGCTTGTCGTTCCTTAATTACATGAATCATTTCTAACGTATCATCTTCTGGACCTTGAACAGGCAAACCTGCTTCTATATTCATCTGGATATAATCGATATTACCTTGCGTAATTATTTCCCCGGGAATAAAAATAGGAATTCCAGGTGGATAAACCATCACAAACTCAGCGGAAATACGTCCTTCTGCTTTTTTTAGAGGAATAGATTCCGTTTGTGCGTAGAAAGCATCACGAGGGGACATAGCTAGTCCAGGTATATCAGGTAAAGTAACGGATGGTTCTACTATAACTGCGTCGGATTCAAATGCAGTTACCATTCGAACGAGAGCATTCACAAGTAAGTTTGCCTCTTTTTTAGTATCCCCAATTGTAAACAAGCAAAGAATATTATATAAGTCTGACAGTTCTACTTCGATATTTGCATTTTCTCTTAACCACGATTCTGCAGCATATCCAGTAATTCCTAAATTTTTCACGCTAATTAATAACTTTGTTGGATCCATATCATATGTCGCCGAAGAATTTAAAACTTCCTCTCCTACGCAACGTAAATGAGGAATTCTATTAATCCGCTTCCGAGTATCCTTCGCAAGTCTAATTGTTTCTCCTATTAAATCTTCCCCATGAATTGCTAACTGTCTTCTAGCAGTATCTAATGATGCTAGTAAGGGATAGGAAGTAGAAGTGGTTGTAAGCATAGATATAATGGATTGAACACGTTTAGCTGAAACTAAACCTTCTTTAACGTTTAAAACCGAAGTTTGTGTCATTGATCCGCCAAGTTTATGAACGGAAGTGGCAGCCATATCTGCTCCTGCTGACATTGCGGAAATTGGTAGCGATGGATGAAAATGAATATGAACACCATGCGCTTCATCTACTACTACAGGAATACCATGTTTATGTGCCATATCAACTATCTTTTTTAAATCAGCTGCAAAGCCAAAATACGTTGGATTTATAACGAGTAAACCTTTTGCATCTGGATGTGCCTCCAAAGCTTTTTCAACAGACTCTGCAGAAATACCGTGAGAAATACCTAACTCTTTATCAACTTCTGGATGAATAAATACAGGTATAGCTCCTGCAAAAACGATTGCTGACATAATAGATTTATGAACATTTCGTGGGACTAGTAACTTATCGCCAGGTCCACAAATAGTAAGGATCATTGTCATAATTGCACCACTTGTACCTTGGACAGAAAAAAATGTTTGATCTGCACCAAAGGCTTCAGCAGCTAATTGTTGTGCTTGTTTAATGGCACCTTTAGGGGAATGTAAGTCATCTAAAGGGGCAATATTGATTAAATCTATGGAAAGTACATTATCTCCAACAAACTCTCGAAATGCAGGGTCCATCCCTTTCCCTTTTTTATGCCCTGGAATATGAAACTGGATAGGATGACGGTTACGATGCTTTAATAATGCATCGAACAAAGGAGTTTCTAATTGTGACAACGCTCATACCACCTCTAGTATTATTTTTTTAAAACAAATGAATTATAGCATTTCCTTACTTTCATGACTATAAAAATTTTGAGAATTGAATCCGAGTGCTATTTCTTTTACACTAGAGAGCAATGGGGGGATAAAATTGACATTTCGTACAAGCGTATCTGATTTATTGGAAATTGAATACCCAATTATCCAAGGAGGGCTCGCTTATTTGGCATATTCCGAACTATGTGCAGCTGTTTCGAATGCAGGTGGGCTTGGTCAAGTAACAGCAATGAGTTTAACAACACCGGAAGAATTGCGGGAAGAGATAAACAGAGTTAGAATATTAACGGATAAACCATTTGGCGTAAATTTTGCTATTGGGCAAATGGGTAGACCTTATGAGAAAATGTTGCAAGTTGCAATTGATGAGAATGTTCCGGTTATTACGATGACAGGGGGAAACCCAGCCCCTATCTTAGAAAAACTAGAAAAGACAACAATAAAAAAACTAGTACTAGTAGCCGCAAAACGCCAAGCACAAAAAGCAGAACAACTTGGTGCTGATGCTGTAATGGTTGTCGGACAAGAAGGAGGTGGGCATTTAGGGAGAGATGACGTTGGCACAATGGTATTGATCCCTCAAGTGGTAGATTCAGTATCAATTCCCGTAATTGCATCGGGAGGTATTGCGGACGGCAGAGGTTGGATGGCTGCTCACGCACTAGGTGCAGAGGGAATTGAAATGGGTACTCGCTTTATCGCAACGAAAGAATGTGTCCATGCTTCCACTGCATATAAAAATGCAATAGTAGAAAGTGGAGAAATGGATACGATCGTCATTAAACGTTCGATAGGTGCCCCAGCCAGAGCTATTAAAAATAGTTGGGCAGAAACGATTCGAAGTATTGAAAAGGAAAATCCGACATATGATGCTTTAAAGGACTACATTAGTGGTGAAGCAAATAAGCAATTTATTTATGAAGGTAATTCCGAAAAAGGATTTGGATGGGCTGGCCAAGGGATAGGACTAATAACCGATATTCCTACCGTAGAAGAATTATTTAATCGAATGGTAAATGAAGCAACACAAATACGAAAAAAATGGAAATTATAGGAGGGTACAAAAATGGACTATACATATCCATTCTCCCTGGACTGGTCGACAAAGGAAATTGTAGATGTTGTGCAGTTTTTTGAGGTAATCGAAAATGCGTATGAAAAAGGTGTAAAGCGCGAAGAACTTTTGAAAAAATATCGTCGCTTTAAAGAAATTGTTCCATCTATTGCAGAAGAAAAAACATACTTTCGTGAATTTGAAAAAGAAAGTGGGTATGCGAGCTATCCAATCATTAAACAAATGAAAGAAAAAGAGGATGGCGTGTTAATTAGAGGGTGAATAACACCTCCAATAGGCTGTTTATAAGGCAAATTATTGGAGGTATCCTCTTACTTGATATTAATCATGGTTTTGTAAATTGGTAGTAGCTGCTCGAAAGTCTCTTCCGCTAAAAATAAAAATTCTTCTTCTGAAAGTTTTACTGCTTCTTCTCTAGCGATATGTCTACCTACAAGAAATTCTCCTTTTTTTACATCACGAAGCCGAGTTAATAATTGCTCAATATCAGTTTTTTTAGCTTTCTTCAATGGAATTGCTTCTTGCTTCATATGATCACCCGACACAATAAAATCACTTGGAATTTTATTAAACAATGATTTTTTCTTTAAAAGTCTTTCAGCAATGATCACTTTATCGGGAGCCTCATAGATAACTGCCAAGATAAGAAATAAATGACTTCCCCATAAGCCAATTTGAAAATGAGGTAATGCTTTATATCCCCTTTTATAAGGTGAAAATGCTACCCAGCTATCTTTCGGAGGATTTACAGAGCGTCTAGCATGTTTTGCAACATGGGCAAAGTATTCATCTCCTAGGACACCAGAAAAGAATAAGCTATACTTTTTTCCTAGTTCCTCAAATTTTGGACGTATATTGGTGATTAATGCTTCCATTCTATTTTCTAAACCATCTATTTGGAATACGTTAAAATCTTTCTCTTCCCAAAAATTCTTACTCATTTGAAAACTCCTTTCACTTTGTATGTTTATTTTATAGCAAATATGGGTAAAAATCATGTAAGTAGATTTTTTGATTGACAATTATTTAATATAAGCGTAAATTATTATAAATATTTTGAATATTATAATAAAAAGTGAAGGGGTGTTAGTGATGAGACAGGTTGTTCATATTATTCGTAAAAATGACTTGGAAAAAGAAAAAATTTTCACATTGAAATTAGAATTGGACTATGAATTAGCTACACTTTTTGATGCAATCAGTAATAAAAATGAAAAAGAAATATACCAAACCAAAGTTAAACTAATGGAAATTCATAATTCGTTGAAAGAACTAAATGCACTTGACTAACGTTTTACTTTTGAACAACACATAGAAAACACCTGCTTAATTGAAAGACAGCTGGTGTTTTTTTCTTTATACTTAAAAGGCAAGGCAAGGCAAGGCAAGGCAAGGCAAGGCAAGGCAAGGCAAGGCAAGGCAAGGCAAGGCAAGGCAAGGCAAGGTGATGTGAAGAGAGGGTGGATGAAGTGAATTTACATAGATTGGATAAGTATGCTAAATCTTTAATCAAGGTAGCAGCTGGAAGGATAAGATCTTCTTTTGCAACGGATCTATTAATTGAAACAAAATCTGAAGCAAATGATTTAGTGACAAACATAGATAAGGAAACGGAACAATTTTTTATCCATCATATAAAACGCGATTATCCAGATCACCGTATATTGGGGGAAGAAGGTTTCGGAGATGACATACATGATTTAGACGGCTATGTATGGATATTAGATCCAATCGACGGCACAATGAATTTCATTCACCAAAAAACGAATTTTGCTATTTCATTAGGGATATTTAAAGATGGAGTAGGAATACTTGGTTATATCTATCGTGTGATGGATGACGATTTAATATCTGCAACCCTGGATGAAGGAGCATTTATAAATGATATTCCCATTCCAACAGTTAAACAATTGAACTTGGAGCAATCTATCATTGGTATTAATGCAAGTTGGGTGGTTCCAAATAAATACATGGAGCACGAGGGAATGGTGAAGCTTTTACAAAAAGTTAGAGGCACTAGATCATATGGTTCAGCAGCAATTGAAATATCCTATGTAGTTACAGGGAAATTAGATGCCTACATGTCTATGCGTTTATCACCGTGGGATATCGCAGGCGGGATGATAATTGCGAAAGAAGTTGGGGCAATCGTAACAAATCTTGCAAATGAACCTGTTAATTTGTTAGGACAAGGAACTTTTCTTATTGCGAAGCCAGGTCTGCATAAAGAATTAATAACTAATTATATTCATTTAAAATAAGAAATGGTCGGCAAAATTAATTGCCGACCTTCTTTACAATAATCCTTTATCACGCATTTTTTTCTTTGCTTTAAAACCATAGCCCATGATTACACAAAGTAGAGCAATGCTAAGAATAATTAATAGGAAGCTTCTTAATGCTATCGCAATTCCGATAAATGCCATAGACAAAATTGCCCCAAGAGAATATAGAACAAAAATCCATTTGATATTGGTCAAAATGATTACCTCCAAAAATAAAAGATTAAAAATATTATTACTTTAGTTTCACTTGTGATATAATAACACAGTTATGGACTCGAAAAAAGAATATGGAGTGGAAATATGACAAATTTACGTCAAGATTTAAGAAACATTGCAATTATTGCACACGTTGACCATGGGAAAACGACTTTAGTCGACCAATTATTAAAACAATCGGGAACGTTCCGTTCGAACGAGCACGTTGACGAAAGAGCAATGGACTCGAATGATATCGAACGCGAGCGCGGAATTACTATATTAGCAAAAAATACAGCTGTAGATTATCATGGTACACGTATCAACATCCTTGATACACCTGGACATGCTGACTTCGGTGGAGAAGTTGAACGTATCCTAAAAATGGTAGATGGCGTTTTACTAGTTGTTGATGCATATGAAGGTTGTATGCCACAAACGCGTTTCGTATTGAAAAAAGCGTTAGAACAAAGATTAACACCTATTGTTGTAGTAAACAAAGTAGATAAAGATTCAGCTCGTCCATTAGAAGTAGTAGATGAAGTTTTGGAATTATTTATAGAATTAGGTGCAGATGAAGATCAATTAGAGTTCCCAGTTGTTTATGCTTCTGGTGTTAATGGTACTGCTTCATTAGATGCTGATCCAGCTAACCAAGAAGAAGACATGAGATGTCTATTTGAAAAAGTTATCGAGTCCATCCCAGCACCAATTGATAACTCAGAAGAGCCATTACAATTCCAAGTAGCATTACTTGACTATAATGATTATGTAGGACGTATTGGTATTGGTCGTGTATTCCGCGGAACAATTGAAGTAGGTCAACAAGTTTCTTTAATGAAACTAGATGGTAAAGTTAAAAACTACCGTGTAACTAAATTATTCGGTTTCTTTGGTTTAAAACGTGAAGAAATTCAATCAGCAAAAGCTGGAGATTTAATCGCTGTTTCTGGGATGGAAGATATTAACGTAGGGGAAACAGTTTGTCCTACAACACATCAAGAAGCTTTAGTTCCATTACGCATTGATGAGCCAACATTACAAATGACTTTCTTAACAAACAACTCACCATTCGTTGGTCGTGAAGGTAAATGGATTACTTCAAGTAAAATTGAAGAGCGTCTTCGTTCTCAATTAGAAACAGACGTATCTTTACGTGTTGAAGATACTGATTCACCTGATGCTTGGACTGTTTCAGGTCGCGGAGAGCTTCATTTGTCGATTTTAATCGAAAATATGCGTCGTGAAGGTTTTGAATTACAAGTATCTAAACCAGAAGTAATTATTCGTGAAATTGATGGCAAAAAATGTGAGCCAATCGAACGAGTTCAAATTGATGTACCAGAAGATAGTGTAGGTTCAATTATTGAATCTATGGGTACTCGTAAAGGCGAAATGGTTGATATGGTCAATAATGGTAGTGGACAAGTTCGTTTAATCTTTATGGTTCCTGCTCGTGGATTAATCGGTTATACAACAGAATTCATGTCCCTTACTAAAGGTTATGGTATTATCAACCATACTTTCGATAGCTACCAACCAGTAGTTTCTGGCCGTGTTGGTGGACGTCACCAAGGTGTTCTTGTTTCTATGGAAACAGGTAAATCAACAACTTACGGTATGATGGGTATTGAAGACCGTGGTACTCTATTTGTTGAACCAGGTACTGATATTTATGAAGGTATGATTGTCGGAGAAAATACTCGTGATGCCGATATCACAGTAAATATTACTAAAGCAAAACAAAAAACAAATATTCGTTCAGCTAACAAAGATCAAACGAACGTGATTAAGAGACCTCGTATTTTAACGCTTGAAGAAGCAATTGAGTTCTTAGGGGATGATGAGTATTTAGAAATTACTCCTCAATCAATCCGTTTACGTAAAAAAGTTCTTGAGAAGAGCGAACGCGAACGTGTAACGAAGAAAAAGAAAAATGCAGAACTTGAATAGGAACTGAAAGGGTGAATAACCTTGGAGGAACAGCAAGTACTTGATAGAATGTCTAGCATTTCACGTTTTATATACGAGACTATGCCATCATTTGACATAGCAGGTTATGTATTATTTTTAGTTATTTTCTTGCTATCCGTGGTTGTTTACAAACTTGGATTTGCGAAAAAATTACGTTTAGGACAAAACATAGTTATTTATGCATTTTTGTTGATAGGTTGTTTAATGTTGACGTTTTTAGCTTTTTTCCTTCCAGTTGTCGAAGGTCTGATTGTAGCTGCATTAATCCTTATCATATACAAAATTCGTTTACGACTTGAAAGAAAACAAAGTCCGACTGCATAATACATTCTAAAGAATTATAGATTAATGCAAGCTAGCTCCACTACATTTGTATTAGAGCTTCAGACTGTAGGAAAACTCGATTATTATCGAGTTTTCCTACAGTCTTTTTTCTTTTACGAGCACCTTCTTTCTAGGGATTTCAAGAGGGCGAAAGACAAATAATCGTCACAAGATTACCGAAAAAAATGGATCGTGAAGTGATGTAGTCACTTCACGATCCATAGCTCTAAATGGTAATAGTGTAACTTATGTTTCGTCCAAAGCACTCTAGAAACAGTGAAAACAAGACCACTTAAAGAATTAGTTAGTATATGAACTAACGTGTTCATTGTATTTTTAGTTGCACAGGATTGTCTAAAGTTTTTTTGTGCCATCTTACTTAAAGTTAACTCTTAACATAGAGAAATGGTTGCTCTTACGATAAAATTGGTTGCTTAGTTCAAGGATTGGTTGCTTTCAGTGTAGAACCTGTAGCTTTCACCTTACAATTAGTCTACCTTTGACAGTTTTTAACTT
Organism: Psychrobacillus sp. L4; assembly: GCF_042944905.1. Lineage (GTDB taxonomy): Bacteria > Bacillota > Bacilli > Bacillales_A > Planococcaceae > Psychrobacillus. The sequence goes on from NZ_CP168496.1 coordinate 1,214,681, forward strand.
TTTAGTTAGGAAATTAAACTTAATAATACCAGTAATCCTGTGAAATTTGAGAAAAATAGGCAGCAGCTCTTGATAAAGAAGTGAAGAGCGGACGAAATTGCATCTTCGTCGGCTTTTAAAAGAATAGGAAAGGATTTATTCTCTCATTATCCAAACCTTATGTACCTTGTTTCAACATATTCCAAGAGGGCGACGGACAAACATCCGCCACAAGATTAACGAAAAAATGGATCGTGAAGTGACGCAGTCACTTCACGATCCACAAAAATTCCAACGGTAATAGTGTAGTCGATGTTACGTCCAGAGCACTCTGAAGTTGGTAAAGACCAGATGCACTTAGAAGACGTTAGCGTTTTCCTTAGTTAAAATTCATTTTCAATAAGTTTAGAGCTTTTATAGAAAATGAACTTACCGGTTGCCAAGCGTGCTTTTGTTTTTACTTCTATTCGATCGTGACATGTTTGGCACATATAAGTGTGAATAGGGCGGTTTCTCAACTTTTTTGCTAGTGGCAAATCATTGGAAAGTTCATCAATTCGATCGCAAATGGCACATTGTACCTTCATATAACCTACTCCTATTCTATGTGGAATGCTGTAACATGTTTTATTGGATCATTAATATTTGAGCCGTCTTTTTTTAGAATATGAACAGGACCATCTTCACGAAGTGGTTTTCCTTTATGGCTGAACTTTAATAATAATGAATCTAGTTCATCTAAAAAAAATGAATAGTCACCTTCTGGAGTTTTAATAATGAGTGTAGTTGCACCCTGTAATGGCTCAGCATTTAATATGAATTGTTTTAACTCAACTCCAAAAGTACTTGTTAATACTTTAGTACGCTCATATTTTTTTTCGGTTTGTAAAGTAGGAGGGAATGTAGCACCTTCTATTATTTCACGTGACCAATGAGCAGATGTAACTTTTGTATATTCCTCTAACTCATCTTTGTATTCATAACTACCAGAAAAAAAGTCATCCAAGTCGATTCTTCGGTCATCAAAAATCCATACTGTAGGATCTAAAGTTATATTGAATTTAACTGCACCTTTAATGGGAATAATGGATTCCAAAAAAATTGCCTCCTCTAAACTATCTAATCTAAACAAGTATACCGTTAAATAGAGAAGTCTAAAAGAATAATTAACTAAAAAAAAGAAAAAGGATGTGCTATTGCCTGTCGGGATAAGTTGATAGAGTCTAACAGTTGCAAAGTAAGAAGTTATCTATTCTATTCTGAAAAAAGGGAATGAGAGAAAACTTGCATTTTTTCATCACAAAAGATACACTTTATGGAGCTAGAGAATTAGAAATTATAAATAATGGGGGCGTCCTCATGGATACTAATATACAACTTTCGTATCAAGACAAGGCAGTAGAACTTTTAAAAAGAGATGCTGAAAAGATTGCGCAACTTATAAAAGTGCAGATGGATAATTTAACTATGCCTCAATGTCCTCTATACGAAGAAGTTCTAGACACTCAAATGTTTGGTTTGTCACGTGAAATTGATTTTGCGGTAAAGCTTGGACTTTTAGAGAAAAGTGAAGGACGTGAAATTATGGCTTCACTTGAAAAAGAGTTATCAATTTTACATGAGATCCATACAGAAAAATAATTGCAAAACTCAAACAAAATTTCTGTTTGAGTTTTTTTTCTAGAAATATTTAAAAGAGTGATAAATTAATATATCTGCTCTTAATTATGAAATAGAGGTTTTACAAAATGATTCCGTATATAAAACGTTATTTAAAAAACTTTGATTACTCCTTATTTTTTGTTTATTTAGTCCTGTGTTTGTTTGGACTTGTGATGATTTATAGTGCAAGTTATGGCTGGTCCGTTCTTAATTATGGCAGGGAGCCCGATTATTTTTTTAAAAAGCAAAGACTAAATTTATTGCTATGTATACCTATGTTCTTTTTAACTGCATTTTTTCCTTATAAGCATTATAAAAATAAAGCCATGATGCAATTCATGCTTTTTGTGATGTTTACTCTTTTATTTTTAGTGCATATTATTGGCTCGGGTGGAGAAAGTGGTGCTCAAAGTTGGATTCATTTAGGCTTTGGAAACATACAACCTTCAGAGATTGCAAAGATAATAATTGTTTTATATTTTGCGGGAATATTTGCGAAAAAACATGAAAATGGAACGTTAGACAAATTAAATGAATCAGTTGGTCCTCCACTTATAGTACTGTTTTTTGTATTTGTTTCCGTGATGCTGGAAACCGATGTTGGGAATACAATGATTATTGGCTTTGTTGCAGTATCTGTTATTGCAGCTAGTGGTATAAAATTCAAGTCGTTTGCAAAATTTATTGGATTAATCGGTGTTGTTATGACTGTTGGGCTTTTTGTGATATATATGATGAAAGACAAATTGATTACAGAGAAGCGACTTGGTCGATTAGAAGCGTTTTTCCATCCTTTCGATTACGAACAGGGTTACGGTTATCAAATTGTAAATGGGTATATTGCAATCGGAGCAGGCGGTTTAAAAGGGCTTGGATTAGGCAATTCCAATCAAAAATTTGGTTATCTTCCTGAACCACACACAGATTTTATCATGGCCATTATTGCGGAAGAATTGGGTTTAATAGGTGTCCTAGTTGTACTTTGTGGACTGTTTTTCATTGTATTTAAAGCGATCATGATTGCTATATCTACAAAAGATCCCCAAGCCCGAATGATCTCTGCGGGGATTGGTAGTATTATCGGGTTTCAAACGTTTGTTAACTTAGGTGGCATGTTGGGAATAATCCCACTTACCGGTGTTCCACTCCCATTCATTAGTTATGGAGGAACATCCGTTATATTATTATCTGCTGCAATCGGTATATTGATGAATGTATCTATGTTTGCAAAGTACGAGAAAACCAAGGGATAAGGGGTGTTTAGTGTTGGGTAAAATTAATAAAATAGTAGTTGCGAACAGAGGAGAAATAGCAATTCGAATATTTCGAGCTTGTACGGAATTGAATCTTCGAACTGTAGCTATTTATTCAAGAGAAGATAGCGGATCCTTCCATCGTTTTAAATCAGATGAATCTTATTTGGTTGGAGAAGGAAAAAAGCCCATTGATGCTTATTTGGATATGGAAGATATTATTCGGATTGCGAAAGAAAGTAAAGCAGACGCAATCCACCCTGGATATGGTTTTTTAGCAGAAAACGTAGATTTTGCAAGACTTTGTGAACAGGAAGGCATTATTTTCATCGGACCGACTTCCGAGCATTTAGATATGTTTGGTGACAAAGTTAAGGCACGTAAACAGGCGGTCAATGCTGGAATCCCTGTCATTCCCGGTAGTGATGGACCAGTAGTAAGTATTGGTGAGATACAGGCATTTGGTAAAACACACGGCTATCCACTTATCATTAAAGCCTCTCTAGGTGGCGGTGGACGGGGAATGCGCGTTGTTCTTTCTGAAGAGGAACTTGAAAGCGCCTACGAACGTGCTAAATCGGAAGCCAAAGCGGCTTTTGGTTCAGATGAAGTTTATGTAGAGAAATTTATCGATCAACCAAAACATATAGAAGTTCAAATCCTTGGAGATACAAAAGGTAACTTAATTCATTTGTATGAACGTGATTGTTCAATCCAAAGAAGACATCAAAAGGTCGTAGAAATAGCACCGTCTAATTCTTTAAGTCCAGCACTTCGAGATAAAATTTGCCAGGCAGCAGTTCAGTTAATGAATAATGTATCTTACATAAATGCAGGCACTGTCGAGTTCTTAGTGACGAATGATAAGTTTTACTTTATCGAAGTAAATCCCCGAATACAAGTGGAACATACGATAACAGAAATGATTACTGGTGTTGATATCGTCCATGCACAAATTAAAATTGCGAGTGGTTTAGCGTTAAATAGTGCTGAAATGGGAATTCCAAGTCAAGAAAATATTCCGCTTTTTGGTTTTGCTATTCAGTCTCGTGTAACAACTGAAGATCCGTTAAATAGTTTCATGCCTGATACAGGAAAGTTAATGGTATATCGCTCTGGAGGAGGTTTTGGCGTACGTTTAGATGCTGGAAATGGATTCCAAGGTGCCGTTATTACGCCGTATTATGATTCTTTATTAGTTAAAGTTTCTACATGGGGCATGTCTTTTGGCGAAGCTGCAGCCAAAATGGTCAGAAATTTGCAAGAATTCAGAATAAGGGGAATTAAAACAAATATTCCTTTTTTGGAAAATGTAGTGAAGCACCCAAGTTTTTTATCAGGACATTTTAATACTAGTTTTATTGATTCTACTCCAGAGTTATTTTTATTCCCAAATAGAAAAGATCGTGGAACAAAAATATTAAATTATATTGGGAATGTTACAGTAAATGGTTTTCCTGGAATAGAGCAAAAATCTAAACCCATTTTTAGTTCTGTTAGAAAACCAAAGATGGATAATTCCATTCCTCCAACTTCTGGCACTAAACAAATTTTAGAACAACAAGGTGTACAAGGTGTCATCAAGTGGGTGAAGGAACAACAAGGTGTGTTATTAACAGATACTACATTTAGAGACGCGCATCAATCGCTTCTTGCAACGAGAGTTCGTTCACATGATATGTTTGAAATTGCGAAAGAATCGGCTAGTGGAATGCATAATCTATTCTCTTATGAAATGTGGGGTGGAGCTACATTTGACGTAGCCTACCGATTCTTAAAAGAAAATCCTTGGGATCGTTTATTAAAAATGAGAGAAATGATTCCAAACGTTCTTTTTCAAATGCTATTTCGAGGAGCAAATGCAGTAGGCTATAAAAACTATCCCGATAATGTAATTCGTGAATTTATTCAGGAATCGGCGGAAGCGGGTATTGATGTATTCCGTATTTTTGATAGTTTGAACTGGATTAAAGGAATGGAAGTGGCAATTGATGCTACTAGACAATCGGGTAAGATCGCCGAAGCGGCTATATGTTACACAGGAGACATTTTAGATGACTCTCGCTCGAAGTATACGGTTAAGTACTACAAAGATATGGCAAAAGAATTAGAGGCTTCAGGGGCTCATATTTTGGCGATTAAAGATATGGCCGGATTACTGAAGCCGGAAGCTGCTTATCGTCTAATAAGCGAAATTAAAAGTGTGACAGACTTACCGATACACTTACACTCTCATGATACTAGTGGTAATGGCATTTATATGTACGCAAAAGCTATTGAAGCGGGTGTAGACATCGTCGATACTGCTTTAGGTGCAATGGCGGGTTTAACTTCTCAACCTAGCGCAAGTACTTTAAGTTATGCGATGAATGGAGGAAGTAGAGAAGTCATAGGGGATGTACGTGCATTTGAAAAAATCTCCTACTATTGGGAAGATGTTCGTAAATACTATAAAGACTTTGAAAGTGGTATGATTAGCCCCCATACAGAGATTTATGTACATGAAATGCCTGGTGGACAGTATAGCAATCTTCAACAACAAGCAAAAGGAGTAGGTTTAGGAGAGCGTTGGGAAGAAGTAAAAGAAATGTATTCCCGTGTAAATTTACTATTTGGTGATGTAGTAAAAGTTACGCCTTCCTCTAAGGTAGTTGGAGATATGGCACTATTCATGGTACAAAACAATTTAGATGAAATTTCAGTGATTACGAGAGGGAAAACAATCGACTTCCCAGACTCGGTTATCGAATTTTTTGAAGGATATATTGGTCAACCGTACGGTGGTTTTCCAAAAGAGCTTCAAAAAGTGATTTTAAAAAATCGCCAAGCGATTACCGTCAGACCTGGAGAATTACTTGAACCAGTAGATTTTCAAGCGATGAGAGAAGACTTATTCAATAAATTAGGGCGTCCAGTTACGAGTCAGGAGATTTTAGCTTATACGTTATATCCTAAAGTATTTGATGAATATTCTGCGATGGAAAATAATTTTGGGGATGTTTCTGTTCTGGACACTCCAACCTTCTTTTATGGAATGAGGCTCGGTGAAGAAATAGAAGTTGAAATAGAAGTAGGGAAGACGTTAATCATTAAATTAGTTTCTATAAGCGAACCAATGAGCGATGGAAATAGAATTATTTATTTTGAATTGAATGGACAACCTCGTGAAATATCGATTCAAGATATGACAATTGAAGTGAGTCATCTATCTAAATCAAAGGCTGAAGTGGCAAATGAGCAACATATAGGTGCCACAATGCCTGGTACTGTTCTCAAAGTTGCTGTATCGATCGGAAGTAAAGTAAAAAGAGGACAGCATTTACTTATTACAGAGGCAATGAAAATGGAAACGACTGTACAAGCTCCATTTAATGGAGTGATAAAAGAGATTCATGTAGTTGCAGGAGAAGCAATAGCCACTGGAGATCTTTTAATTGAAATAGAAAAAGAATAATAAAAAAGCTGTTTGATGAACTTTGTCAAACAGCTTTTTTAAGGCAAGAAATACAAAAAACTTTTATGTCAAGAACAGGTTGATTTCCGCCGCAAGCATCAAGTCGCTTCCTTCGCTACGCTTTAGTCCAGGGAACGCTGATTTGTTCCATCACACTTAAAGTTAACTCTTTGCATGGAGAATTGGTTGCTCTCACGATAAAATTAGTTGCTTTCGCCGTGGAATTGGTTGGTCTCCGTATAGAATTGATTGCTTTCACCTTGAAATTGGTTGCTCTATGCCAGTTTTTTACTTTTTAATTGAGCATTTGATCATCGTTCCTGTGGTACAAGAGAAAAAGTGGTCAGCATCCATTGATAAAGAAGAGCTGAGCGGACGAAATTGACTCTTCGTCGGCTTTTAAAAGAATACTACAGCATCTTATCTCTAATTTTCCAAACCTTTGGCAACCTGTCTCCACACATTCCAAGAGGGCAACGGATAAGCACCGTCCACAAGATTACCGAAAAATGGATGTAGAAGTGACTCAGTCACTTCTACATCCATAAAAATTTCTCTAGGTAATATTGTATCCAATGTTTAGTCCAAAGCACTCAGGGAATAGTGAAGACAAGAAGCTCTTAAAGCGAGCTTAGGTTTAACTTATATCTTCAATCGACTTCGGGATAATAACAGAACCATATAACATAACAAACCAAATAGTAACGAAACAAATAAAGAATGTAACAACGCGATATATAAATTTAGTTTAGTAAATACTATTAACATACCAGTGCAAGCTTGGCAGAGAACAAGAATTAAAGCGGTAATCCAACCCCAATAAATTGCTCGCTGTTCTTTATAGTTTCTAAATGCATGAATGGCAATAATGATTATCCATATAATAATCAATCCAGCAGCGGCTCGATGTCCCATTTGTACCCACTCATATAAGTTTGTAGGCAATGAAAATTCGTCATTTCTACATAGGGGCCAGTCTTTACAAACCAGGCTAGACTTTGTATGACGAACAAGAGCACCCGAATATACTACTATGTAGGAATAAAGTGTAACTCCAATTGTATGAAACTTTAATGTTTTACCTATTCTAATTTTATCCGTGTCAAATTTTCTATCTACTTCGAAAATGAGTAGTGTGAGTAATAAGACGGCTGCAAAAGAAATGAGAGAAATTCCAAAATGCAAAGCGAGTATAAAATCGCCTTGTCCCCATTTTACTTGTGCTGCACCGATTAAAGCTTGTAGTACTAAGAAAAAAACAGCCATAATTGATAAAAACTTTGTTTCACGAACATGTCCAAGTGCACGCCATGCCCAAATGGCTAAAGCTACAATTAGTATTCCAACAGCACCCGTAACTACCCGATGTGAAAATTCAATTAGTACTTCAGTTGTTATCTTATCTGGTATAAGTTGCCCATTACAGCCAGGCCAATGTCTTCCACAACCCATCCCGCTGTCGGTTTTCGTAACAAGCGCTCCTCCTAAAAGAATGAGAAGCATTCCAACAGTAGAAGCTACAGCTAACCATTTTAAAATTTTATGAATGTGCAATGTGCCACCTACTTTATGTATGTTGATCGTCTTAAATGACGGTATCTGCTTTTTGATAATATCGAAATATGGAAGAAAAAACAATGTTTATACATTGAACACTAAAAGTTGATAGTACCATTTCACAAATTGTTCATAAATTCGTGCTTGAACCTTCACAAAACAGTAGAGGAAATGATTTACTATTAATATTGTTACTCTTTTGTAAGGTAAACATTTAACTTATTATCAAAAAAACTTATTCACTATGGAAATTAATAAGGTTTTTCGATATAGTAAAAGGTAGCGGAATATGCTTACAACTTTGAAAGGAGAGGCAGTATGTCAAATAGTCAATCAATTACCGCTACTACCGAGACTGACAAAGTTCCAGAAACAACTTCTTTCATAAAAGACTTTCTAGCACTTATTAAGATTGGGATTGTCAATTCGAATTTAATAACAACGTTTACTGGTATTTGGTTAGCTTTTCAATTGACTAACCGTAATTTTCTTCAGGAACTAGATCTAATGTTTTATACGCTTTTTGGTGCGGCTTTCATAATCGCCGGATCTGGTGCGATGAATAATTATATAGATCGTGATATTGACCCTATTATGAAAAGTAAAAGAGCTAGACCCACTGTTACTGGAAGGTTTAAACCGATTGCCGTACTGACAACTTCTCTTACTTTATTAGTTGTAGGTGAAATTTTATTATTCCTGGCTTCAACATCTGCTGGAATTTGGGGACTGGCGGGTATCATTAGTTATGTGGTTCTTTATTCGATGTGGTCAAAAAGAAAGCATGTTAGTAACACAATAGTAGGAAGTATATCAGGAGCAATACCACCTTTAATCGGATGGGCTGCTGTAGAACCAGGCTTAAGCTATGGAGCTCTTGCATTATTCTTAATTATGTTTGTGTGGCAACCACCGCATTTTTATGCTCTTGCAATGAAACGAACAGAAGAATATAGAGCAGCAGGTATACCAATGCTTCCAGTTGTGAAAGGATTTGCACGTACAAAGCGTTCGATGCTTCTATGGGTAATCTTTTTGTTCCCTTTACCATTTTTGCTTAAGGATCTTGGAATTTCCTTTCTAGTATTAGCTACGTTATTAAATATTGGTTGGCTTATACTTGCAATTAAAGGTTTCCGGATAAAAGATGATTTGAAATGGGCAACTGGTATGTTTGTTTATTCATTAAACTATATGACCATCCTGTTCGTATCAATGATTATCTTTTCTATTTTTATTTAACTTGAATCAGAAGTAGTCTACCTTTTCTAAAAAAGGGAAGATTACATTACATTGATTTTGACCTATTGGAATTCTTTCTTAGTCAACAAGAATTCATATAAAATGAACCGCAGTCCAACAGCACATGAATACAACAATGAAAGAGGGGTTTGATTTAGCTATGATGAAAGGGCTTAAAAAATGGCGACTTTTTTCAGTGTTAGCAGCTCTAACGATTTTCCTATCGGGTTGTGGCGAAGAATACCTATCGACGCTTACACCTGCTGGACAAGTTGGAAGAGATCAATTTAATTTACTACTACTTTCTTCTGCTATTATGGCTTTAGTTATTATTGTAGTAGGAATTATCTATGTAGTTGCTATCGTGAAGTTCCGTCGTTCAAAAGTAGGGGAAGATGTTATCCCTGAGCAAGTTGAAGGAAGTCATACATTAGAAATTATTTGGACAGTTATTCCAATTATTCTTCTATTAATTCTTGCAGTTCCGACAGTATTTTATACTTATAAACATGCGGATGTAGCTGGTATGGCAGAAGTAAATGCAGAAGGTAATAAAACTGCTTTGACAGTAAATGTTACTGCTAAACTTTATTGGTGGGAGTTTGAGTACCCGGATTTAGGTGTAGTAACTGCACAGGAACTAGTTGTTCCTACAAACGAAAAAGTATATTTCAATTTGAAAGCAGCTGATGTAAAACACTCATTTTGGATTCCAACAGCTGGCGGTAAGATGGATACAAACGTAGATAATGTCAATCAATTCTATTTAGAGTTTGACAAAGAATCGGCTGGCTTAGAGCAAGGCGTATTCTATGGTAAATGTGCGGAACTTTGTGGTCCTTCTCATGCTTTAATGGACTTCAAAGTAAAAACAATGAATCGAAAAGATTTTGATGCATGGGTAGCAAAAGCGAAATCTACGGAACATGTTGCAGTAGGAGACAGTGCTAAGCAAGGCGAAGCACTATTCACCGGTGCAGGTTGTATCGGATGTCACGCAACTTCTGTTGCAGGTACAGGCGGAAGCATGGGTCCAAACCTAGGTACTTTTGGAGACCGTAATCGTGTTGCTGGATTCATGGATCATACGAAAGAAAACATTAAATTATGGATTAATGATCCACAAAGTTATAAACCAGGTAACAAAATGCCACAACCTGAAGATTTAAACAATGGCAAAAAATTTACTGATGAGCAATTAGATGCTCTTGCTGAATATTTGATGGGATTATCTGTTGAAAAGTAACACAATAGATAAAATTAAAGGAGGTTAAAGTTGTGAGTTCAATCGCAAAGAAAAAAGGCTTTGGCGCTTCTGTATGGGACTACTTAACGACAGTCGACCATAAAAAAATCGCTATCCTTTACCTCGCTGCCGGTGGTTTGTTTTTCGTAATCGGTGGTATCGAGGCAATGCTAATTCGTATACAATTAGCAAAACCGGATAATGATTTTGTTAGTGCGGGCTTATTTAACGAAATTATTACAATGCATGGAACAACGATGATTTTCCTAGCGGCCATGCCGATATTATTTGGATTTATGAATGCAGTTATGCCGTTGCAGATTGGTGCACGTGACGTAGCATTCCCATTTCTGAACGCTCTTGGTTTTTGGTTATTCCTTTTCGGAGGTATTTTCCTTAACTTATCATGGTTCTTAGGTGGTGCACCTGATGCAGGATGGACGTCTTATGCATCATTATCATTAGCTTCACCAGGACATGGTATTGACTTTTACGCACTTGGGCTTCAAATAGCCGGTGCCGGAACTTATATTGGAGGTATTAACTTCCTAGTAACAATTATAAATATGCGTGCTCCGGGTATGACATACATGCGTATGCCATTAATGACTTGGACTACATTTGTTGCAAGTGCGTTAATCCTATTTGCTTTCCCACCACTTACTGTTGGTTTATTTTTCTTAATCTTTGACCGTATGTTCGGTGCAAACTTCTTTGATCATACAATGGGAGGTAATACAATAATCTGGGAGCATTTATTCTGGATTTTCGGGCATCCTGAGGTATATATCTTAATATTACCGGCTTTTGGTATATTCTCTGAGATATTCTCTATATTCTCACGTAAACGACTATTTGGTTATTCATCCATGGTTTTTGCAACTGTATTAATCGGTTTCTTAGGATTCATGGTTTGGGCTCACCATATGTTTACAGTTGGTTTAGGACCAACAGCTAATGCTATTTTCGCTGTTGCTACAATGGCAATCGCTGTTCCTACTGGTATGAAGATTTTTAACTGGTTGCTTACAATTTGGGGAGGTAGTATTAAAGTTACGGTTCCAATGCTGTATGCTTTAGGATTTATTCCTTCATTCGTAGCAGGTGGGGTAACTGGTATCATGCAAGCTGCCGCTCCACTAGATTATCAATTGCACGATTCATACTTTATCGTTGCCCATTTCCACTACGTAATCGTAGGGGGAGTAGTGCTTGCTATTTTAGCAGCTTTACACTTATATTGGCCTTTAATGTTCAATCAAATGTTAAGTGAAAAATTAGGGAAATGGACATTCTGGTTCTTCTTCCTTGGATTCCATTGTACTTTCTTTATTCAACATTTCTTAGGATTAATGGGTATGCCACGTCGCGTATTTACGTTCCGCGAAGGGCAAGGTTGGGATTTATTCAACTTAATCAGTTCTTTAGGTGCAGGATTAATGGCAATAGGGGTTATCATTTTAGTTATTAACATTATTATCACGATTGTTAAAAATGAAAAAGTAGGTAATGATCCTTGGGAAGATGGCCGTACGTTAGAATGGGCTATTCCACAACCAGTGCCTTATTATAACTTTAAACAAACACCACTTGTTCGAGGACTTGATACTTTTTGGATTGAGAAACAAGAAGGTAATAAAGAAGGTATGACATATGCAGAACCAATTTCTGATATACATATGCCTAACAACTCATTTATTCCTTTTGTGATGTCATTTGGATTATTTGTAGCTGCATTTGGTGCTCTATATCATGCTGATCATTCATGGGGTATATTAGTTATCATACTTGGTTTAGGTATTACATTACTTTCAATGGCAGTTCGTTCACTTAAAGATGATCATGGTTATCATATTCACAAAGAAGAATTAATGAATGAAAAAGGGGGTAAATAATAATGGACTTTAATACGAAGTACACCCCACAATCTTGGCCAGATCATCCAGAGCAAGTAACTTTAGAAGGTAAAAACAAATTCTTAGGTTTCTGGTTATTTCTAGGTGGAGAAACTGTATTATTCGCTAGTTTATTTGCTACTTATTTAGCTCTAAAAGACAAGGGACCAAGTGGAATGGAGTTTTCAACTCATTCACTTTATGAGTTGCCACTAGCTTTTGTTATGACTATGTTGCTTTTAACTTCATCTTTAACAAGTGTTTATGCAATGTATCATATGAAAAACCATAACTTTAAAGGTATGCAAACTTGGATGGCAATCACGGTATTCCTTGGACTTGGATTCTTAGCATTAGAGATTTATGAGTTTAATCATTATGTTCACTTAGGTTTTAATTATGGTCAAAGTGCATTTTCATCTGCTTTCTTTACATTAGTTGGAACGCATGGTCTTCACGTAGTAATTGGTCTAGGATGGATTATTTTACTGCTTTTACGTAATGCAAAACGCGGATTTAGCTTATATAATGCACCAAAATACTATACTGCTTCTTTATACTGGCACTTTATCGATGTTGTGTGGGTATTCATCTTTACAGTAGTATACTTGATGGGAGTTGTTGGTTAATATGTCACACGACGCTCACGTTTATGTGAAAACACAAACAGAGTATGAATATACTCGTCGTAAAAGAAGAGAAGAAATGCGTGGTCAAGTAACTACATTTGCGATAATGATTTTTCTAACATTAGTTGCTTTTAGTTCGGTTGCTGCTGGCTTTTCAAAGTATTTTGTTGTGCCAGTAATATTACTATTTGCTGCTATTCAAGTGGTATTACAACTTTACTACTTCATGCATATGAGTGAAAAAAATCATGGTATTACTGCTTTCTTCTTATATCTAGGTGCAACTTTTGCATTTACTTTTATCCTTACGTTTTTAACAATTGTTTGGTGGTAAATAAAATTATAAAGCGGGACTAAGATTATTCTTAGTCTCGTTTTTTTTGTGGTAACTGGCATATAGTGTCTCTGATGTTTAATCCAAAGCACTCGGGAAACTGTAAAGACTATTTTCACATACCCTTATAGGACGCTTACGCTTTCTCAAAGATGGAAGAATAACTTTACCGTATAGTATCATTACAGAATTCAATGCTGCATCTTCCGTTTTTCTTAAAAGATAAGAAAGTATATGGATTATCGTACTGCGAAACCAGTGTTCATTGTACTTTAAAGAATTATATAATACCGCGGATTTTCGTTTCAGGTGGACGCGTTCCGCGGGGGCGCCGCATTCGCGTCGTTTGCGATATCTCATCTGTCTCCGTGGAACGAAGGCTAAGAGCGCCACATCGTGTGGCAACGCCTTCGTGACCAACATCCTGTTGGCCTCCGTCTGGAGTCGCCACCTTTCACTACAATCCATTAAGTGAGTAGTACCTAACAAGAAGATTTTGTCCAGTTATCGCTAAGAAACCAGTAATAGTAAGGCTTCATAGTATATTTTCAAGGGCTTGATCTTGATTGTTTTTACTTTTACCGTACACAGTATATATGAATCAGTGGGTGTATGATTAGAGTAGGCGGTACTAGAGAAAAATAGAGAGCATTCATTAATAAAGAAGCGCAAAGCGGACGAAATTGTATCTTCGTCCGCTTTTAAAAGAATAGGAAGGGAATTATTCTCTCATTATCCAAACCTAATGTAGCTTGTGTCTGCATAATTCAAGAGGGCGACGGACAAACATCCGCCACAAGATTACCGAAAAAAGTGGATTGAGAAGTGACGCAGTCACTTCTCAATCCACAAAAATTCCATCGGTAATAGTGTAGCCAATGTTTTGTCCAAAGCACTCGAGAAATAGTAAAGACTAGGTGCACTTAAAGGACGCTTGCGTTTTTCTTATTTGTCATAGTTCGTTCATTGAAGTTATAGCTGTAGAGCATTATAATAAGGAAAGTAATGTAGTAGGAAGGAGCGAGGTACCTAATGCCTTTAAGTATATTCGGTTTTCAAGCATTGTGGAGTCCCATCATGATTGGCGTTTTAGTATTGATTACATTATTATATTTCTTTATTACAGTTAAGTGGAGAAAAGACTTTCATGTTTCAGAACCGTTGAAACGAAAAGAAGTTGTTTATTTTCTAACGAGTTTAGTCCTGTTGTATATTATTAAGGGCTCTCCTATAGATTTAATGAGTCATATTATGTTTTCATTTCATATGACACAAATGGCAATATTGCTAATGTTGATTCCCCCTTTATTGATGAAGGGAATTCCATGGTGGGTTTGGAAAGCTGTAAGAGAGTTGCCAGTTGTTCGGAAATTATTTCCTTTTTTCACAAGACCTATGTTTGCATTAATTTTATTTTCGGGTCTGTTTTCTATTTACCATATTCCATTAGTTTTTGATTTTATTAAATTAAATGAAGGGTTACATGGAACTTATACGTTCATCCTGTTTATTTCTGCAATCTGTATGTGGTGGTCCATTGTTGATATAAATGGAGTTGAAAATAAGCTACACGGATTAAAAAAAATTGGTTATATTATAGCCAGTGCTGTATTAATCACTCCAGCGTGTGCGCTTATTATTTTCTCAGACGTACCAATGTACGCTACTTATACAAACCCAGATGCTTGGTTGAAAGCTATGGCACTATGTGTACCAAGTAATACATTAGCTGGTCTTTCATTATCAGGTCCTGAACTATTTTCGAATATGCCTCCATTTGAGGACCAACAACTTGGCGGAGTTATTATGAAAATTATTCAAGAAATAATTTATGGATTTGTTTTATTTTCTATTTTCTTTCAGTGGTATCGAAATGAGCAAGAAAATGCAGATGATATTACTCAAAAAGCATTGGATGATCTACATAATTCAAGTAGAGCTAGAGCCTAGTTCAATAAAAACCAAGGCCAAGCATCTGGACATATACTTTGTAGAATACTCAATACTTTCTTATCAGTTAAAATAAACAGCCGTATTCAAGGAGAATGATGATGAATTTACCTCTATTACCTACAATTAGTACCTCATTTATCGTATTAAGTGCTATCTTGATAGCAATTGGTTGGGTATTAATCAAACAAAGAAAAATTGAAGCACATAAGAAGACGATGTTTGCTGCAGCTATATCAGCTTTAGCTTTTTTTATCATCTATGTTTCACGAACAATATTTATTGGTAATACTGCATTTGGTGGACCGGATGACATCAAAATCTATTACACCATATTTTTAATTTTTCACATTACATTAGCCACTACAGGTGCAGTGTTTGGAATTGTAACGATTTATTTAGGGTTAAAGAATAATATTGCCAAGCACCGTAAAATTGGACCAATTACAAGTATCATTTGGTTCTTTGTAGCAATAACAGGCGTAGCTGTCTATTTATTGTTGTATGTATTTTATCATGGTGGAGATACAACTTCTGTCATAAAAGCGATAATTGGTGGATAAATCAACTATTAAAAATAAAACAGTAGCCAGCTTAAATATGCAGGCTACTGTTTTTTTCTTTTTATAGAATAATAAAGTATATAAATTTTTATTGCTATGACAGGTTGATTTCCGCTTCAGGCGGACGCTTTCCAGGGGGCAAGCATCAAGCCGCTTCCCTCGCTGCGCTCAGTGCAGGGTCTTGATTTGCTTGCTATTCCCCTAGGAGTCGTCGCCTTCCGCTCCAATCAACAGTGCAAATAAGAAAGACAATCTGCTTCGTAGGAATAATGAATTAGTACTTTCCATCGTTTATCTATAGGGCAAGTGGAACCTGAAAAAATAGATAGCATCTATTTATATAGAAGCGCTGAGCGGACGAAATTGCATCTTCGTCCGCTTTTAAAAGAATAGGAAAGATTTATTCTCTCATTATTCTAACCTTATGTACCTTGTCTCTACACATTTCAAGAGGGCAACGGACAAACATCCGCCACAAGATTACCGAAAAAAGAGGATCTGGAAGTGACGCAGTCACTTCCAGATCCTCCATAAAAGCTTCTTTAATAGTGCAGCCAATGTTTCGTCCAAAGCACTCTGGAATTAGTTAAGACAAGATGGACTTAAAGGCCGCTTGCGTTTTTCTCATACTTTAAAGTTAAGTTTTATCATCCCTGATTCTTTTGCAGTTATAAATAATATAACAATTATTGGTCCTATAATAAATCCAAGGATTCCAAATAATTTAGCACCTACAAACATTGCAATTAGGACTGCTAATGGAGATATGCCCATTTGCGAGCCCATTAACTTAGGTTCCACTGTTCTTCTAATAATAATTAGAATAACTGCAAGAATAGTAAGCTTCGTTCCTAAAACAACGTCCCCAGTAAGGAAATGATAGAGAGCCCAAGGTGCTAGAATAATAATAGACCCTAGAATTGGGATAATATCAATAATCCAAATAATAATCGACATAACTATTGCATATTTTGGAGCGATTAACAGTAATCCTATTAGGGTAGCAGCTAAAATGAAAAAACTTGCCAATACTTGTGCTTTTAAAAAGCCAATGACCACTTTTTTTATGCCTTTTGCCATGAATCGTACCTTTTCTGCAGTGCTTTCTGAAAAATATTGAAAAAGCTTTATTCGTAACTGTTCCAAATCAAGCATAAATAAAAATAATGCTACGATGAATACGATGAAACTAACTAAAAAGTTTGGTATATTTGTTAGTAAGGACGTAATATTTGAGTAGCTCAATAAATCAAGTAGAGAATCTTTTAAACTTACTAGAGTATCTTCCAACTTATTCTGTATGGATAATACTACTTCTGCAGGTAATCCTTCTGTATATTTAAATAAGTTATTTTGAATATCTATCCACATTCCTGTTAAATTATTTAAATAATTAGGAATAATTTTTGTTGTGTATATTAATTGTGTGATAAGTTTTGTAATGCCAAAATAAAGTCCTGCTGAAATAATTAACAAAAAGAAAGAAAAATTTGTGATTACGGCAAGTTTTCTATTCCACTTAAATGTTTTTTGTGTAAATTTAACTATTGGTTCAATTATTATAGCTGTAAGGAGTGCTAATACAATAGGAACTGACACAGGCAAGATAAAAATTGCAATCAATAAAAGGATGAGAAGCAGAAAAAAGTATTTAAGATATTTCTTTAAAAAAATTTTGTTTAACAAGAGCAGTACCACCTTCTTATGATTGTTATATTAAGTATAGTCAAAATTTATACTTTTGAACATGAAAAAACGCCAGAGAATATTTTCTCTAGCGTCATTTTATTAGGCGTTCAGTTCAAAAGGTTTTAAATCCGCACTAAGTGCAGTTAATGTCTTCTCACAAGACTTAAGTAAATGATTTGGGAAAACCTCATTTTCACCATATTCAATGCCGTGTGGATAGTAATGTTTACCAAGAGCAGGCTTCAATAATGTGATGATTGCATCATGAGCTCCTACATCTCCATCTTTTGTATAACCAAATACTCGAAGATAAAAAATACCTTCTTTTATTTCAAATTTTTTGTCATAAGTAACGCGCTCATAATCCCATTGTCCTGCACGAATTAGACCGTGCTGTTTCATTACATCATCTAATATGTTTAGATCAATGACAGTGTTTTCGATACCTGTGTTTTCGAAATCCATTTAATTGTCCTCCTTCACGTTCAAATTACCATAGAATACGTTCTCATTAATATTAATTCAAATTTGAAAATGTTGCAATGACAACATTGTGTCTTTGTATACAAGCTTGATATACTAGTGAAAATGGATTAAAACCTAAGGAGATAAATAAGATGAAAAATCTATTTCGTTTCTTAATCGCTATTGCTATTGTACTAGCAGTGTTTATATATTTTGATAATCCTATTCAAGAAAATGAGTTGCTTACCGGCTCGAATAACACTGGACAAATAATTCCGCAAGAAACGAAAGAAATTGTCGAAACTAACAGTATTTTTTCTAGACCTAAAACTGGCATTTCTGTGTTAGTAGGGCAACCATCTTCCAAGGTAATCAAGTTATTAGGAAAACCAGCTCGAATTGAACCCTCCTCATTTGGTTATGAGTGGTGGGTGTATAATGATTCTTATTCAAGTTATCAACTTATAGGAGTTTCTGAAGACAAAGTAAAACAAGTTTTTGTTATTGGTAACTCTGTGGAAGTTACACCTTATAAAATTGGTCAATCAATTGAAGAGATCTATCGCTTTACGCTCGTTCAATCAGAAATTACAATTTCCATTGGAACGAATACATATACCTTTTCGTTAAATGATGATGATATTAACGACCGAATTTTAGTGCAGTTTGATAATTTACTAGCTATCCTCTATATTGATGTCGTTGGCAAACAGCTAGAGGCAGTGAGATTTTCTGATTTTGAAACTCTTTTATTACAGAAACCATATGATATTTTATATAACGGCTCGATGATAGAAACACAGACTCCCACTTCTTCTTTTCAAATTGCCGTAGATCGTGCAAATGAGAGACAAATTTTTGAAATTACAAATGCCTATCGACTGAGACATGGCGTTAGAGTTTTAGAATCAGATATGCCCTTGCAAGAAATAGCTAGAATGCAAAGTAAAGATATGGCTAAAAGTAATGTTGTAGTAAATGATTTAGCTGAAATTCCTAAGTTAAGCGATACATTAAAAGAATCAAATATAGAGTTTGCAAGAGCTGGTGGAAATACAGCTGCTTTTTATTTTGATGCAGGAGAAGCGGTAAACGGATGGTTAAACTCAAAAAATCATAGAGATACCCTATTAGGGAGAAGGTATACGCACACTGGAGTAGGAGTATACGGAAATTACTATACACAGAATCTTATCGAAAGACCGATTTCCAAAGAGGATAGACCATAATTATTAATGAAATACGAAAGTCCCATCTCCTTCTTCATATAACGAACGAATATGCAGTGGGACTTTATACAGAGCAGCAAATTTAGCTGCTCTTTTTTGTATGATTTCTACAGGTGCACTTATTATAGTTTGAAGTTCTTCGTAAGACATAACAGGTATTAATTCCACCGATTTGTTTGTAGAAGGATCTGATGTCATTACACCAGGAACATTTTTATAAAACTCTACAACTTCAGCTTTTAAATGATGCCCATAGAAGACAGCAGTAAAATCACTTCCACCTCTACCAAGTGTTGTGAAATTGTTTGTTTTTTCAGATATACCTTGAAATCCAGGTACTATAATGCAAGGAAAATCATTGAATGTAGAATTCAATATATTCGTATTCACATCTATTATATTTGCGTTTCCGTATGCTTCATTTGTGATGATTCCAGCGTTCTTCCCATAAATAACTGTAGTACTAATTCCTCCTTTTTTTAATTCAGCACATAAAACAGATGCTGAAATTAATTCACCACATGCTGAAAGTAAATCTGACTCAATACTACTAAGAGTTGTTGGAATTAGATCTAAGAGTGTATCCGTTGAGTAATGCTGGCCTCTTCTTCCCATGGCAGATACAACTACCAATACTTGTTCATGATTTTTTATTGCTCTTTGAATATGCTTAATGATCAATTTCCTACTTTGATGATCTTGCATAGCAATACCACCATATTTTTGAATTATCATACCTTCATCCACTTTGTTCGTGACATTTCATTCACTCCGTTCATACGATACAAGGAATTCATTTTACTTTATGCGAACATACAAGAATGGTGTAGGGAGTGAAGAATTATTAATTCTTTAAAAGAATTACTAAATGGCGTGCAATATGAGATTGTGGGAGATTTGTCACAGACAAAGATAAATAGATGGATTGATCATTCAAAACAAATCGAAGAAGGGGATATATTTGTCTCTCAAACAAATAATCGAATTTTTATGGAAGAAGCGATTCAAAAAGGAGCAATTGCCGTTTTAACTAAATGCTTTATCCCTGATTGTATCGTTCCACAAATAATAATACCCGCAGATATGGACGGTTTTATAAAACGGGTGTCAACTGTTTCTTATGAACGCTACGGAAAACAGATAAAAACGATAGGCATAACAGGAACAAACGGAAAAACTACCGTTGCATCATTTATAGGACAGTTATTAATGCAACAAAATAAATCGGTTTGTGTCATAGGAACTCTAGGTGTATATGTCAACGGAGAAAAATTAAATAACTTATTTCGGAATAATACTACTTTGCCTTTTTATGATTTCATGCAAGTAGTTAAGTATTGTTATGAAAAAAATGTTGAATATATAGTATTAGAGGCTTCTTCACAAGGGCTATTAGACCAACGATTAGGTAATTATCCAATAGATGTAGGCGTATTTCTTAATATAGGAAAAGATCATATTGAGTTCCACGGAGGAATGGTTCCTTATAAAAAATCCAAAGAAATGCTTATCCCTCTTTCAAAGCAACTTGTTATTAATGACGATGATGCATGGTGCCAATCTATCGCTGATAAAACTCGCTTGCCAATTATTCGCTTTGGAGAAAATTTTACAAATGACGTTGTTTATCAAAAAGTAGATTACTCAACGGAAAAGGTACGATACAAATATTTAATAAAAGAAAAAGAACTTCAAGTAGAGATGAATAATAGTGGTTATTATAATGGATTGAATTTAGCAGCGGCAATAGCTGTGATGGGAGCGTTAGGTTTTCCATTGGACGAAGTGAAAACCGTAAACCTTCCTATAGGGAGATTAGAACGAATTCATAATAATGTGGGAATTGAAGTGCTTATTGACTATGCTCATACGCCTGATGCACTAGAAGCAAGTTTATCGGCAGTGGCATCTTATGCCAAGCGGAATATATATGTCGTTTTTGGATGTGGTGGAAATCGAGATAAACAAAAGAGGAAATGGATGGGGGAAGTGGCTACAAAATATGCAACTAAAGCTATAATAACGAACGACAATCCAAGGAATGAACATCCGAAGGACATTATTGCCGATATACTAAAAGGAGTGGATATAGAAAAAGTAATTACTGAAACCGATCGAAAACAAGCAATTATCATCGCTTTAAGCAATGCTAAAAAAGGGGATATAGTATTAATAGCGGGAAAGGGACATGAACAAGAACAGATTGTTAACGATCTAGTGGTCCCTTTTTCTGATCATGAAGTTGTCCGAAGTTATTTCGAGGGGCTATGTGGTGTTATAACGAAAAATGATCCAGTAGCATAAGCAATTTTTTTGCCATCCGACTGTGATACTGTACATTCCATAACTAAAGTTTGACGCCCTTTATGTAAGTAGGATGCAGTTGCTATCAGCGTTTTTTCTGTAGAAGCTTTGACATAATGAATCGTCATAGTTGTAGTTACAGCACCTCTACCTTCTGCGCTTAAGTCCTTATTTACAAGGAAGCCCATTGCATTATCTGTTAGGGTAGCAATTACCCCTCCGTGAGGCATATCAAAGCTATTAAAGGAAAGTGGGGTTACTGGTAGAGTTACAACACATCTATTCTCCTCAAAATGTGTATTCATATGAAATATTGCATTTAAGTAGGTAGGTGCTTCCTTTTTTTGTTTATTTTGTATGCCTTTTAAAAATTCTGTGAGTAATTTTAATTCAACTTCTGTAGCGTTTTCAGTTACTTGATTTATCAATGATTGTAATTCATTCATTTTTTTACTCCTAACAATAAGATAATAGTTTAGCAATTAGTTTTACTTTTTGATATGATAAAAAGGATTGGAGGATTGTCAAATGATTATGACCAACGAATGGGCCAACTTAATGGACCACTCTGATAAACTATGTAAAATGATTCTCTCCTCTGAACAATTTTATCGATACTTAGATGCACATCGTGCTGTATATACAAATTCGAACATAGTTAGTGAAATAAATCATTTCGCTAAACTAAAAGACCAATATGAAGAGGTTCAACGGTTCGGAAAATACCATCCAGATTATTCGATAGTTATGAAAGATATTCGAGTAACTAAAAGAAAACTGGATATGGTAGATGAAATTGCAACACTGAAAGTTGCTGAAAACGATTTGCAAGACTTACTAGATGAAGTGAGCTTGTTAATCGGTAAATCTGTTTCAGAAGGTGTCAAAGTACCAGTAAGTAATCCATTTTTTGCTTCTAGCGGTTCAAGTTGCGGAAGTGGTTGTGGTACAGGTGGTTCTTGCTCCTGTTCTGCATAATAATAACTATAAAGGATGTGTGCTAACAAGCACACATCCTTTATAGTATAACTTTTTAAATTTGCTGTCCAGACACCAGCAACTGTTTCAAGAGGTCGCAGCACAAACATCCGTCACAAGAATACCGTTCACAATAATCATGAAACAGTGGGTAGATGATTATAGTAAGTGGTTCTTGAGAAAAATAGTTAGCATCTATTGATAAAGAAGTGCTGAGCGGACGAAATTGTATCTTCGTCCGCTTTTAAAAGAATAGGAAAGCATCTAATCTCTCATTAACCAACCCTAATGCATCATGTCTCTACAAATTCCGAGAGGGCGACGGACAAACATTCGCTACAAGATTACCGGAAAAAAAGGATCGTGAAGTGACACAGTCACTTCACGATCCTTTGCTCTAACGTTAACAGTGTAGCCAAGATTTCGTCCAAAGCACTATGAAAAAGGTGAAAATAAGATGCACTTAAAGGACGCTTCCGTTTTTCTTACAGATAGACATATTTTTTTCTCAAAGTTTATTAGTCTAGTTTGAGTGCTTCGATAGCTAGATCAGGACGATCGGTTATTATACCTTTTGCGCCGTTTTTAATAAGTTTTCTCATCACATTTGGGTCATCGATTGTCCAATAATGGACAGGAATATTCAAAGAAGTTAAAAACTTAATGAAATTTGCACTGTCTAAAGGAAACATATTAGACTTAACAGGAATTTGAAAAACATCCGCTTTTGGATGATATAAATGTTTAAACTGACTCGTAAATGCTGTATATGCTTTTCGTACTTCTTTTTCACCGGCTCCAAGTGCAACCGTGTTTTGAGCATATAAATTAAAACGATCAATTTGATCATCATAAAAACTAGTTACAACCACTCGTTGAAATGCCTCTTTCTCTTCAAGTAATCTCCAAAGCTTAGATGGCATTAAACTGCCCTCATATGTTGGGGGAGCATCTTTAATATCCATATTAATAAGCATTTGAGGATACTTATCTAAAAGTTCACCTAATGTCATTATATGCTCTCCGCAATCTCGGTAGGAGTATTCTCCGTTTAAATCTACAAAATGATAGCCCAAATCTGCCTTTTTAAGCTCGTCTAATGTGTAATCCGCCACTCTTCCAGAAAAATTTGTGACTCTACTCATATATTCATCGTGAAAAACAATAATTTCCTCATCTTTTGTTAGTCTTAAATCTATTTCAAATCCATGCACTCCGAGTTTTGCCGCATTCTCAAATGCTGCGGGAGAACATTCGGGTGCAAGTGCCGATCCTCCGCGATGCGCTAATATTATAGGTTGTTCATATTCAAGCGCTTCTTTTGCTGTTCGGCTTAGAGGTTTTGAAAGTGCTTTTGTACTAGCCCAAGCAGCCCCAGCTGCTGCTGCAATGGCAATCGCAACATTTGTTTTTTTGCCCATTCCTTTTTAATCCTCCTTTTAAATCGAAAGGTAGTTTTTATTATATCGAAATGCATCCCAACTGTCAGCTAGTTGTTGTTGCTATCAATTTCATGCATATGTTATCCTTGATAGGAAGAAATGAGGGGAATCGTATGACAGAAAGACAAGGATTAGTTGTCTATGTGCATCATTTAAAACAAGCGAAATCTTTACGGAAATATGGGCATGTCCATTATATTTCGAAAAGACTAAAATATGTTGTCTTATATTGCGATCAGGACCAGATTGAAACTGCTAAGCAAAAAATGAATAAACTTCCTTTTGTAAAAGAAATTTTGGAATCTTATCGTCCATTTTTAAAAACTGAATTTGAAAATAGTAAGCCGGATAAAGCGAAAGAATACGATTATAAAATCGGTTTATAGCTTACTCTATTGTAACGGTGGTATGAAATGATTTAAGCGTAGTATTCCGATGACATACTGATAGAATAATCCCTTATCAACAAAATTAGCTGAATGTTTAATATCCATTTGAACAGGCACTATTTTTAACTCTTTTAGAGTTTCATGAAAGGTAGAAAGCCTTTGTGGAATTGGAGTAATTTTAGGTATTCCTTCGAGGCATATATAAATCGGAAAAAAATTAGCTTTATTTATTGGGTTAAGGGCAATTGCGATTGAATAATATTCTTTCTCTTGTTTTTTAGAAGAAAAGATAAAAGCCCGGTGTATTCGATTGTTGTTTACTCGAGCAAGTTCACAAAGCTCAAATATATCTCCATAACCCTCTCCAAGCTCAATAAAACGTTGAATCATTGAAAACACTTCCTTTCCAAACCATCTTACCACTTTGTTGGAGGACAATTCTATGAAATTTGTTATTAGTTTTTTATCCATGTTACTCGTTGTTACGAATAGTGTTCTTTTACTATTTCAATATCACGTTTATTCCTCGAGCTTGGAAGAGAATGGAACATCTTTTTATTACGAACAAGAGATTGAAATGAAAATGAAAGAAAATAAAATCATTGTAAAACAACATTTTAATAATCTTCCAAACGAACAAACGACCATTTTATGGCCAATTTCAAGTGAAAATAGAAGTTGTGATTTAAGTATAAGCGAGAGCTGTAAACGTTTATCAGAAGATTTGACTACTTTTAAAGAGGGGGAATCCTCTAAGCAAAGTATTTCTTATGAAATTCCTTTAGTAGACGGATTTCAAGATAAAAAAACTTTGTCTGACTTCCTTGTCAAACTTGAAAAAGGACAGGTATCTTACACAACACTTCATGTTACGGATGAGTTAAAAAGAGGCGGAATGTGGGTTAGTGGCTTGCCCATTATTGGAATTGAATCATTAGATTTAATTGATTACTCCCTCTCCTACGGATCTGGAAATATTACCGATTTATATTGGCAAAAAAAGGTGCTGCCTATCGTATTTGAAGATGATTATGTCACTCTTTATTCAGAGAAAAAAATATCTAAAGAACTTATGAATCAGCTAAAAGAATTGCGTTTACCAAATAGTGAACATGTATCCGTTCTTTTTGAGAAAAATACTAATCATATGAATGCATCTCGAATTTCCTTTATTGATAGCGAAGACATTGCTTCTTTACAACAAGAGTTAGTTGTAAAGAATGTTCAGTTAAAATATGGAATAGATTCTTCTAATTTATTATTGGCAGAAGTTATTAGTAGTTATTTAATGAACCGCCCAATTGGATCAGAGAAGGCTAATTGGATGTATGAAACATTGAATAATTATTTTACAACAGATCAACTTGCTGACTGGAAATCCAAACTACAAAGCAATAAAAGATTGAATGCGGAAAAACTAGACAAATTATTGTCTAATACTATTGGTCTAAAGACTTCCTATTTTACTTTTAATATGCAGTTTAGTTCGGAAAATTTCCCATTATTATTTGAAGACTCTCGAACGGTTTATATAAATGAATTACAACAAGAGAATATGAAAGTATTGTTCAAAGATGGTAAGGTACTTTATGCTGCTGAGCCACTACTTGCAGTATTAGGTTACACACTAAAAGATACAAATAAAGGACTTTTCGTTCAAAATACCTCAAGAGCTTTTCGATTTCCAATTCATGAACCTTTTTATGTATTAAACGAAAAAAGATTTGATGCAATGTCAGAACCATTTGAAAAAATAGGGTCGGTTTATTATATTGAAGAAGCGTGGATGATTCGATTGTTTTTAGTTGACATTAGTAAGCAGGATAAACGAATTACGATTACACAATCTGCGCTATTTTAACTTAGTTCAGCATCACTTATATGTGGTGAGATGAACGAAATAATTTAAAGTAAATTCTGGACGTACATACGCCAAGGCAAATTTGATAGCTAGGAGAAACTAGATGAGAGTAATATCAGGATCAAGAAAAGGGTTACCTTTAAAAGCAGTACCAGGAACAAATACGAGACCCACAACAGATAAAGTAAAAGAATCTATTTTTAATATGATTGGTCCATATTTCGATGGAGGTATTGCTGTCGATTTATTTGCCGGAAGTGGGAGTTTAGGGATTGAAGCGATGAGTCGAGGAATCGATACTTGCGTTTTTATTGAAAAAGACCAAAAAGCGCTGCAAACGATTATAGAAAATTTAAAGAAGTGCCGATTGGAAGAATCGAGTGAACTATACAAAATCGATGCTTCTAGAGCTATAAAAGCATTTGAAAAAAGGGAGCTTTCCATTGATTTGTTATTCGTAGATCCTCCTTATAACAAAATATTATTTTACGATTTAGCTAAAAAAATTGTAGAAACTGGATGTATGAATGATACGGGGATTATTGTTTGCGAGCATGATAAAACGGTTGACTTAGAAACTGATTTAGGAACTTTTACGCTTGTTAAACGAGAAATTTATGGAAGTACTATTATTTCAATTTATCGTAAACGTATAGAAGAGGTGAATTAAATTGGTTAAAATTGCAGTCGTACCAGGGAGTTTTGATCCGATTACAAATGGACATTTAGACATTATTACACGAGGAGCATCGATTTTTGAACAAGTAAATGTTGTGGTGTTAAATAACTCCTCTAAAAATCCTTTATTCTCCGTTGAAGAACGAGTAAAACTTATTGAAGATGCAACTGCACATCTTCCAAATGTTAGAGTAGAGACATTTTCAGGATTATTAATGGACTATGCAGAAAACGTAAATGCGAGCGCTATCATTAGAGGATTGCGAGCAGTATCCGACTTTGAATATGAAATGCAAATTACTTCGATGAACCGGGTGTTGAATGATGAAATCGAAACTTTCTTTATCATGACTAAAAACCAATATTCGTTTTTAAGTTCTAGTATAGTAAAAGAAGTTGCAAAATATGGCGGATACATTGGAGAACTTGTACCACCTCAAGTCGAAGCTGCGCTTAAAATCAAATATGACACTAACTAACCTTGCAATCTTTGCAAGGTTTTTTTTTCCTTATTTAGCTCCTCTAAATATTTTCACTACACGAATGTTACGGGAACGTTACGGGTGCCTGGCACCCGTAACGTTCCCGTAACATTAAGTGATATTCATGCTACGAAATAGAAGATTGTTGGGATCAGGATTACGTGTAGTATGCGGAAAAGTAAATATTTCCGAATAGAAATACCTGCTTTTTGTGCTAAAACGATTATTTGCATATGGATACTTATCCCACTAAACGCAATGATTAGTGCAACAATTACAGGAAGCATAGCTTTCCCGGATAATATTTCTCCTGCGAGACTAATTCCTCCAGTCATTTCAAAGAATGAAGCAACAAATACTAACAAAAGTGGTGAGATGGAAGGAAGTATCTCCTTTATCGATTCAAATACAATGATACTCACGGTGGTAAAGAATACCACAGTCGTCCCAATGAGCAACAATATTTGCGAGGTTTCTTTAATGCTTTCTTGAAATGGTGAGGCTGATAGTTTAGTTGTCTCAACATTCATTTGAATAGTGGGAGATAATATGATGAATACTAATAAGAATAAAAAATTTACTACATGAATAATGATTAACAATTTCAAACCCGAAATCTCTGCCTGAAAAATATTAATACCTACGAATCCAATAACAAACATTGGGCTTGGTGCGTGGCAAATTGCCAATAACCAACTCGCATTGCGATTATTTAAAGTCCCCATTTCCTTAAGTGAGGAAATGATGGCTGCCCCGCTCGGAAACCCTCCTATAGCACTCAAAAGGAAAATATTAATATATAGTTTGAACTTATTTTGAGTTTTTAAAAAAGTGTTTTGAGATCGTATAAACATCTGCGTGATCACCAGGTATGGAAGTAAATAAGGGAGTAAAGCTGTCGTGAATATCCGCATTCCTTCAATTGCTCCTTTATGCGCAACACCAGGTTGCAAAAACAGAAGAGTAATAAGGACCCAACTACTAAGCGTTATTATTTTGTGCAATTGAATTCATCCTTTTGTGCTGATTAGAAAATTCTGCTTTCCTATTCAGTTATTGTCTTGCATCTAGCCATCATCCGTTTGAAGAAAATTGTTGCTCCTCCTGGCCAAGTTCGTCACAATATTTTTTTGAAAAATGGGAGGTTAACATTTTATTTAATATTTATTTTGTCAGAAAAAAATGGAAGTGATAAACTTATTAGTATTAAAAAACGAAAGGAAGGGATAAATAAATTATGTTCAATAAAAAACCGATAATTTTTCTATTAATTTTAGCGATAGTTGCATCCCTAGCCTTTTATCCAATGGATTCTTATATATCCAAACCAGGAGGAGCCTATGAACTATCACCATTTGTTCAAGTAGAAGGTGGAGATGAAAATGACAAAGGAATGATGAGTCTTCTAACAATCTCCTTAGCAAAAGCGACACCATTAACTTATCTGTATGCAAAAATAGCTGACAATCGGAAAATTTATAAAGCAGAGCAAATTCGTAATCCTGATGAAGATGAAAAAGAATATAATATTCGTCAATTAAAGCTTATGTCTGATTCTCAATTTAATGCTATATCTGTAGCATTTAATCGTGCAAATAAGCCTTATCACATCATAAATAATGGGATATTTATTTTTAATGTTTTAAAGAATAGTGCAGCAGATGGTATTTTAGAACCCGGCGATAAAATAATTGGTTTGGATAATTTATCTGATCTAACCGAGGAAAAACTAAAAACTTATTTAAGCGGGAAAGGAGAAGGCGATGTAATCCAATTGACAGTTGAAAGAAACAAAGAAACGCTAAAAAAAGAAGTAACACTAAAAACAGTACCTGGCATTCTTGATAAACCAGGTATAGGGGTTTCGTATACGGAAGATAAAAAAGTGGAAACTACTCCAGCTGTTCATATGAATTCAGAGGATATTGGAGGGCCTTCTGCAGGTCTTATGTTTACCCTAGAAATTTTGAATCAGCTCTTACCAGAAGATATTTCAAAAGGATATAATATTGCTGGAACTGGAGAAATGAAACCAGATGGAACAATTGGACGAATCGGAGGTATCGATTTAAAAGTAATTGCAGCAGATCGCAAAGGAATTGAAATTATGTTTGCACCAGATGATGAAATTGATCCTGCCATTTTAGCAAATAATCCAGGTCTGACATCTAACTATGAGGAAGCG
Source organism: Psychrobacillus sp. L4 (assembly GCF_042944905.1). Lineage (GTDB taxonomy): Bacteria > Bacillota > Bacilli > Bacillales_A > Planococcaceae > Psychrobacillus. Next base: position 1,244,147 of record NZ_CP168496.1, read on the forward strand.
TTAAAATCTGCAAAAAAAATAGGCACAAAAATGAAAATTGTGCCTGTTAAAACAGTGGATGATGCCCTTGTCTATTTAGAAAAATTAGAACCAAAGAAATAGTTAATGAATGATTGGGGTGATTCTATAATCACTTCCAATCATTTTTTGTGCATAAGCAGATTGTAATCCTAAATAATATAAGTTCGCGGTTTTTACATCAAGCGCAAGCATGTCGTTGTCTTTATATGCAGCTACTCTACTTACAAGAGGTAGTGGCAAATCTTTTTTGATGGATTGCAAGTAAGCCTGTCCATTTTTACTCATCGCTAATGGACGTATATAAGTTGGTAAATCGAATGACTTTAATTGTCCCCAAGTAAAATCATTGTAAATATGCGTCATCATTCGTTGAATCCTAGTCCAGGTAAAGCGCTTAGATTTTATTTGCTCCATAAACGCCTGGAATGTCTCGTTCTTAATAGCGGCATTCCAAATGGCGTTTTCCATTCCTTCCGTCACTTCTGCGAAAGTAGCTAATCGCTCTTTTGAATGACGTAAAATAATCAAACGGAGAATCGGCCAAAATCTTTCCCAACTTCCGAAAGATTGGAAAGTAGATTTCCACCTACTTAATTCATCTAAGCTTGTACCTGGTAAAAAATTTTGAATGGCAGAGAGATCCAGTTCACCAAATAATACTTTTCGTATTCCTGTAGCGCTTGCTATGGTTTCGGAAGGTTTCGCTTCATCATGATAGTTTGCAACAACTCGGTGGATTGTTTCGGACCTTATGGATGCATGTAACCGATACGCTGCCTCAATATAATGATAGCCTAAAATATTATTTGGCTTTGACAAATCGACTAAAGGTAAGGAGGAATCTTCTGAGACAACTTTATACGCTTCGTTCAATGCTTTTGGATAGCTAATGCCTTGCTTCATGAAATTTGAAATCGCTGTATTATATTCTTCCTTTTTGGTAGATAATAAGTGATAAGTATGATGAAAAGCTTCTAAAGAGCCCTCTTCGCTACCAAAACAAAAAGCTTCACATTTCAACGCATCCAATAAAAAGATGGCACCTTTTGCAAAATCACTTGCCTGTGCTGTTGCAAATGCATAAGGTAATTCAATTACTAAGTCCACCCCAGCAGAAAGAGCCATTTTTGCACGCGTCCATTTATCAACAAGTGCGGGTTCTCCGCGTTGCAAAAAATTTCCAGACATTACTGCGATAATTATGTCGCTGTTTGTCTTTATACGTGATTGATTTAAGTGATGTAAATGGCCGTTATGAAAAGGGTTGTATTCCACAACAATTCCTGTAGCTTTCATCATCGATCAAATCCTTTCCTTAATCCAATTATAATGTTAAAATAATGTAGTGACAAGAAATTATCTTGACATCTAAAACCTGTCATTATATAATAAATTTTGTTGTCTTGAGGTGATAATCGTATGAAATGGGCAATTCATCAATTAGCTAAATATCGTGATAACGGGATGACGTTAGATGAATTCGTGACTCTCCAAAATGTGAAGGAACGGAACCCAGACGTTCGAAGTATTTCACCCGTTCATGTAGAAGGGCACTGCACGTTTGGTGCAGCGCAAATGACTTGTCATTTTCAGCTTTCAGGGACGCTCATTTTACCTTGTGCTCGCACCTGGGAAGATGTAGAATACCCATTTGAAATTCAATCTGATGAAATTTTCAGCTGGTCTGAAAATGCATCTGCTTTCGACTATGATAACTTCCATATAGTAGAAGGTGATGTCATTCAAGTAGATCCAGTTCTAGAAGAGTTAATCCTACTAGAAATTCCTTTGCAAGTGTATAAAGAAGGTGCAGACCAATTTAAACACGAAGGTGGAAACGGCTGGTCATATACAACAGATGATGATCTAAATGATTTGCAAGAAAATGATCAACCAAAATTGGATCCAAGACTAGCTCAATTAGCTAAGTATTTTGATCAAACAGACGAATAATAGATCTGTAAGGAGGTGCCAACAATGGCAGTACCAGCTAGAAGAACTTCTAAAACTGTAAAAAGAAAACGTCGTACACATTTTAAATTATCCGTACCTGGTATGGTTGCTTGTCCAAATTGTGGTGAAATGAAATTGGCTCACCGAATTTGTAAATCATGCGGTCAATACAAAGGGAAAGAAGTAGTGAGCAAATAATTCAGTATTTGTTCCTTAAAAGGCTACCAAAGAGACCATGGCTCTTCGGTAGTCTTTTTCTCTATATATTTAAAAGAGGATGTGCCTGCGGTGACTTATTCAATCGAAATAAAAGGCGAAATACTTATTTTTGAAATAAATAGACCTACCATTCACAATGCCATTAATAAAGAAGTAATAGAAGGATTTAAGCAATTCATACATAGCGTAAAAACAAATAAAACAATTAAACTTGCGGTAATTACAGGAGCAGGAGACAAGTCATTTTGCTCTGGAGGAGATTTAACTGTCTTTCATCAATTGAAAACGGAAAAAGAATCGTTTGGTATGTTAAGTGAAATAGCTAAAATTCTCTATGAAGTAGCTACATTATCGATTCCGACGATGGCGCTTATTAACGGTACTGCTGTTGGTGGAGGGTGTGAAATAGCTACATTATGTGATTATCGTCTAGTAAAAAAAGAAGCGAAATGCGGATTTATTCAAGGGAAATTAGCGATTACTTCAGGGTGGGGTGGAGGAACATATTTGTTTGAAAAGGGAATGAGGCATGATCATGCTCTTCGAATGCTTACAGAAGCTGAGCCCTATTCTGCGGAGCAACTATTATCGATTGGTTGGGCCACGGAACTTTTTGAGGGAGATAAACTAGTTGCATTAAATAAGTTTACTCGTAAAATGATTGTTCCCCATTCCTCTGTTTTACAAGCCTATAAAACCCAAGCGATTAGAAAATGGGTGCAAACAAAATTATATGAACGTGTGATGGAAGAAGTAGCAACTTGTGCAGTTCTTTGGGAACAAGAAATTCATCACGAGGCAGTTGATTTATTTTTAGAGAAAAAGAAATAAAATCTAGAGTCTATTTGTACCCACTTTGCATATATTAGTAAAAAAGCAAAGGGTGATAAACATGAATGTTAAAATTAGAAAAGATAGCTGGTCCGTGGAAGAAGACAATCTATTAAAAGAGTTAGTTTTAAAGAAAATAGAGCAGGGTCATACGCAAATTTCTGGATTTGAAGAAGCAAGCATTTTGTTAGGTCGCTCCAAACAAGCTTGTGCTTTTAGGTGGAACAAAAACCTACGACCAATTGTCTTACAAAGAAAAACTTCTATAAAACCTACAGTTGCGAAAGAAGTTCCTGACTCTTCTACTTTACAAAATCATCTACAGTTGGCTATGGAAAGTTATGATGAAATGAGACAGTCATATGATGAAATTGCTAACGCGTACAATTTATTAAAAAGAGATTATGAACAATTAGTAAATTGGGTAAAACAAGGAATAACACATATAGAATAAGGTTTAAATTAAGTCTCTAATAGTAGAGGCTTTTTTTTGAACAAAAAAATTTTATATTTAGTTGAAATCGCTTTCAACATTCGTATAGACTAATAGGGATGGGCAACACGTTTTTTTACTTAGGGGGTAAGGATATTGAAAAAAGTATTAATCGCAAACAGGGGAGAAATTGCTAGACGTATTATTAAGACGTGTAAAAAGATGAACATTGAAACCGTAGCCATATACTCGGAAGCTGACGCGGAATTACCATATGTGAAAGAAGCAGACTTTGCTTTTTTAATAGGTCCTAATCCGGTGTTACAATCGTATTTAAAAGTAGATGATATTATTGAGCTTGCAATAAAAGAGAAAGTCGATGCAATTCATCCGGGATATGGATTTCTCTCAGAAAATGCAGATTTTGCTCGAAAAGCGGAAGCGGCAGGAATCACATTTATAGGACCAAAACCAGAAACAATTGAAAAAATGGGAGATAAGATTGCATCTCGATTAACGATGATAGAAGCAGAGGTACCTGTCGTTCCTGGAACGGAAGAAGGTCTAACATCTATGGATAATGCAAAAGAGGTTGCATCTAATATTGGTTATCCTATTATGTTGAAAGCAAGTGCTGGTGGTGGTGGAATTGGGATGATTCGTTGTGACGATGAGGAAACTTTAGAAAAAAACTTTGAATCGATTAAAACACGAGCGAAATCTTACTTCGGAAATGATGCCGTATTTTTAGAAAAATTTATTGATTCATCCCGTCATATTGAAGTGCAGATTTTTGGAGATAATGATGGAAATGTTGTGCATCTATTCGAACGTAATTGCTCAGTTCAACGAAGAAATCAAAAAGTACTGGAAGAATCGCCATCACCAAACTTTCCACAAGAAGCTCGTATAAAATTGTTTGAAGCGGCAGTTAAAGCTGCAAAAGCAGTAGATTATGTTAATGCGGGTACAGTAGAATTTATTGTGGATCAAAATCATCAATTTTATTTTCTAGAAATGAATACGAGACTCCAAGTGGAACATCCAGTAACAGAAGCGGTTACAGGATTCGACTTAGTAGAATGGCAGTTAAAAGTAGCGGCAGGAGAAAAGTTGCCTGTAACAGATCAGGAATCTATTTCATCCAATGGACATGCTTTTGAATTTAGAATATATGCAGAGGACCCAAAGACATTCTTTCCTTCACCCGGAACAATCACTCACCAATATTGGGGAGATGAAGTGGGTATTCGAGTAGAAGCAGGATATGAAGAAGGAAACAAAGTAACTCCTTTTTATGATCCGATGATTTCAAAAGTAATTATTCATGCAGAAAATAGAAATATGGCAATAGAGAAAGCGCAAAAAGTATTCGCTTCTGCTAAAATAGAAGGTGTGAAAACAAATATTGACTTGTTTCACCAATTTTTAGATGCAGAAAGTTTTAAGAGTGGCATTTATTCAACGTCCGTTTTAGGGGAATGGATGCAACAACAAAGGGAGGAAGTTTCAAAATGAAAAATTTAGAATCAACAATGGCGGGTACAGTATTTACAGTAAATGTAGCAGTGGGGGAAGAGGTTTCCGCTGGTCAAATAGTAATGGTGTTAGAATCAATGAAAATGGAGATTCCTATAGAAGCAGACGTGGCTGGTAAGATAGCTACGATTCTTGCAAAAGAAGGAGATTTTGTGAACGAAGGAGACGTTCTAGTAACGTTTGAATAATTAAATTTTGAGTGCTTTAAATAAGGGGGGTTTCGATGTGGGAGAAAATAAAGCGTATAATGAACGACTAGATGAAAAGCTTACATCCATTTTTGCGGGTGGTCATTCAAAATATCATGAAAAAATGAAGGAACAAAAGAAATTATTTGTTCGCGATCGTTTAGCTTTACTTTTCGACAATGGGGAATATATAGAAGATGGTCGCTTTGCAAATGTGGAAGCTGGTGATTTACCAGCAGATGGTGTTGTCACTGCTACTGGAAAAGTGAATGGGCAAACTGTTTGTGTAATGGCGAATGATTCAACAGTGAAGGCTGGTTCATGGGGATCACGAACGGTTGAGAAAATTATTCGTATTCAAGAAATAGCAGAAAAGAATAGAGTGCCAATGTTGTATTTAGTAGACTCAGCAGGAGCTCGCATAACGGATCAATTAGATATGTTTCCTAATCGCAGAGGAGCAGGAAAAATATTTCACAATCAAGTAAGAATATCTGGTTTCATCCCGCAAATTTGTTTATTATTTGGTCCATCTGCAGCGGGCGGGGCTTACATACCAGCGTTTTGTGATTTAGTGATTATGGTTGAAGGAAATGCCTCTATGTATTTAGGCTCACCACGTATGGCTGAAAAAGTAATTGGTGAAAAAGTAACCTTGGAAGAAATGGGTGGAGCTCGTATGCACTGTACGGTTAGTGGATGCGGGGATGTACTTGTAACTTCTGAGGAAGAAGCTATTTCGGAAGCGAAAAGATATTTAAGTTTTTTCCCAGCAAACTATACGGAAAAGCCTAAAAAAGTAGAACCTTTAAAAGCAAAAGAAGGAAGAACGCTAGAGGAAATTATTCCTGAAAACCAAAATGCTCCATTTGATATGTATGAAGCAATCGACGCGTTAATTGACGATGGTTCATTTTTTGATGTAAAAAAATTGTTCGCGCCGGAGTTAATTACAGGTTTTGCTCGTATAGAAGGGCAAGCAGTTGGAATTATTGCAAACCAGCCTAAAGCTAAAGGTGGAGTACTTTTTGTAGATTCTGCAGATAAATCGGCGAAATTTATTTCTCTTTGTGATGCATTTTCCATTCCTTTATTATTTTTAGCGGATGTCCCTGGATTTATGATTGGAACAAAGGTAGAACGTGCGGGAATTATTCGCCATGGTGCGAAACTAATTGCAGCAATGAGTTCTGCAACTGTTCCAAAAATCTCGGTAATAGTTCGTAAAGCATATGGGGCGGGTTTATATGCGATGGCAGGCCCAGCATTTGAGCCGGATGTGTGTATTGCGCTTCCTACCGCACAAATTGCTGTTATGGGCCCAGAAGCAGCTGTTAACGCTGTTTACTCCAATAAAATTGAAGCAATTGAAGATCCAAAAGAACGATTAAAGTTTGTGCAAGAAAAGCATGCTGAATATAAAGAAGAAATTGATATTTATAAATTAGCTTCTGATATGATTATTGATGAGATTGTTGCACCAAGTGATTTACGCAACGAGCTTGCAAATCGTTTTAGATACTACGAAAATAAAGAAATTTTGATAGCACCTCGAAAACATCCAGTGCTTCCTGTATAACAATTATAACTTTATTCAGTAAGTAGGAATAAGGTTAAATTTTCTAGTAATTTGATAATATAAGGTCTACCATTATGGTAGGCCTTTTTTGACAAGGTAAGAAAGTATATGAAATTTGCTGCTAGGGGTGATGCAGTCATTTCACGATCTAATAACTCTAACGGTAAAAGTGTAGTAGATGTTTCGTCCAAAGTACTCGGGAAATAGTAAAGACAAGATACACTTAAAGGCCACATGCATTTTACTTATAAGAAAGTAGAGGTGGAGTACTTGAAAATTGGTATTATCGGAGCAGGAGCAATAGGTATGCTGTTTGGTGCTTATTTAGCAGAGGAAAAACATGACATCCTATTTTATGTGAGAGAAAACAAGAAAACGGCAAATTTATACATAGAAAAAATACCAAACGTTCCTGAGCCTATCACCTGTAAACAAGTAAGCGAAATCGAAGCTTTGTTTTCGATGGATTTGATCGTTATTGCAGTAAAATATCATCATCTAGAAGGTTTAAAAAAGGATTTAGATTTACTACCAAAACATTTACCACTTTTATTTGTACAAAATGGTTTACTACATGTACCTTTTGTTAATCGGTTAAAGCAGTCCACTATTGCAATTGGTTCTATTTTACATGGTGCTACGAAAGTAAATAATTATACAGTCCGTCATCTCGGTATAGGTATTACAACTATTGGGGTTCATAGAGGTGACTGGGACAAGCAGGATGCATTATTACGATGTTCTACTAATGAATTTCCTATTAAGTTCACCTCTCATATTGAAGAAACCCTTTTTAAAAAAGCGCTATTAAACTGTTTAATAAATCCTTTAACAACCATTTTGCAGGTAGAAAATGGAATGTTGATAAAAAATGAATCCTATAAAATAATTCTGAAAAATATATATGAAGAATTAATAGAGACGTTTGAAGAGTGGAGGGAGCGTCTTAGTTGGCCAGAAGTAGTCTCACTCTGTAATAATACAGAATATAATCGTTCTTCTATGCTTACAGACTTTGAAAATGGTCGTTTAATGGAAATTGATACGATTGTAGGAGCGGTAATTGCGGAAGCGAGAAAAAGAGATAAAGCATTGCCGGTATTACATACTTTTTACTTAATGTTAAAAGAAATGAATAAAGTAGGTGATCACCGTTATTAAAGTACTTACATTTCTCTTGTTATTTCCGGTAATTTTATTTATCTTAACATTTATCTTATCGAAATATGTATTCCATAGAAGAAAAAAGTCATTAGGCTTTGCGGCAGATGTGACAACTTTTTTATTGTTTTTCTCCGTATCTAATGCTGTTTCTATTATTTATTCCAAAAGAATCTTTTTACTATTAATCGTTGCATCTTTGCTAATCGCAACTATTTTTACCTACTTAGAATGGAGAAAGCAAAAGGAAATTGAAGTAATACCTCTCCTTCGAAAAATTTGGAGATTACTATTTCTTTTATTATGCGTAGCGTATGCTTTTATTTGGTTAATCGGAGTTTTCCAATATGTATTGTATTATATAAGCTAATAATTTTTACCTCCGTATGCTGAAATGATATACTCTTAAAGTATTTAACCTATTTTAGCAGTGCTGAGAGATGCTTGCTGAATAAATATTTAAGCCTTGGCGGATGCCGCAGATTTTGCACAAGAGGTCGTCTAGCGAGCTCGGCCCAAAATCTTCGTTCATTATTTTCTTTCGCAAGCTTGCGCAGGAGATACTACCCCAAGGCGAATTTGATAATTAGAGGTGGAAAAATCGTGCGAGTAGAGCAATACACACAACCATTCGCTTCCTCATTTTACAAGAGATATTTGGAAGATGTTGGTAGTTTATCTTCTTTCTTTCATTATGAATGGAATCAAACGGCCCTAAACACTAGATTTCAGGAAACTGATTTTAGTAATCATAAGAGAAGTGAGTTAGTAAACGTATTAACAAAATATATGAGTAAATTTGGAATATCTACAAAAAGTGCACTACATTTAGAAGAACTCGAAAATAACGGAATCGTAGTTATTGGAGGACAACAAGCGGGATTGTTGTCTGGTCCGTTGTATTCTATTCATAAAGCAATTTCAGTTATTACTTTAGCCAAACAACAAAGAGAATTGCTGGGAGTACCTGTGGTTCCTGTTTTCTGGATAGCGGGAGAAGATCACGATATTGACGAAATTAATCATGTTTACATAGAAAGAGGAAGAAAACTTCAAAAAGTTGTATATCCTGAACCTTCAAGAATCAAGAAAATGGCATCAGAAACGACTTTTGATACAGATTTAATAAATGCTTACTTGGAAGAAATATTTCAAAGTTTGCCAGAAACGTTAAATACGAAAGAATTATTCAAGAAGGTAACATCTCTCTTGGAAAATAACTTAACGTATAGTGACTTTTTTGCAGCACTTATGAATGACCTTTTTCGAGAGGAAGGCTTATTATTAATCGATGCAGCTTATGAACCTTTTCGAAAATTGGAAAGTGATTATTTTCAGCAAATGGTGAAGAATTCTTCTCATCTTGCGAAGTTAGTTTTTGAAAATGAGATGGCGTTTGAAGGATCGGGATTTGGTACGCCAATTCAAACAAAAGAAAATGCAGCTAATTTATTTTATGTTGAAAATGGAGAACGTTTTTTATTAGAAAGAAAAGATGATAAATTTGTCCATGAATCAAAAGGAATTTCTTTTTCGGAAGAAGAAATGTTGAATATTGCTAAAAATTATCCAGAAAAGTTAAGTAATAATGTCGTAACTAGACCTATTATGCAGGAAATGGTTTTTCCTGTATTAAGTTTTATAGGTGGACCTGGGGAAATTGCTTACTGGGGAACATTAAAAACTGCATTTGAACTTTTTGATATGAAAATGCCTGTTATCATGCCGCGATTGAGCATAACAATTGTGAATTCGAAAACGCAAAACTTGTTAGAAAAGTTCTCATTCACTGTACAGGATGTATGGGAAGGTGCAGTAGAAAATACTAAACTTCAATATATCAATGAGCGTAGAAATGAGAAAGTAACCGAGCTAATAGAAACTATTAAGGAAGAACTAACAGCCAAATACAAAGAATTAGAAACACTTCTTGAAAAAGAAGATTTAAAGTTAGTTCCATTAGTAAATAAAAACCTTGGTTTTCACGAAAAACAATTAATATTTATCCAAAATGCAATTGAGGATACTTTCCTTGGTAAATTAGATGCTTCTATTCATCGTTATGATCGGTTGACGATGGAGTTAACTCCAAATGGTGGATTACAAGAAAGAACGTATACCCCACTCCAACTTTTAAATGAAGTAGGATTGAATCTCATTCAAAATCTTTTAGAAATACCATATGAATTCAATGGAAAACATTATTCCGTGTTAATTTAGATTTTAGCCTCCGATTTAAGGGGGCTTTTTTTGTGGGTAAAATAGCTTGATTTTACACTGTTTTATTTTCAATTTTTTCTTTTTCGAATTCTCTACAAGTACTATTTACGCATTTTAAAAAATATTATACCTAATTTTAAAAAATGGGTGGAGGAAAGTGGGGGGATGTGGTATGTTAATCTCATAAAGTGGGGTGAATAGCATGTTCATGGGCGAATATCAACATACCGTTGATTCGAAAGGTAGGTTAATCATACCTTCCAAATTTCGTGAGCACTTAGAAGATTGTTTTGTTTTAACCCGCGGTCTTGATAATTGCTTATTTGGTTATCCTATGAATGAATGGCGAAAACTCGAAGAAAAATTAAAAGAACTTCCGGTCACTAAGAAAGATGCTCGAGCATTTACTCGATTTTTCTTCTCTGGTGCGACAGAAGTAGAAATTGATAAACAAGGTCGTATTAATATCCCAGGTAGTCTCCGTAGCTATGCAAAAATGGACAAAGACTGTATTGTACTAGGTGTTTCTAATCGCCTAGAAATTTGGGCAAAAGATGCTTGGGAAAGTTATTTTGAGGAATCTGAGGACTCCTTTAATGATATTGCTGAAAATATGATTGGTTTTGACATATAAAGAGGAGGAAAAAGGCTTGTTTCATCACACAACAGTATTATTAAAAGAAACGGTAGATGGACTAGCCGTTCGTCCCGAAGGTATCTATGTAGACTGTACACTTGGTGGCGCAGGACATAGCGAATACTTAGTTCAACAATTGAATGATAACGGTAGGTTAATTTGTTTTGACCAAGACATGACCGCTATTGAAAATGCAAAACTAAGACTTGCGCCATATTTAGATAAAGTTATTTTTGTACACGCAAACTTTCGTTATTTAAAAGAAGAACTTGAGATGATTGGGATTGACAAGGTTGACGGAGTTTTATATGACTTAGGTGTTTCATCACCTCAACTAGATACCCCGGAGCGTGGCTTTAGTTACAATTATGATGCTCCTCTCGATATGCGAATGGATCAAACGAGCGAGTTGACTGCCTTTCATGTTATAAATGACTGGCCATATGAAAAGTTAGTGAAAATCTTCTTCAGATATGGGGAAGAAAAGTTTTCCAAGCAAGTTGCCAGAAAAATAGAACAAGCTAGAGAGAATGCTCCAATTGAAACAACCTTTCAATTAGTAGATTTAATAAAAGCCGGAATACCAGCAGCAGCAAGAAGAACGGGTGGACATCCAGCCAAACGAATTTTTCAAGCAATTAGAATAGCTGTTAATGATGAATTAGGAGCAGCGGAAGAGTCATTGGAAGACGCTCTTAAAGTGATTAAAGTAGGTGGGAGAATTAGTGTTATTACCTTCCATTCTCTTGAAGATAGATTAACAAAAACCATCTTCAAAGAAGCCTCCTCATTACCTGATTTACCACCAAACTTGCCGGTCATTCCTGCAGGTATGGAGCCGATGTTAAAGCTTATTACTAGGAAACCTATTTTACCTTCTGAAGAAGAATTAACAGAAAATAATCGTTCTCGTTCAGCTAAGTTAAGAATTGTGGAAAAAATTTATGAAAAGGGAAGTGTTTAAATGGCTTTGCGTAAACTTCAGTCTCAACCATACATAAATCGCCCTTCTTCTCCTGAACAACCACAAATAAAGAAGTTGGCAAAACAAAATAAAGGAATATTGACAAAAGGCGAAAAAATACTTTTTCTCGGATTATTATCAGTAGTAACCATACTTGCATTAATAATCATTCAAACACAGGCAGCAGTTCGTACAACTAGTGCGGATATACAACTCATGGAAAAGAAAATTGACATAACTTCAAAAGAGAATACAGACTTGTCCATACAAGTAAGCGAATTATCTACCTATGATCGTATTTGGAAAAAGGCGGAAGAGCTCGGTTTGAAAATCAATGAGCAAAACGTAAAGGTAGTACCAGGACAATGAATAAAAAATTTCGTTTTCAATGGGGAGCCTTTCTAATGTTTTTATTATATGGAGGGCTCTTTTTTCTATTACTCAGTCGATTTTTATTTATTCAAGTAACAGGAACTGCAGACGGACAAGTATTATCAGTAAAAGCAGAGTCTAAGTATAGTAGAGAACAAGTGCTTCAAGCAAGTAGAGGGAAAATATTGGATCGTAACGGAGAAGTGATTGTAGAAGATACGCTAAGTTATAAGATGATTGCGGTTATTAGTCCTAAAGCTACTAATAATAGTAATGTTCCACGCCATGTAATCGATCCAGAAAAAACGGCACAAGTATTATCGCAGTATATCGATATGACAGAACAAGAAATTGTTAATTTGCTCAATAAAAATATAAAAGATGAAAAGTATCAAGTGGAATTTGGTAAATCTGGTAGAGATATTAGTTTTAAAAAAATGGCAGAAATAAAAGAATATAATCTTCCGGGTATTATTTTTATGCAAGATATGAAAAGATTATATCCAAATGGACAATTTGCTTCTCACCTAATTGGCTTTGCATTGAAGGAAGAGATGGAAGATGGGAAAGCGGTTGCAGTTGGGAAAATGGGGCTTGAATACATTTATGACAAAGAATTAACTGGAACGGCCGGTAAGATAGAATTTAAAGGTGACAAGAAAGGTTTTTTATTGCCAAATGCTGAAAAGATGATTACGAAACCACAAAATGGTGACGATATTTATCTAACTATTGATAAAACAATCCAAAACTTTTTGGAGGATGCGCTAAATAAAGCGGAAGAAAAATATCACCCTGAAAAAATGACTGCTATCGTAGCGAATCCAAAAACAGGGGAAATTCTTGCGATGTCTCAAAGACCTACATTTGAACCAAATACTAGAGAAGGTCTATCGACAAATTGGTTAAATGAAGCAATAGAACAAACCATTGAACCAGGTTCAACGATGAAAATTTTCACACTAGCATCTGCTATAGAACAAGGGGTATGGGATCCAAACGCAACGTATAAATCAGGATCTTACACACTATATGACAGAACGATTCGAGATCATAATGTGTATGGTTGGGGAACCATTACTTATTTAGAAGGATTTCAACGTTCTTCCAACGTTTCGATGGCCTACTTACTCAATAAAATTGGAGACGAGACTTTTATAGAATATTTACATCGATTTGGTTTTGGAGAAAAAACTGGTATTGATTTACCACATGAAGCAAGCGGTACAATACTAGCTACAAATCCTATTGAACGAGTTACATCTACATACGGACAAGGAACAACTGTAACTCCTATTCAATTAGTACAAGGTCTGACTGCTATCGCAAATAAAGGGAAAATGATGCAGCCGTATGTGATCGATAAAATTGTAAATCCAAATACAGGGGAAGTAGTAACGGATCACAAACCTGTAGAAAAGAAATCTCCAATTTCAGCAAAAACGGCCGATCAAGTAAAAGAAATACTAGCTAGTACGGTGACGTCCGAACATGGTACAGCTAAACGATTTAAGTTAAATGAATATACAACTGCTGGTAAAACAGGGACTGCGCAAATAGCAAAACCTGGTGGTGGATATTATTGGGGAAGTAATTTCTTTTTATATTCTTTCTTAGGTATGGCACCTGTAGAAGATCCACAATTAATTGTGTATGTGGCTGTTCATAAACCACAATTGGAAGGTACGGAAGTTGGATCGGAACCTACATCTGACATTTTTAAATCTGTGACAGAAAATAGCTTAAAATACTTAAATATTAAACCAAAAAGTTTAGAACTTGCATCCCCAATTAAAATGCCTGAGGTTGTTGGTAAAAATGTAATAGAAAGTCAGAGTTTACTAGAGTCACAAGGTTTAAAAACTGTTATAATTGGGCAGAGGGAACAGGTAAAGGAACAATTTCCTGTTGCAGGAACTTCTATGTTGGCGAGTGGAACGGTATTTATAAAAGGCCAAGGCGAAATTCAATTACCAAATTTTACAGGATGGTCTAAACGAAATGTATTGATTTACAAATCATTAGCGAAAGTTCCAATAGAAGTTATCGGAGAAGGTTATGTTACTAGTCAAAGTTTAACAACAGGATCTATTGTTTCGGATACTACCCCAGTTGTTGTTCGATTGTCGACACCAAAAGAAACAGAAATTTTACCTGAATTAGAGGGAAATATGGAAATACCACCACAAGACTAAAATAGTGATAGTATAGTTAGTGTCATTTTCTCATACGCTATCTAAAACGAGTAAAAGGGGAAAACGTAATTTCAAAAGTAAAACAAATTTTGCGTCTCCGAGTCATTTGGTTGATTACGATTTTGCTATTTTTAGCAGTAATTTTGAAATTAGTTCAGCTTCAATTTTTTCAATTTGATGAATTGACGAATAAGGCAAAAGAAAGCTGGGATCGAGAGTTGCCTTATGCCTCACTGCGGGGCAATATTTTGGATAGAAATGGGGAAGTAATCGTAGGAAATAAGCTTTCTCCGACATTGTTTTACATGCCATCCCAAAATGATGATCCAGAGAAAGTAGCACAACAAATTGCACCACTTATTAATATGGACAAAGAAGCGTTATTTAATCAACTTAATAAAAGGGCTTCGATCATAAAAGTTGCACCAGCTGGAAAAAATATTTCTGCTGAACTTGCAATGGAAATTCAAGATATGAATATTAAAGGGTTATATTCTGGTGTTGATTATGTACGAGACTATCCACACGGAAATATGCTTTCTAGATTGCTAGGGTTCACAGGTTATGATACACAAGGTCTTGCGGGGATTGAATACCAATACGATTCCATATTAAAGGGGAAATCCTCCGCAATCCGAATGTACACCGATGCTAAAGGATTGCCACTTCCTCATGTAGATGATGGTTTGAAGAATGGCGTTTCAGGAAATCACGTCCAATTAACAATTGATTTGAAAATTCAAGAGGTAGTAGAAAGAGAACTTTCACAAGCAATGCAAAAGTATGAAGCAACTCAGGCGATTGCAATAGTGATGAATCCTAAAAACGGTGAAATACTTGCGCTATCTTCCTCGCCAAATTTCGATCCAGCCTCGTTTCAAGAAGTGGACTCTACCATTTATAATCGTAATTTGCCAGTTTGGATGACTTTTGAGCCTGGATCCACATTTAAAATCATTACGTTAAGTGCTGCACTTGAGGAAAATGTTGTCAATTTGGAAGAGAATCATTTTCATGACCCTGGATACGCGGTAGTTGAAGGGACACGACTTCGATGCTGGAAAAGAGAAGGTCATGGCGATCAAACATTTTTAGAGGTTGTAGAAAATTCATGTAATCCAGGTTTTATCGAGCTTGGAAGAAGAGTTGGTCCAGAAAAGCTTCAGGATTACATAAGAAAATTTGGGTTCGGGCAGTCTACAGGTTCTGGAATGGCTGGAGAATCAACGGGTATTCTATTTAGTAAAGATGCTTACGGTCCGGTTGAACACGCCACTACATCATTTGGCCAAGGAATATCCGTAACGCCAATACAACAAGTGCAGGCTGTTGCAGCAGCAGTAAACGGAGGATATTTATATAAACCATACATTGTTAAAAACATATTAGATGGTGAAACAAATGCAATATTGTCCAGTACGGAACCTGAGTTAAAGCATCAAGTTATTAGTGAAGAAACATCAGCGAAGGTTCGAAATGCACTTGAACATGTAGTTGCAGAGGGTTCTGGTCGAAATGCATACAGAGATCAGTTACGCATCGGTGGGAAAACAGGAACCGCCCAAAAAGTGCAAAACGGGAGATATATGGATGGCGAGTATATCGTATCGTTTATTGGTTTTGCACCTGCAGATGACCCAGAGCTAATCGTATATGTTGCAGTTGATAACCCAAAACATAGTTTACAATTTGGGGGAGTCATTGCTGCACCTATAGTTGGGCAAATAATTGAAGATTCTCTAGAAGTAACTGGTGGTGGAACTCAATTAGAGAAAGAATATCGTTGGGGGGATATCCAACAAGTTCGAGTGCCAAACTTAGTAGGAACGAAGAAAAAAGAAATAACCAAATACATGTATCCATTTCACATTGTTTGGCATGGTGATGGAGATGAAATACTTTCTCAATTGCCAAAAGAAAATAGCTTAATCCCGATTGACGGGAAAATACACGTCTACACTAAATAATTAACTATAGTTCATTCAAGGATAGTTAATTGCAATTAAGGAGATTTTTTATGACATTATCTACAACTATTATTACACTTATTTTTAGCTTTTTGTTATCAGTTATTCTTGCACCCATTGTTATTCCATATTTAAGAAGAATGAAATTTGGTCAGAGCATTAGAGAAGAAGGACCAGAATCTCATCAAAAAAAAGCTGGAACCCCAACAATGGGTGGGCTTATATTCATGACATCTATTATAATATCGACTCTAGCCATTTCAATTTACTTTGATAAGTTAACGACACAAACAATTGTGTTGCTCCTTATATTGGTAGGATTTGGACTAATTGGGTTTTTAGATGATTTTATTAAAGTGGTTTTAAAAAGAAATTTAGGTTTAACGTCTATACAAAAATTAATTGGTCAAATTATTATTTCCGTTATTGCTTATTTTTTATTAAAACTTGGACCGTTTGATACAACGCTTGCAATTCCATTTACAAAAATAGCAATATCACTTGGTCAATTTTATGTAGCTTTTCTTCTATTCTGGCTAGTTGGATTCTCCAATGCAGTTAATTTGTCAGATGGGTTAGATGGATTAGTATCAGGAACTGCTTCGGTTGCTTTCGTTACTTTTGGAGTAATTGCACTTACTTATGAACAAACGGATATTGCCATCTTTGCTTTTAGTGTCTCTGGTGCGCTTTTAGGATTTCTTTTATTCAATAAAAACCCTGCAAAGGTTTTTATGGGAGATACAGGGTCACTTGCACTAGGTGGTGCTTTGGCTATGGTATCAATCCTTGTAAAGCAAGAGCTGATATTACTCTTGGTAGGAATCATTTTTGTAATGGAAACGTTGTCAGTTATTTTGCAAGTTATTAGTTTTAAAACAACTGGCAAGCGTATTTTTAAAATGAGTCCTATCCATCATCATTTCGAGCTATCTGGATGGTCTGAAAGAAAAGTAGTGACCGTATTTTGGGCAATCGGTTTTATAGCGTCAATGATTGTTGTATTATTGGAGGTTTTATAAAATGAAGCAATTACCATTTGTCTATCATAAGAAAATTCTTGTATTAGGTCTTGCAAAAAGTGGTACAGCTGCAGCAGAGATTTTACATGACCTAGGTGCATTTGTAACAGTGAATGACTCGAAACCTTTTGATCAAAATAAGAACGCGCAATATTTACTTTCAAAAGGGATGACGGTCATTTGTGGGAGTCACCCGGAAAACCTCTTAGATGAGGGTTTTAGTCTAATTGTTAAGAACCCTGGTATTCCTTATACGAATCCAGTAATTACAGATGCTAAAAAAAGAGGTATTCCTGTTTGGTCAGAAGTCGAGCTAGCTTATCGTATTAGTGATGCACCGATGATTGGGATCACTGGTTCAAATGGGAAAACAACAACCACAACATTAATATTTGACATGTTAGAAGCGGGAAATAAACAACCGTTAATAGCTGGTAATATTGGTACAGTTGCTAGTAGCGTAGCAACAAAAGCAACGGGGGATAATGTTATTGTAACGGAATTATCTTCCTTTCAACTCATGGGGACGGAAGAGCTTAAACCTAAAATTGCTGTTTTGACAAATTTATATGAAGCACATTTAGATTATCATACCAATTTCCAAGAATATACAGACGCGAAATTTAATGTTACGAAGAAGCAAGATGCAGCTGACTGGTTTATTTATAATGGTGAACAGCAAATTGTAAAGGATTATGCTTTAAAGACTAAAGCACAGAAAGTTCCTTTTTATGTTAGTAACAAAACGGAAGATGGCATAAGTGCAGACGACTTATATGTTTATTGGAATGGAGAAAAGCTGTTTGAAAGGTCTATTATAAAACTTCGTGGAAAACATAATTTAGAAAACGTATTAGCTGCAACTGCGGTTTCCCTTCTACTGGATTGTTCATTAGAAAATATTATGGAAGTACTTACTTCTTTTCATGGTGTAAAACATCGCACTCAATTTGTTCGGGAGTGGAAAAATAGAAAGTTTTATAATGATTCAAAAGCAACGAATGCGCTAGCAACAAAAAGTGCTTTAGAAGGTTTTTCCGAACCGGTAATATTGATTGCTGGTGGTGTAGATAGAGGTCACTCTTTCGATGAACTAATTCCGCACTTACATAATGTGAAGGCTTTAATTCACTATGGTGCGACTGCTGAGCGATTGCATGAATTTGGAGTACAACAAGCCATTCCTTCTGTTATTCCAGTAAGTAACCTAATAGAAGCTGTTGCCGAAGCTGTTGAATTATCAACAGAAGGGGATATCGTTTTACTTTCCCCTGCATGTGCAAGTTGGGATCAATACGAAAGCTTTGAAGTACGTGGGGATGAATTTATTGAACAAGTGCTCGCTTTAAACGAAAAACGAAGGGATGAAGTAATCGAAAGATAAAAGAATCATCTTATTTTTATCGTCCGTCCTTTTCCTATCTATTATAGGAATATTATTTGTCCATTCTGCAGGTTCATACTGGAGTGAAGTGCATTATAAGGATCAATTGCCGTTTGCATTTAAACAAGCTAGTTATTTAGTGGTAGGCATACTAGGAGCTTTATTTATACGGAACAAAAGTTTTGTAAGGCTCCCTATGTTCTGGATCGGCACTTATATACTCTCTATTTTATTTTTAATAGGTGTGTTAATCCCGGGAATAGGTGTTGTACGCAATGGCTCACAAAGTTGGATTTCACTTGGTTTTATGAATTTTCAACCAGCTGAACTTGCTAAAATTGCAGTATTAGGGATGCTTTCTTTTTCATTAGCAAATGAAAAAAAGTCAAAGCTAAAACTATATACGCAGGCTACCTTTATATTACTATTACCTATTTCCTTTATCATGCTTCAACCGGACTTTGGTTCTGCTTTTGTATTAATCGTAGCAGCTTTTATTCTTCTTTTTGCAGCTGGTCTGCCATTAAAGTTTTTTGTTACGATTGGAATGACGGGAATTATTGCACTAGTTGCATTAATCGCTTCTGCACCTTACCGTCTTGCTCGTATCCAGTCGTTTCTAGATCCATGGAACGATCCTTTAGGGACTGGGTTTCAAGCAATACAATCGTTACTTGCCGTTGGACCTGCTGGTTTGTTTGGATTTGGTTACGGGAATAGTAGACAAAAATTTCTATACTTGCCGGAGCCGCAAAATGATTTTATTTTCTCCATTTTATTAGAAGAAACCGGTTTTATTGGGGGATTCATCATTATTTCCGCATTTGTTTTATTTTTTACGACGGGTTTTATATTGGCTTCACGAGTTAAAATAAGATCTTACCAGTTAACAATAATTGGATTTACCTCGTTGTTAGCGATACAAACCTTTTTAAATATGGGAGTTGTTACGGGTTTACTTCCCGTTACAGGAGTAACATTACCTTTTATAAGTTATGGCGGTTCGTCATTAGTTACTACATGGGGGATAATCGGAATCATCTTAAATTTGGCAAATGACTCTTTAAAAGAAGGGAGGCGGTAGAATGGAAAAAGTCATAGACATTGAAGATCGAATTCCAACTTTAAAAGAACGTAGGCGAAGAAGAACAAATAAAAAGTTTTCCATTCTACTTTTTCTCTTTGTCACAACATTAATTGTAGTGCTCTATTTTCAATCTTCTTACAGCCAAATTCAAACGATTCGAGTTCATGGTGCAACTCTAGTATCAAATGAACAGTACATAAAGCAAAGTACTTTAAATTTAGGCGATTCCATGTGGGGCTTTAGAGAAAATCAGATTGCAAAATTAATAGAAGAAAACGAATGGGTAGCATCTGCCAAAGTTAATCGTAATTGGTTAACGGGAGTTGATATAAACGTAAAAGAGTATAAAAAAATTGGTTATGAAGAAAAAGGGAATAATCTTTTAATAATTTTAGAAAATGGAAAGAATATTGAAGCAGAAGGACAAGTTGTTCCAATGGATGGTCCAATTTTTTCAGAATTTAAAGACGAGAAAATTAGAATGCGACTCATAAAAGAGTTGAAAAATTTAAATATGGAAGTATTAATGACCATATCACAAATCAATTATACTCCTACTGAAAATGATGCATATTCGATCCAAGTTTTTATGAACGATGGAAACGAAGTTCAAGCGATAATTCCATCCTTCTCTAAAAAAATGAAATTTTATCCATCTATTGTGTCGCAGCTCGATCCAGATGTGAAAGGAATTATTGATCTAGAAGTCGGTTCCTTTTTTCAACCATATAAAGAAGTGTATAAAAAAGTTGTGAAAGAGGAGGCGACGGAGGTTGAAGAAGAGCAAACTCCTTAGAATTCCTTCAAGGGGACTGGTGTTAATTTCTTTAGTTAGTTTAGTACTAGGATTTATACTCGCTTACTCCTATAGTATTTCGTCTGCAGACAAAGAACAAAATACTTCTAACTCAGTTGGTTTTAAAGAACAGGAAAAATACAAAAAAGAATTGATTCATCAAAAAGAGAGAAATAAAGAGCTAACAGAAGAAATAAATGCAAAACAGCAAGATATTAGAAAATATGAAAAGTCATTTGCTAGTAGTGAAACAAGTGTAGAGGAGTTAGTAAAAGAAGCGGAAATGTTACGGCTGCTAATTGGCGATATTCCTTCGCAAGGTAAAGGAATATCTGTTTCTCTACAGGATGGTGCCTATAATCCTTCACAAGAAAATCCAAATGATTATATAGTTCATGAAAGTCATCTATTTAAGGTCATAAATGAATTGAAGATATCTGGTGCGGAAGCTATTTCTATTAATGGGCAAAGGCTACATACCAATTCTTATATCCGTTGTACTGGTCCAGTTATTACAGTTGACGGAAAAACATTCCCAGCGCCGTTTACAATTGAAGCAGTTGGAGATCCAACTGTATTACTCGCTTCTGTCAACCTTGGCGGTGGAGTAGTGGATCAATTGACTAGCGATAATATTGTAGTAACAGTTGAAGAAAAAGGAAAAATTACAATGCCTGCCTTAAGGGACGACAAAAACTAGACAAGGTGAAGGAGGCCGAATAATGAAAAAAACCGTCTATATTCGGTTTACATTTATTTTGTTAATTGTTGGGTTTATGTTAGCTGTCCAATATAATACGGTACAAAGTCCGGAGACCCGAGACACAAGGGACGTATGGGCAATTCGTCAAGAGCTTGCGAAAGAAACAGAATTACATTCAGAATTATTGTCCGAAGTGCGTGGACTAGACCAAACGCTTGGTAAATACGAAAATATGGTGAACGAAAGTCCAGCAATTGCTTTAAATGATACCGTGCTGCTTTTAAAAAAAGAAATTGGCCTAGAAGCTTTTAACGGACCAGGTCTCACGATAAAAGTAGAACCATCTTTAGAAAGTATTGCGGTGGGACAACCAATCGAAGGAATATCTCCAGATTTACTTGTCCGTTTAATAAATGAAATAAATCGATTTAAAGCTAAAGCAATTGAAGTGGATGGGAAAAGGATGATTTATTCTTCAGCGGTAAGAGATGTTAATGGCAAAACAACGGTTAATAATCTTGCCATTAAAAAGGCACCATTTTTAATCAGAATAGGAACTTCTACGTTTGAAGATGCAAAAAAAATGTATAATCAATTAGAGGCTTCTGCTATTGGGGATGACTTTTATATTGATAATTTAAAGTTAGAAATTGGACAACCTGGAAATAATCTAAAAATAGCCGCATATGATCAGACGATTAGTAAACAATTTCTATTAGAAATTCCAGGAGGAGAAAAATGATATGTGGTTACCGTTATTAGGTCTAATACTTGGGATTTTCTTGGGTCTCCTAACTGATATTCAAATTCCGGAATTATATGAAAGTTATTTATCTATCGCTGTATTGGCTGCTTTAGATACTTTATTTGGCGGCATAAGGGCACATTTGCAACATGTTTATAATGATAAAGTATTTGTCTCCGGATTTTTCTTTAATATAGCATTAGCAGCTGCCTTAGCATTTTTAGGAGTCCATCTAGGGGTCGATTTATACTTAGCCGCAATTTTTGCTTTTGGTGTTCGTTTATTTCAAAATATAGCGGTAATACGTCGATTATTATTAACTAAATGGTCCGAAAGAAAAAGTGATTAGAGAATATTGATTAGAACAAATGAAAAATTAACTATTTGTTTAGAAAATTTTAGACTTTATACGTTTTTTACAATAGAATAATAAATAAAGAGTTATTAGGAGGTGCCACGAGTTGAATCAGTCAGAATTGTACGTATCATTAGATATTGGGTCATCTTCAATAAAAGTATTAATCGGAGAAATGAGTGAAGACTCGCTGCATGTAATTGGGGTAGGAAATGTTAAATCAAATGGTATCCGGAAAGGATCTATTGTTGATATAGACGCAACTGTGCAGTCGATTAAGAAGGCTGTTAGTGAAGCCGAACGAATGATTGGAATGTCTATTCAAGAAATTGTACTTGGTATTCCTGCGAACTTAGCAAACATACAGAACGTCAAAGGTGTAGTAGCTGTAAATCGGGAGGATCGTGAAATTACAGATACAGATTTAGATAGAGTAATAGAATCTGCACAAGTAATGTCTATTCCTCCTGAACGAGAGCTTATTAATATTGCTCCTAAGCAATTTATCGTTGATCATTTAGATGAAATAAAAGATCCTCGAGGAATGATTGGAACACGTCTAGAAATGGATGGAATTATGATGACTACATCGAAAACAATTTTACATAACGTGTTAAGATGTGTAGAACGTGCAGGACTTCAAATAAGAGAAATCTATTTACAACCATTAGCAGGTGGTTATTTTGCGCTAACAGAAGATGAAAAAAACCATGGTACTGCTTATATTGACATTGGTGGAGGATCCACAACAATTGCCGTGTTCAGTGAAGGGCATTTAATCAAAACTGCTGTTATCCCAGTAGGCGGAGATCATATAACAAAAGACTTGTCGATTGTATTGAAAACTCCCACGGAACAAGCCGAAATGATCAAACTTCAATATGGACATGCCTTCTATGATGATGCTTCGGATGATGAACTTTTCGAGGTACCTGTTATTGGTGCAGATATGAAAGAACAATATTCTCAGCGTTATATTGCCGAAATTATTGGTGTTCGATTAGAAGAATTATTTGAACTAGTATTAGAGGAATTTTATCGAATGGGTCTTCAAGACTTACCGGGCGGTGTTGTAGTAACTGGTGGAGTTGCCAAATTAGAAGGTATTGGTCAGCTTGCAAGACATATTCTTCAAACGAGAGTGCGTTTATATACACCTGATTATATTGGCGTGCGTGAACCACAATATACAACGGCTGTTGGTCTTATAAGATATGCCTATAAAGAAGATGTTTTCTATGGTAAAATTGGTAATAGTCATGCATTATCGCAAATGACACAAAGTGAGGCTGTTTCTAGTCCTAAGAAACAAAAACAAACAACACAAACTTCGATAAACGAAAACAAAGAAAGTGCAATGACAAAAGCTAAGAAGTTTTTCGACAAATTTTTTGAATAACAAAACCTTTAACATAGTTGAAAGAATATAGGAGGCAATAGCATGCTGGAATTTGAAACGAACGAAGACCAATTAGCTATCATCAAAGTTATTGGAGTTGGTGGCGGTGGAAATAACGCAGTAAATCGTATGATTGAACATGGAGTACAAGGCGTGGATTTTATTGCCGTTAACACAGATGCCCAAGCCCTTAATATGTCCAGAGCAGAAGTGAAGCTTCAAATTGGAGGCAAATTAACTCGTGGACTTGGAGCAGGTGCAAATCCAGAGGTTGGTAAAAAAGCCGCAGAAGAAAGTAAGGAACAAATCGAAGAAGCTTTAAGAGGCGCTGATATGGTCTTCGTGACTGCTGGTATGGGCGGAGGAACAGGAACAGGAGCAGCACCCGTTATTGCACAAATCGCGCGTGATATCGGTGCTCTAACAGTTGGGGTTGTTACTCGACCTTTTACATTCGAGGGGCGCAAACGTTCCACTCAAGCAATCGGTGGTATTGGTATGATGAAGGAAGCCGTAGATACACTGATCGTTATTCCAAATGATAGACTTCTTGAAATAGTAGACAAAAATACACCAATGCTTGAAGCTTTTAGAGAAGCAGATAATGTATTACGTCAAGGGGTTCAAGGTATTTCAGATCTTATAGCGGTACCTGGACTTATTAACTTAGACTTTGCAGACGTAAAAACAATTATGTCCAACAAAGGTGCTGCACTGATGGGAATCGGAATCTCTGGTGGAGATAATCGCGCTGCGGAGGCCGCTAAAAAAGCAATTTCCAGTCCACTCTTGGAAACTTCGATTGACGGTGCTACAGGTGTGCTCATGAATATTACAGGAGGATCAAATTTAAGTTTATTTGAGGTACAAGAGGCTGCTGATATTGTTGCATCTGCCTCTGATGAAGAAGTCAACATGATTTTCGGTTCCGTAATTAACGATAATTTAAAAGATGAGATTATTGTTACTGTAATTGCAACTGGTTTTAATGAAGAAGTAATTACGCAAAATAAACCAAGAGGTACTGGTTTTGGAACAGCTAGAACGCAACAAGCAGCTACTACTGCTCCTATACGTGAACAGCGAAAAGAAGAACAAACGTTGCAACAAGAGAGACAACCTGCATTTACACAGCATCAACAAGAAGATGCTCTAGATATTCCAACTTTCTTAAGAAATCGTCAAAGAAGAAACTAAATTAGTTTTGATAAAGCAATCACCTATTAGGTGATTGCTTTTTTTAAATGAATTTTTATCATAAAAGATTTGCTCCCGCGCAATCTCATCGGAAAAATTAATTGCGCTACGCACTGTCCAGGGTCTTTATTTGCTTGCTCCCCTAAGAGTCGTCTCCTTCCGCTGCAATCAACCGTCCTAATCAAGTATACTATTTGAACGTCTTTTATTGAGGGTAGCTAATTTATAGTTTCATTCCACAAGCTACTTTTTCAGTGCCTTACAATTAGTCTCGAGTGAATAAAATTGGTCTCGCCTTAGGGTAAAATGGTCTCGTAGTGCCATAAAATGTTAATAAATGGACCTGGTTATGCAGTTCTTGAATTTTAAAAAGCTTTTTGTAATTAGTTAGTCTTGGCATTAAAAAGAAATAGATATCATCCATTGATAAAGAAGCGTTGAGCGGACGAAATTGCATCTTCGTCCGCTTTTAAAAGAATAGGAAAGCATCTAATCCCTCATTAACCAAACCTAAAGCACCTTGTGTCTACAAATTTCAAGCGGGTGACGGACAAACATCCGCCACAAGATTGCCGAAAAAATGGATCGTGAAGTGACGCAGTCAAATCACGATCTATAACCTTAACGGTAATAGTGAAGCCAATGTTTCGTCCAAAGCACTCTGGAAACGGTGAAAACAAGGTGCCCTAAAAGGGATATAGACTTGCAAGGTGCTTATGGACTTACTTTAGGTGCTGATAGACCCAGTCTAGGTGCTTATAACGAATGTTTAGGAGCACATAGATTTGTTAGGTGCTTATAAGTAATGCCTTTCATCTCGCTATTGCTTGATCTTTATTGATTATTCCTTTTACCTTCCAAAGTATACATATATCAGTAAGTTTATGATTAGAGTTGGTGGAACTTGAGAAAAGAAGGCAGCATCCATTGATAAAGAAGTGCTGAGCGGACGAAATTGTATCTTCGACTCCTTTTAAATGAGCAGGACGGAATCTTATCTCTCATTATCCAGACCAAATCCATCATATCTTTACATATTCCAAGAAGGCGACGGACAAACATCTGCCACAAGATTACCGAAAAAAGAGGATTTGGAAATGATGCAGTCACTTCCAGATCCTCCATAAAAGTCGTCGGTAATAGTGTAGCCGATGTTTCATCCAAAGCACTCTGGAAGCGTTAAAGACAAGATGCACTTAAATGGCGCTTGCGGTTTTCTTAATAGAGTAAAATGCTTTTCTAATTACTTACTCAGAGTGCAATCGGAGGATTTACAAACCTAATCGGATGACTATGCTTAAAGGGTTATTCTTCATTAGATATTTACCATACAGTCCAAAACTAGCAAAATTCATGCAATTTATGTCGTAAAAAAAGAATCAATTACTCTGTTCATTTGACAATTTTCTTACAAAAATCATGTTACCCTTTAGTCAAAAGGAGGGAAGCTATGTATGCAGAAGTAATGATTGCAACCAATACTTTTTTTAATTACACCGTATTAGCATTTGCAAACAAAATTGGCTGGATTGAAAACAAAAAAAGATACTTGTTTCTTGCCGCGCTTATTGCAGGAATTTTAACCGTTACAGTCTCTAACTATTTTATTACTGTTTTTCTATCTTTCTTTTTAATGATTGCTATAGCATTTTGGCGTAAACCGAAGCAAATAGTCAAAGCAATAGGGCTTACGCTACTTGCAAGTCTTTTTGCTGGCGGCTTACTAACAGCAATCGCTTCTTTTTACCGCAATACCAACTATCTATTTATGATGGTCAATTTTGCTTTAATTGTTATTGGTGGTTTGTATTTATTAACGAAACATGTCCTGCATATTCACATCGCTCAATCAGAAAGAGAGTTATTATACTCCTCTTGTGTCAAATTGTTTGGTGAGGCTAAGGAACTTACTCTTTTTATTGACTCTGGTAATGTTTGCAAGGAACCACTTTCGAATGAGCCCGTTCATTTTGTTGCAGCTGAAGTATTAAAAGAAGTACTTCCCGAATCATTGTTTCGAGCGGTTAGCAATTGGGAATTCGATCGTAAGGTTGGGCTAGATAATCTACCAAAAGAGTATTTAACCAAATTAAGATTAATACCTATAGCAACGATACAACAAGAAAAAACTTGGGTTATTGGAATAAAATACGATAATTGGAAAGTAAATGATCAGGAATTACCAAAAGGATATATTGTCATGACAAAGCTACATGATAAATTTCCACATGGAGCTGAAGGGATATTACATAGCTCTTCCTATTTCCATCTAAAGAAAAGGAGTGTCGAATAATGCTATTAAAGTTTTTTCGTCGGATCTATTTTTGGTTACTTTCTTTCAGAAGAAGTGGAGTACATTATATTGGTGGAAATGAATCACTGCCTAAACCATTGTCAAGAGAAGAAGAGAGAGAAATGCTTCTTGCATTTATGGACGGAAATGAATTTGCGAGGGATGTATTGATAGAGCGTAACTTACGTCTTGTTGTTTATATTGCAAGGAGATTTGACCAAACGAACACGAATATTGAAGATTTGATCAGTATTGGATCGATCGGACTTATAAAAGCTGTAGAGACGTTTAATTTGGACAAAGGAATAAAACTTGCAACATATGCTTCAAGATGTATAGAAAATGAAATATTAATGCATTTACGTAAAACGAATCGAATGAAATCAGAAGTTTCTTTTGATGAACCATTAAACTCTGATTCAGATGGAAATGAGCTGCTTTTATCTGATATTTTAGGAACAAGTGAAGATTTAATAATTGAAGATGTAGAAAAAAAAATGGAGCGACAGCATGTATTTGAAGCGATAAATCTACTTGGAAATCGAGAAAAGTATATCATGCAATGTCGTTTTGGATTGAATGGAAAAGAAGAGATGACCCAAAAAGAAGTAGCGGACCATTTAGGAATTTCCCAGTCTTATATTTCCCGCCTAGAGAAAAAAATAATTTTAGATTTAAAAGAGCTGTTAAATGAACCAATTGCCTAATGGGTGAAATTGGAATGCCTTTCTTCCGAATAAAGTTTAACCTACCGGACAAACTGATTAAGAACTATTAAAAAGTCCGGAGGAAGATCTATGACGAGAACAAAAGTTGAATTATGCGGCATTGATACATCTAAGCTTCCTTTACTTTCCCATGAACAAATGAAGGCGCTGTTTATCCGTTTACAAGCAGGAGAAGATTTGGTAAAAGATGAACTGGTCATGTGTAATCTACGTTTAGTACTAAGTCTTGTTCAACGTTTTGCATATCGCGGTGAACAAGCAGATGACTTATTTCAAGTCGGGTGTATAGGACTTATCAAGTCAATTGAAAACTTCGATTTAAAGCATAATGTACGTTTTTCAACATATGCTGTACCCATGATCATTGGGGAAATAAAACGACATTTGCGAGACCATCATTCTGTAAGAGTTTCTAGATCTTTAAGAGATATAGCATATAAAGCAATGAAAGCAAAAGAACAATTTATTAACGAAAACTTACATGAACCTACCTTAGATGATTTATCCAAAGTATTAGATATTCCTGTGGAAGATATATTATTATCCTTAGATGCTATCCAAGATCCAGTTTCACTTCAAGAGCCCATTTTTAGCGATGGGGGAGATGCTATTTATATGATGGATCAATTATGTGATAATGATGTATCCGAAGAACAATGGGTCACTTATTTTACTGTGAAAGAAACTTTTCAAAAATTAGATAACAGGCAAAAGAAAATATTAACAAAACGAATCTATTATGGTGCTACTCAAACCGAAATTGCAGTTGATCTTGGCTTATCTCAAGCACAAATATCAAGGCTAGAGAAAAGTGCTTTGTCTATTATTCAAGGACAGTTGAACCCAAAAGAATGATAACTACAATTAGAGATAATATTATTTCCGCTTTTTCTTCCTAGAAAAAGCGTTTTTTTTTTATTTTTGGTTCATATAATAATAAAAAGGGGGAGCTGAGATGAAATTTTCTGATGCACAGCAAAAAGAAGTAATTGAAGCAAGTAGTGGAAAATTGCTTGGATATATCGTTGATGCCGAAATAGATAAAGATACTGGTTTCATCCTATCGTTCATAGTAGAAGCACAAGGAACATATCCTAATTTTTTTAATAAAAAGAATGAAACGAAAAAAGTTGCCGTTCAAAATATATCTATAATTGGGAAAGATGTTATAATTGTTTCAAAAAATATGTTGTTAGATTGATTCATCATTGATAAAACCCCTTTTCATTGATACAATAAACAAAAACAAGTGATGAAAAGTTGGTTTTTATATGACAAACGTTCAACAAAATTTAGAATCGATAAAAGATAAAATGAATGCTGCTTGTATACGTGGCAAACGTAACTCTTCAAATGTTACAATTATTGCCGTTACGAAGGAAGTTTCTGTAAAAAGAACGGAAGAGGTAGTTCAAGCTGGAGTGAGACATCTAGGTGAAAATCGACCTGAGGGTTTAAAAAAGAAATTAGATGCCATTAATGATTCCATCAAATGGCATTACATAGGGACGCTACAAACGAGAAAAGTAAAATCAGTCATTAATAATGTAGATTTTTTGCACTCGTTAGATCGATTAAGTTTAGCGGAGGAAATAGAAAAAAGAGCTACTTCGGTAAAGGACTGCTTCGTACAAGTAAATGTAGCCGATGAGCAATCAAAACATGGATTAGCGTTGGAAGATGCGGAAGCTTTTGTGAAAGAATTGGAAAGTTATTCTCGTATACGAGTGATTGGATTAATGACAATGGCTCCAAATACGGAAAATGAGACTGTCATCCGTACTGTCTTTCGTAATTTAAAACAATTACAGGAAAAAATTTCGAAACAACAACTACCACATGCACCTTGTACGGAATTATCGATGGGGATGTCGGGTGACTATGAAATTGCAATAGAAGAAGGCGCAACCTTTGTACGAATAGGAACAGCTTTAGTCGGTAAAGAGAGGGAGGAAGTTAAATGAGCATGAAAGACTGGATGAAAAATTTCTTCTACTTGGAAGAGGATGAAGAAACTTCAACAGATCAGCAGCCAAAACCTCAACAGCAAAAACCGGTGGAACATCAAATGCGACAGCAATCGGTGAGACCCTCCACAAAAGAACGAAAATTTAATACAGTAACGAAAGAAACAGCCGCATCTAATCTGGTAAGTATTCAAAATGTGCAAAAGTCTTCCAAAGTAATTCTAATCGAGCCACGCGTTTATGCAGAAGCCCAAGATATTTCCGAACATTTGAAGAGTAAAAAAGCTGTTATTGTAAATTTACAACGCATTGATAAAGACCAAGGAATAAGAATCATCGACTTTTTAAGTGGAACAGTGTACGCTTTAGGTGGAGACATTCAACGAATAGGAACGGATATTTTCCTGTGTGCACCAGATTCAGTAGAAGTGGCTGGAGCAATATCGGATTATTATTACAACGACCTAGATTGATAGAGGAGTTAATACTATTATGACCACAGTTTTAATCTTGTTAATTTATGCAGTTAAATACTATACCTATGCATTAATCGTATATATTTTTATGTCATGGGTCCCAAGTATACAGCAATCTAGCTTTGGACAATTTTTAGGGAAAATTTGCGAACCATATTTAGAACCATTCAGAAAGATTATTCCTCCAATCGGAATGATCGATATATCACCTATTGTTGCGATTTTTGTATTGAATATTGCAATAAAAGGAATAATATCTTTAGTATCCTTTTTTTAAACCTCACTTCAGTGGGGTTTTTTACTATATTCGAGAGGGAATATGAACATGGAAAATGTTATGCAACATTTTAGAAAAGAAGAGCAGCCATTCATAGAACAAATTGTTAATATGCTGCGAGAAGTTGAGAATCGATATGCGCCTAAGTTAACAGACTTTTTAGATCCTAGACAACAATTTATTGTAGACACTTTGCGAAGACAGTATGGGGATATAGAAGTTGCAGAAAATGGAGGGTTGGACGAAGTGGAAAGAAAAAGAGTGCTTCTATATCCTTCTTATTATGTGCCGTCA
Source organism: Psychrobacillus sp. L4 (assembly GCF_042944905.1). Classification (GTDB taxonomy): domain Bacteria; phylum Bacillota; class Bacilli; order Bacillales_A; family Planococcaceae; genus Psychrobacillus. The sequence goes on from NZ_CP168496.1 coordinate 1,275,149, forward strand.
GATGCGGATTTTACTCTGACTGTCGTGGAAATTCAATATCCTAAAAAGTTTGTTACATTACAACATAAAGATGTTTTAGGTTCGATGATGTCCTTAGGGATTGATCGAAGCAAGTTTGGTGACATTCGAGTGGAAGATGGAGCAATTCAATTTGTCGTTGCAACAGAAGTGTTAGACTATGTGCGAGCAAACTACACGGCAATTGGAAAAGTTAAAGTTCAAATTGAACTAGTAGGAGATAGACTAAATTATTTTTCGCAACGGGAGGAATGGACATCCGAATCTTTAACGGTGAGTTCATTAAGATTAGATACTGTTATTTCAGCGGTTTTTAATATTTCTCGTCAGAAATCATCTACGCTCATTCAAAGCGGAAAAGTAAAGGTTAACTGGACAGAGAAAGATCAACTGTCTATGGAACTGCAAGAATTAGATTTAATTTCCATTCGAGGGCTAGGTAGAGTCAAAATTTTAATGATTGAAGGCAGAACAAAAAAAGACAAAATTAGACTACAAATTGGTCGCTTAGAACAAAAAATTAAATAATCAAATAAATATAGTTGATTTTTGATGAATTTGCTCTAACCTAAATGTATAATAGAGAATAAGAATGCTAGAAAAGTAAAGGAGATGGAATATATGCCATTAACACCACTTGATATACATAACAAGGAATTTAGCAAAGGATTCAGAGGATATAATGAAGATGAAGTAAATGAATTTTTAGATCAAATTATGAAAGATCTTGAAATTATAACAAAAGAGAAAAAAGAACTGGAAATAAAACTGAAATCATCAAGCGAAAGAGTTGGGCATTTCACATCGATTGAAGAGACTTTACATAAATCTATTGTTGTCGCACAAGAAGCAGCAGAGGAAGTTCGTCGAAACTCTCAAAAAGAAGCAAAACTAATTGTAAAAGAAGCAGAAAAAAATGCAGACCGTATTGTGAATGAAGCACTTACAAAAGCAAGAAGAATCGCACTTGAAATTGAAGAACTAAAAAAACAATCAAAAGTTTTTCGGAATCGTTTCAAAATGCTCGTAGAAGCCCAATTAGATTTAATCAATACGGATGACTGGAATCATTTAATGGAATATGATGTGGATACAACGGATATAGATAGAATTTCTATAACGGAGGACTAATACATTTCTTGACTGATTCGCTTACTTTTCCTATAATTATTTCATATCATATAAATATGCGTTGAAAAAGACGTCTAAATAAGATTTCGAACAAGCGACTTGGGGATGGTGCGAGCTCAAGCAATGGAACTTTTTTAGATCATCACTTTTGAGCAAAGACACTGAACTTAAAACAATGAGGCTAAGTGTCTTCGGATTATGTCCCGTTATGGCATACTAAGCGGCGATTTTTTTAGGAAATCGCAAGTAGGGTGGTACCGCGAGTAATAACTTCTCGTCCCTTTTTGGGATGAGGAGTTTTTTTGTTTTATCCAATAGGGTAATAAATCCTATTGGATAAAGAAAACATGCTCAGAAGCAAATGTTTTCTGCGGAGCTGAAACAAAGTGAAGCGGAAGCAAATACGCTAAGGCGTTGATTAAATAAAGGAGGAATTATGAATGGAGTACAAAGACACATTATTAATGCCGAAAACAGATTTCCCAATGCGTGGAAATTTACCAGTGAAAGAAGTAGATATTCAAGCAAAATGGGCTGAAATGGATATTTATAAAAAAGTACAAGAAAGAACAGCAGGTCGTCCTTTCTTCGTATTACATGATGGTCCTCCCTATGCAAATGGTGATTTGCATATGGGTCATGCACTAAATAAAGTATTAAAAGATATGATTGTAAGATATAAATCAATGAGTGGTTTCAATGCCCCTTACGTTCCGGGCTGGGATACACATGGTCTACCAATTGAACAAGCACTTACAAATAAAGGTGTAAAACGCAAAGAGATGTCTTTAGCAGAGTTCAGAAAGCTTTGTGAAGAATATGCGTATGAACAAATTAGTAACCAACGCACGCAATTTAAACGTATAGGTGTTCGTGGAGACTGGGAAAATCCATATGTAACGCTTACGCCAGCTTTTGAATCTCGTCAAATCGAGGTTTTCGGCGCAATGGCGAAAAAAGGATATATTTATAAAGGGCTAAAACCAGTTTATTGGTCACCTTCTAGTGAATCTGCACTAGCGGAAGCAGAAATTGAATACCAAGATAAAAAGTCACCATCTATTTATGTTAGCTTTGCTGTAACAGATGGAAAAGGTATTCTTGATGAGGGTACAAAAATTATTATTTGGACGACAACTCCTTGGACAATTCCAGCAAACTTGGCTATTTCGTTGCATCCAGCTGTAGAGTATGCTGTCGTTCAAGCAAAGGATTCAAAATTTGTAGTGGCAAAAGATTTAGTGGAATCTGTCGCTACTGAGCTAGGTTGGGAAGAATATTCAGTAGAACGGACAGTAGTCGGGAAAGATATGGATAGACTTGTTGCTAAACATCCTTTATATGACCGAGATTCACTTGTAATTCTTGGGGAGCATGTAACTACTGAATCAGGTACAGGTTGTGTGCATACAGCTCCTGGACATGGGGAAGATGACTTCTATGTGGGGAAGGCTTATGGATTAGATGTACTATGTCCAGTAGATGACCGTGGTGTGATGACTGCAGAAGCACCTGGGTTCGAAGGATTATTCTATGACACAGCAAACAAAGCAATTACAGAAGCACTAGAAGAAGTAGGGGCTCTTGAAAAACTTACTTTCTTTACACATTCATATCCACATGATTGGCGCACAAAAAAACCAGTCATTTATCGTGCAACAGCACAATGGTTCGCATCAATCGAATCTTTTAGAGATGAATTATTGCAAGCAATCCGTGATACATCATTTACACCTGCTTGGGGTGAAACTAGACTTTATAACATGATTCGCGATCGTGGAGACTGGTGTATTTCTCGTCAGCGTGTATGGGGAGTTCCAATTCCTGTATTTTATGCGGAGGATGGGGAACCAATCCTGACAGAACAGACAATTTCACATGTATCGAAATTATTCCGTGAACATGGTTCTAATATTTGGTTCCAAAAAGAAGCGAAAGAATTGCTTCCAGAAGGATTTACACATCCAAGCAGTCCAAATGGTATTTTCACGAAAGAAACAGATATTATGGACGTTTGGTTTGACTCTGGATCAAGTCATCAAGGGGTGTTAGAAGAACGTGATGATTTAGTATTTCCAGCTGATTTGTATTTAGAAGGATCTGACCAATATCGTGGTTGGTTTAACTCATCATTAATCACAAGTACGGCAATGTTTGGTCATGCACCTTACAAAGGATTATTAAGCCATGGATTTACGCTAGATGGAAATGGACGTAAAATGAGTAAATCTCTTGGGAACGTTATCGTACCTTCCAAAGTGATCAATCAACTTGGAGCAGATATCGTTCGTTTATGGGTTGCATCTGTAGATTATACTGCAGACGTTCGTGTATCTGATGCTATATTTAAACAAGTATCTGAAGTGTATCGTAAAATCCGTAATACATTCCGTTTCTTGCATGGTAATGTTAGTGATTTCCATCCAGAGAATAACCGTGTGGAATTTAAGGATCTCCGTGAAGTAGATCAATATATGTATATGAAATTACAGGAAGTAATTAAAACAGTGGAAGCGGCATATGAGCGTTATGATTTTGCAAGTGTTTACCATATTGTAAATAACTTTGTTTCAGGTGAGCTAAGTTCATTCTATTTAGATATCGCCAAAGACGTTGTATATATTTATGGTCAAGATGACCATGAACGTCGCGCAATGCAAACCGTAATGTATGATACACTTCTTGCTTTATTAAAATTGATGACGCCGATTTTACCTCATACAACAGATGAGTTATGGGCTTATTTAGAAAATAAGACAGAAGAAAGTATTCAACTGACAGATATGCCAAAAGCTATTGAAGATCCAGCGTTTGAAGCGTTAGCAGCTAAATGGGATAAAATCATGGAATTACGTGATGATGTGTTAAAAGCATTAGAAGAAGCTCGAAATGCTAAAACTATCGGTAAATCATTAGAAGCGAAAGTAACATTGTATGTAAAAGATGAATTGAAAGTATTGTTTGACACAGATGCAATTGACTTTGCTCAACTATTCATCGTATCGCAATTTGCACTTGGTGGTGCTCAACAAGACGCACCAGAAAATAGTTTAGCGCTTGAAAATGCTTCTGTTTTAGTTGAAAAAGCAGACGGAGAAAAATGTGAACGTTGCTGGACAATTTCTGAAACAGTTGGTACAAATGAAAAACACCCAACATTATGTACTCGTTGTGCGGAAGTTGTAGAAAAACATTATATTTAATGTAATGAATGTGGTCCTAAATTAGTAGGACCACGCTTTTTATTTTGGATGAATTTTATCCTGCACTTTTACTTAGGGTTACTTTGTATGGTAAACTAGTTTAGATTCTGTTAACTTTTTTTAGTTGGAGTTCAAACCCCAGTTAATAAAGTTAAAGCTTACGGCGGATGTCACAGATTTTTAGAGGAATTTATCGAGTGCGCTCGATAAAATCTGGACGTAAATATGCCAAGGCGAATTTGATATTGGGGGAAATAATGTGTGGAAATTTTATGGACTTGCCGCATTTGTTATTGCGCTTGATCAGTGGACAAAATGGCTGATTGTAAAAAATATGGTTTTTGGCGAACGAATCACTATTTTAGATCCTTACTTTGAATTACTTTCTCATCGAAATCGTGGTGCCGCATGGGGAATGTTACAAGGCCAAATGGGGTTATTTACAATCATCACGATTGTCGTCATTATTGCCATTATTTATTATTTTCATAAAGAAGCAAAAGGAAAGCCAATGTTTCAGGTTGGTTTAATGATGCTATTAGGTGGAGCAATTGGGAATTTTATCGATCGTATTTGGAGAAACGAAGTTGTGGATTTTGTGCATGTGTTAATACCAATTATAAATTACGATTTTCCTATTTTTAATATTGCAGATGCTTCCTTGACAATAGGTGTTGTGATTATCATATTATTCATAATTAAAGAAGAACGAGATGGAAAGAAAAAGGTGAAGTAATGGAAGAGTTAACATTTATAATAGAAAAAGAACAGACAAAAGAACGAATTGATAAAGCAATTGCATCTTTTGAAACGGATTGGTCACGTACTCAAATCCAAAATTTTATAAAAGACGGACATGTACTCGTAAATAAAGAAGCAGCCAAATCAAATTATAAAGTGAAGGAAGGGGATGTTATAGTTGTAGCTCCCCCTGAAGCAATTGAACTGGATATTGTATCAGAAAACTTAAACTTAGAAGTTGTGTATGAAGATGAAGATGTACTAGTTGTTTATAAACCTCGTGGAATGGTTGTTCATCCTGCACCAGGACATATAAGTGGGACGCTTGTAAATGGTCTAATGCATCAAATAAAAGATTTATCTGGCATTAATGGTGTTATGCGTCCAGGAATTGTTCACCGGATTGATAAAGATACGACCGGATTATTAATGGTTGCGAAAAATGATGTAGCCCATGTTTCATTAGTCGATCAATTGGTGAAGAAAACAGTTACTCGCAAATATATTGCGCTTGTGCATGGTCGTATTCCCCATGATAAAGGCACAATTGATGCTCCAATAGGACGAGATAAAAAAGAGCGACAAAGTATGGCTGTAGTGGATAATGGAAAACACGCTGTTACACATTTCCGCGTATTGGAACGTTTGGATAAATTCACATTAGTTGAATGTCAATTGGAAACAGGAAGAACACATCAAATACGTGTGCATATGAAATATATTGGGTATCCTTTAGCTGGAGATCCAAAATATGGTCCAAAGAAAACAATCAATTTTAATGGACAAGTTTTGCATGCAGGATTATTAGGATTTATTCAACCGAAAACGGGTGAATATTTAGAGTTCTCTTATCCAATTCCAGATGATTACACAAATTTATTGCAAGATTTAAGAAAACAATCATTGATTAAAGAAGATTAATCCTTTATACTACTTTTAGAAAACAAAATAGCTTCACCTTTAATAACGGTCCAGAGAGGCTGAGAAGGTACATGTGAACGTGACGAACACTATTGGTCTGCGGACTTTAATGTGTAGTTACCTTAATTAATGACGCATATACAACCTCTTGGGCATCTCAGCTCAAGAGGTTTTTTATTTTACAAAATAGGGGGATAACAATGGCGGAGAAAGCAAGTATTTTAGATGAACAAGCAATGAATAGAGCGCTAACACGAATTGCACATGAAATTATCGAACGTAATAAAGGGATTGAGGAATGCATTTTAGTTGGTATCAAAACAAGAGGTGCTTTTTTAGCAGAGAGGCTAGCTAAGAAGATTGAGACTATCGAGGGTAAAGCAATTAAAACAGGTGAGCTTGATATTACATTATATAGAGATGATCTCTCATTGAAAAATGATTCAAATGAGCCGCTCGTTCAACAAGTGGATATTACACATGATGTAACGAATAAAAAAGTGATTTTAGTAGATGATGTACTTTATACAGGAAGAACGGTTCGCGCAGCAATGGATGCTGTCATGGATTTAGGAAGACCTGCCCAGATCCAACTTGCGGTATTAATAGATAGGGGTCACAGAGAGCTACCGATAAGAGCGGATTACGTAGGTAAAAATATACCGACGTCAAGCAATGAACGAATTGTAGTGCAAGTTATCGAAACAGATGAAATGGACGCAGTAACAATTTTTGAATAAGAAATGTTTTGGGAAAGGTAGGAATAATCCATGTCAAATGCAGTTTTAGATGTTAATGAAAAGCCATCAGGAGGACAACTGATCACATTAAGTTTTCAACATATGTTCGCCATGTTTGGCTCGACAATTTTAGTACCACAGCTAGTTGGATTAAGTCCTGCAATTGCATTACTTACAAGCGGCATCGCTACAATATTCTTCTTGATGATTACAAAGTTTAAAGTACCGGCATATTTAGGATCTTCGTTTGCTTTCATTGCTCCAATCCTCATTGCTACGAATGATAAGACCGAACCTGGTAACGCAATGATTGGTGCAATGTTCGTCGGATTAGTATATGGGATAGTGTCACTCATTATTTGGAAAAGTGGTTATAAATGGATTTTGAAGCTATTACCACCGATCGTTGTTGGACCGGTTATCATGGTTATTGGTTTAGGTATTGCAGGAGTAGCGGTTGATATGGCCATGAACATTCCAGTAGAAGGTACTGATATAAAAGTATATAGTTCCCTGCACTTTTCAGCAGCATTAGTAACATTGTTCACAGCAATCTTCTGCACCATTTATTTTAAAAACATATTAAGTACAATGCCGATTTTAATCGGGTTAATCGTTGGTTACATATATTCTGCTGCTATCGGAATTATAGATTACTCTGCAGTACATGATGCAAAATGGTTTGCTTTACCACCATTCTTAATTCCCGGTGTAGATTATCATTTCGTCGTTACATCTAAATTGTTATTAGTCATGGTACCGATCGTTATCGTAACAATCTCCGAGCATATTGGACACCAATTAGTGCTTGGGAAAGTAGTAAATCGAGATTATATTAAAGAGCCTGGTTTACATCGCTCTTTACTAGGGGATGGTTTTGGAACATTTATCAGTTCTTTAATTGGTGGTCCACCAAAAACAACATACGGTGAAAATATTGGCGTACTAGCAATCACTCGAGTATATAGTGTGTATGTAATTTGTGGTGCTGCAGTAGTTGCAATTGCTGTTTCGTTTTTAGGGAAAGTAATGGCAGTCATCTCTACAATCCCTACGGCAGTTCTTGGTGGGGTGTCCATACTGTTGTTCGGTATTATCGCATCAAGTGGACTGCGCATGTTAGTTGAAAACAATATTGACTTTGGAAATAATCGTAATTTAGTTATAGCTTCCGTTATTTTAGTAATCGGTATTGGTGGAGCTAAGTTTGTTGTATCGGAATCATTAAGTATCGAAGGTATGGCTTTAGCAGCAATCATCGGGGTTCTATTAAACTTGGTATTGCCAGGTAGAAAAGATGAACAAATAGCAGGTATGGATAAAACTGAATAAATGACCTTTTAAATAGTTGTCCAGAGAGTCAACGAAAGGTTCGAATAGAAGAGCAGGGACTTTACAAAAGTACCCTATACTCTTCTATGTAAAAACGAACCTTCTCGAGACTTTTTCGAGAAGGTTCTTTTGATAGAGGAGGATAAAGATGAAAAACTTATTATCAATGAAAGATTTAACTGTAGAAGAAATAATGTCTATTTTAAAACAAGCGCAATTATTCCGTGAAGGTGCTAGTTCTCAATTAAAGCAAGATTATACTATGGCTAATTTATTTTTTGAACCGAGCACACGAACGAAAATGAGCTTTGAAATGGCAGAGAGAAAGTTACATTTAAATGTCCTCCCCTTTGATGCAGGTTTTTCTAGTACGTTAAAAGGTGAAACACTATATGATACGGTCAAAACATTGGAATCTATTGGTGTAGATGCGCTAGTGATCAGACATGAACAAAATAATTTTTTTGATGATTTAATAGGTAAAGTAAAACCGGTCATTATCAATGGTGGAGATGGAACAGGAAATCATCCTACTCAAAGTTTGCTCGATTTATTGACAATACAACAGGAATTTGGAACTTTTGAAAATAAAGTTATTAGCATCGTAGGGGATATTGCACATAGCCGAGTAGCTCGTTCAAACGAAGATGCATTTTCTAGACTTGGTGCGAAAGTTAATTTCGTGTGTCCGCCAAATTGTAACGCGGAATTTGAAGCAACTTATAATATTGATGAAGTAATTGAGTCTAGTGATGTGATGATGATGCTAAGAGTACAACATGAAAGGCATGATGGTAAATCTTATTTCTCTAAAGCTGAATATCATCAACAGTATGGTTTAACAGTTGAAAGAGAAAAAAGAATGAAAGAAAACGCCATAATTATGCATCCTGCTCCGATGAACCGTGATGTGGAAATTGCAAGTGAAATTGTGGAATGTGAACGTTCTAGAATTTTCAAACAAATGGAAAATGGTGTATTCATTCGTATGGCAGTCATTGAAATGATTTTGAAAGGGAGAGAATAGAATGACAAAAATTATTCAAAACGTTCAAGTTATTAACAATGAGGGAGAGTTAGAAATTACGTCCGTCTTAATTGAAAACGGAAAAATTGCTAAAATCGGAGCGAATGAAACGGAAGATCATGCACAAGTAATTGATGGTAAAGGAATGCTTCTTTCGCCAGGATTTATCGATGTGCATGTCCATTTACGCGAGCCAGGAGGCGAACAAAAAGAAACGATTGAAACAGGAACAAAAGCTGCAGCAAAAGGCGGCTATACGACTATTTGTGCCATGCCAAATACAAGACCAGTACCTGATACAGTTGAAAACTTCTCTCATGTATTAGATTTAGTTGAAAAAAATGCACTTATTCGGGTTTTGCCATACGCATCGATTACGATTCGACAAGCAGGGAAAGAAAGAACAGATATCGAAGCTTTGAAAAAACTTGGCGCATTTGCTCTAACAGATGATGGTGTAGGAGTTCAGGCTGCAGGTACGATGTTGGAAGCGATGGAAGAAGCAGCAAAACTACATATCCCAGTTGTCGCACACTGTGAAGATAATACACTTATTTACGCAGGAGTGATGCATAAAGGAAAACGAAACGAAGAACTTGGATTAAAAGGAATTCCTTCTGTTTCAGAATCAGTACATATTGCGCGAGATAGTTTACTCGCAGAAGCTGCAGGAGCTCATTACCATGTATGTCATGTCAGTACAAAAGAATCAGTAAGAGTGATACGTGATGCTAAAAAAGCAGGTATACATGTTACAGCTGAAGTAAGTCCCCATCACCTATTACTATGTGAAGATGATATACCATCCAATGATGCAAACTGGAAAATGAATCCACCTCTTAGAGGAAAAGAAGATATGCTTGCATTGCGTGAAGGCTTGCTAGATGGAACTTTAGATTTCATTGCAACAGATCATGCACCACATACAGAGGAAGAAAAAGCAAATGGATTTGAAAAGGCACCATTTGGTATTGTCGGTTTAGAAACAGCGTTCCCACTGTTATATACCCATTTTGTGAAAAGTGGAGAGTGGACTTTAAAACAATTGCTAGAATATTTAACGACTAAACCATCTGAAGTTTTTGGATTTGAGTTTGGAAAATTAGAAGTCGGAGCACCAGCGGATTTAGTATTAATTGATCTAGAAAAAGAACAAGCAATTGATAAAGAAGCATTTTTATCAAAAGGAAAAAATACACCATTTAACGGTTGGGTATGCACAGGTTGGCCACAAGTCACCATCTATAGCGGAGAAATCGTATGGCAGGAGGAAAACGCATGAAAACGAGATACTTAATTTTAGAAGATGGTACAGCATTTAAAGGGTACTCATTTGGTAGTGAAGAAGGAACAATCGGAGAGGTTATCTTTACTACTGGAATGACTGGCTATCAAGAATCGATTTCGGATCCTTCTAACTGTGGACAAATTCTAACGTTCACATATCCAATGATTGGCAACTACGGAGTGAATCCCGATGATTTTGAAGCGATTCAAATTGGTTTATCTGGAGTAGTAGTAAGAGAATTGGCTGAGCAACCATCAAATTTCAGAAGTACAGGTACATTAAGCGAATTTTTAGAGGCAAAAAATATTCCTGGAATTGAAGGAATTGATACTAGAAAATTAACACGTATAATTCGTAAGCATGGCTCTTTAAAGGGGCAGCTAACAAAAGCTGGAGAAGAAGTTAATGTAGAGGAAGTAGTGGAAGCATTGAAAGCTACAGAAATTGCTAAAAACCAAGTAGAACAAGTTTCCATCACTCGTTCATATCCAAGTCCAGGACGCGGGAAAAAAGTTGTACTCGTAGACTTTGGTATGAAGCATGGTATTTTAAGAGAATTAAACAAACGTGATTGCGACATCATTGTCGTACCCTACAATACATCTGCAAAAGATATTTTGGGCATGTATCCTGATGGTGTAATACTTTCAAACGGACCTGGAGATCCAACCGATATTCCAGAAGTAGTTGAAATGGTTAAAGAGATTATTGGCCAAGTTCCAATTTTCGGTGTATGTCTGGGACATCAGCTTATTTCTCTTGCAAGTGGTGCAACCTCTTTCAAATTGAAATTTGGACATCGTGGAGGAAACCATCCAGTTAAAGATTTAACTACAGGGAGAACAGAATTAACTTCACAAAATCATGGCTATGCAATTGATGCAGATTCCATTGCAAATACAGATTTAGAAATTACACATATTGCTTTAAATGACGGTACTGTAGAAGGGGTACGACATACAAAATTCCCAGTGTTCTGCGTGCAGTTCCATCCAGAAGGTTCTTCAGGACCTGAGGATTCTTCCCACTTATTTGACCAATTTATCGAAACAATGATACTAGAAAGCAAAAAGGAGAATTCACATGCCTAAACGTAAAGATATAGAAACGATATTAGTAATTGGATCAGGACCAATTGTTATAGGTCAAGCAGCTGAATTTGACTATGCTGGAACACAAGCATGTATTTCATTGAGAGAAGAAGGATATCGTGTCATTCTAGTGAATTCGAATCCAGCAACCATTATGACGGACACAGAAATCGCGGATAAAGTATATATCGAACCAATCACATTGCCATTTGTGAGTAAAATCATTCGTAAAGAACGTCCGGATGCCATTCTACCAACACTTGGTGGACAAACGGGATTAAATATGGCAATTGCGCTTGATGAATCAGGTATTTTAGATGAATTAGGAATAGAAATTTTAGGAACAAAGCTAGAAGCAATTCATAAAGCAGAAGACCGTGATTTATTTCGTACATTAATGAATGAATTAGGTGAACCTGTACCTGAAAGTGATATTATTCACAACTTGGATGAAGCAAAAGCATTTGTTGAAAGAATTGGATACCCGGTAATTGTGCGTCCTGCTTTTACACTAGGTGGAACTGGCGGCGGAATTTGTAATAACGATACAGACCTAGCGGAAATCGTGACAAGTGGGTTAAAATATAGCCCAGTAACACAGTGTTTACTTGAAAAATCAATTGCTGGATATAAGGAAATTGAATATGAGGTTATGCGCGACTCGGCGGATAATGCGATCGTTGTATGTAATATGGAAAATGTGGATGCAGTGGGTATTCACACAGGGGATTCAATCGTAGTTGCTCCAACGCAGACCTTATCGGACCGTGAAAATCAAATGCTTCGTAATGTATCATTAAAAATTATTCGTGCACTAAAAATTGAAGGTGGATGCAACGTGCAACTTGCCCTTGATCCAAATAGCTTCAATTACTTTATTATCGAAGTGAATCCACGTGTAAGTCGTTCTTCCGCCCTTGCATCCAAAGCAACTGGTTATCCAATTGCAAAACTTGCTGCGAAAATAGCAGTAGGTCTAACATTAGATGAAATGATGAACCCGGTAACAGAAAAAACATATGCATGCTTTGAACCAGCATTAGATTATATCGTTGCTAAAATTCCAAGATGGCCATTTGATAAATTTGAATCTGCCAAACGTAATCTAGGAACTCAAATGAAAGCAACTGGTGAAGTAATGTCTTTAGGACGTACATTCGAAGAAGCGATTCTTAAATCAGTTCGCTCTCTAGAGACTGGACATTTCCATATCGAAATGAAAAACAGTGAATCGATTACAGATGAGTGGATGGAAAAACGTATCCGTCGTGCAGGTGACGAGCGTTTATTCTTCATCGGCGAGGCACTTCGTAGAGGGGTTTCAGTGGAAACACTCAATGAATGGAGCCAAATCGACTTATTCTTCTTGAATAAACTACAAAACATCGTGAAATATGAAGAAGTAGTTCAAGCAAATCCATATGATAAAGAAGTATTATATAAAGCAAAACGTATGGGCTTTGCGGACAAAACGATTGCTAAGTATTGGAACGTAAAAGAAATTGATGTGTATAATTTCAAGAAAGAGCATGGCATTGTACCAGTGTATAAAATGGTTGATACTTGCGCAGGAGAGTTCGAATCAGAAACTCCGTATTTTTACGGAACATATGAAGAAGAAAATGAATCCATTCGTACAAACAAAGAAAGTGTTATCGTATTAGGCTCTGGTCCAATCCGCATCGGACAAGGGGTAGAATTTGACTATGCAACGGTGCACTCTGTTTGGGCGATTAAAGAAGCAGGTTATGAGGCAATCATAATAAACAACAACCCTGAAACGGTTTCGACAGATTTTTCTATTTCAGATAAATTGTACTTTGAGCCATTAACTGAAGAAGACGTTATGCATATTGTGGATTTGGAGCAGCCAAAAGGGGTAGTAGTCCAGTTTGGTGGACAAACGGCTATTAATCTAGCGGAAGCATTAGAAGAAAGAGGCGTAAAAATTCTAGGTACAACACTAGAAGATATTGACCGTGCAGAAAACCGTAATAAGTTTGAAGCTGCACTACACGAAATAGGTATTCCTCAACCACTTGGAAAAACAGCAGTTTCTGTAGAAGAAGCAGTAGTAATTGCAGAAGATATCGGATATCCAGTATTAGTAAGACCATCTTATGTACTTGGCGGTCGTGCGATGCAAATCGTCTATAACGAAGACGAGATTAAACATTATATGGAACATGCAGTAGAAGCAAGCCCAGAAAAACCAGTGTTAATCGATCGTTACTTAACCGGAACAGAAGTGGAAGTAGATGCCATTTGTGATGGTGAGAATGTATTGATTCCTGGAATTATGGAACATATTGAACGCGCAGGAGTTCACTCCGGTGACTCTATCGCTGTATATCCACCGCAAAAACTATCGCAGCAACATATCGACACATTAGTGGACTACACAACTCGTCTTGCAAAAGGATTAAAAATTGTTGGTTTGATGAATATCCAATATGTCATATCAAAGGATGAAGTATACGTAATTGAAGTAAACCCGCGTTCAAGTCGTACAGTACCATTCTTGAGTAAAATTACGTCGATTCCAATGGCTAATATTGCAACCAAAGCCATTTTAGGACAATCGATTGTAGAGCAAGGATACAAACCAGGACTTGCTCCAAATAGTCCAGGAGTATATGTGAAAGTTCCAGTCTTCAGCTTTGCAAAACTACGCCGAGTAGACATAACGCTTGGACCAGAGATGAAATCTACTGGAGAAGTAATGGGGAAAGACATTACGCTAGAAAAGGCATTATATAAAGGGTTAGTAGCTGCAGGAATGGAAATAAAAGATCACGGATCAGTGCTAATGACTATAGCAGATAAAGATAAGGAAGAAGCTACTGAGATTGCAAAGCGATTCAATAACATTGGCTTTCGCATCATTGCTACGGCAGGAACGGCAGAAGCAATTCGAAAAGCTGGTATCCCAGTAGACATCGTAGATAAAATTGGATCTAAAGGAACTACACTGTTAGATGTAATACAAAAAGGAAATGCTCAGTTTGTTATTAATACATTAACAAAAGGTATGCAGCCAGAACGAGATGGTTTCCGTATTCGTAGAGAATCTGTGGAAAATGGCATTCCATGTTTAACTTCTCTAGATACTGCTGAGGCAATGCTGCGAGTGATTGAATCCATGACATTTTCTACAGAGACGATGAAACATCAGGAGGTTCGTGCATGATTAGACAAGGACAAATGCAAGTCGTAAAACAGAAAAAAATTGCGACGAACATTTTTGAACTAACATTAATAGGACAACATGTACTGGACATGAGACAACCCGGACAATTTGTCCATATACGTGTGTCTGATCAAATGGAACCTTTACTAAGAAGACCAATCAGTATTTCTTCTATTAACAAAGAAACGCTTGAATTTACAATGATTTACCGTGCAGATGGAAGGGGAACAACACTCCTCTCTGAAAAAAAACAAGGGGACCAGGTCGATGTACTTGGACCTCTTGGTAAAGGTTTTCCTATTGACAAAGTGGAAGCTGGTCAGAAAGCGCTCCTTGTTGGAGGAGGAATTGGAGTACCGCCTCTATATGAGCTTTCAAAAAGACTAGTGGAAAAAGGAGTCCAGCCAATTCACGTACTCGGCTTTCAATCAAAAGATGTTGTCTTTTATGAAAAGCAATTTAATGAGCTTGGTAAAACGTATATCGTAACAGCAGATGGCAGTTATGGTCATGCAGGTTTTGTTACAAATGTGTTAGAAACGTTAGAAGAGGATTTCGCTGTATATTACAGCTGTGGTCCAACTCCAATGCTTGCAGCACTTGAAAAAATGTATCCTGAAAAAGAAGGATATTTATCTTTTGAACAACGAATGGGTTGTGGAATTGGTGCCTGCTTTGCATGTGTTTGTGAAACAACAGAAAAAACAGAAGCTGATTATGTGAAAGTTTGTTCTGATGGTCCAGTGTTCCAGTCAGGGGTGGTTCAAGTATGAATAGATTAGCGGTCGAATTACCGGGCCTTTCATTGAAAAATCCAATTATGCCTGCTTCCGGTTGCTTTGGATTTGGGAAAGAATATGCACAACTTTATGATTTGTCTAAGCTTGGAGCGATTATGATCAAGGCAACAACGATTGAAACAAGACTTGGAAATCCAACGCCACGAGTAGCAGAAACGCCTGCAGGAATGTTAAATGCAATCGGATTACAAAATCCAGGATTAACAAAAGTAATGCAAAATGAACTTCCATGGTTAGAACAATATGATGTGCCAATTATTGCAAATGTTGCTGGTACATTAACAGAAGATTATGTTGCAGTGGCGAAAAGCATTTCGGAAGCTCCGAATGTACATGCACTAGAGCTAAATATCTCATGTCCAAATGTAAAGCAAGGTGGAATAACATTTGGGACAGATCCAATAGTAGCAGAACAACTAACTAAAGCTGTTAAAGCAGTATCTTCTGTTCCGGTATACGTAAAGCTCTCTCCTAATGTTACGAACGTAAATGATATAGCTAAAGCAGTAGAAGCAGGAGGAGCAGACGGCATTACAATGATTAATACATTGCTTGGCATGCGATTAGATACAAAAACAGGTCGACCTGTCATTGCAAATGTTACTGGTGGATTATCTGGACCTGCAATTAAACCAGTTGCTCTTCGAATGGTGTATGACGTAGCGAAACAAGTATCGATTCCAATCATCGGAATGGGAGGGATTTCTTCCATCGATGATGTCATTGACTTTATATCAGCAGGCGCAAGTGCAGTAGCAGTAGGAACAGCAAACTTTGTTGATCCATTTATATGTCCGAATTTAATTGATCAGCTTCCAGAAAAATTAGATGAACTTGGATATAATACAATATCAGATTTAGTTGGGAGGAGCCATCGATTATGAAAAACAGTCCAATTATCGCTTTAGATTTTGCTTCTGCAAATGATGCTTATAACTTTCTATTATCTTTCGAACAATCACTATTTGTAAAAGTAGGGATGGAGCTTTATTTACAAGAAGGTCCTTCGATTGTTTATAAGCTGAAAGAAATGGGACATGATGTATTTCTAGATTTGAAACTACATGATATTCCAAATACAGTAGGTCAAGCGATGAAAGGGTTGGCTCGACTTGGGGCTGACTTAGTCAATGTGCATGCTGCAGGCGGAGAAGCTATGATGATTGCTGCACGCGAAGGACTTGAAGCAGGAACAACAGCTGGCAATAAAAGACCTTCCATTATCGCAGTGACTCAGCTAACATCGACTTCAGAAAAACAAATGCAAGAGGAGCAACTTATCCGAACATCTATGGATGAATCGGTAGTTCACTATGCAAAACTAGCAAAAAATGCATATTTAGATGGGGTCGTCTGTTCCGTACTGGAAGCAAAAAAAATTGCAGAAGCATGTGGCAGCGAATTCTTACGAGTAACTCCAGGTATCCGTTTAGCAGAAGGGGATGCACATGACCAAATACGAGTTGCTACTCCAGCAAATGCGAGATTGCTAGGCTCATCTCATATTGTTGTTGGAAGAGCGATCACAAAAGCAGAAAATCCTGTTCAAGCATACGAGAACATATTAAAAATGTGGGAGGAAAACGCATGACGCTAGAAAATAAAATCGCAAAAGCACTTCTCGAAGTTGGAGCAGTCGAATTGAAACCAAATGATCTTTTCACATGGGCTTCCGGTATTAAATCCCCAATCTACTGTGATAATAGAATTACGATGTCATCTCCTGCGGTTCGTAAAGAAATTGCCCAAGGATTAGCCGAAGCAATCGAGAAGAACTTCCCAGGAACGGAAGCTGTGGCAGGCACAGCAACAGCAGGAATTCCACACGCTGCATGGGTAAGTGATGTACTAGAACTTCCGATGATGTATGTTCGTTCCAAAACCAAAGAGCATGGTCGAGGCAATCAAATCGAAGGAAAAGTAGTGTCAGGTCAAAAAGTAGTTGTTATTGAAGATTTAATCTCAACTGGTGGAAGTAGCTTAGTAGCAGTAGAAGCCCTTAAAAAAGAAGGTCTAGAAGTACTTGGCGTAGTGAGCATATTTACATATGGACTATCAAAAGCTGAAGAGTCATTCAAAGATGCGGGCATTTCATTTGTGAGTTTAACGAATTATGATGCGTTGACCAATGCAGCAAAAGAAGCAGGAACGATTACGGAAGCGGATCTACCTATGCTTTCGAAATGGCATAATGATTTAAAAGAAGGATTGTTGAAATAAAAGAAAAGACTTCAACATGAAGGGTATCTGAAAATAACATTTGTCATTCAATAAAGCATCTTCGCTCAAATTATTGAGCGGAGATGCTTTTTATTAGTGTTTATAAGTTGTGCCTCTAATCTTGCAAGGGCTTGATCTTGACTGTCTGTTACTTTTAACGGAAGCAGTATACATGAATCAGTGGGTGTATGATTAGAGTATTTGATTCTAGAGAAAAATAGATAGCATCCATTACTAAAGAAGCGTTGAGCGGACGAAACCAACTCTTCGTCCGCTTTTAAAAGAATAGGAAAGGATTTATTCTCTCATTAACCAAACCTAATGCACCATGTCACTACATATTTCAAGAGAGCGACGGACAAACATCTGCCACAAGATTACCAAAAAAAAATTCACGAGCTAAATTACTACGGTAATAGTGTAGCCAATGTTACGTCCAAAGCACTCTGGAAATAGTAAAGACCAGGTGCACTTAAAGGGCGCTTGAGCTTTTCTTATACGTATTTTTACAAATTTAATAAGATGTGTTACCTAACCATTACCGCATCTGTTTTTTGTTTATTATTATGGATACAGTCGTAGAAATCAAGAAAAAAAACAAAAATAATAAGAAATTAAACTTCTTCTCCCCCAAATTCTTTTTTACCTCTAAAAATAGCTACAATTCATACTTAATTCATAATGAACTGTTAAAATTACTGTTTTGAGATTGCGAAGTATGTTTTAGGGTAATATAAGGAGTAATATAGATACATTGAATAAACTACTAAATGAAAAATTGAAAAAGTAAAAAAGGAGCTCAAAACACTTACCAGAAGTTAATTTTCTTAAGAGTACTTAAGGGTCCATGTATTAATATTAAAAGAACTAAAGGGAAATTCCAAATATTACATGCTCAAG